>DGQK01000002.1 GCA_002390745.1 Bacteroidetes bacterium UBA4416 | reverse complement strand
TGATCCAGGAATTAGGTTTGGTTTCGTGTGTCATGTGTGGGGTAGTTTTAGATGGATGTTGAATTTAAGATAAGCTGGAAATAAGAACATGAATAAACACTCCCTGATGCCCTATAGCTTCATGGGTTGTGCCTTGCCCTGGGCAGCGATGAACTTGCTCAGCATACTGCTGATGTCACCTGCTGTTGTAATGCCGGATTTGCCAAGCGGGATCCAGTAGCCGTAGGTCGGCGCGTCGATGTCGCCACCGTTAACCACGTGTAGCATAAACGTACTGCCCTTGGGAACAGGCATGGTCAGGCAGTTTGGAGAACCCCATGAATTGAAGCCGCTTTGTCCGTTGCTGAAAACAAGATTGCCGCCCGTAGCTACCATCATGCAGCTTCCGTTGAGATAACCTCCGATCTGTGTGCCGCATAATGTATAAGATTGCGTAGGATAGCCAACCACACCTACCACAAAGCCATCCGTGTCGGCAGTATAAGTATGCTCCATGCTGATCGCCGCCCAGGATTGCATCATGGAAACCGTAGAGCCGGCAACAGCTTCACCGTTGAAGGTACTGACGCCTGCAACCGTTAGAGTGCCGCCGGCAGACACATTCTGGGCATTGGTATTCCCGGTAATGGTAGCCGTAGACGCACTCAGCCCGGACGTATTCAACTGCCCGCTGATGGATGCGCTGTTTGCCGACAGCGCATCCGCCGCCACAGTGCCGTTCACCGTTGCTGCTGTAGCCGTCATGGCATGGGCGGTAAGCGTTCCACCGATAGACGCTGCACCCGTTACCGTGGCGGTGCCTGTAGTAATACCGGCTGCCACCAGGCTCGGATTTTGAACCGAAACAGCGGTGCTCATCGAAGCTGTGAGTGGCTGTCCGCCTTGTGCACTTATCGTTACGGCTACCGTGAACACCGTGTCGCTGCTCAACGCTGGCGACGTCCATTCCCCGATATCAGCAGGATGTTCTGTTTGCTGGCCATTGACCGCATTCGAATAATAAATGGTGAAGGCATCCGAATCCACAACCGAAGAGTTCCAGGTAAGCGTTACGGTTGAGCCCGTGTTCACCTGCGCTATGGGAGTCAGGGTGCTGCCGTTTGCCACACTGGCCGCCAGGCCATTAAAATAGAAGCCTGTTGGAAACGTGCTCACAATAAAGCTGCAATAAGCCGGGGGAAGAGATACGATCAGTTCTTTGATGTCCAGCGTGCTGTTGCCCGGAACAGGCATTGTCTGAAACCCGAAGATCTGCACAACCACCGAAGCCCCTGCCGGAAGCGAATAAGGAGTGCCCGCTGCGGGCGAAAGCCGGTACGTAGCGCTGCCATTGGTAATTGGTGATGGCGGCCCTGTAAAGGTCCAGTTAACAGGATCGTTCACGGAAGTTAAAACACCGCCGGTGCTTTGCGTAATGCAATCGCTGTCGGAACCGATGGTGAGGGTAAAGGTTACGGAAGTCACCTGAACAGGATCGTTTGTTGGGTTCGTGATCACAAACTCCAGCGAACCTGTAACGGGAGGCATGTCGGGAATCGACACCGTAAACGGGGCAGGGTTGATTTGCAGGGCATAGCTTAGCTGTGTCGTAGAATCGCTGTCCTGGAAAACCCAGGAGTTTGGCTTGCTTTGATGGGTCATAAGGGAGTTGTCGGTTTTATCGTTTGTTGCGTAAATGGTTAGTGAATCGGATCAGGGTCCGTAATATCCGCACTTTGAGCATTCTTCGACAGGGATTGCCCGGAAAGCCCGGAATTCAGTTGCAGGAATCCCCGCCTCAATACAGGAAGCACATCCGAAAGCCTTGCACTCGTATCGTTAGGGGCAGTGGCATATGCGTTCCAGGTTCCTTCTTCGTTCTCAAGCCACTGCCAAGTGCCCGTTTTCTCGCTGGGCACCGGCACCAGGATGGTGGTAATATCATCCGCACTGATTTGCTGATCGGTGAGTATGCCATCCATACGGAACGTGACATTCATGGCCGCAATGGCATTTACGGTAAACTCAGGAGGGAGGCTGACAGAGGTTACCGGCAGGATGCCCGTGGTTGCATGGACTGCTGCGTAAGGATCTACCAGCATCGACACAAAAGTAGAAGTCGTTCCGTCGAAGGGCAGGTAAATATAATTGTTGTCGACACCGCCGATCGGCTTCAGGTAACCGCTTTCCGAAGCACCTGATTCGGTGACGACATTAAAAGTGCCATAGTTATCTTCCACGAAATAGCCGATCAACCCGTCTTTCAGTTGAGCAATGTTGCCCAGCTCAATCGGGAATTTATACGTTTCCAATTGAGGAGTCTCCGGATTAAATGTAAACTGCCAACTCGGGTCTGTTACCGCAGGGCCGTCGAGCAGGAACTGGAGGTTGGCGCGTACCATGGCAAGCGGTCTTCCCATCAGCACGGCCAGGCTCTGGTCGAAGCTTGTACCCATCGGTGCGGTCGTCCATAAGGTATCGTCAATCGCCGCCATGAAGGCCGTAAACGTGTCGGTGGTCTGCTGGCTCAGTGTGAGCAGGAAATTTCCGAAATGCGGGATCGATGAGGCGATCTCTGCCAGTGTGGTATAAGGGCTTCCCGGCGAAGCCATCCAGCAGATCGCCAGGGCATCGCTGCCCGTTATGTCAAGCGACATCTCTCCGAGAGAAACACCGGAGGCATCGTAAGCCATGATAGAATGGTCGAGGTGGTTCGGAAGTACCCAGCCGCATATCGGATCTGCTGTCGGGTTCACAGGCCCGAATACAATAGCGTCATCCGCCGCAGAGATCAGGTTGAAGCTCAATTGCGCCGGCTGTAACAGTGCAGGCGGCAGCTGGATAAAAGAGTCCGGAACATTCGGAAAAACACAGGAGCCTATGCTTGCAGTGATGCTTATCGTGTCGGCCTGGCTGAGCAAAGAAGCCGGAACCAGCGCCGTTAGCTGTGTGGCGCTGACATACGTTGTAGCAAGCGCCGCTTTGTTCCATGCCACAAGTGTACCGGGTTCAAAACCTACGCCGTTTACCGTTAAGGTAAAGCCCGCAGCGCCTGTAGAAGCAATAGCCGGCTCCAGTGAAACAATAGCCGAGCCCGGCGACAGCGTAAATACAGCCGTGTTGGAAACAGTTCCGCCGGAAGAAACCGTCACGTCGGCGGTTCCGGGAGCAAACGCATAATTGGCCGGTACAGTAGCGATCAGGCTAAAGGAGCTCACAAACTCTGTGCTCAGAGAAACCCCGTTCCATTGAACCAGGCTTCCGGCCGTAAAGCCTGTACCCGTTACAAAAAGAGGAAACGTAGAAGAAGGCACCATACCGGCCTGCAACAGGCTCGGACTTATCGATCCGATAGCCGGGCCGCTTGCCACGGTAAAAGGCACAGCATTGCTGCTGACGCCGCCCAGGTTTACCGTTACGTTGAATGAGCCCTGACTCTGAAGCTGCGCACTGCTCAGCGATGCCGTTAATTGAGTTGAGCTGACAAAGCTTGTGCTCACGGCGCTGCCGTTCCATTCGATTGTGGCGCCATTCGTAAAGTTGACACCGTTCACCGTCAATGTCACGGCGCTGCCACCGGCCGGTGCAAGCTCCGGGCTGATAGAAGAGATCGCCACGGTACTGCTTACCGTAAAATCAACGGGCTCAGAGCTCTGAACCGGTGTCATCTCAGGCGGCATGTATACCGATACCGTTTTATAATTATATGAATCGATTGGCCAGAGCGCTTGTCCCCATTCATCGATCAGCACCAGCTGGATAAATTCAAACTGGCCGGAGCGAAGCGGTAAGAAGCCGCTCGGCGGATAAGGCGTTGAAGAGGGAATATTTCCAAGAGAAGGCGGATACCCTGTTGCATTGCCAATCAGCGTCGACAGGCTTGGCGTTGTCGCTGACGGGTAGGACGCAGGAGACATAAATACACCTGGCAGCCCCAGCTGCATTTGCTCATTAAAGCCGTCCATCGACTGTGAGAGCAGGTCCCATTGATCCGAGGTCTGAACAAAATCCAGGAGCGCTTCGAATTCCGCTTTTTCAACCGGGTCCATATCGGGATTATTGGCAAGAAATGCCTTGATCCGCGCCTGCATGTTGAAATTAGCGATCGGCGTGAGCTGTATCATGCTGCTGTAGATGTAGGTGTTCGTCTTCACAACGCTCGACGCCGAACCGTTCCAGAAAAACTGACCGTTATCAAAGCTCCAGTTGGGAGCCGAAGGAGCGCCAAACTCGATCGGATAGTAGTTAAGCTGCCAGTACATCAATAACGGATGCCACGGATTCTGCGTCCACTGCTCGACAGCGCCGGTTGGGTATTCACCGATGTCGTTTGCGCTATTGCTCATCGCTGTCTGCACATCGGAAGTGCTCGCCGAAATAGCAGCGGCCACGGCAGCAGCATTGTTAGGGTCCAGGAAAAAAAACTCATTCACCAGGCTGTTCAGTAAAGTAACCGACCAGGGCGCGCCTGTTACCTGCGAAAGGTTTGGCTGAGGAATCGAAAGCCCGGAAGTAGCGGCTGTTACCTGCTGGCTGTTGTAATTGAAGCCGGTGACTGTCTGCGACGGGAAACGGCAAAGCAGGCTGCTGTTGTCGGTTTGCACGAGGCCCGAAACACCGGCGCCGGCAATCAGCACCACAGGATTGTTTGGCTTATAAAATAAAGGAGCGATCGTTCTTTTCAGGAGGCGGGTAGCAGGAAGACCCTGTTGTGTCGCATAATCGAGGATTGCCAGCGCCAGGTCGGCCTGTGTGTCGCCGGTAGGAACAAGCGCCATGAGGTCGTTTACCTTTGTCATCTGTGCCGCTGTGAGTTGGGCCAGGCTTCCCGTAACCGTTGGGTCCAGTTGTTGTTGCAGGCCGCTTTGCGTATCCAGGCCGGGCACAGCGCAATCCTGCTGGATGGCATTCGGCCAGTCGGCGTATTTCCACCACATCGTATACAGCTGCGATTGTAGCGCTGCCAGTTCATTCAGGGCCTCATTCAGGTTCTCCTGGTTTTGATTCAGCGTGGCAAGCCAGGCCAGCTCCTTTTGCAGCTCTTCGGCGGAAACCTGTGTGGTGCTGTCGGGAGCATCCACGATGTTCCAGTTGTAGCCGCCCGAAAATTTTTGGAAAAAGCTTGCCTGGAGTTTTTCAGCCAGCACGGCAGCGCCATCCGGCATGTCAAACACTTCGGTGAGGTCCAGTTGAAATGCCTCCAGGAGTTCGGCATCAATAGGAATATTTTGCTGCGCCGCCTGTGCGGTGATCATTGCCGTAAGGGCCTCTACCGAGGTATTGCCCACGGCAACCGAAACAGGAGGCGCACCGGTGCTTGCCGAAGGAACGCCGCCGGGAGGCAGGGCCGTGTTTTGCCATTGAACGCCATTCACCGTGCCATAAAGCATCGACCAGGTAGCCGTTAATGTCGGGTCGGTATTTTCAGGAAGTGTCCAGCCCATCGCCGACAGCTGAGCCGCGAAGAAAGGCGTTGCCGTCACAACCGGAGTACCTGCCTGAGCCGTGGGAAGATCTGTCGTGATCTGTAAAGCGGTAGAAGATACCTGCGGATCGAGGTACAGGTAAGTAGTGGCCGACATGGTTCCGGTGTTGCCCGCAGCGATGTTATATACTGTGCCCGCAATGGTGATCGTGCCTGCCGCCCAGCTTACCTGTGAGGCGGAAGATGCCGAAAAATTGAGGGTAGAAACCACACCGTTTCCGGTATTGTTCGTCCACACCGCCAGCTTTTCATACAAAGGATCGCTTGCGGGGTTCGAGAACCACCCCGTCACCATATAGCTGAGGGTTTCGGTAGGGCTGCTGTTGAGGCAATCGATAAACGAAAACACATTGTTGTTCTGCGGTTGAAAAACACCGAAAGCCGGATTGCCGGGAGCCATGGCCGTTAGCTGAAGATCATTGCCCGATTCGGTCCAGCTTCCCAGCTGGATGTTCTGCCCGATGTATTGTTGAGTCGGTGTGCCGTTTGCATTGGCCTTCACATAGGCGGTGGCGGCCATCGAAGCATTGGTTGGCTGAGGAACCTGGTTGTTGGGGTACACGTGATCGCTTTCCACGATCCAGGCGGTAGCCACGCGCTGCGTCAAAGGGCCGCTGTAACGCACTACCAGCCATCGGTTTGGCACCAGCGGGTATTCCGTTATGCCCGTCACATTATCCTGTACACCATTGGTGAAGCTTTCAGGTAAGCGCCACTTCAGGTACACACCATTGTAATAATCGCCGGCCGGTGTTTTGCTGGGCAGCACAGGGCTGGTCGAATGGAGGGTGAACTGGGTGTCGTTATTGCTGATCCCCGGTTGACCGCTGTTACAGCTGCTCATGGCCCCGTAGAGCATCTGGTTTCTTACAAAGCTGTTGCCGTTGGTGCGGAAAATATCATTCACCACCAGGGCCTCTACAGTCATCGGAACGATTAATGGATTCGGGTTACTCATAGTATCTTGGTTTAGTTATTGAAAGGTTGAAGTTCAGGAGCAGCTACCATCTGCAAGGCAAAATCGCCGGGGCCAAAGCCTCCGGTAAGCGTTAAGGTAAAGCCGGCGGCTCTGGCAACCACGGAGGCAGGTTCCAGCAGGCCTATGGCAGGCTGTGGAACGATCACGGTAAAGTTTACACTGTTGGATGTAGTGGTGCCCGAAAGCACCGTCACGGCGATGGTGCCGGCCTGCGTCAGGAGAGAGGCCGGTACGGTGGCAATCAGCTGCTCGGAGCTGTCGAAAGTTGTTGTCAGCTTGGTGCCATTCCATTGAACGGAATCGCCTTGTGCAAAGCCCACGCCATCTATCGTCAGCTGCACATCGGAACCACCCACCAGGGCTACAGGCGGTTGCAGGGAACCAATCGTAGCTGTCTGATCCGCTACAGTAAAGGTAACAGCAGGAGATGCCGTGCCATTGATGACCACGCTTACCGGGATGGTTCCGGGGCTCGTGATCAGAGAGGACGGTACAGCTGCCGTAAGCTGCTCGCCCGATACAAATCGTGTCGACAGCGCTGTGCCGTTCCATTGCGCCACGGCATTCTGTGTAAAGCCGGAGCCCATAAGGGTAAGGGTGAAGCCTGGGCTTGCCTCCATCACAACAGCCGGCAACAAGGTGTTGATCACAGGGTCACCGCCAACAATGTTCAGGGTCATGCTATTGGAAGTGCTGCCACCCGAACTCACCGTGATGGTAGCTGACCCGATTGCGGCAACGGCGTCTGCCGCGATCACAGCCGTAGCTTCCGATGTGCTGATCACCGTTGTGGTGAGCGACGTACCGTTCCATTGGATCTGGGCATCGGAGGCAAAGCCTATCCCGGAAACTGTCAGGGTGAACTGATCGGAGCCAACGAGCATCATGGTTGGATTGATGGAGTCGATCTCGAAAGGAGCGCTGATATGGAAGACAGCAGGAAGAGAGGTGGCACCTCCGCTGTTCACGGTTACGTTTGCTGTTCCGACACTTGCTACCAGCGATGCGGGAACAACGGCTGTCAGCTGGTTAGCGGCCACAAAGGTGGTGGCAAGCGCTGTGCCGTTCCAGTTTACCACGGCCCCTGAGCTGAATGGAAGCACGCCGGCAGCGTTTTGCAGGAGAGGTACAGTGGAATCAATGTCGAGTACGCCGCCCAGGCTTCCGCTCGCAGGCGTGCGGTACAGTGGCTGCACATGCTGAGCATTGGAAATAATAGCGCCGGTAAGGGCAGAGGATGTCACGCACCTCGGCGCCACGCCGAAATCCTCGACGCCGAACAGCAGGCCCTGGTAAGGCTCGCCCAGCGTTACCGTATCCGGGATGCCGTCAAACAATACCAGGCGGACATTGGTAGCCGGACAATCGTTGCGGACAATGTTCATCGGAGCGCCGCCAAGCGTTGGTGAAATTACCAGCTTCGGCCAGCCCGATACAAGCTGCGAGCGGATGAGCATCCCGCTCATTTCTCCGCCATTGCTGGAGATAAACGCTGGCAGCATGGCTTTATAAAGTGCAGCATCTTTCGAGTTCTGGATGGCGATGCTCATGGCGCCCGCAATCAGGGCTTCCGTCCAGTTGGGATCCAGGTAAAAAAAGCGGATCGACTCTACCGGCAGCATGGCCGGGTTTGGTACCAGGTACGAAAAAGGAACGGGTTGAAGCAAGCTCAGGTTTTTCAGCCACAGGGTGATGGCAGTTACCGTGTCGCTCATGTTGCCTGCAATGGCCTCCGGAACGCCCGGCATCGCAAGGACCTCGCTGGGATGAAGGGAAACCCGGCTGCGGCTTTTTTTCATGCGCTGCACGTTCAGTGCTGCCGGGGTAGGATTTTCTGCAACAGCTGCAAGTGAGTTTGTCCAGTGTTTGCCAAGGCCGCTGCCCATCATCTTCGAGAATTGTTTTCGCGAGGCATTGGAAGCCAGCAGGCTTTTTGGATCTGTCTGTCCCGAAAAGTGCGACATCGACATGCGCTGTGTCAGGTTGTTCAGCAACTCGGTCGCTGTCTGCCTGTAGGTGGTGATGTTTTGAACAAAGCCGGAGTCGGCCAGGGCGATGTTACGGCCGATATTCCAGGCCGAAGCATAGCTCAGATCAAACAAGCCCTGCTCGGCCAGGTAGATCATTAAGGAATCAGCCCCGCTGGCCTGTAATACAGGAACAGGAGGGTTGCCAACCGGAGGGAGCGGCTGCGGAGGCACCGCTGAGAAAGGCCCCCGGTACCAGGCGAAGCTCTCATCACCCGATCCGGCAATGAAGGTCAGGGGAACAAAGCCATCGCTCAGGCGGCCGGTCACAACCGGAGGCAGGTTGACAGATTTTGAATAAGGCAGGCTCAACGCGCCGCCTGTAACCGTTTCGCTCTGGATCAATCCATTCACCAGCGCTTCAAAACTTTGCCCGCTGCTGGGTTGCGACACAAAGTTCCAGCTATAGAGCGACACGATCTGCACGTCGCAGAGGCCGCCTGTAGGTTTGTTGGGAATAGGCGTGGCATTCGGCCCCAGGTAAGCAGCAAAGCCTTCCAGCGAGATCAGGTTTGCATAATAGCGTACCGGTGCAGGATCCGTACTGCTCACCACCGGCATGCGGTTGCAAAGCATCACACTCAGCAGCTGCTCGCCTTCATCGGTCGTATTCACACCGCGGCAGTGGGCCATATAGGAAAGCTCGGAAGTATCCGGCATGACGTCATTGAACACAGCGCCAGGTATGGTAATGCTCTGGCAGGTGGCCGATAGCATATCCGGTTGGATCAGGTCTGTAGGGATATCAGGCTTTAACACAGTTGTGCTGCTGGCCAGGAGATCGGTGACAGTGCCTGATGTCACGGGGTTTCCGGAGGTGGAGGACGCCGGAAAAATAATTTCGCTCTCCGCAAAGATCACCAGCGCCATCCAGGGCGTCGGGTCTCCCGAATGTGAAGGAGCGCTGCCCGGTACTAAGTTCCGCTCCCATGGCAAGGAGGGATCCGTCATGACAAGGAAGGGAAGGTCGGAGCTGTATTGATCCGAGCCACCTTGTGGTGGATAGATCGTTTGAATGATTGATGGGTCGATGAAAAATTCCGGCGCCACTACGCTGAAAGCCTGATCGGGTATGCTGAATGCACCGGGCACTCCGCTCTGCCCCGACATCTGGTGTTGCAGCCCAATGCTGTAGTTGCCTGCCGGCAATGCCGGAAAATAGCCGTCGAAAAACTGGATGCTGCCCGGTGGTGGCGGAGTCGGAAGACTGGCCAGAGCGAAATTGGGAGTTTGTTGTGTCGTGTCCATAGTATTCATAGAGATTAGTTAACCATCATCGGTTCTGCATTGAAGGCGCAGGCGATGTCGTTGGCGAAATTTATCATCGGGTCGTTACTTGTATCCGGCTGATAGCCTGCTGTTCCCAGAGCATCGAAGATGCTGTTCCTTGCCTGGATGATCGTGGAAGAAGCAATACCGTTGCCCGCCGTATTGGCTATCGTTGAGATCGTGGTCATGCTGTTTACAGGGATGTCGCCGGTCGGTGATGCCGTATTGCTGATCCATAATACGGCGTTGGTCAGCTCCAGGCTTACGCCTTCGAGATACAGCTCTACGTTCACGGGCCCGGCAGAGCTTCCTATTTGCGGAGGATTCACCTGCACGGTCACACCGGTCATCTGATTCGGAACCAGCTGGGTGCTTGCATTCGGCGTGGTGGTACTCTGTGTGCCCCATAAGGAGGCCGGCAGGCTTTGCTGTGTTTGAACAGCCGTGAATGAAGAAGAGCAATCAGCTCCCGCTTCGGTTTTGATGGTCACCGTATGCGTGGCCGTCATGTTCGACCAGCTCAACGGCGCCACGTTAAAGGTGTTACCGCTGTTGAAGGTATAGGTTCCACCAACTGTCGCCTGGGTAGCGGGGATCGTGGAAGAGGTGCTGAAGGCAAAATGGCTGCCGCGCACAATCCAGCTGGCTGGTGTATCGCTGTCCTCAAGCCCGCTGCCGGAACCAGCCGGCTGCGTGGAGGTTGGTGTGAGGCCGGATACCGGGTTCAGGCTCAGAACGTTTGGAGAGGCTGTCGATCCTGCATTTGGCAACATTGCCTGCACATCCGTCCAGGTGAGCTGTGAGCCGTTGTGAGTGTTGTCTGCACCGAATGGTATGGTAAATGAAATGATGTACCAGTCAACATACACGCTGCCGCCGGTAGGCGGGCCCCAGAATTCCAGGTCGCAGCCGAGCTCCACGGATACGGTGCAGGAGGTGAGCAGGAGGTCGAGCTTGTAGGAAGCGCCCACGGAGATCCCGATGTTGGCGTAGAACCAGAAAGGCTTCCACTGCACGATGATATCGGCATGGGCATCGAACCAGGCCTTCAGGTTGCCGGCCTGGTATACGGCGTTTAGCTCGCCGCCCACCATCAGCGCAGAAGGCGTAAAGGCAAAGTAGGCATCGCCGCTGATGGAGATCGAGGAGTCGAGCGACCAGTGAAAGCCCAGTTTCGGCACGGACGGGTAGTAGGATGGTGGAACGTATCCGGGGTTGTAGCCACCGAGCGTCAACACAAAATCGCCGGCATAAGGGCTGTTCCCGAACCACACATAGAACGCGAAGCCGCCGGTGAGCACACAGGAGCGGTCGAGCAGGAACGACTGATTGGAGATGACGGCCTCCAGGCTGAAGATACCGGCATTGGGTTTGATCAGGAGCTCCAGATCCATGCCCAGGTAGGCATATACTTCGGCGCTGGTCGGGCTCACGCCTTGCGGAAACTGTGCGCTCGACGTACCGAGGAGGGCAAGCGTCAGGTCTGCGCCTGTCTGCACGATCACCATGGCCTGAGAGTTGACGATGTCGAAGCTGGTAAAGGTGATGCCCGCTGCCACCCAGATAGGGCCCGGCGTTTGCGTTACCCATGGTGGCGCCGTGTTCAGGAGCTGGTTCAGCGCCTCCTGCGGTGTTTTTGCCGGTGTTGCACGGCCCGGAGGGAAGGAGTTGGGAAGCACTTCGATGAACGGGAACTGCTCTACCTGGTTAACCGTAGGGATGCGGAGCGAAGAGTTATAGCCGAAGCCCAGGGCGATTCCTGTGAGGAAGAATGCAGGCACACCGCCCATAGGGGCAGTGACATCCCCGAAGATGAACATGGAGTCGTAGGTTTTGGTCTCTGAATAAAACCCGAAGGCCTCTACCTGGAAGGAGCCAAAACCGACGATCACGCTGCCGTCGAATTCGAGGTCGCCACCCGGTTGTGTGAGGTTGGCAAAGGAGCCGCCAATAGTAAGCGGCGGTTGGCTGTACATGATGCCCATTCCCTGCAGACTGAACTGCGGAGAGAAATTGGAAATAGAGGAGCCGATGCCCAGTCCTGTCATGGAAATGGTCATGGGCCCTATGGTGAGGCTGGCATCGATTTCAAACCACAGTGCCTGTTGATCGGATTGGTACCTGACGCCAATGCGCTGGATGGTGACAGGCCCAAAGGTTTTTTGTATCGTGAACCAGCTGGTGCCGTCGGAGGAACCGGAAGACACAACGTTGTTGCCTGATGAGCCTGTGCCTGTTCCTGTGGTTGCAGGCAGGGTGCTGGTGTTGCTTGTGCCAGTAGTGGAGGAGGTTGTGGTGCTGCCACCCATGCTCAGCATCAGCGGTAAAGTCTGGTTGCCGAAATCAATATTTGCCGACAGTACAAAATCGCCGGTAGTGCCGGTACTCGGCAGCTGCGGGTAAGTGGTTCCTTTAGGAGGCGTCAGCAATCCTACCAGCCTTTGGTAGGCAGCTACATCTGCTGCATTGGCGGGCTCTGAGCCAATGATCACCTGCATGGTGTTGATCTCGATGTTTTGGATCTTGGCGAGGTCTTCGCCCACCAGCGGAAGGTCGGAAAGGCTGAAGCTTGCATTGGCATCGAGCGAGAAGAAAAATTTCCTGGAACCGCTCACGATGGGGCTCACGAATACAGCGCTGCCATATGTTTTGGAAACCAGCCCGAAGGAGATCTCCGTGGTGTCGAAGTTGTAATAGAAGGAAGCGTTGGTGAGGTCGAGGTCAAGGTCGGATGGAATGGGTGGTAATGTGAAGCCGAACACATTGGCAATGTCTTCGAATGTTAAGCCGTTTGAAGAATCCGTGTAGGAGGCCGTGATCCAGGTATCCTTGGCAGAGGTGCTGAATGTTACGGCGAAGCTGATGGTGTCGCCGGAAGAAGTGGTCAACACGATGGTGCCGCCGAAGGTGCCTGTGAAGGCTGTGCTTCCCCAGGTGGTATCAACCATGGCCGTGAATACCACGTTGACGCCGCACATCGTGGTGTGTCCTTTCAGGTTGAAAGAGAATGAATCGCTTGCGCCACCGGTATTGAGGGCCACATCCATCGAATCGAGTACCAGGTTGCTGATAGGCGCCGGGATCTGAACGCCGAACTCATCTCCGATCCCGGCAATAATAGATCCTATTTCCAGGTCGGTCATCGAGCCTTTCAGGCTGAGGCCTTGTCCTGTGGTGTAGCTGCCGCTGAGGGCCAGCGTCGTTGCCGTGCCAAGGGAAAAAGAGGTGGACAGGGCGCCGCTCACCGTAAAGGTGCTGCCGCTGTTGGTTACCCCGATGTTAAAGCTGAAGTTGTTGAGGCTGACATCGCCGATAATGGGGAAGGGTTTCGTGATGGCCAGCTGAAACGTGAAGTTTCCGTTACCGGGCCAGAAGAAAAAGCTGAGCGTTGAGATCTCGATGTCGGGAAAGCCGCTTGGGGGCGTCGCCTGAAAAAAAGCGAACACTTCGCTGACGGTGAGGCTGCTGCCGGCCGCAATCTGGGCAAACACGGCATTGTCCGGGAATTGGCCGCCGACATCGAAGGTGAAATTTCCTGCACTGGTTGGGATCTGCATTTCTGCATAAAGAACGCCCTGGAACGAGAAATCGCTTTCGAAAGGATTAAATACTTCCACATCGAAATTGATACTTTGCACGATGAACTTGTCATCAAAAAATTTCCAGTCGGTATTATACGACAGTCCTATCCGGATCATGGAGCAGGTCTTCTGGGTAGGATTGAAGGCCACTTCAAATTCGGTGATGCTGAGGTTAGCGAGGTCAAAGTAATTTTGTAACATCGCCAGCACATCGTTGTTACCAGCTAAGGCTGTAAGAGCATCCTGTGCAAGGTTTCCGACGGAGATGAAATTTCCCTCCAACAGCCAGTCGCCCGAATAGGTAGCCACGTTAAGGGTGATGGGCAGGGAGAGGCTCGTTCCTGCGATCACGTTGGAAGAGAAAACAAGGTTCACCACATTGTTGTCCGCATCGGGAATGAACTGCGCCGCCAGGCTTCCAAAACCAACATTATAGGCACTCAGCAGGCTCCACACCAGGGTTGAAGGAGGCGTGACGTTTAGCTGAAGCAGCAGCGTGGAGGCAGGTTGGGTAAATACCAATGCCACTGTTGTTCCGGCTTCCCCGAGGAAAGTAGCGTTGCCGGTCAGGGTTGCTCCATTCACGTCGATGGCAGTGATGGTCAAAGAAACCGGGTTGTCGCCAGATGGAATAAGCTTGTAGAGGCTGGTGATCATCGGTGAGTCGAACAGGCTTGAGCCGATGCTTACCGTTGAGCCGGTGGACAGTGTACCGAGCCATGTCTGCACCTCTTGCAGGGTGCTCATCGGTGGCGGAGTGCTGCTGAAAGTTGTTAATGTCGTCATGATCTGTGATCTTAAGGGAGTGGGTTTGTAATGGCGAAAAAGGCAGTTCCGTTGTAAGCGGGGAGCAGCGCTACCTGCGAGCCCATGCGGATGTTACCGCGTCCGGCAACGCCGCCTGCATTGATGGCGGCTCCTTCGGCAGTAGACATCTCGTTATTCCATCCGGCGCCCTGGTAACTGGCTACGGCAGCTGCTACCGGGAAGCCATAAGCGTGGCCACCGCCGCCGGTAATGCCATAGGAATAAGCGATACGGCCTGTCAGGGCATAAGGAATTACCGGGTTAGGGAGTGGCGGCCCGGCAGCACCGTGGGCGTTCGAGCCGTGATGTACGGCCACGATACCCGTGATGTTACCGCTTACCACCGGAGGCATCGGCACAAAGTTGAAGTTCGCATCGCCTGTCATCACGATCTGGTGCTGGATCAGGTCTGCCACCGGAAGGTTGGTCGGAACGCTGAGCGCCAGTCCGGTATTGTTCATGATCACTGCCGGAATCACAGCACCGACAGGGTTGGTATAATAAATGGTGCTGCCGCCAGGGCCCGCTACAGGAGCGGCTCCTGCGCCACCGCCGAGCACATTGCGGTTGGCGAGCGGAATGGTGTTGAAGAAATTGAGGGCCGAAGGTCCTGCCGGGATCATGCGTACCGTCCAGGGCAGTACATTAAGTCCCGCCACGTGGCCCAGGCGCCAGTGGTCCCAATCCCAATGCGACAGAACAACCTGCAGCGTGCCGGTGGCATTCTGAAGGACCGGGCCCGTGTAAGCAGGATTTCCGAACCTCATGTTGGCCGGAAGAGAAGAAAGGAAGAACCAGAGCGGATAACCCAGGTCGTAATAAGCGATCACATCGCCGGCCTGGTTGACCAGCATGTTGCAGTTGCCGATGCCGATGTCCATAATGCCGACACCGGAGGTTGCCGGCGGTGGTGGCGGTGGTGGGGGAGGTACGATAGGCGGCGGAGGTACAGGAGGAAGAGGTGCGGCTTCTACTCTCGCCCGTTTGGCTACCGGGATAAACGTATAGTCGATGGAGCGCTTGCGCTTGGTTCCCGTAAGCCGGGTGTTGCTTTTCAAAGAAATTTCATCGCTGCCACTGCTGTTGACCGGTACAAGGATAACATCCGATCCTGTAGGGCTCGGACCCGGGCCCGTCCAGAGCTGTGGAAGGTACAACAGCTGCGCCGGTGGCGAAGAGATCAGCTCCCATGAGCCGTAGTCCTTGCCTTTGCCGATATCGATATCCGGATCGTAGAGGCTGCCGATCACGGCACCGTTACCGGGCGTGCTGCTGAGCTCGAGCAGGTACCAGGAACCTTCGGCAAGGTTATCCGGGTTTTTAAGCCCTAAGCAGGCCATGATCGCATCCTGGCTGTAGCCGCCCTTGTTGTCAACTCCGCAATAAGGTATGTGGAACGCTACGGCAGGCGTGGTAGGCGGCGGGCCGATCACATTCACACTGCCGGATAAAATGGCAACGTCCATCCACTCCTTGGAGACCATTTCAAAAAACACATCGCTCGTGTTGGTGCTTTCATCCAGGTCTACCTTCGAGAGATAGGCATAGTAGTAGTTGCTTGGAGAAAGAGGCCCGCTGTACTGGTCGGCCTGCAGCCCGGTATTGGTGAAGGCTGTGGTCCAGGAGGCATTCGGCGGTACTGCCGCCGACAGGGGCGTATAGTCTTCGCTTTGGTTGGTGCTTTCTTCTTTTTTCATATCTGACAGATTCTGCTTTTGAAATAAGCCGTTAAAAAAATGAATGATGTAACGGATTGCCCGCAGCACTGCATTCAAGCCGTTTTTTAGTATGCATATGAGTTTGGTCATGCAACATGTCTGTATGCCGTATCTTGATTGGTCAGGATCCACACACTGCCGGTAAAGCACTCCCTCATTCGGTTTTCAAAACAAAAAAAGGATACTCGGTTCTCTCTTCTTCTGTCCGGTAGTCCGTTTGGAGGACATGCTGTCAAAAATGCTCAGTAGTTAGGATGCCTGGGTTATAGCAGTTACTGCAAACGTCAATCATCAACGAGGGTGCTATAAAGTAAATGTAGGAAGTATGAAGCTCCCGGATACAAGTATAATTACCTGAAATGCGCAGGCAGATGAAAAACAGGTAGAAATGCCTGGTTTTTCAGAACAGAACGGAAGCTCCCGGGGAGCCATCTAAGGGGTGTTCTGTAAATGAAACGTCGAGCGGAAGTAAATAAAAGAGCGTTTACACAATCGTGTGACCGCTCGTTCCGGGCCTGGCCGGATGAAACTCTTTTTCCAGAAAGGTTTATTTTTCGAGGATGATTTTCAGATTCTGTAAACTTGTGTCCATGTCTTTTGCCAGCATCTTTTCTATTAGGGATACCATGAGGTTCATGGGATAAGCCATCGCGCTTTTGTTGCTCCAGCTTAGCTTCGTTTGAGACTCGGATACAAGCTCTATATCTAAGGTGGCATAGGCGGTTGATACAAAGGGGCGTTTGAAGCGGATCTCCGTGTCTATGCGTTTCCCTTCGTGGATGTGTGTTATTTCCTGCTCGCCTTCGCCTGCCTGTTTGTTCCCGTTCCAGGCATAGATAAAACCAAGGGTTCCGTCCGTTCCTTTAAATTCCCGTTTCATGCCGGGATCCACCATGACCCATTTATTGAAGTGATCCTGGTTTTTGAGCAGCTTCAGGTAATTGAAGACGGTTTGTGGAGATGCCTCTATGGCGATCTCACGGCGGATGTAGTATTCCTTCCTGGTAAAAAGAGCGATGATCAGTAGCAGGGCAAGGATGCCTGCAAGTGTGAGAAGAACAATGATGAAGGTATTCATGGCGGTTGGTTTTTAAAAAAAACGTGGACTCTGCGTTTGGCCCGGGTAAATGTAATCAATATCAGTAACAGAAAACAGATTGGCCCGGCAGTTGGATTTGGTGGCCCCGGGACTTATCTTTACGGTTGTAATACACCATGAAGCGAAGAAGCACACCAGCCAAAGAAGCGGTGATGTCGGTCCTGGCCGCAAGCACTAAAGCTATGAGCCAGGATGCCATCGAGCAAAAGCTAAGCATTGCCGTCGACAAGGTAACCATTTACAGGATCCTGAACCGGTTCTGCGACGACGGCCTGGTGCATAAGATCGTGGCCGACGATGGCAAACAGTATTTTGCGCTTTGTGTAGCCTGTGAGGACAACAGGAAACTGCCCGACAATCATTTTCATTTCCGTTGCACCAACTGCCACACCATCGAGTGCCTTCCCGCGCAGGTTCATTTTTCAATTCCCAAAGGCTATCATGTCGAAAAGCTGAATGCTGTGCTTATCGGCCTTTGTAAAGACTGCTCTTAGCTTCCTGCCTGTTCAGCCGGCTCCCACAATTCGATCTTGTTGCCTTCTGCGTCCATGATATGGATAAACTTCCCGTAATCATAGCTTGCGATGTCGTCGAGGATGGTGACACCATGTTCTTTGAGCTTGCTGACAAGCCCTTCGATATTTTGCACCCTGTAATTGATCATAAACTCTTTTTTTGATGGGCCGAAGTGATCGCTTTCTTTTTTGAAAGGACACCATTGCAGCGAATTGATTTCTTCCGGCTTGTTGATGTTTCTCGATTCAAAGCTGGCGGAGCCCCAGTTATTGATCTCAATCCCTAAATGTTTGGTGTACCATTCTTTCGTTGCGGCGAGGTTATCCGAATAAAAGAAAATGCCGCCGATGCCGGTTACTTTTGGTGTTGTGTTGTCTTCCATGATGTGTGTGTTGGTAGTGTCAGATAATTTAGTGTGCGTTGGTTGCAGGCGTTTTTCGTTTAAGAATCAAAGCGCTGATCAAGGTAATTAAAATTCCAACCGGAAGGATTTCCATGTAGGTATACATGGAAAAGAAAAAGAGGCTGTGCTTATAACGGTAGCTGGCTGTTTCGATCTCCCTGAGGGAATCCTGGAGCTGTGCGCCTGTGAGGCCGCTTTCCTGCAATTGCTTCACCTGCATGGCAGCGTATTTGTCCATAAAATCAGGCATAAAGAAATGGAATTCAATGCCCCAGGTAATCACATACAGGGTTGAGGCAATCAGGCTGATCAGAAAGCCGAGTAAAAAAGCCTTGCCAAAGGTGATGGTCCCGCCGTGTTGCTTGTCGCGGTAATTCTTAATGCCTACAAAAACAAAAGAAAAAGCCACTGCCATGGCACTGAAGCCAATGATCATGCTGGTGGTTTCGTTCCCCTGGGTACAGTTGCCCGACATGATAGCCATGGAAATGGCCATAAACGTGCTGATGATGACGCCTGAAATGGCTCCGAATACTAAAATCGTTTTTTTCATAAGTCTGGTTGATTTAATTTTTTTAAATGATTCAGGCTGCAAAATTACCCCCGGCTGCCCCGTTTTCCGTCATACTTTCGGGTGATTTTAGGACTACTCTTCTCTTTTCATACCAAGGTATGATTTTTATTAGCTAATGATATTCAGTCGTTTAGCCTTTTCCACGGCCTGAGTCCGCCGTTTCACATCCAGTTTCATAAAAATATTGGAAGAATGGGTTTTGACGGTATTCAAACTCACAAAGAGTTTCCCGGCAATCTCTTCATTGCTTAAGCCGGTAGCCATTAGCTGCAACACCTCCAGTTCGCGTTTACTGATACCCAGGTTCCCGATCTCTTCCCGGTTGATCTCTTTCGGGGCGGAAGAATCGATGTAGACCTTCTTTTCCACATACACCTCTTTTTCCACGATCCGCGTTTCTATTTTGGGCTTCACCAGTTTGAGGGCCAGCCAGATCCCCAATACGGTAAATACAATAGCAATGGAGCCGATGAAGAAATCGAGGCGGTAATTAAAGATGATGAAACGGGCTTCCAGCCATTTCAGGAGCAGGAGCAGCATGGCCAGGGAAATGCCATAGAGGAGGATTTCTTTATGAGTTGCGCGGAGCGTCATCAGGCACTAAATTACTATTTCTCTGCGAATAATGCACGGCGAAAGGAAACGGCAGGAAAGCCTTTCCCGAACGGCATGTGTAGCCTCAAGTTAAAAGCAAAAAAGCGAAGCAATAAAATTGATCCGCTTTCAGGGCCTTCTTCACCTTTTTGGTATCAGTGTTTGCCAAAAAAATCCAGCATGGTTTCCAATGCGTGTTCGGCATGCATGCGCTCGCCGTTTTCCAACGATTCCTTTGCCATGCCCGAAGCCCGTTGGCGCATCGTGGTTTCGTAAGAAGCGATTGCTTCCAGCAAAGAAGCGTGGTTCCCGGAGCTCAGGCATTCGCTCAGCTCCAGGGCATCACGCATGGCCATGTTCACGCCTTCTCCCGCGAAGGGTGGCATGACGTGGGCTGCATCTCCCAGCAGGGTGAGGTTTGGCAAGCTGTCCCAGCTTTGGTCCAAAGGCATGCAATAAATGGGGCGCGGAATAAAAGGCGTGCCTGCTCCTTCAAAGAGTTCGTGCCAGGTTGCGCTCCACTCAGGGTATTCCCGTTTAAACCAGTCTAGCATCTGCGATTTATCGTCATAGTTTAAGCCGTTAGCCGAAGCCCAGGTTTCATCGGCTTTGAAGCTGGCATAAAACCCGATCTCTCCTTTTCCTTTCTGCCCCAGCAGCACATCTTTCTGATTCCCGAAAGCCATGATTTTTCCTCCGCGCAATAAGGCGTTGATGCCAGGTGCTGTTTTTTCGGCATCATCAATAACGCCTTCAAGCATCGTTATACCCGAATAAAAGGCTTTGATGTCGGTAAGGTAAGGACGGAGCCTGGAGTTGGCGCCGTCAGCGGCAATTACAAGGTCTGCGTACACAGGCTCTCCGCTTTTGAAATGCAGCAGCCAGCCGCCGTTCTGTGCCTCCATCGAGAGGAAGTGGCTGTTCCACACAAGGGTTTCCGCTTGCAGGGATTCCAGCAGGATGTTTCGCAAAGCGCCCCTGCTGATCTCGGGCCGGAAATGTTCCTGGCCAAAGTTCTCTTCAGGTTTCGAGTCGTGGTCACTGAACAACACTTCGGCCTGTGCATTCATAATCTGCATCCTGTCGGCACCGGGCATATAGTTCTGTTTGAACTGTTCCAGAAGACCGGCTGCCCTGAGGGCTGCCAGGCCCGATTCTTCGTGCAGGTCAAGCGGGGAGCCCTGCACACGGGCGTTCTTGTTGATGTCCCTTTCATAGACTTTGACGTTGGCTCCTTTCAGTTGAAGAAGCCTGGCCAGCGTCAGCCCGCCCGGGCCACCGCCGACAATAGCGATTTTTTTATGATCTATCAGCATAATTTACAATTTATGCCACAAAATTACCTGGTGTGATAGACCAGGAATTGTAAAAATCGGTCGTTTTGATTCCGGAATAATTCTTTGGGAGAAACTCCTGAAAGCTTTTTGATTTCCCTGATGAAGTGGGATTGATCGGTAAAGTTGAGCTGCGGCGCAAGCTTGCCGTCTTTGATATGATGGAGGGAAGCCTGGAAGCGCAGGATGGTGCAATAGGTTTTGAGTGAAAGCCCCAGCTGCTGATTGAAGTAGCGGTTGATCTGCCGCTCGCTCCAGCCGACCTGTTCCGCTAGCTCCCGGATGTTCATCCCGCCATCCGTCGCAAAGATCAGTTCAAATAATTTTCGCTTCCGCGCATCAATTTCTTCAGGCAGCAGCGAACGGATTTTTTGCGAAGCCTTTTCGCAGAAGGCTTCAAAATCATCCAGGTCCTCGCTCCTGAAACCCCAGAAGTCATCCGGGAGCTCTTTTCCGCTATCGATAAATCCGGCGATAGGCTGCTGAAAAATATACTCAATGGCCAGAGGGTTGAAGCTGATCGCGAAAAAGGCGTCGATGCCTCGCTCGGGCATAGGCTTGGGTTTTGTTTCCAGGCCCATGAGCATGATCTGAAACTGCTTGCTTGTTGTTTTGCACAAGAGCAGATCAATTTTTCCGTTGGGAACAATCACGCCACCGCTAAAGCCGGCGAGGTTCTTCAACGACGAGAAGCAATACACGAAATCCCTGAGTGTGTCGTCTGGCTTGATGAGTCGGTATTCGAGGGCATTGCTCATGTGTCGGTTTACGTTGCGTGTGAGATAAGGCCCTGCTTTTGGTGCAGCGCGATCTCGCATCAAAGATAAACAATCAGGAAGAACCATTTCACAGTGTTGTGCCGGGATGAACACTTTCATGTTTATTGATGAGAGGCACATCATCTTATCAGAATAATGTTTTTTGCGGCATACGTTCTGACGGCATGTACCACATCTGTTTTGCGCCGAATTGGATGAAAGGGCTTCATAAAGTCCAAAAATGGCCGGTTTACCGCCCATTTTAGCTGGAAACAATAGTATACCTTTATCATAGGCCAATAAACCAAACCCCTTAAATCTTAAACATTATGGCAACAAGTAAAAAGCCTCAGGCAAAAGCTCCGGTAAAATCACCGGCTAAACCAAAAAAAACGCCGGTTGAAGTTGTAAGCGCTGACACCTTAAGAAAAGGTGAAGAGCCATTGGTTACCATCAAAACAGGAAAGACCAATAACGAAAAGGTGTATTTTAAAATCAACCAGCCCAAAGGCCGGGCCTTGCTTATAGCAGTTCACCTCTAGAATTTAAATTTCTTACTTAACCTATTTGTCTTATAATTCAACATTATGGAGCAGGGACGTATTTTGCAGCAACTTTCCGGCGACGATGAAAAGCAGGCAGAGTGGCTGCATGGTGGCGATGTGATTGCCGGACAGCTGCAGGAAGAAGGTGTGAAGCATATCTTCACCCTAACCGGTGGCCACATATCGGGAATCTATAATGGCGCCTGTCGGTTGGGGATCCGCCTGGTTGATTTCAGGCACGAGCAGGCAGCCGTATTTGCTGCAGATGCTTATGCAAGGCTGACGTTAAGTCCTGCGGTTGCTGCGTTAACGGCGGGGCCGGGCATTGTTAACGGGCTTACGGGCATTGCCAATGCATTTTATGCCAATAGTCCTGTGGTGGTTTTGGGTGGAAGAAATCCTTTTGCCCTCGGAAATTCCGGGAACCTCCAGGATGCGCCTACTCTGGAGCTTACCAGGCCCATCACCAAATTTTCGGATGCCATCTACGATCCATGGCGCACAGGCCATATCCTGAGAGAGGCCTTTGAAAAGTCCCTGACGCCCCGGTTCGGCCCTTCGTACGTGGATGTCCCGATGGATGTCCAGTTAACACAAATGGGTGTGGACGATGCGCCACCGGTCAGGAAAAAACACCTGAAGCCCTTGTCTTATCCCGACCCCGGGCTGGTGAGCAAGGTGGCTAAGCTGCTGGCCAAATCCAAAAATGCTGTCGTCGTTGCCGGCTCGGGCGTATACTGGGATCAGGCCGGTGAAGCCCTCGGGCAGTTTGCTTGCCTGGCAAAGATCCCGGTTTATGTAAACGGAATGGCCAGGGGGATCTTAGAGAAAGACCATCCTTATATCACCTATGTCGACAGGAAGGCATCGCTTCTCAGGGCGGATGTGATTATATTGCTGGGTGTTGACCTGGATTTTAGATTCGGTTACGGGCAGGCTCATGTGATCAATCCGGCGGCAACTGTTGTTCAGGTAGATTCTGATCCTACAGCTATCGGAAAGCACCGGCATGTTGAGATCGGCGTGTTGTCAAACATCCATCAATTTTTGATGTCGCTGATCAAATTGGAAAAGGCATTTGCCAAAAGAGCGGGCACGGATATGACGGCGTTTAAATCCAGCCTTCAGCGGAGAGAGCTGAAGTGGAAAGAGTCCTTGAGCTTACCGGACAAGCCCGTGAACCCGCTTCGGTTTGTTTACGAAGTGGCATCTTTTATAGATGACGATACCATTGTTATTGGAGACGGAGGTGATATTGTGGCCTTGTTTGCCGAATATTACAGGGCATCGAAACCGGGGCATTGGATGGATCCCGGGCCTTTTGGCTGCCTGGGCATTGGTGTGCCTTTTGCCATTGGCGCCAGGCTGGCCAAAAAGGACAAACCTGTGTTAGTGATCTCGGGCGATGGGTCATTTGGCTTCAATGGCTTTGAGATCGACTCTGCCGTCAGGCAAAAGCTTCCCTTTGTATTGATTATCGGTAATGACGGAGCCTGGGGCGAAATGCGCACGTTCCATGAAGATATTTTCGGGCCCGAAGATCCTTCGGCACAGTACCTGTCGCAAAGCACCAGGTACGAAACGATCGTGGAAGGCCTGGGAGGCTATGGGCAGCGCGTGGAAAAAGCGTCGGAAATAGTGCCCGCCCTGAAGCGTGCTTTTGACTCGGGGGTGCCGGCGGTCATTAATGTGATCCTGGACCCGGCTTACAGAAGGGATGCGAATACCATCTCAGGAAAGCACGTGGCCCTGGCTTACGGCAATGGCGACCCGAATGCCTTTATACGGTAAGCTGCCCTTAACAAGCAACGAAATACAGACCAGACAGAAATATATACTATGACAGGCAGAGAACTCATTTTAAAAGTAGAAGACAGGCAATTAAAGCTGCTTAGTCGGCTCGTGAAAAAAAATCCGTTCTGGACCAACATCCTGAATGCGCCTAAAAAAGTGGATGCAAGGGTGTATTACGGGATGTGCATCGAAAATTACCATTTATTGTACCGCGAAAGCTACTTCGATGCCCCGGTGCTTTCGTATCCTTTCAGTGAAAAAGCAAGGGTGCTCATCAATGAATTTTATTGTGAGGAAATCGGCCATGATAAATTGTTGTTGAAATCGCTGGAGTCTATCGGGCTCACAGAACAGGAGCTGTTTAAAAGCACCCCGCTTACCGGCACCATGGCCCTGTGCAATTCACTGTCCTATTGGGCAAGGCGCGACCCCCTGTTCTTCTTTACAACCTTAGGGCCCCTGGAAGGGCGCGAAATAGAAATTGACAGTTATGTGAGTGCGATCAGGGAAAAGGGGCTTCCGGATAGCTTTCTAAAGCCGATCGCTTCTCATGCGGACATTAACATGAATGCTTCGCATGGGCTTTTGACACGGCATATTTTTGAGGCGATCCCGGTAGTGGCGGAGGAAGATGCACGAAGGATACTGAAGTATACGGATTTGTTTGTAACCATATACGACAGGTTCTATGCCCAGATATGGGATTACTATTCCGGAGGCGGCGAACTTATCAGGAACTAAAAAAATCGAAGCGTATATGAGCAATACAGACCAGTATTACAATAAGCCGGTTTTCAGGCCGGGAATCAAGAAAACACTTGGTGCTAAATCCGCCGTGTTTGACTATGAGGGCACATCGTTCGATGTTGAGTATTCGCCCGAATTAAAGCCCGCTCTGAGCAAATTCATGGCGGGCATGGAAAAGGGATTGGATTTTGAGCGCTTTGTTTCCGATTTTCCTGCCTTCGGTGATTATGCAGACCAGCTCTTAACAACCCTCGACCGGTACGGCTTTATTACCGAAGCTGCGATGCCTAAGGCGGAGAAGTCCATTTCCGGAAAGGCTTTCTGGAAAGAGATCGACAAAATTTCCTGGCTGCATCTGGCCAAGGCAACATCACCCTTGGCGGAAGCTATGCAGGCAAAGGATGTAAGCAGCGATATCCTTATAAATTATGCCGTACAATACTATCACTTTGTAAAAGCAGGCCCGCAGATCATTGCAGCAGCCTTATCCAAAGCCGAAAAAGAACCCGTTTATGAGATCCTGAAAGAGTTCTTTTTATCGGAGCTCGATCATGATAAGCTCTTGCTGAAGGCGCTTGAGGGGGCTGGCGTAGATCCGGAAAAAGTGAGGGACAGCGTTCCGCTCCCGGAAACATTTGCCCTCATTACGGCCTACCATGTCATGGCAGAGCAGGAGCCCTTAAGCTTTTATGCGTGCCTGTTCCTGGTAGAGGAAGAGAAGCCGCGCTTCAATGAGATCTTCCTGGAGGCCTGCCGGAAAAACAAGCTGAGCGAACGCTTTTACAAACCCATTATTTCCCATTCGGTCATCAACGAGGAAGAGGAACATGGAGAGATCACCTCCGGGATATTGGCGCATTATTCTAAGATCTCGATGGAGTCGAGGACCGTGGTGCTGAAACAGCTCAGGAATGTGATGGACACAATGATTGAACTCGAGTCGGCCATTTTGCGGGAAGCAAAGCAGGTAAAAAAATTACTTCTTAAAACACGATGAAAAGAAAGATAACGGTTTTTGAATCGCATGCCTCTCCTTACCTGGAGATCGATGCGATTGAGTATGACTCAAAAAAAATCATCCTTAGGAAAGGCGGCAGGGAGCTTGGGCTGGACGTGCACGGAGATGCCGCTAAAGGCCTGAAGGTTCTGGAAAATCTGAGAAATCCGAAGAGCGCCGCCTGGAACAGGACTAAATTGACAAATGATATCAGGCTCAGCGAAACGGTTGAAGCCTTAAATACATACGGATGGATAAGCGATGCAGGTCTTGAGGGGAAAAAAGCATTTGACAAGGCTTCAAAAGCCATCGTCCAACTGGAGCATGAAGCTCTGAAATGGATGTTCAGAGCAGCGTCGGATCTTTCGGAGGCCACTCAGGAATTTCATGCGCTGGCACAGACGATTTCAAAAGATGCCTTCCGGCTATTGGACGAGCTTGAGAATAAAAAGCGTTCTGCAGACCTCAAACGAAAGACAGCACCTTACGGGGGTTCTGATACTGTGCAGGCGGAGGCGCTCTTTTATTACCTGAGGCTCTTGCAGCGGACATCGCCCGCGGCCTTATGGACATTTTGCAGGGTACTGCGCAAGTTTGAAGCTGCTGCTTTGGCAAAAGCTCATGGAAAGGATGTGCCGCCGTATAGCTTAACAGGCATCGAAGAGCCGGCTTCGGTCGTCAACCAGGTATGGACCTGCTGCTGCCTGCTTGTACAGGCAGTCAATAAAAAAAATACAAGCAGGCACCGGAACTATATGCTGCCCGAACAAGCAGGCTCGGGCATCAATACGATCGTAGTGGCGGAAGGGCTGGCGGAGCAGCTGCTGAGCGATGCAGGAGAAAGGGAGTTGCTCAGGGTTATCTCCGACGGGCGCTATACCAAAGCCTGCGCCAAAGGAATATTCCTGCATCAGCATTTTATTACATTGCGCTACCTGGAGTCGATCTACTCCTTCCTCAGGTTCAGGAAAAAGAACGAGCTCCAGCGCACCGGCCTGGAATACCTGCTGGAAGAGGTCGGGCATGATGTGCATGAAAAGGAGGCCTGTCTGAAATTAGGATTAAGGGAGGAAGACCTGGATCGGTTCTCTCCGTTGCCGTTGTTTGAAGCCTATACGGAGCTCTTAGCCTATTTCGCTGAAATAAACCCGGTGTCATTTTGTTTGTCTGTTCTGATAGCGGAAGGGATGCCCGGCCAGAAAAAGATCATTGTGGATGCCCTCGCTGAAAACGGGATCGAGGATCCGGATCTGGCCACCCACACCGAGCTGGACCTGAACCTTAATCACAGCTATTATCCGCGTAAGCTGGCGCAGAGTGTGGGATGGATCGACAGTGCTTCCAGGCAGGAAGCCCTTGCTACATTTTTGTTCATCCTGGAGCTCAGTCAGATGGGCTGGGAACAGATCGCCACATTTTCCAAATCCAAAAAAGCCGATTTCCCGCAGGCCTTTAAAGTGTCGCCGGCAGCTGTTTATAAGCTGTAGGAGCTCGCGGGAATGCTGTCGGTTCACCTCTTTATCCGGGGATATGTGCGCCATACTGTATGGCTTCTGCCAGCACTTCAGCAGAGATGTCCTTGAGCGCTTTGAACTTTATGCAATAGCCGGTGATGCTTGCTTTGCCAAGGCCGTTGCCATAGGTCCTGGCCAGGTAAGTCTTGTCCTCTATGCCGAGGATATATACAGAGATCCCGGCTTTGTTGGCGCTCAGGCCAATCCGGTAGAACTCCCTGCTTTTTCCGTCAGCATAGCGCAAGGTCCGGGAGCCGTAGCCGATATTGGGGTTGGAAACAATTTTACCTGTGTCGTCCCTGCCATCCAGGAACCATAATTTACAAGCCGGCATCAGTTCCGTTATGAGGCGGTGCAAAGCCTGCAGGTCGCTGCGTTTGGCTTCGGGCTGGCCGGCGATGTAGGCTTTGATGTGTTCCTGTACGTTCATGCTATGGTATGATTACGGTATTTATGTATTCAGGGAGGTCCTCTCAGCAGATCAGCAGCAGCCGGTTCTGCCCGTTTTTTTCCTGTGGTGCACGGTGCAGGCACGGAAGCACAGTGCTTTCGGGGTGATCGACCGCCAGCCGCCATAAATGGCCGCGGCCCAGGCTGAGGGGCTGCGCTCCGGGTTTAGGCATGTAGTGCAGATCGAAAAAATGTTCGCTTAGAAAGGATTCAAAGCCTTCCTCCGGCCCGCGGTACCGTTTTTTCAGCTCGTCCCGTATTTCTGGAATCAGCACTTTTTGGATGCCTTGCGCATTCGGCAGCAGTTCGCTCGGCTCGCCATAGTACGTGCATAAAAACGTATCGGTTGGTACCGGGGAGCGGTCTACATGGAAGGAGTACACATCGGTTGGAAAAAACGGGTAAGCATCGTCTCTCTCATAGTGCCTGATGAGGTTAAGAACCGGAGACGCGCCATGAGCTTCCAGGCGCTTCAGGTCATCCAGAATAATTTCTCGCGCCAGCTGTCCCTGTTCAGTCAATGAAAGTTCCAGGAGCTCAGCGGCATCAAGTGTTCTGATGGTTTCGTCCGGCTCTATCTTACCGGCGATCTCAGAAAAATCACCGCGTAGCTCACGCATCCAGCACATCGCATTGATCTCTCCGCAAAACGGCGTGGAGACAAGTTCCCGGAAACTCCCGGCATAGTAGATTTGGCTTGAGGCATGAGGTAAATGTGTCATAAGGGATCAGTAAGCGCTATCTTGTCATGATTAGCGATAGGTAAATATAGAGATGATTCTGCTTATCTGACCGGCACGGGTTGTGAAAAGTACCTGAGGCGCCCGGGAGATGAAGCGATCTGAAGAGGCTTAATCCCCCTTTTTGATGATAAATACTTATTTTTACAGAGTATGGCTGATAGATCACCAAATAATTCCGTTAACCTGTTGATCGGTTATTTTGAGAAAATGCTGCCCCTGACTGAGGAGGAAAAGGAGTTGGTTGCTTCGAGGTTTCAGCCAAGGCTGTACCGGAAGCGGCAATTTATATTACAGGAAGGTGATGTTTGCAATGTGGTTAGTTTCGTGGTGAGCGGCTGTCTGCGGCTGTATAAGGTGGACCAGGCCGGGGCGACCCATATCATTCAATTTGCAATGGAAAACTGGTGGGTTTCGGATATGGGAAGCTTTTACTCCAGGAAGCCTTCGGAAATGAGTATAGATGCCATCGAAGACTCCACGGTCCTGCAAATAAAGCACGACGACCTGCTCGATCTGTACACCAAAGCGCCAAAGTTTGACCGCCTTTTTCGCGTATTGGTTGAGAGGAGCCTCGTTGGGATGCAGGAGCGCCTTTTACAAACGATCAGTTCAGACGCCACAGTTCGCTATGAGTTTTTTCTCAAGCAATATCCTGATCTGGCCAATCGGATACCCAATACCTATATTGCCTCCTTCCTTGGGATAACCCCTGAATTCCTCAGTAAAATCCGTAATAAGCGCGTTCTTCGTTAACCGGACCCTTAATCTAGTTTAAGGCTATTTCCTAAACTACTTTATGGGCGCATGAAGCATAGTATGCCGACCTTTGTCTTAGAACGTTATTTAAAATTCTAATACAAACGATCATGAAAAATTCAAATCTGAAAGTAGCCGTCATCGGCTTAGGAAGCATCGGTAAGGTTGTGGCGTCAAACCTTGTGAAAGGAAAGCGCGATGTCATCATTGCCGGTAAAACATTCTCCAAAGCGGAGGCACTGGCTTCGGAATTAGGGAGCCTTGCCAGGCCAATGGAAGTGGCGGAGGCTATCAGGCAGGCCGACATGGTGGTTCTTGCCGTTTGGTTTTCGACGATTAAAGAATTCTTTGAAACCTATGCTGCCGAACTGGAAGGAAAAATCATTGTTGACCCATCCAACCCCATTGCTCCGGATGATAAGGGAGGGTTTAAAAAGATCATTGGCCAGTATGAATCTTCCGGCGAGATCCTTTCGGCGCTTTTGCCCAAACATGCAAAATTGGTAAAAGCACTGGGCACACTCGGCGCAGACAGCCTGAAGAAGGAGGCATTTGCCGATCCGCGAAAAGTAGGGTTTTATGCTACAGATGATCAACGCATCAATCCGGAGATCGAATCATTGATCAGGGACAATGGCTTTGAACCTGTGCGCGTCGGTGGGATTGACAAGTCGATCGACATCGAAGTGTTCGGTAACCTGCACGAGTTTGGAGCTCTGGGAAAAGCAGTCACGCTTGAAGAAGCAGCCGAAAAGATTCAGCCACAGCTGGCTTAACAATAGCAGAAGAAACTACATTATATATCAATTTTTAAAACCAACCACATGAAAACAATCAAAACCATGTCTTTAGCAGTCATCATTTCTGCGGCCCTTTTTCAAAGTTGCCAACAGGCGCCGGATACATCTTCTAAAATCTCAGACGATGAGCTCGCCAATCTAAAGAAGATCGCGCTGCAGGTGGCCTCGGATAATGACAGTGTTGCGGCGCGCCTGAAAACCTTTGATGAGCTTGACTTTGACGTGTTCAGCAATCAAAAGTGGGATAGGTTAAAGGAAAGCCACGCTCCCAATATCAAGGTGTATTGGCCGGACGGCCACATGGCTGAAGGAATCGAGGTACACATCGAGGATTTGAAAAAGTTATTTGTTCATGCGCCGGATACGCGCATCAAAGAACATCCCATTAAATTCGGATCCGGAAAATATACGCTGGTAACGGGTATATTTGAAGGAACATTTACAAAGCCAATGCCTGTTGGAAACGGTAAATTTATTCAACCGACGGGCAAAGCTTTTAAAATGCCAATGGCAACTGTCGGGTTATGGGAAAATGGTGTTATGATCGAAGAGCATTTGTTCTGGGATAACCAGACATATGCAAAACAAATTGGATTGTAGGTCAACAACCGGAGAAGAGCTTAATCTTCTCCGGTTTAAAATTCATCTGAAAAAAACAAATGGAACGTAAGGAATTTATAAAATCAGTCGTTATGGGAGCAGTAGGAATAACAACGTTATCTGCATTCAAAAATTTCACAGATAATTTGCAGGAACAGGAACAATTAATGCCGGTTCTTTTTATAGGGCATGGATCGCCGATGAATGGCATACAGGACACGGAATTCAGCCGTAGGTGGACTCAAATGGCCAGGGAAATTCCCGAGCCGAAAGCCGTTTTGGTTGTATCTGCCCACTGGTATACCAGGGGCACCAGAATTACGGCCATGGATTTCCCCAAAACGATCCATGATTTTGGAGGATTCCCGCAGGCGCTGTTCGACGTTCAGTATCCGGCACCCGGCAATCCCGTACTGGCAAAAGAAACAGCAGGCCTTATCAAATCGGCGCATGTTGAATTGGATCATGACTGGGGTCTGGATCATGGCACCTGGACAGTCGTTCGCCACATGTATCCCAAAGCAAACATTCCGGTATTGCAGTTAAGCATCGATTATACAAAAGATGCCCGCTATCATTACGACCTCGCCAGGGAGCTTTACTCGTTGAGGAAAAAAGGCGTTCTGATCATAGGAAGTGGAAATATGGTACATAATCTTGGGATGGTTGCCTGGGATAAACTAAACGATGAATTCGGGTTTGACTGGGCGATTACCATCAATAACAAGTTCAAATCCCTGATCGCGGATGGCGATCATAAGCCGTTGATCCATTACAGTGAGCTGGGCAGGGAGGCACAGCTTGCCATTCCGACCCCAGAACATTATTTGCCGATGATCTATACATTAGGATTGAAAGGAAGTAACGACAGCGTGTCTTTTTTTAACGACAAGGCCGTTGCAGGCGCACTGACAATGACTTCCATCAAATTGGGCTAATGAAGACAACGTTCATCTATTTAATCACCTGCATGCTGGGCATGCAGCTATGTAAAGGAGAAAAATCAACGATGGAAACAAATCATTTTATTTCGGCAGATAGCCTGGCATTAAACTACCTGATAGCAGAGCCTCAGGTAAAATCGGAAAAGAAGAAAGCGATGGTGCTGTTGCATGGCGTGGGAAGCAACGAAGAAGATCTGTTTGGCCTGGCCGGCCATTTCCCCAAAGATTATTATATCATTTGTCCGCGTGGGAAATTTACGCTGTCAGCCGGCAGCTATGCCTGGTATCAAGTGGATTTTTCGACCGGGAAACCGGTATTCAATAAAGAGCAGGAGGCTCAGAGCCGGGAGGCGATACTCACGTTCATCGCACAGGTGAAAGCTAAATACGGCATTGATGAAGTGTATCTGGGTGGTTTTAGCCAGGGCGCGATCATGAGTTGCAGCATCGGGCTTCTGCATCCGGAGATGGTCAAGGGTGTTATATGCCTTAGCGGCAGGATCCTCCAGGAGATAAGAAGCGAGGTGAAGAAAACGCCTGAGCTTCATACATTAAAACTGTTTATTGCACACGGAACACAGGATGGGGTGCTGCCCATCGCGTTTGCCAGAGAGGCTAAAACGTACCTGGAGCAGCTGGATGCGAGATGCAGTTACCATGAATTCGACATGGGGCATCAGATTATCCCGGAAGAGCTGGATGCATTGAACACATGGCTGCTGGCAAATTAGCATCAGTGAAGCATGGATCATTCAGCGATTGGTCTTCCGGAATTATCGGGCAGGTTTTGTTTGCTACTTTGTATTACGATTGATCCGGGCAGGTAAAAAATAGCATCGCCGTTTCCTGATGGGCATGGAACGGATCAGCTTGCCTTCCGGTATCCCGGGTTTCTGCCTGCTAATTTGTCAGTCTCTGAAAGCTGCAAAAGGTAAAGTTCTGGGTGGTATTAAATGGCGTAGGGTGGTCGACATTTACACACTTCAGCTTTTTAAAGCCCTGTTCAAACACTTTTGAAAGGCCTTCCTGAGAGTACCGGTTTACCTCTATCCCGCTGCATTTTTTCGGGCCATTTTCAGAAAACGTCCCAAGCACTAATATCCCCTGCTCATTCAACGCATTTTTCGCTGTGATGGAATAACTTTCCACATCACGCTGATCTGTGAGAAAATGAAAGGCTGCCCTGTCATGCCAAAGATCATATTTTTCCGGAGGGGCAAAGCGGGCCGCATCTCCTACAATCCATTTTACCTGATTCGCTTTATTTTTGAGCCGTTGTTTTGCTCTTTCCAGGGCAGCTTCGGAAATATCCATGACGGTGATGTCCGTGTAGCCTTTTTCTATTAAACTATCAGCCAGGAAACTATCACCACCTCCAATATCAATGATTTTGGAAGATTTTGAAAGGCCGTATTGCCCGATAAATTCTAATGACGTTACCGGGGTTGGTTGAAACCAACTACAGTGTTCTGATTCCTTAGTGGTATAGATGGTTTCCCAGTGCTTTTTGCGATCAAAATTTTCCATGCTTAAGATATTTAAGCAAAGGTATTTTGGCTCTAAGAGAAAAGATTTATCATATGATAAATAATCACTTTATTCCTCTGATCCGGCTCAGGCTAACCTGGGTGATCCCAAGATAAGAAGCAACATACTTCAAGGGAATTCTCTTCAGCACATCGGGCGCGGCTTTAAGTAGTGCTTTATAACGTTCCTCGGCTGTATTGAACTGCAAACTTTCAATCCGGTTGACAGTATGTACATAGGATGTTTCAATTATTTTTCTAAAAAGACGCTCCAAATCCGGATGAGTATCAAATTGCCCGAACATTTTATCTGCGTCAATAGCAATTAACGTTGTGTCTTCAATGGCCTGTATCGCTTTTCGTGAAGGTTTTCCTGTAAATAAGCTTTCTGCTCTCGCTACAAAGGCATTCTCAAATTCAAAACTCTCAGTGATATCAATTGCTTCTTTGAAATAATAAATACGGACGACACCTTTTTTTACGAAGTAGAGGGTCTTGCAGGTATGTCCTATTTCCTGTATATTCCTGCCTTTAGAAAAACTTACCTCTTTGCCGATCAGGGAAAGAGCCTTCGCGGCGGCCGGGCTGATTGGATGTATAGTTTCTATTTGAGAAAACAGCTTTTGCATATCCAAAAATACCAATAAAAAGGGTTTCTCCGATGATGGCAATCAAGGCGGGTTTAGCAAGCAGCTCATGAAATAAGACTCAGCCAGGAGCTTTGTCCCCGGATGCTTGCCGAATCTCTGAGCCTGGTGTTTAAGCCCACTGCAACTGCCCTGGCCAGCGCAAAGGCTTCTTCTTTGCTCTTTGTTTCTTCAACAATGATCCTCCGGTTCTTATTGTACACAAGGCTCACCTGGAAATACGCATTTGGGTTGTTCTCGTATTGCTCAAGCGAGCAGGCTTCGCATTTGGCAAAAAGGCTTCTGAATACCAATACATAATCGATCTTCGGCAGGGGCTTAAATGCGCCCCACTTAAAAACCCCTAACAGCCCTTCCTGGATCTTATACATTTTTTTGTCTATGTCTATTACCGTTGCAAACTGCCTGATCCAATTGCTTAAGGCTCCCCGTTTGCCGATTATTAAGTCTTTCATCGCTTTTACAAGTTAGTTTCCATGATCAATGTTTTTTCATCAATTTCTCCTTCGTGCTTCCAGATCCTTTTGCCATCTTTATAGAGCTCTAATACCGGTATGGATTCAATTCCCTGTTGCTGAAGAAGGTCTTTGTTTTTATCAGCGTCAATTTTAATGAGCATCATGTTCTCTTTCCGCTTGTCAACAAAGGCCTCCAGCATGGGCGCCATCTTTACGCAGGGCTTACACCATTTCGCGTGGTAATCGATCAATACAAGCTTATCCGATTCCAGTAGTTTATTGAACTCCTTAACGGACAGGCCGCCGGGAGCAGGACTTGCTGTTCCTGAATCCAAAGGTTTTTTGGCGGCATTCCATTTCATGATGCCACCCTGCATGTTGTAAATTTCCGTAAAGCCCTTTGCCGCCAGTAATCCTGCCGCAGAGGCGCTGCGGCCACCCGATAGGCAATACACCAACACCACCTTGTCCCTGGATAATCTGGATAGTTGATCCTGGAATCCGCTCGAATTGATGTCGTAATTCAGCGCGCCTTTCAGGTGGCCCTGGTTAAATTCCTCAGGCGTTCTTACATCAATGAGCTGAACATCTTTTTCCAATAGTTTCTTCTCGAACTCGTCTACCGGAATAGTCGCATTTACAGGCTTGGAATCACGGACTCCGGTACTTTGATTCTGGCAGGAAGACGCTCCTGCCAGCGAACATAAAAGGGCTATATAAGCAACAGTTTTCATTGGTTTTTTTGTTATTGGTTTTATCTGAGATTCAAAGATCAGCTTGGTTTCAGCGCTTAAGTATGAAGTTCAATGATCATTTTTAAATGATCAGCAGGTACAACGCCTGATTGCCTCCACCTCAGGTCGCCCTGCTTCAATACCATCAATATCGGAACCCCTCTTACCTTGTATTTCTCCGCGGCTTCGGGGTTCTTATCAACATCGATTTTAATGATGGTGGCCTTGTCGCCGATCATCTTCTTCAATTGTTCAAGTATAGGAACCATCATCCTGCATGGCCCGCACCACTCGGCATAAAAGTCGATCAATACCGGTTTCTCCGCACGTATGAGTTCATGAAAGCCCGGCATATTCATCTTAATTCTTGCATGTTTTCAATGGCACAGCTACATCATCGTAGCATAGTTACTTCTATTGATTTTTTTCTGAAGGTACACTGTACACCACACGCCGGCTCATGTCCGGCCTTAGTATCCGGGCTAAGCTTCGTGTCCGCAAAAGGTCCGGTCGGCCCCGAGCCCTTGTTTCACGTGTTTGTCAGGGTTTTTAGTTGCGGTACCTGGTAAGCGTTACCCATGGTCCTGCATTGTGAACATTGGTGTACCCTTGTCTTTTAAGAAAGCTCTTCGCAGAAGAGCTTCTCATGCCTGAGGCACAGCACGTGATAATCGGATGCCCCTTGTCTTTTAATTTAGTTAAGTGTCCCGATAACTGATCAAGTGGAATATTGATGGATCCTTTCACGTGGCCCGATGCATATTCGCCTTTTGTTCGTACATCAAGTATTGTAGCGCCATTGGCGATTAGTTCCCCGAGATTGACTTTAGGGCCTATGCCTAAAATCGTTTTTATTGCCTGTATCATGTTTCGTTTATTTATGAGTTAACAATAACCATTCACTTCCAGCCATGAGCCTCCGTTTTCGCATTCGATGCCCTGTTGCTTTAGGTAGGCTGTGGCCTGGCCGCTTCTGTTCCCCGATGCGCAGCACAAAACAATATTTTTCATTTTTTTGAATTCCGCTATACGTGCCGGTACTTCCTGTAAGGGAATATTAATGCTTCCGTTGACATGGCCTCCCATAAATTCAGAAGGAGTTCTTACATCCACAATGGCAGCCTGGCCCGATTTGATTAATTCTTCTATAGGTTTCATTTGGTTTGGTTTTTATGATCTTGCTTTTCTGGTTTTTTAAACATGCTTCCGGCTATTCCACCCATAAATGCCCCGTACAGCGTGCTGTTAACGGGGCTTGAGCTAATGGCACAGCTTCCGCTTGAACATCCCACGAAATACCAATAAGCCCAACCGGCCATTGCGCCGAGCGCTGCTCCAAGCGCCTCAGCTTTGTATTTTATAAGTATGGCTTTCATGTATACGAATGGATTTTAATTGCACTGCAAATATCCAAACTCCATAAAGCCTTGTTGGGAACATTTGTTGGATTAGCCTCAGATTGTTGCAAATAAAAAAAGCAGGCCTTCTGGTTGCCTGCTTTTTAAATGGGAATAATGGCTTCTACTCCTTTTTCCTGGTAGAAATGCCAAAGGGCAGGTAAAGCGGGCAAAAGCTTATAAAGCTCGTTAAGATGAAAACGGCCGATAAAATTAACCCGATAATGGCCAGGGTGCCGCTGATTTGATGTGTAAAGTACAGTACTATGATAAGCAATGCCACCAGTATCCTGATAACCTTGTCTGTAGTTCCCATGTTCTTTTTCATGACATCTGTTTTTACTGCAATAGTAAAGCTGTTTGGAGGAGAAAAAAATAACAGAGGTCAGCTGGCGATATGATCTTCGTCAGCTAAGTCGTTAAGACTTCAATGTTGTTCCTTCCCAATTTAACCAGTTTCTTCTGCTCCATCACACGGAGCAATCTGCTTATGGCTTCCCGGTGTGCATGAAGTTCATCCGCTATTTCCTGGTGCGTGATCTCAATCACCCTTGTATTCAAGGCTTTCGAGCGTTCTTCCAGGTAATGCAGTAATTGTTTATCCATGTTGCTGAAGGCGATCAGGTCGATAGTTTGTAGCAATTCGGCAAAGCGATTAGCATAGTTGTTGCTGATATAAGCTTTCCACTCCGGATATTTATACCAATCCTCAGTCATGCGAACCGGTATTTGAAGTATTTCAGACTCAGTTTCGGCGATTGCTTTGATCATGCTTTTTTTTCCGGACTGGCAACAGGTTAACGACATGGCGCAGGTTTGGCCGGGATAAAGGTGGTACAGGAAAACTTCCTGCCCATCCATGTCCTGCCTGATAATTCGGATGCTTCCCTTCAAAACAACCGGAATATAAACAATTTCATCCCCGGGCCTGATCAAAATGTCACCTTTTTCAATGACCTTATGCCTGGCATACTTTTCAATGTCCGAACTCAAATCAGGATCGCTGAATATGGTGTTACGTTTTGTCATCTCACGCTTATTGTTTCATAACACGGTATCACAAATATAAAGACAAAAAAACGATTAGAAGCCATCTCCAAAATACCTGTTGCCTCTTTGCGTGTCTTTTCCATTCATGNNAGCCTAAAACCTATTTTTGAGATGACTTCTAAACATGACAAGAATCATGGCCTTATGGAACAAAAGTTACAATCCATTCTTTTCTCAATCGTGAAATTTGTAGCATAAAAATTTACAATATGAAAGTAGAACAAATATACACAGGCTGCATAGCTCATGCAGCCTATTACATCGAAAACAATGGTGAAGCGGCTATCTTCGATCCGTTAAGAGAAGTTCAGCCTTACATCGACCGGGCAAAAAAAGACCATGCAAACATAAAGTATGTGTTTGAAACGCATTTCCATGCCGATTTTGTAAGCGGTCATTTGGATCTGGTTAAAAAGACGGGCGCGAAGGTCGTTTTCGGCCCAACGGCAAAACCCGGATATGAAGCGATTGTGGCCAGGGACAACGAAGTATTTAAGGTGGGACATTACAGCGTTAAAGTCATTCACACGCCGGGTCATACCATGGAAAGCACAACTTACCTGTTGCTTGACGAAAACGGGAATGAACACGGGATCATTACTGGCGACACCTTATTCATTGGAGATGTTGGCAGGCCCGACCTGGCGCAGCATGTCATAGCCGATCTTACCCAGGAAAAACTGGCCGGCTACCTCTACGATTCTCTCCGCAATAAAATCATGCCCCTGAGCGATGAATTAATTGTTTATCCAAATCATGGCGCCGGAAGTGCTTGTGGGAAAAACATGAGCAAGGAAACAACAGATACGCTTGGGCATCAGAAGCAGGTTAATTATGCGCTTAATCCAAAATTAAGCAAAGAGCAATTCATAAAAGAAATTTTAACCGGCTTGGTTACCCCGCCATCTTATTTTCCTCAGAACGTTTTACTAAACATAAAAGGTTATGAAAGCATGGACGACGTTTTGAAAAGAGGCACAAAAGCCTTGTCAGCAGCCGAATTCGAGGCTTTAGCGAATGAAACCGATGCCCTGATCATTGATACGCGGGATGCTAATGCGTTTACCGAAGGCTTTATTCCGAATTCGGTCAACATTGGTATCGACGGAAGCTTTGCCACCTGGGTCGGCACATTAATTCCGGATATCAAACAAAACCTCCTGATTGTTGCCGATGAAGGAAGAGAAGCCGAGGTGATTACCAGGCTCGCCAGAGTTGGTTACGACCATGCTATCGGCTTTTTGAAAGGAGGATACAAAAGTTGGATAGATGCCGGAAAAGAGCAAGACCACATCCCTTCCGTTAATGCAGATGAATTGTCGCTTATTGCAAACTCCAAAGCCATTGCTATCCTGGATGTCCGAAAAGCAAGTGAATACGGCAGTGAGCATTTGGTAAATGCAGAAAACGCTCCGCTTGATTTTATAAATGACAGCATGTTGAAGATTGATAAAACTAAAAAGTATTATGTGCATTGCGCCGGCGGCTACCGCTCTGTGGTTTTTATATCAATTTTGCAGGCAAGAGGCTATCGGAATTTGATCAATGTGAAAGGCGGATTCAATGCCTTAAAAGAAAACGGCAAATTCAGGATAAGCGATTATGTATGCCCGACAACCCTGCTGTAGCTTTGGTTTGATATTTCAAATTCGGCATGGCAAAGGAAGAGGAGGGTATGAGCAGAGAATTTCTGAAATCTAAGGTTGTACTACAAAAAGCCCCCTGATTTCTCAGGGGCTTTCCAATACACAGAAGGCTACAACTTTCGAACTTTTTATGCTACCAATTCGCTAAAATAGATACAATTAAGTATTTAGAGTTTTGAACGGTTTTGAGCTTTGCTTCGGCCGTTTTGAAACCGCTGTCTACCGAAATGTTTAAATAAAGATAACTGTTGCTATGCAATTGTAAAGAAAAAAATAGAAAAGTTTCGACCGCTTTTGCAATTGCTTTGATGTCTGAGAGGCTGGGGTATAGGTGCTGTTATGTGTAGCCTTTTTTTATAAATTTCATTTCACCAGTTAATACATTTTTCAATATTGCTTTTGTTGTATTTTCAGCGTCCATAACCAACTGTGTTTTGGCGATACTAGTGTCATAAGTAATTTGAATGCCTTTTATTTTTATATTTCCCACATTTTCACTTTTTATAAATGCATTGTCAAATGCATAGAAGTGTACGTTGTCTACAAGTTTGTCGTCATTTACAGGGAGCTCGTCTTGTAGTTCCAAAAAGTTTTTTAGTTTATTGCCATCTTTATCAAAGATCCAAGTTTCATTATTCACTCCAGAAATCTTAACTTCCAAAGAAGTTAAGATTTCTTCAGGGAAATTAACTTTACACCAATCATAGTCAAGCTGAATAAACCATTTTTTTGCTTTTTGACTAATAGCTTGAATATTGGTAACAATAGTTTTGATTCGTCCTTCCCAATCTTCGGGTTGTGGTTCTCGTAGAACGATTAAATTGATTCCATAATGTTCAGCAAATTCTCTGGCGCCTTTCTGATAACCTATGTTTGTCACGATAATTCCATTGATATTTCCAATGTCACTTAAAACTCCATAAAAATTTCGTATTAAACCAATGTTTAATTCTTTATTATAGTTTTTACATTCAATTGCCACTTTATGAGTTATTCCGGCAAAAGCATACTCCCAATAGACGTCAATTTGGTGTTTCGCAGATTTGCCTTGAAGTTTTATATTGTGTTTTACTTCGGTCGTTAAACCTTCGTTATTTAAAAGATCTTGATAGATTTCTTGAGCGAATTTCTCGTACTCAGTGTTTTCATTCATAGAGTTTCTGTTCAATAAAGGTTACACATAACGGTTTGCGGCTTAGCATCCGTCGGGAGTTTGGAACCCACTTGTCTAAACCGACAAAAGGTTATTTCGAAGATAAAATTTTTTTAGTGACGGGCAAAAGAAACAGGCGTCAGCCTGGTAACTTGTCCGCCCGGAACGATAACCGACAAAAGCCCGCTGGTGGCTAAGCTGCTTTTATGTGCTGCCAGCCGGTCTATTTTTTAACATGGTAGTCGAACGTTACATTTTTGAAATAGAAGTTGTTGTTGTTGTCACGGACAATTAAAGAAACGTCGTCACATTTGAAATTGCCTTTTTGTGATTTTGTCGGTAGCCAATACTTCGCTGTGTCACCACTAATCATTAAATGGACATGTCCTGTGGAGAATCTAACACTTGTGTCAAGGGTAGTGGTGTCCGAAATGCGGTGATCATAAAACGCGAGCCAGAGACTATATTTATTATTGTCAATTATGACAGGAACATATGTCGTGTCATTTGTCGTAAGGGATTCGGCTAACAATACCTTTACATTAAGATCGTCTGCGTGTCGCAGTGAAACTCTGTTAGTTGTCTTGTCGGAACAAGAAATAAGTACTAATAGAATATGGGCAAATTTTATTTTGTTCATCGTCTTGTCCGTTGTCATACGGCTGGTTGCACATGACTTGTAAATACCCGCCATAAAACTTGCGCTTATCTATTTACATTGGCGGGATAAGTGAATGTTTAGCTATCTAAATGTACAAAATCAGCGCATAAAAAAAGCGATACAGATCCTCTGTATCGCTTTAGTACCCAGCGCCGGACTCGAACCGGCACGGTTTCCCACAGGTGTTTGAGACCAGCGCGTCTACCATTCCGCCAGCTGGGCATTTGTTTTTTGAATTGCTGTGCTGCAATGCTGTTTCCCGCGTCAGGCGCGGTCCGCAGGTTCCCGGCTTAAGCTTAACTTTACAGTAGGGCTTAAATCGGGCAGCAAATGTAACGGTTTTTCTCCGGGAATCAAAAAAATGCCCCGAATTATTGTGTGAACCCACTGAAAATTAGTAAATTTGCCTCCCTTACAAAAAAATGGAAACAGAAGTTCAGTTATTTTCAGGTAGTGCCACCAAGTCACTTTCCGAGCAAATCGCCAGGTCTTATGGAAAAGATCTTGGGAAAATTTCTCACTACCGTTTCAGCGATGGCGAGATCCAGGTATCGTATGAGGAAAGCATCCGCGGGCAAAGCGTGTTTGTGATCCAGAGTACCATGCCGCCAACCGACAACCTGATGGAGGTGCTCCTGATGATCGACGCCGCCAAACGCGCTTCTGCCAAACACATCATTGCCGTATTGCCGTACTTCGGCTATGCCCGCCAGGATCGTAAAGACCAGCCCCGTGTAGCCATCGGCGCCAAGCTGGTAGCCGATATGCTGGCTGTAGCCGGCGCTACCCGCGTGATGACGATGGACCTCCATGCCGATCAGATCCAGGGCTTCTTCGATGTGCCGGTAGACCATTTGTACGCCTCTTCTATCTTTTTACCATACATCCAGAGCCTGAACCTGCCGCAGCTTACCATTGCCGCGCCCGATATGGGAGGCAGCAAGCGTGCCAACGCCTATGCCAAGCACCTCAAGGCCGAGATCGTGATCTGCTACAAGCAGCGCACCAAAGCCAATGTGGTAGACCATATGACGGCCATCGGTGACATCGAGGGAAGAAACATCATCCTGGTAGACGACCTCGTGGATACCGGCGGTACCCTCTGCAAGGCTGCCGATATGATGATGGAGCGCGGCGCCCTGAGCGTAAGGGCCGTATGCACGCACGCCGTCCTGTCCGGGAAAGCGTATGAGAACATCGAGAACTCCAAATTAACGGAGCTGATCGTAACCGATACCATTCCGCTGAAACAGGAAAGCAGCAAGATCAAGGTCATCAGCGTGGCCGAATTATTTGCCAAAGTGATCCATAGCGTGCAAAACTATGAGTCGATCAGTAGCAACTTTATCATGTAAAACAAACCCGTTAAAACATAAAACAAACCGGTGAAGGGCAGAATGAACGGGCATTTTAAAGCTCACCAAACTAAAAAATAAAAAAATGACACGAGCGCAAGCGACTGCATTTTACCATTTAAAAACAATTTAAAAACAACAAAATGAAATCAGTAACATTGAGCGGTTCGTTACGTGCGAACGTAGGGAAAGTTGACGCAAAAGCGATCAGGGAAAAAGGAAATGTACCATGCGTGATCTATGGTGGAAAAGAGCAAATCCACTTTGAAGCAGACATCCGTGCATTCAAACCTATTATCTTCACGCCGAATGCGCATATCGTAGAAGTAAACTTAGACGGTAAAGTATATAAAACCGTATTGCAGGAAGCGCAATACCACAAGATCACAGATAAACTGATCCACGCTGATTTCCTCGAGATCGTTGAAGGCAAGCCGGTAACAGCCAACATCCCTGTTGTATTGACAGGCCAGTCGGAAGGTGTAAAAAAAGGTGGAAAACTGGTGTTGAAACTGCGTAAATTGAAAGCACGTGGCCTGGCTAACGAATTGCCTGACACGATCAACATCGCCATCGACAAATTAGACATCGGCGACGGTATTGCCGTGGGCGATATCGACATCAAAGGTGTAACCCTGCTGAATGCTAAAAACGTATCGGTGGTGTCTGTTCAGACAACCCGTGCGGTAGCTGCTGAAAACAACGCAGGTCCTGCTAAAAAATAATTTCAGTTAACCCTGATACAAAAAAACCTCTTTCAGGAATTGAAAGAGGTTTTTTGTTTTACCAGGCTGAGCAATTTCCCGGTAGAAAAAACTATAAACGGAATCCGATGGCGATGCATCGCGGTTTTATGACTTCGCTGTGAAGCAAGGGCGCTGCGGCTTCCAAAGCCGTGGGTAATCAATTCAGGATAAACTTATCCTGGAGCTTCTGCTCGGTTTTGATCAGGTGCATGAAAAGCCTGATCTTCGATTTCAGAAGCACTTCTTTTTCGGCGGGCGTTGCAGCTTTGATAAGCTCGTATTTTTCGGGAGAAGAAAAGTCCAGCAGGCGGGCAATGCTGTATACATTGGCATTGTCGAAGGCGTCTTCCTCTACCGTGCTGCGCTGGGAAAGCCAGAGGTATTCCCTGGTAAGATCCTGGAGCGCCGCAGAAGCCCTGCTGTTGATCTCCTGTTCCTGGCTGATGATGCCTGCGCCGTATAACTTGGGACTCAGCACCGATGAAAATTCCATCATCCGGAAGACACGCACGCCTTCGATCAGGATATCCATCTCTCCGTTGTCGTAGGTTTTGATAATGTTATTGATCTTTACTTCGATGCCATATTTTCCGACAGCCTTCTGATGTACAAAAGGAATCCCGAAATGAGCCTCGTTGGCAATGCAGTCCGCTACCAGTTGTTTGTAGCGTTCTTCGTAAATGTGTAGCGTTTTTGTTTCTCCGGGCAATAATACCATATTGAGGGGAAACATGGGTATAGTGAGTTGTTGTTGTGTTGCCATTTTTTTTAAGTTTAATGGTTTCTTGCTTTAACCCGGATCCTGCCATAGCGGCGTTACTCAAAGTTACAAATATCGTGCTTAAAATTCTGTGCCAATTGATTGAAGAGGCTTACTCGCTTAGTAAACAGATCCACTCAGTAAAACAGCAGTCGTATTTCCTAAAAAAGTATAAACGGTAATTAATGCCCCCGTTTTTTGCTGTACATTTAATCAGGTTTTAAATTTGACGGCGCCTTTAGCCCGCCTGTTCACACTTAACTATATAACGTTGCATGAAAAAATATATTGTCATTGGCTGCCTTTGCATTGCCTCCGTGTTCACCTTTAGTTTTTCCCAGGATTATTTTGAAGTATCGAAGAACCTGGATATTTTCAATACCCTGTACCGGGAGCTGAATATTGCCTATGTGGATGAAACAAAGCCCGGGCAGCTTATGAAAACAGGCATCGAGGCCATGCTCGCATCCCTGGATCCCTATACAAATTATTACACCGAGAACGACATCGAGGATTACCGCTACATGACCACCGGCGAATACGGCGGTATCGGTGCGCTCATCCAGGATGTGAACAATAAGATCACGGTTACGGAGCCTTACGAAGGGTTTTCGGCCTACAAGGGAGGCCTGCGTGCAGGGGATGAGATCCTGGAGGTAAACGGTATGGATGTGACGGGCAAAAAAACCGACGACATCACCAACATGCTTAAAGGGCAGGCCGGAACGCCCATCAAATTAAAGATCAGGCACCTCGGCCAGAGCACAACCCTCGACCTTAGCCTGATGCGTGAAGAGATTAAGATTAAAGCCGTGCCTTATGCGGATATGCTCAACAACGAAGTGGGTTACATCAAGCTCAACAGCTTTACCGACAACTGCTCCGGCGAAGTGAAAGAGGCCTTCCTGAAATTGAAAGAGCGGAACTGCAAGTCGCTGATCCTCGACCTGAGGGGCAACCCCGGAGGACTCCTGCATGAAGCGGTAAACATCGTGAACCTCTTTGTGAATAAAGGCAGCGATGTGGTGTTCACCAAAGGAAAGGTAAAAGACTGGGACAAAAACTACGTGGCCCTTTATAATGCCGTTGATACACAAATTCCGCTGGTGGTACTGGTGGATAATAATTCGGCCTCCGCTTCCGAGATCGTTTCGGGGGCCCTGCAGGACCTCGACAGGGCTGTGGTGCTGGGGCAGCGTTCCTATGGCAAAGGCCTCGTGCAGCAAACACGCGACCTCACCTATAATACGAAGCTGAAAGTAACCGTGGCCAAATATTACATCCCGAGCGGGCGCTGCATCCAGGCGCTCGATTATACGCACAAAGACGAAGAAGGACGCGTGGAAAAAGTGCCGGATTCTTTGATCACCGCATTCAAAACGAAGAATGGCAGGATCGTGTACGATGGCGCCGGTGTTTTGCCCGATTATAAAACGGAAGACATCAAGTACAGCAATGTGCTCATTACCCTCATCAACAAGCACCACATCTTCAATTATGTAAACAGCTATGTACTGCAACATCCGCAGATGCAGGTGAAAGCGGCCGATTTCCGCCTGCCGGATGCCGATTACAATGAGTTTGTAGCCTACATGAAAGACAAGGATTACACATACGTGACGCAAAGCGACTTCGCGATGGAAGAGCTGAAGGAGGATGCCATCAAGGATAAATGCTTTGAAAGCATCGAGGCCGAGTACAATGCGCTGCTTACGAAGATGAACGCGAATAAAAAGGACGACCTGAGCCGTTTCAAGCCGGAGATCAAACAATTCATTGAGGAGGAGATCGCTTCCCGCTTTGAGTTTCAGAAAGGCAGGATCATGATGGCCCTGAAATACGACCATGATGTGGCCGAAGCCAAAAAGCTACTGGCCGACCCTAAAAAAATGACGGCCATCCTCACTACCATTGAGAAGCCCGTGAAGCCTTTCAATGCCAATAAGCGTTTCTAGCGTGTATTTTTGTTTGGAGATTTCATAAAATCCATTACTTTTGGCAAACTAAATTAACAGCATTATGGGAAAAGGAGACCAAAGATCAAGACGAGGCAAAATTCATATCGGATCATTCGGAAGATTGCGTCCTCGTAAAAAAAACACGGCAGCTGCTGTAACAGCAAAAGCTGCCTCGAAAACAGCCGCTAAAAAAGCTGCAAAATAATAAAGAAGACCGCCCTAAGGCGGTTTTTTTAGTTTATAGGTTTGGCGGCCGGACTTTCGATGCTTCATGCGGCCTGATTTTGCCGGGCAGTGAGCGCGGTCAAAAAGCCGGCAGAAAGGATTTCCGGCGCCAGGGATCGAGCGGCCTGTTTGAGCTCCTTTGTTTGTCCCGCAGGGCAACAAAGAGCGAGGAGCGAGAGCCCGGACGGGCGCCCAAAAGAAACAGCCGGTGAGAAACCATGTCCACTGCACGTGTATATGACCGGCTGCGTTTAACGTCAATTAGATTGCTGTTACATCTGAATAAATAGTTAACTTTGCCCGTGACTTATTTTCAACCTGACAAACTAAAAATTGGCGTACTTGGCGGCGGACAGCTGGGGCGCATGATGATCCAGAGTGCCATCAACTACAACCTGTATGTGTGCTGCCTCGACCCCGACGCCAACGCACCCTGCAAGGCCATTGCCAACGAATTCACCAAAGGAAGCCTCACCGATTACGACACCGTTTATAAATTCGGGAAGGACAAAGACATCATTACCATTGAAATAGAAAACGTGAATGTGGAGGCCCTTAAAGCCTTGCAGAAGGACGGTAAGAAAGTATATCCCCAGCCGGAGATCATCGAGATCATTAAGGACAAGGGCCTTCAGAAGATGTTCTACCAGCGCAACGACATTCCGAGCCCTGATTATTTCCTGATAGAAAATAAGGCGCAGATCGAAAAATACCGCGATTTCTTTCCCTTCTTTCAGAAGCTGCGCACCGGTGGCTATGATGGCAAAGGTGTGGTAAAGCTAGGCCATCCCAATAAAATTGAGCATGCTTTTGAAGCACCGAGCGTGCTGGAGCGCCTGGTGGATTTCGATAAGGAAATTTCGGTGATCGTGACGCGTAACGAAAGCGGAGAGGTTAAGTGTTTTCCGGCGGTAGAATGCGAATTCAACCCCGAAGCCAACCTCGTGGAGTTTTTATTCTCACCGGCCAATATCAAAAAAGCGATTGACAAACAAGCGACTGAGATTGCCGTGAAAGTGGCGGAAAAGCTTGGCATTGTGGGCATCCTGGCTGTGGAACTATTTGTGACCAAAGACGGAAAAGTATTGGTAAATGAAGTGGCACCGCGTCCGCACAACAGCGGGCACCATACCATTGAGGGAAACATTACCTCCCAGTTCGAGCAACACCTGCGTGCCATCCTGAACCTGCCCCTGGGCGATACATCCATTGTGAAGCCGGCGGTGATGATCAACCTGCTGGGAGAGAAAAACCATGAAGGCCCTGCAAAATATGAAGGCCTTCAGGATGCCATCAAGTACAAAGGCGTGTATGTGCACCTCTACGGCAAAACCACAACGAAGCCCTTCCGCAAAATGGGCCACGTGACAGTAGTGGACGACGATCTGCTGCAGGCCAAGAAAAAAGCGGTGGCCGTAAAGGACATCGTTAAAATTATCTCATAGCAATACTTTTTCTGATTCAACAATTGATAAACTCAACAACTCTTTAACTGACATGGTAGGTATCATAATGGGCAGCAGCAGCGATCTGAAGATCATGAACGACGCAGCAGACTTTCTGAAAAAAATGAACATTGCACATGAAGTCACGATCGTATCGGCTCACCGCACGCCGGAGCGTATGTTCGATTATGCGAAGAATGCCGCTTCCCGCGGGGTGAAGGTAATTATTGCCGGTGCCGGTGGGGCCGCGCATCTGCCGGGCATGGTGGCTTCTTTAACGGCTCTTCCGGTGATCGGTGTTCCGGTAAAGTCGAGCAATTCCATCGACGGCTGGGACTCCCTCTTATCCATTGTGCAAATGCCCAACGGCGTTCCCGTGGCTACCGTAGCGGTCAATGCCGCTCAGAATGCAGGCATCCTCGCCGCGCAGATCCTGGGCTGCCAGGACAAGGCCATCTATGACAAGCTCATTGCCTTCAAGGAAGAGCTGAAAGAAAAGGTGATGAAGAGCCTGGAGGAGATTAAATAACACCCGCTGATTGTTTCAAACCATATAAGACATATAAGGTCATATAAGAGAACAAAGGCCGGATAGAATTTCAAAACCATTGATGGGTATCTCGATGCCCTGTTTCAGAAGCTGGATAGCAAGAACCGCATAGGCTTGGCTATTTATACCATTAAGAATAGTTATTGCAATGTCAATTGGTAAATCTTAGCTTATTATCATTCAATGATTTTCTCCGGGCTTACTTGCCGTTTCAGGAGCCGGGCCTTAAGAGCATGTTAGCCTCATCGATCTATGCCGTTAAGAGCAGGCAGAGCCTGATTTTCTCCGTTTGCTAATTGTCTTTTGCTCTGAAGTACTGTATCCTGCTGAAAATTACGGTTGCAAGGCCTGCGATGATGCCCTGCCTCACGCCCTTGAATACGAATGGTTTCGGGATAAAGCCTGTGTGACGCCTGCGATCAGAAAATGGCTCCGTAGGAGCCAAACGTTATTAATGAATCAAGCTGATGTGCCAAATGGCTCCATAGGAGCCAAACAACTATCTCTAAACCAAAATGCTACACTTTCCCTTGAATAATCACATCTACCAGAGAAGGGTCGAGCAGTGTGCTCGTAGCTCCGTCGATAGAAGCGCCGCCTGATCAACAGGCATAGGACAGCATACCCTTTACTCAATCACTTTTTCCGGGCTTATTTGCCTTTTCAGAAGTTCGGTGGATCTATCAGGAAAAGACCTGGTAAATCTGATAGTTGCATGTCCTTTAGCTGTCCGGTAGCTTAGGGTAATAGCTCCGCGTCCACGGTTGCTATAGGTACGTTGCGAATAATCTGTTAACCGGATAACATCATGATAACTGATCGTGTCTTCCGGTTTTCCAAGGATAGACTTAATATAAATATGATCGTTATCGTAGAACACCTGTTTATACGTATAATGAACCAATGTTATAATCGCGCAGCAAATAACAGATGTTATACAAAGTGTTAGCAGTATAGTCCCAATGTCTTCACCTTGTATCATCATCACAATACTAAGAACGAATGCAACGATCATCACCAGCGCAGGGAAGATGATAAGAATCAATTGTGACCGGTTGTGCGCCCGTTGAACTCCGTAGATCACACCTTCCCCTGAATAATCACATCTACCAGCGAAGGGTCGAGCAGTGTGCTCGTATCGCCTAAATTAGAAGTATCGCCTTCCGCAATTTTCCGGAGGATGCGGCGCATGATCTTCCCTGAGCGTGTTTTCGGCAGGCCAGGTACGAATTGGATCTTATCGGGTTTCGCAATCGGCCCGATCACTTTGGTGATCATCGCGTTGATTTCTTTACGGACATTATCATCACCCGTTTTTCCTATATCGCAGATCACATACGCATAGATGCCCTGTCCTTTGATATCGTGCGGATAGCCCACTACCGCGCTTTCGATGATGGTGTCGTGCATGTTGATGGCGTTTTCCACTTCGGCGGTGCCGATGCGGTGCCCGCTGACGTTGAGCACATCGTCCACGCGCCCCGTGATCTTATAGTTGCCGTCTTTGTCCCTCAGACAACCATCGCCGGTGAAGTACATATTTTTGTAAGTGGAGAAATACGTTTGCTTGCAGCGCTCATGATCGCCATAGGTGGTGCGGATAATGCCCGGCCACGGAAATTTGATGCAAAGGTTCCCACTCACCTCGTTGCCTTCGATGATGTTTCCGTTCTCATCCACCAGGCAGGGCTGCACACCCGGCAGCGGCAAGGTGGCATAAGAAGGTTTCTGAGGTGTGACGCCGGCGAGGTTGGAGATCATGATGCCGCCCGTTTCCGTTTGCCACCAGGTATCTACCACCGGGCATTTCCCTTTCCCGATGTTGGTATCGTACCAGTGCCAGGCTTCCTCGTTGATAGGCTCTCCCACTGAGCCCAGCACTTTCAGGGAATCCAGCTTTTTACCTTTCAGCGGTTCCAGTCCAAAGCCCATGAGGCTGCGAATGGCAGTAGGGGCAGTGTACAGGATATCGACCTTGTGCTTATCCACGATCTCCCAGAAGCGGCCGGCATCAGGCCAGGTAGGAACACCCTCAAACAGCAAAGACGTGGCTCCTGCGCTGAGCGGACCGTAGACGATATAGCTGTGGCCGGTGATCCAGCCGATGTCGGCCGTGCAGAAATGCAGCTGCCCCGGTTTGTATTGAAACACATTGACAAAGGTGTAATTGGTCCACACCATGTAGCCAGCAATGGTATGCACCACACCTTTTGGTTTTCCGGTAGAGCCCGATGTGTACAGGATGAACAGCGGATCTTCCGCATCCATCACTTCCGCTTTGCAATCAGTGATGCCCGAAGCCTCTACTTTTTTCAGCTCGTCGTCCATCCACACATCGCGTCCTTCCTGCATGCTTACGCTGGTATCCGTGCGTTTGGCCACGATCACTTTTTTGACAAAGTCGCACTGCTTCAACGCTTCATCCACCACCGCTTTCAGAGGGATGTCTTTGGCAGCGCGGTAGCTGCCATCTGCCGTGATGATGTATTCCGCTCCGGCATCCTGCAGGCGGTCGGCAATGGCCTGCGCAGAAAAGCCCCCGAAGATGACCGAATGGATCGCACCGATGCGGGCACAGGCCAGCGTGCTAATGGCAAGCTCAGGCGTCATGCCCATGTAGATGCATACACGGTCTCCTTTTTTCACGCCGTTGTTCTTCAAAACATTGGCGAGGCGGCACACGCGGTCATATAATTGCCGGTAGGTTAAGCTCACATTTTTTTCCTGGGGGTCGTTGGCTTCCCAGATGAGCGCGGGCGTGTCGCCCATCGTCTCAAGATGCCTGTCGAGGCAGTTCTCCGTAATGTTCAGCTTGCCGCCGATGAACCATTTGCTGTCGGCCGTTTTGAAATCCCATTCCAATACCTTGTCCCATGGCTTGTGCCACTTGAAATGCTGCGCGATATCTGCCCAGAATTGCTCAGGCTGTTCAACGCTTTGCTGATAGGCTTTTTGGTAGGCTTCGATGGATGTGATCTGATAAGGAAAATTCATAAGCGAAAAAAATTGATTTGAAATATGAGTTTAATATAAAAAGGAATGTGTGTCGGTTCGAATAGTTTTTGATTGCATCTTCGCGAAAAAAATGATCGGAACATTTGCGCGAATCATAATTTTAAAAGAACAATGTACAGGTACTTTGGAAACAAATTAAAAATAGCTTAATATTGTTTAACTCGCAACGCTTTGAAGATAAAAAAAATAGTTTCCAATCTGGCCTTTCAGGTGTTAGTCGCGATCGTTGCCGGTGTGCTGCTCGGGCATTTTTACCCGGCCCTGGGCGTGAAGATGGAGATCATCGGAAAGAGCTTTATCAACATCATCAAGCTCTTCATAGGGCCTATCATCTTTCTCACCATCGTGCTCGGTATCACAGGGATAGACAGCCTCAAGAAGGTAGGAAGAGTAGGCGTGAGGGCGCTCCTTTATTTCGAGATCGTATCCACCATCGCCCTTGCCATTGGCGTGCTGATAGCATATATCGTTCAGCCGGGTAGCATTAATATGTCAGGCCTTACTGTGAAAGATGCTTCACAATACACGCAGCATGCTGCCGATGGATTCAGCTGGCTCGGTTTTTTTCTTTCCAATTTTACACTCCAGGTGCTGGTGGCCGGTATCATGGCTGGTGTCATCATCAGCAATCTCAAACAAAAAATGGCGATCATCAGGCCATTGGAAACTGTATCGCACTATGTGTTTTTAGCTTTAAAGTATGTGATGTATCTCGCACCGCTCGGCGCTTTCGGAGGCATGGCCTTCGCCGTGGGTAAGTTCGGATTGCAGACCCTTCTTCCTTTGGGAAAGCTTATGCTCTGCGTTTACATGACGATGGCGCTCTTCGTGTTTTTGATCCTCGGTGCCATCATGCGTTATTATAAACTCAGCATCTGGAAATTTTTAAAGTCCATCAAGGAGGAATTGCTCATTGTGTTAGGCACTTCTTCTTCGGAGCCAGCCATGCCATCGCTCATGAAAAAGCTGGAGAACATGGGTTGCAGCAAATCGGTGGTGGGCCTCGTGGTACCTACAGGATATTCCTTCAACCTCGACGGCACTTCCATTTACCTTTCCATGTCGGTGATCTTCATAGCACAGCTTTACAATGTGCACTTGTCATTCGGGGAAATGCTGAGCATCATCGGTATCCTGATGATCACCTCGAAAGGAGCCGCCGGCGTCACAGGCAGCGGCTTTATCGTACTGGCCTCTACCTTAACGGCCCTGCACAGGATCCCGGTGGAAGGACTAGCCTTTCTGTTAGGAGTGGATAAGTTCATGAGCGAGGCGCGTGCCATCACCAACATCATCGGCAACGGTGTGGCCACGATGGTGATCTCCAAAGCCGAAAAAGAATTTGTAGAGCCGGAGCTCCCGCCCGGTCAGCCGCTGGAATAAAATTTGCATGCTTCCTGATTAGGATTCCGACAGTCATTTATTTCCTGTAAATAAATTTCCGGCCGGTAGTTTACCTTTGTACATAATGATGAATGCCATGAAAAAAATAATGATGTTGCTTATTATGCTCGCCGCAACACATAGTGTGAAGGCGCAGTCATCTCCCGGCTTGTCGGGCTCTTCAGGCGTATACCCGCACCCTTCGGCCGGCACAGCTTACCTCGATATTTATTCGGATCATGAAGATAAAGAGGCGAAGCTCAGCATAACAAATTTGTTGGGAGAGCAGATCTCTTCAAAGCAGGTTGAAATTGCGAAAGGAAAAAATCTCGTGTCTTTTGAGCGGGAACAACTGGCTGACGGAATTTACCTGGTTACCTTTTCATCCGGAGGGGAACAAATTACCCGTCGGTTTACGGTGAGCCGCTAGCCTTTGGCATCCGTGCCGTATCGCGTTCTCTTCAGGCGCTGATTTCGGCTCCGCACAGCACAAATCGCCGATCATCGTTATTGGCCGAATCATGCGCGTGCTATAAAATCTACGCCGGCATATTGATCAGCTCATTCGTTTTCATGATGAGGTCCATGAACAGGATCTTGGGGTTGGCATTCCGCTCGATATGGTAAAAGGCCGAGTTGAATTCTTCGAGCAGCCGCTCGTAGTTGCGGCGGTGCACGAAGCGTGAAAATTTCCCGACAAACTCTTTCTCTTCTCCCGAATGCCTCACCAGGTCGGCGCTTCCGAAGTTCATCATCAGGCAGTCGCGAAAAATTTCAAGGCCGTATTGCAAAAATTGCTTTTGTTTTTCGCGGCCCGTGCGTGCATTTTCATCGATCCAGGCCACGGCTTTCGGGGCGTCAAACTTTAAGGCGATGAGCATAAAGGCCCGGAAGTTTTGCAGATAGGCCGTGCCGCCATCGGAGTGTTGCAGCAGCAACTGCGCCTCCCGGTAGCTGCCATCGCTGAGCAGGGCGGCCTGCCGGGCAGCCGCAGGGTCGCATTGGTATTGGGCGATCAGCCCTTTACTGATATCCTCTACCGGTAGCTGGTAAAACAGGATTTGCTGTACCCTCGAAATGATGGTAGCCAGCAATTGTTCAGGATGGTTGCACACCATCACGAACAGGGTCTTTTCGGGCGGCTCTTCCAGGATCTTCAGAAGCTTGTTGGCCGACTCCGTATTCATTTTTTCCGGCTGCCAGATCATCATCACCTTATAGCCGCCTTCGTAGCTGGTGTACGATAATTTTTTGAGGATGTCGTTGGCCTCGTCCGCCGGGATCAGGGGCTGCTTATTCTCTGCGTTGAGGCTGTTGAACCAGTCGTTGAGGGTCATGTAAGGCATTTCCAGGAAGGCTTCCCTGAACTCTTTCACGAGGTCGTTGCTGGTGCGTACATGCTTGCTTTTGGAGATCGGAAATACGAGGTGCATATCGGGATGCACAAGCTTCGATGCTTTGAGGCAGGACGGGCATTGCCCGCAGGAATCCTGCGCCTGCTTATCGGTGCAAAATACATACTGTATGAAGGCAAACGCGGCCGGAAGGTTCCCGCTGCCCTCGGGGCCTGAGAACAGCAGCGCATGCGGCACACGGTTGTCTTTAAACATGTGCAAAAGCCTTTCCTTTACCTCTGTCTGCCCTATGATATCTTTAAAAAACACTGCCTTAAAATTACCACTTTTTTGCATGTGAAGTGCTTTAATTTTTCAGTGCCGGCAATTATTTGCCTGGCTGCCATAGGCCGAAATCGCCGGAAAAACTTACATTTGCCTATGCGCATCGGCTTGTTTTTCGGCTCTTTCAATCCTGTACACATCGGGCACATGGCCCTGGCTAATTACATGGCCTCTTTTACCGATCTGCAGCAGGTGTGGTTTGTAGTGTCGCCACACAACCCCTTAAAAAAGAAAGCCTCGCTGCTTGATCAGAACCAGCGCCTGCATTTGGTAAACCTGGCCATCGGCGATCATCCGAAACTAAAAAGCAGCAACATCGAGTTTGCGCTCCCGCAACCTTCCTATACCGTCAACACCCTGGCGCACCTGGCCGAAAAATACCCGGAGCACCAGTTCTCGCTGATCATCGGCGAAGACAACCTCGAAACATTTCCGAAGTGGAAAAATTATGAGTACATCCTGGAGCATTACGATCTATACGTGTACCCGAGGCCCGGCTGTGCACAAACGGAGCTGCACCATCACCCACGGGTAAAAATGACCCGGGCACCCTATATAGATGTGTCTTCAACCTTCATCCGCGACTCCTTGCGCTCAGGTAAAGACGTGTGTTTTTTCATGCCTCTGAAAGCCTGGGAATACCTGGACGAGATGAGTTTCTACAGAAAATAAACAGATTTGACGCGAATTGTTAAATTGTTTTAGGATTACTATAGTCTTTTAAATATCGCTAGGATTTGGCGGGCCCGTTCGTTAATATTGTATAACAAATTTGTAACGTTACCATAATATGAAAAAAATGTACTTTCTCGGACTTCTTGTTATTGCCGGACAAGCCTTAAGGGCGCAGTCTGTGTTGCAGGTAACAGATGTTAACAATGGTCAGGCCAATGTGGCCAATAATAGTACGATTTATTACACCACAACTACCAACGAGCATATCACCACGGAGATCGATGCCAAAAACACCTCTTCTACCACACGCTATTATAAGCTGAAACGTATGGACGACATGTTGAATGCCGGAGCGAGCGCTTATTTCTGTATCGGTAGCGCCAACTGCTACCCTCCGCAAACAACGGTATCGCCTATCACCATGACGTTGACACCAAACCAAACACTTTCCCAGCAAAGCATCTCCCTGCTGCTGGATCTGGAAGAGGCGCCAACTCCTGGCTTTTCGTCTATCCGCTACCAGATCTACAATGTGAACGATGCCAGCGATGTGTTTAATTTCACGTTGAAGTATAACGATACCGGTGTTTCTATAAAAGAAAATTCATCTGCACTGGCCTCTGTATCGGGCGTATACCCTAACCCTTCTTCTGCCAAGGCATTCATCAACCTGAACTCGGCCTTTGAAGGTGGCAATGTCACCATCACAGTGTCCAACACGCTTGGTGCGATCGTTTATACCAAAACAACCGCCCTTTCTACAGGTAAAAATACAGTGTCCCTGGATGTAGATAATTTTGTATCCGGTGTTTACTTCGCTACCCTGACTTCCGGTAATACTGTTATTACCAGAAAATTCACGGTCAATAAATAGTACGATCAACTAACAAGTTCACTAACCCAAAACCAATCCTATGAAAAAAACAACTACCCTTCTCTCCCTGTTGGCAGTGGGTACCGTAGCCATGGCACAAAGCCCTCGCATGTCTCTTTACGAAGAGTTCACCGGCGAAAACTGCGGACCTTGCGCTGCAACAAACCCTCAGCTGGACCCGATCTTAGCAGGCAACTCCAACAACACCATCGTTTTAAAATGGCAGGTGGCGATCCCAAGTGCTCCATCCTCACCAACCTCTCTGTACCAGCAAAATAAAACGGAGATCGACACCAGGGATAATTATTATTCTATTTCTTCTGCGCCTAATGGCAGGCAGGATGGCCAGAGCCAAACCGTTTTCGGTTCTGCTTCCGATCACCCGGGATACATTACAGCAGCACGTTTAAATGCTTCTGCAGCAGTTACCTCTCCTTTCACTATCGTAATGAACAGGGCATGGAACGCAACCTTTGATGCGATCACTGTTACCGGTACAATTACAGCTTCAGGTTCTTACACTACAACCGGAACAAACCTGAAATTCAGATTGGTGATGGCTGAGAAAGAAGTGAACTACGCGATTGCTCCGGGCTCAAACGGCGAAACACAGTTTCACCACGTTGCCCGCAAGTCTTTCCCTGACTTGACAAACGGTACTGCAATGTCTAACACCTGGGCTGCTGCTCAGACACAGACATTCTCTATCGTATGTAACTTACCTTCATACATCTGGGATAAAAGCGAAGTAGAAATGGTTGGTTTCATCCAGGACGATGCTAACAAAAAAGTATTACAGGCCGTTTTAGCTGCTGCTGCTCCGTTATCCAACGATGCCGCTGCAAAATCTGCTGCCCTTCCTGCAATTACCTGCTCTACGTCTTTAGTGCCTCAGGTAGTGATTAAAAACAACGGTGCCAATGCGATTACCAGCATGACCATCAATCCTTATGTAAACGGTGTTGCCAACGGCGCTGCTATCAACTGGACAGGCAACCTGGCTGCAGGTGCTACAACTACTGTAGCTATGAACGCGATTACAGGCTTAACAGCCGGTTCTAAAACCTTCTCTGTGAATATTGCTTCTTCTGTAAACGGTTCTACCGACTACAACTTAGGAAACAACTCAACAACAACAACTTTTGCAGTGATCGGCGCTTATACGGCGAATACCACGGTAGAAAGCTTCTCTGTGTCGACGTTCCCTCCAACTAACTGGATCCTGGTTAACGCCGATGGAAATGCAGCAACATGGAGCCGCGTTACTTCTGCCGGTAGCCAGTCTACAACCCAATCGGCAAGATACCCTGCTTACGCTGCACCGGAAGGCGACTCAGACGACCTGATCCTGCCTCCTACAAGCTTAACAGGTTTCACCGCAGTGAAATTGAATTTCGATGTGGCTTCTGCTCCGTACTCTTCAGTAACTCCTGAAGACGACCAGCTGCAAGTGAAAGTTTCTACAGATTGCGGCGCTACATGGACAACTGTATACGACAAAATGGGTGCTGCTTTAAACACGGCTCCTTTCACAACAGGAAGCTTCGTGCCTAACGCTACTCAATGGAGGTCTGAGTCTGTTGACCTGACAGCTTATGCTAACAAACCAAACGTGTTAGTGAAATTCACTGCAACAAGCGGATATGGTAACAATATCTATGTGGATCAGGTGAACTTAACGGCTGGCTTCACAAGCGTGAAAAACATCGACGAAAACTTCAAATCAGTGGAGTTATTCCCTAACCCTGCTACAACAGAAACATCTGTAAGTGTAAACCTGAACAATGCATCAGACGTTACCTTAACAGTTGTGAACAATGTAGGGCAAATCATTTACCAGACAGTATCTGCTCTGCAGGCTGGCTCTAACACCGTGAGCATCGATACAAAAGCATACGCTGCCGGTATCTACAACGTTGTGGTAGCTTCAGAAAACGGATCTGTTGTTAAAAAATTATCAGTTGTAAAATAATCTTTTTGTTTGTTTAGTAAAAGGCCGCTGCGGGAATCCCGCAGCGGCCTTTTTAGTTGGAGCCCTTTTAACGTAAAATAGCAGAATAAGCCCTGTTTTGCGCGTGCCCCAATCCCGAATTTGATTTAAAAGCTTATTTTTGTGCTAAGATGCCTTTAAAGGGCGCTTTGTAAATCATGATCATGAGACATATAATTTTACTGGTTGCCCTGCAGCTCAGTAGTTCTTCTTTTTCACAGGTACTTTACAGCGAACGCTTCAATACCCTGAGTATGAATACGGCCACTTACACCTCGGGGAGTGCGACACAAACCTATCTTTACCAGGACGTTCCTTCGGGAATGACGATGATCAATAACGGCAACCTGGTAGCGGATACCCTTTCCGGGAATTACCCTTTCCGGAAAGCGGGGCAGAAGCAAAAAGCCTGGCTGAGCTACAAGCACCAGAGTATGGCCGATACCTTTGCCGTATCTACTTCCTGGCTCAATCCCACAGGCACAGCCGATGCCTGGCTCATTACGCCGGTGATCTCAAATATTTCCGCCAACAGCGTGCTTGCCTGGGAAGCCATGGCGCCCGATATCAGCAATGCCGACGGTTACGAAGTATATGTTTCCGCCAGCATCTCCGCCATCCCTGCGATCTCTGATTTTCCTGTTACCAACAGGGTGTTTGCAACCACGGCCGAAAACGGCAGCTGGACGGCACATGGCATTTCCCTTTCGGCCTATGCGGGGCAGAACGTCCGCATTGCCTTCCGCAACAACTCCTCAAACAAATACCAGCTCTGGCTCGACGACATCGAAGTGAAGAATGTCGCCAATGCCTACGATGTGGCTATGTTCTCCAATGATACCTACAAATACTCTGCGATCAATACCAACCATACCATCGCCGCAAGCTTCCGGAACCTTGGATCCACGCCCGTTTCCGCCATGGTGCTGAACTACCAGGTAGGAAGCAGCCCTGTGGTGTCGGAGACCAAAAATTTTACAGTTCCGCTCAACTATCTCGAAACAGCCACTCACACCTTTTCGTTCCTTTACAGTTCGCCCGCAGCGGCCTATAATACCGTGAAGGTATGGGTAAGCGCCATCAACGGGCAGGCCGACCAGCAGCACGCCAATGACACCGCCTCCACAGGCCTTACGTTGGCTACTACTGTTCCGGCGAAAAAAGTGCTCGTGGAGGAATTTACCAGCGTGAAATGCGCGGGCTGTCCTCAAAGTTATATCAGCCTGAGGGACCTGACACTTGCCAAACCCGCGGTCATCGCAACGTCCGTTCACAGCAGTGATAACCTCACAAATGCTGCGGGCACGACCCTCACCAATGACCTTGGCGGCGAAGGCTCTTCGGCCATGATCGACCGCTACTACTACCCGGGTATCGGAATAACCAGTACGAGGAGCCAGTGGGAAACACTCGTTACCCAGCGCCAGGCCATGATCGTTCCGGCAGACGTGAGCATTAGCGGCTTAAGCTACAACCCGTCGACGCGCCAGATATCCGCCAGCGTTTCCGCTAATTTCGCAGGAGATGTGAAAGGCGATTATCGGATCAACCTCTACATCAAAGAAAATAATGTTTATGGACCGATCATGGATATTTCCGACAATGGCTGGAACCAGTACAGCAACCTCTTCAATATCCAGGCATCGCCGTATTACCAGGTGGGTTATACGCTGAATGCCAGCACCAACATCCTGGGGCCGAATCAATACAGCCACCAGTATGTAGTAAGCGAATTCCTGGATGGCCCATATGGCGCGGCAGGCATCATCCCGGTGAATGGCAGCACAGCGGGGCAGTCGTACAGCAAAGCCTACACCTACACCCTGCCGGTGGCATCCGGCGGCGAATACCGCTACAATCCTGAAAATGTGTACCTGGTAGCTGTCCTGTCGGAGTATAATACCTCCGCCGTTTTGAATTCGGCAGAAGTAAAGCTGCTTTCCGGGCCTGAATTGCCTGTAGGCCTTCAGCAGCTGGCAAAAGACGGAAGCGACGTGAAATTGTTTCCTAATCCGGCTCCCGACCGTTGTTATGTAAGCTACAACTCGGCACAGCCGCAGGAAGTGAAAACAGAGATCTATAATATGCTGGGAGAGCTGGTATTTGCCGGTTCGGAATCCGTTGGCCAGGGGGAGCATGTTCAGCAGATAGATTGCTCCATGTTTGCCGAAGGCAATTACCACCTGGTACTCCGCTTCAAAGACCAAAAGATCTCGAAAAAATTAACCGTTATTAAATAAGATAAAAATATGATTGTCATTACGGGTGCCGCCGGCTTTATTGCAAGTTGCCTGGTAGCTAAACTGAACAGCGAGGGGCATACTAACCTCATCTTAGTGGATGATTTTTCGCGTGAGGAAAAAAAAGCGAATTACCTTGGTAAACAGTACCTCCGGCTGATAGAGCGCAGTGAGTTCCTGGAATGGTTTGAACAGAATGCACCATCGGTGAATTTTATTTACCACATCGGTGCCCGTACCGATACCACGGAATTTAATACGGCAATCTTTGATGAGCTGAATGTTAACTACACGAAAAAGATCTGGGCCATCTGCACACAGCACTTTATTCCGATGGTATATGCCTCCTCGGCCGCTACTTATGGGCTCGGTGAGTTTGGTTATGACGATGACGAGTCGAAGATCCATTCGCTGAAACCATTGAACCCTTATGGCGACAGCAAGAATGAGTTTGACAAATGGGCGCTGTCGCAGGGATTGACGCCGCCGAAATGGGTAGGCTTCAAATTCTTCAATGTGTATGGCCCCAATGAATTTCACAAAGGGCGTATGGCGAGCGTGATCTTCCATGCCTTCAACCAGATCAGGGAAAAAGGAAGCGTCCGCTTATTCCGCTCGCACAACCCGGATTATGCCGACGGCGGCCAGCTCCGCGATTTTGTGTACGTGAAAGACGTGGTGGATGTGCTCTATTTTGCGTATGAAAGCCCTGTAAAAAGCGGGATCTATAATCTGGGAAGCGGTAAGGCAAGGACCTTTCTCGACCTGGCCAATGCCACGTTCAGGGCACTGGGCAAAACTCCGGAGATCGCCTTCATCGACACGCCTGCCGATATTCGGGATAAATACCAGTACTTCACAGAAGCCAATATGAATAAGCTCATCGGGCAGGGCTATGCCAAACCCTTTACCAGCCTGGAAGAAGGCGTGGAGGATTATGTGACGCATTACCTCGTGCCAAACAGCTATTTATAGCAGGAAGACGTAGAGCAACAGAGCCTGCACCAGCAGCAGGCCGTCTACCCACAGGTAAAAGTAGAAGCGGTGCTTTTTTTCATCGGTGATAAACACGGTGATGACCGTAGCCGCTATGAGCAGGGCTTCCGCCGCAAGGGCGCCCGGTGTGTGCCTGAACCGGTAAAAGCTGGCCAGGGCTCCCAGTGCCAGCACGCAGCATAAAATTTTCGCCCCCTTTTCGCCTATGGTATTGGAATAGGTAGCAATGCCATTCAGAAAATCGTCGGTGGTATCTTTCACATCAAACAAAATACTGAGCGCTGAAATAAAACAGAACTGCGACAGTAGCAGCCAAAGCACAGGCAGGTGGAACAGCTGGTTCTCGATAAGGGGAACGGCCGTGCAGCTCAGCATCCAGATCCCTGAAATGACAAATGGTTTGAGGAAACCGATGCGCCGAAGGTTCAGCGGCGGCATGTAGTAGGCCGTGGACACGATCTCGGCGCCAACCAGCACGGCAATGGAGGTGTAGCTAAGAGTATTGCACAGAAAGAGCAGGACGATCAGCGCAGCCAGAGCCGTAAACATCAAAACCTTGCGGTGGCGCGTGATCCATGCCGTACTTTCGGTATAGAGGTTGACCTGCTGGATGAAATAGCCCCGTTGTACATTGTACTGAAGGTAGGTGGACAGAAATACAAAGAGGATATAGGCATTGTTGGCGGAGTTCACCGGAATGCCGCAGAGCATGTAGGTTACCAGCACCTGTGCAGCCGCACAGATGGAGATGAATACATTGGCATATACCAGTATCTTCGCAAGCGGCGAGTGTATCAGCGGATTAGTTGCCAAAGATGTCCAGCGCGTTTTGTGAGGTCACGGAGGCTACTTCTTCCAGGGAAATTCCCTTGATGGCGGCGATTTTTTCGGCAATGAGCGGGATGTACGCGCTCTCGTTGCGCTTGCCGCGATGCGGAACAGGCGCCAGGTAAGGCGCGTCCGTTTCCAGCACCAGGTGCTCCAGGCCAATGTTTTCCACCACCTTGTCCAATCCGGAATTCTTAAAAGTCACCACACCGCCGATCCCTAATTTGAAATTGCCCAGGGCGATGATGAGCTCTGCCTGCTCGGTGTTCCCGCTGAAGCAGTGAAAAATGCTTTTTGGCAATTTGGGGTAAGACTTCAGGATGGCGTAGATCTCATCGAAGGCACTGCGGCAGTGGATGGAAATCGTATAGCCGGATTCCAGCGCCCAGTCGATCTGCTGGCGGAAAGCGATCTCCTGCTCTCTGATAAAGGTCTTGTCCCAATACAGGTCAATGCCGATCTCGCCGATGGCGGCAAAGCGTCGCTTATCGAGCCATTGCTTCACCAGGTCAAGCTCCTGTTGATAGCCGGCATTCACCGAGCAGGGATGCAGGCCCATCATAGGCAGGCATTGTCCCGGAAACTGCTCTTCCAGCGCCAGCATGCCATCGATGCTTTCATGGTCGATATTGGGCAGGTAAAATGTCTTCACGCCTTTGGCAATGGCTGCTTCGATCATGGCCGTTCTGTCGGCATTAAACTGTTCGGAATAGAGGTGAGTATGTGTGTCGGTAAATGTCATAAGGCAATGCCAAAGATAAGGCCCAGGCTCCTGTAATCGTATGTTGCTTTTTTGAAGGTTGCGCCCAGCAGATTGGAGGCGTCTGTCGGGTTATTGAAATCGGCGAATTGCTTTTGGGAGAATAGTTGCCCGAAGCTGTAGGAGAGGCCGACAATATAGCTCTTCTTATTCTTACGCACGACGCAGCCAAGCGTGGCATGGTACAGGTCGATGTAGGAAGTTGCCAGGCTGTTGTTGTCCTGCGCGGTGAGCTTATTGGTTTGGGTGTTGAAATCGGTTCTGAAGCTGCCCAGGACATGCAGCTTTTCAAACAGCGCATATTCGAGGCCAATGGCGCCGTTCAGCACTTGCTGGGCCGAATATTCAACCGAGAGGAGGTTGGACGAGTTGTACTCCACGCCCGATTTGTTGATGTTGAGCGAGTCGGTAGGATTGATGATGTCGTACTTTTCGATCGGGGCGAAATACTCTGCCGACAGGTAGGTCTTCAGCTTCCCGAAACGTGCCTTAATTCCCACAGAAATGGAGAAGGGAGTGTCATACGTCGCATTCAATCCCTTTTGCCGGTCGAATACCGTATAGCTCTCGTAGTTGTTGTAGGCGAGGTTGGAGGAGTATACTTTCGTATACGTTTTCCCAACTCCGAAGAGCGTAAGCGAAGGCATGGTCATGCTGAGCCCTACGCTGAGCCGGTGGCCGGGTCTGTACATCACCCCGAACTTTGCCATAGTGCTCACCACATCGTAGCGCACATCGCGGTTGTAATCGTATTGTGATGTAAAGCCTTTGAAGGTGGTTGTGTCCTGGCTGATAGCAGTGGCAGAGATATGCTGTGAGAAACGCTGAAAGCGGTAATTGAAAAAATGGGTAAAGCCAACGGTGAGCTTTGGATTAAGCCTGAAAGACATGCAGAGGCCGAACCATTGCTCGTTGATCCGGTTGCGGTAATCGAAATCGCCGATGTAATTCCGCTTGAATACCGTATCGCCCGGATAAATGGCCTTCGGGGCGGAGTAGGATTGTTGAAAGGTAAGGTCCACATCGTTGTGCGTTAGCACCACCGCACCGATCCCAACATGCTCCGAAAGTTTGCGCGATCCGCTGATGAGCTGAGGTGTCACATCAAAGTTGTAAGAAGTAAGGTTGATGCCGTTGCCCAGGGCGTTCTTCACCCGCATGCGCTCTACCTTGTAGAGATTGGCCGATACGTTGATGTTTGTACTGTCCCTGAAATTCAATCCCGCAGGGTTATAGTACATGGTTCCGTTATCCGCATAAGCGCCTGTAACAGCACCGCCCAGCAAGGCCGATTTGGCGCCGAACTGCATGTTCCAGTAGTTGTTGTCCTGGCTGTGGCACAACAGCTGAAGCATAAAAAGAATACCTGCCGAAGCCTTACGCATGGAATATTTTTCTATTTTTGATGTGTATTGATTTGCGCTGACAAATTTACTAACAATGAAACAAATCGCTGTAATTTTTTTAGGCTTGTTCGGAAGCCTGGTCTTGCTGGAAGGCTGCAAAAAATATCCAGAAGGGCCGGCCATTAGCCTGAGAAGCAAAAAAGAACGAGTGGCCAATACCTGGAAGCTCGATGCCCTGATCAGCGGAGGAGTGGATTCCACAGCCTATTTCACCGGTTTTTTTAATGATTATACAGTAATCTTAACCAAGTCGGGAAGCTATACGATCTCCTACAGTTTCAGGGGCTTTTCGGTTACCGAAACCGGCGGCTGGGCCTTTGCCTCCGGGAAGGAAGATCTGCAGATCACGCCCAAAACAGTCAGCTACGGCGCCGTGCCTTCCCCTTCGGTGTTCCAGATCATGAAGCTCTATGAAAAAGAATTATGGCTCCGCTCATTCTACGGGAACGGCGTTGCCAAAGAATATCATTTTTCGCCTAAGTAATTAATTTCCCGCACTTGAAAGTTCTGATCGTCAGATTCAGCTCCATCGGAGACATTGTCCTTACCACGCCGGTGCTGCGCTGTGTGAAGCAGCAGCTCAGCGGGGTGCAGGTGCACTACCTCACCAAAGAGAAATTTGCTTCGGTCATCCGGCACAATCCTTACATCGATAAGCTGTATACCATGGATGAGGAACTGAGCGAAGTGATCCCGCAGCTGAAGGCGGAGAACTATGATTGCATCATCGACCTTCATCACAATGCCAGGACCCTGCGCCTGAAAAAAGCTCTCGGAAAAACGAGCTATAGCTTCAATAAGCTCAACTGGGAGAAATTCCTCATGGTGTATTTTAAGATCAACCGCTTGCCGCATAAGCATATCGTAGACCGTTATATGGAAACGGTGCTGCCGCTGGGCGTCAGGAACGATGGTAAGGGATTGGATTATTTTATTGAGGCAAAGGATGAAGTGGACATTTCACAAAAACTGCCGGCAGCCTTTCAGCAGGGCTACGATGCCTTAGTGGTTGGCGGCTCTTATTTTACAAAGCGCATTCCCCTGCACCAGCTGCTGGAGATCTGTAAGCATAACAGCAGGCCGCTCGTGTTGTTGGGCGGAAAAGAAGATACGGAGATTGCCAACCAGGTAGCCATTGCTTACGAGGAAAAAGTGATCAGCCTCTGTGGCTCCCAGAGCCTGAACCAATCGGCATCGGTGATCCGGCAGGCGCAGAAGGTGATCAGCTCCGATACAGGCCTGATGCACATTGCAGCCGCTTATCAAAAAAACATTGTTTCCGTGTGGGGCAATACCATTCCGGAATTCGGGATGGGACCTTACCTGCCCGGCGAACATTCAAAGATCCTGGAAGTAAAGGGATTGTCCTGCAGGCCCTGCTCCAAACTGGGTTACCGCAAATGCCCAAAGGGGCATTTTAAATGCATGAATGATATTGATGTCAGCCAGATTTAGAATACCCCTGAGTTTCGTAGTACTATTTTTATTTAGTCTACGTATGTTGGCCGGAAGGCATGATAGCTTGCGTTATTTTTTCAAGTTCAGTTATTATGCAGGTTATGGGATTGAAACCTTTAACTATTCAACATCTCAAAGCTTTAACGCCGGTTTAAAAGTCAACAGTTATGGGTACGGCGGCGGATTTGGAAATGCTAAGACCGTTGCACAAAAATATGGTCATGAGGTTAAACTGGATTGCGATCTGCGTTATGGCATTAAGATCGTCAACAGCATTTCATTTAATTCGATCCTGTTTCATACACCGGTTTATTACGGTGACCTTGATCATGGATATAACACAGCTCCGGTTTACACCTATAAAGCAAAAGAAACCATAAACCTTCAAACAATGAATGGTTTTTTGGGAGTGGGTTATGGAAGAAAACGGAAACGATTAATATGGGACGGAGATTTGGGGATCGATGTCTATAAACAAACCTATCAAACGATAAAGCGACAGATAGAGATCACAGGGAATACAGGCTATTATCCGACTCCACGAACCTTTTCAGTGTACAATAGAAAATACCTGAGCACCTGGGGACCGGGGATGGCTGTTAAAGGATCATTTAATGTTTCATATAAGCTTATATCCTTTATTTACCTCAGAGCAGGCATTGTATACAGGTATGATATTTTCGGAGGATACCAGGAGAACTACAGTTATGGGGAATATCAGACGGTGAAATATGAGAAGATCAGGACATATATGCTCAATCTTGGCATTTCGTTATCGGTTAAATAGCTTATCATCTGAGCATAAGCTGAAACCAGAGATTTTACTACCGGTAACTAATCCTTCATAAACAAAGCCTTCAGTTCCGTCGCATCATCAGGCTTCATACGGCCAGCAAGGATCAAAGACAACTGCCTTCTGCGCAGAGCGCCTTCATAGCGTTTTTTCTCGATCTCTGTTTCCGGGATCACCGGAGGCACGGGCAGGGGAGAGCCGTGTTGGTCGATGGCCACAAAGGTAAAAATAGCCTCATTGCACTTGGTTTTTTTGCCCGTGATACGGTCTTCCACAAACACGTCGATATATACTTCCATGCTGCTGGTAAAAGCCCGGGATACTTTTGCCTCGAGGGTCACCACGCTGTTTTGCCTGATCGGAATATCGAAGGACACGTGGTTGATATTGGCGGTAACCACCACCCGGTTGCAATGCCTCCCTGCCGCAATAGCGGCTGTTATGTCCATCCATTGCAACAACTTCCCCCCAAACAGGTTGCCGATATGATTGGTATCATTGGGGAGTACAACTTCCGTATTGGTTGTGAGGGAATGTATGGCAGATTTGGCTTTTAATGCGCTCATAATTGAATTTTGTGCCTCAAAAGTACTACCTTTACGGCAGCAATTAAAATAATATTTTGGAGTACAATTACATAAAAGCCCTTCACGTTATTTTCGTTGTTTGCTGGTTTGCGGGCCTGTTTTACATGGTAAGGCTGTTCATCTACACTGCAGAGGCCAATGGGAAAGAAGAGCCTGCCAAAAGTATCCTTACGCAGCAATTGCTGCTGATGCAGAAAAAGCTCTGGTACATCATCACCTGGCCATCCGCCATTGGCACAGTGATCTTCGGGAGCTGGATGCTCATCAAAAATACGGTCTTGCTTTACCAGCCATGGATGTGGCTGAAGCTCATCTTCGTCACCATACTCATTTTTTACCATTTGCAATGCCACGTCTTCTATAAGCAGCAAAGCGCCGGGATATTCCGGACAGGTTCTTTCAAGCTCCGCCTGTTCAATGAGCTGGCAACAGTTTTGCTTGTGGCTATAGTGTTTTTAGTCATTGTTAAATCGTCGAGCGGCCTGGTTTGGGGCATGCTTGGCCTGTTCGCCTTTGCGGGGCTCTTGATGGCAGGTGTATACATCTACAAAAAGCAACGCAAAGCGATCAACGAAACGAAACAACCAGGAGAACCCGAGAACAGGGAAGCCGATCAGAATACAGGCGTGCAGTAACCAAAAAAAACACATTTGTAGTTGATCAGCTTGTTTGTTTGATGATATAAATGTGTTTATGAAACCTGAACGAAAAAAAGTAGTATTGGTAGGCGGTGGATTTGCCGGCCTTCATGTTGCCAAAGCCCTTAACAAATCAGACTATGATGTGATGCTTATCGATAAGCAGAACCATCACCAGTTTCAGCCGCTCTATTACCAGGTAGCCAGCGCGCGGCTCGAGCCTTCCAACATTTCCTTCCCGTTCCGCAAGATCTTTCAGAAATCGGCAAATGTGCAGATCAGGCTGGCGGAAGTTACGGGTATCAGGTCCGAAAGCAACCAGGTAGAAACCAGCATCGGCATCTACGATTACGACTACCTCATCATTGCCAGCGGCTGCAAGACCAATTTCTTCGGAAATGCAGAGATCGAAAAACATGCCCTCTCGATGAAAACCACTGAAGAGTCCATCGAGATCCGCAACAGAATCCTGATGAACTTCGAAAAGCTCATTACGGCAAAGGCCGAAGAGCGGGAATCGCTGCTCAATATTGTGCTTGTAGGCGCCGGCCCGACAGGCGTTGAGCTGGCAGGTGCCTTTTCGGAGATGAAACGTAACATCCTTCCGCGCGATTATCCGCACATGGATTTTTCGGGCCTTAAGGTATACTTGCTGGAAGGCAGCAAGAACACGCTGAACAGCATGAGCGACCAGGCAAAGACCGCTTCCAGGAAATACCTCGAAGAGCTGGGAGTGATCGTGAAAACAGAAACCTTCGTCACCAATTATGATGGGAAAACGGCTGTATTGAACACAGGCGAAACGATCCCTTCGCAAAGCCTTATCTGGGCTGCCGGTGTAACGGGTAATGTGATCCCGGGGCTGAACCCGGAGAACATGGTGAGGAACCGCTACAAGGTAGACCGTTACAACAAAGTACTCGGAACCAAAAACATTTATGCCATTGGGGATATTGCGTATATGGAAACGCCGAAATACCCCAGCGGGCATCCGCAGCTGGCCAATGTGGCGATTAACCAGGGAAAGAACCTGGCGCACAATTTAGTGAAGATGATGAAAGGCAAAGAGCAGGTGGAATACGAGTACAAAGACCTGGGCTCGATGGCTACCGTTGGAAAACACAAGGCCGTAGTGGATCTGCCCTTCTGGAAATTTCACGGTTACCTGGCCTGGTTCTTCTGGATGTTCCTGCACCTCATGCTGATTTTAAGTGTCAGGAATAAATTGCAGATCTTCTTCAACTGGGCCTGGAACTACATTGCGAAAGATTCCTCGTTGCGTTTGATCTTAAAGACGAAAAAGGAATGAGGCTCTGCCAGGAACCGACTGGCGATAGGCAGACACGGATCGCTGGTTAAGCAGATGAGCATGCAAAACCGGCTCTTTAGCCCTGTGGAGGCTTAGTGGTATTAGAAAATGCCAATAGCATCGATGGGTATGCCGTCACGACGCGTCGTGACACAGTATACCTTACATTGCTTTGTGTTCATTTTAATACGTTGCGGCGATCGCATTCACACAGTTTACCCCGTCCATGGCGGCGCTCACAATGCCGCCCGCATAGCCGGCGCCTTCCGCGCAGGGATAGAGGTTTTTGATCTGCACATGTTGTAAAGTGATTTTGTCTCTCGGGATACGCACAGGGGTTGAGGTTCGCGATTCCACGCCAACGATGATGGCTTCGTTGCTCACATAGCCGCGCATCTTATTGCCGAAGGCTTTGAAGCCCTGCTGTAATTTCCCACCGATGTGTTTCCCCAGCACGTCGAGCATATTTACGGATGCCGTTCCCGGAACGTAAGAGCAGTCGATGAGCTTTGCACTTACCTTGTTGTTAACGAAGTCCTGGAGGTTTTGCGCCGGAGCCGTTTGCGTTTTGCCGCCCATCATCCAGGCCCTGTGCTCCAGCTCTTTTTGCAATTGCAAGCCGGCCAGGGCGCCGTGTTTTTTGTAAGCCGCGAAATCCGGAAGCTCCAGGCCCACCACGATGCCGCTGTTGGCATAGGGATTGTTCCGCTTCGAAGGGCTCCAGCCATTGGTAACGACTTCATCCTGTGCGGTAGCGCATGGCGCAATGATGCCGCCAGGGCACATGCAGAACGAATACACGCCGGATCCCTGCACCTGCTGCACCAGGCTATAGGAGGCTGCCGGGAGCCAGGTCCGTTTTTCGATCACTTCCTCATGGCTGCGGCAGCTGTACTGGATCGAGTCGATGTATTCCTGCGGATGCTCCACGCGTACGCCCAGGGCAAAGGGTTTGGCTTCTATGAGGATCTGCTTCGCATCCAGCAACTCATAAATGTCGCGGGCCGAATGGCCGGTGGCCAGGATCAGCTGTTCCGTGCGGTGTTCATGCACACTGCCGCTGACTAGGTTTTGGATAAGAACGGAAGTAATGGTATCGTTGGTATAATGAAGGTCTACGAGTTTCGACTCAAAATGGATCTCTCCGCCATGATTGCGAATAGTATCGCGCATGTTGGAGATGATCTTCGGCAGCTTGTTGGTGCCGATATGCGGATGCGCATCCACCAGGATCACTCCATCAGCGCCGTGGTATACAAAGGTTTTGAGGATCTGCTCAATGTCGCCGCGCTTGCTCGACCGCGTGTAGAGTTTACCGTCGCTATAGGTTCCGGCACCGCCTTCGCCGAAACAGTAATTGCTTTCGGGGTTCACAACGTGTTCCTTATTGATAGCGGCCAGGTCCCGGCGGCGCGCCTGAACATCCTTTCCACGCTCAAACACAATGGGCTTAATGCCTAATTCCAAACAGCGCAATGCGGCGTATAAGCCCGCAGGGCCTGCGCCGATAATGGTAATAGAGCGTTTTGCTTCCGAAACGATTTTGTAGTCCATCACGATTTCTTCTTCCGCTAAGGCTTCGTTGATGGAAACGGCTAATTTTAAATTGATCTTGATGTTTCGGGAGCGGGCATCCACGCTGCGTTTCAGGATCTTTACAGAAAGGCTGTCGGAAGGCTTCAGGGAGAGCCCGCGGGCCACTTCCTGTTTCAGTAATTGCTCGTCGTAAGCAATATGTGGCGCGAGGGCCAGGTTGAGTTCTTGTTTCATCGCTGGAAGATGTTTATTCTTCAGGCTGCAAAGTTAGGACAAAAAAGAGGAACTGCCAATTGAAGAAAACCATATGATGTCATAAAAATCCGGGCGCGTCACGAGGCGTCGTGACCTGGCTGTCGCTGCAATCTTTTGCCGCGCTTCACTTCGATACCACGATACATCGTGGCCGTGTAATCTTTCCGCTCTGGTGATAATTCAGAGCCAGCAAAAGGATTTTCGCTTGCATCCCTCGCGCAAATCGACTTCATAATTCAGATTCCCCAATCTTAGGAATGACGCGTGAAGGATTGCAGTGGAAATCCTTTTTGCCTGCCTCTTCGGCAAAAAGATTGGAGCGGAAAGCCTGTCCGCGTAGCGGCACGCCCAAAAAATTGAACAGGCTATACCATTGTGAGTGTTTTAGCCGTGTTGATTTTTAAAATTCTAACCCTCGAACGTGATCGAGAAAATGAGCATCTGCGAATTCACCTTCTGTACGCTCTTCGAAAAGATGTTGTTGAGCGGGTTGATGAGGTTCTGCGTGCCTTTCAGCACCTTGAGCTCCAGCCCGAGCTTAAAATACATGAGGTAGAAATCGACGCCCGCCCCGGCGCTGTAGAAGTAGTCGTTGCGCTGAAGCTGCACTGCATCGTTGAGCTGGTTGGTGCCGCCTACTTTGGCGCCTTTCTTTTTGGAAACGAGGTCGAAGGCAAAACCGCCGCCGCCGATCACGTAAGCACCGAAGTTATCCAGGCGCTTCGATTGCAGCTTCAGTTCGATGGGGAACAGCAGGAAGGTAGACTCGACGGTTTTGCTGAACAGCTTGGTGCTGTCGCGCCTGTCGTTCTGCAGGGTATAATCGAGGTTGCGTGAGGCAAAGCTGATATTAGGGGTAAAGCGGACGCGCAGGTAATCATGCAGCCTGAAATCGGAGATGATGCCCAGGGCAAATCCCGGATCCGATTTGGTGTAGATGCTCTTCATCCCGTATTTGACACCATCGATAAGGGTATCGGGAAAGGCCGAATTTTTGACGGTATGGATCCTGAAATCCGTTTTGTTATAGGCCAGTGAGAAACCAAAATGCACTTTGTTCTTATAGAATTTGGGCAGGTTGACCCCGCTTTCCTCCTTGTGCTGGCTGTAAGCCGAATGAATAAACAGGCACGCGATAAAAATATATAAAGCCTTCCTCATTAGCTAACAAACGCAGTTTGACGTGTTTTAGTATTTACATGGCCGGTGTTTCCGTCGGTTTGCTTTCTTCTTCTATAGCCTTGTCATCCCTGGCTTTGTTTTTTTTGAAGAAGCGTTTCTGCGAAACCAGGATGATGCCTACACCGAAAGAGATGGCCATATCGGCCACATTGAAGATCGCGCTGAAGAACTCGAAATACTCGCCACCCCAGATGGGAATCCACTCCGGAAAAGTGCCCTGGTAAATCGGGAAATAGAACATATCCACGACATGGCCCTGCAGAAAGCCCGTATAGCCATGTGAGCTGAACTCGGCAACGCCGGCATAGCCTTCCCAAACGCCTGTAGCCGGATCGAGCACCGAGCCGCGGTCGAAGATAAGGCCATAGAAGGCACTGTCGAGGATATTGCCGAGTGCGCCGGCCAGGATAAGCGATACACAAATAATAAAGCCCTTGTGCTCCTTGTCGTTCACAATCTTTTTAATATAAAACGCACCGGCAATGACTGCCGCCACACGAAACAGGCTGAGGATCATCTTGCCATAGCTGCCACCAAACTCCAGTCCGAAAGCCATGCCTGGGTTCTCCGTAAAGGTAATGCGGAACCAGTCGCCAAACACCCGGCACACTTCCCCGATAGGATAGTTGGCTTTGATGTATAGCTTAATGCACTGGTCAATAACTAAAACCGAAAAGACAGTGATTAATGGGATTTTATATTTTTTAAGCATAAACGCTTATGGTGCAAAAGATTATCCCGACAAAGATAATCTTTTTGGCCATTTACGGATGAATATTAGGGAAGGCCGCCCAAATTTATGTCAATTTGGCTTTTGAAGACCAGCCGCCATTCCGGCGCAACAACGTTCCGGGTTGGAAGTAAGGCCACCTGGTATTGTGGCAAGAACCTTCCCGGGTCTGGTGTGGGATAATGCGGAGGAAACAGGGGCTGCTTCAGCTAAACCTATCAGGGAGCATTCCTTGTTTCCTCTCTCTCGTAGCACTCAACTCCGCTCGAATGTACGAAAGACCTGTTCCGCATTATCCCGCATCAGCAATGCAGCAGGGAAGATCATAGCACCAAAGTAATGGATCGCATGCCGGATTTAAAAGCCGCTTTTTTAGCGGCAGGCATCAGATTTGGGAAAGGGAAGGCCGCTACCCGGTTATTTGTAGCCGTTTAAGTGCAAAAATATTACATGTTCAGATTTTTTCATGCGCATAAAAAAAGGCCCCGATTTCGGAGCCTTTTAGAAAATTTAGCGAGTGTTGTTGATTATTGGTTAAGCTTGGCGTCGATACCCAGGGTAGCATGAGGTACAGAGCGCAGGCGCTCTTTCGGGATCAGTTTGCCTGTCACGCGGCAAATACCGTAAGTCTTATTCTCAATACGCATCAGCGCGTTTTTCAGGTTCACGATGTATTTCTCCTGGCGGATAGCCAGTTGAGCCGTTTCCTCTTTTGATAGCACATCCGATCCGTCTTCCAGTAATTTGAAAGAAGGCGATGTGTCATCTGTACCGTGGTTGTCGGCATTGGAAAGTGTTTGCTTCAGCAGGTCAAAATCCGCCTGGGCCTCTTTCAGTTTTTCCAGGATCAGCTCTTTGAACTCCAGCAGCTCCTTGTCCGAATAACGGCTTCTGTCATCCTTTGTATTCACAAAAGGCTTGGGCTGTGCAGCCTGCGGCTTTTTGATCAGGGGCTTGGTGATGTCGATGTGCAAAGGCCTGTTGCGGATATAGGATTCGGAACCCGCTACACGTCCTTCATTCTTTTTCCTGCGTCCGCGTCCGCGTTTTTCAGGTATTTCATCGTCATCATCGTCATCCAGTGGAATCCCGCCGCCTTCAAGGTCCATCACAGGAGGTCCGTCCAGGTCGCTGTCAATGACGGCATCGTCATCATCTTCCGGTTTTTCGTAATCGTCCTTTACATCTACATCAGAGTCGTCCTCTTCTTCCTCTTCCTCCTCCTCATCCAGATCGAGGTCCTCATCTTCGTCATCATCGCTTTTTTTGCCTTTTTTCGCAGGCTTGCCGGCCTTTTTGGAGGCAGCGGCAGATTTTTTAGCGATGGCGTCAATCGGCTTTCCGGCCTTTTTATCTTTGATCAGCTCTTTGGCCGCTTTTTTAGGCTCGGCTTTCGGAGCTTTTACAGCCGCTTTCTTGTCTACAACAGGTTTAGCGGCTGATGCCGTTTTCTTCTCCACTTTTTTTGGTGCAGCTTTATTTACAGATTTTTTTGTCACAGGTTTTGGTGCTGGTTTTTTAGCCGCAGCTTTTTTAACTGCGGGCTTTGGCGCAGGTTTTATTGTTTTTTTAGCCTTGGTAGCTGAGCCTGAAGCTTTCGGAGCAGGTTTCGCCGCCTTTTTCGGAGCAGGTTTTACCACTTTCTTGGCTGCAGGCTTTGCCGCTTTTTTCGGGGCAGGTTTTGCAGCTGTTTTCTTAGGGGTGGGTTTGCTTGCTTTTTTCGCAGGCTTTACAATTTTCTTTGCCATGGTGCTTAAACTTAGATTTAATTTAATTTTTCAATCGAAATGAGCGTCGACACAAGATCATCTACTTCAACCGAACTTGCCGTGGTGGATGTCAAATTCTGTACCACTTGCAGATCATCTGTTAAAGTTTCGGCGCAAATATAGCTCAAATTATTCTTAATGGCGGTATCGAGGGCGTCATTTTGTTGAATTTTCACCAAAATTTTGTCCGTGACGTTCAGTCCGCTGTCCTTGCGCATATTCTGGATCCGGTTTACCAGTTCCCTGGCAAGGCCCTCATCTTTCAGGCTATTGGAGATGGTCACATCCAGCGCAACAGTTATCTGCCCGCTGTTGGCCACCTTCCAGCCCGGAATGTCAACCGGGATGATCTCCACATCTTCTGTTTCAAGAAGGATCTCGTCGCCTTCCACATTCATTCTGAACTGTCCGTTTTTCTCAATTTCACTGATGATCAGCGGCCCGTGGTCGTTGGCATACGCCTGAACCGTCTTCATGTGTTTGCCGCATTTTTTCCCCAGAGTTTTAAAGTTCAGCTTCAGGTTCTTCACGATGTGCGCTTCCTCTTCTGTTACAAACTCCAGCTCTTTCACGTTCACCTCCGCCAGGATCACGTCCTTCACCGCTTCCACATGCTGCCTGAACTCGCTGTCCAGGATCGGGATGCGGATCTTCTGCAAAGGCTGGCGCACGTTGAGCTTTTCTTTTTTGCGCACCGAAAGGATCATCGAAGAGATCTTCTGTGCCAGCTCCATCCGCTGCTCCAGGGCCGGGTCGATCATGTGCTCCCTGGTTTTTGTCAGCTCGGTCAGGTGGATAGACTCAAAGCGCAGCGGAGTGTTGTTTTTGATGGCCTCTTCACGTATAGGAGACGTTAAGTTTTGGTACATCCAGTCGCTGAAGAACGGAGCGATAGGGCTCATCAGCTGAACAACGATCATCAGGCATTCGTGCAGCGTTTCGTAAGCCGCTTTTTTGTCGGCGCTCATCTCGCCTTTCCAGAAGCGGCGGCGGTTTAAGCGTACGTACCAGTTGCTCAGGTGCTCGTCCACAAACTCTTCGATGTCGCGCGCTGCTTTGTGCGGCTCAAAATTCTCGTATTGCTCCGTCACATCTTTCACCAGGCTGTTCAGCTTCGACAGGATCCAGCGGTCCAGTTCCGGGCGCTCCTCCACAGGAACAAGGTTCATTTCATCCACCAAAAACCCATCGACGTTGGCATACATCGCATAGAAGCCATAGGTGTTGTAAAGCGTGCCGAACAATTTGCGTTGCACTTCGGCAATGCCTTCCACGTCGAATTTCAGGTTGTCCCATGGCGCCGCGTTCGCAATCATGTACCAGCGTGTGGCGTCAGCGCCGTATTTATCAATTGTTTCAAAAGGATCCACCGCATTGCCAAGGCGCTTACTCATCTTATTGCCGTTCTTATCCAGCACGAGCCCGTTGGAAACCACGTTCTTGTACGCAATGGAATCGAAGCACAGCGCTCCGATCACATGCAGCGTGTAGAACCAGCCGCGTGTCTGATCTACGCCCTCAGCGATAAAGTCAGCCGGGTAATATTTTTTCTGATCGATCAGCTCCTTGTTCTCAAACGGATAGTGCAGCTGCGCATAAGGCATAGAGCCCGAGTCAAACCACACATCGATCAGGTCCGGTTCGCGGAATAGTTTTTTACCGTTCTTCTCCAGGTAGATAGAATCCGCATAAGGTTTGTGCAGGTCGAAGGTCTCGTAATTCTCCTTGCTAAAATCGCCCGGCACGAATTTGCCCAGCGGGTTCTCTGTCATCATGCCTTTCGCTATGGCATTGTCGATCTCTTTTTTCAGTTCTTCCGCGCTGCCTATAACGGTCTGCTCGCTGCGGTCCTCGCTGGTCCAGATCGGGATAGGAATGCCCCAGAAGCGCGAGCGCGACAGGTTCCAGTCGAGCGCATTGTCGAGCCAGTTGCCGAAACGGCCTGTTCCCGTTGCTTCCGGCTTCCAGTTGATCTGCATGTTAAGCTCAGCCAGCTTCCGGCGGTTGTCGGCCACCTTTACAAACCAGCTGTCCATCGGGTAGTAAAGCACCGGTTTGTCGGTTCGCCAGCAGTGCGGGTAGCTGTGCTCATACGTTTCCTTTTTGAAGAGCTTGCCTTCTTCCTGGAGCTTCAGCACAATGCGCTCATCCACGCTCAGGTAAGCTTTCAGCTCCTTGATCTTTCCAGCAGCTTCTAATAGTTGTTTTTGTTTCTCAAATTCCGCTTGCTTTTCCGTATCCGTATGATATGCCTCTTTCACATACTCTTCTCCGTACAGGAAGGTTCCGTCTTTTACTTCGGGCGCAAAGCGTCCGCGCTTATCCACTAAGGTCAGCGAGTCGATGCCGTTTTGTTTGGCAACCCTGAAATCGTCCGCGCCAAAGCTCGGTGCAATGTGGACGATGCCCGTACCATCGGTGGTGGTAACGAAATCGCCGGTAATTACGCGAAAGGCATCGCCTTGCGGTTTCACGAAAGGCAACAGCTGCTCATAGCGGATGCTTTCCAGCTCGGAGCCTTTGGCATGGCCTGTGATCTTGAAAGGGATAATTTTATCGCCCGCTTTGTAGTCTTCGAATTTGGCATCGGTATGCTTCTCCGAAAAATACTTGTTCAACAGGTCTTTGGCCAGTATAACGGTCTGAGGGCTGCCTGTGAAAGGGTTGAAGCTTTCCACAAACACGTACTCAATGTCTTTGCCTACAGCCAGCGCTGTGTTGGAAGGAAGCGTCCACGGGGTCGTCGTCCAGGCCAGGAAGTAAAGGTCGTCAGTATGCAGGTGTACAGTGGGTAGTTTGGCTTTTAAATCTGCCAGCTGTTCACCACTTACCTTAAACTGTACGGTGGCCGTTCTGTCTTTCACATCGCGGTAGCATCCCGGCTGGTTGAGCTCTGCCGAGGATAAGCCCGTTCCCGCCGCAGGCGAGTAGGGCTGGATCGTGTAGCCTTTATAAAGCAGGTCTTTCTTTGAAAGGTTCTGCAACAGCCACCACACGCTTTCGATGTATTTGTTGTCGTAGGTAATGTAAGGGTCGCTCATGTCTACCCAATAGCCCATCTTCGCGGTCACATCCTCCCACTTGTCCGTATACTTCATCACCTCTTTGCGGCAGGCTTTGTTGTAATCCTCTACCGAAATGAATTTTTTGCTGTTCGGGTTTCCGATATCTTCTTTGGTAATGCCTAAGGTTTTTTCCACGCCCAGCTCAATCGGCAGGCCGTGCGTATCCCAGCCGGCTTTACGCTTCACCTGGAATCCCTGCAACGTTTTGTAGCGGCAGAAAATATCTTTAATCGTTCGTGCCATCACGTGGTGAATGCCCGGCATTCCGTTGGCACTTGGCGGACCTTCGTAGAACACCCAGGGCGTTTTTCCCTCGCGTGTGGAAATGGATTTGCTGAACGTGTCTTTTTCCGTCCAGTACTTTAAAATGTCTTTGCTTATTTGAGATAAGTTAAGATGGTTGTATGTAGGGTACTTTTTCATGTTGTTTTGATTAAACCACACAGGCACATAGTATACATCGTTGTAGAACCCATGTAATAAGGCTTCGGATTTAGGAGAGCGAATTTAAGAAAAAAATCACAGGAATTCAACCTGTATCCAGTCATGCAAATTCTTGATTTTCTATGCGTTCTAAGTGGTTATTGTAACCTTCCCATGTGTTTCAGCTTCTGCTGGAAAGAATAGCCGATGCTCTGCGCCCTCTGGATGGCCATCTCCGCTTTTTCGCCTGCAAAGAGGCTTCGCACCGTGTTTTCAAAGGTTTCCAGCCAGAGCGTAAAATGCTCCGATTTGAGCGGCAGGTTCACGTGCTTGTCAAATACATTGGTGGTATAGCCGGCCTTATCCAGCAACACAAATTCCCAGAAAGCAATCATATGCGGCATGTGCTGCTCCACGTCTATCCCTTCAAATACAGGCTTCACCTCATCATGCTGTAGCAGTCGCCCGTAAAAGGTTCTCACCATAAGCTCAACATCGGAGGGAAATATAATATCGCGGAGCATTATTTACGTTTGCAGATCTGTAGCGTATGGCTCACGCCTACCTGGTCGATCTGTTCCACGATCTTCAGGCCCGCTTTATCGATCAGCTTGTTGAAGACCGCGCTGTCGTACATCTGGCTGTTGCCGTTGGCAAGGTTCGTAAAATAGAGAGAGGTCATCTGGAGGCTGAAAGCGCCCACCTCGAACTTTTGCTTGTCCCAGAACGTTTCCATGATAAAAATATGGCCATCGTCGGAAATAGCTTCATGGCAGCGTTTCAGGATACTCACGATCTCGTCTTCGCTGAAACAATCGAGGAACTGGCTCATCCAGATGGCATCCGCCCCTTTCGGAAAACGGTTGGCATCAATCAGGATATCGATCGGGTGATAGCCTACGCGGTCGCTGTAGCCTGCTTTTTCGATATTTTGCCGGGCCACATTGAGCTGGATCGGAAGATCAAGCAAGGTCACTTTCACATCGGGATCTTTGGCCATGCTCTTCAGTGTAAACTTGCCGGTGTTGGCACCGATATCCAGGATGTGTTTCGGATGGTATTTGAAGACGTGCTTCAGAGCCAGGTCAAAAGAACCGTCAGAGTAATAATGGTCGAAGTGAAACCAGCTGTCCTTTGCCGGCTGCGGCAGAATAGACAAGCCTTCGTAAATCGTTGGCCAGTCGCCGAGGGCTTTTAATCCTGTAGGCTTTCCTTCTTTGATGCTGTCGGCAAGCGAGAACATGCCTTCGTAGCACACATCGTTCGAAAAATCCATATTCACCCGGGTCATGCGGTCATTCAGGATAAAATGCCCGGTTTTGGTGATCGTATATTTATCGTTGTTCCTCAGCAGGAGCCCTATACCCAGTCCGGCTTCCAGGAGCACCCGGGCGCCGTATTCCGATAGCTTTACCTGCGGATATATTTCCTGTAGTGTGATTCCTTCTTCCCCGCTTTTGCTCACTGCTTCCAGAATTCCAAAATCACGCAGCGCTTTGGATGCCTGAAACAGAATAGGAGCAAAAGCAATAAACTGGGCGGAAGAAATGGCCTCGAAAGCGGTTTTGTTGTCTTTGGTAAAAAAATTCATCCTCTTTTTATATTCTATCACTTTTAAAAGCCCCAAAGTAGCAAAGATTTGAATGGAAAAAGGGCAAAAATCGTTTTTTTTAACGTTTATTTATAAAATAAAAATACCCAACTGTGGGGATACGGAAAATAGTGTATTTTTGTAAATTGCACAAATTATTATGGTAAAAATAGGAGATAAGAAAATTTCGGCGGACGATTTCTACAAGGTTTTAATTAATAATTTGCATCTTGAATTAGATGAAGAAGCATTGCGGAAAGTATACCGCAGCCATTATTTTTTAAAAGAATTTACACGTGAAAAGCTGATTTACGGCATCAACACCGGTTTTGGGCCAATGGCTCAGTACCGCATCAATCACGACGATCAGGTAAAGTTACAATATAACCTCATCCGCAGCCACTGCTCGGGTGCGGGAAATCCCATTCCGGAAATAGATTGTAAAGCGGTGATGCTGGCGCGCTTAAATACCTTGATGCAGGGCTATGCGGGCATTCACCCCGATACGCTCATCCTCATCAAGGACCTGATCAACAAAAACATTTCCCCCGTGATCTACGAACACGGGGGCCTGGGCGCCAGCGGCGACCTCGTGCAGCTCGCACACCTGGCCCTCACGCTTATCGGCGAAGGCGAAGTGTATTATAACGGCGTCATCACCAGTACAGCAGAAGCTTTCGAAAAAGAACAGGTGAAGCCAATGGAGATTCACATCCGCGAAGGTCTGGCACTCATGAACGGAACATCTGCCATGAGCGGCATTGGCATGCTCAATGTCATTTATGCGGAGAACCTCATGAACTGGAGCATCCTGGCGTCGGCCACCATCATGGAGCTCGTTCAGAGTTTCGACGATCATTACTCCACACCTTTGAATGAAGTAAAACACCACTACGGGCAAAATGCCGTAGCCAGGGCTTTACAGGAAACCCTCAAAGACAGTAAGCTGGTGAAAAGCCGCGAAGAGCACCACTACAACCAGAAAGTGGAAGTGGATGTACTCGTGGAAAAAATGCAGGAATACTATTCCATCCGCTGCGTGCCGCAAATCGCCGGTCCGATTGTAGACACAGTCAACTATGCGAGAGAGGTCCTCATCAACGAGATCAACTCCGCCAACGATAACCCGATCGTAGATTGGGAACGCAAAAATGTATACCATGGTGGTAACTTCCACGGCGACTATGTCGCCCTGGAAATGGACAAATTAAAAATTTCGGTGACGAAATTATCCATGCTTGCCGAAAGGCAGCTCAATTTCCTGCTGAATAACAAACTCAACAATATCCTGCCTCCTTTTGTTAACCATGGAACACTGGGCCTTAACCTCGGCATGCAGGGCGTTCAGTTTACGGCAACTTCTACCACCGCCGAAAACCAGATGCTTTCCAACCCGATGTATGTGCACAGCATCCCGAGTAATAACGATAACCAGGATGTGGTGAGTATGGGCAGCAATGCTGCTTTGATTTGCCGCAAAGTGATCCTCAACAGCTACGAAGTGCTTGCTATTGAGTGGATGACTATTTTGCAGGCCATTGATTACCTGAAGATGAATGATAAATTATCTTCCAGGGCCAAAGATGCTTACGATAAACTCCGCAAAGTGTTCCCTTGTTTTGTGGAAGACAATATCCGCTACAAGGAAGTAAAAGCAGTCAGGGATTTTATTTTTTATAACCATATCGAAATACTTTAGAACGTTTTCTGTCACCCTGAGCGGAGTCGAAGGGTAGACAGCGACAGCTAATGTTTCGGCTCCGCAAAAACACAAGTTTAATCATGGAATACGCATTGGTAACCGGCGCCAGCCGCGGTATAGGAAAAGCCATCTGTTTGCGACTGGCAGACATGGGCTACAACATCATCATCAATTACACCTCCAATGATGAAGAAGCTTTAAAAACACAGGAGCTTGTGAAAGCGAAAGGTGTAGACGCCGTGCTGATGAAATTCGATGTAAGCGTGATGGCCGACGTGGACGCGCATGTGGAGAAATGGATCGATAACAACAAGGATAAAAGCATTGCGGTGCTGGTGAACAATGCCGGCATCCGCCGCGATAACCTGATGGTATTTATCAATCCCGACGACTGGCACAGGGTGATGGACATTACGGTTGATGGCTTCTACAATGTGACCCGCCATGTGGTGAAGCACATGCTCGGCAAGCGTAAGGGAAGGATCATCAATATCGTTTCCTTATCGGGATTAAAAGGCATGCCGGGGCAAACCAATTACTCGGCATCCAAAGGTGCTGTGATTGCTGCCACCAAAGCATTAGCGCAGGAAGTTGGTAAGCGTGGCATTACAGTAAATGCCGTAGCGCCTGGTTTTATCAAAACCGATATGACGCAGGAAATCAACGAAGCGGACTACAAAGCCATGGTGCCGATGCAGCGTTTCGGCGAGCCTGAGGAAGTAGCCGGAGTAGTAGCCTTTCTTGCCGGTAAAGATTCGTCCTATGTTACAGGGCAGGTCATTTCAGTGAACGGAGGGCTATACAGTTAGGGAGATAGAGAATGAATGAGTTGGATAGTTAAAGTAAATTCGCCAACTCATTAATTCAGCAATTCAAAAATTAATTAACATGAACAGAGTCGTTATAACAGGAATAGGAGCCTGGAGCTGCCTCGGAAAAAACCTGGATGAAGTGAAAAACTCTTTGATGGAAGGAAAATCAGGAATTGTACTTGATCCGGCACGTAAAGAAATGGGTTACCGGAGCGGGCTGACAGGCTTTGTGGAAAGGCCGCAGCTCAAAGGCCTGCTCGACAGAAGACAGCGGGTGGGCATGGCAGAACCTGCCGAGTATGCTTACATGGCAACCATCGAAGCCCTGAAAGTAGCCGGCATGGAGCAGGATTTCATCGATGCCAATGAAGTAGGGATCATCTACGGGAACGACAGCGTGGCCGGTGCTACCATCGAAGCCAACGACATTGTACGGGCAAAAAAAGATACGACCCTGCTGGGTTCCGGCGCTATTTTTCAGACGATGAACTGCACGGCAACCATGAACCTGAGCACCATCTTCAAATTGAAAGGAATTAACTATACGCTTGGTGCAGCTTGTGCCAGTGGTTCACACTCCATTGGCATGGGTTACCTCATGATCAAGTGGGGATTGCAGCAGCAGGTCATCTGCGGTGGCACCCAGGAAACCAATAATTATACCTTTGGAGCCTTTGATGGCCTCAGTGCCTTTTCCATCCGCGAGAACGAGCCGGCGAAAGCTTCCCGCCCCTTCGACAGGGACCGCGACGGCCTCATCCCAAGTGGCGGAGCGGCTACGGTTATCCTGGAAAGCCTCGAGTCGGCACAAAAGCGAGGTGCAAAGATCCTGGCGGAAGTGATTGGCTACGGTTTTTCTAGCAACGGCGAGCACATTAGCAATTCCAGCGTCGATGGGCAAACACGCTCACTGGCCATGGCACTACGCGAATCGGGCATACAGGCCAAAGACGTGGATTATATCAATGCACATGCAACCTCTACACCCGGCGGCGATAAGGTAGAAGCGCAGGCAATTTACAACCTGTTTGGCGAACACAAAACGCCCGTGAGCTCTACCAAGTCAATGACAGGCCATGAGTGCTGGATGGCAGGCGCCAGCGAAATTGTATACTCTACGCTCATGATGCAGAACGACTTTATTGCACCGAATATCAATTTCGAAAATCCGGACGAGGACTCCGCAAAATTGAATATCATCGCACAAACCCGCGAAGCCTCTCTGGGGACCATTCTGTCTAATTCTTTCGGCTTTGGCGGCACAAATTCTACTTTGATTATCAAAAAATTTAGCTAATTTTGTATAAGTAAATTTAGGACGCGTTTTACAAAATTATTATGACAGAAGCAGAGATTATCAAAACGGTGAATAACTTTTTAGTAGAAGAGTTTGAGGTGGATGAGAGTAAGATTACCCCCGATGCCAATTTAAGAGAAACATTAGAGCTTGACAGCCTCGACTACGTTGATTTAGTAGTTGTCATTGAAAGTAATTTCGGATTTAAAGTGAAAGGTGAAGATTTTACAACCATTCATACCTTCCAGGATTTTTATAACTATTGCTACAAAAAAGTACAGGAAAAAGAAGTAGCCTAAAACACATTGCAAAACAGCGATTTCATTTAAAAACAAAACACCGGCCGTGTTTTGTTTTTTTGTTATAGAGTATGGCAGATACACAAACTTGGGACGGACAATCGAAGGGAAAAGTGCTCGGCTTTAAGATCTTTGGCTTTATCCTCAATACCTTTGGCTTACGTCCCGCTTACTTTATCCTTCGTTTTGTGGCGTTCTATTACTTCCTGTTTTCGAAACCCAACAAGTACATCCGCGACTACTTTATTAAAGCACATCACTATTCGCCCCTGAAGGCCCGCCTGGCGGTTTACAAAAACAATTTCCTGCTGGGCCAGACCATCATCGATAAAGTTACCGTAATGGCCGGGATCAAAAATATCATTAAAACCAGGAGTGTGCAGGGCCATTACCTCGATGAGCTTGCGGCTATGGGCAAAGGAGGCATCTTGGTAAGTGCGCATATCGGAAACTGGGAAGTGGCAGGCCAGGGCCTCAACCGCCTTGGCACAGCCTTCAACATATTGATGTACACCAACGAGAAGGAAGAGGTGAAGCAATATATGGACGGTGTCATGACCAAAAAAAAGATCAATGTCATCTCCATCGACGAGGAAAGCAAAAGCCACATCATCGAATTGCATAAGGCCTTCAGCAATAACGAGCTGGTTGTGATGCACGGCGACCGTTACCGCGAAGGCGCCAAAACGCTGACGGCGGATTTCTTCGGCAGCCCGGCAAAGTTCCCGGCGGGCCCTTTTATCCTGGCGGCAAAATTTGGCGTACCTCTGTGTATTGTATTTGCAGTAAAAGACGGGAAGTTTACCTATGAGTTCTCCACCCTCAAACCCATTGACGTAAAGCGCGTGAGAAACGAGAAAGACGTAGAAGCGGTGTGCAAGGAGCTTTTGCAGCAATACGTGGCCGAGCTGGAGCGGATGGTGCGTCTGTATCCACACCAGTGGTTCAACTACTACGACTTTTGGAAATAAGGTATAAAAGACTTTTTTAACTTATGATTTTTTTCACTATCGTGGTATAATCCTTGTTATAGTAGCCTTAGTTAACTCACCTCGATGATTAAAGATCTGAAATTAACTTCAGCCATCGTTTGTTTTTAGTTAGGTTCCAATACCTTTGCACAAACAAACATCAAATCCCTCGGTCTTCCCGGAGACAATTTTGACTTGTATGGCGCCCTTGAGTTGTTTAAGAAGACCGATACTCCTGAAAATTTTGAAAAGGCCATTAACTCCGACGGTAACGAAGTGAATAAGCTCGACCTTGACGGCGACGGCAAAGCAGACTATGTAAGAGTCGTAGATAAAAAAGACAGTGACGTTTATACGCTTATATTGCAGGTAGCCGTATCAGTCTCCGAAATACAAAACGTAGCGGTAATAGAGATGGAAAAAGCCGGCAATAATAAAACGAATATGAAGATAATTGGTGATGAAGAACTTTACGGAAAAAACCATATCATAGAGTCGGAAGATGAACCGGCCATAGCAACTGCTGAAACAATAATAGCTGATACCTGGAGCGACGAAAGTGATGACGATGTGTATGCCACCAGTGATAAGAGCGGTTATACATCAGTAGACTTCCAGGTCATTGAGCCGGTACTCACAAAGATTGGATATGGTGTTGGATATTTTATGGTAGACATTATGGGACCTATCTTGAAAGATGCTTTGCATACTATGTTCAAGAGCATCATAGAGGAAGCAATTCCTATTCTTAAAACAAACTAGAGCGAGATTCTGCTTTAACATATCTTAGCACCATTTCGGGACATATCGGTTTTCATGGTATTAAACTTGCTCATATCTGTTTAAGTCAAATGCACATCATGAAAGCTTTAAGATTAACCTCCGCCCTCGTTTGTCTGATGTTAGGCTCTAATGCCTTCTCGCAAACAAAACCCGACTCCCTCGGCCTCCCGGGAGACAACTTTGACCTTTATGGCGCCCTCGAATTGTTTAAGAAAGCCGATACCCCCGAAGCTTTTGAAAAAGCCATTAACAGTAACGATAACAGTGTGAATAACCTCGACCTCGACGGCGATGGAAAAGTAGATTACGTGAAAGTGATCGATAAAAAAGACGGGGATGCCCATACGCTGGTGCTCCAGGTGGATGTTTCCGAAACCGAGAAACAGGATGTAGCGGTGATAGAGGTTGAAAAAACAGGAACTGATAAAGCGCATGTGCAGATCGTGGGCGACGAAGAGCTCTACGGTAAAGATTACATCATAGAGCCGAAAGACGAAAACGCTGATAAAAACACTAATGCCAGAACCACCGGCAGCGGCAACACCGGCAGCAACGACGATGTGTACTCTACCAGCGATGACAGCAACAGGCAACCTGCCACTGTCAATAATAATAGTACAACCAACAACTATTACAACAGCAATCCAAATCCGCCGGTAGTGGTCAATGTATGGGGCTGGCCTTCCGTGCAGTATATCTACGGGCCGAGCTACGCGGTCTGGGTATCGCCCTGGTATTGGCGCACCTATCCGGTGTGGTGGGATCCCTGGGCACCTGTTTACTGGAGGTACCACTACCGCAGAGCATGGCACTACCATTACCCCTACTATCACAGGGTAAGCTATTACCGCTCGCCCCGTGTTCATAACTGGTATTATGGCCGCAGAACCAGCTCGCAGATGGTGCGCAATCACCGCGAATCCGGTTTTTACGGTCAAAAGCAAATGACCTATAAAGATAATACGCCGAGAGGACAGAGGTATAACAACCGGCCTGCACGCGATAAGCAGAATTTCCAGAAACAAAATCTTCAGCCTCAGAAAAGCGATGGTATCCGGAACCAGAACCAGAATCCGGGGAAAATGCAGAGCCAGCCGGAGAGGCAGCATGGCGTTCAGCAAAAGCCTGATAAAAGCCAGATGCAGCCACAACAGCCCGTGAAACAGCAACCCATGCAACAGCAGCCACGCCAGAACATACAGCCGAAGCAGGAAATGCCGAAGCAACAAATGCAACAACAACAGCCCATGCAGCCGAAGCAACAGCCCATGCAACAACAACCCCGCCAGCACATGCAGCAGCAGTCGATGCCCAGGCAGCAGATGCATGCGCCCGGTGGCGGCGGCCACGGACAAAGGTCAGGTGGTGGTGGAAGGCCGAGGTAAAATAACGGATCCCAATAAAAAAGGAACTCACTCGAGTTCCTTTTTTTTATTGGCTTATGTTCTTATTGTTTTACAACTTTCTCTGTTTTAATCAGTTCATGGTTGTACAGGATTTTAACGAAGTAAATTCCGTGATCGAGGCTATCGAGTTTCAGGGTAGAAACATCCTTGTTCAGGGACTCTTTCAGCACCAGCTTTCCTACAGCATCGGTGATCTCAACGCTTGTGTTTCCGGATAGCAGGTAAAGAGGCAAAGAAACATAGAGCAGGTCGGTGGCGGGATTGGGATAAAGGCGCATTTCCGGGCTTAAAGATGCGTTGAGCCCTGTGCACACGGCCACATTCTGCGAGATGCTTGCTGTTGCTGTGCCGCAGCTGTTGGTTGCAGTTACCGTATAAACCGTTGAAACTGTCGGTGACACAGAAATGCTTGGCGTGCTTGCACCGGTACTCCACGAATAGGTGCTGCCTCCGGTTCCACTTGCAGTGAGTATAACCGGGCTTCCGCTGCAAGTGGTTGTTGCAGATGAAACAGCGGTTACGGTAGGCGCCGTCCCCGGAGAAACCGTGGTTACTGCGCTGGATGTTCCGCAGGAGCCTGTACCTGCGACAGTATAACTGGTAGTGACTGTGGGCGATACGGAAATGCTGGCGGTCGTGGCTCCTGTGCTCCAGGAGTAAGTGCTGGCGCTTCCGCCGGCAGATAGGGTTACAGATCCGCTCCCGCACACCGTTGTTGATGTAGGTAAGGTAAGCACCGGAGCGCCGGTAACAAACACGCTGGCAACGGTAGAGGCCGTTCCGCAGGCATTAGCTCCCGTAACGGTATAATTCGTGCTTACTGTTGGAGATACGGAAACACTGGCTGTTGTAGCTCCTGTGCTCCAGGAGTAGCTGCCGGCGCTTCCGCTTGCCGTTAAGGTGGTACTATTGCCGGTACATACCGAGGGCGATGTGGGAGATATCATGAGCGTGGGCTGTGAAATGATGCCGATGCTGATCGTTCCGGCTACAGGGCAGCCCGAGAGATTCGTTCCCTGTAGAGAATAGACCGTGGTTGCGGTAGGGCTTACCTGTGTCGTTGCAGTTGTAACGCCATTGCTCCAGGTATAGGATTGCAGGCTTACCGTGCTTAAGGTTGCGGTCGATCCGCTGCAAACATTGAGGCTTGTTGAATTGATTGCAACAGGAGAAGGCCCGTATGAAATAATAACAAGGCCAGTTCCGTTTTGGTAGCCTTGTGTGTGAACTACCGAACTTACGGAAGCTGCTGCGTAACTGCTTCCGCCGCCGCCGCCGCCATAAGCTGCGCCGCCA
>DGQK01000017.1 GCA_002390745.1 Bacteroidetes bacterium UBA4416 | reverse complement strand
GCATCCTTGATCGCCTGAAAACTCGACCCTTCGTCTTCGAGCCGTCGGTGCAGGGTGCGCGGCGACAGATGCAACTCCCGGGCGACTTCGGCGAGCGGCTTGGCTTCCGGCAGCGCGTCGCGCAGGCTGGCGTGTACGCGCAGAGCCATTTCGCGGTCGCGGCGGTAGAGCAGCGTCAGCTTGCCCGGCGCGCCGACGAGGAATGATTTCAATGCCGCCTCATCACGGCGGATCGGCAGATCAAGAAGGTTGGCGGCAAAGGTGACAACCAGCGCCCCTCCGCCAGAGTCATCGGAAAATGTCGAGCTTGCCGTGTAGATCAGCGCGTAGTCGTCGGCATGGGCCGGGCGCGGATAAGGAAAGGCGACTGCGTCTAGCATGATGCGCATCCCGACCAGCCAGGAACTCAAGCCGTGCAGCAGTCGCAACAGCCATTCGAAAGCGAAAACGCGGCCGATGTAGAGCGGACGCGTTTCGACGATGCGTAACCGTGCTTCGCCGTGATCGCGCTCAAGGGCAACGACAAGATCGGGCAGCACCAGACGCAAAAAGCGTGCGCTGCGTTCCAGCGCATCGGCCAACGTCGGCGCGGTGATGACGCTGCGGCAGAGAAACTCGTAGCTGCCGCAGCGCATCGGCGTTGCGAACAATCCGAAGGCTTCATCGTCGAGCTGATGATTGAGCAGAGTGTAGAGCGCGGCGTAGCGGTCGACAGGCACGCGCGCCGCCGGGTCTTCGATCACTGCTGCGGCGATGCCGGCGGCTTCCAGCAACGGCGCGGGATCGATGCCTCGATGCGCCAGGGCCGACAGCATGCCCCGCACAAAGCCGATGGCGACCGTTGCCCGCGGAAGGTAAACGTTGGGTTGGGTGCGGGTCGGTGCGCCAGCAACGCGGCTTGCTTCGCGCGGCACTCCGGAAACTCGCTTGGCAGATTTATCAGGATCAGGCATTAGGGACTCGTAGAACCGTGTATTTACAGGATATTCTACTTTGGCAGAAATTACATTGTTGACGGCATCACCGGCAATGGCTTTATCGGCGCCGGCTTTCTATGATGAGTGCACCTGCAGTTGTTTCGATCTCTATGGAGCAAGCCCCTCATGACCGACCTTTCCGTTGCCAAGCTACTCGTTCCCTACAAGCCCACGCACAAAGTGCGTTTCGTCAGCGCCGCCGCGCTCTTTGACGGGCACGACGCGTCGATCAACATCATGCGCCGCATCCTGCAAGCGACAGGTGCCGAAGTGATCCATCTGGGGCACAACCGCTCGGTGCAGGAGATCGTCAACGCGGCGCTGCAGGAAGACGTGCAGGGCATTGCGATCACGTCCTACCAGGGCGGCCACGTGGAATTCTTCAAGTACATGATCGACCTGCTGCGCGAGAACGGCGGCGAGAACATCAAGGTTTTCGGCGGCGGCGGCGGCGTGATCGTGCCGACCGAAATCAAGGAACTCCACGACTACGGCGTCACCCGCATCTATTCGCCGGAAGACGGCGCGGTGCTGGGCCTGCAGGGCATGATCAACGACCTGTTGCGCCAGTGCGATTACGCCACAGGCACTAACCTCAACGGGGAGATCACCAAATTTGCCCAGAAGGATTTTAAGTCCATTGCCAAAATTATTTCGGCAGCCGAGAACTTCAACGAGGAAAATACCGGTGTGCTGAAAGACATCGAAAGCAAGGCAAAAGTATCTTCCACGCCGGTATTGGGCATCACAGGAACCGGCGGCGCCGGCAAATCGAGCCTCGTGGATGAGCTGGTACGCCGCTTTTTGATTGACTTTAAGGACAAGCAGATCGCGATCATTTCGGTAGACCCTTCCAAACGCAAGACCGGCGGGGCGTTGCTGGGCGACAGGATCCGGATGAATGCCATTAAAAACGATCGCGTGTACATGCGCTCGCTGGCCACACGCCAGAGCAATTTAGCGTTAAGCAAGTACGTGCAGGATGCCGTGAATATCTGCAAGGCTGCACATTTCGACCTTATTATTTTAGAAACGTCGGGCATCGGGCAAAGCGACACGGAGATCATCGAGCACTCCAACATGAGCCTGTATGTGATGACACCGGAATACGGCGCCGCCACCCAGCTCGAAAAGATCGACATGCTGGATTTTGCCGACATTATTGCGTTGAATAAATTTGATAAGCGCGGGGCTCTGGATGCCATCCGCGACGTAAAAAAACAATACAAGCGCAACCACAACTTATGGGAAATTGCCGATGAGGATATCCCTGTATTCGGCACCATTGCTTCTCAGTTCAACGACCCGGGCATGAACCGCCTCTACAAAGCGGTCATGGATAAGATCGTTGAGAAAACAGGAAACAAAAACCTGAGCTCCAACTTTCATATTACGGAAGAGATGAGCGAAAAGATCTACATCATTCCTCCTTCCAAAACCCGCTACCTGAGCGAAATCTCGGAGAACAACCGCAGCTACGACAAGAAAGCGGAACAGCAGGCGGAAGTGGCACAGAAATTATACGGCATCCGGAAAACCATCGACACGATCTCTGCTTCCACTATGGATGACAAAGACCGCCTGCTCAAGGGCCTGCAGGAAGCGTATGAAAAAACAAAGCTGGACCTCGACCCTCATAACATGCTGGTGATCGAAAACTGGGAGGCGAAAAAGAAATTGTTCAGCAATGAGTTTTATGAATTTAAGGTGCGCGATAAGGTCCTGAAAATTGCCACGCACTACGAATCGCTTTCCCACACCCAGGTGCCGAAGATCGCCTCACCGAAATACAGCGCCTGGGGTGATATCCTGAAATGGAATTTACAGGAAAATTTCCCGGGAGATTTCCCATACACCGCCGGGATCTATCCTTTCAAGCGTGAAGGCGAGGATCCGACGCGAATGTTTGCCGGCGAAGGCGGACCGGAGCGCACCAATAAGCGCTTCCACTATGTGAGCAAGGGACTGCCCGCAGCACGCTTAAGCACAGCCTTCGACAGCGTAACCCTTTACGGAAACGATCCGGATTACCGCCCGGATATTTACGGCAAGATCGGCAACTCGGGGGTGAGCATCTGCTGCCTCGATGATGCGAAAAAATTATACAGCGGCTTTAACCTGGCCGATCCGAAAACTTCGGTGTCCATGACCATCAACGGCCCTGCGCCAACGATCGCGGCATTCTTCATGAATGCGGCCATCGACCAGCAATGCGAACTGTACATCAAAGAGCATGGCCTGGAAAAAGAAGTGGAGGAAAAAATCAAAGCCATCTACAAAGCCAAGGGAACCGTACGCCCGACTTACCAGGGCGATCTGCCGGATGGCAACAACGGCCTGGGCCTGATGCTGCTCGGTGTTACCGGCGACCAGGTATTGCCGAAAGAGGTTTACGAAAAGATCAAAGCAACGACCTTATCGCAGGTGCGCGGCACGGTACAGGCCGACATCCTGAAAGAAGACCAGGCGCAGAATACCTGCATTTTCAGCACAGAGTTCAGCCTCCGGGTGATGGGCGACGTGCAGCAATATTTCATCGACCAGAAAGTAAGGAACTTTTACTCGGTGTCTATCAGCGGCTACCACATTGCGGAAGCCGGCGCCAATCCTATCTCGCAGCTTGCCTTCACCCTGGCCAACGGTTTCACCTTTGTAGAATATTACCTGAGCCGCGGCATGCACATCGATGATTTTGCGCCGAACTTATCCTTCTTCTTCAGCAACGGCATCGACCCTGAGTACAGCGTGATCGGCCGTGTGAGCCGCCGCATCTGGTCCAAGGCCATGAAGTACCGCTACAAGGGCAATGAGCGCAGCCAGATGCTGAAATACCACATTCAGACATCCGGTCGTTCGCTTCACGCGCAGGAGATCGACTTCAACGATATCCGTACAACCTTACAGGCGCTGTACGCGATCTATGATAATTGCAACTCCCTGCACACCAATGCATATGACGAAGCGATCACGACGCCTACCGAGGAATCGGTAAGAAGGGCCATGGCCATCCAGCTGATCATTAACCGTGAGCTGGGCCTCGCGAAAAACGAGAACCCGCTGCAAGGCTCCTTCATCATCGAAGAGCTGACCGACCTGGTGGAAGAAGCGGTGCTGAAAGAGTTTGACCGTATTTCGGAGCGTGGCGGCGTGCTGGGCGCGATGGAAACCATGTACCAACGCGGTCAGATCCAGGAAGAGAGCTTATACTATGAAACACTGAAGCATACAGGCGAATACCCGATCATCGGTGTGAATACCTTCCTGTCGAGCAAGGGCAGCCCGACGATCATCCCGAAAGAGGTGATCCGCTCTACAACTGAAGAGAAAGAGTACCAGATCTCGATGCTTGCCGAGCTGCATAAAACGCATGCAGACCAATACGGGCAAATGGTGCATAAGCTCCAGGCGGCTGCCATTCAGAACATGAATATTTTCAATGAGCTGATGGAAGCCGTGAAGTACATGTCGCTGGGTCAGATCACCAAATGCCTGTTTGAGGTGGGCGGTCAGTACAGGCGCAACATGTAAGAACGCCTTCAGTGTCCCGAACGATCATGAGGCGTACCATAGCCATGTATAATCCGGTAATGTTCCGCATTGCCTTTCTTTTCTTATCCATCGGCCATGTATTTGCGCAGAGCGATACCGTGTTGGTACAATCCAAAATTGATGAGGCACGCGCTCTGTTTTCAGAAAACCCTTCGCGCTCACTCGCCCTTGCCTTTGAAGCCAACAGGCTGGCCGGGTATTCGGAAAACAGGCGTTTGCTGGCGTTTTCGCTCAACACCGTCGCCTCAGCCTATAGTTACACGGGGCGGAACGATTCCGCCATCCTGTATCATCAGCAGGCCTTAGCCATCCAGGAGGTCATTCACGATGAGCTTGGCATGGGGCGGTCCCTGACCAACATGGGCATTTGTTATACCGAGAGCGGCTTAAATGACAAGGCGATTCAATGTTTCCTGGAAGCGGAAAAAAAATTCATCCGCGTGAAATTCGACATCGGCCTGTCGAAACTGTATAATAGCCTGGGGTCGCTGTTTTACAGCATCAATGATTTCAATAACAGCATCAGCAATTATAAAAAGGGAATCGCTATTTCTGAAAAGCTGGACGATGTGGTGTTAAATTATTCCCTGAAAATCAACCTTGCCAACGTGTACGGCACGATCAACAAGCCCCGCGAAGCATTGGCCTTATATACAGAGAGTTACACCGCCACTAAGGCCAAAGGCAACGTTTCCGATCTGCTCATGGTATGCAATAACATGTGCCACGAATACCTTGAGCTGAAAAATTATGCGGCTGCCGAGTATTATAGTAATGAGGCGCTTCAGATCATCGAAACCAATCCCATCGAAAATTACCTGAAGACCACATCTTTCAGCAACCATGCTGAGATCCTGACAAAAAAAGGGCGCTTCCCCGAAGCGGTGGCCTTTGCAGATTCGGCCCTGATAATGCTGAAAAGCTTACCCGATCTTAGCAAGGAGATAGGCTTGAAATACCAGCTGGGAAGAATTCTTCATAAAAATAAAAACTACGAACGCTCTTACGAAGTGCTCGTTGACGCCTTAAATTTAAAGGATACGCTTTATGCCAAAAACCTGAAGGAAAAACTATCGGAGATCAATACCATCCATGAAGTCGAGAAAAAAGAAGGCCAGATCTCACTGCTGAGCGAATCCCAGAAAAAGCAAAAAACCATTAATTACCTTCTCGCAGGCGTGGTGGTGGTGTCTTTCGCCTTTCTGATTGCGGCCATCATCAGCTACAGACGAAAACAAAAAGATAACGACATTATCCGCCGTCAAAAAAATGACGTTTCCGCGAAAAACCTCATCATCGAAGCCAAGCAGAAGGAAATCCTGGATAGCATCAACTATGCAAAACGCATCCAGTATGCCCTGCTCAGCAGCGAGCAACAGTTGGCCGAAAACTTAAAAGAGTATTTCCTCATGTTTAAACCCAAGGATGTGGTGAGCGGTGATTTTTACTGGAGCTCCGTCCTGGGCAATGGCCGCTTTTTGCTGGCTGTTGCCGACAGCACCGGGCATGGTGTTCCCGGATCGATCATGAGCATGCTCAACATCAGCTGCCTCAACGAAGCGGTGAATGCCGACAAGCTGCTACAACCGGCCGATATTCTGAACGCCACCCGCACAAAGATCATCCGCCATTTGTCGAACGATGGAAGTGCTGAAGGTGGCAAGGATGGCATGGATTGCTGCCTCTTAAGCCTTGACTTTGCCAGGCGCGACCTGAGTTATGCGGCTGCCAACAATCCCATCTGGATCGTGAGGAGACAGGAGCTACTGGTGCTGGCAGCCGATAAAATGCCGGTGGGCAAGCACGACCGCGACAGCGTTCCTTTTTCCCAGCATAGCGTAGCCCTGGAAGCAGGCGATATGATCTATTTGTTTACAGACGGATATGCCGATCAGTTTGGCGGGCCTAAAGGTAAAAAGTTCAAGTACCGCGCGCTTCAGGAGCTTCTTCTTTCGGTAGCGAACATGCCTGTGGATTTGCAGAAGCAAGCAGTGACGGAAGCATTCGAACGCTGGAAAGGATCGCTCGAGCAGGTAGACGATGTGTGCCTTATCGGGATCCGTGTATAGTGACTGCCTTATCCGGAGAGCTTCCGTAGAGGCATGGCATTCGCAGGTCTGACGTTTCTAATAATAGGTGTACTCGTAAACCGTTTCTTCTTGCCTGCCGTTCTTCACCGTCTTCTCGCTGGTCTTGAGGCCTTTTTCGTTGTACTCAAACCGGAAATACACATCGAGGATCCCGGTGCGGTGCTGTTCGAGCAGCTGGCCCTTCTCGTTGTAGTTCATTTCGTCATGGGTACTCATTCCCATGATGCGTGCCGTTTCGCTTTGCTTTAAACCGTCTTTATCGTAAACGGCCTCGCCGTATCCGACCATTTTTCCTTTGTCGTCATACGATTCAAAACGTACGCGCAAGCCCCGGTTGTCGTAAAATTCTTTATCCACACCGGTGGATGAATGCTCGGTACGGGTGTTAAGGGATGCATTGTATTCAATTTCCGTTACTGAGGCTTTGCCATCGCTGTCTGTAAAAACTTTCCTGATCAGTTTACCCTCATCATTGTAGCTATAATCTGTCGTAAAGGCAGTGCCGTCCTTGTACTTCGTCTTTTCCTGCACAAGCCTGCCTTTGCTATCGAGTTTATGGCTGTAGGTCTTCTTTCCGGAATAGTCGCTCTCCTCGCTTTGTTTATATCCTTTTCTATCGTAAACCGTAAGTATCCAGCCGCCCTCATACGTTTGCCTGACAGATTTCACCTTGCAGCCTGCGATCAGGTCTTCCTGCGTTGGCGCCGATTTCACAGGCCCTGTATAGGCCGACTGTTGAATGGGAAGCTGCATACTGTCGCTGGCCGGAACATTATCTGCAACCTGGTTCATCTGCATAGCATCGTTCAGCACCTGGTTGGCTTTATCGGCAGATGACTGGCACGAAAGCAGACATGATCCTGCGACGGCAAAGCACAGGTACGCAACACAATTCAGCTTCATGGTATGCAAACGGGGGTGTAGCATTTTTGGATAGAGTATCATTCTCAGGAATTTAAATTCGTTTTTCGTGCAGCCAGGTAATTGAGGTGAATCTGCAGGGCATCTTCCAGATCCTTGACTTTAGCTGTATACAAGCGGTCGGATAGTTTTAGTTGCCTGCGGTCATCGCTGTTTATCTCAACGTAAACGAAGCCGGAAGGCACATCGCGCAAATCGCCCAGCGAGCCTTTAAATGTAAGTACCGGGGCCTCGTGCTGATCCAGAAAGGTGAGGAATAGTTCTTTGATGTATGTTTCCCCGTTCTTGCGCCGGATCCATTGCTTCGAAAGTGAGAAGGGATAGCGGATCTCAACAGGATCGTTCAGCTCCGGATCATTGACCTCAATACTCAGGCTTTGCTCATCGCCATAGAGATTGATCTTAAAACGCCGCGTAAAATAAATGATGAGCCACCAGGCCGTCAGTAGCCCAAAGGCGATCAGGAAATACGGGTTGGAGCCCTTCAGTGCTTTCGGGACCTGGTTTCCCAGGTATACATTGACGCCATAACAAACCAGGGGCACTATGGAAAATGCGATAAGAACAGCCAGGCGCCTTGAATATACAGGCCTTAGCCCATAACAGCTGAATTGAGTTGTATACATTTTCGGGGCAGATTTATTTTGTTACTCTTTCCAGCTTTAATTTTGCGCCGTTCACTTTCATTTCACAGTATTTATACTGCGCATCCTGTAATGAATTAAAGTCAAATATAATTCCCTGAGAGGGATTAAGCAACCTGTTTTTTTCTAAGGCCAGAGTGGGTATGATCATTTTGAGAGGTGAATGCCCCTTCACAATGCGTATCCTCAAACGGTGTTTTTTCGTGTCGGCAATTACCGTATAAGCCTCTTCTTTATTGGCATATCTGCCCTGCATTTTAGCGATGTCGTTTTCCCCGAGCGTGATCTTTGAAAAGCCCGGCACAATCAGGGGCTTATCAAACAGGATGTCGCCCACAAACACCATAATATCATTTAAAGGATACACGGTTCCATTTTGCAGAAACGTAACTCCGATCTGTTCCGCCGGGAAATAAGTGCAGGCGCCCGTGAAACCTTCGATCCTGCCCGTATGGCCAAATCCTTTGTGTTCATAAAAATTGCTTTTCATCAAACCGTAGCCAAACATGCCGCTTTTCGGAAGCATGGCATCGAGCGATTCCTTGCTTAGCAAACTATAGTCAAAAAGATGCGTCATAAATTCGTTCAGCGTTCTCGCATTAGAAAGCAAAAATCCGGAGCCGTCGCTGAGCGGGCTCTCTGTGATCTCATAATCTTCCTTCCAGGCTTCATCTTCAAGATGAAAAGAGTTGGCCTCGTGTTTCTGAGCATCGAGAATGTGATAGGTTCCATAAACGGCATGTTCGGGCAACTCTTTCAGGTAGTATGCCAAAACATCATTATAGCTTTGCCCGCTCACCTTTTCAACGATTAAGCCCAATAAGGTATAATTCAGATTATTGTACCTGAATTTTGACGTATCCATGTTCCCTTCTCTTTTATTGATCGTGGCAATGAACTCCGCTTCTGTCCTTGAGCGCCTTAGCTTTTCGAGATCGTCTACCCTGTGATAAACAGGCAGCCCGCTTTTGTGGGCCAGTAATTGACTGATGCTTGTCTGTTTGGCCTGTTTTAATTCCGGGAAGAACACGCTGATATCATTCTTCAGATCCAGTTTTTTTTCTTCGGCCAGCTTCATGATCAAAAAGGCCGTAAACACTTTTGAGACAGAGCCTATCCGATAAAGCGTTTTCCCGTCTGCAGCTACCTTCTGATGGTTCCTGTCATTAGAGATCCCGTATGTTTTAGAATAGAATTCCTTTCCGTTTTTATATATGCTGATGCTTCCCATCGACATATTGTTTTTTCCGAGGGCATTGAACAAGGAGTCGAGCTTTTGAATTTTTGCCTGGTCGGACAATTGCGAACAACAAAGACCCGCAGATAGTAGTATATAAAGCAGCAGTATTATTCTCATCATCGTGTATTTTCAATTGTTTATAATTTCTCCAAAAGCCCAGCCGGAATCTTCCCAATAATAAAAATAAATCCTAATATAGCCATAAACACCATTGAACATGCACGAAAATTTATCCCCCAGGTTGGAAGGACCGGAACAGCAAGCATGATGAATGGCACAAACCATCACAGCAATTAATCTGTTGCAACGGATTCATACAGGTACGTCATGGTATTTGTGTAAAGAGGCCGGGACTCCGCTTTCCCGACCTCTCTTTGCATGAAGCATCCTGCACCGGACGATCCTGCAAGCACAGGTCGTTATTCTTTCCCGAACGAACAGGAAACGTTTGTATCTCTCTTCCTGCGGATGTTACAGCTTAAGGCCCAGGTCTTTTACTTCGGAGATCTTCCCGTCTTCCCAGTAAATCTCGTACTTCCGGGTCGTCACTCCTGATTTCACCTCCATCAGGTATTTCTCCTGCTTATCTTTAAGTTCGGAACTCACCACTTTGGCGTCTACCAGGTTATACATATTCATATCATGGCGGTCCAGTCCCTCCTTCTCATATTTAGAAAGTGCTTCAGCCACTGCTTTAGAGTTCCCGTTGAACATGGCCATGAAGCCTTTCATATTTTCAGACACTACAGCTTTTGCGGTTTGACCCGTTGTGGCAGCCGGTTTTCCGGCAGTAGGCGTTTGCGCCTGTACCATGCAGGCATAGGCCATGAACAGGGATAAGGTAATCAGTTGTTTTTTCATAAGTTTTTTGGTGTGTTATGTTGTGTTTCAAATTAAACATGGATGATGATACCTCCGGTGCTGTTCCTAAGGTGAATGATTTCAGGAATTGCAAACAGCATAAAGGGCTTCACGTCGTAAACATACAGACTCCATATCCACTTTTGCGTAGACAATGTATAAGCGACAGCCTTTAGCTATCTGCCGTGCCTTTTGTTGAATAAGTGTAGGGGGAATCAGATACGGCCAAGGGCCGCGATCAGCTCATCTTTTCGTCTCACAGACACTAAGGCTTCCGACCCGTCTTTCATCACCAGCCTGCCGCCGTCTTTTTTTTCATAGCGGTCTACAAAAGCCAGGTTCACCAGATGGGAATGGTGAGAGCGGAAAAATCCCGAGGACTGCAGCATCTCCTCATAGTCGATGAGAGAGCCCGAAACCAGCACAGGCTTTTGGTTAAGAATAAAGAAGCGCGTGTAATTACGATCGGCTTCAAGCCTGACGATATCATTGACATGAACCACGTGCATGGTTTCCATGGTGTTGAGCACAATTTTACGGGACTGACCCGACACCTGCTGCAAATTGTGCATCAGGGCGTTGAGCTTCAGATCGGTTTGCTCATGGCCGATGAGCACCCTGGCCTTCCGGATGGCTTCCGCGAGAAGGTCGGGATCCGCAGGCTTAAGGATATAATCAATTGCCGAAAAGCGAAAGGCCTGCAAAGCATACTCCTGGTAGGTGGTAATAAAGATCACTTTAAAATTCAGAGGCTGAAAGTGACGAACCACATCAAAACCGGTTCCATCCTTCAGATCGATGTCCAGCAACACTACGTCGGGCTGATACTTGCGAATGGCTTCAATCCCGGCTTTAGAACCTGAAGCTTCACCAACAATTTCCACATCCTCACAAAAAGTGCATACCATTTCTGATAGGGCTTCCCGAACATGGGCTTCGTCGTCTACGATCAGTACTTTCAACACTTTATTCATAACCAGCTGCAAAAATACGTATTAAAGTTCAGTGTCAATCCGGCAGCCGGTCAATTAACATTAAATTAAATTAGTATGCCCGGCAGGGAAAGCGCGGAGGCAAAAGCAGCAATTCCCTATCGCACAAAGAGGTTAAGGCCGTTATAACCTTAACCTCTTTTGCATGTGATATGGAACACGCTGCACAGCAGCTGATATTCCTCAATTACACGGGCTATTTAATACCCAGGTCTTTCACTTCGGAGATTTTTCCGTCTTCCCAGTAGATCTCAAATTTGCGGGTCGTTACTCCGGATTTTACTTCGATCAGGTATTTTTCCTGCTTGTCTTTTATTTCGGTGCTCATCACTTTAGGCTGAGCCAGGTCGTACATGTCCATATTGTGCCGGTCGAGCCCTTCCTTTTCATATTTGGCAAGCGCTTGTTCTACCATTTTGTAGTCGCCATTGAACATGGCTAAAAAGCTTTTCATATTTTCGGATACAGTTGCCTTGGCGGCCTGGGTTTTGGCAGCGGCGGGCTTGGCGGTTCCATTTGTTTGGGCCTGTACTGCACAGGCGCCGGTCATCAGAAGTGATAAAGCAATCAGTTGTTTTTTCATTGGGTTGTTTTTTGGTTAGTGAATCGGGTGCAAATATCCCGCAGCGAAATAGCACATTAATCCTGATGTTTTGCGGTACAATGTACAAGCGCCAGCCTTTATTTATTATTCGCGACAAACATGCAGCCGTATGGAAAAAGACACCATGCAAAACTGTAGCTCCTACGGTTATAACACAAGGCTCCCGCTTCTTTCAGATCCCCGGCAGCGGAATAATAAAGCGCACTTTTACTCCTACCCGCTCCATGCCGGGATAAGCATCGGAAATCGTAAATGTAATTTCCGAATCATTTTTCCGGTTCATGAGTTCAATGCGCTCCCGTGTAATCGTCATTGCCAGCGAAGTATGGTCCTTCTCCTGTTTCTTAGAGGCCTGTATGCCATAGCCATTGTCCAAGATCTCCAGCACCAGCGACCGGTCCTCTATGCTGAAATGCACATGGATCATCCCTCCCGTTTCGACCCCATTCATCCCATGCTCGAGGGCATTCTCGATAAAGGGCTGCGAAAGCATCGGCGGGATATACACCTCATCCTGATTAATGGCTTCATCTACCAGCACTTCATATTCAAATTTTTCGCCGAACCTTAGCTTCTGCAATTGCAGGTAGTTTCCGAGGAGGCTCACCTCTTTACGCAGAGGTATCTTTTCCAGTCTTGAATTTTCGAGCACCGAGCGCGTGATTGAGGCAAAAGATCCCAGGTAGCGGACGGCATCTTTCTCATTCCGCTTTAAAATAAAATTCTGAATGGCCTGGAGCGAATTGAAAATAAAGTGAGGATTCATTTGCGAGCGCAGGAGCTTTTGTTCGAGCTGCATCTCACGCTCCCTGTTTTTGAAGCGAAACTGGCGTATAACCAGGAAAGCAATGACCGTTAAGAGGATCAGGGAAGCGCTGATCGCCCAGATAACAAGCTGAAGACGTTTCCGGGCGGCCTCTGCTACAGCGTCCTTCCTGATCTGCTCTTCTCTCGCCGCAGATTCTTTTTTCTCGAACTCATATTTCATTTCAGTTTCCAGCATTTTCCTGGTGTTCTCATCATTGGAAATACTGTCTTTGAGCGTCACATAATTTCTGAAATGTTCATAGGCCTTTTCATAATTTTTCTGACTCTTGTAAATATCATGCAACAGGCGCTCAGACTCTTTTAACTTCATGATAAATTTATGCTCCGCTGCAAGAGCATTTGCCTTGTCTGCATAATAAACAGCCTGCTTGTAGTTTTTAAGCGTATTATAACTGTAACCGAGGTGAGTCATTACATCTACCATTCCTCCGTTGTTTCCTATGCTATCCATAATGCCCAGCGATTTCTGCTGGTTGGAAACCGCCTCCGCCAGCATTCCTCTTTTGCTTTGAAGACTCCCTAAATTGGTATACGCAATGGCTTCTCCATAGCGGTCACCGACACTGTGCTCCAATTGGATGGCTTGCCGGTAATACTCAAATGCTTTTTCATCATTACCCAGCTCGCTGTATACACCAGCCAGGTTATCCAATGTAGGCCCTATGGTTGTACCCCTTCGGATCAGCTTAGCCAATGCGATAGACTGTTGATAATGTTTTACAGCCTCATCATAGTCATGCCTGACCTGATAAATATCGCCCATGTTGCCATAAGATACCATCACCAACAAGCTATCATGGGATTTATCCGCATACTTCAGGGCATTGAGATACCATTCCAGTGCTTTGGGGTAATTTGCCTGGCAACGGAAGGTTTCTGCCATGGCGGCCTTAATGCGCCCGATTCTCCTTAAATTCCCGGTTGGCTCGTCTATTTCAAGCGCTTTTCTAAAAAAAAGAAGGGATTGATCAAGTTCCCACTTATCCTGGCAAATGAGCCCTATGGTATAATAGCTCATCGATATCCCCTTTATGTAATGCAACTGCGCCGAAACGCTTAAGGATTTTTGGGCATAGTACAAGGCCGAATCATACTTTTCAGTATAACGCGCTTTCATGCACAGGTCCTGCAGCCTTTGTATTTCTAAAGTATCTACAACCCCAACGGGCGCCACATCACGCGAGTCGAGCGCTTTACGCTGGGCATATGCGCCGGCTTGCTGCAACAGAAACCAAATGATGATGCAAATTCTGATTTTCATGGCACGAAAATACAACTATACTGCCAATTATAGTTTATTTGATAATGTCTGCCACTGTCCTTAAGTGGATAAAACTTACGGAGAGATCGGGGAAGCCATGAAAAAGGGCAAAGCAGAAACTATCGGCGCTCCAAAGGCGATCTATTTCTCCTTCGATGAAACCACGATGGCAGCTGATTTTGCGCCGGCTATGGAAGTAGCCAACGGCACCAAGCTGAACGGGCTGGAAAAATTTGAAACACCTGCAGGCAAAGTGTTGCTGATAGACTATATATGGCCCTTACGACAAATCGGCCCAGGCACACTATGCCATGGATGCTTATATGAAAGAAAAAGTGTTGACCCAGTCAGTGGTGGTGGAAGAGTATGTGACCGATCCGATGACAGAGAAAGATCCTGCCAAATGGCTGACTAAAATCTATTATGTTGTAAAATAGCCGTAATTCCTGATAAACTCCCGAAAACTCAGGACGTATGCCCTGAGTTTTCTTTTTTTATCTTTCCGCACCTTCAATGTTCATGCCCGAAACTGATATCGTTTTTATCCGGAATTTGACATTTTCTTACCAGAAACCCTTGCGTATCCGATAAAATGGCCTATTTTTGCTGAAATCTATAAAGACGTATTCATGAAACACCTTTCTATATCATTTTTTATCCTTTTCTCCCTCGCATTTAGCCTCGTGGGTATGGCACAGGGTAAAAAATCCAAAGGTCAGTTTTGGGAAAATGTACAGCGTTCCACCATGCGGTCGCCCTGGATCGTAGGATTGGGCTGGAATGTAGTTGACGATGACGGAAAGCCTTTCAATAAATTATTCGATGCCAACAAGTCCTGGAATGTGGTTCCTTTCCCATCTAAAGTTAGCTGCGAAAAAGTATTGATCCAGGGCTGGAGCGTAGAATTCGCCGCTTGTTATAACCAACTGAAAAACGGCAAAACGCTCAATAACGATGTACTGAAAAGTACACAGTCTTTCTTTTCTGCCGACATCAATGGAAAATTCAGCTTTGCCGAATTCGCAAAAAATCTGGCCTTTTTCGATCCTTATGTATTGCATGGCTACGGCTATACATACAGAGGTGCCGGCAAAACCACGAGTGCTGCTACTGCCAATATAGGGCTGGGCTTCAACTGCTGGGTATATGATGATATGATCGGCATCAACGTTCAGTCGCAGGCTAAATTTGCTTTAAAATCGCCTTTCATTAAAACCTCCGGTAATTACCTGCAACATTCTCTCGGTGTTGTGTATAAATTCCAGGTTTCGGAATCGCGCTATGGCCAAAGGCCCGGAAGAGCTGGCAATAAATACAAGTTTTTTAAAACCCGAAGCCGGACAACTAATTAAGGTGCCAGGCGCCTCCTGTGACTCTAACGCTTTTGCCGTGCGTTTTTAGGCCCTCGTTTTGAGGATGTTTAAAAAAACAGTATACTTGCTACAGATAGAATCATTCATTTTGCAGAAAAGATTGAAAAGCTCCTCCGGCTTCAGATATTTCAGCCTCCTTTTGGCAGCTTTTTGCCTGTGTTTCGTCACAGGAACTGCTTTTGCGCAAAAAAATGGCGTCCATCCCTATCTGGTGCCATCTTACGGCCCAAGCCAGGGCTTTAAACACTTCCTCACCAAAACTCCCTGGCTCTTCCAGCTGGGAGGCAATGTGGTCGACGACGACGGAAAACCTTTCAATAAGGTATTCGACACCAGGAACAGCTGGAACATTTTTCCTTCTGCAAAGCTGGCCGTCGAAAAAGAATGCCGGTACAACTGGAGCATCGAACTTGCCTTTACTTATAATAGCCTGAAAGCCGGGAAAATCATCAACAATGCTGTTTTCACTAACACAGGAGCCCTTTTTGCAGTGGACCTTAATGGCAAGAAAACGCTCACCAGGCTGTACAGGATAGAGCCTTATCTCTTTTCGGGCTTCGGTTATACGATACGTACGGTTTCCAAATACAAAAATACTGCTACGCTCAATGCCGGCTTCGGCTTTACGATCTGGGCCGTTGATAATGTTCTGGGCATTAATATCCAGGGCTCAGGGAAATTCGGCCTTAGCTCTCCGCTCCTGGAAACCGGCTCAAACTATTTACAGCACTCAGCGGGCCTCATCTGGAAGTTCAACGGTAACCGCAAGCGCCTGCAAGCCGCCAGGCTCCACATTAAAAAAACATACGACAAGTAACCACTTATTTTTATTGCCATGAGGATTTTTTTATTTACGCTACTGCTTACTGTTACCTGGCTGAGGAACTTTGGCCAGACCGTCTACAGCGACGAGCAGATCATTAAGATTTCGGACTACCTGACCGAGCTGGAAAAACGCGACTCGCTGGTGAAGCTGGCCCTGGCTGGCATCGACGATGCCCCTGCTTCTACGGCTACACCTGCCGGTTCCGTGAAAGCCATCAACATTTGCGGCAAGCTCACCGGCCTTAACAAATCGCGCTTCCCGATTACCGATATCACTCTGATGCTGGTCAATGAACAGGGAAGTGTGATCAGCCGGAAAACCGCCAACAATGGTAATTTCAATTTTCAGAATGTGGATCCTGCCGCCCACTACAGCCTCAGGATAAGCCCGGAAGACACGAAGGCAACAGAGGCCGGCAAGCTCATCATTTCTGACTGCAAAGGACAAACGGTAAACACCATCTCCAAAGCCGGCGAGGCTTACGACTACAAGCTCAGCGATGCCGAGCAGGCCCAGCTGAGCACAGAAGGCTCAGGCATGGTAAGCAGTGGCGGCTCCGGAGGCAGCACAGCAGATGCGGTAACGGATCCCGTGGCCAGGATCAACAGCATTAAAACCAATTATGAAAAGCTGAAGGCAGATGCCAAAGCCTGCGAGAACAGGGCAGCCGACTTACAGAAAAAATTCAACGAGCTCGAGAAGATCTTCGATGCCCTGAAATCGAAACCGCAGGACATGGATACGGACCTGCAACTGTACGACAACAACCTCTTATCCAAATACCTGAAATACGTTAACTTTAAAACCAATGATGCCTCGCTGGATGAAGAAGCTCACCGCACGCTGGATGCCCTGGTGCTGCAAATGAAAAAATTCCCGAAGGTAAAGTTTGTGATCAACGGGCATGCCGACAATTCGGGCACGGATGCAGTGAACGTCAAACTCTCCCAGGAACGGGCTGATGCGGTAAAAAACTACCTGGTATCAAAACAAGTTGACATCAAACGCATTTCGACACAAGCCTTCGGTTCAGCCTATCCTATTGCCAATAACGAAGTAGAAGAAGGCCGGGCCAAAAACAGGCGCGTAGAGATCAAGGTAGGCTCTGCGGCAGCTCCTGCCAAAACGAAAGCCAAGCCTAAGGCGAAAGTCAAATAAGCGTTCAAGAACATTTATATAACTAAAAATCCCATCCTGTGCAGGATGGGATTTTTTAGATCAGGACCTTATTACAAACGAAGCGAAACACGCTCCTGGAACCTTCAGATTGGAGCTGTTATACTTCGTTTCGTTTGCAAGCCCAATGCTACTATATGTTCTTCTTCCTCTGCCACCACCTGCGCGGCTTATCGGCACCGTAGCCATAGCCTCCATAGCCGTAGCCATAACCATAGCCTTTGGAATGATCGGAGCCATTGATGAGCACTGCCATGTTCGACAGGCGCTTTTCTTTGAATACGGTTTCGGTAATACTCAGGAGTCGCTTATCAAGGTAGTTGGCACGCACGACATAGACAAATGCATCCGCATAAGCATTCAATAGCAGGGTGTCTGTAACCATTCCCACCGGGGCTGTATCCACCACGATGTACTCGTACTGCTGCTTCAACAGGTCAAACAAGTCTTTGATCCGCGGGCTCATCAATAATTCTGCGGGGTTTGGAGGAATAGATCCGGAAGGCAGGATGTCGAGGCCTTCCAGCTCCTGTGCTCTGAAAATATAATTCGCCACATCCATCTTGCCACTCATGATCAGATTGGTAAGCCCGTTTTTATCTTCCAGATTCAGGTATTTCAGGATTTTTGGCGCCCTCAGGTCCATCCCCACCAGCAAGGTCTTCTTACCCGAAATGGCCAGGCTCGCAGCCAGGTTTAGAGCCACAAACGATTTCCCTTCCTGGCCTATCGTAGAGGTTACAAAGATTGCTTTGCCCGAACTGCGATCAGAGCCGAGCATAAAATCCACGTTAGTGCGCAATAAGCGGAAGGCTTCGGCAATACCCGAATTGTCAGTTTTGGAAACTACGATCTTGTTTTTGGAATTGCTCAAAGGAATATCTCCCAGGAAAGGCAGTTTCATCTTTTCAATGTCTTTCCTGCCATGCACCCTGGTGTCGAGCAGATCGGCTACATAAAAAAAGATGACCGGCAGCAGAATACCCGCTAAAAGCGACAAGAGGTAAATGACCTTCCTTTTCGGTGCCACCATTTCACCGTTGCTGTGGGCCGCATCGACGATCTTGGCGTTGGCAACCGTCACCGCCAATGCTATATTGGTTTCTTCACGTTTCTGAAGCAGATACAAGTACAAGGCCTCTTTAATTTGCTGCTGGCGCTGAATGACCCTGTACTCACGCTCATATTTTGGCACCGCCGCAATTTTGGAGTTGATACCCCCTTCCTGTCTACTGAGTTCTCTGATCCTGATCAGCAAAGAGGTTTTAAGGTTTGCCAGGCTTTCTTTCAGAGAGTTGCGCATGCCTGCAAGCTGCGCATCCATGTTCTCCACCAGGGGATTTTTCTCTCCGGCGTTTTTCAGGATTCGGTTACGCTCCTGCACTCCTTTGTTGTATTCCGAGATAGTAGCAGCAATGGAAACATCCTGAAGGCCCAGGTTGGAAGGAATGAAATCGCTGGCGTTGTTTCTTTTCAGAAGATCTTCGTACATGTATTCTACAAGCTTCAGCTGCATACCCGCTTCCAGCAGGCTCATCTCCCCTTCGCTGCCGGTTTTCAGAAAGAGCTCGGCTTCCGATGAAATATCGGTAAGCTTATTTTTGGTTTTAAACTGCTCTGCTTCAGTTTCTACATCTGAGAGCTCCATGGTGATATAGCGGATACGCTCATTGATAAATGCCGCCGTGTTATTACTTACCTGGTTCTTGTCTTCAATTGCATCAAGGTTATGCTGCTTGATCAGATTGTTGACAATATCCGAAGCTTTATCAGACAGAGGATTCCGCATGCTAATGACAAGCACATTGGAAGCATCGCTCACCGGGTTCACCTTGAGGGTCGCGAGAAAGGCCGTTGCCGCTTCTTCTACCGTCGAGACCACGATTCTGAAATCCTTATTCAGGTAAGAAGCCGTAAAGAATGGGCTTGTGCTCAACACCAGCTTCCCTGTTTTTAAAACGACCGTGTCGCCAAAGCGGTAACTCCCTATCAGGTCTCCGCTTTCGCTGTCCTTAAGCGTAAACTTCCGGGGCGATTCGGGATTGACCAACCAATCCCCGCTGAATGGCGTCAAGGTATCGTAAGCGGTGTATTCCAGAAGAATAGGCGTATTTCCGTACCGCTCATGCTCTATGGGCCTTCCGTAAGAAAAATAAGAAACGTTCAGTTTCAATTCTTTCACTACCCGGCTCATGAGCGAGCGCGACCGGAGTATCTCGATCTCGTTATTGATATTATTCCCGTTTTTGAGAATTCCAAGATCCTCAAAAGCCGAAAGCTCCGACGATACGCCGCCCTTTGAGTCGTCCTTGATCAGGATCGTCGCATTTACCTCATAAATTGGTGTCTGATAGCGTAGGAAAACGAAACCTAATACCAGACACACCGCAATGCTTAGCAAAAACCATTTCCAGTTATGTACATATTTTTGCAATATGTCTTTTATATGTCCTTCTGATCCTTCTTCGGCAGAAGGCAGCTTATAATGCTCCTGGTCCATGTCCGTTTTTATCGGGAAATAAGTACAGCAATAGTAGTTAATAACGAAATAACGGAAATAACGATCCCGACATTTGAGGCATTCACAACAGATGAATTCATTTTAGCCCGGTTGGGCTCTACATATACAATATCGTTTTGATTAAGGTAATATACCGGAGAGGAAAACAGCTCTTTCCCGGTGAGATCCACGCGGGTTTCTGTTTTTTTGCCGCCGGCATCGCGAATCACCAGAACGTTCTTCCGTTTGGCGGTGATGTTCAGATCGCCGGCAATACCCAAAGCCTCCAACAGGGTTATTCGCTCATTTGGAATGGTAAAGGTTCCGGGACTCCTGACATCGCCCAGCACGGTTACTTTAAAATTAAGGATCCGGATATTGACAATGGCATTTGCCAGATAGGGCTTCAGTTTTTCCTGGAGAAGACTTCTTAATTCCATACGGCTCATGCCTGCCACCATCACCTTACCAATCACCGGCATTTCTATATTGCCCTGGCTATCTACCAGGTAGCCTGTAGGAACCATCGCTCCTGTGGTGTAACCCGACACATTGCTATTACCGGTTGTCACAGGCAGATTAAAAGGCAAAGAGGCTGCAGGGTCTATTCCGGAAACAGTAATAGACAGCAGATCATCCTTGCAGAAAACCGGATTGTAATTATGCGCGGCTTCCTGGTTTTTGATAGCTTCTGCACTGTTGAAATACACGATCTTTTTCCTGGAAGTACAGGACCCCTGGATCAGGCATACCAACACAAACAGGAGGTTGGCAGCAACAAAAAATAATGTACGCAAAACGTGCATATAACTTAAATAAATATGCAAAAATATAAAAAAAGCCCTGTGTTAACCAAAATATCGACCTTTATAGCAGCTTTGATTGATCAATACGCGTTTTTGTCTTTGAAAATGACCAGGGTGAGGGTTTTCCAGATGATTTTGAGGTCAAGCAGAAAAGACCAGTTCTCGATGTACCAGATATCGAATTCCACGCGCTTTTCCATCTCTTCTACATTCTTGGTTTCACCCCTGAAACCATTGACCTGTGCCCAGCCGGTAATGCCTGCCTTGGCAAAATGCCTTACCAGGTAATTGTTGATGAGCTCTGAATATTCTCTGGTATGCTTGAGCATATGTGGCCGCGGCCCCACAATGGACATATCTCCCTTGAGCACGTTGATGAACTGTGGTAATTCATCGAGGCTTGTTTTACGAAGAACTTTTCCGATAGCTGTAATCCGAACATCATCCCTGGTGGCCTGCATTTCATCGGAAAGGTTATTCACCGTCATAGTCCTGAACTTATAACACCAGAAGCTGCGGTTATTTTTCCCTGAACGCTGTTGTTTGAAAAATACCGGTCCGGGAGAACTGAGCTTAACCAGTACGATCAGTACTGGGAAGAGCCACCAGAAGATCGTCACAAAGAGGATCGCCGTGAAGATCACATCAAACCCATATTTCAGAATACGGTTCAGCGGGTACTCCAGGGGCTCTTTGCGCAGCGACATCACCGGGATGCTGCCATAGAAACTCACTTCCACCTTCCGGCTTTTCGTAAAGTTCCGGAAATCGGGCACAAAGCGGATACGGATAAAGTTCCGCTCGCAATAGCCTGTAAGCTCCCTCACTTCGGGCGAATCGTAATTCTGCATGGCCATATAAATTTCATGCACCGGGTTTGTAGAAATATACGGAACCGCCTCTTCTATTTTACCTAATACTTCGGTGCCTTCCAAGTCATTATCAAAAAAACCAAGTACGCGGTAGCCATAGCTCAGGTCGCCGGAAAGCGTTTCCCGAATGTCGGAGGCAGTTTTACCCGCGCCGATAATGACCACATTACGAAAATTATATCCCTTTCGGCGCAGATTTTTCAGGATGGTGACAAAGCCTATGCGGCCAAGCGTGGTGGTAACAAATACCAGGCTGCTGAACGCCAGGAGCCGTGTGCGCGACACATCATTGTATTTAAGCCCCACAATAATGACAAACACCAGGGCCATTAGGTAGAACACCAGCCGGAAGTTGCGCACAAGGATCCGCTCGATGGGTTCCAGCCTCAAAAAACGATAGGCATGAAAGTAACTTGCGAGGAAACACCAGATGATGTTTGAAAAAACCAGTACGGTACGTGCATCCTGCGAGCCAAGCTCCGAAAAGCGCTCATTACTGATAACATAGGAGCAGATGTAGGATACGTTCAGCAGCACCAGGTCCAGTAAAAGCCCAAAGAGCTTTATGTAACGGGAGTAACCATAGATGTAATCACTTCTTCTTTTCCTGGACATAAGGCTTAAGCGCTTCTTTTACGCTTAAAAATAATATTAAAAATTGCCTTAAAAAAATAACGTGTATCTGTCGTATACGGGCGCCTGCGTTTTTCATGCAGGTAAACGCGCTCGGCCTCGAGTACATCGCTCACATTGCCTTTCATATTGAGCGCCACATAAGGTGGAATGCACCCGGGCCTCTGCGACAGGCGTAGTTCCATGAGGTCTTTCGGAATGTCTTCAGCATACCGGCTCCCGATCGGCCTCACGCCCACCAGTTTCAGATCGCCTTTCAGAAGGTTGATGAGCTGGGGCAGCTCGTCAAGCCAGTAACGCCTCAGATACTTACCCCAGGGAGTCAGCCTGAAATCGTTGGCAGGTTTGCCGCTCGCCGCATAGCCATGCACTTTGAGAATATAATCCTGGAGGTACTCGGCATAAGGATGCATTGTTCTGAATTTATACACCCCGATGATCTTTCCATGTTTACCCAACCTTGGCATTTTATAAAGCAGGCCATAGCTTGGGTTCATATCGAACAGGGGCTCTTTTACTTTTTTAGAGACCACATACATCAGGCCGTTGACACTATTGTAGTCGACGATCTCAAAGCCGCAGCTGGCAAGCCTTCCAAGCGTTTCTGCCTTCGATATCAGCCTGTTCCGGCCACGGGTAATGGCGAAATAGAGCTTTTTAAGCCCCCACACTTTGGGAAAAACGCGCAGAAAGATAAACTCAAAAGCGAAGTAAATATTTTTGACTACCGGCACCGTTCCGATCCGGTGCCTTTCCTTTCGTGCCTGGATGGTTTCTGAACAGCAAATGAATATATCCCCATTCTTAAGCTTGCTGTTGACACTCTCAAAAAACTTATTGACATACCTGATATTATTGACTTTGCTTAAGTTGATAAAGACGTTGAAAGGCTTAAGGCGGTTGACCACATTAAAATCGTTGGTGGTAGACAACACAAGCGTTTCCTCAGACTCTACATCCACATAGCGGCTGAAGAATTCGTAGGCTTCAGCACCTGATTTTTTAGTGATCAGCTCTTTCACTGTTATAGTTGATTTTTTCTAAAATAGCCATAAGGATGGCTCCAAGAACAACCCCGCAGGCATTGGCGGCGAGGTCTTTCATATTCAGCGTTCTGTACGGTAAAAAATATTGCACCAGCTCAACGGCGGCGCTAAAGCATAGCCCTGCAAAAAACCAGGCAGTTTTACGGATATGAGTTGTGATTTGAAAATACGTTACCAGGCGGTAGCAAAACATCCAGGGAGTAAAGAGCAGAGCGTGGCAGATATAATCAAGCCGGATCGTCAGCAGGTAAGTATGATTTATCTTGGACCCTTTATCATTAATCGGAAGGATGACCAATAATAAAATTGCCAGAAGATAAACTCCCAAAAAGATTTTTTTATTCAAGACAAAGTAAGACGTGATAAAATGCAGCAGTCTTCGGAACAACTGCCTTTTACCATCTTATGCAGAAATATTTTTATTGCCGGATGACCCTCATCACTTTGGTGCTTGTACCCTGGCTGATCAATATATGATACAGGCCTTTAGCATAATCCGAACCTATTTCAAGATCGCGGATCGTTTCCGGCGAAGTCGTGTGCTCTTCCATCACTTTGCCAGTAACATCGAATACGCGAATGGTGATCGCTTCATTTACTGTATAATTCAAGAGCGCGATTGTGAATTTAGTATCATAAGGGTTCGGATAAGTCATCGCATCAAACGATCCTGTTTCCTGTTCTTCATTATTAACATCCACCAGCCGCTGTGCGATCGCTGACGATGTAGCCGGGCCATTTTCTTGTGCCAGCATAATTGCAGAAGATGCTGGTGAGGTGACTGTGCAGGCAGGACCATAAGCTCCCCACACACCATTAAAATAAACACGGGCACTGATCGTATACGTCGTATTCACCATCACGCCGGGGAATACCGCAAAATTAAAGTTCTGATGTACATTCGTAAATGTTTGACTATAGCCCAACGCTGTGTTTTCCAGCTTATATTGATAATTGGTAGCTCCCGTCACAACGTGAACATTCATCAACTCACGGTATGTGGAAGGTGTATAGCCACAATTAGCAGGCACAACTGATGTCGTAGGTGCCGTCGATGGTACCGTGATCTGACATACATTGCCGTATGGCCCATAAACCCCATTAAATAATACGCTTACAGATATGGAATACGTTGTGCCTGCAGTTAAGCCCGTGTATTGCGCCAGGTTCACATTCCTGTTTACATTGGTAAAGGTCTGGCTGTAGCCCAACGCGCTGTTTTCAAGCTTAAACCGGAATGAACTGCCTACCTGCGGGGCGGCCGTCATTAATTCGCTGTAGCTTGATGGGGTATAGCCGCAATACTGGGGCAACATGGAGGTTGTAGGGGCGGCCGGTGTGTTAATGGTACATACAGGACCGTATGGACCAAAAGCACCACCATAAAAAACACTGACAGAGATAGAATACGTTGTTCCTGATGTTAATCCTGTATATTGCGCCAGGTTTACATTCCTGTTTACATTGGTAAAGGTCTGGCTATAGCCCAACGAGGTATTTTCCAGCTTAAATCGGAAGGAGCTGCCTACCTGTGGCGCAGCCGTGATCAGCTCGTTGTAGCTTGACGGTGTGTAGCCGCAGTACTGAGGCAACATAGAGGTTGTGACAACAGCAGGAGGAGTGGTTATCACACAAGACGGTCCGTAAGGGTTCCAAACACCCAAAAGTTCTACCGCTACTGCTACTGTATAAGGTGTGCTGGCTGTTAAACCTGTGAAGGAGTTAAAATTGAAGTTCTTGTTCGTATTGGTAAATACCTGGTTGTAGCCCAGCGATGTGTTGGTTAACCGGAACCTGTAATGGGTTACTCCGCTTGTTTGATTAGCGCTGATCAACGTGGTCCATGAGGTATACACCACACCACAAGAGCCTGCTTCCAGTTCTACGATCTCTGCTGTCGGTGAGGTGACCGTACACGGTGAACCATATTGGCTATACGTCACCCCATCTGCAGACCATGCTACCGTTACTGTATACGTTGTGTTGTAACTCATGCCCGGTATTAAATACAAAGCCAGGTAAGGATAGCCCGAAGAATTAGTGAATGTCTGTGTGTAAGACAGTGCCGAATTAACTAACTGAAAACGGTAGTAGTTCGCCGTCAGAACAGAATCTGCACCTATGAACTCTCCGAAGCTTTGAGCTGTATAACCACAATAAGACGTACGTAACTGAGTGGTAACAGGAGGCAGATAAGGCACTAACTCGCCGTTGGCCAGAAGGGTTGCATCGTAAGACGTAACGCCATCAGAAAATTTGATCTGCGATAGCTGAGTGCTTGTCAGAGCAGAAGCGTTGGTTCCTACGAAAATTTTTCCGGCTGTGCCGGACGAACCCGCGGTTGTGGTGTAAGTTCCTTGCCAACCAGTAATTACGAGCGTTTTCGCGGAGGTCCAGCTAATGCCGCTGCTTGCTGCAAAATTTAAAGTATGAGTCGTTGAAGCATTTAAAGTAAGATTGGAGTTGTCTGACAGCTTCAGGGTAGAGAAGCTGATGATACGACCTGCCGCAACTCCTGTAGTAGCTAAAGCACCGCCGTTTAAGTAAACCGGGCACACGGATAAGCTAGTCGTGTTGGCGGAAGGGTTGAGACGTAGCTCGCCGGCATTAAGGATCAGGCCGCCGGAAAAACTGTGCGTATTGTTGGTAAGGGTCCATGCAGCAGATCCGTTTTTAATCAGGGCCATTGTTCCTGTACCGTCTTTGATCGGCAGACCGAAGCTCTGAGCGGTGGTCTGGTTCACGGTTAATGAGCTGCTGGTACTGGCGCTGTTGTTAACGATCGATCCGATCGCAAAATTATTGGTCAAGTTTCCGATAGACTGGCTGTAACCGTTCAGGTTGAAAATACCGCCGTTACCTGAAGCATAAGACATCACCACATCGCCGTTTACCGGCAGGGCATTATTGATCCCGATGGAAATTTCGCCTGTGGTAGAACTATTGAAGAATGTTCCTCCCGAATAGGTACTTGCGCCATTCAAACGCACATCACCTGCTCCACCGGTAGCGCCGGCAGAGAACTGAAGGCCGGAAGTGCCGCTGATCATACCGTTCACGGTAATATCATTCCCGCTGGTAGCGCCAAGGCAGGTTGTGAAATTGGAGTTATTGGTAATATTGCCGTTTACCACCGCTCCCGAAACGATGGATACATAACCGGCAACGCCTGTTCCTGTAGAGGTAACAATATTCGTTGGTACATTTACCGTCGCATTGGCTGTAGCAATATTTACCCTGGCAGCATTTGTGCTGCTTTGATTTCCATAGATTCTGATAGAAGCCGTGCCTGTTCCGTCAACGGATCCTACACCAAGGATACCATTGGCAGAACCAGCAGGGTTCGGTGCCAACACCAGCTCATTGTTCGATGCAAGGGTGATGGGGCCGGTTAAAGCCACAGCTGTACCATTGGAGGTTTGAAGTGTATAAGAATTTGTATTAAACAAGTATGATGTAGCCGTACGATCGGCATCTACAGTCACTGCTCCTGCAGCGCCGCCAAAAATCGCCGCATTTCCATTGTTCCATGTCGCCTGCGAACCGCTGGCAGAAGGCTGCCTCCAGGCATTAGTCGTTCCCCAGGTTCCTGTACCGCCATTTGCCGGTAAAGCCGAAACACTTCCGCCATTCCAGTAATAAGCCGGTTGTGAAGGAGTAGCGTTCGCATCCTGGCCTGCGCTCCATTTAGCAGCGGCGCCGGTTCCGTCTACCGTAAAGATCCTGAAATAGTATGGTGTACCGTTCGTTAAGCCGGTCAGGATCACGGATGTTCCGGTGCCTTTGTACACAAGGAAGTTGGTATTGTCAGTGCCTACAAGTGTACTGGTGAGATCATAAATATCGTTGGCGTTGCCGTTCAGTGTCCAGTTGGTATTGGCACCGGTGAGGTCCGCATCGCTGATAAGGCCATCAAAATTAGCCTTGCTCACGCCCGCTTCTACAGAAGAACCCTGGCGTGCGATCACGATCACGTTGTTATAGCAGGCCGTGGCTCCGGGATTGCTCCACGACAGTGTAATCTGTCCGGAAGAAGGGCTCGCAACGATTCCGCTAACGGGCTGCGTTGTAGCAGTGCCTGTAATGACAGCCGTGCCCGAGCTCCAGCCGGACCCGCTGTAAGAATATGCTTTCAGATAATAGGACTGCCCTGCATTCAATGCCGTCATATTGAAATTGCTTCCTGAACCGCTGTATACCAACTTGCCGCCTACAGCCGGATAATTGGCCGCCAAAATATAGCTGGCATTAGCACCGGTGAATGCGGCGCCACTACCCGTAGGATCAGTAAAAGAGCCACTGGTATTGGCAAATACAAGCACCGTTCCCGTCGTCGGCGCATTCATGCTGACATTGAGTTGCGCTTCAGAAGCACAGGAAAGGGAAAATACAGAAGGGTTGGTTGGCAAGGCTGCGAAGGTTTTGTAGGCAGTTGCTCCATAGCTGTTGCTGCTATAACTGCCAGTAGGCGTAAACACAATGTTGGCATCGGAAGAGAAACTTCCTGCCAGTGTTCTTCCGGCAGTAGCTCCGGCCAGCACATCGGCTGTAGCGTAAATGTAACCTGTGGATCCGGTAGCTACGGATTGTGACAGGCTGCTCCAGGTCACGTTTTCAGTAGCGCCTGATTTTGCAGAAGATTGAGAACCAAGCAACACATCCCCTGCCGGAACCAGAGTGGCATCGGCAGAATAATATAACTTAAGGCCATTCGCAGCAATGTCGGCTGCAAGGTAAGTGCCGCTCATATTGGCTGTAACGGAGCTCAGGGTCGCATTTCCTCCGGAAGGAGAAATAGAAGCCCAGTAAAACTGATTGGCTGTACTTCCCAATGCCCAGTTGACGGTGGAAGGCGCATTAGGATCCTGACCAGTGATGGCCACCGTTGGAGTGATTGAGGCAACACCGCTAACGGAAATATTGTCGATCCCCATTCCTTTAGCTGTTCCGGAACCTGTAGGCCGCCAAGTGATCCAACGAATCTGATAATCGGTAGAGGCCGAAAGGCCGGTAAGAGAATAGCTGTAGGTTTGCGTGGCAAAGCTTGTTCCACTGATTACAATAGCAGATCCAGGAATAACGGTCCAGGTGGTTGCCGCAGAATTGCCGGAATGATACATCAACTCGATACCAAAATCCTGGGTAGATGAGCCTGCTCCGATCATTTCCAATTGATAGGAAATATTGATCGCCGTTGCAGTTCCTGTATTAATTGACAATGCTATTTGGTTTGTGCCATTCGTGGAATTACCTGATTGCTGAATATAAACCCGGCCGTTACTTGAGCCGACATACCCATATACACCACCGCCGGATTGAACAGCTGTTACACTTGAAAGGGTTGCATTTGATCCTGGCGTGGCGCTTTCTGCCGCTGCCTGTGTCGTTTTTAATCCACCTTGCCATGCAGCCATGCCTGTAGGCATACTGGAAAAACCGGTTGTACCAAAATTCTGTGAATAAGGAAGCGTTTGTGGTGTTGGATTAGATTGCCCCCAAGAGTTGCTAAACAAAGCCAGGAAAGAGGCTACGAGCGTAATTTTTTTAATCATATGCAATTTGAATTTAATGGAAGGAGTTCGTTCTCGTCATGAAAGCTTTTAAAACAGGGCTTTCATGTGGTTAAATTACAAATAATCTACATGCACCAACTATCTTTAACATTAAGCTGATGTTAAATCTTAACTCATGTACGTATTATTTACAGGACACAAGACCGCGCTTTACTACATGTCTCGGTTTTTGCAGGATCAATTCTTTCGTCTATAGAAGTTTATTGTCGCTCTAACATGAGCATCAGAAGTTGGTCATAATCTATCTGGCTAATTTTCGAAATCGCGAAAAGAATGATTTTCGGAATGTAATAAAACAAATCACTAGCAAATGGTTTATTTATCATCCCCGTTTTCACAGCGAGCGTGTTTATGCGTTTCCTGTCAGGCTTTTGGGATAGTTTCCGATAAACCTTACCAGGTAATCTGCGACATCAATTTTATCGGCCAGCATCCGCCGACGGCGTTCCTGAAAAACTTCTTTCAGGTTTTTGTTGTTCAGCATTTCCTGAACCGTCTGATAGAGCTGAGCGGTTTCTGTTGATCTGATCCCGTGCCCGAGCTTATAGTGTGCTTCCAGATCCTTTAAATAACCGATTCTTCCCACAAAATCATTGAACCTTACAAAAGGAATTCCCAAAACTCCAGCTTCTGCGGCCATGGTCTGGCTGTCGCCTATGAACATACTAGCATAAGCCATCACGTGGTGCATATCCAAAGGACTGACCGCTATTCTGAATGGCTCAAATTCCTGTGGCAGCTCTCTTTCAGAAGTAATGATGATACGCCCGTGCGGCTGAAGCAAACCGATGAGCTTCCGCGCTATTTCATCACTGATTCCTTTGATGCCGACATCATGATGAGCGCCGAACTTTGCAAAACGGATCAGAAAATAGGGCTCTCGAACCGGAGTGTACTTCTCTGCTAAGGCCGGATCCGCTTTAAAATGATTGGGATGTAAATAAGCCAGCTCGTGATAGCCTTTGTAATGAATCGTTTTGTGTTTCCATTTTCCTGTTGAACAAATGTCGGGCGCCAGGATATGTTTTGCAAAGGGATAGGCGATCTTTCCCACCAATGGTACAGCTTCCACATCATCTTCATTTAAAAAAACCGATGGGATATTCAATAATTTGCCTATGTGTGCAATTTCGGTAGAGGTTCCGATCATAAGATCGGGTCTGTTTGCCAGGCATATTTTCAATAAGCGGTAATCCTGCTTGAGAAGGCCCCAGGCAATGGAAAGCTTGTTGCTCTTTCTCCCATTGGGCAACATATTGATGTATTCAAATCCAAAATCCCGCAACAGATCTTCCAGTACATCTTTTTTGGTAGCCAGGATTGTGACCTCATGCTGCTTCTTCAGTTCAGTGATCACATTTTTCAACAAATGGAATTGAGCAGGATGGTGCAGGTAAAAAAGTAATTTCATTTTCATATCAGGCTTCCAGATCCAATTTCTTAACAATCCGGGCAGGCACTCCTGCCATTAAAACCCTGGACGGGACATCTTTTGTGACCACGGCGCCTGTAGCGATAACAGCCTCATCGCCTATAGTTACGCCCGGAGCGATGGTTACATTCGGCATGATCCACACACCTTTTCCGATCACCGTTTTCATAATCTGCCGTGGATAAAGTTTTTTCAGTTGCGTATCCGAAGGAATATTGGCATGAGCCGTGATAATTGTTCTGTCGCCTATGGAACTGTGATCACCGATAAAGATCTGGTCGGTAAAGACCCGATCAAACATCACTTCGTGCCCTATATACACCCCCTTTCCGATATTGACACCGCGCCATCGATGAATAGTGGTTCTCCAGGATTTAACCGGGCAAAAAAAGGCAACTTTGTCCAGAAAAAAACGCATCAGAAAACGAAAGCCGTATCGTATTCTGCCAAAAAAACTGTTCAATCCATAAAAATCCAAAACTTCGTTTGCCGGCATACTATTCTTTTTTCAGGTTTTCAAAATATTGCTTACACGTCATAAAATCAAATTGTTTGTTTTGAAAGAACATCAATTCCTTTTCCAGAATCGGCAGAGCCTTTTCTCCAAGGTTCTTTACCTTCATCTTATGCCTCAAGACATCGCCCAATAGGTAAGACAGGTATGTTTTTCCGCGCCTTTGGATCTTACCATCTTCCAGCTCCTCATCAATAAATTCGTTGGGATGTGTCAGGAAATTAAATGGTCTTCCGTTTAGTTTTGTTTCCAGGTAAAGCAAATTACGGGTAAGTCTGTTGAGTGCCGGCGAGATACGCATAAAAGTCCCGATGTAAGGAAACACAAAAGCAGAGATAGGAATTTCAAGAACAGGACCATTTCCTTTTTTAAACACATTGTTCTTATCTGTAAAGTACGGCAAACGAGGAGCGGTGAGCCAGTTAAGCTTTTTTAAGGCGCCGAAAGACATGAACATGTCCAGCCTTTGCGACGACACAGAGCTATCGATCCGGAAACCGGTTTCTTCCAGGGCAGCAACAATGTTCTGATTGACCCGAGCTGCAGGAGCTCTGAACGAAACGATTTCACTCCCTGTAATATTTTCTATAATGTCTTTCGACTGTTTCAAATGGCTCAGCTGCTCATCATAGCTTAACACATCAAAGGCCTTATCCGATTTATGCGTAAGCCCATGGGAACCGATCTCATGGCCGCGCTCGAAAGCCATCTTCACCACTTCCGGGTGCAGTTTGGCAATATAGCCAGTATAAAAAAAGGTGGCTTTTACCTGGTATCTATCATACAGGTCAAGCAACCTTGGCATCCCCTGCTCCAGCACGTAGCGACCGGTTTTGTCTCTCAGCTTATGGTTCAGGATAGAAGTTGTTTCCACATCGTTGGTGATGAGACACACCTTTTTATGATTCAGGTTTTGCATAGTTCTGCTTTAGCTCTTTACTTGCCTGTAAAGGGACACAATTTTTTTGGCAACTGTTTCCGCATCGAGCTCCAATGCGATAATTCTGTTTCGGCCTCCGGTGCGGTTATGTGCTACTGAAAACCGTATAGCTTCATACATCTTTTCTGAAAAACCGCTGATATCCGACCCTGCTATAAAATGACCCGGTGTTTCACCGAATAAGATTTCCACGTCGCCAACCCTGGTTGACACAACAGGACAATTGCATACCATGGCCTCTTTGACAACATTAGGGGAACCCTCATACAGGGAGCTAAGCGCCAGCACATCGGCGGCATAATAATAGAGCTTTGTTTCCTCGTGCGGGATCCCATGCTTTACCAGGAGCTCTGCACCAGGAATAGCAAGCGCCCGAAAGGCCTGTTCCGTCAATAAAAAATTCTTTTCTTTTCTTTGAGGATCAGCCAGGAACAATACATAGATTTTATCCGGACTCAGGCCAAGCATTGCCCTTGCCTTTTCTTTTTCCAGGTGGGAATATTTTGCGAAGTCTACCCCATTTGGTATCACGTACGTCGGAGCAAATACATACCGTTTCCGCATAGCTTCCGATTTAATAATAATCGCTTTCCAGAACAAAGAAGCAACGCTCAACATCACCCTCCAATGAAACTTCAATTGCAGATCACTTCCCATCAACGAAGTAATGACTGGTTTTCCGGTAAACGTCAGGATTGAGAGAAATCCGCAAAAAGAGTAATGTGCATGGATCAGATCAGGGTCGTATGATTTAATGGTTTTCTTAAGCGACCGGATGTTTTGCAAGTATCCCGATACACCTTTTCCTTTTACCGCATACATCTTTATATTCGCGTCTTCGGCGTACCGGTCTATAGAACCCGCCTGGTTTGCTACAGGTGCCGAAGCCTTGCCTCTATTACCGCTTGAAACAAACAATACTTTCATGAAAACGAATCAGCGGAAATTCCAGTAAAGGGTTAAAATGCACAGTATAAATCCAAGTAAGTGAAATGATTTTTTATAAAATAAATGATTCCGGATAGTTAAAAGCTGGTTGTGATCAAACTTATAGATATAAATAAAAGCAACAATATACATCAATGGAAAATGAGGAATGGATTTTCTGAGCTCCAAACCTTCAAGGATATAAGTTAAGGAAGCCATCTCCATGATAATGAAGATGAGCAAGGGATATGCTTTAGACAGCCTTATTTTAACGATGTGGATGCAACCAAACCAAAAGGCCAGTGAAACAAACAATTTGAACAATAAACCGGGAGCAAAAAAACCAAGATGGGCTTTAGATGGCAAGAGGCTTGGGAAAGGCCCGAACAGAGAAGAGAGGATATTGACGATGTAGGTAAAAAAAACGCCTCCTTTTATCATTCCGCTCATCTGTTTGTTTTCGAGCATGGATTCCGTGCCACCGAGCAGAAAACGGTCGGCGGAGCTCCTCACGGTTTCGAGAAAATAGACCCCCACCAACACGGCAACTATTATAAATACCACCTGCAGAGCAGACAGCTTCCGTTTTAACAAGACACCAAACACAAGAGAAGCGACACAAAATATGGCAAGCACAGGCCTGAACAATAAAAGCGAGAGTACGACTACGCTCATCCACAAAACCGAACCTGTTTTCCTATCGGATATAAGCCGGTAATACTGGTTGTAAAATAACACTATAAGCATCACCAGCATACTTTCTTTCAGACCGGAAGAGTGGAACCAAAGTACATAGGATGAAAAGCTATAAGCCACGGCACATAAAAAGGCATATTTCACAGACATAAAGCGTTTTGAAACAGAGAATATGGCGTTGGCGGTAAACACCGCCACAAAGGTATACAGTATGCTCAGCATCACTTTAGAGCTGGCAACCTTGTATAAGATACTGAGCGTTGCTGCCATTCCAAGATCTTCTGCATCATGTCTTTTCAGGTAATACCCCAGGCCCTCAACGAAAGGCATATCCGCCATAACCGTTGCCTCATTATTATAGACCATCGCATCGAGCACGCTAAACACATACAGGTTGCCGGTATAGATCCACGAGATAAAATTATAGCAAATAATATAACAAGCCGAATACACAAATACCAGTATGTTCAATTTACGGGCTGTAAAATATCCTTCCGGCTTTTCATTCAGGTTCTGTAAAAACAAGGCGAATACAATGACAGTTGCATAATTTAAAAAGTAAAGCGCTCTCAGTTCTATGGGAAAAAGGATGCCGATAAGCAAATAGCAGAAGGTTCCAAAAACAAAATATGTCCTGGTCATTGATCTCAGCATGACATTATTTTATTCAATTGCAAAAGTGCCCAGATAAAATTACCATTATCTTTTTTTCCGGTATTATTTTCCGTGACGATCTTTTCGATGATAGCCGGATCCAGAATTTCCTTCACCGTTTTCAGGTTATCGTCCAGAACTGTATTAAATTGCTTGTTTTTAAACCATTCCCTTAACGGAATGCCAAAGCCTCGTTTGGGTGCATTCAGAACAGAGGTAGGTAGATTTTTTCCGATACTTTTTCTGAGCACGCTTTTCAATTCCCACCCCTGCATTTTAACATCTTTATGGACGGTTGCCATAAACTCGATTATCCGGTGGTCCAAAAAAGGAACCCGTGTTTCGAGGGAATTTGCCATACTCATCCGATCCACCTTTACCAGGTAATCATTAGGAAGATTGTGCATGTAATGGATATACATGAGCTTATAAAAATCGTCTTTGAACGTACAGGATGCCAGAACCGAATCGAGGTACGATTCAACAGAAATAACACCCTTAATGGATTTCGTCATAAGTTTGATATCGCTCAGGCTTGCACAAGCCAGCTTTTCAGCCATGCGGTGAGAGAATGGCAATTCGGATGTTCTCAACACATTACCGATTTTATTCAGCTTATAGCGCAGTGCGCCCTTGAAGATGCGGGCGGAAAGGCCGACCGACCCGATCACTATTTTCCGGAGAGGCCGCGGAAACCATGTATTGATCTGTGAGGATATTTTAACGCCTTTGTAAGCATTGTAACCGCTTAACGCCTCATCCCCCCCATCGCCCGTAAGCACCATTTTCACGTTTTGTGAAGCGAAACGCGATACGAAATCGGTAGGAATAGCGGATGAATCTCCAAAAGGCTCGTCATAGTGATGTGCCACCCGGTTGATGGCTTCATCGAAATCTTCCGGAAGCACCGTGCCGCGGTGATGATTTGTTTTAAATTTCACAGCTACTTCGGCAGCAAGGACGCTTTCATCAAAGGCCTTATCATCGAACCCAATAGTGAATGTTTTAACAGGATAAGGTGAATAGCCGGCCATGAGGGAAACGATCGCCGAAGAGTCGAGCCCCCCGCTTAAGAAGGCCCCGAAAGGAACGTCGCTACGCATGCGGATGCGAACAGCATCGGAGAGTAATTCCCCGAATTTACGATAAACCAACTCTTTATCGGTGATCATATCATTTTCGGCTACCTGAGGGAATTTCCAATAACTTTTTTCAGAAACAGCTTTTCCCTTCACCAGTAGGTAATGCCCGGGCATGAGTTTATAAATTTGCTTGTAAAACGTATCGGGCGCAGGAATATTGGTGAGTGCCAGGTAAAGCTCTGTGAGCTCAGGACGTATCTCTTTTGGCACCCCATATGCGAGAATGGATTTTATTTCCGAGCCAAAAATAAATGCATTATTATATACCGCATAATGCAGGGGCTTTTCACCGATTCTGTCCCTTGACAGAAACAGCGTTTCACTATTTGCATCCCAAAGTGCAAAAGCCCACATACCGTTAAACTTGTTTTGGCACTCGTAACCCCATTCTTCGTAAGCTTTGATAATAACCTCCGTGTCAGAATTGGTTTTGAAGATGTGTCCAAGTTGCTGCAGTTCCTCTTTCAGCTCTAGGTAATTATAGATCTCGCCGTTGAACACAAGCACTACGTTACGGTCAACGCTATACATCGGCTGATCACCGGTACTAAGATCAATGATACTTAAACGCCTGTGACCAAGCGCTATATGATCATTCACATAAAATCCTTCTCCATCGGGACCACGATACGCGATGCAATCGGTCATACGCTTCAACGAGGCAGCTTCTGCCTTGGCTGTTGTTTCAAAATTGATATATCCCGCTATGCCGCACATGTTTGTTTGTTTTGCGTGTAGGTAATGTACATGTTATAGTAATTCCTGCCTGTAATCTCAATATCGAACTGCTGCTCATATTTTTGCCGGTTGTTTTTTTGTATTGCGGCTTTCTGTTCTTCGCTCCATGACAGCATGTTTATCAGCTGCTTGTAATAGGCCTTCACCTCCGGATTATCCACAAGGAGACCATTCCTGCCATGAAGAATGAGCTCTGGCATGCCTCCTACCCGTGTAGACAGCACAGGCAAGCCTTGCGACAGGGCTTCGATAACCGTTACAGGCAGACCTTCAAATACAGATGACAGGCAATAATAATCGCTGAGAAGCATATAATCCACGACATTGTCTTTTGGCCCCAGAAAAAACACAGAGTCTGGTTTGATAGAAAGCAAGGCTTGGAGTGTTTCCTTCCCTGGTGATTGATCATCGCCAATAATCAATAGAATAGCCTTTATGCCATTTCGCCGTAATTTACAAAACACATCAACAAGCAGCTTGAAATTCTTCTGATCTTTAGGGGAGTTTATCCTCCCTACCGACAGAAAAACAGGTACTTCCGGCTTCTGCCGGTACAAGGCTATTTCAGACTTCACTACATCGAATCGCTCTGTAGGCTTCTGTTTCCTGATACCATTATAAATCATTTCAGAATTGACATGGTACAACTGTGTATGGGATTCTCCTGTGATATGAGAGATCGACACAGGGATCAGGCCGCAGTATTTGTAAAAAAACTTACGGATGATCTGGAGTATCTTGTTCGGGGTCTCCTCTTGCGCCATATTATGAATGGTATGAAAAAAGCTCATCTTCCGAAGAAGCAGCATAGGAAGGTATAGATACAACACCACACCCGACAAATGCGAGTTGACCACACACGGCCTTGTTTTCCTCAAAAACCGGATTAACCTCCATTGAAATGCAAGGTCTACCTTTCGCTTCTTTTCGAGGTTAATGTAAGTAACTTCCGGACTTAATTCATGCTTAAACGATGGCTTTCCTTTCCTTTCATAGAACACACAAACAAAAACCCGGTTTTCGGACGCCCTGGCCAGCTCATTACATAAGTCTACCACAAGCTTTTCTGCTCCACCTTTACCAAGATTACTGATCACATGCACAATTTTCATTGACCTGCACTCAACGACGAATACCGTTTCTTTAATTTCAAAAAGCGCTTTTCGATAAGCTCATAACTAAGTGCCGCAATTCCAATGCTGACCATAAAAGAAGCAGTATAAAGCACCAGGCTGTTTTCTGCAAAAGAAGATAGGCCCCACAGGCATAAACTGATGGCAATAGGGTGCCACATGTAAATGCCATAGGAGATTTTTCCAAAATAATTCAACACCGGCCACTCCAGAAATGTCGTCACATTCGAAGATGCGAGGCTCAGGATCCAGTAGGCGAAAAAGAGCGAAAACACATCGAATCGAATCATTGACGGGATCCATTGAGAGAAATAGGACATCACCAAAAAGAAAAAGACAGCAAATAATTGCCAAAACCAGGAACGGGTAAACCTGAACACCTGTTCCCGCCGGTACCTGCAAAGATAGGCGCATAATCCACCAAGCGACAGGCTCAGCACAGAGAGCGTAGACCAGATCGAATAGAGCTGGTAAATGGTATGATTCGACTTATACGCATAGAGCACAAAGCGCAACGCCATGTAGCCTGCCATAATAAAAATCAACGTATGCAGCAGCTTTTTTGAATAACGAATAACAAAAGGCCAGATAAGGTAAAACTGCTCTTCTGTTCCGATCGACCAGGTTTGGTGAAGAAAGGGAAGCCCTCCAAACAATACCAGCACTACATTCGGCAGGAAACATAAAAAAAGCAAAACCACGATGCCGGTTGGGTAATTTTGAAAGAGCTCTTCCGAACTAAACTCATACAAGCCTGCAGCCGGCAAAACAAACAAGCCGAGGATCACAATCATAAAATACAAAGGCCAGATCCTTAATATACGGCGCATATAAAAGTTCTTAAACGAAATATGCTGCTCGGGTGATTTCTCTTTCTCGTCGATCAACAAATACGTGATGAGAAAGCCACTCAAAACAAAAAAGAAAATGACACCGAGTTTACCCAGGCTTGAAAATAAGGGATGATTAAAGAGCGACCCCATGCCGCGCAAAAGTCTGATTTGTTCTATGTGTGACACCAAAACCATCGCTGCTGCGAAAAACCTTAAGCCGTTAAGATTTTTAAAATAAATGGTAGTCATAACCGGGAGTTTTCGATTGGCTTTTTACGGCAGATAAAGGCAACACTACTACTGAATTTTTCGCTTTTATGCGCTTTGAATAACTGGATATAATCCGGAAATGGATAGAAGAAGGGACGTATCACTTCGTCTACCTGGAAGTAGCGGTCCAAAATACGTTTCCAGGCCCTTATCCTGTAATGGCGAATATCATAAAAAACCGTTTTCTCATCTTTCCCATGAGAATAGGTAAAAAACACATGTTTCAGCTTTGTCCGCTTCGATTTGGTAATAGGCCTGGCCAGGAAGCGCAAGATCCTGAGGTGTGTCGTGAAAAGCATACTCGAAAAAAAATTGATCCAGGCAGATTCCGCTGTGGGAACCAGGATTATAACCGTTCCATCATCCTTGGCAACCCGGTTAATTTCCTGAAGAGATTTGTCAATATCTTCCACGTGTTCGATCACATGGCTGCTGTAAACAACATCAAACATGGCATCGTTGAAGGGAATCGACTCTGCAAATCCTTGCCTGATATTCAAATCACGATTTTCGAATTTAACTCCGAATGTATTTGGAGCAGGATCAACTCCGGAAGCATCACATAATTTTCGTGTCGCCGCTTTCCATAAGGAATACCCTGATCCACACCCCACATCCAAAAAATGGGAACCTTCCGGAATATGGCTTTCGATAGCATCCCACTCGGCATCACGGATAACCTTCTGGTAAGCATTAACCTTGTCTTTGCTCAGATGCCCCCAGTAAATGAGTCTCTTTAATTTAGGATTGATCTTCATGCCTTCAATTTTCTGTATAGCCAGGATGCCGCATTAAATAAGGCAGGAGTCTTTATGAGCCTGTACATGAATAACGGCTTCACACCTGGACGACGGCCACTCTTAATTTTTAAGGTCAAAGGAGCCAGGATAGCGGCATCGCTCAGGAGCAGGCTGAATCTTAAAAAGGTAGTAAACCGGTATTCATCAATAGCCATCAGCGTTTCCTTATCACAGTTATATTTATCAGTATAAAAATCAAACATATCAAATACAGACCGGTAAAACCTGAGCTTTTTTTCGGGGAAGGCTGACTGGCTGGCACTTTCGGTTCTAAGGCGGTAGGTCGCGAGAACCTCATCTATGTAATGTACTTTCGAATGCCTGGAAATTTCAAGCCACAGCGGAAGATCTGTCAAAAGCCAACCACGCTCAATCACAGTATTGTAATTAAAGTTCCGGTCTACGATATCTTTGCGAAAACAGACAGTCATGGTCTTTATCAAATGGGCCGGGGCCATTAACTTAGAAAAGATCCAGCCATCAGGAATATGGACGCCGGTTGTTTTGTTAAACGCCCCGATCAACTTTCCGCTGTCTTCATAAAGGTGATTGACATCACCATGCACTAACCCATATTCAGGATTCGCTTCCAGGAATTCAACCTGCTTTTGTAGTTTTCGATCATCCGTCCAGAAATCATCGCCTTCCAGGAAAGCCAGGTATTTTCCCTGAGCCTGTTCCATCAGACGCCTTTCATTAGCAATACCGCCTACATTATGCTCCGAGCCTACCAGCCTGATCTGATCCGGGTGAGCGTCTGCATAACTTCCCACAATGGCAGAAGTGCCGTCTGTAGAACAGTCGTCGCCGATCAGCACTTCGAAGGGAAAATCCGTTTTCTGCATAAGCACCGATTCAATGGCCTGCGCAATATAATCCTTTTGGTTATATGTGATCAGCAAAACACTGACTATGGGCGATGGATTACTTAACGAACTTTGCATCGAAACGGTAATGAGCGTTAATATATTCAGAAGGCTGGTCCAAAGAGCTGCAGGACGAGAACCCGGTATAACTTCCGAGTTTCTCCATGAAGTCCCTGGTAAACCAATAACCGATAATTGGCGAATCATCCCTAATCGAGCGGAAATACGCGGCTTGCCGGTCCGCAGTATTGAAAAAAGAAAATTTCCTGGCGGCATCAGGAATATCTCCGATGTAAAGGATCCCTCCGGGTTTCAGCCATCTCCACATTTTCCCGAATAAGAGAACCGTTTCCTTTTCCGAAAAATGCTGCAAGGCAAAATACAGGACTATTTTTGAAAAACGTCCTTCTTCAAATTCAATTTCCCGCGCATCCGCCAATATGGTTTCCACACCACCTATTTTGTCTATTTCGGCAAGCAACGGCGGAGAGATATCTACCGCTGTTACTGACCTCGCTTTTTTTGAAAAAGGCACAGAAATAACACCAGATCCGGCAGCCACATCAAGCACATCATCTTCTGAATTCAGCTCCATCGAAGCTTCCAGATCTTGCAGCACAATGCGCCAGTCCTCATCGCGGATAGGTACGCCTTTGATGGTCCGCCCTACTTTTTCGTGGGCACTTTCCCGATAGATCACCTGGTTGGTTTTCCAGAATTCGACCCAGTAATTATTTTCTTCCATCGATTAATTCGTATTGTGTCAGTAATTGTTTGGTTCCTTCCTTTCCGTTGTGCATCAGGACATCGATAATAGACAAACCCGGAACAAAATCAGCAGTAAACTGCGTATAACGGATAGGACTGGTACGGATAAATTTCAACTCTACATCCTGCTCTTTAAAAAAGGAGCTAGGATAAAGATCTACACCGCCGATAGCATTAATGAAGGTATCCGCTCCTTCTATCCTGCATAGCTCAACGGCCCGTGTAATTTTAAGCTCCACTGTTTCTTCGCCGTTCATGAGCAAAGCCTCTTTTAAGCCGCTAAGCTCTTTCTCCAATTCATCGAACTTTTGGGTGTCATTGCTAAGCTCTGTATCAATCTCCAGGAATTCGCAGATCGATTTAATGCCTAAAAAATTAAATTCACTCAGCGATTCGGTCTCATAAGACAAAATATTGGAAACCAATGCCAGCGTTTCTTCATAAAAAGGCGCTCCGGCGTAGGAGAATTGAAGGGTTTTGATCAGTTTTTTTCTCCAGAACTGCTTCGGTTGTAATTCGATCTCGCCGATCAGTTTTGAAACCGAAGCATCTTTCAGGCTTGGCCTTATGTAGAAGATCTGGCCGCTTTTATCAACGAGCCTGTTACGGTCTACCCAGCCCTGATAAATGTAGTTCAAACGATCGTAGATAAGGTACTTATCCACCGCGTGGATACACTGAAAATAACCGATATACGGAAAGAAATAAGGCTGCATGGCCGCCAGCTTCATATATGATGGGGTTTTAGTTTTTTTGAAATAATAGATACGATTTCGGCAAGACGCGATAACTCATGTATCGCTGCCAGCCTGCTGATCACCATGTAAGAACCTATGCCCAGCACAGGCAGAACGATCAATTTCAACAGATCAGTTTGGATCAACTGGTTAGCAACAAACAGAATGAGCATCATGGAGAAAGAGACCAAACCTATCGTGAACAAATCCGCCATCTGATCCTTAATCCCATAACCGACAATGGATTTGGAATAAAATGAGTTAATATAGTAGCATACTGCGTTTAAGGCTACCGAACCCCACACCAGCCCGTACACACCCCAACGATAGCAGATAACGATCATCAGAACATTGAGAGCCTGTTTGATAATTTCCAACCTGAGAAAAAGATCCGAACGTCCTTTCACTTTCAGGATATCCAGATTGATCGCATGCAATGGATAAAAAGCACCAACGATGCACAGGATCTGCAATAAGGGAACAGAGGGCAACCATTTGTCCGTCAGAACGACTTTGATCATCGGCTCTGATACCATACCTAAGATGGCCATAACCGGGAACAGTGCAAAAGCTACCATACGGATCATCGAACGGTAGGCTCCATGGAGTTTTTCTCTGTCATCCTTGATTTCAGCCAGAACAGGATAAGTCACCGCACCTATTGCACCATAAATGCTGCTCACCGGCAGTTTCTGAAACTGGTTGGCTCGCGTGTAAAATCCCAGGCTCTTGGCATTATAAAGCTTCCCGATGATCAGTGCATACAGGTTTTCAGAAACTGCGTTGATTAATCCCGAAATCAGAAGATTAGAACCGAAACCAAACAACTCTTTGAACGATAATTTAGAAAAAACAGCTTTAGGCCTCCAACGGCTGATGATCCAGAAACCAGCGTTTACCAGTAAGGCTTTGGCAAGGCTTTGTACCACAAGAGCCCATACACCATAACCACTCCAGGCAAACACAACTCCGGTAATGCCACTGATGACGATCGCTGTAATATTGAGCTTAGCCTGTGATTTGAAATCAAGTCGCTTTGTCAGAATCGTTTTCTGAATAATGCCGAAAGCGCTGATGATGATGGTTAAACCTGTAACTCTTGCAATAGACTCTAGTAAAGGTTCATTGTAGAAAGCAGCAATAAAGGGAGAACAGAAAAAGATCAGGCCGTAAAGTACAAGCGCAGCAAACAGGTTAAACCAGAATGCTGTGGAATAATCATTGGCCGTTGGTTGCGTTTTTCGAATCAGCGCCGACGAAAAGCCGCCCTCCACAAACACCTGCGCTACCGAAATGAAGACGAGCAGCATGCCGATCAGTCCGTAATCTTCCGGCATCAGCAGGCGGGCCAGGATCAGCCCGATGATGAACTGAATGCCCTGGTTGCCGAAGCGCTCGATAGCGCTCCACATCACCCCTTTAATGGCCCGGTCTTTAAGTGTGCTCACGTTTTGTTACAATGACTTTTCCCTCAGGTTTTCCCAGTACCAGCTTACGGCTTCTTTCAATCCGGCCTCCAGATGGTGGCTCGGCTCATACCCGAGGATACGCCTGGCCTTATCGATGGAAGCCAGGGAGTGTGGGATATCGCCCAGGCGGGCGGGCCCATGAGTTACCGGAACAGAAGCAATCGCCGGATCGTATTCCGCAAGGTTGCTCTTCAGCAGGCTCACCAGCATATTCAGATCGGTACGGTCGCCCACAGCGGTGTTAAATACTTCGCCGATAGCCTCCGGATTGGTGGTGGTAGCAGCCAGGTGATTCATGCGGATCACGTTATCAATATAGGTAAAATCGCGCGAGTTGGTACCGTCGCCGTTGATCACCGGCGACTCATGCCGCATCAGCGCCTGCGTAAATTTGGGAATAGCAGCTGCATAGGCTCCGTTGGGATCTTGGCGCCTGCCATACACATTGAAGTAACGCAGGCCAATGGTATCGAGCCCGTAATTGAGGCGAAACACATGCGCATACAGCTCGTTTACATATTTCGTCACAGCATAAGGCGATAAGGGCTTGCCGATAACCTCTTCCGTTTTGGGCAATGTTTCGGAATCGCCGTAAGTAGAAGAGCTGGCAGCATATACCAGGCGTTTCACCTTTGCATCGCGCGCTGCTACCAGCACATTGAGAAAGCCGCTTACATTCACTTCGTTGCTCGTAACAGGATCGTTGATAGAACGCGGCACAGAGCCGAGCGCCGCCTGCTGCAGAACAACGTCTACTCCCTGCATGGCCCTGGCACATACACCTGCATCACGGATATCACCTTCGATGAGCGTGAAATTTTTTTGTCCCAAAAATGCATGAATATTTTCGCGCTTACCGGTCGAAAAATTATCGAGGCATACGACCTCGTTGCCATGCTGAAGTAAATTCTCGCACAAATTAGAACCGATGAAACCTGCACCTCCTGTCACAAGGACACGTGAGTTGCTGAGAGAATGGTGAATTTCCGACATAATTTAAGTAAAAAAAACCTTTGAACAACTTACAGCTTCGCCTGCTCAGTCCCATTTTCACAGGCCGCACAAGAAGGCGCAAAGCTAGTCATAATTTGTTAAAAAGATGTCCGTTTTAGCACAAAACACAGACGAATTAACGTTTTAAAACAGTGCGTAAATAAATCCCACTTAACCCGGTTTTTGCCATGCCGGATCGGCATTTTTGATCTCCGAATTTCGGCATCTGCTATCCGAAAAACGTAGCGTCAATCATATTAAAGACTTGAGCCGGCCGAATCCCGGCAATTTAAAAATTTCCTGACACAGGAAATCACAAAATCCCGATTTACCACAAGGGTTTATACGCGACCCGATGTGACAAATACGTTATTTTTCTGTGCACATCCATCACGTAGTATTACCTACAGGAGCTGCATCCGTCTGCAAATTCGGCACAGCAAAATGATATGGACTGCAACTATCTTTTGATGCTTAAAACTGGAAATAGATAAAAGGCTGCATTTCGCCGCTGATCAGCTGATAGATGCAGAACACAGCAACCACCACTGTTGTAGCCATAGCCGGAACTGAAAGCCCGGCAAAACGCTCGCGGTAAGCCTGCTTGTTTCGCTCGGGAATCCAGTGGATGAGGTAACCAAGCGCAATAACCATAAACACTACCCAGTAACCCCTGATGACATCGAAGATCAGCTCAAGCCCCAGATGATTGGTAATACGATCGAAGATCAGGTTGACGGTGTCGAGGCTGTCGCTCCGGAAAAAGATCCTGGTGAAGCTGATAAAGCTTAGGGTAACGAACACACACAGCGCTTTGATGGCAAACGACCCGCTGTTTTTGAATGGCGAAATCTTCAGCCAGAGCTTATGGATGACAAGGCCTACGCCATTGAGGCCTCCCCAAATGAGGAAAAGCCAGGAGCTGCCGTGCCAGAGGCCTCCAAGCAGCATCGTCACAAGTAAATTGATATTGGTGTTTACACTCTGCTTTACCTTCGGAAAGAAATAAGCCAACAGCACAAACACCATGGCAACCAGCAAAAGAACCAATAACAACCACATCTTTCCGGTAAGCATAATGAGCACCCCGGCGAGAAGTGCAATGCAAACATAAGAGCCAATAGTGCCGTGCTTGTTGCCTCCTAAAGGGATGTAGAGGTAATCTTTGAGCCACGACGATAAAGAGATGTGCCAGCGCTTCCAGAACTCGCTCACATCCTGGGCTTTGTACGGCGACTTGAAATTGGTCCTGAGCCTGTAGCCCAATAGCAAGGCCACGCCGATGGCAATATCGGTATAGCCGCTGAAATCGGCATAGATCTGCAGGGAGTAGCCGAATATCCCGAAAATGGTTTCTACTCCCGAATAGTAGGTAGGGCTGTCGAAGATGCGGTCGATGTAATTGACGGCGATATAATCGGCCAGGATCTTTTTGCCAAGCCCGTTAATGATCCAGAACACAGCCATGCCAAACTCCTTTTTGCTCAGGTTATAAGGCTGGTAGATCTGGTAAAGGAACTCATTGGCCTTTACAATAGGCCCGGCCACCAGATGCGGAAAGAAACAGACAAAGAACCCGTAATCGAAAATAGAAGTCACGGGCTTTATCTTTTCCCTGTATATATCAACGGTGTAGGAGATTGACTGAAAAGTGAAAAAGGAAATACCAACCGGTAGTATGAGTTTATCGATCGGATCTGTTGTTCCTAAGAACGTATTGCTGAAACTGGTAAAATGGTTGAAGAACTCCAGGTGCGTATTTCCCAGCTGGTTGACGCTTTCCACAAAAAAATAAGCATACTTGAAATAGCAAAGCAGGCTAAGGTTGAGCACAAGGCTGCAGGTGAGGTAAAGCTTTTTCCTGGCCACCGATGTGCTGGCCGCAATGAGCCTTCCCCAGTTATAATCACTGATGATCGTAAAGATCAGCAGGATAAGAAAAACACCGCTGGTTTTGTAATAAAAGAAAAAGCTGACCAGCAGAAGGTAGATCGTACGCGCTTTGTTTTGCCTGTAGATCAGCGAATAGATCCCCAGCACCACCGCAAAGAATCCCCAGAAGTAGAGCTGCGTGAAAATAACCGGCTGGCCTTTTACGTAAAAGAGATAAGGCTTCAAATATGTGAGGATGTCGTCGAACATATGTCGGATGTGAGTATTGAGATAAGAGATGTGAGATAAAACGAATCTCACTACTCATATCTCACATCTCAATTCTTTGTTTCTTTATCTTTGATCTTTGTATTATTCTGGTAACTCTTATCAATCGCCTGGTACATCATATTGGCAATGAGCCTGTATCCACGCGCGTTGAAATGCACCTTGTCCTTGGCTGCCAATCCGGCCTTGTACCATTTGTAGATCGACTTGTAACCGCCCATTACCGCATACAGGTCGTATACCGCGCCTTTATGCTTTTCGGCGAGCTCATAGGCGGCTTCCGCGGCTTTAATCGGGCGCTTGTTCGCCGTTTTCCGGTTCATGTAATTATCGGTAGTGGTCACAAAAAGAAAGGCGCAATCAGGCGATACTTTTTTGATGTTGGCCACAAGGCTGTCGTACTTATTGATAAAGGCCTGCTTGCTGAAATTGACGTCATGCGTATCATTCACTCCCAGGGAAAAGATCACCAGGTCGGGCGGAATACTTTTCAGCTCGTTCACAAACTCGGGGCACCTCAGGAAAGAGCCGGACGCCGCGCCATTCACGCCCATAGCGGCATAATAGAATCCGGGCTCTGAACTTTCGGCACTCATGCCGCGGAGCATAAAATCTTTACGCAACGTATCGCGCCTGATCACCACAAAGTTCAGGGAGTCTACCATCGATTCAAAGGTAAATTCGCTATACCCTTTTTTCTCATAATCCTTGCGGACGAAATGCAGGGCCGACTCGTGGTTGAGTGCAAGCTCAAAGCTGGAGTTGAAATTGTGGTATACCTTTACCGAATTGACTGCTTTAGGGCGAACAACATCCAGTAATTTAAATCCGAATGTGCTGAGGCTATCGTTGGTAACAGCTGCCATGCCGGCCATTCCCATATTGTCGCACATCTCCTTCGTTACAGCACAGCGGCAGCGCTTCCACTTGCCGTAGCTGAATGACCTGAAAAAACTGGGATTATTGGTCTTTACCGCTTTGAACGGAAAAATGAACAAGCCTCCGCCTTCGTAGTTTCCGGTCGCCTGAAATCCATTGATCAGTACCTGGGGCCAAAAACCGGCCTGGATGTGCGAGCCGCCAAAATGGGCGATATTGATGCGCTTCACCCTGCCCTTCCGCATGTCATCCATTCTGCGGAACAAGTCCATGAATCTTGAGCTGTCTTTGGCATACACCAGCTTGCTTAACTCCGGCCTGATAAAAGGGTAAGAGCCCGGCAAGGGCGGCTGGGCCGTGGTTTGCGAGAAAGACACCGGGTAAAACAGAAATACCAGAAGAAACAGGGTCAGGCTTTTGAAGGAAAGAAAAGACCATCCGGAATCCGGACCCGAAATCCTATTGACGGATGTGAATATCTTGCTGTTCTGTATCATTGGGTCCTCCTTTTTTTCTGCCGGTTGTAACTACTTGTTATCACTGCCTGTTGCTTGTATCTGATGGCTGAGAGACTTTTTATCCTGCATCTTTTCTCTTTCGTCCCGTCAGTTTTTATCAGTCCCTCTACCTGTTCTTCAAGTAGGCATTGTAATCATTCATCAGCGAGCTGTACAGCAATACCGCTATTTTGCGGGCGCCGCCTGAGCTGAAGTGAATGTAATCTTTTGCTGCAATTCCCTGTTCCACCCAGGTTACCATGCTGTTCTTTCCGCCCATGCAATTGTACATGTCAAAAAAGGCACAATCCGTTTCGAAGGCGCTGCGCTTAATGGCATCGCGCAGGTTTTCCAACTGCGGATGCGTCACATACTCCGTGCCTTCCTTTACGCTCATGTCGGCAGGCCCTATTACCAGGATGGAGGCCTGCGGCGCAATTTTTTTGATGGTGTTGATCTGTGCCCTGATATAGCCCCCGAAATTATCGGCCTGCTCCTTTGTGGTAATGTATGGCAGCGAATTGCCGCCAAACTGCAGGATGATAAGCTTTGCATTCAGGTAATCGAAAAAATTCTTAAGCTGCCCGTAATTGATCTGGTTGAAAAACGTTCCGGAGCTACCCCGAAGTCCGAAGTTGTCCACCATCACACCTTTTCCTCCTTCCAGCGACACACCGTAGAAATCAGGGCTGTCTTTCCCTTTAAACTTGAACTCATGCAACAGAGCCCCCTGGTTCAGACTAAATTCCTTGACATTGAAATTACCTCCCGACACCAGCGAGTCGGAATTGTTGAGAGAGCCGTTCTCATACAGCTCCACATGCGTGCGGGTTTGCGCACCGCCATAAAAAAGCTTTATTTTTTTGAAGCCTGCTGCTTTCGGCCCTCCGTTCTTGCTGGTTACGATCTTGATCCAGGCCGCGCGGTAAGAGGAGCTATCGCTGATGCTGAGGTAAGGGGCAAAGCGTGTGATGTGGGCCATCACCCCGAAATTATTGTGCTTCACGCGCTTGTCTTTCCCGGCAAATACCTGGTAGCGGTCCCAGCCGCTGCTCCACGACAATTTATTGATAACGCTGGGCGCCACCGGCATAAAAGAAATAAGGCCGGGCCCTTCTCCTCCGAACTGCCCCTGGAGTTTGAGGCGCAGGTAATCGCTGATGCGGTCGCCCTCGATCTGCGAATCGCCGTAATGCAGGATGCGAACGCTTTTGGACTCGGAGTCCAGGTTGGCCAGAGCCTCAAAAAAGCCGGCCATAGCGGTCCTGGAAGCGTTTTTATACTGTATACTGGTATTGAGCCTGATGGTGGAGTCCCTGATCTCCACGGTTTCTACAGCATTTGTTACAGTATCTGCCGTTACTGCCAGGGTATCGGCGTCCTCGGCATCCGCCAGGGCAATGATCTTCGAGATATCGGCCTTCTCCGCTTTTTTCTCAAAAAAAAGGGATGCAAAGGTGGGAAAGCGGACCGACAGCTTGTCGTTGATGTAAATCCCTTTTTCAGGAAAGCATAGGGACAAAAGCGTCAGTGACAAAAATACGCCGATCAGGAAAAGGAGAGTATGAAACGGTTTTTGCAATGCCTGTTTTTTAATCAGGCAAGATGCAAAATTCTTTGCAGCAAAGCAGGCACAAAACAATTTAGTTTTTCACAATGCTTTTGTAGATAAAACAACCCCTGCCGGGCTTTGTCGCTCAGAGCATGTTGGATCTGTAAAATTCAAGAAGGGCAATGGCATTCGGGCTGCCGGTTTTCTGGAGCATTTTGCGGCGGTGCGTATCCACGGTGTGCTTGCTGATAAACAAGGCTTTGGCGATGGCATTGCTGGTATATCCTTTATCAATAAGCTCGAGTACTTCACGCTCCCGGGCCGAAAAGAACTGAGCATTAGATTGAGGCACGTACATTTTGATGGTATCAGAATTAAAATCGGGGGCGTCGAATGCCCACTCTACGGCGTTTCCTGTCTTCATGAAGGAAATGTCCGTGAGGACGTTCGTAAGGTGTATTACCTGCGGGTCGCATTTATGACGGCCAACGCAGGTTTGCCTGAGCACTTTGATATAGTTGCCGTTCTTTTTACGTAAGCGGTAGCTCACGCTCAGGTTAAGCTCCTGGATGGTTTGGTTGGCTGTTACATAATCCATGACGGCATGCAGAAATGAAGTCAGGGCATCGACGTCTTCAGGATGAATGTAGTTGATCAGTCCTTTGAAGTTAAACTCCTGATCCTGATAACCCAGCATGTCTTCCACGCCCACGCGGCTAACCACCTCGCGGGTTTTGAGGTCGAGCACGTACATGCACTGCGATTTGCGGCAGGGCATAGTGACCGGCACATAGGTTTCTACCTTTTTATTCCTGAGCATGAGCTGCAGATCATTAAAAAAGGCATGTGTTTCATTGAGCGAGGGCTGATTCTGCCTATCGCCCGCGGATTGATTTTCTCCGATATTGTCTTTCGTAATAAGTCCCATATATGCGTTATTTTAAGTTGGACGATGGTATGCGGGGGTCACACCATCGTTTCGTGGGGGATCTAACCTGTTGATTTGTTTCTGCTATTCAGACGGGGCAATTCGTGTTTTCCACAAAGATACCGGATCACCCCGGCAACTGCGTAAAATCCCTGTGCTAAAAACCCCTTTTACGGTTGGTATATGCAAAAAATTTGTACATAATTCATCATCGTTGCGTTGTTTTTAGTTAATAATACCTTTGCCTGAACGGCCCGGCCTGCTCTTTGTTTGTGGTTGCGGTGCCCAGCGCGTAACAGTAAAAATCCTCTACCAGGGTGTTGAAAAGCTCCGGAGTTTCCATTTGGGGAATGTGGCCTGCATCCAGCTCTATAATCCTGTTTTTCCATAAGGATACAAGATTTATCCCGTCGAGGTAGCGGGGATTGATGATACGGTCGTGCTTACCCTGCAAAATAGCCAGAGGCTTTGTAAACTCCCGGAGCATGCTGAGCTCATCCGCAAATTTGTCGAGGCCCAGCGAAGCAGCGAAGCTCAGCCGGGCGGCAGTATCGGTTTCCAGGATCCAGGAAGCCAACTGGCCGACAAGGGCTTCATTGCCCGGCAGCAGCTCTTCTGCGAGTTGGAGGGCTTCGGCAGGCTGCATCCGGCCGCTCACCAGGTAACCCAGGAAAGGACCGGGCCTGCACATGCTACTGAGCTGCACGGGGATGGAAAAGGGATTCATGCTGAACAAAAACAAGCCTCTGAGGGCCGGAAGCTGTGCGGCGGCTTCAATGGCAACATTCGCCCCTATGGCATGGCCTGCCAGCACAACATCCTCGAGCTCCAGCTCATGGATAAGGCGCACCAGCAGGCGGGCATAGGCCGGTATGTTGTATACTGCCCCGGGATTGCCGGCCGGTGCCGAGCGCCCATGCCCTGGCAGGTCTAAGGCCAGCATAGGAAACGCATGGATCTGCCTGAACTGCTCCCGGAAGGCGAGTGCATTGAGCGAGCCGCCATGCAGGAAAATAACAGCTCCCCGCTTGATGTTTCCCTTGTAGTAAATATTGATTCCGTCAATCGTCAGGTTTTCTCTCATCGCCGGGGGGTTGATACAGATTGCAGCTAAAAGTATCCAGGTTTTACATTTTTTAAGTACGTACTGCTGGGTATTTTATTATTTTATAAGATATTTGATGGAATTTTAGGCAAAAAAACCTATTTTTGCACCCCTTATATTTAAGAATAACGAAGATGAACATTACTAAAAAAGACATAGACGCTTTAAATGCTGAGCTTAGCATTACATTAGCCCCTCAGGATTATGAGGAAAGAGTAAACGACGCTATTAAAAAAGTGCAAAAACAAGCCGCTATGCCGGGTTTCAGGGCTGGAAAAGTCCCTGTAGGCCTCATCAAAAAGCAATATGGCAAAAGCATCCTCGTGGATGAGATCAATAAAATCCTGAACGATTCTTTATACAATTACATCAACGACAATAAAATCGAGATCCTGGGCAACCCTATGCCAAAGGCCGACAGCGCCGTTGATTTCGACAACAAAACCGAGTGGACCTTTGATTACGAGCTGGGCCTGAGCCCACAGTTCGACCTGAAACTCGACAACTCCCAAAGCTTTACCTACAACACGGTGAAGGTGGACGATGAGCTGGTAGAAAAATACCTGAAAGATGTGAAACGCAATTACGGCAAGCCTTCCAACCCGGAGGTGGCCGAATCGAAAGACGTTCTGTACATCGACATCGTTGAGCTGGATGCTGACGGCAGCATTAAGCCGGGCGGTGTTTTCAAATCCACCAGCATTGGCATCGACCGCCTCAAAAACGAGGCTGCCAAAGCCAAACTGACCGGCGCAAAAAAAGAAGACAAGATCGTGATCAACGCGAATGAGCTGTATGACTCGGCGGTTGACAAATCCATTTCTTTAGGAATTGACAAAGAGCTGGCCGAAACATTCGACGCCAACCTCCAGCTAACGGTTAAGAACATTGCCCGCATGGAAGACGCTGAACTGAACCAGGAGCTGTTCGACAAGCTTTACGGCGCAGGCAATGTCAACTCTGAGGAAGAGTTCAGGGAAAAGATCAAAGCTGAGCTGGGCGTTATGTTTGCACAGGATACCGACCGCAAATTTGTGGAAACGGTAGAAAAAACATTGGTGGATAAATTAGGCATCCGTCTTCCGGACGAATTTCTGAAACGCTGGCTGATGGCGGTGAATGAGAAACCCCTGACCAAAGAGCAGCTGGATGCGGAATACCCTGCCTACGCCCGTTCTATGCAGTGGAAACTGATCGAGAACAAGATCATTAAAGACAATAGCATTACCGTAACAGCCGAAGAGGCGAAGGAAGAAGCCGGCAGGTTTATCCGCTCGCAATATGCCCGCTACGGACAAACTCCTGACGAAGCCGAGGTTTCCAAAATCGCGGATTCTATCTTAAGCAAACAGGAAGAGGCGCAAAAGATCTATGAAGGGCTCTACAGCCAGAAAGTGCTGAACCTCTTAAAAACCAACTGCAAGCTGGATACAAAAGAGGTAAGCTACAATGAATTTTTTGGCATTAGCGAATAAACTATTTTAGTGTTATTCTGTTTCTTTTTAAATTTAACCATTTAGCGTAGGCTGATGCAAGGAGTTTATATAACCAGGGCGGCAAAATTCTTACCCAATGATCCTGTTTCTAACGAAGAGATGGAAGATTATCTGGGAATGATCGACGGTATTCCCTCCAAAGGAAAGCGTCTGACCTTGCGCAACAATGGTATCAAAACGCGGTATTACGCCCTGACCAAAGACGGCAGATCGACACACTCGAATGCCGAGATGGCGGCGATTGCCATCAAAAAGCTCACTGATGCTGATTTTAAGCTGGAGGATATTGAGCTGATCGCCTGCGGCACAGCCTCTCCGGATAACCACATGCCTTCGCATGCGGTGATGGTGCATGGCGAATTGAAAGAGGCAGGTCCTGTGGAGCTGATCTCACCTTCGGGCTCCTGCTGTGCCAGCATGCAGTCCTTAAAGTTTGGCTATACTTCTATCCTGGCGGGTAATACTGCCAACGCGGTATGCACGGGCTCCGAAAAGCTTTCGGCATTTATGCGCGCCGAGTACTTCGAAAATGAAACCGAGCGCCTAGCCGAGATGGAGCAAAATCCGATCATCGCTTTCGAAAAAGATTTCCTGCGCTGGATGCTCTCCGATGGGGCTGCTGCCCTGCTGCTGGAGAACAAGCCAAGAGGAAACACGTCCTTAAAGATCGAATGGCTCGAGATCCGCTCTTATGCCAATGAGCTCGAAACCTGCATGTACGTAGGATCTGAGAAGACCGAAGACGGCAGGACCCTGGGCTGGAAAGAGTTCAGCCCGGAAGAGTGGCTCGGAAAATCGATTTTTTCGTTCAAGCAGGATACCAAACTACTGGGCCGCGAGATCGTTCCCACGGGCACTAAGTACCTGAAAGAGATCATCGATAAAAAGGGCTTTGACATCAGCAGCATTGATTATTTTCTTCCACATTTATCTTCCGAATTTTTCAGGAGTAAAATTGCAGAAGAGATCCTGAAATACAATATCGATATCCCGCAGGAAAAATGGTTTACCAACCTCAGCTCGGTGGGTAATATCGGTTCGGCTTCCATCTTTATGATGGTGGAGGAGCTGATGAACTCCGGCAAATTGCAGAAAGGCCAGAAGATCCTCCTGATGGTGCCGGAGAGCGCGCGCTTTACCTATGCGTACTGCCTGCTCACCGTGTGCTGAGAAACATTCCGGCAACCGGGTTTCACTTACTTCTGAAAAATTAAACCATGCCTCGCGGATGAAATACCGGCAAGCGCGAAACCTGCGTGAAGCCTGCCTGAATGACGAAATCGGGCAGGGATAGAACGTAAATCCTTTTATGAAGCCCGGTTTGCCTGCCGGCAAGCCAGGCGAACTAAAAGATTGAAGTGATAGCCTGGCCGCCGCTGGCGGGCACGCCCAAAACAACACCCTCATGCTTTACTTAAATAAGAGTATTATTTTCTTTTTAGCATTCTCGTCCTATCTTTGTTCTGCCGGAATCAAATTTGATGAGCGCATGATAAGACCTTAAACCCCTCTTTTCTACACACATGAAAAAAGAAGATGTACCTCAGGACCCTTCCGCCTTACTGGGTGTAACGCGTGATGTATGCTACGTGAAAGATAAGGACGGAAAATATACCACCGACCTGAGCATAGGCTGGGACGTAAAAAAACAGGCGCTGGATAATGCCTGGGACGATATTAAGGAGCGCGTGGCCGAAGCGGCGTTAAAAGTGAAAAAGGGAGAGATAAGCCCCATCTATTATTTCATGGAGCTGAAGCTGATGGATGTGGGGCTTCTGAGCAGCTATACGGGTTTCTGGAAAATGACTATCAGGCGTCACTTCAGGCCGGCTGTATTCAAGGCGCTCAGCGATGAGAAACTGGCCGTTTATGCCAGGGTATTTGAGATCACCAGCGAGGAGCTAAAACATTTTAAAGGATAACACTTGGAACCTAACTACAAACACTTACAGGCGGCGCATTGCGAGAATGGCGTAGCCACTGGCTTATTAAGGCATCACGGCATGGAGTTTATGACAGAGCCCCTGATGTTTGGGATGGGATCCGGGATTTTCTACATTCATATTCCGTTTATGCTGGTAAACGGCGGACCGGCCATTTCTTACCGCAGCATGCCGGGGCTCATCTTCAGCCGCACCTGCAAGGCGCTTGGCGTAAAGGTAAACCGCAAAAAGTTCGGCAGCGAACAGGAAGCCGTGGATTACCTCAATAAACAGATACAGCTCGGTAACCCGGTGGGCTGCCAGGTGGGCGTTTATAACCTGCCCTATTTCCCTGCCGAGTACCGCTTCCATTTCAATGCGCACAACATTGTGGTATTTGGAAAAGAAAACGGCCTGTATTTGGTGAGCGACCCGGTGATGGAAACCGTGACCACGCTTACGGAAGAGGACATGCGCAAAGTGCGCTTTGCCAAAGGCCCGCTGGAGCCGAAGGGACAGGTGTATTACCCGGAGAACGTGAAACAGGTAAGCAAAGAACAAATCCGCATGGCCATTGCCAAAGGCATTAAAAAAACGGCCTTCGAGATGCTCTACATTCCGGGGCCTATTGCGGGCGTAAGCGGCATCAACTACACCGCACGCCAGATCCGCAAATGGCGCGATAAGCTGGGCCCGCGCAAAGCAGCCCTCTACGTGGGGCAGATCGTGCGCATGCAGGAAGAGATCGGCACGGGTGGCGGCGGCTTCCGCTTTTTATATGCGGCTTTCCTGGAGCAGGCCAACGGCTATATAGCCAATGATGAGCTGCTGCGCATTTCGGACGAGTTTACCAAAGCCGGTGATATGTGGCGTGCCAGCGCCATCAACATGGGCCGCATCTTCAAAGGCAGGCTCAATGAGCAGAAAGATTTTGAAGAAAGCGCCAACATGCTCGACGAGATTGCTGCCGTGGAAAAGCAGGCTTATAAGGATTTGCGCAAGCTGAAACTGCTGTAAAACCTTAACCGCAGAGGCACGGAACGAACGCGTTCAGGAACCCATTAAAGAATGGCCTAAGCTGAGTGATACAGGTCAGCGCTCCGGTAACCTGATAAATGCGATTGCAATAGGTTGATGTTCGAGTGCCCTTATATACGAGTAAAAAGATACGTATCCTTCTTCTCCTTAGGAATTACTATTGGGCGTCCGGGCGCGCTTTGCACTGCGATCTTTTGCCGGCATTCGGGCTGTCCTTCACTAATCACCCTAGCATGTAAACTTTCCGTCGGCTGATACAAGTCGGCGACCAGCAAAAGGATCTCCGTTTCAATCGCTGACGCAGCCTCACACTCCTTCAAAGCAAACTCTTATTTTCGGATCCAGAGCGCTCCGTTTTTGGTCATCAGCTTAATGAGCTTGTCTTCTTTCACCAGCTTTTCCAGCAAGGTTTCCGCCTGCGCAAACGGAAGATCACTCAGCTCGGCAAACTCGCGGCTGGTGAGTGTCGGATACTTCCCGAACAAACTTTTCCAGTCTTTCTCATACACGGTTTTCCTGATCTCCGGAAATACCTCCTGTACACTGCTTTCAAAACTAGCGTAGGGTTTGAAACCATACACCATGTCCTGCTTGCCGGAAGCATTGGTGATGAACAAAGTGGGGAATCCCCTCACTGCCATGCGCTTTGCCAGGTCGAGGTCTTTCTGAAAATCGATCTGCGCCTGCCCTTCGTAATCTGCTTTCAGCCGGGCCGTATCGAGTCCTGCACGTGTAGCGGCTGCAGCAAGGTGTTCCCATTTGGCGATGTTCCGCTTTTCGAGGAAGACCATCTCGCGTATGATCCTTAAAAAGACAATGGCTTTGGACGGATCCTGTAGCTGGGCAGCCTTAAAGGCGATAGAGGGCGGATAGGACGAGGGCAGCGGGTCTTCCAGCCACACGTCGCCGTCGATGGGCATGTTGTAATACTTGCTTACCTCGTCCCAGTGATGGGCGACATCGGATGGCTTGCTGATGCCCCCGCTGTTATAGCTCCAGTCGGGCAGGAGGCCACCCATGTGGTAATCGATCTCAACGTCCTGGCCATACTCCAGCTTCAGGCGGCGCAGCTGAGGCTCGATGCCCCAGCAGGAAGAACAGATGGGATCCGTAAAATACGTAATTTTCACAGGCCTGGGGCCTGCCGCAACATGTGTTTGGGCGGTATTGGTCATAGCAGAAGGGATCTCGCAGATGCCTTGTTCGGGGTCGCATAACAGCGGGTTGTTTTTGTTTTCGGACATGGTATTAGTGGGTTGTGCCTGGCAAGCCGTAAAGCCTCCGGACAGGGTGAATACTAAAAGTGGGTAAAGGATGCGTTTCATGTACTGGTATCAATGAGGATCATGGTTGAGGCCCTGGCAATCATGATCCTTTTCGTTTAAATGCGTATCTTTATGCAAAGTTGCAGGGTATTTTTAGTTCCTGCAATAAGTCAGAAAAACATGACTACTCCGAACCCAAGCCAAGAGAAAGAAACCTGCCCTGCACAAAGCCTGCTGAAGCTATTATCCGGCAAATGGAAGCCGGAGATCTTCCGCCTGGCAACGGCAGCACCACTGCGTTTCAGCGCTTTGCTGCGCGACATCAAAGGATCTAATAAGCAATCGCTGAATGTAGCTCTTAAGGAAATGGAAGAGGCTGAACTGCTGGAACGCGCTGTGATTAAGCTAAAACCCCTGCACGTGGAATATTACCTCACCGAAAAGGGAAAAGCACTGGTGCCTGTATTTGAGCAGCTGGAGGGGCTTTCGTAATTCGGTAATGTAGCGTTACTGTTTCTTCATGCACAGCGGTATCCACTCTGGCAGAAACACATGATCACCGCTTATATCCTATCTGCTGCCTCTGTTTTTGGCTACTCTCCTGTTTATCTTTTTGCAAGAGGTAATCGATGGCTTCGTAAACATCCTTGAACTGTTGATTGTAGCTTTCTTCCAGCTCTTTGAGCTTAGTATTCAAGGCGGTGTTGGTTAAGGCGAATTGTTTTAAAGCAATGAAGGCGCGCATGATAGCAATGTTGACATCGATGGCCTTATCGCTGTTTAAGATGCCGCTCAACATGGCTACGCCTTGTTCTGTAAAAGCGTGAGGCAGGTATCGCGTGCCTCCTCTTCGCTTTGAGGTTTCAATTTGCAACCTCAAAGCATCCCATTCTTCTTTCGTCAATTGAAACATGAAGTCCGGGGGAAATCTTCTCAGATTTCTTTTAACTGTAAGGTTCAGATTTTTTGTTTCTACCTCATACAGTTCTGCCAGATCGTAATCCAGCATCACCTTTTGTCCTCTTAGCTCGTAAATTTTTGTTTGAATCGCCTGTAAATGCATGCTTTCTGTAAATTAATTGGTCTCTCTTACACAAAGATACGCCATTTTGGAGCTGCCTTCTGCTATGGATTGTAGCATCCGGAATTGGGATTCGACTCTTCTCAGCCAGCATACCACTCCGTTCATGGCTGCCGGCTTCCAGTCTGACAAATACAAAAAAAAACCTTCTCATTGCTGAAAAGAGGTTTTATATGATTTATACTCCGGTGGCTTCGAGAGCCTCAGCCACCGTTTTTAAGATTATGCTTCTTCTCCGATCTCTTCTTTCGAAGCCATCAGGCATTCCATTCTTTGTTAATGCTGTATTACCAGCTTCTTCCTTGTTATTTTCTGATCGGCACTGTAAATAGTGACAACATACACTCCATTAGTCACATCGGCTAAGTCTAACTGATACTGAACACCAGAAGCGGTTTCTGTTAAAATTAATTGGCCCGTGAGGCTGAGCAGTTCTACTTTTTGAAGCACTGTGCTGCTTTGGATAGTAGCGGTTGAGTTGGCAGGATTCGGATACAGCCCAATGCTGTTTCCATTGGAAAGTTCATCCAGGCCTACGCTGGCCCCGATAGCAGCAATAGTCGCAGTACCGGCAGTTAAAGGTGTTAGCACACCAGCGGCATTGGATTGCTTAGCCTGGTTGATCCCGATGTTCAAGACTTCATCTGTTGCCAGGGTCGATTTAATCTTGTAATGCAGTACCGCAATCTTTCCGCTTCCGTTTACATTGTTTGTAATAGTATGTGTAGTGGCCGTGTACAATTTCCCATTTGTAAAATCGGGCTTGCTGAAATCCAGGTTTTGATTTCCTGTGTTGAGGAAAGATATGGGATAGGTGATGTAAAAGCTGTTTGCATCGATCAGGTTCTGATCAAATGTCACGGTAAAAGCCAGGCCATTAATATTGGTAACTGGTGCGGACACATCCCCTAAAAAGACAGAACTTGTGCCCCAGCTTCCTTTGGCAACCGTATTTTGATCCGGCACAATGCTGAGCTGCGGATTCACCGCTGCTTGTTCAGCCTGTTTGAAAGCATGGCTGAGGCCATAGTTATTGAGGATAGCAAGTGTATCATTGTAATCAATTGTTCCGTCGCCGTTGCAATCGCTATGATTCATGTTCTTACCACTGCTGATGGTTCCTGCCCAGTTGTTAGCATAATAAGACTGCCAGGCATTGCTGGTTGTGGCGCGGGCGGGGCCGCTTTGGTTGAAATTCAGTCCCAACTCCAATACGTCAAAAATATCAGTGACGCCATCGCTGTTGGCATCGCCGGGCCACACGTCCTGGCAGTTTTGGCTGACGGTGACAGCTATGCTTTGGGTAGCACTGCAATTGTTAGGACCTGTGCCGGTAACACTATATGTAGTTGTCATAGTCGGCGATACAGTGATGCTTGAGGCCGTTGCACCGGTAGTCCAGGAATAGGTGTTAGCGCCTGACACATGGAGTGATGTGCCTGTACCGATACATATACTGGCATTTTGAGTAGCAGTCAAAGACGGTGCAGTATTCACGCTCACGGTACTGATCGCTCCTGTTGCATTCACACATCCGTTTGCATCGGTTCCTGTGATAGTGTAAGTTGAGTTTGTAGATGGTGAAACGGTGTTACTTCCGCTGCTATAGGTATATGTGCTGGCTCCCGAGGGCACCATAGTAAAAGTTTCGTTAGAGCAAATAGTACCATTGTTGACCGCTATAGTTGGGATTGGATTAACCGTCAAAGAACGCACGGCATTGCTGGTACAGCCATTAACATCTGCACCGGTTACCGTGTACGTAGTATTTACCGTGGGAGTCACAGAGATGCTCGATGTTACCGCTCCTGTGCTCCATGTGAAAGCTAATGCATTACCAGTGGCCACCAAGCCAACTGAAGCTCCATAACAAATTGGGTTTGCACTGACATTTAACAACACTGTTGGGCTGGCAAAGGGCATTGCATAATTTCCTGTTGATACTGCCCCGGGTGAAACCCAATTAGAGATGTTTCCTGATAAGGCAAAATTATTGAGCGTTCCCGGGTTATTCCCAACTATATCATTTAGGCTTGTAATGTTAGAATTTACAGCTCCGGGAGATCCTTTGTTAAATTGATAATAGAGGCTCAGGCCACTCTGAGGTAAAAGAAGTTCTTTATTCCTATTATTTTGAATTTCAGGCAAGCACAAGGCACGATTCCAAATGCGTAACTCATCAAGACTACCATCGAAAAAATCATTGAGAGATGAACCGATCGTTGCTCCTAACCTCAAGCTCCCGACACTTGCTGTATTGAGGTTCTTTATGGCGTTCACATCGGGGACACCATCTACATACAGCGAAAGTAAGCCATTGGAGCCCCCGGCATATACGACAGCAATGTGATGCCAGTTATTATCATTGATCGGAATATTTCCTAAAAGATCGTTATTTCCTGCAACAAACCTAAGATAGCCGCTTCCACTCACCGACAAACCAAAACGCCCATTGTTAGACGATACGCCATAATTAACGATACTGGCATCTGAACCTGAGTGACTTGTTTTGATCCAGCCTTCCATCGTTCTTGGGGCATTCCCAAAAGGAAGATTATTCATAGAGTTGACTTCAATATAATCGTTTACACCATCCAGATTAAGAGATTCAGCAGTAGATAAGAAAACATTGAGGTCATAAGTTATACCTTCGTTCATAACTGCAACATCAGGTTTTCCGTCGCCATTAAAATCACTACTACAGACACTTGTAGGGAAACTGCCGGTCGTATAAGATATCGCTGCACCAAAGGTTCCAAGTCCTGTATTTATTAATAATGATACTTTATCACTGCCCGCACTCGGCACAGCCAGATCCAAATTTCCATCTCCGTTTATATCCAAACTGCAAAGGCTGCCAGCGTAATACCCTGTGGGATAATTTACTGCGCTATTAAAACTGCCGGTTCCTGTATTCATCAATATAGAAACATTATTGTCATGATAATTAGCCACGGCAAGGTCGGTTTTTCCATCATTGTTGAGGTCTGCACCACAAATACCTTTAGGCGTTGAGCCAACGGAATAGGTAACAGGCGCTAAAAAAGAACCTGTACCCGTATTTATTAATACACCAATTCTATTATTCGTGTAGTAATTTAGTGTTGTTGCTAAATCCGGCTTCCCATCACTGTTAAAATCAGCCGTACAGATTTTCATCGACCATCTTCCTGAAGCATATTTCAGAGGCAAAGCGAATCCTCCCGATCCATTATTAATCAGCACTGAAACCAAGCTGTCATCTGTCGTTATAGCTAAATCATTTGAGCCATCACCATTAAAATCAGCGCTGCATATATCAAATGGCTGCACGCCGGCAGCATATCTTACAGGCGTAAAGCTCCCCGCTCCGTTATTAATCATTACAATGATACTGGTGCTGTCGTCCCGTGTCAATGCCAAATCTGCCCTACCGTCATTGTTAAAATCAGAGGCACATATCGCCCGCAATCCTGAACCCAGGTTATAATATTGCGCTGATGACGTAAAGGTTCCGTTACCATTATTGGTAAGTACAACTACATAGCTGGTGTAACTAAAGTTAATGCTTCCCTGTTTTGTAACAGCAATATCTGCTTTTCCATCTCCATTAAAATCCGCCGTACAAATACCTTGCGGACTTGAGCCCACGGTGTAGCTCATTGCCTCATTATAAAAAGAAAACGTTTGTCCTTTTCCATTAAAATAAAAAAGGCATGCAAGTAAAATACAGAGGTACTGTTTCATCATTTCTTCTCAAAGATAACCCATTTACTCATTCAAACTTTACTATTAACGCAGTTCCCTGTACATTAACAAAATCTTTCTGATTAACATTTTTATGCTTATCCGCTATGCTTTATTGAGCCATAGCTTTAAGTTGCATATAGAGGTAGCGGTTCCAAACAAAAACCCCCTTCTCATTGCTGAAAAGGGGGTTTTATAGTTATCGCGTCTTTGTTCTCTATTTTGTCAGAACTGACAGGCGGTGGCTGAGGCTCTCGAAGCCACCATTTAGGATTACGCTTCTTCCTCGATCTCTTCTTTCGAAGCCATCAGGCGCTCGTACTCTTCCTTGCTTCCTACGACTAATTTCTCGTATTGGCGCAGACCTGTACCAGCCGGAATTAAGTGACCCACGATCACGTTCTCTTTCAAGCCTTGCAGTGTATCCACTTTTCCGTTTACCGCTGCTTCGTTCAGTACTTTGGTTGTTTCCTGGAACGATGCCGCAGAGATCCAGCTGCTGGTTTGTAAGGACGCCCTGGTGATACCCTGCAGGATCGGCGTTGCCGTTGCAGGAACCGCATCACGCGCTTCTACCAGTTTCAAATCTTTACGACGCAGCACAGAGTTCTCGTCGCGCAGCTTACGCGCTGTGACGATCTGTCCGCGTTTCAGCGTTTCAGAATCACCCGGTTCTACCACTACTTTTTTACCGTAGAGATTATCGTTCTCGGTCATGAAGTCGATCTTGTTGATCAGCTGCAATTCTAAGAAAGATGTATCGCCCGGATCTTCGATCTGAACTTTACGCATCATCTGGCGAACGATCACCTCGAAGTGCTTGTCATTCAGTTTCTGACCCTGTAAGCGGTATACCTCCTGGATCTCATTCACTAAGTATTCCTGAACGGCTGTAGGGCCTTTGATCGCTAAGATATCGCCCGGAGAGATCGCTCCGTCAGATAACTGCTCACCTGCTTTTACGAAATCGTTTTCCTGTACGAGGATGTGTTTCGATAAAGACACCAGGTAACGGTGTTGCTCACCGGTCTTAGCCTCTACGATCACCTCACGGTTACCACGTTTGATCTTACCAAAAGTAACGATACCGTCAATTTCAGAAACTACCGCAGGGTTCGATGGGTTACGTGCTTCGAAGAGCTCGGTTACACGAGGGAGACCACCGGTGATGTCACCTGTCTTACCTGTCACACGAGGGATCTTCACTAACACCTGGCCCGGCTCGATCTTCGCTTTTTCATTCACGATGATGTGAGCGCTTACCGGTAAGTTGTATGTTTTCAAAGGCTCGCCTTTTTTGTCCACGATACGGATCAATGGAGATAAGGTTTTGTCTTTGGATTCGATAATTACTTTTTCGCGGAAACCTGTTTGCTCATCAGACTCTTCGCGGTAAGTCACGTTCTCTTTAATACCTTCGTATTCAACGTTACCACCGAACTCCGATACGATGACCGCATTGTACGGATCCCAGTCACAGATCAACTCGCCTTTTTTCACTTTTGCACCTGGTTTGATGTACAATTGTGAACCGTAAGGGATATTACCTGTGGTTAAGGTGATGCCTGTGTTGGCATCTACGATACGTACCTCTGTCGAACGGCCGATCACCACATTGGCTTTGGTACCGTCCTGGTTGATGCGCTCTACCGTACGCAGTTCGTCGATCTCGGCAATACCGTCGTATTTAGCCACTAAGCTTGACGCAGCAGCCGTGTTCGATGCCGTACCACCCACGTGGAAGGTACGAAGCGTAAGCTGTGTACCTGGCTCACCGATTGATTGAGCGGCGATAACGCCAACTGCTTCACCAAGATTTGCGCGTNNCTCACCGATGGACTGTGCAGCGATCACACCAACAGCCTCACCTAACTGTACCTGACGGCCATTCGCTAAGTTACGTCCGTAGCATTTAGAGCATACACCCAGTTTGGATTCGCAGGTTAATACCGAACGGATCTCTACCGATTCAATTGGAGATGCTTCGATCACATCGGCCACATCTTCAGTGATCATTTCACCGGCTCCAACGATTAGGTCGCCTGTAGTCGGATGGTATACGTCTGCCAGGGCAATACGTCCTAAAGCACGGTCCCTTAATGTTTCAACCACATCGTCGTTGTTTTTCAGGGCAGTTGCTGTTAAGCCGCGTAATGTTCCGCAGTCTTCTTCATTGATAATAACATCTTGAGCCACATCCACCAGACGACGTGTCAGGTAACCGGCATCGGCCGTTTTCAAAGCCGTATCCGCCAAACCTTTACGTGCACCGTGGGTAGAGATGAAGTACTCAAGGATGGACAGACCTTCGCGGAAGTTGGATAATACCGGGTTCTCGATAATGGAAGCCGTTGTATCACCTGCTTTCTGAGGTTTTGCCATCAGACCACGCATCCCGCTCAGCTGTTTGATCTGCTCTTTGGAACCACGGGCTCCGGAGTCGAGCATCATATACACTGAGTTGAAGCCCTGGCGATCAGTACTGATCTTATCCAATACTTTCTTCGTTACCTTCGAGTTAGCGTGTGTCCAGATATCGATGATCTGGTTGTAACGCTCGTTGTTGGTAATGAAACCCATGGAGTAGTTAGACATAACCTCGTCTACCTGCGCCTGAGCCTCTGCAATGATCTTGATCTTATCTTCCGGTGTTTCGATGTCACCTAAGTTGAAGGATAAGCCACCGCGGAAGGCTGTCTGGAATCCAATGGTTTTGATATCATCCAGGAACTTGGCTGTTTTAGCCATACCTGTTTTCTTCACCACCATACCGATGATGTCGCGGAGTGATTTCTTGGTCAACAGCTCGTTGATGAAACCTACTTCGTGCGGAACCACCTGGTTGAAGATCACACGGCCAACGGTTGTGTCGATGACCTTGCTCACCAGCTTGTCGCCTTCCAGGGCATTGTTGATTTTAATTTTGATCTGCGCATGCAGGTCGACACGCTTCTCGTTGAGAGCGATCACAACTTCCTCTGCACTGTAGAATACTTTTCCTTCGCCTTTTACCGCATCGTTCTCCAGGTTTCGTTTGGATTTGGTCAGGTAGTACAGACCAAGCACCATGTCCTGGGAAGGAAGGGTAATAGGCGTACCGTTCTGCGGATTCAGAATGTTATGAGAAGCCAGCATTAATAACTGTGCTTCCAGTACAGCAGCATTGCTCAAAGGCACGTGCACCGCCATCTGGTCACCATCAAAGTCGGCGTTGAA
>DGQK01000075.1 GCA_002390745.1 Bacteroidetes bacterium UBA4416 | reverse complement strand
AGAAGGCCGGAGTCGATGCTTAAGCGGGCCATGCTGTCAGTCGCGATAAAACTGATCCTCTCAGCAGGGTAATCGGTAGACACCGGCACATACACGGCACCCGCTTTTAAAATAGCCAGCAGTACTCCCGGCAGGTATAAGCTACGGTCAAGGAGCACAACCACTCTGTCCTGTGGCTTTACGGCATGAACATGGGCAAGGTAATGCGCCAGTTTGTTGGAGAACAGATCGAGCTCCTGATAGCTCATGGACGTTTTTCCGAAAGCCACAGCCGTGTTGAGTGGAGTGTTCGCTGCCTGAATGGCAAACAAATCGGTGATGCAGGAGCCTGAAGGATAGGGGATAGCGCTGGTATTAAAGCCCTGCAAGATCCTCTCCCGCTCAGGAGCAGGGATCGCGCTTAGTTCATGTAAGCTAATGTTTGACTGTTGAAGTGTCTGCCGGATAATCCAAACAAAATGATGCAATAGATTTACTCCAATAAATTTCATCCTTTCATCCAGCCCGGACCTGAACTCCAGCTTGTTTTCTTCCGGCTTGTAAACAACCACGCTGCATGGTGGCGGAAAATGAACAGGAGCAGAGATCCCCGAATGGATGAAGCCAAGATCAAATAATTCATTCCCGTCTATTTGAAGTTCATCCATGATGACCTCGAGCGGGTAATGTTGGTTTTGCATCACCTTCTCGAAATGCGAGAGGTAGTTGTTCAGGAAGTCAACAAAGGGAACATCGTTATCGAAATCTGCTCTTGATAGCAGCAGCGTACTATCCATCAGGTAGCTGTGTCCTTTTGGTTTTCCTGTTGCTATGTGTACGGTCTTTTGTCCGGAATACTTATGGATCAATACGCTTAAGCAGGCCGTTAGGAAGATGCTAACGACAAGTTGATTGTCGCCGCATTTCTGATTGATGCTTTTGATCAATTCGTCTTCTATGAACTGGCTTAGCGGCAGTTCCTCAGAGTTGAAATTGAATTTCAGGATATCGGAAGAGCTGTAATGGAAGAAGTGTTTACTCCAAAAAACATTTGCCTGTAAGAACTCATTGGAGTCGAGAATTATCCTGTCCTCAAATTTAATGTTCATATTGATTGGAGTTTAGAAAGGTGAGGGGACCTGCTATGACATAAGCCAGAAATAAATCAGAACCCAGATGAAAATAAAGAACAGGAAAAGGAAGAAGTCATTCATGTGCTCTTTTAAATCCCGTTTGATTAAAAGCCGGTAAATCACCCAGCCGATAAATAAGATAATCACAAATATTCCAGCGAACAGTCTCATGTCTTTTTGTAACAAATATAACAAGTTAAATAAGAAAACAATATTTTCTCATGCAATTTGCAAGCTCGTCATCACAGTGCTTTTCTCTCAAGCTGAGTCAGCGACAAGCGCTTGTATGTTTTGTTTGTATTAAGCATGATGATGGCAACGCCGTTAAACGATTGTTTTTTTTATATTAGAAAATATATTCTATATTTAAACGTACTATTGTTGCTAACAACCTAATTAATTCCGTTTTTATGAATACTGTTCTGGAGATATTGAAGCACCGATCAACACACACCTCTGATAAAAAAGCTTACACATATTTAAAAAACGGAAAATTAGACGAAACGGTTTCAGTAACATATCATGAACTTTATCAAAGAGTAAAATTAATATCAGGAGCTTTAAGCGTTAAGGGAATTAAGCCGGGCGATACTGTATTGCTGATGTATCCGGCAGGTATAGATTTCATCGAAGCATTTTATAGCTGCCTTTATCTTGGTTGTATCCCCGTACCGCTTTACCCGCTTAAAAATAATGCTTCGGTCAAACGAGTAGTGACCATTATTAAAGACTCAGGTGCAGTCTTCGCGCTTTCGACAGAGCCGGCAATAGCCGTTCAGCAAAAGATCATAAAAAATAATCAGGAACTGAGTGAAGCCTCCGGCCTTGTGTGGATTGCAACGGATTGTATCGGGAACTCATACGAGCCTCTTGAAAAAGGAACAGACAACAAAGACATCGCGTACCTTCAGTATACTTCAGGATCTACAGCGGCGCCTAAAGGTGTTATTATCAGTCATCAGAACATTCTGCATAATGTGAAAATGATCATTGATACGGCGAAAACAAACCCCGATACAGTTTCGGTGATGTGGCTTCCTCACTTTCACGATATGGGCCTGATCTCCGGGATCATTCAGCCACTGGTGAGCGGCTATTCCGTTTACCTGATGTCACCTTCCGATTTTTCATTATCGCCCTACAACTGGCTTTATGCGATCAGCGTTTTAAAAGCAGGCTACAGTGCCGTCCCTAATTTTGCATTAGATTTATGCGTTGCCAAAATAGATGAGGAGCAGCTGAAAACTCTGGATTTGTCCTCTCTTACAGTCCTGTTCAATGGTGCAGAGCCGATCAGGGCAGCCTCCATTTACGGGTTTCAGGATAAATTCAAAGCTGTGGGTTTAGGCGAATGTGTCGTTAGCCCTGCTTACGGACTGGCAGAAGCAACCTTGAAGGTAACCTCTCATGATCCTTCCGGCCCTGCGGTCATTGCAGCATTTGACAAACAGCAGCTTGCAAAGAAGAAAGCTGTTCCTGTTTCGGACACAGATGAAACCGCTATCCGGCTAGTGGGCTGTGGGAAAATACAGGCTTCCGAAATGGAGGTTGTCATCGTGGATCCGCTGACGAAAGAAGAAGTGGAGAACGGCAGCGTCGGAGAAATCTGGACGTCAGGGATAAGCGTCAGCCAGGGCTATTGGAAAAATAAAGACGCCACCGATGCGGTTTTTTATCATCGCCTGAAAGATACAGGCAAGCCTTATTTAAGAACCGGCGATTTAGGCTTTATCATGGACAATGAGTTGTTCATCTCCGGCCGCCTCAAAGATGTCATTATCTTAAAGGGGCAGAATTTTTTTCCGCAGGATATTGAGAACGCTTTATTGGAAGCGGGGATAGGGGCCCTGGAAGGTTGCCGTGGAGCTTTGTTCCCGGTACAGAAAGATGGTGTGGAGGAAGTGGTGCTGGTGCATGAGATCAGCAGAACGGCGATGAGGATGGATGACCGGTATAAACAGGAAACGGTAAGCCGGCTGGTAAAGCAGATTGCCCATGACTTTGATTTTGTGCTGGCAGAGGTCGTATTGATTCCTTTTAGCAGCTTGCCGACAACCTCCAGTGGTAAAATATCCCGGAGCTCTGCTAAAGAGCAGTACCTGGATCACTCCTTAAAGGTCGTGTATTCCTGGAACCAGCAAAACGACACCATTAGTAACATCGTTAAAGATATTTTGAAGTTGGAGCAGGTTGATGCCGACGCCAATTTTTTTGAGTTGGGCCTTAGCAGTATTCAGGCTATGCAGATCGCCTCCATGTCTTCCGAATTGTTAGGAAAAAATATTGAGCTCATTGATATTTTTAAAAGCGGCTCCGTAAAAAAGCTTTCTCAGCATGCAGTCGCGCAGGTACCGGATTTCCGGTCCATAGAGCCTCTTGGTGCACAGGATGTCTGCGAGGTTTCATCGGGGCAGCGCCGTATCTGGCTCGAAGAGCAAATGCTTGAGGGCAGATACAGAAAATACAATGAGTCGGTATTGATTAAGCTGTCCGGAAAAACGGATGCGGGCACACTTCATGCGGCCATTCATGCTCTGTGCCTCCATCACGAAATTCTGCGAACAGGATATAAGATGCTTTCCGGCAGGTTGGTTCAGTTTGTAGTGCCTCATGTTTCCTTTACGCTGGATGTGGCACAGGCAAGTACGCAGGATACCGAACAAGAGCTGCTGCATTATGCGAAGCATATCCTGGAGCCGGCCTTCGACCTTTCCCATGGCCAGGTCATCAGGGCAGGTTTGCTGAACGTTTCAGGTGATGAAAGTTTTTTAGTCATCGGCATTCATCACATCGCTTCCGATGGCTGGTCTAAAGATATTTTTATAAATGATCTGTCGTTGTTGTACAACGGCTTGCTGCAAGGCATAGCGTTGACGTTACCCGAACCGGTCATTCAATATAAAGATTATGCCCACTGGCAGTTGCAGGCGATCAGCAGCTCAGAAGCTTCTGTTTCTCGCGCCTACTGGCTTTCCCGCTTTAAGGATGATATTCCTGTACTGGAGCTTCCCCTCCAGGGCCTCCGCTCCGAAAACGATCAGTATGCCGGTGGTCTTGTCCCTGTGGTGTTGGATGCAGAGCTGACGCAGGCTTTGCGCGGACTGGCCAGAGAACATCATGCCACCCTTTTTACTATTTTACTGACCTTCTTTAAAACCCTGCTGTACCGCTATACCGGGCAAAGCGACCTGGTGGTGGGAACACCCGTTTCCGGAAGGACACACCAACAAACAGAACACCTGATCGGTTTTTTTGTAAACTCATTAGCCCTCCGCACTGAGCTGAATCCTTCGCTGAGCTTTGGATCCAATGTGGCTCAGGTCAAAAACACCTTGCTGTCGGCTTACGAGCATCAGCATTATCCCTTCGATAAACTGGTAGGCGAATTGGATGTTGTTCGTGATCCTAC
>DGQK01000042.1 GCA_002390745.1 Bacteroidetes bacterium UBA4416 | reverse complement strand
AAAAAGCAGAAAGGATATTTTACCTTCCTGCTAAAATCCGGCTCAACCGGTAATCAAACAAGCGACAGCTTTTGTTCAGAGAACATTAGCGGATCGTTAGCTAAAAAATAATTGTTCATAACAACCCCTTTTTTACTGTTAAAATGCAGAATAGTTCGGTAAACCGAACCACTCACAAACTAAAGATGAAGTACCTTTGTGAAAGTAAAAAACACCGCTTTTCCTTACCTGAAAACATTACGCAACAGGCCCCGAAAACATGGATCCCAATCCATAAAAAGGAAAAAAACTCATATAGAACAAGGGAATCCGATTAACAACGCCTGATGCATGAGGATCGTGTTCGTACGGTTATATGCATAAGAACGACATGTATAAGCTGTAATCTCCGCTTTAGCATTTAAGTACCGCACCTTTTAATGTACCACAAAAAACGGGATAAGCTGAAAACCGATCCAGAGTAGGCAAAAAAACAATAAAAACAAAAACATGAGAATGAATCTTTTGAAAAGCATCTACATCCTGGCCTGTGTGTGCCTGATGTTCAATTGCAAGAAACAAACCTTAAACCCGGGTAATGGCGCAGGCAATGGCATGCAGGCAGTACTGAGCGATGATGCCCCCGGAGAAGGAGCTATCGTACTGGGGCAACAGCTTCCAAATCCTTACGACATCGATGTGATGCAACAGGCTTACGAGGCCATCAAAGGACGTTTCCCTGCGGCTCAGTCGCCGGTAAGGGTAACTCACAACTATACCAAGCTCAACCTACAGGACGAGCAACAGCTAAGCGATTTGAAAAAAGACAGCACCATCGTGATCTATCCTTATCCGATGGATTTCGAAATTATCACACCCGGCACCTATTACAGGCACGAGGAAGGGCAGTGCGACAGCTGCGTAACGGCACAGTTTGCATCCCTGAAAGACGGGCAGCCCCTGCCATCTAATATCCAGACAGAGATACTGTCAAAGCTCTACATTCCGGAAGAGGATGCTGATTTGTACCACTATGTGGGAAAGGCAGATGCAGAGGCTTTTGAAGAGGCTATCGTAGCCGAAGCATTCGCCATTGTCGGCCTCGAAGTCGATAAAAATCCCGGAAATACAACACAGCAAAGGGTTTCAGGAAGCAAATGGAGGCCAGCAGGCAGGATCAGGGTTTGGGATGATGTGATCAATAACTACGTGGGCGTAGAAGGCGTAGAAGTAAAAGCCAGGAGATGGTTCACGACACACAAAGGGTTCACAAATGCTAACGGTGATTATTCATGCGACGGCGAATTCAGGCACGACGCCAATTACAGCCTGCAATGGGAACGGAAACATTTCAGTATCCGCAGCGGCACATACGGACAGGCCAGTTATGACGGGCCGAAACAGCGCGGCAACTGGAACCTGGACCTCAACAGCGGTTCGCACATGTTCTATGCGCGTATTTTCAGAGCTGCCCACCAGTATTACTACCTCAACATCGACGGCCTGAACCGACCTCCACTGAACAACAGCTTATTTGATCCGCAGCTTAAGATTGCCGCTTACAATCAGTCGAATAGCGACATTAACGGAGTAACCTCTCCCTGGAAACGCTTTTTGGGCTTAGGTAATTTCATCAAACTGTACAATCCGCAAAATGCGATCAGCGCCATTCACGGAACTACGATCCACGAACTAACGCATGCCTCGCACTGGAACATGTGCAGCCCTAAATCAAACTACAACGGTTCCGACGACATTGTTGCCGAATCATGGGCAAGGGGCGTTCAATGGTGGCTCACGCGTAAATACTACCCGAACTACCAGCCTGCCTATAATAACACTTACACCGGTGTAGTGGAAGACATGATTGACGGCATCGCCGGATACGACCAGGTTCAAGGCTACACCGTTGCGCAGATCGAACAGGGCGTAAAGAACAAAAAAACCTGGACGGCATGGCGTGATAATATGATAAATACTTATACCAATGCAACCGAAGGTAACTTACCGGCTTTATTTGATTTTTGGGATTAGCCTCATCGCTTTTTCCTGCATTAAGAAAAGGATCGATTATACGCTCGAAGGCGAATTCAGGTACATCAATAACCTGCCCGATACCGTGCGTGTAAGGATCAGGAACGGATTATACAAAACGACGGATGCTTATACCATTCTTCCTTATACTGTTCTGACGCTGAACACAAGTGGAGATTATAACCGGAAAACCGCCGAACCAAAAGCCTACAGGCCAGCAATCGGCGGTGATACGACCACTATCTACTTCAACGATACGCTTTGCTACTCGGAGTATCATGACAGTGGCAACACGCTTCAGAATATCGAAAGCTATAGCTACGACCGGCGGGGCGACCGCGATTACCTGTTCTATTTCACCATCGACAGTACCCTGGTGAAACGCGCAGGAAAATGCCACTGAGTTTCTCTTTGAAAAGAGGTTTTTGAGAACGGGATTGGACAGCGATGTCCGGTCCCGTTTTTTTTGATGGTATGCTGACCTGTTATTTTAAAACAGCGTATAACCGGCAACACCAAAGGCATGTATTATATATCGCCGCTCCGCAGGTTTGCAATTCCGCGACTTTATCATCTCCTCTTATGCTTTGCCACTGATACCATTTCCGGCTATAAATAAAAACGGGCCGGAAGCAATGTTCCGGCCCGTTTTCGAATAACTCATCAACACCTTACTTCTTCGGCGGCAAGGCAAAAGCCACGGCTTCATGTTCGAAGTGATCGCGGTGCGAGCCATCGCAGAAAGGCTTGTTTTTTGACAGGCCGCAACGGCATAGCGATATGACCTCTCTGCCACCAAGGTCATAGGGATTTCCGTTTTTATCAACGATTTCGAAATCACCTTCCAGTTTCACGGAGCCGTTGGAATTGATTGTAATTTTTGTTTTGGACATGGGAATGGGCTTAGGGCTGCAAAAATAGTCAACACCGGCGATATTTCCGGAAAAAACCTAATTTAAACTCTTCTACCTAACTATTTTCAAAAGATGCCTGTTTACGGGCAAATAAGCTTATGACTCCCCGGCAATCAACCTGGACTTTATGCTCTGTCACCACGCTATCAGGCCTGTCATATAAGCACGGTCCTAAAAAAAGTCTCTGCATTTCTGCCAAGGCCTTCTATGATACGTGGTTGCTATGGTAAAAAGAAATCAATTTGTCACATTATACAGATCGATTGTTTTGTCGTAGAGCTTATCCCTTCTGTTTTTCAGGATCTTGTTGGTAATGGGCAAGGCCAGCATGCCCACGAAGCTAGTGGCCAAATTGGTGATAGACCCTGCGCCGATGCCGGGGCCTTGCTTGGAGTCGTGCACTGCCGCCGAAAGCGTAGAGATCGTCGCCACACCGCCGGCAATCGTGCTTGGGATAGAGGTAATGCCGATGATCTTCTGGATGGTTTTGGTGGTCTTAGCCGTTTTAAAAGCGATCTGCACAGCCGGATTTGTCGACTTCGACAACAGCCTGTCCACATCGCGCCTTCCGATCTTTTGCCCGTTGAGCGTGTACTTTCCGTTCATGAATTCAATCCTGTTTTTTCCTGTGGTGTTTTCAATACCGGTGGATGCCGGGGCTTTCACCGAGTTGATGACTGCCTCTTTATTGTTGAAGGCCTGCTTCTGTCCGTTGCTGAAGCGCACATAGAGAATATCGGTTTTGAAGTCCACAAAATTAGGACCGTCCTGGTTGTCCCATTTTTTATAGGTAATAGCATTGGTGCCCACTTCGGTGATCTTTGCCACGATGCGGTCGCCGCTGGTTTTTACGATGGTGTCCTGCGCTTTTGCTACTGAACTGATCAAAAATGCAGACGAAAACATTAAAAAGGAGGATAGCTGTTTTTTCATAGAGGGTTTAGTTTATTCCAAAATACGTTAAAAACCGTACCAAAAAGCATCCGAAACCCATTTTAACAAGAGGGAAAACCCGGAGTAAATACCACTTTACAGCATACAAAAGCCGTATTTTTGTAGATTTTCCGTGGTTTTACTAAAAAAAACACCTTACAGGCTTTCAAATGCCCCCGGTTACCTGGCACACGATGTCCCGAGGCTCTTCCCCAAACAATTCCTAATTCCCGAAAGAGATAGGGTGGCTGTTCAAAAGATCAGCGCTGCAAGAGCAACAGATCCCCCTCCATGCAAGCATTCCTTCCGCGTTCTTCTCTTCGTCCGTTCCGGAAAAAAGCCTATCTTTGCCGGATGTCATTTGCCGGAAAAACCGTTTCGTTTCATACCCTGGGCTGCAAGCTCAATTTCTCGGAAACTTCTACCATTGCCCGCCTCATGCAGGAAAAAGGCTTTCAGAAAATTCCTTTCGAACAGGGCGCCGATGTGTGTGTTATCAATACCTGCTCGGTGACCGAAAATGCTGACCGCGAATGCAAACAAATTGTGAAATCGGCCCTGAGTAAAAACCCGGAGACCTTTATTGCCGTGGTAGGCTGCTATGCCCAGCTGAAACCCGACGAGATATCCAACATCGAAGGAGTGGATGTTGTGCTGGGCGCTTCGGAAAAATTCAAGCTGCTCAATTACATCAATTTCTCCGGGAAAAACACGCACACCGAAATCCATAACTGTGAGATCTCGGAAGTCAACAGCTTTGTAGGCTCCTACTCTGCCGGCGACCGCACCCGCTCTTTCCTGAAAGTTCAGGACGGCTGCGACTACAGCTGTACCTTCTGCACCATTCCACTGGCCCGTGGCAAAAGCCGCAGCGACACCATGGAGAACGCCGTGGAAAATGCCAGGCGCATCGCCGAAAGCGGCGTGAAAGAGATCGTCCTCACCGGAGTGAACCTTGGGGACTTTGGCTACGGTATCGACATTGACAAAGACACTAAAAAACGCAAGGAATATACCTTCCTCGACCTCATCAAAGCACTCGACCAGGTGGAAGGCATTGAGCGAATCCGCATTTCCTCCATCGAGCCCAATTTATTAAAAGACGAGGTGATTGCCTTTGTGGCGCAGTCCAAACGCTTCGTACCGCATTTCCACATTCCATTGCAAAGCGGCAACAACGAGATCCTGGGCAAGATGAAACGCCGCTACCAGCGCGAGCTCTATGCCGACCGCGTGGCGAAGATCAAAGAGCTGATGCCGGAATGCTGCATCGGTGTGGATGTGATCGTGGGCTTCCCCGGAGAAACGAACGATCATTTCACGGATACCTATAACTTTATCAACGGTCTCGATGTATCCTACCTGCACGTGTTTACCTACAGCGAGCGCGACAACACGGAAGCTATTCTGCTGCCGGGTGTCGTAGACTACAGCGAGCGCAAACGCCGCAATAAAATGCTGCGTATCCTTTCCGCCAAAAAGCTGAGGCAATTCTACGAGCAGCACCTCCACCAGGAATTCCAGGTGTTGTTTGAGCATGAGAACAAGAACGGCACCATGTACGGCTACACGCAGAATTACATCAAAGTTGCCCATCCTTACGATGAAGCCCTGGTGAATAAAACCATGCCTGTGCAAACCCAAAGCATCAGCGAAGAAGGTTTTGTAACCGCCGCCCTGGTAGCTGCTGCCGTTTAACCAATAACTGCTTTCCACCAACCAATAAGTGATTTGCCACATCCGGAGCGGTTGTGTACCTTGTGCATGGAAACCTGCTCTATCAAACGGTTGTATGCGATTTAAACGGACTTTACTGACGTATTGTGTTTTGTTTCTGCTGAGCGTTGCTGTACGCTCGCAGGACAGCGCCATCGACTCCCTGAAAAAACGGCTGAACGCCTCCCTGCACGACACCATGCGCTGCCACATCCTCGACGAGCTGATCGAAATTGCGCCCGAAGGCGAATGGCAGCACTATAACCGGGAGCTCAAGCAGCTCTGCATCAAAAACCTGTCGCTGAGGCCCAGCGGGCAGCTGTTCCGTTTCTTCTCGAAATACTATGCCACAGCGGTGCACAACGAAGGCATCATGTATTTTGAGCAGTCGAATGACGAGAAAGCCATCGACTGTTTCAACAAAAGCATCAGTGTTTCCCGGCAGTCGGGCAACCGCAACGAAATGGCCATTTCCCTGCAGGCCATCGCGCAGATCAACATCCGCAAGGGCTACAACACCACAGCCCTGGGCCAGCTTTACCAGTCGCTGAAGATCTTTGAAGATGTACACGATGATATTGGGATTGCCGATGTGCACCTGAGCCTCGGCGACATCTGCTTTTTTCAGAAAGATTATAAAAAAGCGCTCGAGCACCACAAGAAAAGCTACGAGCTCTATAGCCGCAACAACTACCTGGTGGCCATCAGCGCGGTGTGCAGTAAAGTGGGCTTTGATTATTACGAACTCAAGGACTATGCCATGGCGCTGTTCTACCAACAGAAAAGCATTGACATGATGGAGAAAGCCGAGTTCCCGCCCAATGCGGTGACTTACATCAATATTGCCCAGATCTATGTGATTCAGCAGAAGTATGCCAAAGCGATGGAATATGCCCAAAAGGCGCTGAAGATCTCACAGGCAACGCAGAACAAAGCCGGCATCAGCCAGGGCCACGTGGTATTGAGCAGGCTGTTTGTAAACGAAAAAAATTATGCGCAGGCTGCAGAGCATGGCGAAAAAGCGCTGCTGATGGCCCGGGAAATTGACCGCGCCCCGGAGATCAGCATGGCGGCCAAACAGCTGTACGACGTATATACCCTGGCGAAGCAGGGTGCCAAAGCGGCTAAGATGCATGAGCTCTATATGGAAGCCAAAAGCAACCTTGATAACCAGGAATCGAAGAATGCCCTGCTGGAGCAGAAGCTCAGGTACGAATACGAGCAGAAAGAGCTCATCAGCCGCAACGAGAACGAGAAAAAACTGGTAGCCCTGCAATCAAAAAACGAACGCGACAACCTCGTGAAAAACGTGTGGCTCCTGGCCTCCGCTGCTATCGTGCTTTTCATCAGTGTAAGCGCCTGGTTCCTCTACCGCAACTTCAAACAGAAAAGCATCATTACCGTGCAGAAAAACAATCTGTTGAAGCAGAAGCTGCTGGTGTCGCAGATGAACCCGCATTTCATCTTCAACTCACTGAATGCCATCCAGAACTATATTTTCAAGCAGGACAGCCTGAAAGCCGGCAACTACCTCACCCAGTTTTCGGAGCTCATCCGCATGATCCTCGATTTCTCGAGAAAGGATTATATTGCGGTGGAATCTGAACTGAAGCTCCTGCATACTTATCTTGATCTTCAGAAGCTCCGCTTCGAAAATAAATTCGACTATTCTATTGAAACAGACAAAGCCATCGACACCGAATTCACCTTCATTCCACCCATGCTGGCCCAGCCTTTCATCGAAAATGCCATCGAGCATGGCATCTTCCACAAGCACGAGAAAGGCCGCCTCGATATCCGCCTGTTTTATGAAGGAAAGCAGCTCATCTACGAGATCGAGGACAACGGCATCGGCATGGAGGAAGCCATGAAACTGAAGAATAAGCTGAAATCGTCCTACCAGTCGCTCGCCACCATCATTACCAAAGAACGGATGAGCATCATGGGCGAGCAGCACAAAACCGTTCAGGATATCGAAATCATTGACAAAAAAAATGCCGCAGGAAATGAATCGGGCGTGAAAGTGCGCTTTAGTATCCCCTATAAACAAGATTAACCGGTATGATTAGAGCTGTTATCATTGATGATGAAACCAATAACCAGGAGCTGATTTCCAACCTGCTGAAACACTATGCCGCTCATGTGGAAGTGCTTGCTGTAGCCGATTCTGTAAAAAGCGGCTATAAGGCCATCCAGGAGCATAAGCCCAATTTGGTATTCCTCGACATCCAGATGCCCGACGGCAACGGTTTCGACCTGCTGCGCCTCTTCGACAAGCCCGATTTTAAGGTGCTCTTTGTCACTGCGCATGAGGAATTTGCCATTCAGGCTTTTAAATACAGCGCCCTCGATTACCTCCTCAAGCCCTTATCGCCGGGCAACCTGCTGGCTGCCGTGAAAAAGGCCGAAGAGTCGCTGGGCCACGATGAACTGAACCTCAAGCTGAAAACCCTGCTCGACAATATCAGCGAGCCTTCCAGGCAAAAGCGGAAGATCATCCTCAAGACCCTGGAGCGCATCTATTCGGTAGACGTGAACGATATTATCCGCTTCGAGTCGGACGGCGGATACACCAAAGTGTACCTCACCGACGGCACACGCATCATGGTATCGCGTATTCTGAAGGAATTTGACGACTTCCTCTCGGAGGCTGGTTTTGTGCGGATCCACCACTCGCACCTCATCAACATTAACCAGGTGTACTTTTTCGAAAAATCAGAGAGTCACCTGGTTATGAAAGACCAGTCGGTGGTGCCGGTTTCCAACCGCAAAAAAGACCATGTGCTGGAGTTGCTGAATATGATTTAGAACATTCAACCACAACGGGCACTGAGAAGGAAGGCCAAGGACACGGAGAACATTTTAACCACATCGTTACAGAGGGTACATAGCATTTCCTTTTGCGTTCTCTGCGAACATCGCGGTTAAATTCTCCCAAAAACCACCGCATTTTAGTAAACATTCCATGGTTTAAAACATTTTGATTATCTTCCTTAGAGTGAAGGCGATAAGGCTATTTTTAAAGAGGTATTAAACATGGCGAAAAATAAGTTCAGGGACAACCCTGTTGAAGAAACCCGGAAGCCGGAAGTGCAGCCCGATAAAAACGATATCGAGGAAACGCATACGCCTGCCTCCCGGAATAAATCCAAATCCAATAAAAAAACGACAACGGCTACCGTTGCCGATAAACCTGTACCACCACGCAAGCCCGGCGCCGGCATTTCGGAGGCTAAGGCTTCCCTGCTCGACAAATGGAACAGAACCATGATCTTCTACAGGGATGAACGCATCCAGAAGCTCGTGGGCCTGGTGCTGATCCTGGCCGGCATTTACCTGTTCATCGCCCTGCTATCCTACGTTTTTACCTGGGACAAGGACCAGGATAAGGTGTTGGGGCCGATGAGCGATCTGTTTGCCATCGACACGAAAGTAATGAACTGGCTCGGCAAATTCGGCGCGCTGGTATCGCATGTGTTCATGTACAAATGGTTTGGGGTGTCGTCCTTCATCCTCGTGCCGGTGCTGGTCATCTATGGCCTGCAAAAGATCCTCAATAAAAAAATTGCAAAGCCTTCTTCGTTTACCGCCAAATGGCTGTTCCTGATGGTGTGGACGAGCCTCACGCTTGCTTACTTTTTTCATGACCGCTTGTTTTTCCTGGGCGGCGGTTATGGTTATATCCTCAATATCCAGCTGGCCAATTACGTTGGAACTATCGGCACACTGGCTGTTCTTGCCTTCAGCATGCTGGCATTCCTGGTACTGAGCATCAACCTGTCCTTCAACATCAACAAAGAGGTGATCCCGAACCTGTCGGAAGAGTCCATGATTGAGGAAGAAGATAAACCGCTTGAAAATACGATTAACCCGAATGCCAACACCATCTACGAAACAGAGCCAACCCTGTCGAAAGAGGAAGAGGAAGCCCTGCTGAACTTTGAAGTGCTTTCGACCAACCCGGTGGAAGAGCCTGCAACGGAAGAGCCGGCAGAAGAAGAGCCTGTGGAGGAACCGGTGCTTTCCTCATCAGAGCCTATTTCGCTGGACATTACCGCGCCCGAAAAAACATTGACCAATAAGAAAGCGCCTGACTTCGAGATCAACAACCCGACCGCTGAGGAAATTATCCAGGAGCCTGCTTTTGTGAAAGAAGAGCCGAAGGCCGATGTGATCACGCTCGACGATGAGCTCAAGGCCGCACAGCTTGTGGAAAAANNCGCTTGACCTGGGCAACTACCAGTTCCCAAGCCCTGAATTATTGATCGATTACGGAACCGGCAACGGTAAAGTGAACAATGAGGAGCTCGTTGCCAACAAAGACCGGATCGTGAACACCCTGAAAAATTATGGCATCGAGATCGACCGTATCTCGGCAACCGTGGGGCCGACAGTGACGCTGTACGAAATTGTGCCGGCTGCGGGTGTGCGCATCTCCAAGATCAAAAACCTGGAAGACGACATCGCCCTGAGCCTGGCAGCTTTAGGTATCCGGATCATTGCCCCTATTCCGGGCCGCGGCACTATTGGTATTGAAGTACCGAACCAGACACCCGAAATGGTACCGATGCGTAACATCATTGCCTCTGAAAAATTCCAGAACACCACGCACGATCTGCCTATTGCATTAGGAAAAACCATCAATAACGAAATTTTCATTGCCGACCTGGCCAAGATGCCTCACTTGCTCATGGCCGGTGCCACAGGCCAGGGTAAATCGGTGGGCCTGAATGCCATCCTCGTTTCCCTGCTCTATAAAAAGCATCCGGCGCAGATCAAGTTCGTGCTCGTCGATCCTAAAAAAGTGGAGCTGACCCTCTTCAATAAAATTGAGCGCCACTTCCTGGCCAAGCTGCCGAATGCAGAAGATGCCATCATTACCGACAATACCAAAGTGATCCATACGCTCAACTCCTTGTGTATTGAAATGGATAACCGCT
>DGQK01000064.1 GCA_002390745.1 Bacteroidetes bacterium UBA4416 | reverse complement strand
AATTTGAAAGCAAATCACAACGCGCGTGATCTTTGAAATTTCCTGTTCACGGTTGTTGTCAATAGGTCAAAGATCAGAATTTGAAAGCAAATCACAACCATCGGGAGTAAAGCGATTTGTACGATGATGTTGTTGTCAATAGGTCAAAGATCAGAATTTGAAAGCAAATCACAACTTCGTTGTTTGGTGAAATAACCCGATTCTGGTTGTTGTCAATAGGTCAAAGATCAGAATTTGAAAAACACTTGCACTCCTAAACCACCGCTCACGCAAATTGGTAATCCTTAAATATACCTGTAGACTTCTTTCCTCTTCTCCGCCATCCATTTGCATCCGCCCGCTGGTATTGGATTTGCCTCTACCATTACAGGCACCAAGCGCCTGCATCATGGATACGAATACCTTTTATTCACACAGCGTTAAACAACGGGTGAAGCTCCTGAAACGCAAGGGCGAGCTCCTGAGCTCCATCCGTTACTATGGCTTCAATATCGACCTCTATGCCATGAACGGCATGTTCTTTGAGGCGTTTTACAACCGCTATACTTACCGGCTCGATGAAGTAGACATCATGGATCCGAAAGATGACAGACTGCACCGCTATGCGGCGGCGGTTGACCTCTCGGGCCTTTTGGGCAATGGCAAAGACCGGAAATAGACGCGATGCCGGGCTAAGCGCCGTACTTTTCCAGGAAGCGTTTTCGACTGATGGCCCTAACCCTGCCCTGCTCTTTCCCCATTCCTTCTGTTACCATATAGAGTTCGTCCTCTCCGAAATCGATGAACAGCGGGCGCTTCGCCTCCTCCCAGCTTCTCCGGGGGCGAGCCCATGAAAAGCGGCCCTTTCTCAGGTCCTGTGGCTGCCGCAGGCTTTCGTAAAGCGCTTTGATGTCGCAGCTGATCTCTTTCTCCGGGAAGGCCCTGTTCAGGATGCCGCGCAGCTCCATGTAATAGATGCCCGCCTCCTGCACATGCACAAAGCCCCTCTGCTTTAAAAAATCCTTAACGGGCTCGTTCTTCACCCGCCAGTCTTCGATGAGGAGGCCGCGGGCATAGGCGGCGTAATGCTGCACAGCTTCAAATTCAGTCACAAACCTGAGCTCCCAGTCGTTTATGTAAGCATCGTCATACACTTCAAAATTTTCCTTAAAGGCTTCCCCGTTGATCACCCAGACCATCCTCTCCCCGTAAAAGGCCTCGCGTGCGGCGATAGCTTCTGCGGAAATGGAAGAGTTCTGGAACTCAAATACGATCCCGTCTTTGTTGATGACATCGGCAATATGGTAGCCGTCTTCCTTCACGACCCTGATCTCCGAACGGCCTTCTCCGAAGGCATGCTTCCACTCCCGGTGCCATGGCGTTTCCGGTTCGTACCAGTTGTCGCAGGTCTCAAGGCTGAGGTGCGCCCAGTGCCACACCACTTTGCTTCCACACTTGGCCTGCACCGCTCCGCCGCAATGTGCGCACAGGCCTTTCAGCCCTGGCTGCGCCGCTGTTCTTAATCCGTTATAGAGGGCGTATTCCATAGCCTGAATGTAGAAAGAATCCTGTAATCCTTTGTAGCATTTCATAAAATAATAAACCGGGTAGTGCGTGAGGGATAGAGCGATTTGTCTGAGCTCTTTTTTGTTGTTCCGTAGGGCAACAAAAAAAGCGAGTCGCGACAGCCCGGCCCTTCCGCCGGTTGCTGAGGTTCTCGAAGCACGGCGGAAGGGACACGCCCATATGTTTCAACTCTTAATTCCCATTCACAGAGTTCGGCAAACCGCCCTTTTTTTCTCGCGACAAAGACATACATTAGCCTTCATAAAACAAGCTCTATGCCACACCACAACTGCCACCTCATCGAAATGAAACTTCGCAACGCCGAAGGAAAGCTTGCCCAGCTGCGCAACGACATCAACATCCACGAGCAATACCTGAGAACACATCCCGGCCACCAGCCTACCCTTAACCTGCTGGCGGAGCTCCGCCAGCTCGAACACCAGCAGGAAAGCGAGGTGAGGAACCTCGAATCCGACCTGGCCAACTGCGAGGCGGAGAACGACACGGACCGCGAAAACGGAGATTAAACCTTCTTGTCCTTTTCGTTCCGATTGCTTACCTTGCTTTTATGAAAGTCCTGCTTTGCATCAGCCTGCTCCTGCCCACACTCTTCATCGCGCAAAACCTCAACCGCGTTGATAAGCATGGTCGCAAGACCGGCCATTGGATCAATTATGCCGATAGCGCCAAAACCATCAAGCTCTTTGAGGGAAGGTTCAGAAAAGACAAACCCAAAGGCACCGCTTACTTTTATACCAACAGCGGCGTACTCGACCGCATCGAAAAAAACCGCTTCCGAAAGCTCAGGACCACCTTTTACTATCCGAACGGCATGGTGCGCATGAGCGGCAATGCCCGCCTCGAGAACCTCCCCGACCGCATCCACTACTACTATTACGGAAAGTGGAAAGCCTACAACGACAGCGGCAGGCTGGTCAAATACTATTACTACACCAAAGGCGAGCTCACCAAAACCGTGTACCTCGACAAGGCCAGCCGCATCAACGACTCCCTCATCACAGCCCTTAACGATATTGATAAGGATTTTACCGCACACAATACCCGCCTCACCGACAGCATCAACACCAACCTGAAGAATCCCGAAAAATACCAGGCATTCAAACAAGAGCTGGCGTTTAAAGACAGCCTCTCCTTCGCGAAGATCGACCGGATCCTCGACACTTACGGCTACCCCGGAAAGGCCATTGCCGGCGATGCCACCGCCATTCCTTTCTACATCCTGGGCTTTGCGCCCACGGCCCTAAAGGAAAAACACATGAGCAAGCTGCTGATGGCTGCCACCCGCGACGACATCAGCATGAAATCCCTGGCCTTCTTCATCGACAAGCTAAGGCTGGCAAAAGGCGAAAAACAACTCTACGGCACCCAGTATTACCGTAAAAAAGACGAGTACATTTGTTATCCTGTAGAAGATGAGGCCCACCTGAAAGAGCGCCGGGCTTCTATGGGTCTGGAGAACAATTAACCTTATATTCCCTAACCTAAATAAGCTACTGCATACGTTGGTAATAGTGCGGCTGACGTGAACGAAAAGCGCGAACCGCCATTTTTTCACTCCGTTTCCCGGGCAGCATGTGCGCGAAAAATGGAGGCTGGTTTTCGTTCCTGATTTTTTTGTTTCTTTTTCATCAAAGAAAAAAGAAAGATAAAACTATAAACCCGGAAGTCATAGGCTTATTCTGTAACAATACTTTAAATAATCTGAATCAGGATAAGGTCCCGACGTACACCTTCGTATCGTAATGAATGGTAATCCTTCCACCGCTTTGGTAGCGATCGAATAAGTTCCGGAGATCGGCCATCATGGCTTCGTAGCCTTGCTCCGCACGCGCCGGCATGTAGGACGATGACGACAAACGGCCTTCCAGCCCTTCGAAGTCAAACACCTGCTCGTTGGCAAACACCCTGAGTTGTAAAGCCTGCGGGGAAAAGAACGCTTCGATGTCTTCCGTGCGGATGTTCCGGTGATCGACCTGCACATAATCGCGCGCATGCCTGACGATCAGTCCGTCGTAGTCTTTCTCAAAATCGGAGGTGGTTTTGCGTTCGTTCCAGATCAGCACCACAGGGCTTCCGGGCTTCAGGAGGCGTTTGAATTCTGTCCTGGTTGTTTCGCGATCGAACCAGTGAAAAGCCTGCCCTGCAATGATGCCGTCGACGCTGCCGTCTTCCAGCGGCATGGCTTCGGCTTTTCCATCCAGCGCGCGGAAGCCTTCATAGGCCGACAGGAGCTCCACCGATTTTTCGCGCATCTCCCGGTTAGGCTCTACGGCAATCACCCGATAGCCCGCTTTCAGGAAAAGCTCTGTCGAAATGCCTGTACCCGCGCCGATATCCACGAGCAGCCTGCCGGGCAAGAGGCCATAGTCCTGCTGCAACAAGGTGATGATCTCTTTAGGGTATGAAGGCCTGTATTTCACATAATCTTCTACCCGGTTGCTAAAGCGTGTGGTGTTGTCTGCTTTCATAAGTGCCTGATGATTGTGTTGTTTTTTTAATATAAGCAGAAACACACTGCCGGATTTAAGTTAGGAAAGAAAAATGATATCCGTATGGGCATCAGCCTTTTTTTAATCTTTTTTTGGTGATAGCTTTGGTATCATTCCTCACCCCCTAAAACCGTATGCTTATGATCAGGAAACTCGCTTTTGCCATGCTGGCATGCTCAGGCCTTTACCAGGCCACGGCCCAGACACAACTCAAAGGGTGGCATGCCGCCCCCAACCTCATCGATTTTCAACCGGCCACACCTGTCGTCAAACCTGCTTTTACAGGCATTTCGGCCGGCAACAATGCTTATAACAGCGTGTATGATTCCGAAGGCAAATTATTATTGTTCGTTGCGGGCAATAATGTTTACAATAAATTCGGGCAGGCTATCGCTTCTCTTTCCTTCTCCATGACGGGCCCAACAGGACTACAGAATAACATTGAGATCATCCCGAATCCGTCCAACAACACCTGCATCAACAGGTACTATGTGGTATATGCCGAAGGGTACTGTTGCGGCACACCAACCCTTGTCAGGTATATCGACATCGACATGAATATGAATAGCGGACTGGGCGGTGTCAACGGATCTGCCGTCACTCTGCTATCGATGTCATCTTCCGGCTTCCCTACGTATGCCACTTCTAAAGTGGTGAGCGGTAAAAGGTATTTCTACCTGGCGGGCGCGCAAATAGCGGGCGATATGGATGTGCGGAAGTTTGACGTCACGGCAACATCCATCGGCTCGCCGGTACTGATTGCCGGCCCACTCAATGGGAGCGCACAGGCCGCAGAGCTGGAGCTCTCCGACGCAGGCGATAAACTTGCCTGGGTCGAAGGTTCACAATACGGCACCGCAACAGGTACGAATGATGTAAACATGATCTACCTCAATCCCGCAACAGGCCTCTCTACCGGCGCGCCCAATTACATCTTCAGCACCAACTCTCCGAATTCCGTATGGAAGGGGATTGAATTTGATAAAACAGGCAACAAACTCTACGTCACAAAATCCGGGACAGGCATTCTGGTGAAAGATCTCACCGTGGCCGCTTCGGTGCCTCCAAACCTGATTGCCGGCACAGCTAATTTCTCCAACTCCATGCTGGAGAAATCCTATAACGGAAACGAAATTATTTGCGGCAGCAAAGCCACAAACCAAGTGCGGTCGATTGTTACCAGCACCGATCTCCTCAGCTCCTGGACCATCACCGGCTATTCCCTGCCTGCCCTGCTCTACGGAAATAACATGGTTCTTATGCCCAGCCAGATCGACGGCGAAAATTACGACGCCTCCGGAAGCATCAACGTGGATGTCGACATTTACAACGTTGGTGCAAGCGCCACCTGGAATGCGACCAGTAATCCTTTCTATGCCCTGCAACAGAACTCTTACCTGGGCTCCCTGACCAGCTTTCCCAAAGTGAGGGTAGCCAGGCAGATCAACATTCCCATAGGTTACAGCATCACCGCCGACCAGATGAACTTTGAATTTCAGACCAATGCGGAATGGAATGTGAATGGCGGGGCCAATCTTTCCCTGAACGGCAGCATCCTGCAGGCGCATCCCTGCGGCCTGATGTGGCGCGGCGTGTCCGTCAACAACAACGCTGTGACCAATGCCTCCAATTTCACGATGATCAACAGCGGCTCTTACCTTCCCATAATCTATGATGCCATCCGCGGTGCAGAGATCAACGGGAGCAATGTAACCACTTCCATCAGCAGCAGCGTGTTTAACCTGAACGAAAAAGACCTGGTGCTCAACAGCGTTAACCCGGTCAGCACCTCGGTAACCAAATCCCTCTTCCTGTCCACGGTTCCTTTGCGGGATCAGACCAAGGGCCAGGTGCTTTCTACCAGCGGCACCACGCGCTACGGCATTACCGGCATCGAAGCCAACACATGCGGCTCCGCCGTCAATAAGCTGCTCATCGGCTCCGCAACCGCCGGCAATGGCAATTATTTCGAGAGCGGGCAATATGGCATAAGATCCTACAAAACCGATATCAGTATACAGAACAATGAGTTTGTAGATGCAGACCTCACTGCTGTGAGCGCCGATGCGGCCTTTGCAGGCACCCGCGAAACGGATGTGATCTCGAACACCTTTACGCACAACCGCACCGATACCTGGGTAGTGTTTGGCTGCAACCAGACGGCTTATAAAAACACCTTCAGCAACACCCGCGAATTCAGCATGCGCTGGCATTACAATTATGGAAACACCTTCATCGCCGGGGACGCCACCAGCGGATTATTGGCCAATACGTTCCAGGGCTACGGCTGGGCGGCCATTGCCATTTCCGATTGCGAGCACACGTCTACCCAGATCGACATTCACCGCAATGTGTTCCGGAACGCACCGTGGGCAGGCGGCGTTACCATCAGCGAAAGCACGCTTACCGGCGCAGTAAAAACCTACGACCATTATGCCATAAACAACAACAGCTTCAGCAATGTGATGGCGGCCGTCAAAATCCTGAACGTGAAGGGCAACGCCGCCACAAGCTGGAATGGGGACCTGACTGCCACACCCAAGTTCGACATTCAGAATAACACCATCGCTTTTTCCACGGCCTACAATGTATCCACCAGGGCCATCCATGTAGAGAATAGCTGGAATAACAGGGCGCTCAATAACAGCATCACTTCCGACAATTCCGCCGACTGGCAGAACTCGGGGATTTTATTTGTGAGCGCTCCTAATAGCCTCATCAAACGAAACGTAGTACAGGCCGGCATCGGCATCAACCTGGGGCTAGATGTGACAGAAAGCAATATTTTATGCAATACTTTAAAATACGGGGTGGTAGGAATTGGTCCGGGCTGGAGCTGGCTCCGGAGCTCGGGCGTTCCGCATGGCGAAAGCGGTATCAGGGGCCGGCAGAATACGTTCATCGGCAATACCACCGATATATCCCTCTACTACTGCTACACCTCCACCTATCAATGGATCAGCCCGAACACAACAAGCATTGTGTATACCCCGGGCGGAACTTACGGCACCAATATCGTGTACTCAACCGCAGAGCCCAGCCCATGTGGCAACGGCAATACGCGCATGGATCCGAATGCAGGCACAAGTGCGCCCGGCCTGTATGCTGATGCCGGGGATGGAATTCCAGCGAATTACATGCTAGAGATCATGACCACTGAGCAGGCCGGCAAGCGTTTCACCGAAAAAAAAGAAGCCTTTGCTCTGGGCACAGAAACAAAAGCAGACGATAACCTGAGCCTGCTGGCAATGGCCCAGCACCATTATGATGCCAAAGACTATACGGCAAGCCTTCACGCCCTCGGGCAGTTGAAGGGACAGCTTTCTGTGGTGGAACAAAATATGGCCACGGTGTTGGCCATCCTGGCCGACAAGGGCCTCGAAAAAAGGCCCCACTACACCGGTGCAGAAAAAGCGTCGCTGGAACGCATTGCGCAAAGCGACTCCCGTACCGGAGGCCAGGGCGTGCATTATGCGCGGGGCATCTTATTAAGCCATTACAACCAGCAGTATTCCGATCCCTACCAGCCAACGAGTCCAACCTTGCTGAAGAGTCAAAACACAAGCGATATAACCGAAAAAAACGGAACCGCAAAAACCATCTATCCCAATCCTGCCTCTGCCTCGCTGACCATCGAAAATACGGGAAGCCTGCAATACATTAACGTGTACAACAGCCTGGGCCAAAACGTATACAGCCAGGTACATTCCCAAACACAGACACTTGATGTCAGCAGCTGGCAAAAAGGAATTTACATGCTTGAACTAACGGAGAACAACAAGACCGTGAACCATAAATTTGTGGTTCAGTAATTTCAAAGGGCTTGCTGTGTATACCGGCAGCAAGCCCTTTCTTTTTCAACGAACAGCTGCCCGGTAGCAAGACAAACATTAACAATGTATCTGCTGATAAAGCCTGTTATTTTTATTGGCCCTGATGATGAAACCCTCCATCCTGATACAGAACGCTAAAACCCTTCTTCTCCTGCCATTGATGTGCATCCGCAAAAGCGATTGCCTCCACGATAAACCCGGGGCCTATATGATCCCGTTCATTTAGTTCGGTCACTGCTTTTCCCTGAGCCTGCGCAGCGGCCAGCCAGGGGCCGTACAGGGAAGGATCCACAAAGCTGACGTGTACATGAAAGCAGGCCGATGGCACGGACTCCAGCCCGATCAGGATATCCAGCTCCGCGTTTGCTGCATTGTATTTCACTTTCCAGTAATAGCGGGTGCCCTTATGAGTCAGGACCCGTAAGCCTCTTTTTTTCTTTGCCGGCAGTGCCATCTGTCAAAAATAAATGTTTTTAAAGATACGCTCTTTGCTGTCGCCTGACAAAGGACATTTCCCTTGACGGTCATTCAACCATCAACGCCTTGACTTATCCGGCACCACAGCTGTCATTACCGGCCGGAAGCCCACAAAAGGAGAAGGCTTCTCCGGATGCTGAAATTCCAGCCCGGCGTCGATCTCCAGGAAATAATCGGGGCTGCACCAGCTTCCGCCTTTGGCACCAAAGCCCTTTGCCTTGTTGGCAGCCTTATCCCAAAGATAGACCATTTCCGACACATTGCCGGCCAGGTTATAAATTCCATACGAGTTGGGCGCATAAGATGTGACCGTCCCAGTGAAAAAGGCGCCGTCCGATATAAAACCCGGTGCTCCCTTCTGAGCTTTCACCCTGTAAAAATCATTCAGCGAATCATACTGCGCGGTCGCATAGCTGATGCAGCTGTAGTTGGCCATATACTTTCCTTTATACATCAACGAATCGGTGCCGTTGGCATACTTCACCCGGTTCTGTTTACTGCTGGCCGCCATGGCCCATTCTACGTCGGATGGAAGCCTGATATCGTTGATCTTGTTCTTATCTGCCCCGCCCGCCCTGTGGCCCAGCTCTTCGCTCAGCCATTGGCAATAGGCTTCGGCCCCATACTTCGACACATTCACCACCGGATACTGATTGTAGGCTTCATGCGCAAAATACAGCTGCTTCATAGGATCGGTAAAACCCTCCGGGAACTTAGCAGTCCATTGCCTTTGATCAGGCATGCATTTCCTGAACTCATCAGCCTTGCCTCTGAGGTAAAGATCGATGAGGAAGGCTTTATATTCCGCATTGCTTACTTCAGTAGTTTGCATGTAAAACGCATAGGTAGATACCATCTCCGATTGATAGGAGCAGGAGCCCATAGGGATGAGCGCATACTTCTCCCTGCGGAGCGCCAAAAGGTCTTTGATCATTCGTTCTTTTACTTCCAGGCCTTGCTTAATTTCTTTTTCGCTGAATTTAGGGAAGAAAAAAACAGTATCCTGATGAACGACGGAAGGTATGGCACCCGGCTTATCCACAGAAGGAAGCGCCATAGGCCGGAACTTTGCATCAAACAGAATACTGTCGCTATCGCGGTACGAAAACCCGGTGGTGAAATAATGAAGGTTAATCACCGGCCTGAAGCCATGGTAAGGTGAAGCACCGGTCCCTTGGACGCTTTCCCGGTTGGCGATCTTTAAGGCTTCGGGGCCGCTGTTCCAGCTTCCGCCCTTCGTGAGCAGTTGCCCCGTGCTGTCGTCCAGCACCAATTCCGCTGCATTGCCGCTCATGTTATATAAGCCGAAGGCGTTGGGTTTAAAGGCATCCACGCGGCAGCTCAGGACTTCCTGTCCTGGTTTCAGGCTGATACCAGCCGAGGTATAATGCCCGGATGCTTCCGCAACACCCCTCATCTCTTTTTCGTTGCGGATGCAAAAGTTAGCCAGGTAAGCACCTTTTGAATTGCGCATGAATGGGCCATTCCAGGGATAATCATTTTCCGGTTTACCTGCTTCGGCAGCATACGCCCAGTCCTTAGCCGTTGGCAGGCTATAGCTCCGGTTAAACAGCATCTGGAGTTCCCCGTCTTTCAGCAAGTCTTTTTCATCAGCCAGGGTTTGCGATTCCTCCTTCAGCCATTTGCAGTAAAGCTCCGCTCCTTCCCGGCTCACATTCACCACCGGGTAATCATGGTAAGCCTTATCCGAGAAATACGCATCCTCGAAATACTTGCCCAATTTCTTGTCATCAATGGTATTCCACAGCGATTGTTCAGGCTTGGCTTTCAGGAAACCCGCCTTATCATTGCGGATAAGCAGGTCGAACAAAAAAGTTTTGTACTCAATGTTCGACACTTCCGTCGTCTGCATATACTGCCCGGCAAAAACGCCTTTGCTGTAAAAATAGCGCGATCTGATATAAACCTGCGGAATAAAGGCATATTTGGAAGCAGACAATTTAATGGATTGCATCAGCATCTTCTCTTTGCGTTTCGCGTTGGCGGCAATCTCCTCTTCCGTCAGTACCGGGAACACATAGGCGTCATCTCCGCTCTTTGTTTTGGGTTCTGCAGGCGTGTTGCTTACCGGCAGCGGTTTTTCATCATCAGAAACCGGCATAGGTTCTTTTCCGGTTGCACTGGCCTGTAAAGGCTGTGGTGCTTTTTGTAAAGAACGGTTTTCCGGCAAAGGATGCGGAACTGCTTCGGGAAGAGGCGCCATGTTCTCCTCCGCCTCTCCTGCCGGACTGATCTTTGAATCAAAAGAATATTGGCTGGGAATGTTTTTTTTATTGGAATCATGTGGCATTAACACGTAAATAACCAGGGAGATCAGTGCCAACAGGCCGATCACAGAGAGGATCACGTTCAGTGAGAAAAAGGATTTTCCGCTTCCCGCAACAGGAGCAGCGGCTTGAGATAAAGTCGTATGGGCAACAGTTTCCATCATCGCATCGTTTTTAGGATTGGTAAGATCTAAATTCAAAAAAGCTTGCTTCAGCAGGTTATCAAGCTCTTGTCCGGAAACGCTATGGTTTTTATTGGCTCGCATGTTGTGTGTTCTTGATCAAGGGTAACTGTTCATTCACCGCATCGTGCAGTTGTTTTTTCAATCGGGCATAATAGGTTTTTAAATGATGTTCGGGCTTATCCACAAATTCGGCAATTTTACTGTAAGGAACATCCTGTCCGCGCATCAGCAACAGGATGCGCTGCCAGTCTTCGAGCTTGTCCAGTTCCTGTTGCAGCACCTGCATGTGCAGGCCTGGCGGCACCGCTTCGGGTTCTTCCTCCACCGCGTGATGCTCGTCCAGCTCTACTTCCCGGTGCCGGGCCTCGAAGCTCTTGTTATCCCTGAGGAAATTCCGCAGGTAGTTGATGTGCGTCCTGAAAATAAATCCATTAAACTTGTATTCATTCTCGAACTCATGCTGCGCCGCCACATCGGCAATCCTGTAAAGCGTTTTGTACACAACGCTCCAGGCATCGTCCTCGCCCGGTAAATAGGTCCTGAGCGTGTATGCCAATAGCTTTTTGGCATAGCGCTCATAGAGCCATTTCACGAACCGCTCATGATCGGTGTTGATACTCTGTAAGGTTTCCGAACTGAAACTCATAAATAACCTGCTTATACCCTATAACACGCTTTGGTAACAGAGATTACTTTATTTTTCGAAAATGTCGGGATAATTGGTAATAATCCCGTCGACGCCCCGCCGTTTGTACCTCCTGGCCTTGCGGGGGCTGTTCACCGTCCATACATACACGGTCTTTCCGAGCTTGTGCACTTTGCGGATGAGGCGCCGGCTGCAAAAGCGGTAATACACATTCACGCCCTGCCAGTTCCTGAAATCGTCCTTCACTACATGCTTATCAAAGCTAAAGCTCACCAGCGGCAATTGGAAAACAATGAGCTTTTGAAGATGGATATGAGCATCTGCTTTGGCAACGTTGAGCAGCGTTTGCTTTTCAAACGAATGGATGGTGTTGGCCCGGCTTTCGGCATGACACTGTTTGATGAGCTCCACCACCCGTTTTTCAATACCCGGATAATAATCGCTGCCCCGCTTGATCTCGATCAATAGCTGCGCCCTGCCGCCAATGGCTTTCAGGGCCTCTTCGAGGGAAGTCAAAAAACTACCGTAGTACCTTATTTATCAGGGCGATAAAAGTAAATTAAAGATGGCAAAGTAACAAATAGGTAACAAGTGTTACTCAAATGCACCAAACAAGCTTTTAGATTGCTTTAGGTATTAGGGCTTTAATTTGCCCCCGGCAGTATTTCAAAGAATTGTAGTGCTAATATAAGAGCTTTTTTTAAATGTACAAAACAATAAAGAAAAGCCGGAAAACACCCCGGCTTTTCTATTACAATTTAAGAGGTACTTATAAACTACACATTAGCATTAATATTCAGTTGAACCCATCAAATTCAATACAATCAATTGAAATATAATTATCCAGCATGACTAAAAATATCCCCTACGTGTATTTTAGTCATCACTCAAATCCCGGATAACTCTTCATCATTTCATATTCACCGGTCTTCATTCTGTGAACTATTTCCATTGGGTTCATAACTAAACCTATTTCTGAATTGCGATTTTCACCGATTAGTTTACCAACCTTTCTAAAGTCTTTGTCGCTTATTCTCCATACGTGCCAGTTATGTGATATTTTCAGTCGCTCCTGGCCCGGTTTATAGCCATAATCATTAGTATTTCGAAATATAATACTATTCGGATTTCCAACATCTGAAAGGTTACCTACCTTTTCCCACAATTTGAACTTGATACCAAACTTTGTGACACAGTGCGCATAAAAATCCACCTCGTCTTTTATAATCTCTGACATATCAGGAACCTCCTCTATAGAATAAATTCGTTTAAAAGCTCTGATTACATCGCTATTGAGCTGTAACAAATCAAATGCAACCAATTGAAAATACTTTCTTTGATGCTCGGAGATTTTTACAGCGAATACATCGCCTATTTTCGTGTTTTTCATATTATTACAAAGTTATGTGTTTATCTGATTCCGTATAGAGCCCAATATTTTGGTGCGATAGAATTGATCCTATTTAATAGTACGCCACCGTTTCTTATTAGTCCATATTGATTTATTAAGGTTTGTTCCCAAATTCTAGCGCTCAATTTACTTAACCCGGTGGCTCCTTCAACCACATAGTAGGACAGTAATTCCTTTCCTGTTCCTTCCGCAGCTAGATGCTCAGCAAATCTTACCAATGGATCACGCATCGTAATCCCCACGTACTTGACGTTACCGGCGGCATCTAATCCTTGATAAACGACATGCGACCCTTCTGCGAAAATCTCGGCAGCTCTGGTGCCGTTCACCATCAATCGAAGGCCCTGGAAAACCTCGCCTACAGGAACTAAATAAGTTGCAGCCCAAAAGACTTCCGTGGCTTGCGCCTGCATCTCGTCATTGGTGTACATATAGGGGTTATCGTTACCAGCATGTTTTCGCATGGTAGCCAGGAATCCATCTCCGAATAAGGCATCTGTCAAACCGCCATCCTCTTCGACAGGTCTGTTCTTCCCTTTAAAATAGGCCACCTCAAACGCCTCCGCTTCCAATGATCCATCTGCATTCGGGTCAATATTGGAATTATGCAGCCAGCGTTGACCGTAGCTTGTATTTTGCTGCAAGACCCCCCAGGTTTCGGAATAGCTATCATAGCTCCATTGCCCGGAAATGCCGTCCATCATGGCGCTGTATTTGATGTTGGTTGCCATTCCCGCCGCATACCAGCTATTCCCGCCGCCGCCACCGCCGCCGCCGGTAGGATAAGCCCAGGGCACACCCGAACCATTTTGGGCGGCATAGTAATCGCTATAGTTGCTATAAGCTGCGGATAAGCCGCCCAATACCGCGCCGTCCGATTCTGTACCAAAGGCACTACCGCCTGCCCAGCCACTCGGATCAGTATAGCTTAGGGGATTATTGAACACATACGCATATTTATTGAACGTTTGCAGGAAACCGGGGTCTTGAACCTGATTATCAGGCTGTGTGAAGCGTCCCAATACCGCATCATACACACGGCCATTCATGTTGATGAGATTGAACTCGTCAATATGCTCATGCATGGTATAGCCCCGGTGCAGGATCGTCGGTGCGGAGAAGCCGGTGTAGCTCCAATCGCTCGGATTACGCCGCCTGCCCCAGGCATCAAAGCTGTATTCCTCTTGTATCTGCTGGCTACCATCCGTAAGCATAACCGGGCTGTCTAGGTGATCGGTGAGCGCATAGAGCAACTGGCCGTTGGCACTGCTGCTCGGCTTATAAAATACCGCCGCTAATCCAGTTGGCGAATAGATATAAGTCCACTCTTTTGTATTGCTGCTGCTTTCCTCCAGCTCATAGCCCGTCTGGTAATAGCGGCTGTACTGGTTCACAGTGTTCATCAGGTAATCCACCTTGATGCGCTCATCATCATTACCATACGTAAAATTCATTTCCTTGCCGGTGATACTTTCGGTAAGCTGGTTCACCTTGCGGAAGTCGTTGATGGTCACACCAAGCGGATTCACAGGAATATTGGCCGTAGGGTTATTGATCTGCGTGAGGCCATAAGGCAGGGACGGATTATTGTAGAGATAATCCCCTGCATCATCCTTGTGCAGAATGTTTCCCTTAATGTCAATCGTGACGTTATTGGCGGTATTCGGGATAGCATTGTTATTGGCCGGGTTGATCTGCTCCGATTTGCTCAGGCGTTTGAGCGGATCAAAATTAAATGCCTCTTTATTGCTTTGACCGCTGACATAATTATGAAAGGTGCGTGAAGTTAAATTCCCGTTCAGCGGGTTAAACACATACTCCTGCTTGTGAAGCGTTCCATGCTCAATGCTTTTCAGGTTGTGCAGCTCCCCGAAGTCCTGCGTGGTGGTAATGCCATTGCCGTAAGTATACTCCGTGATATGACCGGTGGCATCCTGCGCAGCGTTTTGCCAAATGGCGGTATTATTATCGTCCGCAATGGCTTTGAGGCCCGCCCCGTTGGCAGAATAAATGTACTTGATCTTATAGCTGCTTGGGTAGGTGTAAGTACTCAGGCGGCTGTAAGCATCGTACTCAAAGGATGAAATAAACACCTTAGAACTGGCCGGCAGGCTTTCCTGATAGACTAGCGGCCTGCCGAGGTTATCGTAGCTTAGCTCTGTGGTGACATTCGGCCCTGTGATCTTTGCCAGTTGGTTTTTACCGGCATTGGCTGTCACATACTGATAGGTGGTAGTGCCGGACACCGGGCTGACCTTTTGCGTGACACGTCCGAGCACGTCATAAGTGTAGGTAAAATCTCCGTTGGCATCGGTATAGTGCAGCAGTTCCCCGAGGGTATTGTAGGCATAGTTGATGGTTCCCGCAGTAGGATCAACGAGTTGGTTTTGATTGCCCAGCGCATCGTAGCTGAAGGTGTGGCTCACTACATCGTTGATGTTGCTATAGCTGAGGGTGACGCTTTTAGGCTTGCCGTTGCTGTCATACACGTAATCGGAGGTTTCAAGGTCACCGGCAGCACTCATTGTTCCTGAACCGGTACTCACCTGGTTGGTGATCTTCGTCGCCTGCCCGCTGGCGTTATTTTCCTGCAACACGGCCTTGCCGTTCTGGTCGACGGTTTTTGTCCAGCCTTTGGAATAGCTGAATGGTGTGCTCAGCGTATTGTAGCTGAAATTTGTAAAGATGCCCTTTGCCGTATAGGAGGTAGGGCTTGTCTTATAAAAGGTTTCGCGTTTGAGGGAACGCTGATAGCCGTCCCGGGTATACTTGTTAACTAAATAACCCGGCTGGTTTGATCCTAAGGCATAATGTGGCTCAGACGATTCCACAAGCCCGGTATTGTCATAGACCTTTTCAGAATACAGCGTCAGGCCTTGCAGATCCTCCGTAATGCTCCGCACTTCCTGTCCCCAGTGGTTGTATTCCACCGTCATGTATGGCTGCCCTTCATTAAGCACGGTTTTAGAGAACAGCGCCCTGTTCGGGTTGTTCTGTGAGCCTGTAAACTGGTAAGTAATATAATCGGTGGTATTATCCGGCAGGACGGATTTAATCAGCCGTCCCAGCCCATCATAGCTGTACTTGCTTATCAGCCCGGAAATGTTCTTACTCTGTAACACATTGCCATAGGCGGGATCATAGGTAAACTCTTCGATGTCACCTTTTGGGTTGATGGTTTTAATTACAAAGCGCCCGGTCGGATCGTAAAGTGTCTGCGATTCCCGTGGCAGGATGTCACCGGAAGACACATTGATCTTCGTTGGGAAGCCAAAGGGTGTAAACTGGCTGTAAACGGTCACCAGGGATTGATTGCCTAAGTTGGGATCATTGACCACCTGCGTTAACCGGCCGGCGGCATCAAAGCTGTAGTTCGCCTCGCGCACATAAGGCGCGTTGCTTCCCTGCACAAAGGTCGTTTTGGTCTGTAATGGCCGGTAGATGCCATTCACCAGCTGATAGGTATAGTCAGTCTGTTCCGTCCGTTCCGGGCTTTGGCCCGGCCATCCGTAAGTACTCAGTTGCTGAGTCAGGCTTCCATCCTTTGACAGGTCGTAGGTATAATCGACCTGCGTGGCGGTGGAACTTAGGAACTGGCGGCTGTTCTCTGTCTGAGGCGCGATAAAGAAACGTTTGCTGCCAAGCGCATTATGCTGATAGGCCACCTTCCGTTCGGAGATCATCGCATTGTAGTTGTATGACCAGAAGGTGATGGCACCTTGCCCGCTGTTCCCGCCGCTAAAGGTCGTGAACTTCGCCGCGGTCGTTAGCGTATTGCTCGGATTAAAATTATTGGTGCTGAGCGTAAAGGAGGATTGAGTACCGATAGAAGTCACTTCGTCAATCTCGGTCACCTGCTCAAAGCCCAGGAAGCCTTTTCCGTATTTATGAAACACTGCTCCCTGGTACACATACTGCTTGTCGAAAACGATCTGGTTGGGGTAACTAGCATCCTTCTGCACATGGCTCACTACAAAATTTTCCGGTTTGAAGCTTTTCAAAGCCCCGGAATATGTAGTGTATGAATCCTGATAAACGGAAGTGCGGCTTCGGTCAAAGCGCGTTCCCGTGTTGCAATAGGTGATTTCGATGTTCTTTCCCATGCCGGTAAAGATGTTCCCTATGAATTTCGGGTTGGCCGATAAGAGGTTATTGGAAACCAGTTTGGTATTGACACCGTCCAGTGATACAAAATCAAAGGTGCCGTCCCCGTTAAAGTCGATGCTATACTCAAAGGCACGAAGCTTTTCCGTTTTGGAAATTTCATACTTAGTTCCACCGTCTACATAGTAGTACTTCATGGTTTGGTACACATTGTCCCGGAACTTTCCTGCGCCGGAAGGGCCTTTGACAAAGACATCTCCGATAGAGAAATAGCTGGTATAATTCGCCAGTACTGTCGATGCGCTATGTTCGGTAATCACAATGTCGTTGATACCATTGCCATTGATGTCCGGACTGGTGATATTGTAATCAAGTGCCGCATTCAGCGGAGTAAATTCAATGATTGATTTAGGTGCCGTCAAAGTAGAGCCGGTTGAATAGCAGACCGAGAGGCTGCTTTTGTTATGGCTCATGAATGCGAGATCAGCTTTGCCATCGCCGTTATAATCGCCGACCCCGATCAGGCGGAGTAATTTTGCCGTGATATTGCCGCTAAAGGGGATGCTTCCTGAATAGTATACGCTTAGGGAAGAGCCGTTATATTGAAGGATTTTTACCGAAAGACTGGTAACCTGATCTTCAAACACGGCAATGTCGAGCACGCCATCTCCGTCGAAATCCACGGGTCTTGCTAACATCGTGCGCGGGTTCAAGCTGTAGGTGGCATTGCCGGCGGCGCTGCTCAGGCGGATGTTCTCCCCGTCAATGATAAGCTCGTCCATGTCGCCATCGGCGGTGTAATCGTTCTTGTCGTAGTAAAAACGGCTTGGGATCGCCATCGCATCAATGCGGTTATTCAGAACTACGGGTGAACCTACCTGGGTAATTTGCACCGTAGGTATCTGATTGGTGTTGCTAACACCGACCGTTGCAATTTTTTGCAAATAGTATTGCTTGGGATTGTTGACATCGTTGAAGAAATTATACACTTCCTGGTTGTTGTCAAAATCGCTGTCGTATACATGAGAGTTCAACAGAGAATCTGTATCTGCTGAAGGGTTGACTGTGGTTAACGCGCTGGTAAAACCATTAGAGTTATTGGTCTGGTAGTTCTGTACAAAGGGGTTAATCAGCACCTCATAATTGTTGTTGTTATCAATCACTACCATATCGGAGAAGCCATCACTATTGAGATCAGCGGCTATCGTATTCTTAATAGAATTATATTTAGCAGCATTGGCGGATGAATAAAGCGCCATATTCTGAGTGCCCTGCACCACGGAATTATCGTAAGGGTCTTTCCAGCAAAACTGTGTTGGGGCCAGTTCTGAGCCATCCTTGTTGATCTCTGTTAATTTGCTGAGCAAGGTTGTGAAATTGAACTCATATTGCAGAATGTATTTCTTAACTAACTCCCCGCCAGCCTTGGCAATGATGGATTTCAGCAATTGGGTTTTCCGGAACTCCTGGCCGCCCTCGTAAAAACTTTGCTTTTCTGTTTTGGGCATATATTCAAACACCAGTTCATTGTATGGGGCCATGCCGCCATTGCCGGTGTATTCGATGCTGTTCAGTACAAGCTCACCATTGAGTTGGGTATAATGGTAAAGCATATAGTTACCGAACTCATCCGTAACTTTGCTTACCATCCAAGCCAGCACACTGGTGCCGCCCACGCTGGTTAACCGCGCATCCGCATTGGTGCCGTATTCGGTTGTCGTACCGTTTTTCTCAACGACGACAAAGGACTGCGGACCAAGTCCCTGTTGTCCTTGAGCAGTGATGTCGGCAAAGTTTTCTATTTCCAAGGCATAGGTTGATCCGGCGTTACCCTGTGTGCCGTTTTTCAGGATCATCCGGCTCCCATTGAGGGCAAAGGCGTCCGCCTGCACCAACTTAACTCCTTCATATTTTGAGTTGAAATATGGATTTTTAGACGTTCGGGTAATGGCCGATACGCCGCCCAGGTTCCAACCCAGCCCCATGATGCCATTAGGGCCGCCGCTCATATAGCTGATAGACAAGTGAGGCTGCATCCCTGCCGTGCCGGGGCTGCAATAGATCGGGATGTTATAGACGGCGTTCCCGGTGGGTGATACTGCAAAATTGCCCTGGGTTTCTCCCACAAGTCCGGAAGCCGGGGCGGGGAAGGTACAGTTTGTCGCCGGTTCATTATAGCCCGGCTCCACATAAGGTGGATAGGCCGAGATCTGCAAAGTCAGGCGGCTGCCAGTAGAGCCGGCGCCGTATTTAAAGCCTGGCTTTAACTGAATGGTTTGTGTGGCGCGTTTGGTTTCATCCGTGGGAACAACCTGCTGATTGGGCAGCTGGAGGTTCGCCGGATTCTGCGCCTTGATGATACCACCACACAAGATTAGCAGTAACAGCGCTGCGAAGAGCGCAGGACGTTTTATTATTGACATAAATTTCTTTTTAAAGGGTTAATCCGTGATGACGAGTTTGTAATTGATACTTTGCCTGTCGGCGTATTTCAGTTCGAGAAAGTAAATACCGTTGGCATAACCGTTCAACCGGATGGTCTTTTGTATGCCTTCGTAACTGTCCTGCTTGAGCAAAGAGCCGTTGACATCGTATATGGATATTAAAGCAGCCCTGTCATTATGCAGCGTTCCTTCAATGGTTACGTAATCCTTTGTGGGGTTCGGGTACACCTTGAAGCTAAGGAGTGAATCGTTGGTTGTTTTGCCCACCCGCAGGTTGAGGCTTCGTGTATAGCGTTGGGTCATATTGCCTCCAGCGTCATGGTTAAACTTCACGCTGTTCTGAGCGGCGAGGCTGGTGTATAGGCAGAGTGCTGCCAGGGTGAAAATCGTTTTCATGGTAAAATGATAATGGCTTATGACTAGTTGTTTTTTTCTTCCAGGGCTTTCAGGCGCTTTTCCAACTCAATGATATAGAGTGTTAAGTTCTCAATAGTTTCCTGCTGCTTCACAAACATTTCCGAGGTCTTGATGCCCTTTGTTTCGTAATGCTCCGCCTTCTCAAAGCCGGGCAGGTGTTTGTTCTCAGCGATGAACTGATCCAGTTCCGGCAGGCTCAGGCGCTTGTAATCCTTATTAAACACATAGTCCGGGAAGGCCATATTGGTTGCTTTGATCTCTACCTCCCGGGCATAGGCGTGGCCGTCCGTATTAACGCGGAACAGATCAACGTTATTGGTTACGTCATGCACGTTGATGACAGTATTCACCTGTGCAGTTGCGGGAGTGTTCATACGGATGTAGCCTTTTCCAGTCAAGGCAAATCCATCTACCGGTGTGGATGGGGTGGAAATGTCCTTCACTATGAAATAATTATCCGTTTGCACCGTGGCGTTTACCTGTACCTTGCCATTTCCGTGAACAGCGAATAGCTCATCGCCCGCGGCATTTGAAGCTGTATTGAGCACGGCAATGGCGTGGGTCAGGGCGGTATTTACCATCAGCTTGGTATTGTAATAGGTCATACCGGGTACCTGAACGGTTGGATGTACGCTGGTTATTTTTAGGCCGGTGCTGAGGCCATCCGCATAGATATTGCTTCTCACGGTAAAGTCCCTGTTTGGAAAGCCCACCTCAAACAGATTGCCGGTACTCACCACACCTCCGCCATGCGATAGCTCAATGTTTCCGTTACAGGCGCTGTTTATTTTCAAGGTAGGCCATACGGTGTTATTCGGGTTGGCAGTACGTTGTTGTTGTTCGTTGCCGCTTTTGTTATGTGCGTAGTCAATATAGCCATAGGTACCATCGTTTCTAACGTCCAGGTAATTGATGTTATTGACTACCGTTGATTGATTGGTAACAGTAATACGGTTCAGGCGAATATCGCCGGTGGCAAATTGAGGAATGCAGGGAACGCTTGTCGGAAATGGATTATTCGCAATGTTTCCGAACACCAATACTTTTGCGGCGTCCGCTGCGGTTTGAACGCTAAGGCCGACATTTTCGACGTTCGTGCCTAAAGCGATCCCGGGGGTTAGTATGCCGCCGAAAAGTTTAGAAACTCCATTCACTTTGAGGTTTCCAATAACCTCGGCATTGCCGTTCACCAGCAGGTCACTTTCTGTTTTCAGATTGCTTTGCGCGATCATTTCACCCCGCGAATAAATATCAGCGGCCTGTATATTATTTGAAACGTTTAATGAATCGTTCACCCTGAGCGATCCTGTAATGGTAGTGGTAGTAGGAGTTTGGGAATACAGGCTGATACTGGATAGCGCCAGTATAGAAAAAATAAATGTTTTCATGATTTAAATGAGTTGAATGGATTAAATATTGATTTGGGAGGCGGTGCAATATTACTATAGATCAATGGACTATCTATGCGTAAGAATACGTGTTTTGCAGAGGCATGAGAACATTTAAGGAAAACCTAACACAGTCTTCCAAAACCCTAAAATCAGAGCTTTGACTAACGAATAGCAATATCTATGAATGCTATTCATCAGTTCAGTTTAAATTTAAAGATTGGTAGTGTCTGGAAAAAATGATAATATCAGTTATGAGTCTGCTACCCCATAATTTTTGAACGCTATCAACATGACATTGCTCGGATAATTCAATGATATATTGTGTGGCCTGCTCATCATCGTTAATATAATGCTTTGCACAAATGCCCAGCAGCCCGCCTTTGGCGATCACGTTTTCTAAAATTTCACGGTGGCTTTTCATCCTTGTTTAAGATTGTGCCCCCTTAAACAAGGGAGCGTGTTACCGACTATCTCCACTCAAAGGGGCTCTCGAAAGCCTAACCGAATAGAAAAATAGAAGAATAACACGCCCGTAGCGTGCTGCTCTAACTATTCTCTGTCGGTTAAAAAAATTTTCGAGATTCCTTTGACAGAAAAATGTTATTACAACATTACTTTAAATACACCTCAAAAGTAAATCAAATTTTAATACGGTTAGTAATTTTGGCAGATATTTTTTAATTCCTTCTGTGCTTTAGAGCATAAACAATGTCTTCATGGCTCCGTCTATATGCCTTTGGATTCCTTTATATTCCATTAAGTACAAGACTTTGTTTTCAATCGCTCCACAATTAGTCCACCAGCAAAAAACGTCTGTTTGTGTATCGTCCTGAGATCATCCCGCATTTGCATTGTTGATTTTTCAACAACGGGTTTAAGCCTTCATGAGGGTTCAAGAAGCCAATGAAGCTTGGATTCTCTGCCGAACTTTGTAGAGGAATGCACCAGTATTCTTTTTTTATCATGAACACATCATTTATAAGCAGTTTCAGCGAAGAGGAATTTAAAGACTTCCTGAAAACAGCCATCAGGGAAGTCCTGACCGAGGAATTTACTCAAATCCGGCCAGCGTCCACAAATACCCCACTAGGCATTAAAGAAGTGGCTATCCTCCTCGGGCAGGAGATCAGCACCATCTACGAAAAGACCTCGAAAAAACTAATCCCGCATTTTAAGAAAGGGAACAAGCTGTATTTCGACCGTGACGAGCTGTGGGAGTGGATCAGGCGCGGCAAAGTAAAAACACAAACCCAGATAGGAGGTGAAGCGGCGGCCTACCTGTTAAGCGGACATAAAAGCAGCCGAAACAAAAATCATAAAACATAAAAAACATGCGAAAAGCAGAATTTGAAGTACCCGCCGAAGTGTTCGGCGACTTCGCAGAAAAGTTAACAGAGCTGGAACTCGACAACCGGGTCTTAGGCAGAAATGAGGACAATGAGATAGAAATCGAAGTCAGTTACAGCAAGGCGGAGGCCGGGCTGATCGACAAGCTGGAGGATTACCTTGAAGAACTCATCGAAAACATCGAAGAGGAAGAAGAGGAGGAGGGAGACGAGGATTAAGGAGAAGGACAGGAAAAAAAGGCGGCATAACTAAGCCGCTTTTTTTTGACCTTAACAGGGAAACGTTTCAGAGAGGGTGTGAAACGTTTATGAAACGTTTCCGTGAAATACCATGAAAGCCCCGTAAATCAATAAATGAAACGTTTCAGAAACGTTTAAGCGGTATAAACCGCTTAACAGATCAATACAGAAAACCATGACCAAGTATTGTTTGAATTGCCAAAAGCCGATGCCGGATAAACGCGGCGGGGCTAAATTTTGCAGCCCCGAATGTAAGAACGCCCATCATAATAAGCTGCGGCCGGTTCAACACGGCAGCGGGCGGTTGTCAGGTCTTTCCCTGAAAGCTAATGTGCCGGTAATCAAAAAACCATTGAGCCTTGAAAAACCAATTAGTACCGCCGTTGAAAAATCAACATCGGCTAAACCCATCCCTTTTAGTCCGGCGGAACCGCTTGTATTTTCCAACGCGATCTACAGTAACAGTCAGGAACCTGTTACGCAAGTACCATTTTCTGAGCCTCCGGTTGTGCTGCCCCCTGCCTTTTTGGTTCAGGTCAAAACGGTAGCGAACCCGGTTTATGCTGATCTTCAACAGAAGATGGCAATGCTGAATCAGCAAAAAGCCGCCACCTCGAAAACCATCCGGGAAATTCAAAGCCGTATCGAAGAGGTCAATGCCGGCAATGGAAGCGAACACATCGTTTTAGGGGCGGGTATCGGCAGCCTTTTAGGTTATCAGCTCGGTAAAGGTAAAGCCAGGTCTAAAGCCTCCCAAAAAGGCAGCTTGGCTTGGGCAGTGCTGTTAGGCCTTGCCGGGGCCCTGATCGGTAACGGCACAAGATCAGCCAGCGAAAAAAAACGTGAGCAGAAAAAAAATCAGGAATTGACAGTGCTGAATACCCGGCTTACTGAAACACTGAAAGTTGCAAAGGCGATTCAAAAAGAGTGCGATAAGCTAGACCTACAACTTTTCGGCCTGCCTGAAACAGTCGATAACCGTGTTCAATTGCCAAACCCTGTTTATGCTGTGGCCTTGAAAAAACAGCAAGAGCAAAAAGACAGGCTGGCAAAAGCCGCGCAACCGGATAAAATCTACCCGGCAGGACAAGACCCNNTGAACTTTCAAGGGGCATGGCTTCAGCTAATCGGCCAGCCTCAGACCAATTTCAAAATGCTGGTACAGGGGGAAAGCGGTAGCGGTAAATCGCATTTTGCCATCCAGCTTGCTCAATACCTTACAGGTTTTGGCCGGGTGCTGTATGTCAGCGGTGAGGAAGGCTTTGCAGCTACCTTTCAGGATAAGATCAGGACAATGGGCGCACACCGTCACCCGAATTTCTACACGGGGGATTTCAGAACAGGGACGGAGTTACTGGTGGAAGCCCCCAATCTGTACCATTTCATAGTAATTGACAGCATCAATGATATGGGCATCAGCTACGAACAGTATTTACAGATTATCGAGCGGTTCAGGCAGTCGGGAATCATCGCTCTGTTTCAAAACACTAAATCCGGTAAATTCCGGGGCTCAAACGAATTTATCCACAAATCAGACATTGCCCTGAAACTGGAAAAGGGTTTAGCGACAACGATTAAGAACCGATATAAAGCTACCGGGGAAAGTTTTGATGTGATGAAAATTTATAAGGACAGCAGCAATTGATTTTTCAATGCCTTATTGAAAAATCAAGCAAGCGCAGGCTCGGAAACAAGCGATAGGCCCTCCGCATGCATAAACAAAAATTCCAATAAACCTCTTAACGAAAGGCTCACATAGCTAATCTTGTTATACCGCATGCCTGGGTCGGTGATGTCAATGAGGTAGGTGATACCTTGCAAAAGCCTTTGGGTTTCAGCCAGGGTTAACGCAATATCGTTTCCGGTCGCCCGGTTAGTAATCAGCCTTACCAAGTCCGTAAAGGACTGGCCCGGGTCTGTTTTCAGGTAGAGGCATACCCTCTTAAAATCCTCAGCATCCAAAGCCCTGTTATCATTCAGATCATTAAGAAGCACCAGTAAATAGCTACAGATCGGGCTGGAATTAAACCGTGTATGGTTGGCACCGATAAAGTAATTAAACTCCCTTTCCGGGATGGTATACAGAATGTGCCCGGCATACCTGAGGTCGTGCAGTACGCTCATTTTTTCCTTGCTCTTCATGGTTTTACGGATTAGGTTATTTATGGGGTTTTGTTTTTGACCCGATCAGGCTTGCCAGCTTCAATATGACTTCATGCAGCTCTTTATAATCTTCATGCTTTATGGCATTTTCAGTAAGTCCTTTTGTTCCCAGCTGCAAGCGCAAAGAATGGGCGCTATAGCCGGTCAATAAATTAAAAGCCTTTCCTGCCTGTGTGAAGTTCAGGTAATCCCCTTTCAGGATAATGCCTGCCTGCTGCATGTATTCAATCAGCAAAGCCGTTTGGTTTAGGCTCAGGCAAGTCAGATGATCTCCCGCCTCCCTCGCCAGTCGCCCTTTGATCTTTTCCTCTTTTTCATGGTCTGTACCCTCGCTTTGATCGTCATGTCCTTTGGATTGCACAGCGGCCATCCATTCCTGTACGGTCGTTTCGACCTGTTCAGTAAGCATGTCCCCGTATTGCCTCAACGACAATTGCAGGAAGCGACAATACGCCTGCTTATCGTTCTTAAAACTATATTCGAGGTGAAAGTTTAAAAAGTCGTCAATGTCTAACAGGCTTTGATGCCTGAGTTTGCAGATAAAAAAGTAATCAAAAAAATCATCCCCACGCATGATCTCATCCATGCCCCATAGATCATACCATGTCTTTTGCCGGATGCCGTCTTTTTCTTTCAGCGACCCCGGGATAAAACGCTGTGGCTCCTGGGCAAAAAGTGTTTCCAATGTCACGCCTTCGGAATACATGCTTAAAATATCGCTTACAAACAGATGCTTTCCTTTGTGGTTTAGAAACAGGTGGGCCATTTGCTTGTAATCTTCAAAATTGTTATGGAATGGGGGAATGGATTCGCCGTAGGTAATATGGTTCAGGATTAAATTGTGTTCAAATGCTGTCATATACCAAAGATAAAACATTTATAGCTATATCACTTATCTATGGAAGATCGCCGTTGTTGATTTTTCAATTCCTTGTTGATTTTTCAACAACGGCTCTAATAAAAAGCCCTGCCAACCGGCAGGGCTTTCATGGTATCAAAGGAATATCAAGCGGCAGCTTGTCTGAAATTCAGGGTAGGCATGCCTTTAACCGCCGATTTCTTCCGGTTATCCCGCATGTGTGCATAAATCTGTGTGGCATCCATTGTCCGGTGCCCCAGCAGCTTTGATAATGTCCACAAATCAACTTCCGGGCAGCTTTCCATTAAGTTGGTGGCAAAAGCATGGCGGGCATTATGAATGAACATTCGCTTCGGGTCAAATCCGGCAGCAACCGCCCACTTTTTGAGGTAATAGCTAAACCGTTTATAAACCACTTTGTCTTCGGCATTAGAAGTTTCCTTGATCTGTGGGAACACATAGAGCCTTTTATCTTTAGTATCATCTCTTTCCTGCATGCGCTCCTTTAGAATATAGACGGCCTGTTCGGATAGTGGGATATATTCAATATCCTCTGTTTTCTCCTGCTCAAAATACATAAACCACTCTTCTATCCCGTTAATGGTTTTAATGATGATTTCCGACCATCGGAGCGGGTTCAGATCACTCCACCTTAGCCCCGTGAAGCAGGCAAAGAAAAATGCCTCCCTGTATTGCTTGGGCATTTTGCAAGGTGCATCTGCCAGCACTTGCAGCTCATCCAATGAAAAAGGATTTCTGTAAATCTTTTTGCGCTTTAGCTTTTCGTGCTTCGGAATCTTACGAAGGGGGTTTACCATCAGAATATCCTGCCTGACAGCCTCGTCAAAAGCAGTGGACATATTTTTCAGGTAATCCATCGTAGTGTTATTGCTCACTTTGGTGAGCAGGTATTTTGTATAGATTTTCAGCCATTCAGCAGTTATCGCCGTGAATGGGAGCGGGTTTCCTTTCTGATAGACTGTTAAATGCAGAAGGGTAGACTGGTTATGTGTGTAAGCCAGCCCCCGCTCTTTCATATACCCGTCAAACCACACAATAAAATCAGCCTTTCGTTTTGATTTATCAATCAGGCCGTTATCGTTAACGATCAATTCGTTTTCCCGCCTCGCTCTGATCTCCACCGCCATCCGCTTCTTTTCCTTATCGGCTTCGGTCGGTTTGGTTTTACTAACATGAATATCTAAAAATTCATACCAGCGCTTTTTTTGATGGTAAATATCCAGGTAAAAGGATATTTGCCCGTCTTTCATTTTCTTTTCTCTTAATTTTACACTCATCACTTATAGGTTTTAAAGGGTTAATTATCCCTTTTGCTGTGCCTATCTTTTACAAAGGTCGGCACGGCAAAAGGATTGTTTCGGGTTCGTGAACCCTCATGTAATCCTTTGAAAACCGGGTAACAAATGAGTAACAAAAAATACCAAAAAGTCCCCAAACGGGCCTAAGTTGATCTAAAATGCATTTGGTGTAAAACCCTTGAAGATTGCGGGTTTTTAGGTATTTTTACGGTTAGGTGGGGTTTCTTGGATTCCCTTCGAGCGAAGGCGGATGCTCCGTAGAGGCTGATAATGGCGAACGAATGATGAGTTTCTTAAAATCGGCATAAAGCATGTCCTTGATCCGGCCTTTACCATTTGTGGTGCGATCCACCGTTTCATCATGCATCAGTACCAGCACACTGTCTTTGGTTTGATGCACATCTGTTTCAATCACCGTTGCCTTCATCGCTATCGCTTTCTCAAAAGCAGCCAGCGTATTCTCAGGCGCATAGGCGCTGGCTCCACGGTGCGCAATGACGACAGGATTCTGGGAGAAAGCCAACTCAACCAGGCAAATAAAAAAAGCTATGAGGTAGTTTTGAATCATCGGTTGTTCCTGTTTCCTTACTGCGCTTCTCTTTCCACTGGCTTCGAGAGCCTCTGCCAGGCATATTTTTACCGGCCTCTACGGCTTCGACGATACGTCGTGACAGTGCACCGGATCAGCCACCATGAGAAATTTTCCCTTCCAATGTACCTTATGATCTCTTATCTCGCGTCTCAATACTCTAATCTCTGACTCACATCTACTCTTTTACCAGCTCCAGGTTATGAATATTCACTGTCATTTTTAAAATACCAAACGTAATGTTCACCTTCTCGTCCTTTATGGATTCCACAATGCCTACCTCGCTGCTGTTGAGGATCTTCACCTTGCTGCCTTCCTTCAGTAAAGGCTTGAGGCGGGCTACTTTCTTCTCAGCAAAGGCATCCAGCTTATTCTGCTTCGCCAGTTCCCTGCGCTTCTTCGTTTCAGCGGTAATGCCATCGATGAAGCGCTTGATCACAAACTTACGGTCCTCGTTCTTATTCCAGTCCTCCATCAGGCGCAGGTACTTTTGCCCGTATTCGGCCAGGCGCGCCAGCTCGATCTTCCGTTCCCGCTCGCGCTCTGTTTTGTCGCGCCAGTTATTGAAAAGCGTATCGTATTTCTCTTTCGAGATCTTCTTCATGAATTCCTGGTGCTCGGTGCGCTCGATGGCCTCATTCAACTTCGATTTCTGCTGCTGCACCTCGGCCAGCAGTTTGTTGAGATCGATCTTGTCGACATTGATCTTCTTCTTTGCACGCTCGATCAGTGCTTTCGGAAAGCCCACGCGCTCGGCCACTTCAAAGGTATAGCTGCTTCCCGGCTCTCCTACCGAGAGGATGTATTTCGGCTCCAGCGTTTCCACATCGAAAAGCATGCTCCCATTTACCACGCCTTTCAGCTTGTTGGCCAGCAGCTTCACATTGGAGTAGTGCGTGGTGATGATGCCGAAGGTTTTCGAGTCCACCAGCTCTTCCAGCACCACTTCGGCCATGGCGCCACCCAGCTCCGGATCGGTGCCACTGCCAAACTCGTCCATCAGCACCAACGTCTTATCATTCACCGTTTCCAGCGTATGCTTCATGTTTTTGAGGCGTGCGCTGTAGGTGCTGAGCTCGTGTTCGATGCTCTGCGTATCGCCGATATCCACCAGCACATGATCGAAGAAGCTCATCACGGAGCTTTCCGCCACGCTTACCAGCAGGCCGCTCTGAAGCATGGTTTGCAGCAGTCCCACCGTTTTCAGGGTGATGGATTTTCCTCCGGCATTCGGGCCGGAGATCACCATCAGGTGTCGTTCCTTATCCAGGTTAATCGTGAGGGGAACCGTCACTTTTTTATGCTCTTTATTCTGTAGGTATAAGATGGGATGAAAAGCCTTATCGAGCCTCAGCTCCTGAGTGGCGGAAATAACGGGCAGCGTCGCGTTGATCTGATGGGCGAACAGGGCTTTGGCTTTTAAGAGGTCCACTTCTACCAGCAGCTCCATGAACTGCTTCAGCAGAGGGGCATGCGGCCTCAGCGTATCCGACAGTTCCCGCAGGATGCGATTGATCTCACGCCGCTCATCGATCTCCAGCTCGGCAATATCGTTGTTGATGGAAATGGTGGCGCCCGGCTCTATGAAGATCGTTTTACCGGTTTCGCTCTTGCTATGCACAAAACCGCTCACCTCCGCCTTATGCTCTACAAGCACGGCCAGCGTGCGGCGCCCGTTGAAAAAGCTCTCTTCGCTCTCCCTCAGGTAGCCCTGCTTCCGGAGCTCGGCCAGGTACCTGTAAAACTTCGCATCACTTTCGCGGCGCTTTTCGGAAAGCTCTTTCCGGATCTTTTGCAACTCGCGGGACGCAGAATTTTTAATGGTAGCATCGAAATCCACGATGCGGTCAATCTCTTCGATGATCTCTTTGTTGTCTTCGAGGTGCGCCGACAGGCCAAATAAATGCGGAAACTGGGCCTTCCGGTTTTTCAGGAAGCGTACCAGTGTATTGGCCAGCTCGGTAGCTGAGCGCACCACCAGGAACTGCTCCTCGGTAAGCATGCTGCCTTCGAGGGAAAGCATGGCCGCCTCCTTTTTGAAATCGGCATATTGGATATCAGGAAAATACGCATCGGAGCTGATGATGCTCTTCAGCTCGTAAACGCGGTGCAGCTCGGCGAGCAGCTCTTCGTGGCTGGTATAGGCCTGGATCTGACCCGCCCTGGAGGAGGCAGCGTCACTAAAACAAAAACCGGCAATGTATTTTTTTATTTTTGGGAATTCGAGTAAATCCAGCGATTCGGGATCTGTAAAATGCATGTACTAAAAGGAAAATTTAAACTTTTTATTCAATTAAAAAAATAGCAGATTATTTTGTAAACTAAATTTTTACGTTATTTTTGAAAGACTGAATTTACTCAAAAAACAAGAACCAAAAACACTGTTAACAAAGAAAAACGTGACGAAAAACTTCGTTACCTGTACATGAACTGTTTCCGGAACCAGACCCCAACATGAAAACAACGATCATTGCCAAATTAGAAGAAATGCTTCAACAACCTGAAGCTGGTGCTGTTGCTAACCAGGTGCGCACTCTGCAGAAAGAGTATGAGAAATTATGGACTGCCGAATTTGAAAAGGCGAAACATGATTTTGTAGAAGAAGGCGGCAAAGCCAAAGAATTTGAATACCATAAACAACCGGAAGACCTTAAGATCAGCGAACTGCTGGATACATTCAACAAACGCAAAAAGGAAGAAGACGCGACGATTGCCGCCGATCAGGCGAAGAACCTGTCGGTCCGCAAAGAGATCATTGCCAAAATCAACGATCTGAGCCAGGTGAGCGATAACATTGGCTCGGCTATCAAAAAGCTGGTAGAATTGCAGGCACAATGGAAAACCGTTGGCGCTGTGTCGCCCCACAAATACAAAGAGATCCAGGCCGAATACAGCAAGGCTATTGAAGAATTCAACTACAAGCTGAGCCTCTCCAAGCAGTTGCAGGAGCATGACCTGAAACGCAATTACGAGCTCAAAACCGAATTGCTGGAAAAGATCAAAGGCCTGAAAGAGCAATCCAACATTAAAGAAGCGGAACGCCTGATCAAGATTTACCGCAACGATTGGGAAGAGATCGGCCCTGTGCCGAACGATAAATGGGATGAGCTGAAAGGCAGCTTCCGCGCGGCTCTGGAAGAAGCCTATTCCAAACTGAAACAGCATTACAACTCGATCGAGGAAGAAAAGGAAGCAAACCTTGCGAAGAAAAAAGAGCTGATCGAAAAGGCAAAGGCCATCATCCTGAAATCGGAAAGCGCCGGCAACTCAGCCTGGAATAACCTCACCAACGAACTCATCACCATACAGAACGAATGGAAAACGGTGGGGCGCACTACCCAAAAGGACAATGACAAAGTATGGACTGAGTTCAGGGAGCTCTGCGATTCTTTTTTTGAAAAGAAAAAAGTGCACTTTCATGATGCGCATGAAAAGCTGGCAGGGGTAAAGGCACAGAAACAGGAGCTGATTGCGAAGGCTGATGCCCTGAAAAACGACACCGACTGGCAAAAAACGAGCATGGCCCTGATCAAGCTCCAGGACGCCTGGAAAAAGGTGCCGCATGCGGGAGGCGATGAAAATAAATTGTTCACCAAATTCAGGGCAGCCTGCAACCACTTTTTCGACGCTAAGAAAGCGCATTTTGACGCGATCGACAGCCAATACGACAACAACCTGGCGGCGAAGGAAGAGCTGATCAAAAAGCTATCAGAATTTACCCTCAGCGAAGACCATAATGCCAACCATGCCGCCCTGAAGCAGTTCTCTGCCGATTGGAATGCAGCGGGCCTGGTGCCGATGAAAGATAAAAAGCGTGTGAGCGAAGCTTTCTTCAACCGCCTGGATGAGCTTTACGACCAGATGAACATCAGCAAGGACGAGAAATTCAAAATGCAGTTCAGAACCAAGCTGGAGCGGATGTCGAGCGGCGAGAACCCGGAAACGGCGCTGCGCAAGGAAGCCGACTATTTCAAAAAGCAAATGGATGAGATCCAGGGACGGATCAAAACCTATGATAATAACCTGGGCTTCTTCAAAAGCAGCAGCAAAGGCGTAAATCCATTCATGAAAGAGATCGAGGATAAGATCAACGCTGAAAAGCAAAAGATCGCCGAGCTCAACGAGAAACGCAAGCTGGTCATGGAAGAGCTCAACAAGCTCATGAAGCCGGCAGAAACGGAAAAAAAATAACAAGGAAGCCACCGGCAAGGTGGCTTTTTTGTTGACAACAAAACCGGGCTCAATTATTTCGTGATGGCCGTAAGCTCCCGAAGTACCAAAGAAACGATGCTCAGTGGGCATGCTGCCCCGGTCACGACAAGCCACGACTCGAAGGCACCTCCGCCGAGATCACTGAACAATTACGCCGGCACGCTGTTACTCATACATTAAAAAGCAAGATTATGATGAAAGTAGAGATATGGAGCGATGTGATGTGTCCTTTTTGTTACATTGGCAAACGCAAATTTGAAAAAGCCCTGAGCGAATTTCCCGATAAGGACCAGATTGAAGTAACCTGGAAAAGCTTTCAGCTCGACCCCACAACGGTGACTGATCCCTCGCTGAGCACGATAGACCACCTGGCCGAAAAGAAAGGCTGGAGCAAAGAGCAGGCCAGGGAAACGACGGCGCACGTAAGCAACATCGCCAAACAGGTGGGCCTTGATTTTCATTTCGATAAAGCGGTAGTCGCGAATTCTTTTGATGCACACCGCCTCTCGCACCTCGCCAAAAAACATGGAAAGCAAAACGAACTGGAGGAAAAACTCTTCTCGGCTTATTTCACGGAAGGAAAGAATACCGCCGATCATGCAACTTTACTGCAAATCGCCACGGAAATTGGTTTGGATAAAGCAGAAACAAATGATCTTTTAAACAGCAGCCTGTATGCGGATAAGGTAGAAGAAGACATTGAGCAGGCACAGCAGATCGGCGTGCGCGGCGTTCCCTTCTTTGTACTCGACCGAAAATATGCTGTATCGGGCGCTCAGGAGCCGGATACCTTTTTGCAGGCGCTGACACGCGCTTACGGCGAACATCAGAAAGCAAGCCCTTTACAAACGATCAAAACGGAAGGCTCAGCAGATGCCTGCGGCCCGGATGGCTGCGCGATCTGATCCGGACACACTCTCATTTCCAACCATAAAAAATCCCGTCACGCCTGCCGTCACGGGATTTTTTCAATTACCATACTATGACACGATGCCGGTCATGGCATTCGTTTCCGTTCCATTTGCCAGGTCCCATCGCCGCCATTATAGGGAATGGGAATGACACCAAAGAGCTTAAACCTTCCTTTGATGCGCCAGGTGCCGGCGAAGCTATCGCTTTCCTTGTTGTATCTTCCGCTGTAATAGATCAGATGCCCGGGCTGCGTATCGTCAATGTGAAGGCTCCCGTCCTGCTCCAGGTAATGCAGGTGCACGTACTGTTTCACAAAGTTGATTTCGCCATCTGAGATCGTCCCGTTGATGCTCGCTTCGTCGGGGCTTACATGCTCTCCTTCCGTATCCCTGGCTACACCGGTGATCTGGTTCATATACTGAACCAGCTCCAGATCGAAGAGCAGCGTTGTGCCTTCCTTGCTTCCGTATCTTTTACCGAAAACGATCTCCCCTTTCCAGTGCCCGCTATGATCCTTATTGAAGTCCATGTCCTGTTTTACGAAAAAATCCCGTCACAGTTATCCTGACGGGATTTTCCAGTTTTACACCCTGAGGTAATTTTAGTTAGCTAACAACGCCCGGGAGATCACAATGCGCTGCACTTCGCTGGTGCCTTCATAGATCTGTGTGATCTTGGCATCGCGCATCAGGCGCTCCACATGGTATTCCTTCACATAGCCGTAGCCGCCGTGAATCTGAACCGCTTCGGTGGTTACCCACATCGCCGTTTCAGAAGCGAATACTTTGGCCTGCGCTCCTTCTTTTTCGCATGGCAAGCCCTGTGTTTTGAGCCAGGCTGCCCTGTAGATCAGCAGTCGGGCTGCCTCGATGCGGGTTGCCATATCGGCTAATTTGAACTGGATAGCCTGGTGCTGGGAAATTAATTTCCCGAATGCCTTACGCTCTTTGGAATAAGCCAGAGCCAGCTCATAGGCGCCGCTCGCAATTCCCAGTGCCTGCGAAGCAATGCCGATACGGCCGCCGCCCAGGGTCTTCATCGCAAATTTAAAGCCGAAGCCTTCCTCACCGATCCTGTTTTCTTTAGGCACTTTTACATCTGTAAACATCAGGGAGTGTGTATCGCTTCCCCTGATCCCCAGTTTATTTTCTTTTGGTCCTACCTCAAAGCCCGGCATGCCTTTTTCCACGATCAGGCAGTTAATGCCTTTGTGGCCAAGCTCTGCATTGGTTTGTGCCATCACGAGGTATACAGAGGCCGTGCTTCCATTGGTGATCCAGTTTTTGGTACCATTCAACAGGTAGTGATCGCCTTTATCGATTGCGGTTGTGCGCTGGGAAGTAGCGTCGCTCCCGGCTTCCGGCTCCGACAGGCAGAAAGCGCCGATGATTTCGCCTTTGGCCAATGGCACTAAATATTTTTGTTTTTGCTCTTCCGTTCCGAAATGCTCCAGGCCCCAGCATACAAGTGAGTTGTTCACACTCATCACCACGCTGCAGGAAGCGTCGATCTTGGAGATCTCCTCCATGGCCAGCACGTAGGAAATAGCGTCCATGCCGCCACCGCCGTACTTCGGATCAACCATCATGCCTAAAAAGCCCAGCTCTCCCATCATTTTCACCTGTTCCGCAGGAAATTTCTGCTTTTCGTCACGCTCTATAACTCCGGGTTTACATTCATTCTGGGCAAACTCTCGCGCCGCCTTCTGTATCATCAATTGCTCTTCGGTTAATTGAAATTGCATTGTCTTAATATTTTAATTGTTATGTGATTATCCTTACAAAAATATAAGATATTTTGAATTTTTAACAGGCCTTTGTCATTTTATTAAAATTATTTTGTTGAGTTTTTAAGCCTGATGCCCGTATTTTCGGATGCTTTCGCCTTATCTTTAAATCTGATGAAAACAGGAATCCTAACCATTGCCGGCCTGATGAGCGGCACCTCGCTCGATGGCCTCGACATTGCCCTTTGCAGGTTCTCTGTCGAAAACGGAAAGCCCGCCTATGAGCTGCTGGCAGCGGAAACCATTGCCTACGAGGCTGTCTGGAAAGAGCGACTGAGAAACGTGTTTGACGCCACGGCCGAGCAATATTTTAAACTCCACAGCCTTTATGGCGAATACGTCGCCTCCACAGTAACTGCTTTTCTGAAAAAGAACGGCATGCAGGCCGACTACATCGCCAGCCACGGCCACACGGTGTTTCACAGGCCGCAACTGGGCTTTAGCACACAGATCGGCTGTGGCGCCACCATTGCTGCTCATACAGGTATCTCCACCATCTGCGACTTCCGCAGCCTCGATGTGGCCCTGAAGGGACAAGGCGCACCGCTGGTACCAGTGGGCGACCGGGACCTGTTTCCCGATGCTGAGTCCTGCCTCAACATCGGAGGCATTGCCAATATCTCTTTTACAAAAAACGGCACGACCTCCGCGTTCGACTGCTGCATAGCCAATATGGCGCTGAATTACCTGGCAGAAAAAACCGGGAAGCCTTATGACGCAGATGGCGCTATGGCGTCCTCAGGCCAGATCAACCAAGCCCTGCTGGCTGATCTCCTGAACTTACACAAGGACCAGCGCTCTCTCGGAAAAGAATGGTTCGACACGCACTTTCTCCCGGAGCTGGAAAAACACGGCGACAGCATCCCGGACCAGCTGGCTACATGCGTGGAATACACAGCACTGACGATTGCAAACGTTCTGAATACACAGCATATTAATTCGGTTTTGATCACAGGCGGCGGCGCTTACAATGCCTTCCTGCTTAAGCGCCTGCGCGCGCATTACGGCGGTGAATTGAAAACTCCTTCCGATGCGGTGATCCAATTCAAGGAGGCTATTGTGTTTGCTTACCTTGGCTATTTAAGAGCCACCGAACAAATCAATACCTTACACAACGTTACCAAAGCCAGCCGCGATAGTACAGGCGGTTGTATTTATAAAGCATAAGATGATGAATGCACTCCTTGTTTTTCTAGGTGGCGGAACGGGCAGTGTGCTCCGTTTCTTGTTTAGCTGGCTGTTCTCAAAAACATCCCTCCCGCTTCCCTTTGCCACACTGTCGTCCAACCTATTCAGCTGCCTGCTGTTTGCGCTGCTTCTCTCGGGCTACGAATCCAGGCAGCACATTCCCGACAGTTATAAAAGTTTTATCCTCATTGGCATCTGCGGCGGCCTGAGCACCTTTTCCACCTTCAGCTTCGAAACCTTTGAGATGATCAAACTGGGCATGACGGGTTGGGCCATTGCCAATATCCTCATCAGCTGTGTGCTTTGCATCGGGCTGTTCTTTGTGTTTGCGAAATAACCAGGAACTTCGCGCTTCGTTACGGTTCTTTCCTGCCCAACGAACAGGCAAAGGAGAGGAACTAAACCCGCACATCCCATAGCTCCAGGAGCAGGAAGGTAGTTGCCGCCTGCATCCAGCACTCAGGGCTGATTAACAGTTTGGATGTGCCGCTCATGACGCGATCATTGCGTCAGCGATTGAAGCGAAAATCCTCCCACGACGCGTCGTGGGAGATTGCAGCGAAAAGCGCGCCCGGACGCCCAAACCAAAAACTTCAAAAACTATGTTACTGTTAAGACCGTCGATCTCCATGGAGGACATATGCCTACTCCTTCACGACCTTAACAAGCTCCGTGCTTCCATCAGAAGAATGGATCATAAAGGTGTAAATGCCCGCTGCGAAGCCCGACAGGTCGACTTCTGCCGTACCGGCATTGCCTTCACTCAGTAAAACCTGCCTGCCCATATAATCCATTACCGAAACGGATGTAAGAGAAGCACCTGCCTCGATGATCACTTTACCCTTTGAAGGGTTAGGATATAAGCGGATAGAAGCCCTTGCTGTTTTCTCATCAATTCCTACACAGGAAACGACCTCGATGGTTCTGGTGGAAGAGGCCGAACAGCCGTTGCTTCCCGTTACCTGGTAAATGACAGGATAACTGCCTGTGCCCACGGACGGATCGAAGCTGTTCCCGGAAATACCCGAGCCCAGGTACACGCCTCCTGGAGGCGTGGCAGTAAGCGAATAGCTACCGGCATCCGAGCACATCGGGCTGGTCACATTAAAATTAATGACAGGCAAAGGCTTTACAAAGACCTCGTGCTGTTTGCTTCCGGAGCAGCCGGGATTGGAAGCCGTCACAATATAGGTGAAGGTGCTTGCCGGGCTTACCGTGATACCCTGGGTTTGCGCACCGGTGTTCCAGCTGTAGGTGGTAGCGCTGCTGGCATTGGCATTCAACACGGCGCTTTGCCCTGAACAGATGCTATCCGGCCCGCTGATGGAAATGGATAAATTGTTGATGACGTTAATGGCAATGGAAGTCGAATCCTTACAACCATCGAGTGTTGTTCCCACCACGCTCACCGTGGTTGGCCCTGTAGGTGTAATGGTGTTGGTTGGGCCGGTGGATCCGTTGTTCCATAAGTAAAAATAAGATCCACTGGCGGTGAGCACTCCCTGGAGGGTATTGCAGATAGCTGTATTGCCTGTAATGGATACAAGGCCTGCTCCGAAATTCCCCGTGCTTACAGTTGCCGAATTGACACAGCCGGTAAGGGCGCTGGTGCCTGTTACCGTGAGGGTTGCCGGGCCGGATGGCGTATAGGTAATGGAGGCATTGCTGCTGCCTGTGCTCCAGGAGTAGGTGCTTGCTCCGCTGGCAGTCAGCGTCAGCGTTTTACCCGGACATACCATCGTATTCCCGCTCACACTCACTACCGGCAAAGGATGTACGTTGAGGGTATAGGTTGCCTGCCCGATACAGGAGTTTTGGATATTGCTGACGGTATAAACCGTGGTAGCGGCGGCAGAGATGGTATGATTGGCGCCGATAAAGCCATCGCTCCATACGTAGATACTGCCGGAGCCATTGGAAGTGAGCGCTACTGTATGATTAGGGCAAACCGTGGCGGTGGATCCGGAGATTTGCACCGTTGGCGAAGGCAGAACGGTCATGGTAAACTGCCCGGAAACAGCCGTACAATTATTGGCTGTGCCTGATACCGTATACACCGTTGTGGCAGTGGGTGTTACCGTGATGCTGGCACTGTTGGCGCCGGTGCTCCAGGTATAGGTGGTTGCGCCGGTGGCTGTGAGTACAGTCTGCACATTATCGCACATGCTGTTGGTACCGCTGATAGATACAACAGGCTTAGGCGTTACGGTCACCGCCATGGTTAAGGTAGGAGATACCGAGCAGGAATTCTGGGCATACACGCTCAGTGTGCCGCTTTGGGCGGAGTTGGAAAAGGCCATTGTGATGGCGGCATTGCCGTTCCCGCTTGTGGAGCCGCCTGCACCGCTGAAATTCCAGTCGTATACCGTATTGGCCTGCGAGCCAACGGCATAAGCCACACCGCTTTGCCCGGCACATACGGTGGAAGTGGAAGTCACAAAAGAACCTAAAGCCGTGGGCGGCGCAATCCCTGTGACAGAAGTAGTAGCGGTGTGCGTGCAGTTAAGGCCGTCTTTAATGGTTATGGTATAAATGCCGGCTGTTAATCCGGCAACAGAGCTGGCATCATCAAAATCGTTGGTACCGTCATTGCTCCAATCGTACAATACCGTACCCGAGCCGCCCGACGTATATACCTCGAGATGGCCGTTATTGCCTCCGTTACAGATCACGCTGTTATCAACATTGGTAATTTGCAGAGGAGAGAAAGACCCGCTGGTCACAGATATGCGAAAGGTGATCTCGTAAGTTTGTGTGCAGGCTCCTGAAGAGGTGGCCGAGTAAGTAATGCTTTGAACTGTAGAGCTGGCCTGAGCCGGAAGGTTCACGATGGTGCTGTTGATGGCTGTAATACCGCTTGCAACAGGCGTTGTGGATGGAGAAACCACATCATCATTCTCGTAGCCGCGCCACACCAGGTTAATGTTTGTTGGAATATCCTGGATACAATTGTAGCTGCGGTTGAAGAACACGCCATTGGTTGGAGAAAACACCGCCAGGCCGGGTGTGGCCGTATAGATCGCAAAAGGGCCGTTGTTCTCATTCACATAGGCATAATTACACATGCCGATGCTCCCCGCTACCGGGGCATTGTTGGAAAAGCTGGAAGGTGAGTTATCCGTAGCCTTATATTCAAATAAAAAATCACTGTCGTCTGAAGTACCGTCACAATCTGCGGTCGTAAGCACCGCTATTTTCTCGACCTGCACTTTCACATTCAATTGTGAAAATAAGCCCGTACTCAAAAAGCACGTCAGTAAACTTCCAAATAGTAATCTTTTCTTCATGTAATGTTTGTTTTGATGATATCCAAAAATACAAAAAGCCCTTCATATGAAGGGCTTTTATTCTGATTTATATGGGATTTAACCCTATTTCTTATCTGATTTATACTCGCGCTCCATATTTTTTACAATATCTTTCACCTGCTCCGTACCGATGCGCTTGGCTTTGATAACCTTGTTCCTGTCAAGGACATAAATCACCGGCGTGGAGTAAATGTCGTATTTTTCCTTGATATTATTGATATGTACGCCGTCATACACGTTGATCCAGTCGAGCTTGTTCTCGATAATGTATTTGCGCCATTTTTCGTAATCGTGCTGTGTGTATACGCTGAATACTTTGATGTCGTATTTCTCTTTTTTAAGATCATGGTACTCTTCTATCAGTTTCGGGATCTCCGTTTTGCAATGCCCGCAGTCCACATCCCAGAACACCAGCACCAGGTAATCGGCTTTAACTCCGTACAACGGTGTAAAGACCTGTGCCAGCGACTGAACATTGTCGTAGTAGAGTTTGGTGGCACCGGCACTCGTTTTCACGGTATCGAAACCCATTTTAGCAATGCTCTTATGCCCGATGGTATCGATCATCAGCAGGTCCGGAGCCCGGCTGCCAAGCAATAAAGGCTTCAGGATGTCGCCCCTTTCGATGATCTTCTGAATGGTTGCATCCTCGTAAATGCCTTTGGCCTGGCCCGTTCTGAAATAAGCATCGATGATGTGCACGAATACCTTATCGAAGCCCATCACTTTGGACGATTCGTAAGTAGGCGTGAAATAGGCCAGCAGAAATTTGTGCATGGCGGATCCTGTTTTGGTTTTACCCATCATCCGGTCGATTTCAATGTTCACCGTATCCGGATTCTGAACGATGATGTTGTTGAAGTATTTCTTCACACGGTCTGCAAAGAACGGCGTTCTCAGGATGCCGTCATCCTGAAAGTTGACACCATCCCAGTAATGATTCTTATAGTAATTATAGATATAGATACTGTCGGGCCTGCCATTGGACGCTTTCGGAATATCTTTCGCTTCCTTTTCCATTTTCAGGTTAATAACGTCCGCTACAAACATGCCCTTATGGCCTTCTACAAAGGACTTTTCAAAGCCAGCAACTTCCGCATTGATCTGCTTGGCCTTCTCATTGATAAATGCCGTTGAATCCTTGGAGCTCAGGCCTTTGGTCTTATTTCTCAGCTCACCAAACTCCTTGTTTTTATTGGTAATGAAGCGGATGTAGTCAAAAAAATCGTTGTTCTCTTTGGAGTTCGGTGAGCGCAGGTTCTTCACCATCTCATTGGTATCGGTAGTGATGGTAATGTTTTGATTTTTATCGCTGATAAAGAAATCAAAATAACGGCCTTTTTCCTGGCTTACTACGTAATACACTCCTTTTTCAAGGGAATTTTTGCCTTTGAATACGGCATTGCCTTTCACCACTTTTTTGCAGGTATCGGCAATGTAACTTTTATCGAACTGGTAAAACGCCAGGAACATCATTGTGTCTTTGACATTTTTAAAATTGACCCTGATGTCGTGGCCGCTTTGGGCGAATGCCCCTGTAAACGCTGACAATAAACTTAAACCTAGTACTATTTTTCTCATAGGATTTCCGGGGATAAAACGGTAGTCAAAAATAATGAATTTATTTAAACTCAAAAGTAATTTCAATAGAGGCAGCTGTCTAACCAAAATTTGTTAAATGAGTAAAGCCGGTCGCTGTCGTGGTAGAACCATCCCTGAACGCTGCTAACGACTAGTCGATGGATTTTTTGTTGTAGATCGTATACCCGAAATGGAAGAAAAAAGAAAAGCTGTTCTGGTTCTTGTCGTAATAGTTGAGACCAATGCTGAGCGGCCCTAACGGCGAGTGATACACCAATGCCCCCATCCCCAGGAAGTGCCGGTAAAGAAGCGGCGTGCTCAACTCCGGTGTGTTATCGGTTTTTCTCAGAATAGAGTAGATCGGCTGATAGATGTATCCCTCCAGGCGAATATCGAAATTCTTATAAGGGGTAGCGATCATTTTTAAACCGCCGGCCGCATACTGAAAGGACCTGTAATCGGCAATAAAGAGGGTTTGGCTTTCGGGAATGGGATTAAAGGCGGGTGCGGACAAAACCGTTGCCGTATAGCTTCTGAAAAAGTCCTGATTGGAATAAACCCCTTCGCCAAATACACCGATCTTAAAATACTTGATCGGTTTCACGTATTTGTCGATCGAGAGTTTCAGGTTAAACCAGTTGTGTGAAGGCGTATTAATATAGGTAACCTGGTCTATCGCCGTATTTCCTGGATAATAGCTTTCCTCGCCGCTCAGGTATTTGGCCCGGATCATGAGCTTGGTGCCTTCCGTGGCATATTGCTTCCTGTTTTGCGTATTGATCTCATAAGCCACCTGCCCGTAATAAAAATCGAAGATGCTCAGGTCGGCTGTATCGAGCCTGGTAAAATTATCGGTTTGGTAATAACGGTTTTTCCATTCGCTGCCACCGGCCGAGAGCACCATTTTACTGATGTTTCCCACCGGCAACCCAATGTTCACCTCTCCGAAGAGGTCTTCCTGGATCATGTAGGCTGGCTTTTCAAAATCGTAGAACAACGCGCTGCTGCGGTAATAATCCCAGCGCGATATCGTAAAACTAGGCTCGATGTAAAAAGGGATCCGTGCAGGAAACTCGAACCTCAGCTTGGCCAGCGAGCTGGAATTGAGCTTGCCCAGGTAGCCGTTGATATAAGCTGTAAAGCCGATCTTCCCGATATGGTTGTACTGCGCCGCCAGGAAAAAATTACTGATAGGCCGGTTGGAAATATTCCCCCCGATATCGAAGAACAGGTGCTTTTCTTTTTTCGCATTCAGCGTAAGCGTATACTTTCCGGAAACCGTGTCCAGCTCTGTAACCGGGTAGGCCGACTTGATCTTCTCATCGGTCATCATCCGGAAATACTGGCGTTTCAGTTCCTTCAGCGTAATGGTGTCGCGGCGGCCCACGATGCTTTTATGGATAAAGACCTGAAGCTTGGGATCACGGCTGTTCACCACCACTTTGTTGTAAACGATCCGCTCGCTGTTCGCTCTGTTCCGGAAAGCAGCCCGTCTTTTAGCAAGGCTGTCCGGGTCCTGAAAAACGCTTACCTGCTCTTTGATGCGGGGCATATCCCGGATAGTAGCTGCATAGCCACTGTCGATGAGGCGCTCCACATTATCAAAATTAAAAATGCTCACATCGGCCCAGGGCTCAATGATGATGTTGTTTTCACATACCGGGTCGAAATTGCTCTTGCTCATGAACATATTCCGGAGTTGCAGGAACAGGTTGTCATCACTTGGCAAAGGCGTATTTTCGGAAACAGCGCTCCCGATAATAAAGTCGGGGAACAGGTCCTCATACATCACATTGGAAGGAAAGTTATTGTAAAGCCCGCCGTCAAACAGCAAGGTACTATCGATATAGATCGGCCTCAGGTATAAGGGATAGCTCATGGAAGCCCTGATCGCAGAAGGCAGATCTCCTTTGCGGAACACAATGCTTTTCTTTTTTTCGATATCGGAAGCGACACAGCGGAACGGAACAAAAAGGCTATCGAAATTATAGTGTGACGCAGCATTGGCAGCGGCAAAGGTTTCCATCAGGTAAAAATCAATGGGCACCGAATTGATCCAGTTAGTCGGGAGATTGGTAATAAACGGATTGTTGAGGTTCAGCTTCAGCTTCACCCAGGAGGCATAATCGTCGCGCTTCCTCACGAAGTAACCAAATTTTGGCGCCATCTCTCCCCTGGTGAGGTTCACAAAAGCCTGGTCTTTTACCATCCGTTCGATCTCCAGCGGCGAGTAGCCGGAAGCATATAAACCGCCGATAATGCCGCCGATGGAGGTGCCCGAAATACAATTCACCGGGATGTGATTTTCTTCGAGGGCTTTGAGAACACCGATGTGGGCAAGCCCGCTGGCCCCTCCCCCGCTCAGAACAACGCCTATTTTCTGTGCAGATACCACGTGCACAAACAGCAACAAGCCTGTCAAAAACACCGAGCGGGAGTTTTTATGTATGGACCAAAGAAATTTCACAGGTATGACAAATTTACCTAAAATTTTAATCTATGGCCATTAACTGATTTTCGCTTAATTTATTTTATTTACTGAATAATTTTATTTACTTAGCAGATTATAGACTTATTTTTTACCTGTGATCAAGTATATTACGAAAAAGGTGTTGTACGGCGTTCTGGTTCTGTACGGAGTAATTACAGTGATCTTTTTTCTGTTCAATATATTACCCGGCGATCCGGCCACGATCATGCTCGGACAAAGGGCCAACAAGGATGCGGTAGAGGCCATTCACAAAGACCTCGGCACCGACAGGCCCATCATGGAGCAGTATGCCATGTACCTCAACGACCTTTCCCCGGTTTCGGTCCACAATTACACAAACGATAACAGTCACTGGTACCTGAACCCGTCCAAATATACCTGGACCCCCTTGTTTACCATCGGGGAAAACAAGGCCGTCGTGCTGAAATATCCTTTCCTGAGGCGCTCCTACATTACCAAACGCAAAGTGTCTGACATCATCGAGGAAACACTTCCTGAAACAGCGGTCCTGGCCTTTTCCTCCATTTGCATCGCTTCCCTGGTAGGTATCTTTTTAGGCATCATCAGCGCCATTAAGCGCAACAGTTTCTATGACCGCATGTCGCTGGTGCTCGCGGTGCTCGGCATGGCTGCACCGTCTTTCTTTGTGGGGCTCATCATTGCCTGGCTTTTTGGCTACGTGCTGTCGGATTACACCGGCCTCTCTCCTACCGGCAGCCTGTACGATATTGATGTGTGGGACGGGGAAAAACTGAAGCTGAAAAACCTCATCCTGCCATCCATTACCCTCGGGATCCGCCCGCTGGCCATTGTGGTGCAGCTGATGCGCAGCTCGCTGCTTGATGTGATGGGGCAGGACTATATCCGTACAGCCAGGGCCAAAGGGCTTCCATTGTACAAGGTCATTACCAGGCATGCCCTGAAAAATGCCCTGAACCCCGTGGTAACAGCTATTTCCGGATGGTTTGCCGGATTGATGGCCGGAGCCGTATTCGTGGAATATATCTTTAGCTGGAAAGGCATAGGCTATGAGGTCTTTGAAGCCCTCACCAAAAACGACCTTCCGGTGGTGATGGGCGCCACATTGATCTTCGCCACCATCTTCGTCGTCATCAACATCCTGGTAGACATTGCCTATGGCGTATTGGACCCAAGAGTAAGAGTAAAATAATGAGCAGAAAAAAAATAGTAGCAGGCAACTGGAAAATGAATAAAAGCCTGCAGGAAGCCAAAACGCTGGCAGAACGGATCACCCAACAGGTAAACGATTTTGATGAGGTCATCAAGATCATCTTCCCGCCGTTTCCGTACCTCGAATCGGTAAATACCCGCACCTCGCTGAAAGCAAACTTCTATACCGGCGCGCAAAACTGTAGTACACATGCCTCCGGCGCCTATACCGGCGAAGTGAGCGCCGCTATGCTGGCCTCGGTCGGTTGCAGCTACGTGCTGGTAGGACACAGCGAGCGCAGGCAATATTTCAAGGAAAAAGATGCCGACCTGGTGCTGAAGATCAGGGAAGCTCTCAACAACGGCCTTAGCCCTGTTCTGTGCGTAGGCGAAACCATCCACGAACGTAAAACCGACAATCATTTCAAAGTGGTTTCGGAGCAGCTTACCAATGTTCTTCAGGCATTCAGCCTCGACGAGTTCAAACGTTTCGTGCTTGCCTACGAGCCCGTTTGGGCCATCGGAACAGGCGAAACCGCCACTGCCCGGCAAGCGCAGGAAATGCATGCCTACATCCGGAATGTGATCGCCGATATTTACGATTCGGGCATTGCCAACGATGTTTCCATTCTCTATGGCGGCAGCTGCACACCCCAAAACGCACAGGAATTATTCGCCTGCAAGGACGTGGATGGCGGGCTGATCGGCGGAGCTTCGCTCAATGCCGATGACTTTTGCAAGATTATCTTTTCTTTCTAGTGCGTTCATGCTTTGTTGTGAATAGCTGCGGATAAGCCGGTCTGACTTGTCAGCCTGAAGGCCTGCGCTGCATACGCTTGTTTGTATATTCATACGCTATTCGTCATTATCCTTCGTATATTCGTACCTTATTTGCATTGTGCTCATGAATTACATCCAGTATACCTTTACCGTTTCGCCGCCCGAGCCCGGTTCCGACATTTTAATTGCCTTGCTGGCCGACCTGGGCTTTGAAAGCTTTTCCACCACCGATACAGGCTTTGAAGCCTATATCCAGGAAGAAGCCGACCAGGAAGACGATTTAAAGGCATTGGCCTTCGATGACTTTACCTTCTCGTTTGTAAGAACATGGATCCCTAAAACAAACTGGAACGAAGAATGGGAAAAAAATTTCAATCCAGTATATGTGGATGACCTGGTATGCATCCGCGCTGGCTTTCACCCGAAGTCATCAACAGCAAAACATGATATCATCATCACGCCTAAGATGAGCTTCGGCACGGGTCACCACGACACCACCTGGCTGATGAGCAAAACCATGTTTGAACTGGATCTCAACAAGCAACAGGTGCTCGACATGGGCTGTGGCACAGGCATCCTGGCCATCCTGGCAAAGCAGCTGGGCGCAGCACAAGTGCTCGGGATCGATATCGACGACTGGAGTATCGAGAACTCCATCGAGAATGCGGCGATCAACCAGGCTTCCGACATTGTTTTCCAAAAAGGCGATGCGGCTTTGCTTCCTGCCACAGAACGTTTCGATACTATCCTCGCCAATATCAATAAAAATGTTCTGAAAAAAGACATGGCGTCGTACTTCAAAGCACTGAAAAAGAACGGCACCTTGCTGCTGAGCGGTTTTTTCGGGACGGATGTGGAAGAACTCAAAGAGCTGGCTACCGCCCTCGGCTTCACCTTCGAAGCAAGCTACACCAAAAACGAATGGGCCGTCATCAAACTTAAAAAATAATCCGGATCCTGACATGAAAACTGTACTGCGCCTGATCTGTGTTCCCTTATTACTGCTCATGATCTCCTGCGGGCAATCCAATCCAAAGGCATCAAAAGAATACGGCCCGGTAAAACTAACAGATTTCTATGCGGCAGAGGGAAAACAAAATCGCCTGGATGAGCTTATCCAAAAAGCGCTGAAAGACAATCAAAAACCGGTTCTTTACTTCGGTGCTGAATGGTGCGGCCCCTGCAGGCGCTTCAGGGCCAGCCTATCGGATCCCCTGATGCGCGAAACGCTCAATGGCGCTACGCTGATCCTGATCGATATGGATGCCGATTCGGAGGGCCACCTGATTTCTGCCGGGTACGGCATCCATGAAATACCTTCCTTTGTACGTGTCGATAAAGACGGCTCGGTCATTAAAAAAATCACCAGTGCCGCGTGGGACGAAGATGTACCGCAGGAGATCGCCCCGGTGATCAAACAATTTTTAGAATAATCACTTAATTTTATACTATGCAGCCCATGTTTCACGAAATACAGCGCTTCAACAAGTGGTGGCATTACCTTTTCATCGGTTCCCCGCTCATACTGATCTTTGGTATTGTCTTAGCCCTGTATGCCGACTTGTTCCCTGTGCAGGGTCCCGCAACAACATTGATTTTAGCGACTGCGGCCATCAGCACTATTCTGCTTTTTGTTTGGTTCCTGTGCCTGAAGCTGGAAACACGCATCGACGCACAGGGCATCTACGTAAGGTTTCATGGCATTCCATTTTGCAAACGAAGCATTTCATGGCAGGACATCAAAACGATTTCTGTGATAAGCTATTCCCCCTTATCCGATTACGGCGGCTGGGGCGTGCGCTACGGCATGGCCGGAAACGGTTGGTGCTACAATGTATCCGGAAATGACGGTATCAAGCTCTTTTATCAAAGCGATAAACCTTTTTTGATCGGGACGCAACAGGCAGATGCCGCCCGGGACATCATCAAACAGTATTTTAAATTCTAATACCGTGGAAATCACCTATACCAAAATCAGCCCCCAGATCATCCAAAGCCTCCGCGGCATGGTGGATGCGGAGGACCTCCTTGCCGACGAGGAAAGCCTTGAAAAATACGGGCAGGACGAAACAGAAGACCTGCTTTACAAGCCCGAGGTGGTCCTCAGGCCGAAGACCGTTAGCCAGATCTCGGAGATCATGAAGCTTGCCAACACCATGCGTATCCCGGTAACGGTGCGCGGCGCAGGCACAGGCCTCAGCGGAGCTGCTTTGCCTGTATATGGCGGCATTGTGCTCAGCATGGAGCGCTTCAATAAGATCCTGGAGATCGATGAGCGGAACTTACAGGCTACTGTGGAGCCCGGTGTCATCAATTACATCTTCCAGGAAGAGGTGAAGAAGCTCGGACTGTTTTATCCACCTGACCCGGCAAGCTGGGGAAGCTGCTCCCTGGGCGGGAATGTGGCTCACAGCAGCGGCGGCCCGAAAGCGGTGAAGTATGGCACCACCCGGGATTATGTTCTCAACATCGAAATGGTACTGCCAAACGGCGAGGTGATCCTTACCGGTGCCAACACCCTGAAATATTCAACGGGCTACAACTTAACACATTTGATGATCGGCAGCGAAGGAACGCTGGGCATCATCACAAAGATCGTCTTCCGGCTTATTCCACTCCCGAAACATGACCTGCTCATGCTGGTGCCCTTTACTTCGGCGGAGAAAGCGTGCGAGGCTGTAGGCGCCACATTCAGGGCCGGTATCACGCCAAGCGCCATGGAGTTCATGGAGCGCGATGCCATCGACTGGAGCATCCGGTTTGCCGGAGAGGTAAACTTCAGCATCAAACCTGAGTGGCAGGCGCTGTTACTGATCGAAGTGGACGGCAATAACATGGACGTGTTATTCGGCGATTGTGAAACCATCAGCCAGATCATGACAGATCATGGCTGCGACGATATTCTCATGGCCGATACCGCCGATCAGAAAGCTTCGCTGTGGAAGATCCGAAGGAAAGTAGGCGAAGCCGTGAAAAGCAATTCTGTATACAAGGAAGAGGATACCGTAGTGCCCAGGGCCGAACTGCCGGTGCTGCTGAAAGGCGTAAAAGAGATCGGCCGCAAATATGGCTTTAAGAGCGTGTGCTACGGCCATGCCGGCGACGGCAACCTCCACGTCAATATCATTAAGGGCGACTTAGCGGATGAGGTATGGGACCAGGAACTCCCGAAAGGCATCCGTGAGATCTTTGAGCTCTGCAAAGCGCTGGGCGGTACCATCAGTGGTGAGCATGGGATCGGCCTGGTGCAGAAAGGCTACCTGCCCATCGTCTTTCCGCCGCACCAGATGGAACTGATGAGGCAAATTAAAACCCTCTTTGATCCGAACCTCATCCTGAATCCCGGCAAAATGGTATTTTAAAGAATTTTAACCTAAGCGCTTGTTTTTTGAAATGCAGAGAAAAAGCGCCTCTTTCCCGCTCTGGTAAAGGGATCCGGGATTGGATGCCGGAGGTTAAACATGTAAGAATTCCACAAATCCTATTTTGAAAGGGCTATGGGATTGTGTATATTTGAATAAACTAAAAATAGGAATATATGAAAAAAATATTACTTTCTTTATCTGTCATTACTGCCTTGGGCGCCAACGCGCAATTGACCCAGGCCAACCATTCGCCATCGCCTTCAGATATGATCTACAGCATTAACCAATGCGACACCATCACGTCAGGATTACCGGGAGCTACCGGGGCAGGTGCGATGTGGAGCTACACACCAACCGTACACCTTTCTATCCAAAGAACTTACACGACGAATGTTTCTACCAATGCGTCGTTTGCTCCTGCCGACGTTTCGGTAAGCTCCGGAGCGAGCGACGCGTCTTACTATGGCACCGGAAGCCCGAACTTTTTGGCTTATTATGGCGGAAACATCTCTGTAAATGGCGTAACCGCAGTGATTAAATACAGCTCTCCTGCTATCGTAGCATCTTACCCGATGGCCCTGAACACGTCTACGTCTTCCACCACCAGCGGAACAGTGAATGTTACAAGCCCATTCCCTGTTACCACGGCATTCACCGGAAGCTGCAATGTGCTGGCTGATGCCACAGGCACACTGGTATTACCGGGCAGGACGTTTAACGATGTGGTTCGCCTGACCACGGTACAAAACATTGTTGCCAGCGGAACGGCTACCATCAACCTGCTGACCTATGATTATTATGCTCCGGGAAGCTCTAAAGCACCTATCCTCTCTGCGCAATCATCAACCATTGCCTCTTTCTCCGGAACCAGCACTCAAACCATCACCACCTTACAAAAGGACTATACAGTTGTTGGCATTAAAGAAGTGAAGGAAGCGAAAGCGGAAATCGCCGTGTTCCCTAACCCGGCCTCTTCTGTTGTAAATATCAATACAAGCTCGCCGGAAGCCTATAAAGTGACAGTGTTCGACATTACAGGCAAGGCAGTAGCTACCGAGCTTTTTGAGGACAGCAAGTCCAAACTGAACGTTTCGTCTTTGAACAATGGTATGTACCTGTACACGGTTACCGGTAAAAACAACCAGGTGCTTAACAGCGGCAAATTTAACGTTAACAAGTAGCGTATTTATTTCTCACCTCACAACAAAGCTTTATCTTTACCAGGATGAAGCTTTGTTTTTTTATACCCCTGCTATTGCTCCTGTTCTACTCCTGCAACCGCACACCGGAAGCAAAAACCGTGAAGGCCAGCGCTACGCAGGAGTTGGCGAAAGAAGTGGCCGCAGAGCTCAGCGATAAGCTCAGCAACGACACGGTCATCACCCTCGGATCAAACCTGTTGAGCACTTACCGCTTCTTTAAGCCGCATTACAGCGATAAGCTTCTGTGGTTTGATAAAGCGAAGTTGAACAGTAACGGCGACAGCCTCTTCCGGCTGATCGGACAAAGCATGTATTACGGCCTGAATCCTGAGGACTATTACTTTACACAGATCAAAAACAACCTGGATTCCATCCCGATGGATCGTAACTACGTGAACATCGACAAGCTTGTGAACGCCGATCTTCTGCTGAGCAACGCCTATTACCTGATGGGCGCGCATGTGAATAAAGGGCGTTTTTACCCTGACAGCTTATTGCTTCAAACCAATTTCGCCAAACTGAACAGGGGCTGGGACAGCCTGTTATGGGCGGGCTATACCGGAAAGAACCTGCGTGGGTCCATCGATTCGCTCGAGCCCAAGAACTATAATTACCGCATGCTGAAAAAAGAGCTGGGAGCTATTCTCAGCAATCCTCTCCTCTACCAGCTGGATTCCATTCCGTTTGTCAGCGATAAGGATTCGGCACGCAAGCAACAGCTCATCTTGAAAAACCTGATCAAACAAGGCTTTTACGACACGTTAAGCACAGACTCCGATAGCCTCCGGATGGCCAAAGCCCTTGATAAGCTGCAACGCAAATGGTACATCCAACCGGATGGCAAGCTGGGAAAATACACAAAGCAGGCCCTCAGCTACAACCGTGAAAAGGTCATCAAACAAATCAGCATGGCGATGGAACGCTGGCGCTGGGAGAAAGCATTTCCGGAACGCTATGCCTTCATCAACATTCCCGCGTTCTGGCTCACGGTATTCGAGAAAGACACCGTGGTGATGCAGTCGGCCATTGTGTGCGGCAAGCCCGAAACGCAAACGCCGCTCCTTACCAGCAAGATCAACCAGATGTTGATCTATCCTTACTGGAATGTGCCGGTGAGCATTGCCACCAAAGAGATCCTGCCGGCTGTTAAAAGAGATACGACCTACATTCGCCGTAAGAATTTTGAGGTGCTTGGAAAAGGCGATAAAGTGCTTGACTACACCAAAATTCCCTGGAAAACCTATTCCGCCGATTACCTGCCTGTACGCTTCCGGCAACGGATCGGTGACGACAACAGCCTCGGGGTGGTGAAGTTCAATTTTTTCAATCCTTATGGCGTGTACCTGCACGACACCAACTCGAAACGCTATTTCAAAACCAGCTCGCGGGCCCAAAGCCACGGCTGCATCAGGCTCGAAAAATTCGTGGAGTTTGCCGACTTCCTCATCCGCGACGACAGCGTGCATTACACCCACGATAGCCTCCAGGTCTATTTTGCCAAACAGGAACAACGCAAACTGGCTTTAAAAAAGCCTCTGCCTATCTACACCCGCTACTATACTGCGCAGGCCGACAGCACAGGGCTAAAGCTCTACATTGATGTGTACCGCAAGGACGAGGAGATGATGAAGCTGATCTATCATAAATAAGCGACTTTATGTTGTCGCTTAGACATCATAAAAAAAATCCCACCTTTCCGGGCGGGATTTTTTTATAGTTTCCTTAATGCAAATTACTTCACCAGCACGGTTTTCGTAGCCACCGAGGATACGCTGAACCAACCCACGGCCTTTGTCTGTCCTTTCGGGCCGCTCAGGTTTGTTTTCACGTTTTCGGGCGTGGTGGCAAAGAGGCCGCCGTTATTGATCTGGGACTGTGCCTGTACAAAAAAATTGTAGGTATCTTTCATGATGGAGTGCACCTCCACGCGGCAACGGTCGTTCTTCCTGTACTTCTTAAATCCGAGCAGGGTGCTTGGCGGCGTAAACTCCAGGGAATCCACAGAGGCTGTGGTGATCTCGCCTCCCGTGCCATCAATATTCAGATTAATATCTCCTGAAGCAGAGAAGAGCGTATCGTTCCTATAGGTCTTCACCCAATAGTAATCCGGCACAGCATCGGCTTTATCCTTGGCATAGAGCACACACAGAAAGGTGGTATCGTTTTTATTGGCAGGTTGCCCAAAGCCAAAGCTGCCGTCATCCATCACAACGCTGATGCTGTCAATAGACGCGGCGCGTTTTTGTTTTGTTGAAGCCAGGTAAAGATTCCCGTCAATCTGCACCATCAGCTGGTAGTCGTGCCCTACCTTGGCAATCGTGTCTGTCAGCCAGCCGGAGTACACATAATTCCCATTGGAAGTATAAGCAAAATTGTACTGCTTGTTGTCTGTCAGGTCCACCACAACCACATTAGCCCCCGATACGCCCAGAGGGTCGGTGTTGCTGAAATAGCTCGAATTATGGGTGATCTTAATTACCTGATCGCTTCTCAGGTTATTGATGAATGCGTCGATCACATATAGCTTCGATCCCTCATCGAGCTTTACCTGCACCACGTCTTCGCAGGATGAAAACGCAAGAGCCAGGGAGCATAGTAAAAGAAATTTAAACACTGGTTTCATAAGTTGATAGTATTGTTTGTTATGGTCATACAGGAGGTCTTGTTATCAGTTTGCACCAACGGCGACATAGCTGTTCCTCTCTTAAAAATTGAAGTTATAGGTTAAAGCAGGAACGATGGTACCGATCACCGAATACCTCACCGCCTCTGTCTGGTTCGGCTCTCCGTCTTTTGTTCTGAAATAAATACTGAAAGCATTCCGGCGGTTATACACGTTGTACACGCTCAGCACCAGGAACTGTTTGAAGCGCCGCGTCTCGTTCTTTTTGAACGCATAAGTTGCCCCCACATCGAGGCGGTGGTATGGCGTAATGCGGTAGTTGTTACGGATCCCATCGGTATTGTAAGGAATGTTGTATCCCTGCACTTGGATTTTGGTATTCGGGAAGGTAGCCGGCGTTCCGCTCAGGAACACGAAGTTGGCCGATACGTTCCAGCGCTTGGTAATATCGTAGTTCAGGCTCATGTTCATGCAGTGCGTGCGGTCATAACGGCTGTAGAACCAATTATCGTTGCTGATGCCGCGCACCAAGCGCTCCGTTTTACTAAGCGTATAGCTCACCCATCCCTGAAGTTTTCCTTTGCTTTTCTTTACATAGAACTCAGCGCCATAGGCCCTTCCCAGTCCCTGCAACAACTCCGACTCCACTTTTTCATTAATGAACAGGCTGGCATTGTCAACATAATCGAGCTGATTTTGCATGTACTTGTAATAGACCTCTACCGAAGTTTCAAACATATTATCCCGGAAGTTCCTGAAGTAGCCGATGCTTCCCTGGTCGGCAATGAGCGGCTTCAGATTGTTGGTAGACAAGGTGTATACGTCCAGCGGTGTGCTCGCTGCCGTATTGCTGATCAGCTGCAGGTATTGCGCCATGCGGTTATAGCTTGCCTTAACGGAGCTTTTGGAATTGATCACGTAGTTGAGCGCCAGCCGCGGTTCCGGTGTCACGTAGGTTTTCGAAACTTCTCCCTGGCCGAGCTTTTTCGAGTAATCGAAAGGCAGGGGTTCATTCGGGATCGTATCACGGAAATGGTATTCCGTTCCTTTACCCATAAAGCTATAGATGCTCAGACGCACGCCGTATTCCGCCGTCAGGCGCGGCAACAGTTTTTGCTCGTTGCCTATGTACACTGCATTTTCCAGGCCATAGCGGTGCTCCGATTTGATATTCGTTTTGGTACCATCGGTAAAGGAAATATCCGTATCATAGGGCGTAAAATCATAGTACAGTGATTGCAGGCCAAAGCGGATGGTATTCTTGTTATTGAGGTAATACGTAAAATCAGGCTTAATGCTGTAGTTGACGATATTGCTTGTCCACTTGAAACCCTGCCCATCGTTATCGGTTTTAAACTCGAGCAGGTATTTGTAATTGCTGTAGAACGCCGACACATTCATAAAAAGCTTGCTGTTGAATACATGGTTCCACCTCAGCGTACCGGTGGCATTGCCCCAGTTGAAGCTGAAAATAGACGCGCCGAAGACATCCTTGCCAAAATAGCCGCTCGCAAACACGGTGTTTTTATCATTGATGCGGTAATTCAGTTTGGCAGTAAGGTCATAGAAAAAGAATTTGGAACCTTTGATCGGGCTCGATGATTTCACGAAAGGCTTCACCAGGGCATCAATGTAGCTTCTGCGGCCTGCAATGATAAAGCTCATCTTGTCTTTAATGATCGGGGCCTCCACACTCAGGCGGCTAAAGATCGTTCCGATACCGCCATTGATCCCCAGCCTCTTGCTGTTACCTTCTTTCATACGGATATCCAGGATAGACGATACCCGGCCACCGTACTGCGAAGGAATCCCGCCCTTGATGAGCTTGACGTCTTTCACGGCATCCGGATTAAATACCGAGAAAAACCCGAATAAATGCGAAGAGTTATATACCGGCGCTTCGTCCAGGAGAATGAGGTTCTGATCCACATTGCCGCCGCGCACGTTGAAGCCGCTCGCGCCTTCGCCCACTGTGGTTACACCCGGCAGTAGCTGGATGGCTCTCACCACATCCACTTCGCCCAGCAGGGCCGGAATTTTATTGATCTGTTTAATGTCGAGCTTGGCAGTTCCCATATCCATGCTCTTCACATTCATGTCTTCTTTTTCAGAGGAGATCACCACCTCTTCCAGCTCCTTGCCTTCCTCTTCCAGCTCAACGCTGATGGTTTGGTTCGCAGAAAGGTTCACCGGCTTCTGGATTGTTTTATAGCCGATAAAGGAAAACATCAGCGTGTCCGGACCTTTCGGAAGCGTGAGCGAATAAAAGCCGTAGGCATTGGTAGTGGTGCCGATCTGCGAGCCTTTTTTATAAACCGTTACACCGATCAGGGCTTCTCCGTTTTTGGCATCTTTCAGGTAACCGCTCACGGTTGCTTTCTCCTGTGCCACTGCTGTTCCCACAAACAGGGCCAGCAAAATCAACAAATTGATTTTTTTCATAGTTCGTATGTTAGCCGGAACTTCCGGTCGCACCAGTATTTTAATGCATGCTTTTAACGCATCCTGTCATCTTTTAGTGCGCTGCAAACTTAGGAAACTTTTTTTAATTCTCAAGTTTCCTGAAAAATATTTTGAAGAAACTGATTCCAACTTTAACTTGTTAATACAACAATAGCGTACTATTGGGACTGAAATCACGCTAAAGCAGTATTTTAAATTACCTGCTCACAGGTATACTAAATTGCCTTGATGCGCTTGCCTGAAACGTCTGCTGAAATTTTTAAAAAACGACTTCTACATCCTGTTCATGAATATAAAGGAGAATTTTTTTTACGGAAGCATAGCCTAAACTTAACAGGGCCTGCTCGTAATCCTGCATTTGTGCGTGGTATTTCGCCGGATTTTTCTTCCCGGTCTTATAATCGATCACCACGGCGTGTCCATCGGCAATTACTACCCGGTCGGGCCGGAGGATGGCGCCTCCTGCCGTCATGATCTCCAGCTCATTCCGGATATCCAGGCCGGGAACAAAATAAGGAGCGATACGATCGATGGAAACCAGTGCTTTGATGCTCTGAGAAATAAGCCCAGCTTCCTCTTCCGAAATATCGCCGGCGAGAAGAGCCTGCTGCACTACCTCGTCAATATCATGCGAAGACACCACCTGCGACAACAGGTAATGTACGAGGATCCCGTATTCCCTGGCCTTTGCCAGATCTTCATTCACTTTATAAGAGGAAGAACCTTTGATCTCGATCACCTCCGGGTTGCTGAAGATGTTGAGCTCATGAACCGGTAAAGGCTCGAGGCTGGCTTTGGAGTGCTGGCTGATCTTTGCCGACAGCTCCCCGTATTCGAGGATAGCCTTATCGCTGTTATAGCCCGATTGGCTAAGGGCAAATTCTTTCAGCCAGGTATGGACATTTTTTTTGGAATGGCGCTTCGGCTCGGGAGAAATAATATGCAGGCGCTCCACGGCCCTTGTAAAATCCACATACAACAGGTTCAGGTTGTCCATAGCCTGCTGCTGCCTTTCTTTCTCCACCAGGGGCTTATACACTGTGCTGTCGGCATTCTTTGTGGTGCTGATCATCGCTACAGGCATATTTAAGCCTTCCTCTGCCACCTCTACCCAGATGGATTCGGTGCTTTCCACATCCCAGGCCATATACGGGCTGATGACCACCGGGAACTCAAGGCCTTTGGATGCATGGATGGTCATGATGTTCACAGCGTTCATCCCTTCCGGAATGATCACGGAAGCTTTCTCACAGCGCTTCTCCCACCACTCGATGAAGAGAATGGTATTAGCGGTGTTTACCTGCTGGAAAGCCAGCACTTCATCCAGGAAAAAACGGATATAAGGCGCGTTGATCTTTTGCAGGCCAAGCGCACGGATGATCTCCAGGCAGCTGTCGAGCAGGCCCGAAGCCGTCACTTTCAACAGGTCGATGCGGATCCCGCAAAGCGCCAGAATATCATAGAGTGATTTTGTTTTGCTCATATTAAGCTCTCTCAGAAAAGACACATATTGTTCTTCCCCGCAAAAGCCCTGCTCATGAAGGTAGTTCACCACAGCAGAAGCGGAAACCAGGTCCTTGTGGTTGGCCACGTATTTCAGGAATTGCATCACCACATTGATCTCGTTGGCTTTTCCCAACAGCAGCGACTCTGCCGACACAACCGGGATGCCCTGCCCTATCAGAAAATTAGCGATGGTATTGCCATGACGGTTCACCCTCACAATAACGCAGATATCTGAATAATGGTAGCCGGAAGACAAGGCTTGGTGAATGTGCCGGAGGATGTGCGCGGCGTTCACGGCATCCTGGTCGTCTTCTCCCGTTTGCGGGAACTCGATACTCACATAGCCTTTTTCATCGGGCTTATGCTCCTGCTGTTGCTGATCGTAGATGGGTTTCATGTCATGGCTCAGCACTGCCGATGATAAATAATCGAAGAGCGTATTGTTGAATTTCACGATGAGCGCTTCGCTCCTGAAATTCTTCCGGAGGTTTCTTCCTTCAAAATTCCTGATCAGTGAAGCCTCGCGCTCCATGATGATCTCGTTCTTAGCAGGCATGTGAATCTCCGGCAGGCTTACAAACTGCTCTACATCAGCATTTCGCCAGCGGTAGATCGACTGTTTGCCATCGCCTACAATCAGGTTGCGGTGCCCGCCGGCAAGGGAGTTGTCGATGAGCGGCAGCATGTTCTGCCATTGCATCGCCGACGTATCCTGGAATTCGTCCAGTAAAAAATGACGGTAACGGTCGCCCAGGCGCTCAAAGATAAATGGCGCAGGCTCCAGGTTCACCACATCCGAAATGCGCTCGTTGAATTCGGAGATGAACAGGATATTCTCCTCTTCCTTGTATTGCGCTGTCAGCTTTGCCAGCTCATTCACCAGCCCTATCGCATAGATGTTTTTATAGATCAGGGTATACACATTGTAGCGCTCATGGTTCTCCCGGATCCAGGCGCGCACCTTCAGGGCCAGCTCTTCCAGCTTTCCTTTTATCGCATCGACGGCCTGCTTTTCCGAAGCGCTTGCCTTTCCGCCATACCATTTATCTTCCTGGAGGGTTTTGTTGACATTAGCGCCAAAGAGCTCTGCTTCAGAAGTTGCTTTCAGGTGCGCAAGCTTCACATATAAATTATAAATACCGGCAGCTCCACTGGCGAAAGCCGAAGCCTGGAGCTGTGCCGAATGAATGAGCTGTAAGGCCTCTTCTCCGGCTGCTTTCAGGACGGCCTCATAGGACTTCATGAACTGTATCAGCTGCTGCCTGATATGCTCGAAATCGCTGATGGTATAATGGCTCAGTTGCTGCACCAGGTCGCCGGCCCCTTCCCGGTTGACCTCCTTGATAAACCCAATGAGCGTGGCTTCCGGATCCCAGTTCTTGTTCTCTTCCAGCTGGTCGAGGGAAAAACGCACCAGGTATTCTGTAATGAGCTGATCCTTTCCCAGGTTATTGATGAGCATCGAGATCACCTTTTTGAATACGCTGTCGGAATCCGTTTCGATCTGGAAATTAACCGGCAGCTGGAGATCCAGGGCAAAGGTACGGATCACACGGTGTGTAAAGCTATCGATCGTACCAACTGAAAAATCGGAATAGTGATGCAGGATTTCGGTCACCACCACTTTTGCCCGTTGTTTCAGATCTTCTTCTCCCACCTGCATCTCATCCGACAGGATCGCCGCCAGCGTGGCGTTTGCCCCGGCACTGATCTCTCTCAGCGCTTTGATGATGCGCCATTTCATTTCGGCTGCAGCCTTATTGGTAAAGGTAATTGCCAGGATGCTCCTGTATGCGCTTGTCAGGGTATGGTCGTTGGCCATGGCCAGTTTCAAGTATTCTTTTACGAGTGTAAAAGTTTTCCCGCTCCCGGCGGAGGACTTGTAAACGACAAAATTAGCGGCCTGCATCAAGCTTTAAAGATACAAAAAAGGCATCACGACGCGTCGTGATGCCTTTTTTCATGCAATATTTACAAACCTTAGTTCATGTATATTTTCCTTACAGAACTCTGAGTTGCCGTAGTTACTTTAATGATCACCACCTGCGAATGCACATTGCCCAGATCGAGGTAAGTTGTATTTTCTTTTCCCTCTACCTCCTTATCAGCCATCAGTTTCTGGCCCATGGTGTTGTAAGCAGAAATGGTTGCCTTGGTGCTGCCTTCGAAGTTTGTTTTCACATAGGCGCCGGCCTGATCCTGATTGATGAAGATCTGATCATTGGCACTGGCAGCATTCTGAATACCGGTAGACACATTGTTTCTGCAAACGGTTAATTCAAAACGCGGTGTCTGTGTCGTATCCGATAAGGTGCACACATAAGCTCCTGTTCTCAGGTTGTGGCTTACACCTAACAGTTTATCCTTCAGGATCACACAGGCTCCGGCAGGGATATTCTGGATATCGATCGGAGCGATCGTATAGGTTCCTGCCACCATCGCTTTCGCCAGGATAGGGATCACCAGATCGTTTGAGCCATTGGAAGGAATCGCATTGATAGCATAGTCCCTGTTGCCCATGCGGCTACAGATAGATGTGTATTGCGAATATACACCCGGGTAGCCTACATAACCCGGCGTATTGAACATTTTATAAGCATCCAGCATGCGGTCGAAGTTTTCGGTAGCGTTGTTATCAAAGATGAACAAAGCTTCATCGTAGCCGGCATAAGGGCCTGCAATACTTAACCTGAACTCGTTGGCAGCCGGTGTAGCGGCAGCCCTCAGAATTGGGTTGGCGCTGGTATTAGCGGTTGATTTATGCGCTTCACGGAAAGTAACATTGCCGGCGCTGTTGGCATGAACATAAAAGCCCTGGCCTCTTGGGATAACCCCTCCAGTGATAAATCCACTTGGTGTGGAAGCACCTGAGCCATTGAGGGTAATCTGCCCGCCTACAGGGCTATACACGATCGCAGAACCATCGAGGTTGCTGTTGGACGGATCGGAAGCAACGGCAGTCCAGCTGATAGGAGCCGCATAAGGATTGGCTACCAAATTATTACCCGACTGTGCGGAAACCGTAACCGGTGTTGTGAACACTCCCTGACCGAGAGACCCTGATGTTGTGATCAATACGGATGAGGTAGAGCTCTGGCCTGTACCGAGGTATACCCAGAAACCTTTGCCTAATGGCAGCGATGATGATCCTGTCAGCTCCACGTATTCCGCACCGCCGCTCAATCCTTCATCCCAACCCTGGATGGACACAAAATAGCCACCGGCCGAATATTCGTCATTGATACAACCCGAGCAAGACATCGGGAACTGTCCGTCCCAGCTCGCTACAGTCATCCCATTGACGGTAGGGCTCAAATTGGTCCAGCCTGTGGTGCCGGAAGTAGCGGCAATGGTTTCAACCGTTACGTTACCGGTAATTCCGCCGCCGGTAGACATCGCATTTACCATGGCGCTTCTGCTGGCATCTGCTTTCAGGGTAAGGTTACCACCCGAGGCAACAGACGTTGACGTGGTCGTGATAGAGTTGATGATATTGAGCGGGTTGCCGAGGTTAAGAGCCTGCCCGTTGTTCCTGGTAATGCTAAGATCATACAGAGAGCTGTTGGCAGCGGAGCCCTGGTTCATAAACAGGCTGTTATTGGTAAAAGCGCCCGAACCGCCGATAGTGAGGGTAGAAGTGCCGGAACCGATAAAATTACCATTGGTGGCTGTACTCGGAAATGTGATAGCGCCGTTGAGGGTAAGCGCCTTCCCGTTCAGATCAATTGTTCCATTCTGAAAGCTGGCGGCACCGCTTACGGTTAAATTCCCGCCTAAGGTTACCTGCCCGGCACTTGCCCTGTTTATCGTCAACTGATTGACCGAAAGTGCTGTAAAGCCTGCTACAAAATTCACTGTGCCAAACGCGCCAGAGCCACCGATAACCAGCCTTGAGTTACCGGTTTTCAGTGCTCCCGTACCTGTAATCGTTCCGTTAAGGGTAAGTGCCAGGAGCGCACTGTTTGTCATGGCGAGGTTTCTGCCGTTAAGATTCAGAACGCCGTTCACAACGGGGCTTCCGGATATAGTCTTATCTGAAGATCCTGAAATAATAAGATTATGGTAAGTTGCAGCCCAGATGCTGACCGCACTGGATTGCGCAAAATCGATCGTAGAGCCGGTGCTGATCACGACATCAGAGATTGAAGGAAAGGGTGTTGATTGCATAGTGAGCGTTGATGTATTCAACACATTCATTTTTGCGCCGCCGGTGAAGGCCAGGGTAGCATTGGTAATGAAGTTGATTCCGGTAACGCCGTCGCCTACATTAAGGACAGAACCCGTACCACCGATCGTTAAGCTTGAGCCGAGGGTAGCCGATGTATTATTGACAAGGTTAAAGATTTGCTGGTTAGCGGTAAAGTTGCTCGGCGCCAGGCCTGTACCATCGGTATTTGTGCCCCAGGAAGATAAGGCCGTCACCGGGCCTGAACCATTCCAGTAAAAGATGGGCGAGGTCACCCCTTCTACTTTAATATCATCGAAGGCGAAGAAGTTGGTGGCTGTTGTGACATAAGACCATCTCAGGTAAACGGTGGCCTGCCCATTGAATGTGGCAGGAATAGAAATCGGGCTAACAGCATGCCAGGTATCATCATCCGTAACATCTGTAAACGGGATTGTGGTGTAGGACACGTTATCCGTACTGATGGCCAGAGTAACCGTTGGCGCTCCGGAGCCGCGGTAGCCGTTCCAGCTGAGCATCAGGTTGCTGTAACCTATTGTTGAAAAGGGCTGTGAAACGGATGACTGGGGAACGCCGCTTGTACCATCAGCTCCAGCCATGACGCTGTTTCCTGATGTTCCCGGAACCGTACATACCGGAACTCCACCGCCATTAAGGTCGTTTGGATCAATTAACCAATCGGCAGAGGCAGAGGTCCATCCTCCGGGAAATGTGGTTACTCCTGCTCCACCGAAATTTTCGGAATACGCGGTAACCTGAGCCTGACTTTGCAACGCTAAAACCGAAATAGCCGCTACAAAGAGTTTTGTGTAAATTTTAACCATGGTACATTGATTTTGTTATTGTAAATTTAAACCGATTTTATCAGAAACCAAAAACTATTGCCAAATGCTTATCAATAGTTTTACTTGTCCGACTTATTAAACGCAAACATTAAGCCAAAAAATATAACACGCAAGGTTACGCTCCGTATTTACCTCTACACGCGCGTATTTTTACCGGGACGCCTTCTAAACCTACAACTCTATGCTAAAAAAAACATTCTGCTGCTGCCTTCTTCTCGTCACCCTTCTGCTGGGATCATGTCGTGATTTTAAAGAGATCAGCCTTACCAATGTGGATCGTTTCAGCATCCAGAAAATGAGCTTAAAAGAAATTGAAGGCGAACTGCAGCTCACGATCAAAAATCCCAATACGGTAGGCTTTTCTATTTACAAATCGGAATTCGATATCATATACGGTGGTGTGAAACTGGGAAAAGCGAAACTCCATAAACGCGTACACATTGGTGCCAATACCGAGAAGTCGTATGTGTTTAAACTCAAATCAAGCCCTGAAAGCCTGAACCTCAGCGATGTGATGAAGCTGATCGGCAATGCCGCCTCAGGAACTATCCGCATCCAGGGAGATCTACGGGCAGGCAAGCTCTTTATTAAAAAGCGGTTTCCGGTTGATTACAGCGAGCGCATCAATCTTCAGAATTAATTTGGTCTACAGATGCTATTCATTGGTCGCAGAATAATATTCAATCGTATATTTTTTAACATATTTATCCCAATACAGAAACTTTTTTTGTTGAAAACCCGTAGAAATTGTTTATAAACCATTCCATCCCAGGTATGTCAGAAACGGAATTGATATCAGCGTGCCTCAAGAACGATCAGACGGCCAAAAAGGATTTTTTCGACCGTTTTTATCCGGGGCTGGCTTATATTTCATTCCGGTATTCCAAGAATAAGTCACAATCCTCTCAGATTGTGCTCAGCGGTTTTTCCCATCTGTTTGCAAACCTGGGAGATTACAGAACCCAGAAAAAATACAACCTCGACGATTACGTCAGGCATGAGTTTATTGCCTTCGCCGTGAAGTACATCAAAAACATCCGTAACGAATATTACGTGGCAAGCACCGTAAAAGCGGTGGAACAACATAAAGAAACCACCTACGACCTTTTCCTCGACACGCAACTGATTGACTTAAAAAACCTGAACGAGGAAGTGCTGCTGAAATCGATTCAGCAACTCGTACCTTCCCAGCGGCTGGTATTTAACCTTCACGTGATCGATAATTACACCCTCGAGCACATTTCAGAACTCCTGGAAACGAGCGCCCAAACGATCAAATCAAACCTGGAAAAGGCCCGGTTCAATTTGCAAAAGTCTATTGAGAAAAATTTAAAAACGGAGAAAGATGAGCAACCAATTTAGCTACGAATTAGATGAAAGGCAGATCAGGATCATGCTCCGCGACGGTGTCATGGAAAACGATCCTTCCGCCTGGAATCGCTTTGAGCAGCTGGCACAGCCGGATGTAAAACCGAAGCAGGCTTCCTTTAGCCCCCGGTTCAACCTGAGCATCAGCCGCTCTGTTGTGGTCCCACTCATCTTTGTTGTGCTCATCGGCGGGCTGTCAGCTACCTTATTCAGCTTTGTGGATTTCAAAAAGAAAGATACCAGGGTCACCAAGGCTATACCGGAGCAGAAAAAACCGGAAACGCCGGCAACTGTAAAGGCGCAGCTTACAGGTATAAGCACCGCTGCTGAAAAACCGGCACAGGCTCCTGCAACAACAACCATTGCTGTTTCTACGCCTACGGCTCAACAGGCGGTCATACTACCCGCCGAAACGAAGCAGGCGATACAAAAAGCCAAAACAAAGCCGGCAGAGGCCGCCCCGGTGAAAAGCCCTGCCCCTCCTCCTGCTGTAACAGCCGCCAACACAACTACCAGCCAGCAGCAGCCACTTGTAAAGAAGAAAAAACAGAAAAAAGTGGTATCCGAAGAAATTCCGACCATCAATACGTCGTCCACGAACCTGAACCAGGAAAGCCAGGAGCCAGAGCTCGAACTACGATAGGCTTTAGTTACCGCCCAGCATATCGCCTACACGCTTATCGATCACAAAGGTGAAATCCCTTTCTGATACCATTCTGCAATCGATCCAGCGGAAAGACTGAGCGCCTTCTTTCTTCACAAAGTCAAAGGGCACCTCGGAAATTTTCACCGACAGGGGGCTTTTCGCCCGCACCTTATAGTAAATGCTGATGACCTGGCTATTGGTATTAAATGCCGAATGCACAAAAAAGTCGGTGGTATAAAAATGAGAAACGACCTCTATATCCAGGTCAAGCTCTTCCTTAAATTCCCTGACGACGCAATCTGCAGGTCCTTCGCCGAACTCAAGTCCGCCACCGGGCAGCTTCGTAATGTTCATCCCTTTGATGTGCTCATCGGAAACCAACAGCTTGTTATCCACCAGGAGGATGCCATATACCCGTACATTAAAATGCTTCATCGTTTTTTAACCGGGCATCCCGACCATTAGCGCAATCCCCTGTTAAGACAAAGTTATCTTAATTCTTAAACTTTTTGAAGGAAATGAGCAAGCGAAACCTATTTTTTATGGAAATAGTTGAGATTGGTGGTGATGCCGAAGGTATGTGAATTGCCATTGAGGGCATATTTGGAATAAGCATAGTTGAAGTGAAACTTCATGATTTTAACACCAAAACCAGCAGAAAAACCATTCACGGCACGCTTATCGGGCAGAGATAGTTCTTTGCCTTTCCGGAAGTTATAGCCTACTCTGACGAACACATTCTTACCCAGGATAATCTCCGTAGCCAGCGTAATGTGGCGGCCAAAACGATCGAGGCCCTTGCTGATCTTTTCGTTCATGATCTCCTTATCGGTCTTGGCTGTGGTTTGCGTACCAAACGGATCGCTGGTGCTTTGATTGACCGTTGTGGTGTAAGTCAGGTCCCATTTCAGGAGCTGGTCGTACTGAACAATGAGCCGAAAAGGCGCCTTGGATACTTTTTTGCTAAAGCCCAGCTGCAGGTCGAAGGGCAAAGGCTCATTGGTTCCCGTAGTAGAGTAAGACTTCCACATGCGGCCGTAATTTTTGGCAAGCAGGGAAATCACCATGTTTTTTTTATCGTGATACGTTAAGCCAACATCAACGGCATTCCCTACCGAAGAATAGCTTTCGTAATGAGAATAAATGGTTTTAAGGGTCGCACCGATGGACAAGCTGCTGTCTTTATTGACAGGCTTGGCAATGCTGATATTGAGGGAGTAGTCGGCGGCTTTGAATGTACCGGTTGACACATCGTATTCGTCGCGGCCATCGAATTTGCCATAGCTGAAATATTGCAGGCCCAGGCCCATGGTCCCGAATTGTTTCAGCTGCCTGGCCCAGGCAAAATTGCCATAGTTAAGGTCAGACACAAAGTTGACATGGTTGAAGCTCAGCTGCCTCGCGGAACCAGGATGCAGCAACGCCGGATTGCCATAGCCCAGATTCACATCATTGTCCCAGATAGCGATCGCTGCGCCCGACAGGGCATTGGCGCGTGCAGGCCCTGGAAGACTCAGGAAACTATAGGATTTGAGCCCTCCTATTTGTGCCGCCAGCGATAGATTCCCTAAAATAAAAAGGTATGTGGCTAATTTCTTCAAACTGCTTCTATGAACGCTTAAATATACAGTTTATTGTGCGTACAGCCGGTTCGGGACTTAAAGAATTTTGTTAAGATGATAGAGTAAAGATCCTCTGAGCCGCTCGAAATCCGATCCGTAAGAATCGGTAGTGTAGTCTTTGGGATGAGCGTAGGCCAATGCTTCGAAGCCTGTACACAGGCTGTTGAAATCCCCCGGATCGAGCTTTTCCAGGAATAAGCGGCGGTTATTTTCCAGCAGGTTGAAGATATCGAGCGCGGCTTTGTGCTTCGATGGTGTTTCCAGCTTGTTTATTTCATCAATGATCTCGTGCAGGTTCATCGGGTGCTTGTTTTAGGGCTGTCAACCCTGATCTATAATGGTTCGAAAGGTAAGGTTTATTCTCGGCCTTTTTACTTTTGCCGTTGGCGGCAGCCTGTGGAGCCAGTTGCTCTGCGTAGCGCCTTTCATTACCAGCAGGCTGCCATGCTCAAGGATAATGGAAACACTGTCTTTGCTTTTCTTATGCCTGAAGGCAAATTTCCGCTCCGCCCCGAAGCTCAGGGAAGCGATCACTGTGTTTTTTCCAAGAGAGCTCTCATCGTCGCTGTGCCAGGCCATGCCTTCCTCACCGTGATGGTAGAGGTTCAGCAAACAGGAATTGAAACGGTCACCGCTTTTTTCTTCCGCTATTTTTTTAAGCTCCAGCAACTCTTGTGTCCAGGGCAGCGCCTGCTTGGTTGTGCCGGAATAGGTATAGGAAAATTCACGATCGGCATACCAGGCTACTTTGCGGGCGGTGATGATGCGCTTCCCGTAAATGAGGGCTTCATCGTGCTTCCAGGCAATGGTATCCATCAGCAGCGAGGCATAGCGGTTGGCCTGCTCACGGGGGAAGATGACCCCGTAATAGATCACTTCGCCGTCGTAAGGCAGCAAATTGGTGTCGTGTGTGTCGTTAAACAGATCCATCTATGTGTTTCCAATGTTTGTATTCCTGTTTCATGCAATGCCCGCAAGGCCTGTATCCCAGTGCAACAGCCTCTTCTGCCGAACCAAAAAAGACCCTGTTCTCCCGCTTCATGCGTTTTCCCGAAAGGCAGTGTAAGGTACCGTATATTTTCAGTTTTTTATTTCCACCAAGCACCAACTCTTTCCGCCGAAGTTTTTTTCTAAGCGCGGCATCCGTCATATCCCAATGTATAATCATCCTTTCAGCTATGGGCATCATGAAAAATAATTCCCACGGTGTACCGCTCTCCTGATCCGACCTCGCTTACCCCATGCTTCATCGCTGCGCGGTAATAGCCTTTGCTTCCTTTTACCGGTCTGAAATTGGTGGTGAATACCAGCACATCTCCTTTGCCCGGCTTCAGCACGATGGCTTTCGACTGCGCCCTTGGCACCTGCTCTGTCAACACGAATTCACCTCCGGTATAGTCTTTTCCGGGTTCATTCAAAAACAATACCGCCTGCATCGGAAAATAAACATCTCCGTAAAGATCCTGGTGCAGCGTGTTAAATCCTCCCGGGCCGTATTTCAGGATCAGCGCGGCAGGAAGCTGCTGGCCATTGTTCCGGCAAAGCTCCAGCAACCCGGTATGCTGTGCCGGGAAATGCCGGTCGATTCCCAGAGCAGCCATCCAACGGTTTGCTACCGGAGCCAGCTCGGGATAAAGAGCTTCCCTGAGCTGCTGGATGAGGGCAGGCAGCGGATACGAGAAGTATTTGTACTCTCCTGCACCGAAGCGGTAACGCTCCATGATGACTGTTTTGCGAAAGAGCTCCTGATGATGATAATCCCCGATGAGCTGATGGCATTCCTCATTTCTTAACAATCCCGGAATGTGTGCAAAGCCTTTTGTATGGAGGCCTTCCGCCACCTGCTGCCAGTCTGAGGCAGCGAGGCGTTCTATGACCGTGCTGCTCATCTTCCGGCAATTTCGGTTGTTGCACCTGACGCATCTGTTTTTGCCGCTTCCCAACCAATGATGGCGGCCTTGCGCGTTGGCCCCCACATATAGCCTCCGAAAGTTCCGGTAGACTGAATAACACGATGGCAGGGAATTAAAAAGGCCACAGGGTTGCTGCCTACAGCGCTGCCAACGGCGCGCGAGGCATTGGGATTTTCGAGTTTTCCGGCGATGCTTCTATACGTGGTAAGCCCGCCCATAGGGATCTTCAGCAGTGTTTCCCATACTTTCAGCTGGAAGCTGGTGCCTTTGAGGTGAAGCTTGATTTCGGGCAGCTTCGCCCAGTCGTGCGTGAAAATGTATAAGGCGTTTTGTTGCAGGGTATCCACCATTTGCCGGAAAACGGCCTTTGGAAAATGCTGCTTCAAATCGTCGAATGCTTTGGCGGCATCCTCTTCAAAGGCCATGTAACAGATCCCTTTGGTGGTAGAGGCCACGATCATATTGCCGAAAGGGGTTTCTGCATAGCTGTAATTGATCCTGAGGTCTTCGCCCCCATTCCTGTATTCGCCGGGTGTCATGCCTTCGATGTTGATGAACAGATCATGCAGGCGGCCTGTGCCCGACAAACCGGTTTCGCTGGCAGCGTCAACCAGTGTAGCCTGCTTGTTTTTCAGTACCTGCTTGGCATGCTCTACGCTGATGTATTGCAAAAATTTTTTCGGGCTCACACCTGCCCAGTCGGTAAAAAGCCGCTGAAAGTGAAAAGGGCTCAGATGCACTTTCTCTGCCACGTCATCCAGGTTGGGCTGGTCTTTAAAATGTTGTTTGATATAAGCGATGGCTTCGGCGATGCGGTTATAATTGATGTGCGTGCTGTCTTTCATGGTGTTGCATTTGATCACAAAATTAAGGCACCAGGTTCTTCCCCGAAACCCGAAACTTGCGGAGTTTAGTGATCAGGACATTTCCGGCAACGTTCCCCGGATATTTTAGCTCATGTTCCGCCTCTCCTATTCCTTTTAGCAGGTCTTCTTCGCTCATCCCTTCAGCAGGAAGCCTGTACTCATGAGCAGGGAGCGTCTCCAACCTGATTTTGTACAGATCGGTAAACTCTTTACAGGCAGGGCATATCAGGTAATATTTAATGGCCATTTTTCGAATACAAAATTAAAACAGATCTGCTTTAGAAAAATTAAACATATTATTTTTAAGATAGGTACACAACGCGCTATCACGGTTATAATAAGCGGCTCCCGGATAACAGCTTTGTATCCTGAATTTAAATCGCTGTATTTTTCCAAGGCCTTCTCCCGCCACAAGCCATAGATTCAAAGGAAGAGCTTTGGTAGTCGTCTCCTTTTTTGTGAGGTTTATAATACCTTTCGTGCTTTTCCACAAATACCTCAGCTTGCGGTTGAAGGCAGGGTCTGTTTCGGAAACAGGATAACACAAGCTCACCTGGTGATTGAGCAGATGAAATACAATCAAAGCGTTTTGATACCAATACTTAGGGTTTGTAGTCCTGCCAGCCATCGTCCAGCAAGGTCTTAACAGGCAAATAGGTTTCCACCTCTGTCGAATCCTTAATACCGAGGGCTTTGATGCGCTTCCGGTGAACCAGAAAAAAATAGGCAACCACCGCAACAATGCCGGCACCAACAGCCACACCGATGGTAATAAAAGTACGCTTCGCCAGAAAGCCCGTAATGATGCCCGCAACAAGAGCTGTGACCAGGAAAATGATCAAAGCAGGTTTGTTGGAGCGACGATGCTCGGTATAGCAGGAGGCACAGCGCGGAATCTCTATTTCCTTTTCATAATACTTAGTGGTTTTCTTCAGCCCCGTCAGCCCGAGGCCATAGCTGCTGTCGAGCTTTTTGTAGAGCGTCTTACGCACAACATATCCGGGCTCCGGCTTGTTCAGGTTACAAAAATAACACCGTGTTGTTTCCATGATCATGCAGTTGAATTATTAAAAATAGAAAATAAAGCGCTCACCGGCAAACGCTTCTTGATCTTGTCGCAGGATTCGTTACATTTATGAGCAAAAAACGATTTTGGAAAAGGACAGACACAACCACATAGAGCTTCAGTTCCTGAGCGAGCCCTCAGACGTTAACTTCGGCGGCAAGGTACACGGGGGCATGATGATGAAATGGATAGACCAGGCGGCTTATGCCTGCGCCGTGCAATGGAGCGAATCCTATTGCGTAACCGTATACGTGGGTGGCATCCGCTTTTACCACCCTGTACACATCGGGCACCTGGTAAAAATGGAAGCACGCATCATCTACACCGGCAACACGAGCATGCACATTGCGGTAGATGCTTTCTCCAAACCCGTAGGTAAAGGCAATTTCGTTAAGAATACGCATTGCGTGATCGTGTTTGTGGCGCTCGACAGCGAGAACAAGCCTAAAGAGGTTCCGCCTTTTGTTCCTACTACGGAAAAGGAGCTGGCGATGAATCACTATGCGATTAAATTAATGGATCTCCGGAAAGGCATTGAAGAGGAGATGCGTCCTTACATCAGCTAGCACACCATGACTCCAAAAGAAATCATAGACATTATGACGGCGCGCGACGAGTTCAGCCGCTGGCTTGGCCTGGAGATCGACGCGATCGAAAAGGGCTATTGCAAATTGCATTATACGGTGAAGCGTGAGATGCTCAACGGTTTTGGCAATATCCACGGCGGCATTTTATTTTCCGCATCGGATTCGGCCTTTGCTTTCGCGGGCAACTCGCATGGTGTGATTACGGTGGCGCTCGATGTATCCATTACCTTTACGCAGCCTGCCAAAGAAGGCGAAGTGCTCTATGTAGAAGCGAAGGAGTTGCACCTGGGAAACAAAACCGGCCTGTATGATATTCGTACCACTAATGCGGAAGGCAAACTTGTATCGGTATTCAAAGGCACCGCTTACCGGACAGGGAAAGCGGTGGAGTAAATTTCCGGTAAGACTTTTTACAAAACCTCAACCGTTTCTTATCCATCAAAAAAACGAAGGGAAGCTGATAGCTTCCCTTCGTGCATTAGATTGTATTAATACCAATGGTTATTTCTGAACCACCAGTTTTTTGACCAGGTACTGCTGTGTATTCAGGTCATGGATTTTCACCATGTAGATGCCATTGGCCACATCTATTTCGAAATGGGTCCATGCATTGGCTACATGGTGCTTGTTCTGATACACGATTTTGCCTGCCATGTCGGAGATACTGATATCGAGATCTGTTTCCTCTAACTGTGCGATGGAGAGGTTGAAATCATTCGATCCCGGGTTCGGATAAATGACCACATCGAAGCCTGCCTGTGCCATTGTGACTTCACTTCCTTCTGCACCTGAGGAGGCCATGCGGGAAGTCGGTGGTTTCACATTGCCGGGGTTAGACGGACACTGTACCACAGATGGGTTATTGGAGATATACCGCACATTGGTAGGCGCAAAATAATCATCGGTGCCATAGGTCAGGTTCGTAAATCCTGAACCGTTCGGATTATACGTTGGCCCTGCTGCACTTCTCACCCAGATAGGGCTTGTGGACGCTGTAGAATTGATCGTGGCCGTTTTGTAGGTACCGGCAGGCCATGTGCCCGGCCATGTATTATCCGTAGGCACTGTAGAGCTTCCCTGCACACCGATAAAGCCGGAATTCCTCAGCACAAAACCATAGGTATGGGTAGTCATGGCGTTGTTGGTAAAAATGGTTCCTGAGCAATTGCCCTGGAATTCAATACCACTGTAGGTGTTCCTGGTTGTATTACAGGTTACCGATGTTCCCAGCGATTTGATGGTTACAATCCCGTAGAGGTTTGTATATCCTGTTGTGAAACCAGTTACCACATTTCCGGTGATGGAATTGTTCCCGTTGCTTGGCTGCGCATTGTTCAGGGAAATGCCAAACTGAACCGGAGGCCCGAAAGCATTGTACGGATCGGATACCAGCAGAATTTCATTGAAGCTGATCAGGCTGTTGACTTTCGTCCAATTGTTATAATTGATACCGCGGTATACATTTGTGATGACGTTGTTGCTTGCCCTGATTACCGGGACGCTAGGGAAAGGCGTGGATGAAATCACTCCGGCGCCGCTCACCGTGTTCAGGGTGATGGCGTTCGACACATATTGTGTTGTAGGTGATGCCCCCACCATGGCGGAGATGGTGTTGTTATCGACATCCACTTTCCCGGCATACTGGCCACTTGTGGCAACGGTAGGAATGTTTAACGGCCCGGTGGTTGCATCCAGCATCACCGCATTTTCCAGGTTATACATGGTATTGTTCGACACGTTGTAGAGGCGGAAGCGGTTTGTCACACTTTTCACCCCGTAGTTGCCACGGGCATTGACAAAAGTCGTTGGCGCCGCTGCATTTGACTGGGAGCTTCTGAAATCATTAAACATGATCTGGTGCTCAAACATATCAGTGGTATTGATATCGCGGCTGCAATCTACAAACTGGTTGCCCTGAGACGGCGTAGCAGCTGTTGCCGAATTAACCAGCAAACGGTAATTGCCGCCGTTATCAACGCCTGCATTGATCCCGATACCCTCGGTGCCGGCCGATGTGGAAATGGAATTCTGGAACACGTTATTGAAGGATGACAGGTTAGAATTTGAGGCATTGATGCCATAGCTGTGGTTATCAAAAATATTCTTACCGCCGCTGTCGCCAATGCTGAACTCATAATACGTGGGCGATGTCGTCTGAGGGTTCAGGGTTGATCCCACTTTATTCAGCTCAATGCCGGTGTTCGATTTCATTCCCGCGAACGGCGCTTTGAGGTAAGACGCTACCGGTGTGGTTTCCGGAAATGAAGAATTGGAAATGTAAGGATTGGTCAATGGTGCCCCCGGATTAGTAGCTGCTGCGCCAATTGTTGTGGTTGGCGGGAAGACCAGCGAGTTCGGGGTAAAGTTGATCTGGCGGCAGGTGAACACGGAACTCTTGATAGTGAAAGGAAAGGTCGGTATCGCCTGAGAATAGTTATTGATCACAATACCTTTGTAGTTCCGGTTGAAGGTCGACGAAAACACGGTTAATACTCCGGAAGTTTGCGTATTACCGGAAATACTAACTGCTGTGATGGCATCCTCCACCAGCGAATTCCGCAGGCTTAAGCCGCCGCCATTGGTGATGATCATTCCGCGCCACATATCCGAGCAGCTGTAAATATGCGTATTTGTGACATTGAAAAACGCGCCAGGTGAAATGGTGATTGCCACATTCGGAGACATCTTCAATTCGCAATTCGAAATATTCACGGCACCGCTGATCGTCACGTTATTGTTGATGCAATACGTCGTATTGCTGTAGGTGCCTGCCGGAATTGTTCCTCCTGCGCCGAGAACCACACAGTTGGTGCAGGTTGTCGCGCAGTTGCTAAGGGTTACTACTGCCGTTGCAGAACCGGTACAGCCTGCGAGGCTGGTTCCCGTTACCGTATAAATGGTTGTTGATCCCGGCGACACCACCACCGGATTTCCGGTAAGGCCTCCGGGCTGCCAGGTATAGGTGCTTCCGCCCGATGCGGTGAGTGTTGCCGAAGAGCCTGCGCACATTGTCTGGTTGCTTACCGCAATGGTCGGGCTTCCTACCGTGACGGTGGCCGTAGCGCTCACCTTACACAAATTTCCGTCGGTGATGGTGGCGGTATAAACGGTCGTGGCACTTACAAAGGGGTTAATGGACACCGTTACAGGATAAGCTGCCGGTGGCGTCGATGTCCATGAGTACGTCTGTACAGGCACCGCGTTGCCGCTGTTTACCGTCATTGGCGCATTACCGGGCGCGCACATGGCAGTGAGGCTCGGCGTGATAGCAGAGGTCAGTGTATTGATTGCCGTTATCGAAAAATCGTCCCAGTTATAATCAAAGGCGAGCCCGTTGAAGTTAAGGATCTGCTCTACATTCAGCGAATAGGTGCCGGTGGTTGTAATCATACCGCTCAGGTCCTGTTTGAACTGTATCCATTTGTTAACCGTGGTGGCATTTGGGGTCCAGGTTTGCGTGAACACCGGAACGGCAGATGGATCGACAAGGCTTACCCTGAACACGGAAGGCGGGAAAATGTACAGCCATGGATAAGCCCAGCTGATGTACTGCTGATTGGGAATTCCAAACATAAAAGAAAAAATATAATCGGAACCGGCGATCAGGTTCACTGTGTTTTTATAGTGAGAGGTGGGTGTTGACACCGTGGTGAAACCCGGTGCGCAATAAGTGGAAGCGGCTGTGGTAGGCCCGTCCGTATGATAGGAAATAGCTCCCCTTGCAGGAAAAGGCGGGCTGGCAATGGTTGTCCCGAACCCCGGGCTGATCGCTCCTGCACACAGGGTGAGGTCCGATCCAAAGTTGACCATACCCGCTTCAAAGTTGCCATTTGGCACCAGGTTAGGGCAGCAATCCACCAAAGGCGCTGTCATACTCAGGCCTGCAGGGCAGGTCAGGATGCCGTCGGACACCTGCGTGATCTTGACAATCATGGTTGGCGCGTTGGGCGTTGCAAGCACCAGGTCGCAGATACCGTTATATTGATTCACCACCGTCATCGTTGGTGCCGGCGTGCCATTGATATCATAATCCATGATCAGCTCCGGCCAGGCATCCATTGTCATGGAGATCATCGCATCGCCATTTTTGCAGAAATTCCCTGCCGAGCTGAAGGTGGCGGCATTGATCCCTACAACATAGATGTCCGTAGGATAGTAGGAAGTGAATGTTTGTGTCGATGCACAGGTTACAGTAAGCACCGCATGGTAAATACCGGGATTCGGAAAATTAACGGATGGATTGGAACCGCTTGCAGTGAGCGTATTGGTCATCGAGGTGATGGTCCAGTCCCAGTTTGTAATGGGGCTTGATGTGATGGAGTTATCGGTAAACGATATGGAGTTCCCCGGACATATACGGTCTGAAGAGATCGAGAACTGTACATAATCGCTGGAACCGGAACTGCATTTCAGCGCCTCGAATGCATTGATCCTTCCGGGACCCACAGGCACGCCGCTGATCACAGGATCAGTCGTACTACTGATGCAATTCAATACCTGCGCGGCAGTATAAGAAGGGTTATTGCTTTTGATAAGGCCGGCAAGTGCTGCTACCATGGGAGAAGCCATACTTGTACCGCTCATGTAATCGTGAGTGCCCATACCAACGGCACTGCTGATCGTCGAGTAAATAGACACTCCGGGAGCAGAGATATCTACCGTAGGGCCCCAGTTGCTGAAGGAGGCTTTTGTATCGAACTGATCGGAGGCAGCTACGGAATACACTCCCGGGAAGGAAGCCGGAAAAGCAGGGGCATTGGTGTTCAGGTTTCCTGAAGCCGCCACGATGATCACACCCTGTGAAATTACCCAGGCTGTCACCAGAGAGTTGGTGATGGAGAAAAATTCCGCTGAGCCCCAGGAGCAGTTGATAACATTGGCGCCGTTGGCTACGGCCCACACCATTCCCTGATAACCGGCAGTAATAGGCCCGGCATTCTGTGCAATTTTTCCGAAGAGGATTTTCAGGTTAGGGTTTGCCCCGCCGAGGCCTACCGTTCCAAAACCATTGGCTTCGGCTGCAACGATGCCGGTAACGTGTGTTCCATGATTGAGCGAAGGACCAGGCCCGAGCACGACCGGATCTCCATCTGCCAGATCATACGAGCCTGCAATTTTGCCTACCAGATCCGGATGCATGATGTCGCACTCGTTATCCAGAACAGCCACCAATACGGAAGCTCCTCCCGGAAAGCCCGACCATGCGGGGCAGGCCTGCACCAGGTTCAGATGATAATAATCGGAAGATGGCCCGGTCCACACCGGATCACCGGTACAGAACAAGCGGTCAACAGGGATGGGCTCTGCGTATTCGATGCCCGGCATGGCTCCCACGGCTGCAATTACTTTCGGCAGGTCTTCCGGCACACCGAAGCTCAGTGAAAAAATCCTGTCGAGCTTTGCGTTTTTTGCCTGCAGGAATGGCCTGCTAATCGCTGTTACTTTAAATGTTTTGATGAGATTGGCCAATGGTTCGGGAAAACCGGCAGTAGAGCCGCCGCTGTAAGTATAATCCCTGACGGGAGAGGCATCTTTAATTTTAAAATAGATTTTACCCTTTACGAGGTTTGTATCAAGGTTCTGGGCCGGCAAACAATAGCTCACCAGCAGGGCCGTCAACAAACATAAAAAATTAATTTTTTTCATGTTATACGTTTTAAGTGATTAGAAAAAAAGATTGGATTGAGCTCAGTCAAATGTATGACAAAGCGTATGACACTTGCACTAGTATAAATACCTGTTGTGAAAAAAAATTTCAGGACATGCCACAGTCATCGCGCCTGGCAAGGGTTACGATCTGCACTGGTATAAATACGGGAATGGAAAGCGCTCAGGACATCGTAATGATCCCCTTCGAAATGGCATACTTCATCAGGCCGACCACGGATTTGGTTTCCGTTTTTTCAAAGATCTGATTCTTGTGCCACTCTACGGTACGCTTACTCAGAAAAAGCAATTTGGAAATCTCTTCCACATTTTTCTCATGATACAAAAGCCTGATGATAGAGATCTGCCGCTCGGATAATTTTTTGGAAGCGTCGGGCAATGGTATCTTATAATTGTTGTAGGACAAGGTATTCAGGGCCGCGTCTACATAATAGCCATGCTCGTGCACGGAATAAATGGTACTGAGCAATTTGTCGAAGTCGCAGTTTTTTGGCAGAAAGCCTACAACACCCGCCATGATGAATTTTGAAACATAGGCTTCATTATAATGCATGCTCAGAATAATTACTTTGATATTCGGATATTTCAGCCTGATGATTTCATATACCTCCTCACCATCCATCACAGGCATCTGTATGTCCAGGAGCAGGATCTGCGGCTTCTCGGTTTCCAGGCGCTCCAATAACTCTTTTCCGTTTCCTACATCAAAAAGGACGCAGATCTCCTGTTCCTTTTCCAGCATGGTGCGTAATGCCTGTCTTATTAATACATGATCTTCTGCAATTGCTATGGTTATTGCTTTCATAGTACTGATTTGAAGTGACACTACCGGAGGCCATGACCGCCGGGTAATTATACTAAGGTACTGTTATGCTATAGTTAACAACGATTGATGCGATGCATGCAGGAATGTGTTATTGATGTACTCATTGTTATTGTCATTACAATAAAAAAACATTCAACTTCAGCGAGCAATAATCCCACTATGCCTGCTAATCAAAATTAAACCAAAAAACCGATTGGGGTTTCTCAAACTCTTTTTTATGCGCAAACAACAATGCTTGACCTGCATAACTCACTCATTTCCAATCCTATAAATTTAAAGTAAAACGCGAAAGCGATAAAAAACCACGTGATATTACGTAGTGGAAATCCGTGGTAAAACTCCGATAACTGTAAAATCAGCGACACGATGAGGCACTGGCTGCCCGATCATTGCTTACACCACTATAATTGCGACATGCATTCTATCATCTGCAACCGTGTTTTATGATCCGGCAGATATCGGCCTGCATTGAAATTATCATGTGCATGCAACACGTTGGAAGTTGCTGGAATAACGCAGGTAACAGCGGGATGCGATATGATGAACTTCAGAAAGAAGTTGCTCCAGCCAGTGATGCCTGCCTCTGTCGCCCAGGCAGGTAAAGGCTTTCCGCTCACCTTTTGAAACAGTTTTCCTTCGCCGAAAGGCCTGTTGATGATCGTAGCAACACCAAGATCGGCCGCAGCCGGCAGCAAACGTTGCTCGGCATGGCGCGCATCCACCGAATAATTGAACTGCACAAAATCAATGTCTTTCTCATCTCGCAATACCTGTTCCAGGGCTTCATGCATGGCATCCGTATAATGCGTGATGCCAATGTACTTTATTTTTCCGGCAGCTTTCCAGTCGCGGAGCACCGGCAAATGTGTTTTCCAATCGGTAAGGTTGTGGATCTGCATGAGTGCAACCTGTTCTCTTTTCATTTTCCGAAAAGAGCTTTCCATCTGTGCAATGCCTTCGCTGCGGCCTGTCGTCCACACTTTGGTCGCATAAAAAAATGCATCGCGCTCATTCATTTTTTCTGTGATCTCTCCAATGACTTTTTCGGCCATGCCATACATGGGCGAGGTATCGATCATGCTCCCTCCTGCTTCATGCATGGTTTTGAGAACAGAGCTAAGCTCCGGGTAAGAGCGGTTATCGGGTACATCAAAGCATTTCCAGGTGCCAATGCCAATAACAGGAAGCAGTTCTCCGGAAGAAGGAACAGGTCGTTGCAATATCATCGCTCAATTGATTTTTTTAAATGTACAAAAAACAGCCTGACGCGGGTACTTCCCAACACGCGATAACAAAAAATAACATATGCGTTCAAAAATAATTTGGGGAAGCGTTGTGCAATGTGTACTTTGGTCATGCTCTTTTAAAAACCCGGATGTTCTTTTGACTAACTGACTAAACACGGTAGTTGAAATTAGCCGGGTTTTAAAAGAGACCATTTATTTTACTCCTCCCGGCTTTTTTCAAAAAACACTCACAACAGATTCAGCTCCTCTATCAGCAGGCTTACATCTTTGTCCTTTGGAAGCAGGTGCGCCTGAATGCCTGTTTTCAGGGCACCTTCAACATGGTGGATAGTATCATCAATAAATAAGGTTTCTTCAGCAAGCAGGCCGTTTTCTTTCAGCACATATTCAAAGATCTCTGTATCAGGCTTACGCATTCCCATGCGGCAGGAGTAATACACTTTCTCGAAAAAGGGCTCCAGGTTTTGATAACCGCGGCTTTCCAGAAGCTGTGCTTCAAACTCACGGATGTGTGTTTCGTTGGTATTGCTGAGCAGGAACAAGCGGTACCTGCTCTTCAGCTGTGTCAACAACCGGAGGCGGTGCGGCGGAAAATCCAGCAGCATGGCATTCCAGGCCTTCAGCATCAGCTTATCGTCGGGCTCTGCCCCCATCGCCACTTTCAGCCCGTTAAAAAATTCCTGCTCCGTGATCAGGCCTTTATCAAACAGGTCAAACACCGGAGTCTGCTGCAACTGCGTATAAATAGCTTCGAAAGGCTGAGCGGAGAGCCTGTTGAATTCTGCGATGGTGGCCGCAATATCGAGGTTGATGATCACGCCGCCCAGGTCGAATATTATTGTGTTTATTTTAGCCATATATTTTGTGAATAGCCTGCAAATATATATTTTTGCAGGCTGGATTTTGCAAACTATACAGCATTGCTCCTATAGCTCTCACGACTTATCGTGAGGTTAGAGCATCTGACTCACAATCAGAGGGTGCCGGGTTCGAGCCCGGGTGGGAGCATAGTAAAGTAAAGATGATCTGAAAATAATATAAGTTGCTCCTATAGCTCAGTCGGTTAGAGCATCTGACTCATAATCAGAGGGTGCCTGGTTCGAGCCCGGGTGGGAGCACAAAAAAGCGTCAGGGCTGTCCTGGCGCTTTTTTTATATCTGCCTGAGGGCAATTTACACTGCCTAAGGAATTGTAAAGTTGATCTGCGTGCTCACCGTCGTTGTTCCCGCAGCCGGCAAGGTGAGCGTGGTATTCGTAGCACTGAACCAGTCGCCGCTGTTGGAAGTGCCATTGCCATCATTATCGTACACCGCATACACATAATACGTTCCGGGATGCATGTAGTTGAACACAAAGCTCTGGTCATTGGCAGCGAGGATCACATAGCGCGAGCGGTATTTCAGGTTCGCCGGATTATAGGAAAAACCGCTCAGCAGGGGCTGTGTTGTAATCACCAGGAATACGTTTCTGGAAGGATTGGGCACATGCGCGCCATCGTAGGTATAATTCACGGTTGCCTGCCCCAGGTAGGGTTGCGCGGCTTCCGGATAGGGCTCTGTGGAGGCATTGTAATAGATCGCTTCCGACTGCCCGATAAAGGCCGTCGAAAAATCCCTGGTCATTGTGGCTTTAGGAAAAGCGAACTGAGCCGTTGCCGGGCCGGCGGAAGTGCTGTCCTGTAGCCTGGCACGCCAGGTCATGTGCGGCGTAGAGGAAGGCTGTGTGTTGTATTTATTGGTATACGATTTAATGATGAGGCTGTCGGCCTTGCGGATCACTTCGGTAAAGGCCCGGCTTTTGCCTTTGACGATCTCCGAAAAGCGGTAGTAGGACTGCCCGGCTGTTTCGGAAACGCTATCCGCTAAAAAATACGATACGCGGTGCATACCGTTGAATGCGCCGCCATTGCGAAAGGCTACCCTCAGCTGGTTATTATACTTCGCGATGAAAAAGGACATGTGGATGTCGTTCAGCGTATCAAGCTCATTCTTGGCTGAGATCTGGTTTTCGGAAATCGGCCTGAAATCCACGATCCACTCGGGATAGCCACCCAGGGGCGTGGTGGAAGTAACCGGGCCGTTCCAGATGCCCTTTACCTTATTGAGCACGCCATAGCCTGTTACGGAGCTATTGACAGGGCCCGTGGGGGTTCCGGTCGTGCCGGCAGGAGGCATTTCTTCCTCTTCTGCTTTTTTATCCTTACACGATTTACAACCAGGTAAGGCAAGAGCTATAAAAGCCAGCAGAAAGAGAGCGGAAATTCTCATGGTATGTGGTTGAATTATTTTTTACGCAGGTAAATCCTGCTCTTTGCCAGGCCCAGTTTATTGAAGAAATGCGTGAACGACACTCCCAATACACCCAGGCCATACTTCATACTGCGCCTGAAGTTGATAGAGCTGGCTTCGGGGAAGTATTTGGTAGGACAGGTAATCTCTGCGATCTCAAAGCCTGCGTAAAAGATCTGCGAGATCATCTGGTTATCGAACACAAAATCATCGGAGTTCTCGTGGTAACTGATGGTTTCCAGGATCTCCCTGTTGAAAGCCCTGTATCCTGTATGGTATTCGCTCAGCTTTTGGTTGATGAGCACGTTTTGCGTAAAGGTGAGGCAGCGGTTGAAGATGTATTTATACATGGGCATACCGCCTTTGAGCGCGCCCTTGCCCAGGATCCGGGAGCCGAATACGGAAGGATACAGGTCATTGGCGATCATGTAACTCATGCTTTGAATAAGCTTGGGAGTGTACTGGTAATCGGGGTGCAGCATGATGACGATGTCGGCGCCGATGGAAAGGGCAGTATCGTAGCAGGTTTTCTGATTGCCGCCGTAGCCCTTGTTTTTCTCGTGGCGGATCACATGCCTGATGCCGAGCTGGCGACCTACCTCAGAGGTGTTGTCTTTACTGTGATCATCCACCAACACCACATCATCCACAATATCAAAGGGGATCTCATCATACGTTCTTTTCAAGGTCAATGCCGCATTGTAGGCCGGCAACACTACCACAATCTTTTTTCCGTTAATCATATCATACAAAAATAGCAAAGTTTAGATAAATTGGCTATAAACATTAAAAAATATCCGTTATTTTAGAGCTTTCATTTCGGGCCCCGATCACCAGTAAAACCGGTGAATTGACTGAAACCAACGTTGAATCAGATATACGGTAAACACAACCTCAAACACAGAAGCACTGAAACTAAAAGTTTTACATAGCTACCTTTTAAAGTCTTACCTGCCCCCTTTCTTCCTGACGCTTTTTATCGGCGTCTTCGTTTTTTTCCTGATCCACGTATTTACCTACATGGACGATATTATCGGCAAGGGCATGACCTTTTGGGTGCTTACCAAATTCTTCACCTATTCCTTTATTACCTTTATTCCCGTGGCCATGCCCCTGGCTGTCCTCCTCTCTTCCATCATGACCTTTGGCAACCTGGCTGAAAACTACGAGCTGGCGGCCATGAAATCTTCAGGGCTTTCGTTATTCCGGATCCTCCGGCCTTTGTTCGCATTCATCATTTTCCTGGCGGGCCTCACCTTTGTGTTCAATAATTTTGTTCTCCCAAGCATTACGCTCAAATCCGCACGCCTGCTCTGGGACATCCGACAGGCAAAGCCAACGCTCAGCATCAAGGAGGGCATTTATTACAACCAGCTGAAGGGATACAGCATCAAAACCGCCAAAAAGAACAGGGATGGCAAAACGCTTTACAACCTGTCTATTTACGACCACCACGAAGGCATGGGCAATAACATACAGCTCTACGCCGACAGCGGCTCTATGCAGCCTTCGGCAGACACCAATTACCTGCAGCTCAGGCTCCATGACGGTGTGCGCTACGACGATGCGATCAAGGAGGAGGATCAAAAAACCAGTCGGCCCCTGACGCAGCTGTTCTTCAGGCAGTTGAATGTCAACGTAGACATGAGCGACTTTAAAATGAAGAATACGGAAGAGAGCCTCTTCAAAGGCCACCACGAAATGATGAATGTATGGCAGATCGACCATGAGATCGACTCCTTCAATATCTCCATTTTCGCCAAATACCATTACCTCAAAAAGCAGTTCGACAATTATTTTTTCACCAGGACCTACCACACGGCGGCCATGGCAACCAATCACCTCAACCTGCATGCATTCTATGCCTCGTTGAATAAAGATGATTTCAGGCGAAGTGTAGAGAACGCGCAAAACCTGGTCCGCAACTCCAGCGGCTTTATCGACTCTGTAAACGATGAATTGGTGGGCCTCCGCTACCGGCGAACAGATTACCAGCTGGGATGGCACAAGAAGATCAACATTTCCTTCGCCTGCATCGTGCTTTTCTTTGTGGGCGCTTCGCTGGGGGCTATTATCCGGAAAGGCGGTATGGGGCTTCCGGTGGTGGTTGCGGTGCTGTTCTTCCTGCTCTATTATATTGTGAACATCATTTATGAGCGCATGGTGGACGAAGGGATCTACAATGTGGTGTTCGGCGCCTGGTTCCCGCTTTGCCTCTTCCTGCCTCTTGGCATTTTCCTTACTTACAAGGCAGCTACGGATTCAGCCATATTTGACCTTAACCTTTATACCGATCCGGTCAAAAATTTCTTCAAACGATTTAAAAAAGCGAAGCATGCGGATCCTTCAGCTAAGCAATAAGGCGCCCTATCCTGCAAACGACGGAAGCTCTATTGCTATTTATAACCTGGCGGAAGGTTTAGCTGATAACGGTGTGGAGCTTCACCTGCTTACGATCAACACCAAAAAGCACTTCAAGCCCGATTCAGAGGTTCCTCAGGAATTTAAAGACAAAACGCACTATGCCTCGGTATACCGCAATACGGATACTTCTGTGAGTGGCGCCCTTTTCAATTTGTGCTCATCGCAATCGTATTTTGTAAGCCGTTTCTTTTTCAGGGCTTTCGGCGAAGAACTTGTCCGCAGGCTCAAAGCATACCGCTTCGACCTGGTGCAGCTGGAGGGCGTATTCATGGCGACCTACATCCCGCTGATCAGGCAGCATTCGCAGGCAAAGATCAGCATCAGGGCCCACAACCTGGAACACCAGATCTGGGAGCGCCACCTGGCCAATGAGCCCAGCTTTCTCAAAAAAACATACCTCGGCCTGCAAAACAACAGGCTCAGGCGTTTTGAGCTCGATGCTTTTGCCAAAGCGGATGCTATTGTAACGATCACCGACGAAGACAAAAAAAACATTCAGGCACTGGTTCCGCATAAGGTGATCTATACCTGCCTCACCGGCATTAACCTCAGTGCCTATCAAAAAGTGGAAAGGCCTTCCGAAGCCAACACGCTCTTTCATTTTGCGTCGATGGACTGGATGCCGAACGAAGAAGCCGTGACCTGGCTCCTGGAGCAGGTATGGCCCGGCGTTTTGAAACAAGTTCCGGAAAGCAGGCTGGTATTGGCCGGAAAAAACATGCCCGAAAAATTCAAGCGCCTGGCGAACCAAAACCTGACCGTGATTGAGCACGTGAGTAGCTCTGCGGAATTTTACAAAACCTACGACATCATGCTCGTCCCCCTGTGGTCGGGAAGCGGGCTCCGGATCAAGCTGGTAGAAGGCCTGGCTTACGGCAAAGCGATCATTACCACCAGCATCGGTGCGGAAGGGATCCCGTATACCAACCACAAAGAGCTGATCGTAGCCGATAACCCCGGGGAGTTTCGGGAAGCGATTGTTTCGCTGCTGAACGACGGGCAGAAAAAGAGAACATTGCAAACACAGGCCCGGATGCTGGCAGAATCCCATTTTGATTACAAAGCGATAGCTGCTGATTTGCTGGCGTTTTACAAAACGCTGTGAGCTTCCTTAGGAACCTGCCGGCGGGAGGAAGGTCCATCCTGTTTAACTTCTGTAAAACAAAAAATCCCTCACAGGCCGTGAAGGATTTTTTTTAAAGAAAGATATCGTGTTATTTAACGGTAATGGTTTTTTCAACGGTTTTACCTTCTTCCAGCTTAATGATGCCGGTACCAACCAGCGAGCCGGTGCCTGCTGCACGGATGTCGAGAATGGCGGGTAATTTAAAGGTATAGGTGCTGGTTCCGCTGCCATCGGATACGCCTTCCGCCTTCAGATCAGCCTCTACGGTAGAGCCGGAAGCAGTTTTGACGTTGGCATATACTTTTACCTTCACGTTAGATAAAGGCATTCCTTTACTGTCTACGGTCACAATGTTCAGCTTGCAATCCGTTTTCTTCTCGCAGGAAGTGGATAATCCTAAAACGAATAAAAGGCCGGTACATGCAGCAAATAGTCTTAATTTCATTTTTATATTAATTAATATGGATTAATATTGTAGTTCAAATATACTAAAATTTTCATAATTCAATGCCCTGCCGGACGATAATATTGATTCTGATCCTTGTTTCAATGATTAAACCGGGGCTTTCCCAGAGCTTTTCCAGTGAGACCATCCTGATTTCAACCATCCACGGGAATATGAAAGTGAAGCTCTTTAACGAAACACCGCTGCACCGCGACAATTTCCTGAAACTGGTGAAAGCGCATTTTTACGATAGCCTGATGTTCCACCGTGTGATCGAAGAATTCATGATCCAGGGCGGCGACCCCGACAGCAAAACGGCCGATCAGTTTAAAGTGCTGGGCGACGGCGACCTCAACTATACGATTCCCGCAGAGTTCAGGCCTGAGCTGTTTCATAAAAAGGGCATGCTGTGCGCTGCACGCAACGGCGACGACGTGAACCCAACAAAAGCTTCTTCGGCCTGCCAGTTCTACATCGTGCAGGGAAAGCCAAGGACCGAGGAGGACCTCAAATCCTTTGAAAGGCGCATCAATAAGCCGTTGATCAACCGGCTGAAAGATTCGGTCTTAAACCTCCCGGAAAACAGCCGCCTGAAAGAAAAGATCGCGGCTTTTAAGGGTGTGAGCAACGACAGCCTTCTGGTTTATACCAGGCTATTGACTGAAAAAACAGACAAGGCTTATGAGCTGACACCTCATTACACCTTCCCGGAAACGCATAAAGCTGTATACAAATCCCTGGGGGGAACTCCACACCTCGATACCAACTATACCGTATTCGGAGAAGTGATCGAGGGGCTGGAAGTGATAGACCGCATTGCTGCCGCCAGAACCGGCAAGAACGACCGTCCTCTCATTGACATCCGCATGAAGATCACCATTGTGGAGTGACAACATACCATAGCAAGTAGCGGGGAACCAAAGAGCCGCATCTGCCTGACCGTATAAAACAAAAGCACAATAGAAAACAGGCACAGCTAAGCAACTGTGCCTGTTTTGGTTTCAGCGGATACTACTCAGAATTTCAGGTTGAGCGCCAGCATAAAATTGGTCGGCGCGGCTGGTGCCAGATAATTTTGCTTATACAGCTGGCTTCCCGAATAAAAACTATAGTTGTAGCCATTGGTTTCATAGACCGTATTCGAAATATTATAGACCACACCGATCAGGTTGATCTCTTTGATGAGGCGTGTACGGATGGTATAATTTACCCGCAGGTCCGTCACGAAATAATCGTGGATGGAGCGATCAACATCGGAAGTATTATCGAGGTATTGCCTGCCCACATATTTATTCAGCACCGCAATCTCCAGGTTTCTGATAGGCTTGAAGATCAGGTTGGCGGCAGCGATCACATTCGGCGAAAAAGAAATATCCGTCAATGAATAGGTCTTTTTATACTGTGTGAAGACTGTGTAATTGACATCGCTGCTGTCGATGAATTCCGTGAAATTTTTCACCTTGTTCTGAGAAAAGGTGAGGTTTCCATTGAAGGTAAAGTATTTCGTAATGTCGGCGCTCAGCTCTGCCTCTACTCCACGCCTGTAGCTGTATTCCACATTCACGCGGTTGTAGGCACCTACATCGTTGATCTGTCCGTTGAGCACCAGCTGGTTTTTATATTCCATATCATAGAAATTCAGGCCGATGTTCACGTGTTTGAAGCGGTGTGAGATACCTGCTTCAAGGTCATTCAGCTGCTCCGGTTTAGGCCTGCTTTGTGCGGTAGACTGTGTGAAATCGTTACGATTCGGCTCTTTGTTGGCAATGCCGTAGCTGGCGTATATATTGGTATTCGGCGTCAGCAGGTAATTTAATCCGAGCTTCGGATTGAAGAAACCGTAGCTGGCGTCCTGCACGGCTGTATTCACACGCGAGGTATCGAAGCCGGTGAAGCTGTAATTGATGGCGCGGTATTGCAGATCGACAAACACGGTAAACTTCGCTGTGGGCTTGATGGTGGTTTTCAGGTACACGTTGCCATCTGTTTTCGTAGCCTTGTCGTCATAGTAGCGCGGCTTGAAATTATTGGGATCTGCAAACTGCGCCCAGATCACCTCGCCGTTGTGGCGGCCTATGTAGCTGTTATAACCGCCGCCAAGTATAAAATTGAGCTTATTTACCGGGCTGTAATTGATATTTCCGAGCACTCCTACAAAATCGTTATCCAGCCAGCGGCGGCGGATGAGGTCGGACGTGGTGAGGGTATCGTGTGCCGTGATCACATTCGGCATTTTATAATCTGCCAGCGTTTGCCCCTGCTTGTATTGCTCGTAATAGCCTTTACCCGCCGTGTAATGCCCGGTAAGGTTCACATTGAGACGGCTGTTGATGGTTTGGATATAATGCAGCTGGTAATTATCCTGCTTGTAATTATCTGTTTCGTTATTATAATATTTGAGATTTCCGTTGGCATCGTAATACATCCCACAGGAATTAAACGTTCTGTTCCCCGCGTTCAGGCTGTCCTGCAACACATAGTTCCAGGCCTGGTAGGTTTTTTCCTGCCCGCTGAACATGATGGCTTTGAGCACGGATTTTTTGCCGTAGTAGCCTCCGGAAATGTAATAGGAGCTAAGCTTCGAAGAAGCCCTGTCGATATAGCCGTCGCTGCTGATGCGCGAAGCACGGGCATCGAAGGTAAAGTGATTATTGATAAGGCCCGTTCCTGCCGCAATGGTATTCTTCATGGTGTTGTAAGAGCCGATGCTGTTGTTGACTTCCGCATAGGGTTTTTCGCGCAGCTGGTTTGTTTGCATATTGATGCTGGCCCCGAACGCTGCGGCCCCGTTCACGGAGGTGCCTACACCACGCTGCACCTGGATGCTGTTGGCCGACGACATGATGTCGCCCATGTTCACAAAAAACACGCCCTGGCTTTCGGCGTCGTTAATGGGAACTCCATTGATGGTAAGGTTGATACGCGTGCCGTCTGTGCCCCGGATCCTCATACCCGTGTAGCCTACGCCGTTTCCCGCGTCGGAGTTGATCACTGCCGATGGGATGGAGTTTAAAATGTAAGGAAGGTCCTGCCCTACATTTTGCTTTTTAATATCTTCCGCGTTAAGGTCGCTGTGCGCAAAAGCGGAGGTATTATCCACGCGTGTGGAATATACCAGAACTTCATCCAGCGACACATCGTTTTGTGTCAGTGTGATCTCAATGGCCATATCGCCTTTCACATCAATGGAATCAATCTTCGGTTTATAGCCCGCGCATTTCGTCACCAGCACATAGGCGCCGGGCTTCAGGCCTTTGAAACTGAACAGGCCTTCGGCATTGGCCTGTGTAGACAGGAAGGTATTTTTAATGCCGACTACCGAAAAGGGAATTGGCTTTTTCTCCGGCGATGATACACTGCCGCTAATGGCAAATTGTGCTTTTGATACAGACGCGCATGACAAGGCCAGGGCAATACCAGCCGCTGTTCTGAGTGTTTTGAAGGTCATTTAAGTTTTTCTTATTATGTTAAAAACAAACTTCACAAGGGGATGTGACGTTTTCGTATTAACTGTTTCCCTACGCAGGCATTACCCTGATCAGGTGCATACAAGGAATTGTGTGGCAATTCTTTGTAATGGGTATCATCTCAGCTTACAGCCAATTATTGAGTTAGTGTTTGAGTTGGTGAGTTTTAAATTCTCCAACGCTCTAATTCAATCATGGAATAAAGCACCCCTAAAGATTTTGCGGCAAAGTTACTAAAAAATCAATTTGAGAATGGTTGATTTTATGAATTGTGGTATTAATGCCCTGTTTTACAAACGATATTGTTTTTCCGGGCATCCGGACGTGCTGATACGCTACAATTCCTGCGAGAGAATAGCGCGGGAGATTCCTGCTTCAATCCCTGACACCGGTTCCTGCTGATACCAATCTATAGGCTTAAATGCTGTGATTTTACTTCGGCGCCAAAGAACAGGCTGGCGTGCGCATCGAAATTTTCGGTGGAATCGGTCGTTAAAAAATCCAGCTTCCCGGTTTTGGAGATCCGCTGGTCCATCGCGGCGTGACGTGCCAGGTAATCCTGCAGACTGTGCGCTACAATTGGGCCCTGCGAGAGCAACGTCACTCCGGCCGGCAGGTATTTCTCTATCTCCGGTCTTAAGATCGGATAATGGGTGCAGGCCAGGATAATGGTATCGATGTATCGCGATTGTGCAAATAAATGCTCCATGTGTTTTTTCACAAAATACGCTGTCCCTTCATTGTTCAGCTCATTGTTTTCGACCAGCGGCACCCACATCGGGCAGGACTGTTGGTAAACTTTTATAGCCGGAAAAAACTTTTTAATTTCAATCGGGTAGGAGTCTGATTGCACTGTGCCATTGGTGCCCAATATGCCAACATGGTTATTTTTAGTAAAATTTCCTATTATTTCAGTTGTAGGTCTTATAACACCAAGCACCCGCTTTTCAGGTGCGATCACGGGTAGATCGTTTTGCTGAATGGTCCGCAATGCCTTTGCAGATGCGGTATTACAGGCAAGGATAACGAGCGGACAATCCTGGCGAAAGAACCACTCCACACATTGAAGGGTATAGTGATATACGGTATCAAAACTTCGGGGACCATAAGGTGCACGGGCGTTATCCCCCAGGTAGATAAAATCATATTGAGGCAGCCTTTCTTTAATTTCTTTTAGTACGGTCAAACCGCCGTAACCACTGTCGAAAACGCCAATCGGGCCATTGTTCATTTACCAAAAATACAAAAGCCATCCCGATATTGAGATGGCTT
>DGQK01000024.1 GCA_002390745.1 Bacteroidetes bacterium UBA4416 | reverse complement strand
TTTTAAGGGGGCTGGCCTTAACCCTAACCAAGAATTACCAGGTGTCGGTTCGTAAAGCATGTGCTGTGGTGATGTGTCACCGCTCGATGTGGTACTACAAAAGCAACAAAAGACGCGACGACACAGCTCTTAAGAAACGTATAAAAGAGATAGCTCATACACGGGTCCGTTACGGGGTGGAAAGAATCTATACGCTTCTGAGAAGAGAAGGCTGGGAAGACAACCTTAAGCGTGTTTACAGGCTTTATAAAGAAGAAGGGCTGAATCTGCGAACCAAGCGGCCAAGAAGGAATAAATCTGCATCACATCGTATGGAACGTATTTCGTTCACGCATAAAAATCAATGTTGGAGCATGGACTTCGTGGCGGATCAATTGTTCGACGGTCGGAAGTTCCGGGCCTTAACAGTATTGGATAACTATTCGCGCAAGTGCCTTGAAATCCTTGTAGGGCAATCTATCAAAGGTGAACAGGTCGCTGATTTTATAAATCATCTTAAAACAAAGGAAGGAGGATCTCCGCAGAGAATACAAGTAGATAACGGTAGCGAATTTATATCTAAGGCTCTTGACAAATGGGCCTATGATAATCACACTTCGTTGGATTTTTCAAGGCCTGGCAAGCCAACAGATAATCCTTTTATCGAATCTTTTAATGGAAGTTTTAGAGACGAGTGTCTAAATACAAATTGGTTCTTATCTTTGCATGACGCAGAAGATAAAATTGAACGCTGGCGCATAGAATACAATGAGTATCGACCGCATAGCTCTTTGAACGGATTAACCCCTTCCGAAATGGAGGAAAAAGAAAAGCAATTTAATGCCGATTTTTCCAGTTTAGCTGTGTCCGGTTAATGGAAGGAGGTCACTGAAAAAATAAGTGAGAGTGTTTATAAAATGCATGGCTTTGAACTTTATGATGAAGAAGATGAAACATGGGAGTTTAAACCAGGCTCTTTAGTTAGTGTAGTTGAGAAAATATTGGAGGATACTGTAGTTTTAGTTGCAGTCCAAGAAGTTTGATAGTGTTCTTAGAAAAAGAAAAGCTATTTTCGATGTGCTCCGTAGGAGCGATCCTAAAACATACCCATGCTTTAGAGTGAGGTTTTGGCCTGAACACTCCAAGAACAATGTTCAGACCCGCTGATGGAATTAATTATTGGTTAAGACAATAAGAAAATAATGGAACATAATTGTAGAATATGCGGATTGTATATTGAAGATTTGCCTTGGGGGCAAGATGGAGCTACTCCAACGTATGAAATATGTTTGTGTTGCGGAGCCGAATTTGGTAACGATGATTATACATCAGAATCAGTTAAAAACTATAGAGCAAAATGGCTAGCTGAAGGGGCTCCGTGGTTTTACAAAAAGAGTAAGCCAGAGAATTGGGATGTTAAAAAACAAATGGAAGACATTCCTTATAACTTCAGATAATTGGTAGTGTTCAGATTAGCGCTTCTAAGAGAATTGTCGTCTGTAAACCTTGTGAATCAACAAATTGGTAATGTTCAAATTATCACCTGACAGGAGTTTTTTGGCTCTTAAGTTGCTGAGCGTGAGTGTTCTTTTATTGAGTCAATATGAAAAGTGATAGGCTATAGCCTATCACTTTTTATTTTAAAACGCTTAGATGCTTTAAAAAACGCTTATACATTTACCTTCGTGTTCAAATTATCACCTGAGGATCATATGAAGAGGCGTTCGAAATAGCCATTTCACATGTTCAGGAATTTTTAAAATAATTATCTTATCGCTAATGTTTAGATTATTATCCCACTGTCACAGCCTTGCAGACTTGATTGTAGAAGCATCAAACGCCATGCTGTTAAGCTTGGCGTTTGATTTATTAAATAGCCCGCTTTATTGCTTATAGCAAATCATTGGCCAGGTTCGCCAGTTCGCTGCGTTCCCCTTTCTGCAGGGTGATGTGCGCATAGAGCGGTTGTCCTTTCACCTTATCGATCAGGTAGCTGAGGCCGTTACTCTGGGCGTCGAGGTATGGCGTATCGATCTGGTAAATATCGCCCGTGAAAACGATCTTGGTATTTTCGCCTGCGCGGGTAATGATGGTCTTTACTTCGTGCGGTGTAAGGTTTTGCGCCTCATCCACGATAAAGAACATGTTGCTCAGGCTTCGCCCGCGGATAAAGGCCAGCGGGCAAATCACGATCTTCTCATTCTCGATCATCTCATTGATGGCCTTCAGCTCTTTGTCTTTTTCGCTGAACTGGCTTTTGATGAATTTTAAATTATCCCAGAGCGGTTCCATGTAAGGATTTAACTTGGAAGTCACATCGCCCGGCAGGTAACCGATGTCCTTATTGCTTAGCGGCACGATCGGCCGCGCCAGGTAGATCTGGTGGTAGTTGCGGCGCTNNTGCCAGCGATAATAAGGTTTTTCCCGTTCCCGCCACACCCTGGATGCTTACCAGGCGAATGTCGGGGTTCATGATGGCATCCATCGCGAATGACTGTTCCGCATTTTTCGGGATGATGCCGTAGCTGGTGGTTTTCACCACGCGCTTCAGCGATTTCGACGACTGTTCGTAGCGCGTGAGCACCGAACCGTTGCTGTTCTTCACAATGTAGTAGTGGTTGGCCAGGGGCTCCTCTTTCTTCAAAATTGTTTTGGCAGGTGTCGCTCCTTTTTCATAGATCTCGTTCACCGCCTCTGCGCTGGCTTTCTCGATCAGCGAGTTGCCGGTATACAGCTCGTCGATGGTAAGGATCTTGCCGGTGGTGTAATCTTCCGCATGCAGGTTCAGCGATTTGGCTTTGATGCGCAGGTTGATGTCTTTCGTCACCATGATCACCCGGCGGCCCGGATTGGTCTCCTGCGTGTATAAAGCCGCATTCAGGATCTTGTGGTCCGCTTTTTTCTCACCGAATATTTTTTCGGCATCTGTTTTCGCGGACGTGTTCATCTCGATCTTGAATTTGCCATGCGTGCGCCCGTTGATAGGCGTCCATTCCTGCAACAGGTTCCCTCCCGACATTTCATCCACATACCTCGTAAATTCTCTGGCGGCGAAATTTTTGGTGTCGTTCCCTTTCTTGAAGTTATCCAGCTCCTCTAAAACCGTGATGGGTATCACGACATCGTGCTCCTGGAAATTTTTGATAGCCGTGTGATCGTATATGATCACAGACGTATCCAGTACAAAGATCTTTTGTTCCGGTTTGGTAATCGCTGCTTTTTTAGCCATAATTAGTTGTATTAAGGATATTATAAATCTATTCGTTTTAATACATTAATTTGAAGAGCGCCGGAATAGAAATAAACAGGGTTTTGTTTATACTATGCATGTTAAATTTTTGCTTCGGGCAAATAGCCGGAGATACAGCATTGTATGACAGAAGAGTGTTTGCTTTTATGGTTATGTTAATTTTTTCGGGTAAGGGCCGGCGCGGGCTATATGAGCGAAGATCCATTATGGGTACAGGACTGTCAAGCGAAGGATCAAAATGTCGAAGTTCTACGTTTAATGCAGCTTTGTCTTTCCCGACTCCGCCCGAAATAACAAAGCCTGCTCTACTTCGCTGTTCCTTTTAGCAGAATCGCGCGCCTGGAATTTTCGTCGCGCCCTGAAGAGCTTTCGCAGATCCTGTTCTCCTTTCTTATTTTAAATTAATCTCCATTTATTAACAGGGATTTGATATTTAACATTCACTTTTCTATATTTACTTACAACTAATAATTTGAAAACCCGATTTATGATGAAAAAACTTCTACTCGCCTGTGCGCTTTTTTGTGCTGCCGCTTCCTACCTGCCGGCCCAGTGCCTCATGTACCCGGTGCTTTTGAGCGACCGTGTACCACAGTCGGACCTTGTCCTGGAAGGAAAGGTGATCGACCAGCTGTGCTTCTGGAACGCAGAGCACAACCGCATCTACACCTCCAACCTGGTAGACGTTTATAAAACCTTTAAGAATACAGGCGCCTCCTATATCGAAGTAATCACCGAAGGGGGAGTTGTAGGAGATAAAAAGCAGGCTGTGCATCCCGGGCTTTCCCTCCGCGTGGGCGATGTGGGCGTTTTCACGCTTGTTTCCAATAGCCAGCCGGCTCAGTTTGGCAAGCCGGTGTACGAGGCCTATGCCAGTGCCCAGGGCTTTATCCGCTATAACCTTTCAGAGAACAGGGCTACAGAGCCTTTTGATTCCTATAGCAGCATTACTGCCGGTTTATATCCGGCCATCCAGCAGCTCACCGGTAGCAACTACGTGCAGCTGAAAGCAGTGAACCCTTTGCAGCAATCCATCACTGCCGGCAATACCACACAGGCCGTTGCCGCCATCACCAGCTTCACACCTACGACCATTACTGCAGGCACCAACTCGGTGCTCACCATCACCGGCACCTCTTTTGGAGCAACAGCCACGGCTTCCCTGGTCGGCTTTAAAAATGCGGACGACGGAGGAGCGACCTTCATTTCCCCACTGGCTTCCGAAATCGTATCATGGACCAACACGCAAATCCAGGTAAAAGTGCCGGATGGAGCAGGTACAGGCGTGATCCGTGTGAACGGATCCAACAGTACCGGAGTACTCACCGTTCCTTATGCGCACATCAACGTTACCAGCGGAGGCAATGCCTTTATGACCAAGCACATCAGCCAGGGCTCCGGCGGTTATGTATGGACCTACAATGCATCCTTTATTGCCAATACAGCAGCCAAAGCGGCTTTCGAGCGCTCCATGAATTCCTGGAGGTGTAATACCTATGTCAACTGGTCCCTGGCTTCCGGAACCTCAAACATCGCTTCAGCGGCAAACGACGGTGTCAACATTGTAAGCTTCGATGCCACCCTGCCCACAGGCGTTTTGGGACGCTGCACCAACTATTTCCAGGGCTGCGGCTCCGGAACCAGCATGAGCTGGTATGTAAGCGAGCTCGACATTGTATTTGATCCCACTCCCGGATCAGGCACATGGCAATATGGCCCTTCCAATCCCAGCGGTTCACAATACGATTTTGAATCGGTTACCGTTCATGAGCTGGGCCACGGCCACGAGCTGGGCCACGTGATCAACAGTTCCGACCTCATGCATTACGCCATTGCTGCCGGACAAGTGAAGCGCAACTTGAATACCGACGACCTTAACGGAGGCCTGGCTGTGATGAACCGCAATGCACAGGCAGGAGGTACTTGTGGCGATCCACTAATGACGCCCTTGGCCGCCTCATCCTGCTCCCTCGGCTCCCTGAACGCTGCCATGAGCTCAGCCGCCACAGGTTGCGTCAACCAGGCCATTACACTCACCGATGCCTCTTCCGGAACACCTACCAGCTGGTCCTGGTCTATGCCTGGTGGCACGCCGTCCAGCGCTACCACGCAAAACGCATCAGTAACCTACGCCACTACCGGCTCTAAGGTCGTATCCCTTACCGTTACCAGCGGCACTACCAGCAGCACGACCTCACAAACCATTACTGTAAATGCAGCGCCAACCCTGTCCGTTACCCCTACAGCTACCACCATCTGCACAGGCCAGCTGGTAGTATTAAAAGCAACAGGCGCTACAAGCTATGCCTGGACACCCGGCTCCGGCTCTGCAGCCAACTTCCCGGTAACGCCAACAGCTACCACAACCTACAGTGTAGTAGGTACAGCCAATTCCTGTAGCTCTGCGCCAACAGCCGTAGTAGTCACCGTAACCACATGCACCGGCCTGGAAGACCTCATCAGCCATAACGAGCTATCGGTATACCCTAATCCCAGCACAGGGATCTTTACTATTTCCAGCGCCAATAATACCGGTAAGCTTGACATAACAGTCCTGAACATGCTGGGGCAAACCGTCAAAACAGAAAGCAGTAAAGATTCCAAACTGGCAGTACTCGACATGAGCACCTGTAGCAAAGGCGTGTATTACGTGAAAGTACAGATGAACGACGGCGCAAAGCTCGTAAAAGTAATTCTGGATTAATCTGTCAGCGAAAACGATCAACACGATAAAAAGATCTCCTCTTCAAAAAAAGTCCGTCACACCTGGTTGACGGGCTTTTTTTATGATGTGAGTTTTTCGTCATTCGATATCAAAGCAAACAAACGATTCATTTAAAAAGATCGTTTACAGGTGCTTTTAAATTGTTGGGCGTGTCGCCGCGACAGATTGTGGCCGACAGGCTTTCTGTTCCAATCTCCCACGAGGCATCGTAGGAGGATTTTCCCGTCCGTACCGGCACGGTCGGCACTGCAATCCTTCACGTTATTTCACGGTGAGTTTGAAGCGGATAGTCTGGCTTGCGGGAAGTGAGCAAGTAATCTCAAATGAAAAATATCCAGGCAATCATCGCATGAGTACACATGGTTCAGCGGCAGTATAGATACAGCAGTTTAAGCTGATGCTATGCCAGCGTGAACTTTAGTTTAAGAACAGGATCGCCAGGAATATAGCAACACCCGAGTTTGAATTTTTGTTGGATTTGGTAATTGATTGGAATAGTTTTCTAAATTTACTTGAATCAAAAAATAATAATACCATGAGAAACACCTATCCATCCTTTCTTCGGTTCCTGCTTATTCTTTCTTTTCTCTGGCAATCTCAGCTGAGAGCGCAGGTAGAAAAATGCGGCTCGGCAGAAATTCATGATTATATGATGCGCACGGATGCGACCTATGCCCAAAAAATGGCCGACTTCGAAAACCAGGTGCTGCTCATGCAAAACACGATGGCCCAGCGAACCAATACGGTATCCGTTTATAAGATCCCGGTAGTGGTGCATGTGATGCACAAAGGCGAACCCTTGGGATCGGGCACCAATGTAAGCGATATCGCGATAGAAAATGCCATTAAAAGCCTGAATGAGATTTACCGTAAAGTACCCGGCTCACGGGGCGATGGAAACGGAGTAGACGTGGAGATAGAGTTTGCACTTGCAGTGCGCGACCCAAGTGGTAATTGTACGAACGGCATTGTACGTGTAGACATGTCGGGCAACTCAACCTATATGGCAAGCGGCGTGATGCGTAGCACCTCAGGGATCAGCGATGCAAGCCTGAAAGCAACAAGCTTCTGGAACAAAACCAAATACTACAACATCTGGCTCGTGTCCGAGATCGATAACAACTCCGGTGGCACAGGCATTCAAGGGTACGCCTATTTCGCCAGCAGCCACGGCACAGCACAGGACGGCGCTGTCATGCTGGCCAATAACTTTATCGGCGGAACCTCTACCACCTGCGCGCACGAGCTGGGGCATGCCCTCAACCTCTACCACACCTTCGAGGGCGATGGCGGCGGCGCGTCCTGCCCTTCCGTGACCAACGGCTGTGGATCGGGCGTCGGCGATTGCTGTGCAGATACTCCCCCGCACATCCAGAGCGCCAGCGATTGCGTGAGCGGCACCAATTCCTGTACAGGCACCCCACGGGATTTGTTCATCCATAACTACATGGATTACTCTTCCGACATCTGCCAGAACATGTTTACCGCCAACCAGAAAACCAGGATGATCACGGCCCTTACCACTACCAGGGCCTCTTTCCTCACACCCGATAACGGGGGCACGAACGACGCCCTCACACCGGTGTCGGCGCCAACGGCTGATTTTTCTGTTTCCGCACAGGTGCTGTGCGGGCCAGGGCAGGCCGTCAGCCTGATCGATAAATCGAACTGCGTCGCCAACTCCTATATCCTGGCTTCCTTATATCCTAACGTCACGTATGCATGGACCATAAGCAATGGAACCACCACCTACAACTCTTCCGTGCAGAACCCAACCATCGCCATCGCCAATGCAGGCACTTACTCCGTCACACTAACCGTCACAAATGCCTTGGGTACGAGCAGCATCACAAAGCCCAATGCCATTATCGTTCCTGCGGCCGGCCCGGTGAGCGCCTGCGTTCCCACGTCTGCCAATGCAGGAAATACAGGTCAAACCATTACCGACGTGCAGTTCAATAATATCAACGCACCTTCCGCCACCATAGGCAGTGCCGCATATACCGATCTTAGCTGCACGCAAAACACCACGGTAACGGCAGGAAGCAGCTACCCGATGCGGATTTCGGCGCTTGGCCTGTCGTACGCCGAATACTTCGAAGTTTACATCGATTATAATAACAATGGCGTATTCACCAATCCCGGCGAATTGGTGTTTTCAGGAAGCAACCCTGTGAATGCCCTCAACACCCTTACCACCAGTGTGGCTATTCCCACAACGGCCGTGCAAAATACCCTGCTCCGCATGAGGGTAATGGGCGAAGCCAACGCTGCGCCTACAGCCGGCAAGCGAAGCTGCAGCAGCTCCTTTTTTGTAGGCGATGTGGAAGATTACGGTGTCTATATCCTGCCGGTAGCCTGTGCGGCTCCTTCTATTACTGCTACGAGTGGAGCTTCCAGGTGCGGTACGGGCACAGTGACCATCAATGCAACAGCCAGTGCAGGAACCGTCAATTGGTATACTACCTCTACAGGAACAACATCCGTCGCAACCGGAACAGCCTATACCACACCGTCCCTGAGCACCACCACCACGTATTATGTAGATGCCACCAGCAGCGGCTGTACCACCCCTGTGCGGACAGCCGTGACCGTCACAGTCAATGCCGCTCCGGTAGTGACGCTCACGCCGGCATCCGCAAGCATTTGCAGCGGAGGTACCGCCACCTTAACCGCGAGTGGCGCCACGACCTACACCTGGCTGCCATCCGGCTCGGGAACTACCAATACGGTGAGCCCTTCTTCTACAACGGTATATACGGTGACGGGATCCAATGGCAGCTGCACCTCTGCGGCAGTCACAGCCACAGTCACTGTCAGTGCGGTGCCTGTTTTAACGGTAACGCCAACCAGCACCACCATTTGCAGTGGAGCTTCAGTAACACTCACCGCCAGTGGTGCCACCACTTATACCTGGCTGCCATCCGGCTCAGGAGCTACCAATGTGGTGAGCCCTGCTTCCACAACGGTATACACGGTGACAGGATCCAACGGCAGCTGCACCAGCACAGCGAAAACGCTGACCGTTACGGTGAATGCCGCACCATCGGTAACCATTACGCCAACCGCTACAGCCATTTGCAGCGGCGGATCGACCACCCTCACCGCAAGCGGTGCTACTACCTTTACCTGGCTGCCATCGGGCTCAGGAAGCAGCAATGCCGTGAGTCCTTCCTCTACCACAGTCTATACGCTTACCGGCTCCAACGGCGGCTGTGCCAGCCTTCCTAAAACGGCAACCGTTACGGTCAACACCATCCCTGTTTTAACCGTAACGCCGGCTTCCACAACGATTTGCAGCGGCGCTTCAACAACCTTAACCGCGAGCGGCGCCACCACGTATACCTGGCTGCCGTCCGGCTCGGGCGCAGCCAATGTCGTCAGCCCGTCATCCACAACGGTATATACGGTGACAGGCTCCAACGGCAGCTGTACCGGCGCTTCGCAAACAGTGACCGTAACAACGGTAACAACGCCTGTGCTTACCGTAACGCCAACTTCCACCACGATTTGCAGCGGAGCCTCGCCAACCTTAACGGCCAGCGGCGCCACGACGTATACCTGGCTGCCATCCGGCTCAGGTGCCACCAATGTGGTTAGTCCTTCTTCTACCACCATCTACTCGGTAAGCGGCACCACAGGCTCCTGTACAAGCGCAGTGAAAACAGTAACCGTTACCGTGACCACCACACCAACGCTTGCCGTCAGCGCTTCCTCTTCCACTATCTGTTCCGGGCAGAGTACGACCTTAACCGTGTCAGGAGCCACCACCTATGCCTGGTTCCCGGGTGGAGTAAGTACGCCGACCATGAGCGCCAATCCTACCAGTACAACCGTGTATACCGTTACCGGTACCAACGGCAGCTGTACTTCCAGCAAAACGATTACCGTCACAGTGCTTACAGCGCCAACAGTCACCGCTTCGGTTTCGAATACCACCATCTGCAACGGTACACCTGTCACCGTCAATGTAGGCGGCGCAACCAGCTATACCTGGTCGCCTTCAGGCTCAGGAACATCAAGCGTGCTCAACCCTTCTGCCACCACGGTCTATAGCATCACAGGCTCCAACGGCACCTGCAACAGCGCTGTAAAAACAGTGACCATCAATGTGGCCGCATCACCGACGCTTGCCGTCAGCGCTTCCTCTTCCACCATCTGTTCCGGGCAAAGCACAACGTTAACGGTATCAGGAGCCACTACCTATGCCTGGTTCCCGGGCAGTGTCAGCACGCCAACCATGAGTGTCAATCCTACCAGTACAACGGTGTATACTGTGACAGGCACCACAGGCAGCTGTACCTCCAGCAAAACCATCGCCGTTACCGTGAATGCGGCGCCAACAGTTACCGCTTCTGTGACGAACACAACCATCTGCAGCGGCACGCCGGTAACTGTTAATGTAGGCGGAGCAAGCAGCTATGCCTGGTCGCCGTCAGGCTCCGGCACATCCAGCGTGTTGAGTCCCGCAGCCACAACCATATACAGTATTACCGGTACGAGCGGGTCCTGCACAAGCGCTGTAAGAACAGTGACCATTACTGTAACAAGCACACCGACCCTTGCCCTGACAGCCTCGTCCTCCACCATCTGTTCCGGGCAAACAGCCACCCTGGCGGCCAGCGGCGCTACCACCTATACCTGGTTGCCGGGCGGGCAAAGCACATCTGCCATCACGGTAAGCCCGTCAACAACCACAACCTATACGGTAACAGGCGCCAACGGAAGCTGCGGCAGCACGAATACCATGGTCACCGTGAATGTTACCGCAACGCCTACGCTTGTAAGCTCTGTAACCAATACCACCATTTGTAGCGGAACGGCGGTCAATGTCAGTGTGTCGGGCGCGATCTCTTACAACTGGCTGCCATCCGGCTCAGGATCCATGAGTGTATTATCACCAACATCTACAACGGTATATACCGTTACCGGTACCTTTGGCGGTTGTACAGGCGTTCCAAAAACCTTCACCATCAATGTGACACCAAATGTCGCCTTAAGCATCAGCGCATCTTCTACCACGCTCTGTGCCGGTCAAACCACAACCTTAACCGCTTCAGGCGCTTCTTCCTATGCCTGGCAGCCCGGATCGCAAACAACGGCGTCCATTGCCGTAAGCCCAACCACTACCACCACGTACAGTGTTACCGGTGCCAATGGTAGCTGCAGCGCCCAATTGAGTGTGATGATCCTGGTAAGCCAGGTGCCAACCCTCACGACATCTATTACCAATACAACCGTGTGTAGCGGAACACCGGTAACCGTTAATGTCAGCGGTGGAACAACCTACACATGGACGCCTTCAGGATCCGGTTCTTCGGCCACCTTTGCCCCTGTATCCACTACAGTGTACACCGTGTCAAGCGCATCCACCTGTGGCAATGCCTCCGTAACCTTTACCCTCAATGTGGTATCAGCTCCTGTATTAACAGCCTCAGCACCGTCTACTATTTGTGCAGGTTCCACCACAACGCTTAATGCTTCGGGAGCATCCACTTATACCTGGTTGCCGGCTACAGGCCTGTCTTCGACCAGCGGCAGCACGGTTGTGGCATTCCCGGCCTCATCGCTGGTATACACGGTTACAGGAAGCAACGGCGCCTGCGAGACCATGCAAACAGTCCCTGTATCGGTAGCATTATGTACAGGCGTGGAAGACCTCGCATCGGGTAGCCACGTGGCGGTGTACCCTAATCCTAACACCGGCCTGTTTACCATTTCCGCACCAGGCAATACCGCGAAGCTGGATGTGGAAGTGCTCAACACACTCGGGCAAACGGTGATGAAGGAAAGCAGCGGGGATCCTCAACGCCTGCCGGTAGACATGAGCAGCTACGGCAGAGGCGTGTACTACCTGAAAATACAATTGAATAACGGAATCAGGCTTGTGAAAGTGGTTCTCGAATAAGTAACAATCTCATTCACAAAAAATCCCGTCATGATGATCGTGGCGGGATTTTTTATTTAAAGCGTCATTGCGAACGCAGTGAAGTAATTTTTTTTCTATTGCCCGATAAGACATGGCCTGGCGGTAACCGGTGTTATACCGCATTCAATCGCTCAAGGAAGGCATCTTTCTTGCGTCGGCTGATCTCAAGCTGCGAGTTATCGCTCATGATCGCGTAGCCGCCATCCACTTTCAGGAAACGCACCACATGGTTCATGTTGATGAGGTGATGGTGGTGAATGCGGATAAAATCATTGGCAGGCAAAAGGTCTTCGTAATGTTTTAAGCTGGCCGATACCATCAGCTTTTTAGCTCCCGTTAAAAAGAAATTGGTATAGCTCCCGTCGGCCTCGCAACGGATGATGTCTTTGATGTTGACGATCTCATATGCGTTGCCTGTGGGCAGGGTGATCTTGCTGTAGTTGTCGTCGGCACGCTTGAGATTCTGGATCAGGAACTGGAGGTTCTCCATGCTCGGCATGCTGTTGCTTTTTTTCGACAATACCTTTTCAATAGCCACTTTCAGCTCTTCAATGTCGATAGGTTTCAGCAGGTAATCGCAGGCGCTGTACTTAATGGCTTTCAAAGCATGCTTATCGGTAGCCGTGGTAAAAATGATCTCGAATTTCAGGCCCTGTACTTTCTCCAGAACATCGAAGCCTGTGCCGTCCGGCATGCTGATGTCCAGGAATACAAGATCGGGATGAAGCGTTTTGATGAGATCCACGCCTTCCGCCACATTCTTTGCTTCACCCACAAGGGCAATATCGGAGAAGTTTTTCTTGATCAGCGTAGCCAGCATCTCCCGGCTTTTTTGTTCATCTTCAATGATCAATGCTTTCATGTGTATTAGTTTTAGTGTATGTCAATTGGTTTTAATGTTGGTAGGACCAAAAATCAGATCTTAAATTTAATCTTTTATTTTACATATGGTATATATAAGTCCACCTGTGTACCTACAGCTTTCTTTTCCGAGTTATAGATGTCTGTAATATTGACGCTCAGATTCGATTGTTGCATACTATTTAACAAACGCAAACGGTCTTTGGTGATCTTCATGCCGAGCGACTTGTGTTTGGTCGATGCATGCAGGCTTTTTAAGGATTTTGAGGCTTCCCGTCCAACGCCATTATCGATCACCGAAATTTTAATGTACTGATTCACCAGGCCCAGCCGGATGGTAATATGCCCGTTTTCGGCTTTAGGATTGATGCCGTGCAGGATCGCATTTTCGATATAAGGTTGTACGAGCATGGGTGGGATCTCGTCGTAGTCGCCGTCAATTTCGTTGCTTACCTCAATGCTGTAATCGAATTTGTTTTCGAAGCGCATTTTTTCCAGCTCCAGGTAAAGGATCAGCGCCTCTAAATCTTCGTTGATGGTTACCGTGGGCTTGTCTGAGTTGTTCAAAATAAGGCGGATCAGCTTTGCAAATTTATTAAGATACTTTGCAGCCTCTTCGCTTTTGCTGTTGAGGATGTAGTGCTGTATGGAGTTCAGGGAGTTGAACACGAAATGCGGGTTCATTTGCGCGCGCAAAGCCTTCAGCTCCGCTTTCGAGATCTCTACCTCCTGCTCGAATTTTGCTTTCTGTTTTTTATTCAGCTGGTTCAGGCGGATGCGGAACACGAGCACCAGCGAGCCTACCACAAAGATCACACTGCCCAGAATGAACCACCAGGTTTTATAAAAGGCTGGGCTGATCTCAAAAGAAAACTCGGTGGCGTCAATGGTCCAGATCCCTTCATTGTTGCAGCTTTTCACCTTAAAGGTGTATTTGCCGGCGGGCAGGTTGTCGTACTTCACAAAATTAATGTCCGTATAAGGGCTCCAGGTTTTATCGAAGCCTTCCAGCTTGTAGGTGTACTGTACCTTATCAGGATTGGTGAGGCAGATGCCGATAAAATCGAAGCTGATGTTGTTGAGCGAATAAGGAAGCACGGAGCCATTGGCAAGCAGGGTATCCTGGAAAGCCAGTTTTATCTTTGTGATATTGGTCTTCGGCAAATTATCGTTTGGAATAAATTCCTTCGGCGAATATTTGATCAGGCCGTTTACTGTGCCGAACCAGATGCTGCTATCCTTGTCTTCGTAGATGCCGTGCGTGTTGGATTCTACGCCGCTGAAGCCGTCGGCCTTGCTGTAGGAAAGAATATTAACGATGCCATAGTTCAGCTTTTTCACGTCGATGCGGTTAATGCCCTGGTTGGTGCCGGCCCAGAGGTAGCGGTTGTCCTTGGTGAGGCCGATGGCGTACACAAGCTCCGAGCTCAGCCCTTCTTTCTCTGAAATGATTTTGTAGCTGTGCCTGTGCGGATTGAAGATCAGAACACCGTTCAGGGTGGCCGCGTAGATATTTCCCTCGTTGTCCTTGCACAGGTCGAGCGCCGTTGTAACCGGCTCCGGAGAAGAAATGTTCTGCCGTTTAAATGCGTCGCCTTCCAGCTTGAAAAGGCCAACCAGGTAGGTGCCCGCCCAGATGTCGCCTTTCGAATCCTCAATAAAGCTCCACACCTCGTAGTCGTTGTTGTTGATGCTGATGGCGGGCAGTTGGTAATACGTCGACTCATACGCATTTCCTTTTTTTCGCATGGCCGTTACGCCGTTCTTTCCACCCACCCAGATCGTATTCTTACTGTCCTTGTAAAAGCAGTTGATGGGAGCCTGCTGCTTAAACTCCGTACCCGGCTCCAGGTTATAAAATTTCTCGTTCCTGAATATGGAGATCCCCTTGTCCGTCCCGAACCAGATGCTGCCATCATCCATCGGCAGGATGCAGGCCACGCGGTTATCGATGAGGCCTTCCTTCGTGCTGTAGTTCTTGAAAAAGCCCTCCGAGAATTTATAAGCGCCATTGGCCTCCGTGCCCAGCCATAAATTCTCTTTCGCATCGCGGGTGATCTGGTAGATGAAAGCGCCGCCAAGTCCGTCCTTGCGGTCGTATACCGTAAAGCCCTTGCCTCTGAACTTGTAGAGGCCGCTGTGAGTACCTATCCACAGGTTGTCCTCATAATCGATCAGTAAGGTGCGGATGTGGTTTGAGTTGTTGTCGTAGCTGATGTTGTAATACGAAAACTCCTTGCCATTAAAGCTGATCAGCCCGCTCTTGGAACCTATCCATACGGTGCCGTTCTTCTGGTAAAGAACGGCCGTGATGTTCTCATCGATCAGGCCGTTGCTTACATGGAACACATTCCGGCTATGCTTCGGCATGTCAATCAGGTAGAGCCCGTTATCCGTTCCCACGTAGAGCTGCCCCTCCGGCGTAAATCCCGAGAGAGAGGTCACGTTTACACTGTCGATCATCAGCTCAAATTCCCGGAAATGTTTTTTCTCCCGGTAAAGGCCTTTATCGGTACCTACCAGCACGCCGTATTTCTCCGAATACAGCAGGCAGCTGATGGTATAGCCATTGAAGAAAGGCACCTGTACCACTTTTTTTCCGTCCCAGATGCAGAGGCCCTTGTTGGTCCCTGTCCACAGGCCTATACGCGGATCGAGGCAAAAGCTCGTCACATAATTGGAAGGCAGTCCGTCTTTCACATAATAGTTGCTCACCTGCCCGTCCACTTTATCAATGACACTCAGCCCGTCGATGGTGCCCACGGTAATAAAATGGAACTGGTCTTCGATAATGGCATTCACATAGTGGTTGGCCAGGCCGTTCTTCGGCGAATAGCTCTTGAAGGTTTTGCCGTTGAACTTACTCAAGCCGCCATAGCCGCCACTCCACAAATACCCCTTGCTGTCCTGGTACATGGCAAAGATCTGCACATAAGGCAGGCCATTCTCTACCGAATAGTTTTTGAAGTTGTACTGCTGGGCAAAGCCGGGAAGAATATATAAAAGCGCAGGCACTAAGCCTGCCAGGATCCGGAATATCTTGTGTAGAGGGGTTTGCATTCGGTCATTACTAAAGTATTAAATTAAAAAGAGTTTCCCAGCCCTTTTTGATAAATGGGCGCTTTCAGCGAATAACTGGCAAGATAATCAATCTTTAGCGGTTCGTCTGTCAAAAAGGCACAGGGATGAATGAATATGACAAGGCAGGTGCCGGATCGCTGAAAAATTGGCTGATTCTCAGTTAATTATTTAATAATAATTATAAACCCGGTTATGGCGTATTTTTTGTACTTTCGTTAGCTTAAATTTAAGATACATTATGCTAACGTTCCTCAAGAAGTTTTTCGGTACCAAATCCGAAAAAGATATCAAGTCCATTCAGCCGATCGTCGATAAGATCATTGAAATATATCCTACCCTTAAATCCCTATCGAACGATGAGCTCCGGGCCAAAGTGTCTGCTTTGAAGCAGAAAGTGCAGGATGCCGTGAAGAAAGAGCAGGCAGAGGTGGATGCCATTAAGGCCCGTGTGGAAAAGGAGTTCGACCTGAACGTAGAAGCCAAGGAAGCTCTGTACAAAGAGATGGATGAGCTGGAGAAAGAGATCACCAAAAAAATAGAAGAGGAACTGGATGCCATCCTTCCGGAAGCTTATGCCATCTTAAAAGATACGGCGCGCCGCTTTTCGGAGAACGAAGAAGTGGTCGTAACTGCCAACGACTTCGATAAAAAAATAGCACAGACACATAAGAACGTTGTACTTAGCGGCGACAAGGCGGCCTGGAAAAACCGCTGGATAGCTGCCGGCAATGAAGTGGTATGGAACATGGTGCACTATGATGTGCAGCTGATCGGCGGCACAGTGCTGCACCAGGGAAAAATTTCAGAGATGGCTACCGGTGAGGGTAAAACCCTCGTGTCCACACTGCCTGTATTCCTCAATGCCTTATCAGGGCGCGGCGTACACGTGGTAACGGTGAATAACTACCTGGCAAAACGGGACAGCGAATGGAACGCGCCCCTGTTCCAGTTCCATGGCTTAAGCGTAGATTGTATCGACAAGCACGAGCCCAATACCGATGCCCGCCGCCAGGCTTACCTCTGCGATATCACTTACGGAACCAACAATGAGTTCGGTTTCGATTACCTGCGTGACAACATGGCCCGTGATATCTCGGACCTGGTTCAGCGCAAACATAACTTTGCTATTGTGGATGAGGTCGATTCGGTATTGATCGATGATGCCCGTACACCCCTCATTATTTCAGGGCCTACGCCAACCGGTGATAAGCACGAGTTCATGGAGTTCAAGCCGAGGGTGGAAAAATTACTGGCAGCTCAGAAAGCCTACATCCAGACCTGCCTGACGGAAGCCAAGCGCCTGTTTGCGGAAGGCAATGAGAAGGAAGCCGGTATTCCTTTATTGCGCGCCTACCGTGGCTTGCCAAAGAACGGCGCCCTCATCAAATTCCTGAGCCAGCCGGGCGTGAAAGCCCTGCAGCAAAAAACAGAAAACTATTACATGCAGGACCAGCAAAAGGAAATGCATAAGATCGATGTGGAATTATACTTCGTGATCGATGAAAAAAACAACACGGTTGATTTAACGGAAAAAGGCATTGACCTCATTACAGGCAGTGGCGACGATCCGAACTTCTTCGTGATCCCGAACGTGGGCGAAGAGATTGCCGAACTGGAAAAACGTTCTTTCGAAGATCCGAAAGAGAAAATCGCCCTGAGAGAATCGCTGATGCGTGATTTCAGCGTGAAGAGCGAGCGCATCCACACCGTAAACCAGTTATTGAAAGCCTACTCCCTGTTTGAGATCGACCAGGAGTACGTGATCGCAGATGGCCAGATCAAGATCGTGGATGAGCAGACGGGCCGTATCATGGAAGGCCGCCGTTACAGCGATGGCCTGCACCAGGCGCTCGAAGCCAAAGAAAATGTGAAGATCGAAGCGGCGACACAAACCTATGCTACCATTACCTTGCAGAATTACTTCCGCATGTACAATAAGCTGGCGGGTATGACCGGTACAGCCGAAACGGAAGCTCAGGAGTTCTGGGACATCTATAAGCTGGATGTGGTGGTGATCCCTACCAATAAAGCCATTTCACGTAAAGACGAGCAGGACCTCGTTTACAAAACCAATCGCGAGAAATACAATGCGGTAATCGATGCCACGGTGAAACTGGTGGAAGCCGGAAGGCCGGTGCTTATCGGTACCACCACCGTTGATATCTCCGAGTTGCTGAGCCGCATGCTCAAGCTGCGCGGCATCAAGCATAATGTACTCAACGCGAAGCTGCACCAGAAGGAAGCCGATATTGTGGCGGAAGCAGGGCAGGCAGGAACCGTAACCATTGCCACCAACATGGCAGGCCGCGGTACGGATATTAAATTAGGGCCTGGCGTGAAAGAAGCGGGCGGCTTGGCCATTGTGGGTACCGAACGCCACGAGTCGCGCCGTGTAGACAGGCAGTTGCGCGGACGTTCCGGACGTCAGGGCGATCCCGGAAGCTCCCAGTTCTACGTGAGCTTGGAGGACAACCTGATGCGACTCTTCGGTAGCGAGCGTATTGCCAGCCTCATGGACCGTATGGGCCTGGAAGAGGGAGAAGTGATCCAGCATTCCATGATCTCCAAATCCATTGAGCGTGCACAGAAAAAAGTAGAGGAGAACCACTTCGGTACGCGTAAGCGCCTCATCGAGTACGATGACGTGATGAACGCACAGCGTGATGTGGTATACAAACGCAGGCGCCATGCCCTCAACGGCGATCGCCTGAGCATTGATATTGCCAATATGATCTACGAAGTATCGGAGAGCCTTGTAACGGAATTCTACGCAAGCAGGGACTTTGAAGGCTTTACGTTCGAATGCCTGAAAAACTTCGGTATGGAATCACCATTCTCCGAAAAAGAATTTCTGAATGGCAAGGAAGACAACCTCGTACAAACCTTATTTGAGCAGGCAGAGCAGCATTACCGCCAGAAGTCACAACAGATTGCCGAGATGGCCTTCCCTGTGGTGAAAGGCGTGTATACAAATCCTGATAACCATTTCGAGAATATCGTTACGCCTTTTACCGATGGTGTTCGCACGATACAGATCATGGCGAACCTGAAAAAGGCCTATGAAACCGAAGGTCGCGAGCTGGTATCGGTATTCGAAAAAACAGTGATCCTTGCTATGATCGACGATTCATGGAAAGAGCATTTGCGTGAGATGGACGACCTGAAGCAATCGGTGCAAAATGCAGCCTTGGAGCAGAAAGACCCTTTAGTGGTATACAAGCTCGAATCCTTCAACCTCTTCAGGGACATGATCGCCAAAACAAGCAAGGATATCATCTCTTTCCTCATGAAAGGAGGTTTGCCGGTGGAAGGCGACAGCCAGCCGGTGCAGCAGACACGCTTTACCCAGGAACCTGTGCAGCAGCGCCCGAAAGAAAAGCTCGTAGAGAGCCGTAGCGAAGAAGAAGCACAGCAACAACAGCAGGAAATGCCGCGCCCGAAACAACAACCGGTGAGGGTGGAGCAAAAGGTCGGCAGAAACGACCCTTGTCCTTGCGGCAGCGGCAAAAAATTCAAAAACTGCCATGGTATAGGAGCTTAAAATATATACATTACTCTTAAATAAAAAGCCTGTCACAATGAACCGTGACAGGCTTTTTTTGTGACAGGTACGACATCGTTCAGACGGAGTATGAAAGCCCGGAAAATCGCCTGAGGACATTGATGAATGTTTATGCCATACGATCGTTTAATATGGATCTGCATAGCAGAGATTGAACCTGATGAGAAAAGGTATATGGACGAGAATGGTATAAAAACAAAATGGCGATGTTATGAGAACACCGCCATTTTAGGAACATTGCGCTTATGTTTTTATTGCGTTTTTGAACTCCCCCGAATTATAACAGTAAAAGAATATTACCGTTATGAACGCAATAAAATGTTCGCAATGTTGTATTTTAAGTACTAAGAGCTGTTATCTTTATTATCAATACCGTGCCAAAGATACGTGTTTTTTTAATTGTTTGTGAAACAAATATTTAAAAATTTTTAGAAAAATCAGCCTCGTCATAAATGTAGAAATAATGCCCCGAATGCTTGCCAGACTGTTGAATAAGTCATCAATAGCTTATGAACGAAGGTTTGGATACCGTAAAATTACGCACCCTCAATGTGAAGCTGGCGATGGGATTATATTTGAGAATATAATTGCCGCCATCCGGAAAAAACGGGTACATGCCAAAAGATACCTGGAAGGTGCTGCTTAGCAGGTTTTCGTTCCTCACCATCACGCCAACAGTATAGGCCTGGTACAGATTGCTCTCCACCAGGTGCTGCTCCGGGCCACCAATAATGCCGAAACCAGCCGTAACAACCGGCGCCAGATGAAAGCCGATGAGGTTGTAGGGGAGGTAAGCCACCGTCTCCGAATTAAGGACCATTTTGGTAGTCCCCGCCAGTGAGCCACTGCTAAAACCATACAGGTCGTCGGAACTGATGGTAATACGCTCGTTCGACACTTTGTTCTCGCCGAAGACATAATCGTACTTAAGAAATTGGCGGAAATACCAGCGCCCTTTTTTCAGCAGATCGCTGAAATAATAAAGATTGTATTTCAAAGTCACATCATTGGGTACCTGCCTGTTAAAAAACACGCCATAGCCGAAAGTGGACGAAACATAGCCGAAGCCTCTGAAATGCTTGGCTCGGGCCACTTCGATGCCGCTGTAATACCGGATCTTTTTCGACTCGATCTTCAGGCCGCCATAAATATACTGGATGATAATTCCCTCCGGTACGTCTTCGTTGGCACCAAAACGGTAAATGTATTTATCCTTGTAATACTGTTGAATGGCAAAGCCGATATTGCCTACCACGCCGTAAGAGTTTAAAACCGTTCTGCCGGGATCAATGTCGGCATTGGGACGGCGCTGGTACTCGTTGGCATAGTAACGGCCACCTACAATAAAGCTTGTGCTTTGGTTGAAGATCGTCGTATCCTTACTGAACTTAAAGCTCTTGGCAGCCCACACATCGTAGCTGATGTAGTCGTTATTGGCGCGCCTGGGCTCATCGAGCGAATCCTTGTAATCATAGAACGCCCAGGCTTTGGAGAGGTACACGCCGCCGGCCCACTTTGCCAGAGGCGAATAAAAGCCACGGTCGAATGAAATGGAGGTTTGTGTAATGTCTTTATTGGTGCGGTAGAAAAGCGTTGCCGTAATGTACGTATTGTCAATGTTGTCGATGCTGTAGGAACCGTAAAAATCAAGCAGGTTCGGCCGCCGCACCTCAGCAAACTGTTCGAAGGTTTGGCCCACTCCAAAAAGGTTGTAGTTCCTGAACTTGGCATTGACAAACACATCCGTTACAAGAAACGGAACGGTGATCGGCCATTTGTCGATTACGGTAACGTTCACATCCACGCTGTCCATACTGGTAGCCGAAGGCGTGACGAAAATGCTGACGTCGTTGATGTACCGGGCTTCGCGTAGTACCCGTTCGCTTTCGCTCAGCTCAAGGGGGTTCAGGGGTTTGTTTTCCTTAAACAAGAGCTTGTTGATGATGATCCATTTCCGCGTGGTGGTATGGGCGCGGTTGCCCGCGCGTTCCAACCGGTTGACGTTTCGGGGTACCGTATCGTTCAGCGAGTAGCCGAAGGGGTCGTACACTTTGATGCGGATGTTTCGGACGATCTTATCCTTGTACTTAAGGTAAGGATTCACGATCTTTTCCTCCTTTGAGGCCGGTTCCTTAGGATATTCTACCGGTTTGGGCTCCACAAATACCGCGTCGTAAGCCATTTTGGTAAGCTTGCGTTTATAGGCAAAGGCCTTGATCTTTTTGTAGAATCTTAAAGAATCCTTCAGGCCGCTTGTGTCTTTTTGGGCCTGTAGACCTTGAAGGCTGAATAAGGCAATCAACAGGAAGAACGCGCGCGCTGACAGCCTATGTATGATTGCTGTGGTCATGTTGATACTAAGTGTCACAGATACTGCAATTTAGATACCAATACGCTAAAGCACCACAGGCTTTTCTCTGCTTCGGCAATGAAGTTGCTGGTCTTTCAGGCCTTCCGGAAAGGCTTACTCCATCCCAATGTGGATGAGCGCATCGCCCTGGTTTACCACCGGCTGGTTGTTGATGCCCACAATATACCCATCAACGGTAGAAAGGATCTTATATTCCACCGAACCGAAAGGATTGCAAATCACGCCCAGCAGATCATTTTTCTCCACATAAGCGCCATTGGTGGCATTCATGTGGAAGAGGCCGCTGGCATTGGCCCTGATCCAGGTGTCCTTGCGGATCTTCACCGAATGGTTGTTCGGCACATCCAGGTCGGTCATGCCGAAATTTTTCATAAGACGCAGGCAGCCGTTCACTCCCTCGTTGATGGCGCTATAATCCAGGCGCATGCTTTCGCCGCCTTCATATACCAGGATAGGCTTTCCTTTTTTGGCAGCCTCTTTCCGGAAAGTGCCCTCCCTGTAGGAGCTGTCGATAATGAGCGGAGGAGAGAATTTTTCCGCCAGCGATACATTCTCGCTGAATTCGAACACACAGCGGATCTGGGGAGAGTTGCTGATCTTGGCGCCGCCCGTGTGGAAATCAACCCCGAAGTCGATGAGCGGAACAATATATTTCATAAGGTCGTAAGCGATGCGGCTGCCGAAAGAGCCTTTTTTGTTTCCGGGGAAACAACGGTTGAGGTCCCTGCCATCCGGGAGCTCGCGGCTGCCGAATAAAAACGATACGCTGTTGATCACCGGGATGGCAATGACGTTTCCGCAGTTCAGGTGCTTCATCTCGTCGCGCGTGATGATGCGGCGGATGATCTCGATGCCGTTGGTTTCCTCGCCATGCATGCCCGCAGAGAGCAGGATGGTCGGGCCATCTGTATTGCTCCGGAATACAAATACCGGGATTTCAATATTGGTTTTGGTGTGGAGCTCGTAAGAGTTCAGGACGATTTGTTTGCATTCTCCGGGACTAACGGTCTGAGCATTGATGGTGAAGTCTTTCATACATTATTGTCCCGGCGCATTAAACTCATTACGCTCTACATATTCAATGATCTTTCCGGCAATATCGATGCCTGTGGCACCTTCAATGCCTTCCAGTCCCGGCGATGAGTTGACTTCCATTACCAGCGGCCCGCGGTTGCTTTGCAAAAGGTCGACGCCGGCAATGCCCAGGCCAAGCTTTTTGGCAGACTTAATCGCTGTTGCGCGCTCTTCCGGGCTCAGGGTTATCAGGGAAGCGGTGCCGCCCCGGTGCAGGTTGCTCCGGAACTCACCTTCCTTGGCCTGGCGCTTCATGGCCCCTACGATCTGCCCATCTACTACAAATACACGGATATCCGCACCTTTCGATTCCTTGATGAATTCCTGCACCAGCATATTGGCGTCGAGTTTCAGAAAGGCCTCGATCACCGATTTGGCTGCCTTGTCGTTCTCGGCCAGGATCACGCCAATGCCTTGGGTTCCTTCCAAAAGCTTTACCACACAAGGCGCACCGCCAATGCTGGCAATCACCGATTCAATGTCTTTGGGTTCATTGGCAAAAGCCGATTTCGGCATGCCGATGCCCGCACGCGCCAGGATCTGCAGGCTGCGGAGCTTATCCCTCGAACGTACCAGCGCCTGCGATTCCACGGCGGTGAAGATCTTCATCATCTCAAACTGGCGTACCACAGCCGATCCGTAAAAGGTAGCACTGGCCCCGATGCGTGGGATCACCGCCTGGATGTCGGTTACTTCCTTGCCATTGTAGTAAATATGCGGCCTGCCGGCTTCGATCACCAGCACACATTTCATGTGGTCCAGCACCACCACTTCGTGGCCGCGCTGTTCCGCCGCTTCTATCAGTCGTTTGGTGGAATACAGGTTTTTATTCCGGGATAAGATCGCTATTCTCATGTAGGGTGAGGTATTAGGTGTTGATTTTTTTCAGGTTTAATCCGTTGGTATAAACGAGGTTCACATCCACAATGAATTTACCTTTCAGCAGGCGGCGCCCGATGAGCACCGGGTAGCGCATGTTGCCGCGGTCGCTGAGTGATACGGTGGTCAGAATCTTTTTCCGGCCAATGTGAATGAGTGTTTTAATGATGAAGCGCTCTTCCTTTTCCCCGAAAGAATTTTTGATGAACTTGCGGGTGTATTCCTCCACGCGGTGTACGGTGTCGTCCATAAGCTTGAACTCGAGCAGCTCTTTGCCGTTCCTGTTAACCTGCTCGATGTGCCGGCAATGGATGGAAGAAGTATAAGCACCGGTATCTATTTTGGCTTCTGTATGGCTGATGGCTAATAAAGGAAAATCGACGTATTCACGGCGTCCAATCAGTCTCGGCTTGTTCTTTTTCGGTAGCATGTTTTAACCTTAACCAAATTAGCGGATTTTCACGAAAACAAAAAATTAAATTTTGGATGTTTTATATTTTGTGGTTGGTCTTTTCGGTTTGTCACTTTGAATGTTTTTTGCACTGTTGACTTCGAGGGCCTCAGTCAACGGGACGGTGGTTGAGGCTCTCGAAACCATCGTCAGCATTTACTCCTTATAAAACCGCCGGGGATCCACCTCCGGGTGTAGCGGCTTCCCGTCTTTGAAATGCTCTACGAATTGCCGGGCGAAGAAAGGAGCAAGCATCACCGCTTTGGTGCCGAAGCCATTGAACAGGTGATGATTGTCGTAGGAAGGATGCCTTCCTACCAACGGACGGCGGTCGATCACGGCAGGCCTCACACCGGCTTCGTGGGCAATCACATCAAAAGGAACAGAGATCACGGCTTTCAGTTTACGGATCAGCATTTCCTTGGCGGCTTCGGTAGGCGTGTCGCTCAGGTCTTCCCAGTCGTAGGTAGCGCCTACCTTGTATGTATGGTTTCCTGACGGCATGATAAAGATCCCCTTGTTGAGGATGTCATGCTCTAAAAGCAGGCCTTCGCAGCGGATGGTGAGCACTTCGCCTTTGGCAGGTTTCATCGGAATGAAATCAAAAAAAGGATTTTTGCTAAGCAGGTGCCCTTCGCAGAACACGACATGCTTAGGATGAACGTGTTTGTAGAAAGCCTTTTCGCCGTCGTATTGTAAATCGCGGTAATTGAACCGCTCGCACAGATAGGAATCCTTTTGCGCCAGGTAGTCCCTGGTTTTTTCCAGGAAGAGCTTTACATCCAGGTTCCCGGCCTGCATGACTCTGGCATAATCATCAAGTGTGTCCTTTGCGCTGAGCTTCAGGCCATGGTATAGTTCGGGATCCAGGAACACTCGGTCGCTTTCCGCTTTTCTGGTCCAGAGGTTTTTTTCCTGCTGTTCGGTAAAAGGCTTGATGATGGCGCGTTCGCGGATAAGCTCCACACCGAAAAGACCGGAGGCATCTTTGTAGAAAGCCGTGAGCTCCGGTACAAGCTCAGTTGCCAGCCAGCTCCTGGTGAGGCGTTTGAATACGATAGGGTTCCAGATGCCGGCTGCCACGCGGGAGCAGGAGGAGAGCGAAGGCTCGTCGATCACCAGTACGCTGTAGCCCGCTTTCAGTAAGGATAAAGCCAGTACAGAACCTGCAATGCCTTGCCCGACAATTATAAAATCGCGTGTCACCCTTATTTTTTTGGAGCCGGTTTGCGGTAGCCGTATTTGATGCCCCGGTACGCGCCCGAGAAGTAAACGACCAGCCTTACGCCATAGATCATCTGCACTTCGTTATAGTCGCAGAAGATCTGACCGCCTAGTCCTACATCGTACTTGATCTTGTAGACGGCTTCGAGGCATGCATAGCCCCCGAGGCGGTTGTACACCGTATTGAGGATGGCAGGTAAGCCGAATTCGGTGCTGTCGCTGAGCGGCCGTTTGAAATAAGAGTAGGAGGGGCCAATGAATGCAGAGAGGTTGTATTTCTCATGTTCCTTTCGGGCGCCTACGCCCAGGTGAAAGTTATAGCTGTTGGCAGCCGTAAAATCATTGCCGCTCATAAAGGCGCCGGCCCTGAAATAATATTGCTTGAGGTGGAAGCTGTAATCCACGGCCAGGTTCTTCTGGTCTTTGGGCCATTTGGTGTTGTAGTTGGCGCCGCCTCCAAAGGTAAGCCAGTTGTTGTAAACCCTGTAGCGCTTACCATCGTAGGCAATTTCTTCCTTGGGATTGTAGACTTTAACGCTGTCTTTTTTTACCGCCCTCGTCGTATCGGTTTGCGCATGCGCTGCCACGGCGGAAAAGAGAATGAATATGGCAAGGTGCAGCGATCTCAACGCGAACGAAGGTAGCGAAAACAATTTACTTTTAATAGTGTGGATCTGCATGGTCTGACATCTTAAATTAAGAGGGGATGTAACCGTATAATTAACAGGAAAAAGCCTAGTTTATTGTGCCATGATCCAGGCATTCGGATAGCGCCGGCGGATGGTGTCGAGCAGATGCACTGCATCCTGCCTGCTACTGAAAGAGCCGCAGCTTACCACGTGCAGGCCCTTGGCATTCACACCGCTGACGCCGGCATTCACCTGCGCGGCGCGAAGCTCGGCTACCAGGCGCTCGGCATTTTCCCTCACGCCGAAACAGCCCAGCACCACTTGGAATTTTCCATTGAAGTTCAGTCTGCTTTTTACCGTAGTGTTTGCCACCCGCGTTTTATCAGGGCGAAGCATCGGCTCGTTGGTGTTGGCCATCATCACGCGCCCGTTGTTGCCAAGCGTAAAGGCCGCGTAGCCATTAGCGTCGGCGAGGAAAGAAGGTTTCTCCACGTCGGCAATGATAAACGCTTTGCGCTCGGGGCTATGGCTTGGGATATAGGTTTTTTCGGGTGTGTAGAAAGGATTTACCGACGAGTGCATGATAGGCTGCATCGGTTTGGAAGTAGCGGCTAACAGTAAAAAAGCCATGGCTGCCGGGATCCCGATAGCCAGCGCCGCCACACGGGCATACGACCTTTTCGGCCTGAGGACCGTTGGCACCGTTGCGGCCACCACGCGATCTTCAAAAACAGGTTTGTGCACCGGCTTCTCGCTTTCCACCGGAAGCTCGTTGGCGGTGACAGGCTCAAAGCCAAAGGCATCGAACAGGAAGTTCATATCCGCTTTCGCTTCAAAGCGCAGGCTGTTCTCGCTGTCTATGTACAGGAGCCCGATATTCTGAAGCTCAAAGCGTTTTTTGGCGCTCAACAGGGATTGGATATATTGCCTGTATTCCTCCGTGAGCCTGGTGGCTTCCTCAAAGGAAACGGCATTCCGCTCCATCAGCGAAGTAACGAGCAGGCCGTCGTTGTGAATGAGGTTGCGGTTGAAAAGAATGTGCTTGGCAGGCGGAAACAATAAATTATTTCCCTTATTGAAGCCTGCGCTGTGGCTCCGCGATACAAAACCGCCAAACCCGGGAACGATCACGCAGTCATGCCTGTAGAGCAATTCGCTGATCAGCTGGGTTATCTGTGTGTAGTGTATCATTTGCGGGACTTCGAAAGTAGGTGTTTTTAGCGTCCTTTTGTCAATAAATTTATGAAAATCTTTCGATTTTGCCTGCTTTTTCAATAACCAATTAATTATCAGTTTTTTAAAAAATTATTAAAGATTCTATTACCTTTGCGGCGATGTTATTTGCCCGATTATTCACCCTGATTGTCCTGTGTAGTTGCTTGTTTATGAGCCGGTTGGCTTATTCTCAAAAAACAGAGGCCACCGCCAAGGAATTGATTTTCAAAATGATAAAATCCATCGATGCGGTGGACCGTTTCAAGTATAGTTTAAAAATCACCGAACGCGGCAAAAAAGGATTCAACCATTACGAGTCGTCGGTGAAGCTCTGCCGCTCGCCGCGGAAGCTTTATGTATACATCAAAGGCATTGAGCTGATCTGGGTAAATGGCTGGAACGGAAACAAGGCCTATGTGAAGCCCAACTCCTTTCCTTACATCAACCTTAGCCTCGATCCGCTGGGAAGCCTTATGCGCCAGGACCAGCACCATACCATCAACGAAATGGGCTTCGATTATTTTGCCAGCATCGTGGAATACATGGCCCTGAAAGTAGGCGACCGATTCGACCAGTATTTTAAGCTGGAAGGCGAAGAGCGCTACAACAACCGCCCCTGCTATAAGGTCACCATTACCAATAAGGATTACGGCTATGAGAATTACACGGTAGGCGACAACGAAAGCATTACTACGATTGCCCGCAAGCTGCACATCAGCGAATACAAAATACTCGAGGTGAATCCGAAGCTCAGTGATTACTTTGATATCCTGAAAAAAGGACAGGTGCTGAAAGTGCCTAATGCCTACGCCAAAGATGTGGTGTTGTACATCGACCAGCTCTATAACCTGCCGATTGGCGTGAAGGTGTCGGACGATAAAGGCCTCTTTGAGCAATACGATTATTTCTTTTTGCAGGTAAACCCGAAAATCGACGATGCCGAATTTACCACCGGCTATAAAGATTATAAATTTTAAACATTTCAGATTGTTGAGGGTTAATTAAGACACCATGAGCGCTATCATCATTACAAAAAATACGGAGCTGATGCAAAGGGTGATCGACGAGATCAAAACCTGCTACGATCCCGAGATCCCTGTGGATATCTGGGAGCTGGGCCTGATCTATGAGCTCGACCTCAATGAGGAGAACGAGCTGAAGATCACCATGACCCTCACATCGCCCAACTGCCCTGTGGCCGAAACCCTGCCTGCCGAAGTGGAGAACAAGCTGAAGCTGGTGCCGGGCGTGAAATCGGCAGAGCTGAAGCTCACCTTTGAGCCCACCTGGACCAAAGAAATGATGAGCGAGGTAGCTCAGCTGGAATTGGGTTTTATGTAATGGAAAAAGATCATGGAAGACGGGATCATCAATAAAGTAGCCAACAGCGGGTTGATTACCATCGACCTGGAAGCGTTTTTCCCAAAGGGAGACCGGGTGCTGTTTGATATCAAGCCATTCCTGTTCCATGAGCTGATCCTTAAAGAGAAGGATTTCCGCGAGCATATCAAACAATACGACTGGGCGCAGTACCAGGATAAGTTTGTAGCCCTTACCTGTACGGCCGATGCCATTGTGCCTACCTGGGCTTACATGCTGCTCACCTTGGCGCTCAAGCCTTATGCAAGGAAAGTGGTGTTCGGAAGCCTTGAGGCTCTTGAAGTTGTTCTCTTTGACGAGGCATTGTCGAAAATTCCGTTTGAAGAGTATCAAGACAAGCGCATCGTTATCAAAGGTTGTGGCGACCTCCCGGTGAGCACCCACGCCTATGTTGCCCTTACCGAAGGCTTAAAACCGTTCGCCAAATCCATCATGTACGGCGAGCCATGCAGTACCGTGCCTTTGTATAAAGCGCCGGCAGCGAAGGCTTAAATTCATTCAGCATACCTGTTCTGATTCCCCTTGGAAGAGCGTTGGCCTGAAGCCCTGCCTTGGTCCTTTGACTTCATTCAAGTGGGCGTGCCTCCCACGAAGTGTCGTGGGAGTCGTGCTTTTCGCTGCAATTTCCGCATGAAAAATGCGGGAGATGTTCGCTACAATCACTCAAGCAGATTTACCTAAAAATTAGAAGTTGACTGCCCCGGTAGTGAATAGCTGCGCCCGGGATGCAAAGGGTTTAGTTCCTTTACCGTGCCTGCCTCTTACACGGTAAAGAACCGGAGCGATAGCGAAGCCCGCCGCAGCCCGTTGAGGCGCCCAAAACATAGCAGCAATTATTCACCTGCGCTTCAGGTGCGTATACCTCTATGGCTCCTGTATTCCGGATGCGCCAGGCACGCCGGACCGTCAATTTAGAGCTTAGCCCTGCGATTTTATACTTTCTTATAAAATATTCCGTAGTTATAAATTGTATATTTATCATCTTGATACGGATGCCTAAATACTTCATGCTCACGTTTATCCTGTTTCATGCTCTCCTGGCATCCGCCCAGGGTGAAGGCAGGCAGCGCGCCAAAGGCATCCGCAAAAACCCTATCGTGCAAACCAAGCTCAGCTTCTCGCCGGTGCTGGGCTTATACAAAGCCAATCCCAATCATGCCGGCAAAGCGAGGGCTAAAATGGCCTTTTGCTTTTCGGTGAAAGAGGAATTCAGGATCGATAAAAAAAGCAGGTCTTTTATTGGCATAGGCGTCGACTACATGGCGCATGGCACGAGGTTCGACTCTTACTATTTTCCGAAAGACAGCATCCGCTTGTACACCAGGGGCACGAATGCGGAGTATAACCTCAATGTTCAGGAACTGGATTTTCCTGTTTACATCAAACGCTCTTTTCAGAGGGAAGACAATTCCCTGCTGTCGGGCTATGTATTTGCGGGCTACAGCTATCGCCTGCTCATCAAAAGCGTGATGTCGGTGAGCTATTACGGCGATGAGGTTGCGTACGATGACGGCAACCTCCAGTTCAAAATTCCGGCGCTTACCCAAAAAGGCAGCTCCTTCCTCCAGGCGGGGGCAGGCTTTCAGAAAAATAATCCCAACAGGCATAAAGCGGTGTATGGCGAGATCCAGTTCAAATACGGACTCTCGCCCTTATACATCAACCAGCCCTATGGGCCGAGCAGCCTCTACATCAGCGGGCACTTTATTTTAATAACCGTGGGCGTGAAGATATAAAATGGTCATAGAGCTGCATCAACCGTCTTCGATCCTTCATGGTGAGGTTTCTTTGCCTGGCTCCAAAAGCATCAGCAACCGCGTGTTGATGATCAAAGCGCTGTCTGGATCGTCTTTCGGAATTGAAAACCTCTCTGATTCGGATGATACCCGCCATTTGCAGAATGCCCTGCAAACCATTACAGCCGGGAAGTCCAGGCTCATAGACATCGGCCATGCCGGCACCGACATGCGCTTTCTCACAGCTTACCTGGCTACGCAGGAAGGCGCTTCGTATGAGCTTACAGGCTCCGAACGCATGCAGCAGCGTCCCATCGGGGAGCTGGTGAATGTGCTGAGGTCCTTGGGTGCAGATATATCTTACAAACACGGGGAAGGCTTTCCGCCCCTGCTGATCCGTGGAAAGAAGCTGAAAGGCGGAGCTACTGCAATCCGCGGCGACATCAGCAGCCAGTTCATCAGCGCGCTGTTGTTGGTAGCTCCTTATTTCGAAAAAGGCCTGGAGTTAGAGCTTACAACACCTGTCGTTTCAAAACCCTACATTGCCATGACTATTGGGATCATGCGGCTTTTCGGCGCACAGGTATCGGAAACAGGAAATGCCATAGCTGTAAAGCCTCACCCGTATTCGGAGAGGCAGAACATCTACAACGTGGAAAGCGACTGGAGCGCGGCTTCTTATTTTTACAGCATGGTGGCTTTGTCGCCTGTAGGCGCGAAGCTCAGCCTGCATGGCCTTTTTGAGAACAGCCTGCAGGCAGATGCTGTTTGCGCCCTGATCTATGAACGGTTTGGTGTGGAAACGTCATCTGCGGGAGAGGCCCTTGTTATCTCAAAAGCGAAGGAGGCTTCCGGTACAAGGATGGCATACGATTTCACCGATTGCCCGGATATAGCGCAAACTCTGGTGTGTACCTGTGCCGCCCTGCAGGTTCCCTTTCAGTTTACAGGGCTTCAAACGCTGAAAGTCAAAGAAACCGACCGCATCCTGGCTTTGCAGCAGGAGCTGAAAAAATTCGGGATTTCACTTGAAGCCACCGCAGATGCCTTATCTTTTGATGGACGTTCTGCTCTCAGCCCGGAACCCGTGCTGGTAGCTACTTATCACGATCACCGCATGGCGATGAGCTTTGCGCCGCTGGCTTTACGGCACGATCGCCTGAGCATCGAAGCGGCGGAGGTCGTTTCCAAATCGTATCCGCAATTCTGGGACGAGCTCCGAAAAATCGGTTTTACGGGCAAACCCTGAGCGCTTTTTAAAAGTATAATACCTTCGTATGAAGTTAAGCCGCTGTTTTCTGTTTCTGTTTTTCCTGGGAGTGTTCTCCGCGGCAGTGGCGCAAACAAGCTATAGCATTAGCGGAAAAGTGACAGACGCCTCAACACAGCTTCCCCTGCCTTTTGCGGCTGTGATGCTGAAGGGAACCTTCGTTAGTACCGAAGCCAACGCTGCCGGGGAGTTTACAATCAGCGTAACGGATAAAAGCCACACGCTGATCGTGTTTCAATACGGTTATACCACCAAAGAGCAAATGGTGAATGCTGCGGAACAGAAGGACCTGCTGATATCCCTACAAGCCAAAGCTTATAACCTCGCGGAGGTCGTCGTGCGCGACAAACGCACGGATACCTTGCAGGCCAATAACCACACGGAATTCCTTGCCTTCGAGTTTTATGACAATTTCCTGGTGGCGCTTGTCGACAAGGGCAGGCGTTATAAGCTGGTGCAGCTGCTCGATGAATCCGGAAAGGTGATCGGGGAGCGCAAAGCGCCGGCAGGTGTCGATGCCTTGTTCAAGGATTGCCTGGGGAATGTGCAGCTTCTCAGCAAGGACAGCTCCTACCAGTTTTATTACAATTATGAAACGATCGAATTCCTGCCGCCTTATTCCCTGGCTTTGTTTGCAAGAATGCTGAAGCCCTGCCAATGCATTTCGGGCGACAATTATTATTTCAAGGAGGTGACGTATAAAAACCTGAAGAATACCTATTACCTGATCAACCGGTACGACCTTCAAAAAAAAATGCTGTTCACGAAGGTCGAAAATACAGATGCCATCAATGCGTTCAATACGGATTACGACATCAATTATTTCCTGGCGATGCGGAGAAAGGGAGCCGGCTATGCCATGCAGGTGGAAGATATTAAGTTGCGCATTGATGAACTGCGGGAAGATCTGCCCTTATCGTCCGATTACCTCTTCAAGCTCAATCCTGTTAAGTCCGATCTGGTAAAACTTGACAGCTCGCTGCTGGTTGTGGATTATACACATCGCATGCTCTACCGCCATCATCCATCCGGTAACTTATTAAAAAGCGATTCGCTGCTTCTGAAAGGCCTGTCGCCCTTCGTGATCCAGGATGCCGATCAGCGGAAGCTGTATTTCGTGAAGGAGCTCAACGGCCTTATGAGCCTTTACGAGTACAGGCAGCCGCCGGCAGAGCTGAAAGCCTTTGTTGTCGAAGGTTATCGCTTTATCCGGAATGTTCGCTGCCGGAACGGTACGCTTTATTTTCTGGGCCGGAACAGCGCCAGGGATCAAGTGACGAAGATCTTTACTTACAGGCTTTGAAACACTTAAGCCTGTTACGATAGCATGGTGGTGAATTTATATGCAGCATTATTGCAGTAACGTGCGAAAGATCAATGCCGTCATGTCAGAGATTGCTTCATGCTGCAAAGGCGGATCCGCCATGGCACGTGTTAATGCGATACCGCTTTCAGGCCAACAATAGATGCAATGAGTGTGACGATGAAAAACAGTCGCCAGAAATCGGCCGGCTCTTTGAAGATAAAGATCCCGACCAATACAGAGCCCACAGCGCCAATGCCCGTCCATACAGCATAAGCTGTGCCGATGGGCAATGTTTGTGTGCATTTATACAGGAGGTACATGCTGATGCTGAGGCTTACAAAAAAACCAATCATCCACCAGGTAGCGGTGCTTCCGCTTGTTTCCTTCGCTTTCCCCAGGCAGGTGGCAAAAGCGACTTCGAATAATCCGGCAATGCATAGTAAAATCCAGTTCATAATGTTGGGTGTAAGAGTGCTTTCAGAATAACAGGTTGGTCCTCGATTTTTTGTCTTTAATGTCTTCCATGAACAGCTCATGGACTTCTGTAAAGTGTTTGTTCTTCTGCATGGTTTCGAGGATCGTATGGTTGTATAAGTAGCGGTTTTCGCCCTTCACGAGCAGTAAGTAATCGGTGTTTTCCAGCTCGGGCATTAGTTTCGTGGTTTGCTCTACTTCACCCGCAAAGAGGTCCGGCGGCTGATTGGTTCGTTTGGCCGTTGGCTGAAAAGAGGTTTGATTTTGCAGGAGGTTAAACTCGATGTTCAGGCTTTCGTGCTGGAAGCTGTATACCGGGAAATAGAAATCTTCGCCTTCCTTATGGGTATAATCCAGCAGCTCATTCAGCTGAAGATCGATGTCGAGATCATTGTTTAGCTCATGGATCACCCGGTAAACGCTCTCGGTGCAAGCGATCGAGAAGAGGTCGAAATCAAAATGCTCTTCCGCGTGAATATCTAAACTGTATGTTGGCATTTTTTAGATAGTGGTTTCGAGTCACGCTGTGGCGTGATCAATCACCGCATGTTGACTTAGTGGTTAATGAGCTTGCCGAAGTATCGAAGTGACTCATAACCGTCATTGCGAGTCCCGGTTCTTTTAGGGACGAAGCAATCTCACAAAACATGAGATTGCTTCATTTCGCTACGCTTCATTCGCAATGACGAAATTTAATATAATTACTCTCCTGAGATCTTCTCGATCAGTTCTGTGCTGATGCCTGTAGAGCTGTATCCGCCGTCGTGGTACAGGTTCTGCATCGTTACCATGCGCGTGAGGTCAGAGAATAGCGAAACGCAATACAGCGCGCAATCGTCGGCGCTGGCGTTACCCAATGGTGATTGCAGATCCGCGAAGGTGTAAAAATCAGAGAAGCCTTTGATGCCGCCGCCGGCCGTTGTTTTGGTCGGCGATTGAGAAATGGTGTTGATGCGTACTTTCTTTTGCTTGCCGTAATGGTACCCGAAGGTGCGTGCAATGCTTTCCAGCATGGCTTTGATGTCGGCCATATCCGTATAGAAAGGATAGGTGCGCTGTGCAGCAATATAGGAAAGCGCCACAACAGAGGCATGCTCGTTCAGTGCATCCAGTTTGTGCGCGGCAGCTAATAGCTTATGAAATGATAAAGCCGATACATCGATGCCCTTTTGGTAAAAGTCGTAATTCAGCTCGGTATAAGGAATGTTCTTGCGAATGTTCACGCTCATGCCAATGGAATGCAGCACGAAGTCGATTTTTCCACCTAAAACATCCATGGATTCAGTGTACAGTTTGGTAACCTCTTCCATGTTGGTAGCGTCAGCCGGGATGATCTTAGCCCCTGTTTCTTCTGCCAGCTTATTGATCTCGCCCATACGCATCGCGATAGGAGCATTGGTCAGTGTAAACGTTGCGCCTTCTTCATGGCACTTCTGGGCTACTTTCCAGGCAATCGAATTTTCATCCAATGCGCCGGTAATAATTCCACGTTTTCCTTTTAATAAGTTGTATGCCATAGTGTTGATTTTTGGTGCTACAAATATACTAATTATGTCTATGCATTCAGCAATTCTTTGGCGTTCTGCATGGCTGTTTCCGTAGGGTTTCCGGTGCTCAGCATCTTGGCAATTTCTGCGATGCGCTCGTCTTTGCTGAGTGCTTTGATGTTGGAGGTTGTCTTATCTTTTGTGTCGGATTTATAGACGAACAGGTGCGAATTTCCTTTGCTCGCCATTTGTGGTAAATGGGTGATGGTGATCACCTGCATGCGCTTGCCCATTGTTTTCAGGATGTTGCCGATCTTATCTGCCACATCGCCGCTCACACCGGTATCGATCTCGTCGAAGATAATTGTTGGAAGCGCTGTATGCTCTGCCAGCAAAGCCTTCAGACATAAGGTGAGGCGAGAGAGCTCCCCGCCGGAAGCCGTTTTGTGAAGCTCTTTGAACTCTGCGCCCTTGTTGGCGGTGAAGAGGAAAGAAACCTGGTCGAGGCCGGTAGCACCGAGGTTTTCCAAAGGCTTTAGTTCTATTTTGAATTGCGCATTGGCCATCGATAAGCTGGCCAGCATCGTTTTGATGTTCTGCTCGATGCCTTGTGTTGCTTTCTGGCGTTTTTTGGAAAGTTCCGTCGCCAGCGCTTTGCATTGTTTTTCCTGCGCGGCGATTTCCTTTTGTGTTTTTTCGATGTTCACTTCCAGGGAAGAGAACTGCTGGAGCCTGGCCTCGATGTCTGCTTTGATCTGCAATAACTCCTCTTCGCCCGCAGCACCGTGTTTTTTCAGCAGGCGGTTCAGCTTATCCAGTTTCGAGTTCACCTCTTCGAGGCGGTTAGGGTCATACACCACATCTTCTTCCGCTTTTTCAATGTCTGCGCTCAGCTCTTTTAGCTCAATGACTACCGAATTCAGGCGCTCGAAAAAATCGTTGAAGGTCGTGTTGAATTTAGCAACGCTCTGCAGCTGTTGTTTTACTACAGACAGCGAAGAAACGATGGTATCTTCTCCTCCTGCAATAGCTACCGAGGCGCGCGATAAATTACTTTTGATCAGCTCCGCATGCTCAAGCGTTTCGCTTTCTTCTTCCAGCTCTTTCAGAACCCCGGATTTCAGGTCGGTTTCTTCCAGCTCATTGAACTGGAACTGGAAATAATCCAGGTCTTTCTTGGCCTGTAATTCTTGTGCGGTCAGGTCTTCCAGCTGCCGTTTCAGTTTTTGCAAACCGCTGTACTGTTTTTTATAATCGGCAAATAAAGCCGTTGTTTCAGCAAAAGCATCTACCAGCTCAAACTGGAAATTGGTTTCTTTCAACAGCAGGGTTTCATGCTGCGAATGAATATCGATGAGGCGGTCGCCCAGCTCTTTCAATACCGCCAACGTAGCGGGCGTATCGTTGATAAAGGCCCTTGATTTACCTTCCGGTGTAATTTCTCTGCGTATAGTAGTTACCGCTTCGAAGTCCAGCTCGTTGCTTTCAAAAAACGATTGCAGCTGGTATGCTTCAATATTGAAGCGCGCCTCGATGATGCATTTTTTCGTTTTATCGTGCAGGCTGCCCACGTCGGCCCTGTTGCCCAGTGTCAGGCCCAGCGCTCCGAGTAAAATCGATTTTCCCGCGCCCGTTTCCCCGGTGATCACGGTGAGCCCTTCCGACAGATCAACGTCTGTTTCTTCGATCAGGGCAAAATTCTGTATCCGTAAATGTTGTAACATGATAGCCTTAAATATCGGTATTTTACAGGCTCGGGATACCGGATTTTAACTACAGGAATGCGTCTTTTTTCAACAATTGAGCGCACTCAGACAGATTTGCTATGCAATTGCTATGACGGGTTGAGATGATGCGGTGATTTAGTTTAACGTGCTGCATCATGAAAAGCATCCCTTGATCGCGCTTCCGATGGAAAAATACGTGAGGCCTTTACAGCATCCGTTTCAGCCTTTCATAATCTATCTTCGAATGATGCCTCGGGTCGCGCGGGATCTTCTTCATGAAGTGAATCCTGTCGAATGCCACAGGCATGTTACGCAATGCAGATGCTACCGGTATTTTGCGGCTTTTATCGCTGAGCTCCAGCACCGCTACTGCCTGGGCATCTATGCGGAGAACAGTTCCGGCAGATACCCCATTTAGCTGCTGAAAAGCATGTTCGTACAGAAAAGGGTAAACGGTTACGCCTTTATGTTCGAAAACGGCAGAGCAACGGCCGGTTAGGAATATATTTCCACTGGCGTCCATACAGCCGCTATCTCCCGTGCGGTGATACACCTTTCCGCCGATAAAGATCTTATTCCTTTTCAGCGCTTCTTCGTTATTCACATATTCGCTTAAGACATGCGGCCCGGCCACAATGATCTCTCCCACAGTATCCGGCGGGCAAAGATTCAGTTCTGCTTCCGTAGCAACGCGGATATTTTCTTCCGTGATCTGTATGATCTTTACTTCCGCCCGCGGATCGGGTTTCCCCACCGGCAAGCCTTTACTGAGAAGGCTCGCCTGGCTGGCGATGAGCTCCGCGCTTCCGATGGAGCTAATCGGCTCCGCTTCCGTGGAACCATACACCACCTCTACAGCGGCTCTGTCAAATGCCCTGGTAAATAGTTCCGCTTCATCCGGAAATACCGGCGCGCCGCCCGTGAACACCTGCTTCACTCCGGGAAGCCTTCGCTGATGTGATAAAAGGTGTTCTGACAGTAAGCGGATGAACACAGGAGAAGCTGTCAGGCGTGTTACCTGCTGTTGCGTGATCTGCTCACAGATCATCGCCGGGTTAAAAGACCGGGGCTTGCCTGCCTTGAAGCGTGTAATGACTGAGGTGGCACCTGCACCCAGGTTAATGAGCAGAACGATCGGAAGCAAGGACATGTCCACATCACCCGCTTGAGGCCTGATCTTTTCACGCAGGGCCATGAACTGCTCGTTCAGGAAACCGTGCGTGCGTTTGGCTGCTTTCGGCGTGCCTGTGCTGCCGGTCGTAAAGGTGATGAGTGCGGTGTCTCCGGCGCTTGTTGGCTCAATGGCATGTTGCGCATGGATCTCTTTAGCCTGTAATTTCAGTACGATGGGGATCTTGCGCAGCTCTTTTGAAAAGAGCCGGAGCACGCGTCCTTTCATCACAGCAATAAACCCTTTGCAGCCGGCTACCTCACAGCATGCTTCCATCCGTTTTTTGGAAACCCATTCGTCGAGGAATACAGCTACCGCTCCCATGCGGAACAAGGCCAGTACAATGCGGTACAGGTCGATGCTCATTGGCACGAAGATCAGCACGCGGTCGCCTTTTTTTAAGCCGGCAGCGAGGAAAGCCTGAACGGTTGCGTCTACCTGCTTTTGAAGCGAGGCGTATGTCATGCGCTGATCACCGTCAATCAGGGCGGCCTTATCCGGATAATGACGGGCCGCTTTATCAAAGAGCCCGGAAATATTGAATGCCTGGCTCATGGTTTAATGAATGTGTTTTCCATAAAGCTCGTATTCTTTCCATGCACGGCCCGAAAAATGCTGCGACAGGCCTTTAGAGGCATTGTTTTCGATCATGAACGCGTGAATCATATATTGGTAGCCGTTTTCAACAGCCCTTTGCTTGAGCCTGCTCGCCAGGATATTGCCGATGCCGCCGTAGCGCACAGAGGGATGCTTGGCAATGGTTTTAATGATCATCCCTTTTTGTGTTGTGTCGTAAACATTTTCGAGGCAGAAAATAAAACCGGCCATATTCCTTTTTTCGTCTTCTGCGATGATCACGTACTGAGGATCGATGTAGGATTTCAGCTTCAGGTATTTGGCAATAAAATCTTCTTTAGGCAAAGGCGTGAACAGGAAGTTATTCCGGAAAGCTTCCATGCAGAATGCGTAGAGCTTTTCCAGTTCGGCTTCATAGGCTTCTAGGTCAATGTTCCGGAAGGTCATGCCTTTTTCAATGAAGCGCTTTTCAAGTTCCCGGATGCGCTCGTGATGCAGGTCTTTGCCGTCGTCCCTATTGGAAAGGTAATGGGCGATAGGTTCAAAGCCTGCTGCTGCGAAAAGCCCGGCGTAATAGTCTTGATAAAAGGGCTCCAGAAAGAAATTGTTTTGGCCGGATGTAATTCCCAGGCGGTACATGTCCCAGGTGGAGCCGTTCATGGGGCCGATGATGTATTCCGAAGCCCCCGCTTTTGCATCGGCTATCACTGCACGGAATAATTCATTGGAGCAATTGCTGTCGTTGATGCTCTCAAAGTTCCCGATGCAACAGGCTTTGTTTTTCTGATAGCTAAGATCGGGATTGTCATACAGGCAGCAGCGGGCCACAGCAGCGCTGTCCTGTAATAGCACATAAGCCGATTTCAGCAGACGATGGTTGATGCCTTCGGCGCTTTTCAGCCTGAGGATTTCTGCGGGATACAACCGCTCCGTCAATGATTCAAACCAATGAAAGGACGCATCGCCCGGAAGGGTTTTGAGGAGTTGAAAGGCCATATCAGTAAAACAGGAATAAGGTGAAATACAGGGAGAACAGGGCCGTAAACGGGATAAACAAATTGTCGGTTCCTTTGGTGCAGATAGCTTCGGTTACTGTGGTGGTCATGGCAATCAAAGCAGAAGCGATGATGGTTTGAAGAATGTCATGCTGCGTATTGTTCAGCAGGATGAACAGTACGAACGAGATGCTGAACGCGCTGATCATGAACAGGGAAGAACCGAGGAGGGTTTTGGTTTCCTGTCGCACTCTGTATTTGCCGTAAGGCCAGCGCTTGCCGCAGAGGGCCGCCACCGGATCGCAAACAGCCAGGATAAGGATCGGCAAATAGAACAGGATATAACCATTCCCCGCTTCGGGTTGGTGCTCGCGGTGCCAGGCATAAACGCAAAAACAAACATATACCGCTACAGGATAGGAAATGCTGCCATACGACGTTCTTCCGATGGCATTGATGGATTTCAGCAGGTTGTATCGCAGGCTTAGGAACAGGATCAGCGCAAAGCTGCTGCATAGCAGCAAAACCGACCAGTGGCTCTCCAGGAGCAGCGGAAACAGCAGTGTGAGAATACCGGTGCCAATGTGAACCATTTTCCGGGTGATCTCGGCCTTTATCTTCGCATAGTGATAGAGAAGCTCGGCAGCACCAAACAGCAGCAGGAAGCTGAGCCCGAGCAGAGCAGTTATGACAAGTTGTTCCTTCATGATTTTTGCTCTATAACAAAGTTACTGTAAAAAAATCCCTGATCTTTTGTTTTTAACGTTTCCGAACGCTCTTTTAATTCCCGGATCTCAGCGGGTAGAATGCCGGAGATCCTTCGCTGTACCATCAGGTTCCAGTAGGCCAGTTTTCCTTCGCTGTTTAAGCCTTTGCTCAGTGATTCAGCAACCCTCCGGAACGTTTCCGCATCAAGGTATTCGAAAATATTCGACAGGTTCATGGCGTCGAAAGTCCCGTAAGCGGCAATGGCATCTTCTGCAAAGCCCTGGTGTACGGTCAGCTTGTCGATCTGTGTTTTGATACGCTCATAGTTTTCTGCCTGTAGATAATGGGGCAGCAGATCACCGAAACCCGCAGTCAGGTTGTAGCGCACTATGAAATTCCTGAACACCTGCGTGCCCGACAACTCACGTTCGGCGCTGTCAAAAATATACTTACTTACATTAAGCGACACCTGTTTCAGAAACTCCGGGTCGCGCCCGAATTTGCCCATGGCCCAGCGGCTGAAAAACACGTTGAACAAGAGCCGCCATCTCCAGCTGTTCCATGTATTGTGGTAAAAGGCAAGCTGTTCTTCTGCACTTTTCTCGCTGAATAAGGCTGCCACCGTTTTTTTGGAATGGATCCATGGAAGGATCTTTTTAACGAATAGCTGGAAGTAGCGTTCAAACTTTCCCTGGTGAATGATACCCTGTTTGATTTGTTCGGAATGTGCCTGCCAGTATGCCAGCGCTTTTGGGCTCAGGTCTTTGCTAATGGTTTCAAATAAGGCTTTCCGGTCGTTTCCTGCCGTAAAGCCCAGGAAGCGCAGCGTTTCGGCATGCGGCAATTGCTTGATGCAGGCTTTTTTGAGCTCCACCAGGAAGAGCTGCACCTCGCTCACGTCCACCGCTACCAGCAATTCCGGCTCTTTGAGCAGAAGGGAAAAGCTGTTGTCGCCGGCAGACGCAATAGAAAGGATCCTGCCGCCTTTCGGAATATCCAATGCCTCCGATAAAATGCTGGCATCTTCCCAGCAATTGGCGTAACGAATGATGTTAAAATCGACCTGTTCGATCATAGGCGTTTTTCTTTAAAGACCCAATACAGGCCTTTGGCGTTAAGAATCGGTTGACTTGATAAAAAATGGATGGCAAGCACCTCCAGCTCGGCAAGGATGCCAATGACGATCATCACATAAAAAAACCATTCGATGAAGCCATAACAAAAAAGCACCACAAGGAAAAGTCCCTGCACATAGCCGGTCAATTTGCAGCTGTATAAATGAAGGCCTGCGACCCATCGGCCATGTTTCAGCTTGCAGACCGCCAATTGCAAGGCATAGATGAGGAAGAAGCCGCCCAGCCAAAAACCGTAGTCGCTGAACAGCCGGGGATGAAACTTAAGCATCGCGAGGAAAGCGATCAGGTAGCTGCCAATATCTGCATACGAATCCAGCAGCACGCCGGCATCGGTTTGCAGCTTGTATTTTCTGGCGATGTAGCCGTCAAGGATGTCTGTGATCTGGTTAATAGTAAACAGGACAGCAAAGATCATGTCATGCCCCAGTCCGATCAGGATGCAGATAAAAGGCACCGACGAAAGCCTGTACAGGCTTAATAGATTAGGAATAGTGAGAGGGATCTGTTTCATAGGAATAGTAAATAATAACAACAGGCGGAAAGCACATAACTATCGAAGCGGTCAAGCACGCCACCTTGTCCCGGAAGCAAAGGGCTGAAATCCTTGACGCCTGCGCGGCGCTTGATGAAGGAAGCGAAAAGATCACCGCTCAGCGCAAAGAATGCAATAGGAAAACCTTTCCACACAGTTCCAAAAGTATAATAAGCGGTCAGAAGGCAGAGCGCCAGGCCGCCCGCGCAGCCTTCGATCGTTTTATTGGGGCTGATCGTCCGGGTGAGGGCGTGCCTGCCGAAGATCTGTCCGAAGAATTGTGAAAAAGCATCGAACGACAGAACGCATAAGAACAGGGCGCTGTGTGGAAAGCCGGGAACAAGGCTTGTGTATACGAACAAGCTGAGGATCATCAGGCCCGGAAGAATGTAAGCATAAGCACGCCTCAAAGGTCTTGTCACGCTGATGATTTCGCATAGTGCCAGGATGCCAATGATGCTATACAGAGCTGGGGTGTATTTTGCCTGATAGTTGAGAATATAGTAGCTCAATACAGTTACTGCCGAGAAGGAGAAGAGCTTGAAGTAAAGGCTTTTCTTGTCAGCTGTTTTTTTGAATGAAGTATACAACACCACACCCAACAACAGGACTCCCAAATAGATTAGTAGTAATTTCATGACTGAATGATTTTGATCTCACCCGTGGCTCCATCCATTTCCACTTCATCACCGGTTTTCAGGCGAGCGAGTAAACCGGTAATTCCTACGATACAGGGTTTTCCCATTTCGCGGGAAACAATGGCAGAATGACTTAGCAGGCTTCCGCGCTCTACCAGGATGGCCGAAGCGGTGGGAAATAAAGTGACCCAGCCAGGATCGGTGCTGGAGGTCACCAGGATATCGCCGTTCAGATGCTTTACTTCATTGGGGTGATATACAACCTGCACTTTCGCCCGCACGCGTCCGGGGCAGCAGCCCATTCCTTTCAGGTCGCCGCTTAAGGCTTCAGCAGAACGGTGTTTGAAGAAATCATTACCGGCATATACTATTCCACGTGTGTCGATGCGTTCGGCAGTTACCTCTGTTTCAAAAGCAGCGAACTGTCCTTTCCGAAGGGCGATCAGGTCGTTTAAAGAATAATTGACGGAAGTGCCTTTGATGTAACCGAATATTTCTTCTTTCGTGAGGAAGAAAATATCTTGTGGGGCATGGATGAGCCCTTCTGCATAGAACCGGTTTCCAATGCTGCAAAATAATTCCCTCACCACGCCAAAAGCTCGTGTGCGTTCATAGCGCAGGTTCTCACGGGAGCTCACCAGCACTCGCGCCCGTTTCAGAAAATAATGAAAGACCATTTTTTTGAAAGGCTTGTTTTTCAAAGCCTTATTCACTTTAGCTTCTGCGCTTTGCCTAAGGTCTTGTTCTGTGCTGTGGCCTGTGCTCTCTGCCGTTACACCCTGTGTCACATACGATTTGAGAATGCGGAAAAAAGCGGGGGGTTCCTGTAGGTAAGTTCGCGTTTCCAGCTTCAGTTCACCGACGCAGCGGTTTCCGAAAAGGGCCAGATATTCGTCGATTTGTTGGCTGATAGGGGCCGGTAGCAATTTATGAAGATGCAAGCGGTACAAGTCTTCTTCTGTTTTTTCAAGGAAAGCCCGTTTGGTGTTCTCATCTTTCTGAATACTTCCGGCAATGGCCAGGCAGCGGCGAATGGGCTCGGTAGAAATAATATCTTTGGCACCACACATCAGATCGTTATGCAGCGTGCCGTGTTCGTCGATGTTGTAGTTCACGACCAGCTTTTGCAAAATACCGAAATAGATCATGGCAAAAAAATCATTTACCAAAGGTGCCTTCCATTTTTTCAATAAGGTCTTCTCAAAGGCCAGGTAGAGATCCATTAATTCACCGGCATTTTTTGTGTGGAAGTCAATGGCGCTGTAGGTCTTCATCGTGGCATTAAAATCCCGTGTAAATTCCTCACGCATCCCTGGAAGCCCGCGTAGGTTCTTCAGGAGGATCCGCAGCATATTGAGGACGCGGAGGCGTTCCCTGAATTTACTTCTCCTGGGAAGATCCTTTAATTCAAAGCGTTCTTTAACGCCCATCATTTTCTCCATGAAGGCCGCGTTGATGGAGTAGCCCGGAAGCAGGGCCAACGCTTTGTACCAGCTCAATAAATTATAATACACGCGCCCGTTGATCAGCCCCAGCATATTGGCAAAGGTTTCTTTATTGTCATCCACCTCTTGTTCCGAAACGCCCATGAGCTCTACAAACTGCCTGTACACGGCCTCGTACACCTTAATGATGAAGGAAAAGGTAAGTGGTGTGGTGACACCCGGATACGATTCGATGATGTTACTATTGTCCCAGATAATATACTCGCCCGAGCTGTCGGCCAGTTGCCGGGCGGTAGTAACCGGGCGTGTCTGCAGGAGGTACAGGCTGTCGCCTTTAAAAGCAAATTCAATGTCCTGGTAAGTGCTTAGGCTCAGGAACAAGGTGTCGAGTGCATCGCTCAGCTGTTGCACCTGCGCATCGCTCATGCAGGCTTTGAGTTGCAGCTCCGGTATAACCTCTGTTTTACAGGTGCCCCCGTTGACGGCCTGTTTTATCTGATGTGTTTTCTGCACAAGCCCTTTGTTGATCTCCTTTCCAGAGATGGTAAAGGTATCGGCATTCAGGTCGCCGGAAACCAGTCCCTCTCCCAATCCATAAACAGCGCTGATCACTTTTTCCTTGCGGTTGCCTGTAACGGGATTGATCCCAAAAGCCACACCGGCCACATCCGCATCTACCATTTCCTGGATGATCACAGCAATGCCCTGTGAAAGGCCTAAGGCCTGGCTTTCACGGTAAGCATTTACCCGCTCCGAACGGGCAGAGCGCCACACCCGCCTGATAGCTTCAGGCAGCTCCTCCCGGCTTACATACAAATGCGTTTCAAATTGTCCCGCAAAAGAATGGGAGTTGCCGTCTTCGTCTACCGCTGAAGAGCGGACCGCAAAATAATGTGTGACCGGCAAATGTTTTGAAATGCTTTCCCATAATACTTCAGGAAATACATAGTCCGAAATGGCCTGTTCATGGTCATGAGTTGCATGGATCACCCCGAGGTAGGTTTCTGCCGGGATCACAGCAAACGCAGGTACCCGGAAGCCAAGCGTTTTCAGCAGGAAGAGCTTGTCGGCTTTTCCACCGTAATGGTAGTTTGCGGTATGTTCTGTAAGAATGATCATAGCTTGAGTAATTGGCTTATCATCGGAATTCCGCCCAGGGTCAGGTACATGCCAATGGTCCAGAGCGCCGAAGCGTATTCAATGAGTTTGGAGTGTTTCTCGCTTTGGCGGCGCAGAAACAAAATAGCAGGAAGACAACATAGTACAAACAAGAACAAAAGAATGAGAAAGCCGGTAAGCCCATAGCCGGCAAACCATGATGCGAGCAGGCTGAAGCCAAAGGTGGCTGCCAACACCAGGATCCAGAGCGTTGTGGCTTTTCCGGCGCCCATCATCGTGGAGTAGGTGTTGAACTCTTCTTTCTCCGGTACGCGGATCTTCCTGCCAATTTCCAGGACGATGCCGTTCATAAAGGACACCAGGAAGAAAAAGATCAGGCCTTTCGGCGCTTCCACACCTGCGAGGAGCCAGTCGAGCCCGCTGGCATACATGTCTATTAACGGGATGATCAGCATGTGCGACACCACATACCAGAACTGGTGTTTTTTCAGCCAACCGCCCACAAAAAATTCTTTTCCCATCAGGCAGAGGTAGGCGATCGCTATTCCATATAAGATTAACATCTTCGGGAAAAAGTAACTGTTCAGCGCCAGCTGAATAGTCACCGCTACCGCTCCGGCAGCAGCCAGCTCTTTGAAAGAGATCAGCCCTCTCGGTACCGGCAAATGACTTCTGTAGGCGGCATCGTCTTCGGCGTCCTTAAACTCATCGAACACACGCACCAAAAAGAAAAGGGTGATGGTAGTGACAACCCCAACCAAAAAGGTGCTTAAGCTCACAAAGCCTTCGACTCCCCGGCAAATCCGGGAATAAGAAATGGCCGAGAAACTAAAGGACGCTACCAGTAATCCATGCCCCAGGAAAGGAAAACGCTCTTTCTGGTAAATGAGAAAGCGCCGGACGAATGAATAGGAATTTTGCTTTTGGAGTGACATGATTGGGAAAATGAGTTTATTCTGCCGTTGACTTCGAGAGCCTCAGTCAACGCACGGTGGTTGAGGCTCTCGAAACCACCATCTGCGGTTCGATTTATTTCTTCCTGCCGAACAAGCGGTGGGCCTTCGAAAAATTTCCGTTGGCCATGGCTGCCGCAATGCTTAATTCCCCGGCAAGGATGGTAGCTCCGCAAATCTCTGCAAATTTCCGTGCAGAGCCCGCGCCCTCGCAGCCAATGAGCTTCAGGCATTCTTTCTGTGTTGGCAGGTGGGTGCCGCCGCCTACAGTTCCCACGGTGAGGCTTGGAAGAGTTACGCACACATAAAGATCGCCGTTGCTGTTTACCTCCATACGGGTAATGCCTACATACGCTTCCGCCACGCAGGCCACATCCTGTCCCGTCGCCAGGAACAGGGCTGTGAGGCCATTGGCAAAATGCCCCTGGATGCCGATGCCTCCGCTCTGTACGGCAGTCACCGACGACGACTGCCAGTATTGCGCAATGTCTTTAGGTGTGGTTCCCAGCACTTCCTTCACAATTTTGCCGGTGACGATGGCTTCAGCTGTTACTTTCTTGCCGCGCACACTGGTGAAGGATAAGGTTGTTGCTTTTTTATCGCCGGAGTAATTGCTTTCAATGAACCAAAATTCCGGCTTTACCGGCGTATGTTCCAGGATATAGGTACAGATGGCTTCCGTGCAGAGAGTCACCATGTTTTGGCCTGCCGCATCGCCGGTCGTGTATTCAAATACCAATACCACCTGGTTGCCTTCCATGTTGAGTCGCATATCTTCCAGTTTGGCATAACGGCTGGTATTGGAAACAATAGCTTTGAACAGATCGATCTGCTGTAAGACCCACTGCATAAATTGCCCTACCTGGTTGAGGCTGAAAAATTTGAAAAGCGGCGCACGCTGGACGCCTTCGGTCAGGCATACCGATACAATGCCTCCGCAGAGGCGGGTGGCCTTGGCGCCCCGGTGATAAGAGGCAATGAGCGCTCCTTCGCTCGTGGCGAGAGGAACATAATAGTCGCCGTTGGCAATGGTTCCTTTAATCGCTAAAGGCCCGATCACGCCCGTAGGTATCTGGGTGAGTCCAATGAACTGCTCAACATTTCCCTGGTAGATGTCAGGCTCGGGCATCTGGCTTTTGCCGGAAAGAATGCTCAGGTCGGCACCCGTTTGCTGGCTTAAAAAATCCAGGCGCTTTTGTTGAGATTCCCTGGTCCAGGATAAGGGCTCAGGAATTTTCAGCTGGGTGGCTGTTGCATCCGGGTCGAGTTTCAGATCATCCAGTAGCAGGTTGTATGATTTGATGCTCCCGATCAGTTCCAGTAGTTTTTGAGCTTTGGCCGATGATGTTGACATAGTATAGGGTTTAACATGTAATCCGGATCAAAAGTAATAGCCTTGGCATCGCTTATAAAACGGAAAAATGACAGGGCTTTCCGGTTAGTTGCAAAAATCACAAAATGAGCCTTCTTTACGCCGGGCATTTCCGGATATTTGCATTTTTTGCAGATTGAGCCACAGAATTTGGATGTTTTGCAGAATTATCCGGCCTTCGCTGCGATTTTCAAATCATAAAAGATGTAAAAAAAATGGTGGCTCATGTTACGTTAGTATGAAGACGAAAAGTACCAGCACCTGCTTTATGAGAAGTCCTGTGACTGTTATGATTGTTTAAACTAAATCACAAAGAGGTTTCAATCACTTATATGTTTCGTTTACTCATTTCGCTGTAACGAAGGAATTTAAATACCGTATAAGAAAAACGTTGGATGGCACAACATTAGATTGTTTGTAAAGAAGAGAATACCCTAACCACTCAAAAAATACCTTATGAGACAGCTAAAAATCACCAAACAGATCACAAATAGGGAAACAGCATCGCTCGATATGTATCTGCAGGATATTGGAAGAGTAGAGCTGATTACGGCAGACGAAGAAGTAGCGCTGGCACAGCGCATCAAGGCGGGCGATCAGAAAGCACTCGATAAGCTGGTGAAAGCCAATCTTCGTTTCGTGGTGTCGGTTTCCAAGCAATACCAGAATCAGGGGCTGAGCCTGCCGGATCTCATCAATGAAGGTAATATGGGCCTCATCAAAGCCGCACAGCGTTTTGATGAAACGCGGGGATTTAAATTTATTTCTTATGCCGTGTGGTGGATCAGGCAGAGCATTCTGCAGGCGCTGGCCGAACAATCCCGGATCGTGCGCCTGCCACTGAACAAGATCGGCGCTATCAACAAGATCAATAAAACTTTTGCCAAGCTGGAGCAGGAGCTTGAACGCGAGCCTATCGCAGAAGAGATTTCCGAGCTGCTGGACATCTTACCGGAAGATATCCGCGAAACGATGAAAAACCAGGGAAGGCACATGAGCATGGATGCCCCTTTGGGAAACCTCGAAGATGGTGGCAGCATGTACGAGTTGCTCGAAAATACACACGAGGTAACACCCGACAACGAGCTTATCAAGGAAAGCCTTCGTAACGAGATCGACAGGGCGCTTACGGGCCTTACCTCCCGGGAGGCCGATGTGGTTCGCTTATATTACGGCCTGAGCGGCGGCCATTCGCATTCGCTTGAGGAAATTGGCGAAAAATTTGAGCTTACCCGCGAAAGGGTTCGCCAGATCAAGGAAAAAGCAGTACGCCGCTTAAAACATGCTTCTAAAAGCAGGATTCTAAAAGATTATTTAGGTTAGTTTGTTCTCTTGTTTGTTTGTGAAAGAGGCTCCTTTAGCTCGGGGGCCTCTTTTTTTGTGAGATTCGCGTCAGAAGGCTATAGCCGCATTGAACGCGTTGGCCGTACTAATCCCAACATGGACGGGCGGGATGTATGCTTCAATAAATCAAACGGGAATATACCGGTCATTGAACCTGGCTAAAATGCCTGCAAAAAAGATTTCCCGGTCTCTAACGGCCCACCGCCTGAAAGATTTCTCTCCGTTTACTAAAACTTATTGGCATTATTTTTTGTTATTCCCTGTGTTATAGTTTTTTAACCGGAAATGCTGGTTTTGTTTAAAGTATTTTGGGTCAATCCTGACTATAATTTTCTATTTTTGGTTCACATTAAAAAATTATGTCACATTTAGTTGCCCCATCTGTCCTGTCTGCCGATTTCGGAAACCTGCAAAGGGATATTGAAATGATCAATGCTTCCGATGCGGATTGGTTCCATGTGGATATTATGGACGGATTGTTTGTTCCTAATATTTCCTTCGGTTTCCCGGTATTGAAAGTGCTTCAGAAATATGCCAAAAAGCCGCTGGATGTGCATTTGATGATCGAAGATCCCGACCGCTATACGCAGGCCTTTAAAGATGCCGGTGCACACACCCTTACGGTTCACATCGAGGCCAGCAGGCACCTGCACCGCAACATCCAGAATATTAAAGCAGCCGGCATGAAGGCTGGTGTGGCGTTAAATCCTCACACCAACATTCACCAGCTGGAAGACATCATTGCTGATATCGACCTGGTTTGTGTAATGAGCGTCAATCCTGGCTTCGGAGGACAAAAATTCATTGAGAATACTTTTGCAAAAGTCATCGCACTCAAGAAAATGATCACGGAAAGAAATTCCAAAGCAATGATCGAGATCGACGGCGGCGTCGACCTGAATAATTACCATAAATTGATCGTTTCCGGCGCTGATGTGCTGGTGGCGGGCAATACGGTCTTCGGCAGCGAAGATCCGATAAATACCATCAAACAATTAAAACAAGTATAAACCCTAAACAAAACCAAGCTATGGCATTCGAATTACCAAAATTACCGTATGCGTTCAACGCCCTGGAGCCACATATCGACGCTAAAACCATGGAGATCCACCATGACAAGCATCACCAGGCTTATGTGACAAATCTTAATAAAGCGATTGAAGGCACCGATGCAGAGAAATTAAGCATCGAAGAGATCTGCAAAAACATTTCCAAATATCCTGTTGCCGTGCGCAACAATGGCGGCGGCCACTACAACCACTCGTTATTCTGGGAGACCATGGCGCCTAACGCGGGCGGTATGCCAACAGGCGACCTGGCGAAAGCGATTGAAACCGACCTGGGTGGTTTCGAAAAATTCAAAGCGGATTTTTCAAATGCCGGCGCTACACGCTTTGGTTCAGGCTGGGCATGGCTGTGTGTGAAAGAAGGAAAATTAGCGGTATGTTCTACGCCTAACCAGGACAATCCCTTGATGGATATTGCCGACGCAGGTTGCAAAGGCACGCCGATCCTGGGAATGGACGTGTGGGAGCATGCCTACTATCTGAATTACCAAAATCGTCGCCCGGACTATATGGCGGCGTTCTTCAACGTGATCAACTGGAACAAAGTTGCTGAGCTTTACGCGGCTGCTAAGAAATAATGATGTTGTAAGTTTTAAGAAAAGGCCCGCTCTTATGACGGGCCTTTCTTTTTTCATGACAGGCAATCGATAAAGATTATCGTACATTAAAACAGCGAATGCCGCGCCAGGGATGCGGAGGGCCTGGTTCCTTTACCGCGTCCGTTCCTTCGCGGTAAAGAACCGCAGCGAAGCGGAGCCCGCAGGCAGCCTGACCTTCCGCCTTGCCTTTTGCGGAAGGAGGCGCCCGGATGTTCGGGCGAAGACAAACCCAACCGATCGTTTAAAATGCAAAAAAGCACTTCCTAAAGAAGTGCTTTTTTATATAAATGTAGATTAGCTGAATTACTGCTTCATCACGCGGATCACCTTGTATTTGCTGTCATGGCTGATCCTCACCGTGTAGATGCCTTTGGCAAAGCTCTCCAGGGATACTTCTGTACCCGATACCAGGTTTGTTTGTTGAACCACGAGTTTTCCGATGGCATCGAATACGTCCAGGTTGACGTGATCGATGCTGCTGCTTAAACCGATGGTAAAGATACCTGAAGTAGGGTTAGGGTAGAGCACAAAACCGGCTTGCTCAACTTCCTCAATTCCGGTACAAAGTCCGACATTAATGGTTTTCTGGGCATTGTTGGTACAGGTGTTGGCATCCGTGTAAGCATAAGTTACGGTAAAGGTGCCGGCGCCCGAGGTGGCAGGATTAAAGGAGCTACCGGATACGCCGGTTCCGGAATAGGTACCGCCCGCAGGAGTGCCGTTTAAGGTGACAGCAGATTCATTGATGCAAACTGCTGTAGCGGAAACTGCCAGGGCTACGGAAGGCAGGGCGTTAACCGTGACGATAGCAACTTTCACATCCTGGCAGCTGCCGTTGAAGCCTGTTACCGTATAGCTTGTTGTAGAGGAAGGGCTCACCGAAATACTGCCGGTAGTGGCCGAGTTGCTCCAGCTGTAGTTGCTGGCGCCTGATGCCGTTAGCACAGCCGGGCTTCCGGCGCACACGGTAGCATGAGTTACCGCTACAGTGGGTGTGGAGTTGATGGTAACCGTTACCACTTTCGTATCCGAGCAGCCATTGGTTGTACCTGTGACGGTATAATTGGTAGTAGAGGAAGGAGATACGGAAATGGAAGAGCTGGTGGCCGAGGTATTCCATAGATAGGTGGCAGCTCCTGAGGCACTGATGATCGCGGGACTGCCGTTGCATACGGAGGCATTGTTTACATTGAGCACCGGTGTGGCTTTAACGGTGACAGTTGCTACTTTGGTGTTGTTGCAGCCATTGCTCGTACCTGTTACGGTGTAGCTGGTAGTAGAAGCCGGAGATACGGAAACGACAGCTGTTGTAGCCGAGTTGCTCCAGGCATAGCTCGTAGCGCCTGTTGCTGTGAGGGAGGCTGCACTGCCTGAACAGATCGTGGCGCTGTTGACGGCTACATTCGGTGTGGCGTTTATGGTCAGCGTTTGGCTGGAAGTGCTGGATCCGGTGGCATTCTGGGCGCTCAGGGAAATGGTGTAAGTGCCGGCATTGGCAAAGGTTACGGTTGGGTTCTGGGCATTGGCATTTGAGAATGTTACACCTGTGGAAGACGTTGCCGACCAGGTCCAGGTGGTAGGAGTATTCAGGGACTGGTCTGTCAGAGAGATCGCCGTTCCTGTGCAGCGGCTTGCAGAAGCTACGCTGAAGCTGGAAACCGGGCTGGCTGCTGCTGCGGCTTTGATTGTGATGACACCGTTATTCAGGTCGTAAAAAATATTTCCGGCGCCACGTACCATGATGCGGCCTGTAGTGGTGACGTTATTCGGAACAGTGATGGTGGCAGAGCCATTGTTCGGTCTGTTGCTGGCAATGGTTACCGGGTAGGTATTGCCGCCGTCTGTAGACAGAAAAATGTTGACGCTTGGTGTGCTCACCGGGCTTGCCGTGGTGCCGGCCACATTCCAGGTGATGGTTTGCGTGGTTCCTACGGTCCAGGTGGTTGCGGTTGCCTGTGATGTTACAGAGAATGGGCCTGCCGTTCCGTTGACGGTCACTTTCATTAGGTCGGAAGCTGTTTGTCCGCCGCCCACGGCATTGTCCCTAACGATAAAGGAGAAGTTCAGGTCGCGGGCTACGGAGGGTGTCATTTCCCAGGTTGAGGATATGTTGTTGGCAATCACCGTGGCGAGTGCCGGCATGTATCGGTTTGGAGAGGTCAGCGGTGAAATCGCCCTGTACATAGGGCCTGTCGCATAGGTCGATTGCGGCGAGCCGTTTCCGGGTGACTGGGCCGGGTCGTTCTGGCTCCAGTTATACGTCAAGGTGCTGTTGCCGTCAGGATCGCTGCCGGTTCCTTCCAGGATGAAGGGTGTTGATTTCGGGATCACATAGTCAGGGCCTGCATTGGCTGTCGGGGGATTATTGGTGAGGTTGGTAATGGCGGCGCAGGTGCTGTTGCCGGTTTTGATATTGACGCTGATGTCGCGGATGTTCACGTAATTGAAGTCATCGTGGCTGTTGCTTTGTACATTGGAAGAGCAGATGCCGGCATAACCCATAATGGAACTTCCGCTGGCAGGTTCTACCTCTGTGGTTCCGTTGCCGCTTCGGCTGCAGGTGTTCATCACGTGGTAGCCTCCGAACTGATGGCCCATCTCATGCGCTACATAATCAATATCGAAGGCGTCTCCGGTTGGATTGGCGCGGCCTGTGTAGCCACGGCCTTTGTGCATATTGGTTTGAGATGTGCTCAGGCATACGCAGGAGAGGCACCCTGCATTTCCCCCGCCGGTGGTGTTAAAATTGTGGCCGATGTCGTAATTGTTCACGCCGATAGCGGCATCAATGGTTTGGGCGGTTTTGGTATTCCATTCATTCGTCCATGGATCGGTAGAGGCATTCATATAGATCAGGAGGTCGTTGTTGGCGATAAAGTTCATGTGGATGGCCAGGTCCCTTTCGTAGACGCCGTTCACACGGTTCATGGTAATGGCCATCTGCGCCTGTACGTTGGCTTTTTGCTGGGCCACGGTTCCTGTTCCCATAAAAATGGCGCCGTATTCGCCGGTGCAGGATTGGGCGAGGCGGTAGGTTCTCAGTTTCTGGTCGTTGATGTTTTGCACGCTGACAGGCCCTGCCGTATTTTTCTGTAAGGATGGTAAGGATACGTTATCCGCTGTGAGGCAGGTGAAAGGCTGTGGATCGGCTCCTAAGGATGCCCGGTCGTATACGATATAGTTTACCAGATCGGTGGTGTAAGGATCGATATAGCAGGTGCTTTTTTGCCCGGAGAGTACCATGCTGTGCAATCCGAATTGGGTGACGCTGAAACGCATGGTGGCAGTCGGATCGTCGATGCCCTGCGCTGCATAGGTTTTGATCATCGGGAACTTGGCTTCGAGAACAGGGTCCATGATAGAGGACTCATACACTGCAAATTTTTCAAAGCCGCCCTGCGCGTTCGGGAATTCCAGGGTAAGGGGCTGCCCGGAGCCGGAGTGAATCACCGGGGCATGGATGAGCTTTACTTTTAATAAGGCTAAATCGAGCTTCGCCAGAAAGTAATCCCCGGGAATAGAAGCCCTGTTGGTTTTTTCGCCCTGAGCGGTTTTAGAATTTGAGATCGTCCAGAGGCCGTCCCCGGAAGTTTGTGCTGATAAGGCAGCGCCGAAAAACACACCTGAAATCATCAGGAGTTTCTTAAAGTAACGTTTAGTCATAACCTTTTATTAAAAGTAACATAACTAAGTTATGATATTTTTAAGAGTATCTCAAGAGGGCTGTGTTAAAAGCAGGGCAAATACAAAAAAATAGTATTGAAAATGATAGATTTTCATGGAATCTAAATTCTTTAGGGATGGTGCTGCGCTTTGCTAGTGCCAAAAGGCTTTCAGAAGATCATCTTATTTTCGGATAAATACAGGAACCAAATAAAAAACGTGGCTTTTTATCCTTGTTTGTGTTTTAATCATACCTGTTGGGAAAGTGATCCGGCTTACGTTTATTCATTGGCCCTGAAAGAGTCTTATCATGATAGAATTAAATGTTGATGTGTATGTTTAATCCTTCGGCAATGTCATTAAGGTAAGAGAAAACGAGTCAACGGATATTTAGCAGGAGAACATGTTTGGCTCCTAGGAGCCAGTAGCATAACTCTACCTCTTTTTAATGATGTCTTGCTCCTCCGGAGCAAAGTTAGTGATGGTGTGAGGTTTGACTTTATCCGTAGCAGTACAACATAAGAAATGTTTGGCTCCTACGGAGCCTGTAACGCAACTCTACCTCCTATTAATAATGTTCTGCTCCTCCGGAGCAGTCAAGAAGCTCGCCGGGACTTACATCACTAACCGCAGAACCCCCTCTGTTCCGCTTGCTCGTTAGGAGCAAGACACAAGAAATGTTTGGCTACGCTGTAGATAAGGTCTAGTGTTTAGTCATGTACTTCTCCTCCGGAGCAGTATGAAGTCCCGTAGGGACTTAACATGATTAACCGCAAGACAACTACACTACTCAGCTTGCTCCGTAGGAGCAAAACCTTATGAATACCATACCCAAACAACATTGGCTCTAGCGAAGTCATATAAAGCCTGCCCTTCTTCATCTGTAATCATGTCTTACCCCGTAGGAGCAAAAAAACCGTTACCTTGAGGGCAACGGTTTTAGAGAAAGAATTTCTGTTGTCAGAAATTAATGGAACATGATCTTCTTCACGGAATATTCGCCGCGTGAATTGCTGGTCTTTAAAAAGTAGATTCCCGGAGCGAGTTGGTTTTTATGGATGGTATAGGTCTGTTCTTTCGTACTGTCTGAAAAAACCGTTTTACCGGTCATGTCCGTGAGTACTACTGTGTGATCTTCGTTCTGGTTTCTGAAGGACACTGTTACAACATCCGCGGAGGGATTAGGATACAATTCATCCACCAGTGTTGTGTTTTCTGTTTCACGAACGCTGACGTCGCATGCCATCGGAACATTGGTGTTACAAGCCGTGAAGGAATAAGCGGTCACCGTTCCTGCCGGTGTGTTCGGAAGTTGCAGGGGAGGGTTGGTGCAGGCCAGTCGCATCACGAGGTAATCCCTGATGAATTTTTCGGTTGTATCCATATAGGCGATCGAGTTCGCGCTGGTACCTGCATAGGGAACATGGTCGGCATTATACCAGGTGTAAAAACGGTGGTTCACACCGGAGGCGCCGATGCCTGCTTCGATCATGCGGCTACCGTCCATATACAACGTTGGGAAACCAGGGTTCGCTTTTCCCTGCCCGTATTTTACGGTGCCGTCATTGGTGCCATGCATGGAGCATAAAGGCACATCGCCGGATTCTATCCACCAGTATTTTCCTAAAGCGCCGCATAAGTTGATCACCCCTTTCACACGTGTAGGATAGCAAGGGTTGCCGCTGGTGCCTTCAATGCCGCCGGAGGCCGTTAGAGTTGTTTGGTTGATGTACGGATTGATCTCGCAGGTTTTGTTCAGGTAAGCGCAGTGAAGCGCCGTGATAGCGCCGGCAGAGCTTCCGCCGATAAAAATATTGGCCGTGTCTACTTTGTATTTATTCACTGTGGCGCGGTCCTTATAGAAGAAACGGATCGAGGCTTTCATGTCCTGTACCGCTCTCAGGAGCGCAGGCACAATGCCTGTGGAGTCAAAGGGGAAGAAACCGAGCCGGTAGTTGATCGAAGCGCAGATGTAGCCTTTTTTAGCAAAGCGGTTACAAAGTTCTGTCACATCCTGATCGTCTTTTGTGCCGCCGATGAAGCTACCGCCATGGGCAAAGATGATCAAAGGCCTTTTAGATGCGGTATCGTTGGCCGGCTCATAAAAATTGAGGGTGAGCGTCTGTGTAGAGCCCGAAAACGCTTTACTGGCACCGAAAGGAATATCCAGGGTGGAGCTGATGGTGGTGTACACATTGCCGGAATATCTTCCGTTGTTGCACAGGGTCTGCGAAAATGCCAGCGCATGCATCATGATGGCGACAAGGGAAAGGTAAATTTTCTTCATGCAGTTTAGGTTTTAGGAGTTAAATTAAAGTTAAGAAAATTTTATTATGGAAAAACGGTTCCGCGGTATTTGGTCACTTCGACCTGTAAGACACCTGATTTATACGTATTGTTGATCGCTTTTATGCATTCGTTGGCAAGCAGGGCATTGCCGATGGGATTCAGGTTCAGGCCATCCAGCGAAAAGCCGCCGCCTTTCACAAACTGTGCATTCACGCTAACGCCGTTGTAGACGATGCCCGTGTTCAGCGTGTTGAAAAAAGCATCCACATCCACGTAAGCCAGTCCCTTAGCCTGTGCAAGTGTACGCAGTTTCATGTTATAAGCGGTAATGGCTGTTTTGATGCCGGCGATTTCCTGTAAGGTCAGGGTATATTTTCCCGGGAAAGGAACAATAGAGCCTAATGAAAAACACTTGACAGAGTCGAGCGGCGTACTTAATAAAATGCGCTCGCCTTCCACGAGTTGGCGGATCCCGATGGGGCTTGCAGGATCGAAGATCATAAAGGCATTGGCGCCGGCCACAAACACTGTGTCAAATCCGATCGGATTGTAAATGGAATTCAGGGAGTTGGCCTGCGACTGGTCGAGTGTGAGTCCATTATATGGAATGGTGGTGAAGTAGGGGAATTTTGTGAAGTCGGGGATGCCCATAATGAGTCCTTTGGCTCCGTTTGCCGTCAGCTGGTTGACAATAAGATCCATGTGCGCATCGAAGCGGCTTTGTGCGGTGATGCTATCGTAAGCGCCGCCTGCAAGCGCATAGGACAGCACATCGCTGATGCCAAGGTTTAGGGTAAAGAAGGTAGGGTTCTGGCTTATGGCATCGGAGAGCACAGAGGCGGCATTTCCGGAAGCCATGCGTTCGAACCAGGGATTGTAGTAGCCGGTCGCGGCATTCGCCGGATTGCCATAGCCGGCATAGCTTACATGAAAGCTTTTGGCATCGGCTACGCCCATGTTGCGGAACGGCCCGGAGGCATACACATTAGAAGCGAATATGCCGTAGTTGTCTGTGGCCGGCAAGCGCACCGGTGACAGTGAGGTCACGTTCTTGCAGTCGGTTTTATAGCCCAGCCTGAATTTGGCAGCTATGCTCAGGGTGTTTCCCGGAATGATGCTGATGCCTGCAGAAGCGGGCGACAGTTCGGGAGCTGTAAACTCCCCGCCGCCAATGGCTTTCAGCTGCCCGGCCAGGATCGCCGCAAAGGAATTTTGCTGGCCTTCGTAAGACAGGGCGCCGTCGGAAAAGCCGGCGGTCATAGAGGAGCCGATAGCGACATAACGCGAGGCGTCGATCTCTCCTTTTTCGGGATCAGGCGTGTCGAATTTTGGCTTGCAGCCTGTGGCCATCACCAGCAGGGCGAGGCAGGCACAGAGTGAGGAAGAGCTCATGTTTGAAATCGGAAGGTTTTTTAAAAATGCCATGATCAGAAATTATAGGATAGGGATAAGCCGGGTGCGCAGACATTGGTTTTGAAGGTTCCCGAAAGATTGGTTTCCAGGTTGGTGTCTTTTCGCTCAAGGTGTGTAAACAAAAAAGAAGCATCGACTCTGAGGCGTTTGCCGAATTCATAACCCAGGCCGGCGGTATAATTCACGCGGTTGGCATCGGGTGTTTCGGGAGTCACATAACCGTTTTGTACGGGCGTGATGCCATAGGCTAAGCCCAGGCGCGCCGCAAAGTGGGTCGTAATCTTGTATTGAGCCCCTCCCCTGAAGGCAAAGGTATTCTTGTATTTGCGCGCCGATTTGGTATCTGCCAGCGAAGCCGTGTTGACTTCATAATCGAAGGACAGGGTATCATAAGCCTGCCAGCCTACATAGTTGATGTCGAGGGCAAGGTCGAGCTTCGCATTGGGCCTGAAACCGAAGCCCAGGGTGCCGACATCGGGCAGGGGAAGGCTTGCCTTGAATTTGCCATCCGGAAAATTATCTTTCACGGATGCGGGCACATTGAAATTCGCCTGCCCGTTTTGTACGTTCATATTTACTTTCGATCGGTAGGTGAGGCCCACGGAAAATTTCTCAACGGGCTTGTAATAAAGGCCCACATTGAAGCCGAAGCCATTGGCTTTTCCGCTCAGTTCGGCATGTCCGTAATTGCCGTTGGCATCCATCAGCGGAATGTCTTTTTGCAGATTCACTTTTCCGTAGCTGTAAACGAAGCCTGCGCCAACGCCCCATTTCGGGCTGATCTGGTAACTGATCGTTGGCTGGAAAAAAATAGACTGGAGCTGCAGCCGTGTGAGGGCAAAGCGCCCGGCCCAGCCGTCTTCCCATTGCACGGTGCTTCCAAAGGGCGTGTATATTGCCAGGCCCGCTTTCAGGTTGTTGCTGTCCTTCAGAGCGAAGAGCCCGTACACTGCAAAGGGCGTGCTCACCGGCGATTTGGTTTCGTAGGTCTTATGCGTGTTCTCATCGAGGAACACGCCTTTTGGAATCGTAGGGCTAACGCCGGCATTGACCGATGAGCCAGACACAAAGGCAGCGCCGCCGGGATTAAAGAACAGAGCCGCGGCATCCTGGATGCACGCTGTTCCTGCCCCGCCCATGCCCTGTTGTTTCTGCCCCTGTAAGTTTACCTGGTAGCCCTGGGCCTGGCTTAACAGGGGGAATGCACACAGGCAAAGCCATCTGAACGAATTGCGTAACATGTAAAATGAATGTAAAGGTTTTGTCAAATATGGGTTGTATAAATTAAAAATACGGAAAATTTTTTAGTATCAAAATTTGAATACTTTTGGGATCATGCATAGTTTGGAATTGATAAAAAGAAATACATACATCAAATGTTCATGCTTAAAAAGATAGCTGGGATTTTTGGGCGCCCCTTCCGCAGGAGGCAAAGCGGAAGGCCGGGCTACTTTCGGGCTTCGCTTCGCTGCGGTTCTTTACTGCGCAGGAACAGGCGCAGTAAAGGAACTAAACCCTTCGTATCCCTGTCGCGGTCATTGGCTAACGAATGTTACATTCAAAATTGAGTAAGCCCGCGTGAAGGATTGAAGTCCCCGCCTTGCCGACATGCCCCGGTTTAAATGTTTCAAATGAAAGTGACTCTGATTTTGCTAATACGACACAGAATAAACATGAGCCTGATCTTTAAAAACCCTTGCAAATGGGTAGTGATATGGGCCTGTGTCTTTACATGCCTGATACTGAGAGGCTATGCGCAGGTGTCCATTTCAAACGCAACGGCCGACTCGCTGATCTGTGAATTAGCAGCAATCGAAGAGGATGACCAGTTTTTCAGGCAGCATATGGAACAGGTACAGGCGAAGTTTGGCGGCGATTCCAAAGAAATGAAGCAATTGCTGCGCGACATGAAACAGGCCGACTCCCTCAATTTTATTAAAGTATCCGCTATCCTGGAAAGGTATGGCTGGCCGGGGGCAGAAGCCATCGGCTATTCGGCCAACACGACGGTGTTTATGGTCATCCAGCATGCCAACCTTGCACAACAGGACCGCTATCTTCCGCTGATGCGCAAAGCGGTGAAAGAAGGGAAAGCGCCTGCTTCGCAGCTGGCCCTGCTCGAAGACCGCGTGGCCTTGTTGCACCATCAGAAGCAGCGTTATGGCAGCCAGGTGGAATGGAATATGAAAACAAATACCTACAGCCTGTTGCCCCTGGAAGACCCGGAGCATGTAGATGAGCGCCGCGAAGAAGTGGGTTTAAGGCCTTTGAAATATTACCTGAAAGACTGCTGTAACATCGACTGGAGTGTAGAGGCTTACCTCAAAGCGCAGGAAACAGCAGAGCCGAAAGAAAAGCGATGACTCAACTGTAATTTTTTTCATCTGCTTTTTTTTAGTGCGCAGGACCAAAGAGCGGTGTCTGCGATTGGCATTCTTCCAGGTAAGTCCTGTAGCGCGCCAGCTCGCTTTTCCGTTCTTCATCCGTGAGGCGCACCGGCGAAAAGCAAATAAAAGGCGGCAGCACCTTCATTCCTACAAAGTAAAGGATGCCGTGATGGATCGGGTAGAGAATGGTATCAAGGTTGCCGTTCTTGCCTTCGTTGCCATAGGCCGTTTGCGGACCCCCGGTGGTGAAGCAGAGGAAAGCGGTTTTATCTTTAAAGACACCGTTCTCGTACACGCCTTTGCCCGCGCCATACGAAAAGCCCATCGCCAGCACCCGGTCTACCCAGCCCTTTAGCATAGCAGGGAGGCCGAACCACCAGATCGGAAAATTGAAGATGAGCGTATCACACCATTCCAACTTTTCCATTTCCGCTTTCAGCATCGGGTCAAACGTTCCGGTCTTCCAGGCATGCACCTGTTCCGCCTGGTACTTGAAGTAATCGAGATTTTCAGCCTCTGTAAAATCGTGGCGTCCTCCCACCGGGTTGAAATTCATGGCATAGAGGTCGGATACTTTTACTTCCGCATTCTGCCAGTGAAAATAATCGAGGGCTTCGTCCTTGAGGCGGCTGCAAAAAGAGTTTCGTTCGGGGTGGGCGTGGATGATGAGTACTTTTTTCATGCGCTTATCCTTTAAATAATGTATTGCCGCCGTTGTAGATCTTATCGATCTCGGCAGAAAGCTTGCGGTCTTTTTCGGTCACAGTATTTCCGGCGTCATGAGTGGAAAGACTAATGTCCACTTTGTTGTACACATTGCTCCAGTTGGGATGATGGTTCATCTTTTCGGCGGCGAAGGCCACCCTGGTCATAAAGGCAAAAGCCTCACTAAAATTGTTGAACTGAAAGCTGCGTTTCAGTTGGTTGTTCTCTTCTGTCCACATGGTCTCACAATTTGGTTTGTTTAAAGCTACTAAAAATCCATGTAGAAACGGAATACGTTCAGGAAATAAGAAGTGCCACCCTTAATCCAATAGAAAAGATGATGCAGGTAAAAACCTGAAACTTTACTCCGGAGAACTTAATAAGGCCTGTAACCGATGCTGACAATGCCTGTATAGCAGGTCTGGTTGAATGGTGAGAGTGGATGTGCCGCTTTTTTGTTCCAGCGCTTTGCTTTCCAGGCAGGATTCGACACATCATATTCTGCTTCCGCGATCAGGGAAATGGCAAAGCGTTTGATGATCACCTTGGGTTGGATGCTGATCTTGGGAGAGAAGAAGGGGTTTTTCTGTGATATGTACTCGTTATTGATGAGCGTAGTGCGGCCAGTGTTGAAGCCCAGGTAAATGTTAAGGTTCAGCGTTTTTTTGAGGTTTGAGAAGCTCGGGCCTATGGCGGCTCCGAAGACGAAACCCGACAGGGTTGTGGTGAGGCTGTCCTGGATCTTAACGGTTGTCGGAACCACTTTGTAATAGTTGCCGAAAGCTCTCATTCTGCTCGTGCGGCGAAAAAAGTGATCATAGCCGCTCACGCCAATTCCTACGACAGTGGCCGGCATGGAAAGCGAAGCGCGCTCAATGGTGTTTAACTGGTTATAAAAATTGTTGATGTACACCCGGTTTCCGTAATATAGGTCAAAGGTATTTTGATGGAAGAAGGAAGGCGCCGGAGCTTTTTCTTTTTCAATTTTGATCCGGCTTACCTGCGCAGCAGCAGGAGTAAGAAGTGTAGCGAAGAACAGGAGTAAAAGTTTATTCATAAATAAAGAATGGATTGATGTTATAACTGCCGGTTAGCATATTGTTACGGTTCAATGTTTGAAAGGTTGTTTCTGATGAGTGAAAAGTATCTGGATTGGAGCCGTTACAAATACCCAAAGCGGTAGCCTATGCCGAACACGGCGCTGATGCCGGTCTGGGACATGTTGGCGAGCGAAATTTTGTTGTTGCCGTTGATGTAAGCCGGAATCCATTTCAGGTTCGTGACATCGCCTTGAGCGGTGATGGTAAGAGAAAGGGCAATATTTTTCAGGATGAGTTTGGGCTGGATGCTGATCTTCGGGCAGAAGAAGGGTTTTTGAACGGAGGTAAGATCTTTGTTTTTCAAAGTCGATCTTCCCGAATTAAATCCTAAATAGCCGCTGATGCTCAGGTTGCCGTTGTCGCTGCTAAAGCGTTTGCCCAGGCCCATGCCGAAGCGGGCACCTGAATACACCGCCTGGATGGTGTCGTGAATCGTGATGAACTGCGGTAGGTATTTCTGGGCGTCGATCTGGTAGGAATAGTAAGTGCGTCCAACGGCCCGTTCGTAGCCCGAAAGGCCAAATCCTACTACCTGCGGCGGTAGATTGATATTCAGGTTTTCGCCGGTGTTGAGCTGCTTATAAAAATCGTCCTGGTAAGCGAGGTAGCCGAAATACAGGTCAAGGCTATGAGTGCCGGTGCGTTCGGGCTTCACCTCCGGCGCTTTTTCTTTCTCGATTTTGATCTTGGTAACCTGGGAGAATCCAAACGATGAAGAGAGTAGCAGTATAAAAAATAGAAGTTTATTCATAGGGCGTAGCTCGGTGATGAGGCATGGTTTGTCCATCATCATTAAATATGTTTTTGTGTAATAAAGAAGCCCTTATCTATCAGACAAGGGCTTTTTTAAATCTTAGTTATGATAAAAAATTAGTCCACATTATCATGCAGGAACGAATTATTCGGGCGGATCTCGATGTTCTTGTTCTCGTCTGTGCCCAAAGTATAGCGCGATACCTGCGAATCTTTAGACGGGTTGGTGCCGTCGTTCTGCAGGTTCAGCTGCTTGCGCTGCCAGGCCGATTCTTTTTCTAAATGAGCAAGACCTTCCGGCGTTTTCATTTTCAAGGTCAGCTCTTTCAGCTTTTTAATGCGCTCCTGTGCCAGGCGGATCTGCTCCTCGCGGCTGTTAGTCACGCCCTGGCGTGATTTTTCTTCCACGTTATCATCGTCTGAAGAAATATCGTTGATCACAAATTCCTGCTTGGTAGTTTCAGTGATGGAGGTATTCTCGTTCGTAATGGTGTGAGACGTTTCTACGGAGAAGGTTTCTTCCTCCAGGCTGAATACTTTGATCTCCGGTTTTTCGCTCACAGCACCGATCGACGTGTCCTGTTTTTTCTCTTCTGCTTTTATTTCTTCGGTTTTGTTCTCTGCTACTTTTACAGGTTCTTCCACTTTGTTCACCGGAGCAGTTTCTTCCGCTTTGGTATACACGAAAGGCTCGCTTTTCTGGATCTCATCGATGATGTTCGTTTGTACCGGCTCTTGTTTGGTTACCACCGGCTCATCCAGCTTTACGATCTTACGCTCCTGGAAAACCGGCGCTTCGTAGCCCGAATTCATTTTGCTGTTGAATCCGGTTGCGATGATGGTCACCGATACGTTGTCGCCTAAAGAAGGATCAGTGCCATAGCCAGTAATGAGCTCGGCTGTTCCGCCGGCTGCCTCCTGGATGTAATCCGTGATCTCGCCGAACTCGTCCATTTCGATGTCGTCGCTGCCGCTCATGATGTTGAGCAATACGTGACGGGCGCCGCTGATGTCATTGTCATTTAATAAAGGAGATACCAAAGCCGCTTCGACAGCGCGCAGGGCTCGTTTTTCGCCGCTGGCAACGGCAGAGCCCATGATGGCCACGCCGCTGTCCTGCATCACGGTTTTCACGTCGTTGAAGTCCACGTTCACGTGCATATGCAGGCTGATGATCTCTGCGATGCTTTTCGCTGCGTTGGTCAGTACATTATCGGCATGAGCAAAGGCTTCTGTCATTTTCAGGCTTCCGTAGATCTCGCGCAATTTATCGTTGCCGATCACAATGAGCGTGTCTACGTATTTTTTCATTTCTTCGAGGCCTTTCTCCGCCTGCTCGCGGCGTTTCTTTCCTTCGAAGGTAAATGGAATGGTGACAATGCCAACCGACAGGATGCCCAGCTCTTTTGCAATAGACGCGATGACCGGAGCAGCTCCCGTTCCGGTGCCGCCACCCAGACCCGCAGTAATGAATACCATTTCGGTATTGGCTGTCAGAAGGCTCTTGATCTCGTCGATGCTCTCCAGAGCGGAGTCGCGACCTACTTCAGGGCGTGCGCCTGCTCCAAGGCCTTTTGTCAGAGAGTTGCCCAGCTGAACTTTATGTGGTACAGGACTCTTCTCCAAAGCCTGCTTGTCTGTATTGCAGATGATGAAATCCACCCCTTTGATTCCCAGGCGGAACATGTGGTTCACCGCGTTGCTGCCGCCGCCGCCGACGCCAATTACTTTGATAATTGAGCTTTCGTCTTTCGGTAATTCAAATTGCATCATGGTATTGAGTGTTAGTTGATTTGTATTGCTATGGTTATTTGTTGTATGGTCCATGGTGAGTGGGTATTAGTGCCGGTGTTTGTTATAAAGATTGTCCAATGTCTATTGTCTTCTGCCTGTTGTACATTGTCTTCTGTTTTTTGTTCTGCCAATCGACAATGGACATTGTTCTACTCCACGTCGTCGCTCATCCAGTCTTTTGCTTTTGTAATCAATGAGTCGAAAAAGTTTCCTACTTTCTTCGTCGAATGACCGATCACTTTTTTCTCTTCTTTCTTTTTGGTTTCAGGTGTTACGGCAACGAGTACTTTTTCTTCGTTTTGTTTTGAGGAATTCAGTCCACGTTTTGCTTCGCGTTCGTATTTCTCGATGCCCTTCATCACCAGGCCCACGCCTGTTGCATACATCGGATTTTTTAATTCGTCGTCTGCCCCTGCCAGGTGCTCGTTCGGTGTGCCAATGCGGCAATCCATGCCGGTGGTAAGCATCACCAGCTGCGGGAGGTGTTTCAGTTGGGAGCCACCGCCTGTGACAACGATGCCGCCGGCCAGTTTACGCTCGAAGCCCGAATTTTTAATTTCAAATAATACAAACTCGAGGATCTCTTCCATGCGGGCCTGGATGATCTGCGCCAGGGTGTTCACAGAGATCTCTTTGTGAGGACGCCCTCTCAATCCGGGAATCGAGATCACCTCATTCAATTGATTTTCCTGTGCCAGGGCCGAACCGAAGCGCATCTTCAATTGTTCTGCCTGCGTTTTGATGATGCCGCATCCTTCTTTGATGTCTTCGGAGATAATATTGCCGCCGAAAGGGATTACCGCTGTATGGCGGATAATGCCGTCATAGAAGATCGCCACGTCGGTTGTTCCGCCGCCGATATCGATCAGCACCACACCAGCCTCTTTTTCCTCGTCACTCAGCACCGCATCCGCGCTGGCCAGAGGCTCGAGGTGCAGGTCTACCGTTTTTAATTTCGCACGGTCCACACATTTGAAAATATTTTTTACCGCTGATACATGGCCGGTGATGATGTGGAAATTCCCTTCCAGGCGGATCCCTGAATGACCGATCGGGTTGCGGATGCCCCCTTCATTGTCGATGATGTATTCCTGCGGGATCACATGAATGATCTCTTCACCCGGGCTCATCACCAGGCGATGCATGTTGTCGATCAGCTGGTCGACATCGCCCTGACTTACCTCGTCTTCCAATGAACGGCGGGTTACCATGCCACGGTGCTGCATGCTTTTAATGTGTTGTCCGGCAATGCCTACGATCACTTCTTCAATGTCGATGTTGGCTTTGTCGGAAGCCACGCGGATCGCGGTTTTGATAGACTCGATGGTTTGCTCGATGTTTGCCACCACACCACGCTGCACGCCCAGCGACTCGGCTTTGCCGACGCTGAGGATCTCCACTTTGCCATGAGCGTTTTTGTAGCCCACGATTGCTGCGATCTTCGTTGTACCGATATCCAGACCTACAACAAGCTCTGCATTTTCCGGTATGTTCCTGTGTGTTTGGTTAGTGTCCATAAGTTATTTTTTAGTGCAAACCACCTGGTTTTTGTATTTTATATTAATGATGGCATATTTGTTCCAGCCATCCGTTTTGTTTAATCCCTCTGTATAGAACAGTTTCAGTTTCTCGAATTTTTCTTTCAGGTCTTTTGCCTCTCCGAACACGATCCGGTGATCTCCGATCGAAGGGTATAACTCTATTTCCTTGTCATGAGTGACATTGATCTGATGGATCAGGCTTGTTAAAACCGAGTCTGAAGCAATGTAAGCCGACAGCGTGTAAATGTCGTCGAGTACGCTTACTTTGTTCAGGGCTTCATTTTTGGCGATCTCATTCACTGGCATGGCGTAGCGTTTTGCGTAGGACTCGTTGATGGCTCCTGTTGCAATCAATACGCGTGCCGTGTACGAATCATTGAGCGGCATCAGTTTCGACTGCGTATCGATGTAGTAGCTTTCCCCTTCGCTGGTAATGACCCTTACAACCGGCGTACGCTGGGTCACATTCATAGTCACATCACCGTTAATGTCAACCGCTACTTCCGCATTTTCAATGGCAGGATGAGAGTTCAGCGCTTTTTCGAGGTCCGTCACCTGGATGTTTCCCATCTGTGCCTTCAGGATGGAGTCTTTTCGTGCTTTAAAAAACTCTTTAATGTCCTGCTCGTCAATAAAGCTGTTCTCTTCCGTATTGAGGATGGTCACCGTTAAATTTTCGGCGATCACCGCTTTCTCTTTTTTGCTCACGAATGCCAGCGAAGCCAGCAAGCCTGATAATCCAATAATCCAAAGAACGGCAACAAGTATCTTTCGTATGTTCAGTTTTTTCATGTTGTTTTTTTCGTGAGCGTATTGTTCATTTACACACCCCTTAATCCCCTCTTTTTAGAGGGGAGACCGAACCAGTCTTTCCTCCTTTCAGCCTCTTACTTCAGTTCCGTTTTTTCTCTCAACAGTGTCTCAATCGGTTCGATCAGTCCATCAATGTCTCCGGCCCCGAGCGTCATGACCACTTCAACAGGATGCGTTCTTAAAAAATCAATCACCTGTTCTTTCGGTACCAGGTATTTGTTCTTCAGCTTCATCTTATCCAGCAGCATTTGCGAGTTGATCCCTTCGATCGGCTTCTCCCGCGCCGGGTAGATCTCCAGCAGGATACATTCATCCAGCAGGTCGAGGCTTTCTGCAAAGCCATCCGCGAAGTCGCGCGTCCTCGAAAATAAATGCGGCTGAAAAATGCCGGTCACTTTTTTATCCGGGTACAGTTGCTTCGCAGAGCCAATGGCCGCTTTTAGTTCCTCCGGGTGATGGGCGTAATCGTCGATGTATATCAACGACGGCGTTTTCAGGTGGTAGTCAAAGCGGCGTTTCACGCCTTTAAAAGAACGGAGGGCTGTGTTGATCACATCCCCTTTAATTCCCAATTGCTGAGCAACTGCTGCTGCGGCAATCGAGTTCTCTACATTGTGTAAGCCCGGTAAGCCAATGGCTACGCGGTTTACAGCTTCTACCGGGCTGATAATGTCATAACGGAATTCGCCTTCGCGAATGTGGATATTAGCGGCACAGTATTCAGTACCTAAATTTAGTGAGTAGATCAGCCGCTTACGGTTGAGTGTCAAATCGTTATCAACAGTTTTTTTAACAATCAAAAATCCATCATCCTTCACCTGGCCTGCAAATTGGGTATAGGTGTCGAGCATGTCTTCCGCCGTTCCGTAAATATCGAGGTGATCTGCGTCAACGCTTGTTATTACGGTGATGTAGGGCGTCAATGTCAGGAATGAGCGGTCGTACTCATCTGCTTCCACAACCACAAATGCGTTGGGGTCGCTGGCATCTCCCAGGAGTAAATTGGTTTTGTAGTTTTGGGAAATACCTCCGAGAAAGGCGAAACAATTGACGCCTGCCGTCTTCAGGATGTGTGTGACGAGCGTCGTGGTGGTGGTTTTCCCATGAGTGCCGGCAATGGCAATGGTCCGGAACTGCCTGGTGATCTCGCCCAATACCTGCGAGCGTTTTTGCAGTGTATATTTGTTCGATTGTATGAAGACGAACTCCTGATGATCCTTTGGAACGGCCGGCGTATAGACGATCAGGATCTCTTCTTTGGAATAGCCGGCGAAAAGTTCTTTCACAAGGGTTTCGTTCTCTTCGTAATGAATGACAATACCTTCCTTCTCCAGTTCCATACAAAGGGCAGATCTGGTTTTGTCATAGCCGTATACGGTTTTGCCGTAGTGTTTGAAATAACGGGCCAGCGCACTCATGCCGATGCCGCCGACACCTAAAAAGTAATAGAGCTTATAGTTGAGAATAGTCATCAGGAAATAGGGTAGTTGGCCAGTTTTAAAACTTCGTGTGCAATGACACTGGCTGAGTTGTGAAAGGCCATCTGGCTGATGTTATTGGTTAGTGTTACCTGTTGCGCGTTGTTGCCAAGCAGGTGGATGGCCGTTTCTACAAGTTGCTGATGCGCTTCGCCGTCTTTCACCAGGAGTGCGGCATTCTTATTTACCAGGGCCATGGCGTTTTTGGTCTGGTGGTCTTCCGCTACGTTGGGCGAAGGGACTAAAATGCTTGGCATGCCGATGTTGCACAGTTCGGAAATGGAACTGGCTCCGGCGCGCGAGATGACAATGTCAGCGGCTGCATAGGCCAGGTCCATGCGGGAGATAAACTCCAGCGGATAAATGCCGTCGTTGGAAAAACACCTGCCCTGTTCCAGGGCCGTTGGGTAATAATTTTTCCCGGTTTGCCAGAGCAATTGGATATTATGGTCCACCAGCTTCGCCAGATTAGCGCCGATCGCTTCGTTGATGGTTCTTGCGCCGAGGCTGCCCCCGATCACGAGGATAACTTTTTTATTCGGGCTTAATTTGAAGAAAGCCTGTGCTTCTCCTTTTTTATCTTTTAAGCCCTGGATGTCCTGCCGCACCGGGTTCCCGGTAATCAGGATCTTATCTTTCGGAAAGATTTTTTCCATGCCCTCGTAAGCCACACAAATGCGGCTGGCCCGTTTGGAAAGTATTTTATTGGTAACGCCGGCATAAGAATTTCCTTCGTGGAGCAGGGTAGGCACGCCTTGCCGCGCGGCGGCCCTCAATAAGGGGCCGGAAGCATAACCCCCAGTTCCTACAGCGACATCCGGTTTAAATTCGTTGATGATCTTTTTGGTCTTCATCATACTGCGGATGATGAGGAAAGGCAGTTTAAGATTGGCGAGCGTCAACTTTCTCTGAATGCCTGCAATGGGAACGCCGATGATCCTGTAACCCGCATTGGGCACTTTTTCCATTTCCATTTTACCCAGGGCCCCCACGAAAAGGATCTCCGCATCCGGCACCAGTTTTTTGATCTCGTTGGCAATGGCTACCGCCGGAAAGATATGTCCGCCTGTGCCGCCGCCGCTTAATATAACTTTGAGTGGTTTCATGTTCTTTTATACGTCATGCTGAACTTGTTTCAGCATCTCATAAAATAGAGTTGCATCTTTTTGTTTTTGTTGTTCCGGTGGTTTCGAGAGCCTCAACAACCGGTGACTGAGGTTCTCGAAGTCGCCGGACAGTACTACTCCGTTGCAACGACCTCTTTCTCCTGCTTTTCTGAAGCCCTGCTCACACTTAATATAATACCGATGGAGATGCAGGTGAACCAGATGGAGGTACCGCCCATACTTACCAAAGGCAGAGGCTGCCCGGTTACCGGGAACAGGTTTACCGCTACCGCCATATTGATGAGTGCCTGGAATACCAGGCTAAAACTCAGGGCCACAGCTATTAATCCTCCGAATGTTTTCTCGGAATCCCGGAGGATCCGGATGCCTCGGAAAAGCAGGATCATGTATAAGAACAGCATGATGAACCCGGTGAACAAACCGTATTCCTCAATGATGATGGCATAGATAAAGTCGGAAGAAGCCTGCGGCAGAAATGCCCGTTGTGTACTGTTGCCGGGTCCCTTGCCGATCACACCGCCTGTGGCGATGGCAATTTTGGCCTGCTCGCTCTGATAATTGCTTTCCGTATCTCCCGAATTAAAATTCACGATCCTGGCCTTCCACGTCGTGGCACGTTTGCTGGGAAAGGTTTCCGGGGAGATGACGATCCAGGAAATCATGATGGTTGCAAACAGCAGACAGATCCCAAGGATTTTAAGCATGATCTTAAAATGGATCCCTCCCACGAACATCACGAAGAGGCAATTTACAAACAGGAGCGCGGCAGTGGAAAAGTTGGCCGGAAGGATGAGGCCACAGATGATTCCGACCGGTAACAGGATATATCTGAACACGGATTTCAGATCGGTAAGCTGTCCCTGCTTGACGGTGATGGTGCGTGCTACAAAAATGAGAAGGACGATCTTGGCGATGTCGGAAGATTGAAATGTTAACCCTAACCCCGGAATTTCAATCCAGCGACTCGCGCCACCGGCGCTTTCCCCTTTAAGTAACGTAAACAGCAACAAAGGAACCACCAGGAACAAGCCGATCTGCCCGACCCTCGAAAACAAGGTATAGCGCAGCTTGTGGACGAAGTACATGATCGCGACCCCACCGATGATGGTGATGAAGTGTTTGATCAGGTACGATTCGGCATTGCCTTGCTTGTATTTGTTGGCAAGTGTCACCACCGAGCTGTAAACAACTAATGTTGACAATAGCGATAGCAGGAATACAATCGTCCAGATCACCCGGTCCCCTTTAAAGTTTGCTAATTGTTTCATCGTCGTTTTTTTAAGCGTATAAAAGCCCTATGTTATCAGTAGCATTTGTGCATTGTATTCTGTCTGTTGTCTGTTGTGTCTTGTTTTTTACACACAGACTTGATACATCTGACAATTTACAGTATACAATGCCCCTTATCTCACATCTCACTACTCATATCTCTCTACTCAATTCTCCTTCAGCACCAGCTCCTTAAATCTGTTTCCCCTGTTTTTGTAATTGTCAAACGCTTCATTGCTTGGGCAGGCCGGCGTGAATAATACCGCCTGGTTGGCAATGGCTTTGCTTTTGGAAAGCTCCACGGCATTCTCCATATTGTCAACAACAATCACCATCACGTGTTGCCTGAACACATGCTTGATTTCTGCGATCCGCCTGCCGTAATAGATCACGGTGCGGATGTTGTAATAATTGCTGAACGTGAACCACGAATAGTCGGTCTTGCTGTCGTCGCCTCCAATGATCAGGATCAGCTCGGCATCGATGGAGTTGATGCTTTCTGCTGCCAGCCTGGCGTTGGTGGCTTTTGAATCGTTGATGTAAGTCACGTCATTGATCACAGCAACTACTTCCATGCTGTGCTCAGTATCCCTGGTAAAAGAATTTAAAGTGTTTAATGCCTGTTGTTTAACAATCTCCTTCATGTAATTTCGGTCTGTATGCTTGTTGTTAGTTGAGAAAATGAATCTGTTATAATGATCTTACGGCTGCTTTAAACTGGGCGCCGCGGTCTTCGTAGTTCTGGAACATATCGAAGCTGGCGCATGCCGGTGAAAGCAGCACAGCATCGCCTTTGGTAGCCAGTTTGTAGCACATGGCTACCGCTTCCATGGCAGAGCCTGCCTCCATGATCGTTTCTACAGAGCCTTTGAAAGCTTTGATGATCTTGGAATTGTCTACGCCGAGGCAAACAATGGCCTTTACTTTTTCCTTCACCAGGTCGAGCAGCTCGTCGTAGTTGTTGCCTTTGTCCTGTCCGCCGAGGATCAGCACTGTTGGCTTCTGCATGCTTTCGAGCGCATACCAGGTGGAGTTGATGTTGGTGGCCTTGGAGTCGTTTATGAATTCGACGCCGTTGATCGAAGCGACGAACTCGAGGCGGTGCTCTACATTCACGAAGTCTTCCAGGCTTTCGCGAATGATGTCTTTGCGTATGTCAACAATACGCGCCGCCAACGAAGCAGCCATTGAGTTGTAAACATTATGTTTACCGGCCAATGCTAGTTGTTCTATGGTCATGGTTAAGGGTTTAGGGTTATTATTGTAATTAAGGGTTATTTCATTCTGGTTCAGGTAAGCGCCATTACCGTCAATGTGTTTTTTGATGCTGAAGGGAATCAGCTGCGCATGTACCGTATGGTTTTTTATGTACTCGTCTATCACAGGATCGTCGGCACAGTACACGAAAAAGTCTGCTTTGTCCTGGTTTTGCGTGATGCGGAACTTGGAAGCCACATAGTTCTCAAATTTGTAATCGTAGCGGTCCAGGTGGTCCGGCGTGATGTTCAGGAGCACCGCTACATCTGCTTTGAAAGCAAACATCCCGTCGAGTTGAAAGCTGCTGAGCTCAAGCACATAGTAATCGTGGTTTTCTGTGGCTACCTGGTAAGCGAAGCTCTTTCCCACATTGCCGCCCAGGCCGACATTATAGCCTGCTTTTTGAAGAATGTGGTAAGTGAGCATCGTTGTGGTTGTCTTTCCGTTGCTCCCGGTAATGCAAATCGTTTTGGCATCGGTATAGCGCCCTGCAAATTCAATCTCAGAAATTACCGGTATGTTTCTCTCCCTGGCTTTCTTTACCAGCTCCACGGTGTCGGGGATACCCGGGCTTTTGATGATCTCATCCGCGTTCAGGATCAGCACTTCCGTATGCTGCCCTTCCTCGAAAGGAATGTTGTGGTTTTTTAACTCGCTTTTGTATTTCTCCTTGATCGGGCTTTTGTCGGATACGAACACGGCAAAGCCTTTGGCCTGCGCCAGAATGGCACTGCCTACGCCGCTTTCGCCGCTTCCGAGTATGACGATCCGTTTGCTCACGATCTGTTTGGTTCTATCTTAATTTTAATGTCACAATGGTTAATGCCGCCAGCATGATGCCGATGATGAAAAAGCGCATCACGATCTTCGACTCATGGAAACCTGATTTCTGGTAATGGTGATGCAGGGGCGCCATTTTGAACAGCCGGTTGGCCTTGGCATATTCCAGTCCGCGTTTCTTTTTCTGGTATTTGAAATAATATACCTGCAGGATCACGGAGATATTTTCCACCAGAAAAATGCCGCAGAGAATAGGGATTAAAAGCTCCTTGCGGATGGCGATGGCATAGACGGCGATAATCCCGCCGATGGCAAGGCTTCCCGTATCGCCCATGAATACCTGTGCCGGAAAAGCATTGTACCACAGGAAGCCCACGCAGGCGCCTACGAAGGCTGCCATAAACACTACCAGCTCGCCCGTATTGGGGATGTACATGATGTTCAGATAATCGGCGAACACCGTATTGCCACTCACATAGGCAAGGATGCCCAGCGTGGTGCCGATGATGGCGCTTGTTCCCGCTGCCAGCCCGTCGATGCCGTCCGTAATGTTGGCGCCGTTGGATACCGCTGTGATAATTAAGATCACGATCGGGATAAAGATCAGCCAGCCGTATTCTATCGCTTTGTCGCCCATGAACGACAATAATCTGGTGTAGTCAAACTCGTTGTTCTTCACGAACGGAATCGTGGTTTTGATCGTTTTAACAGGCGTTTTTGAATACTTTGGTGTTGTCGGATTCTTGCCACCACTGATTGCATCGTCAAATGAATAAGCGTTTTGCTGATTAGGAGTTAGCCTTTCCTTGATCACCACATCCGGGTGAAAATAGAAAACCGCACCCACAATCAGTCCGATGCCGATCTGTCCGACAATTTTGAATTTGCCTTTCAGGCCTTCTTTGTTCTTTTTAAATACCTTGATGTAATCGTCAATAAAACCAATTGCTCCCAGCCATACCGTGGAAATAAGCATGAGCACAATGTATACGTTGTGGATCTTGGCAAACAGCAAGGTTGGGATGATGATCGCTGCGAGAATGATCAATCCGCCCATCGTTGGCGTGCCCGCTTTTTCATTCTGTCCCTGTAAGCCAAGCTCACGGATGGTTTCGCCGATCTGCTTTTTGCGGATGAAATTGATGATGCGCTTGCCGAACACCATCGTGATGATCAGCGAGCTCAGCAGCGCCAGTGCCGCCCTGAAGGAGATGTACTGGAACACGCCCGCACCCGGAAAGTTGAGCTGATCTAAGTAGTGGAACAGGTAATAAAACATATTATATATCGAGTGCTTTAAAGGTTTCTTTGACTATTTCAAAATCATCAAAAGGATGCTTCACGCCGTTGATCTCCTGGTATTTTTCATGGCCTTTGCCTGCTACGAGGATGATGTCGCCCGGTTTTCCGAAGGCTGCTGCGGTTCTGATCGCTTCTTTGCGGTCGCTGATGCGCAGCGTTTTTTTGGCGTTTGCCGGATCGATCCCGGCCTGCATCTGGTCGAGGATCGTTTCCGGATTCTCCGTTCTCGGGTTGTCGCTGGTCAGGATCACCTTGTCGCTGTAGTCGCAGGCAATCTTTGCCATGACCGGGCGCTTGGCCGCATCGCGGTCTCCGCCGCAGCCCGCCAGGGTAATCACCTGCTCATTGCCCGTGCGGATGTCTGCAATCGTTTCCAGCACATTCTTCAGTGCGTCGGGCGTGTGGGCATAATCCACGATCGCTACGATCCCCGTTCTTGATTTAATATATTGAAACCTTCCCTCAACCGAATTGAGGTTGCTTAAAGTCGTCAGTACCTGTGTTTTATCCTGTTTCAAAATCTGCGATACCGCATACACCACCAGGATATTGTAGGCGTTGAAAGAGCCGATGAGCTTTACCCAGACCTCCTGGTTGTCGATGTTCAACAGCAGGCCGTTCAGGTGATTCTCAATCACCCGGCATTTGAAGTCGGCAACTGATTTGAGCCCGTAGGTATATTTTCTGGCTTTGGTGTTTTGCAGCATCACCATGCCGTTGCGGTCATCCTTGTTGGTAAGCGCAAAGGCATCGTCAGGCAGCTGGTCAAAGAACAATTTTTTAGCGCGGATGTACTCCTCAAAGGTCTTGTGATAATCCAGGTGGTCGTGGGTAATGTTGGAGAAGGCCCCGCCCGTAAATTTTAAACCGCTGATGCGGTGCTGTACGACGGCATGTGAGCTTACTTCCATAAAGGCATACTGGCAGCCGGCTTCCACCATTTTGGCAAGAAGCTCGTTCAGTGCTAAGGCATCGGGCGTGGTATGCGTGGAAGGGATCACATTGCCGTTGATCTTGTTTTCCACTGTCGAAAGCAGGCCAACGCTATAGCCCAGGCCACGGAATAAATTGAAGAGCAGGGTTACCGTCGTTGTTTTCCCGTTAGTGCCGGTAATTCCGATCAGCTTCAGCTTTTCGGAAGGATTATCGAAAAAATTGCAGGCGATGTATCCTAAAGACTCTGATGAATTCAGGACTTTTAAATAGGTGATGTTCGGCCTCTGGTCCTTCGGAAGCTCTTCGCACACGATCGCTACAGCACCGCTTTCAATCGCTTTGTCAATGTATGAATGGCCGTCTACGGTAGTTCCCCGGGTCGCAATAAACAGGGAGTCTTTTTTTACTTTGCGCGAATCGAAGGCCACCGAAGAGATCGCGACATTGGTGGAACCAACGACTTCTTCGAGTCTTGTTTTGTAGAGTATGTCGCTTAGTAGTTTCACTGTTTTTTATTTTACTTTTTTTGAGTTTCTCACTCCTGTGACTTCGAGAGCCTCAGTCACGCAATCGCTGTGTATTCTCTTCAATCCCTTCTATCTCTACTACGTCCCTTTGATCTCTTTAGCCCATTCAATTCCTTCTGTCCCTTTAGTCCCTTCTGTCTCTTGAATCCCTTGTCCCTTTTTATCCCTCAACTCAATATCAATATGATCTTATCTCCCTTATTAAATTTCTGCCCGGCTTCGATCGATTGTTTTCTCACCGATCCTATTCCCATCAGCTTCACGTGAAAGCCCGAATTTTCCAGCAGGAACAACGCATCTTTTGCTGATAAGCCATTCAGATTCGGAACGATCCCTTTTTTCAGCTGGCTTTCCAGGTTTGTGCCCTGTAACACCACTTTCGAAGAATCAATGGTATTCCTGCTGACGTAAGCCTCCTCGGCGGCATCCGTTTTTACAGGCAATTTCAGGGCTTTGGAAACAGTAAGCATCTCATTGTTTTTTGTTTTGATGCTGGCCGGCGCCTTCGTCAACATGTCCTGTCTGGTGTTGATGGGCTGCATAAAATCAAGGCTGCTGGAATACACTTTCTCGGCAATCTCCTTAAACACAGGTCCTGCAATAAGACCTCCATAATAAGTGCCTTTGCCCGGGTTATACACTACCACGATGCAGGTATACAAGGGATTGTCGGCAGGAAAATAGCCCACGAACGATGCCTGGTATTTGCGGTTTCCCGGAGCCCCGTACACGGTGGTGCCTGCTTCCCGGTTGCCGATCTGTGCAATTTGCGCCGTTCCCGTTTTGCCCCCCACTTTAAAAGCAGTAATGTTCAGGCCTTTGCCGCTGCCATTCTGCACAACACCTTCCATCATGATCTTGGCTTTCTTAATGGTTTCCGGCTTGGCGATCTGTTCTGCCAGTACTTCTGTGCTGTAGGTTTTCACGGCTTTGCCATTGTTAATGATGGCTTTTTCAAAACGGGGCTTCACCATTTTGCCATCATTGGCTACGGCATTATAAAAGGCAAGGATTTGCAGGGGCGTTAAGAGTGTTTCGTAGCCATAGCTCATCTGTGGCAGCGTTACGCCCGACCAATCGCGGCTTTTGGTGTTCTTGATCAGCGGCGCCGATTCGCCGGGGATGGACAAGCCCAACTTCTGGTTCAGGTGATAGGATTTTAGCCTGTCGACGTACTGCTGAGGGTTTTTGGAAAAATATTTCATCACCAGCTTGGCCACCCCCGCGTTGGAAGACGTTTCAAAGATACGCTGCACCGTCAGCACCGGCTCGGAAGGAGCGTGTGCATCCTTGATCGTTTTATTGTAATAGGTCACCTCACCATTCCCTACCTGCATTTTTTCATCCAGGCTTATATCGTATTCATCCATAAGCGCCATGAGGGATGCGAGCTTAAATGTTGATCCCGGTTCTGTGGCATTCATCACCGCATAGTTCAGGTTCTCCGAATAGGCATAGTTGCTGGAGTCTTTTCCGGTGCGTGTTAAATTGGCAATGGCTTTGATCTCGCCGGTTTTCACTTCCATTAAAATGGCACAGCCATGAGTTGCATTGTTTTTCCGCAGGGTTTTTTCCAATGCCGTTTCCGCTACATCCTGGATGTTGATGTCGATCGTTGTGATCAGGTCGTTCCCGTTCTTTGGCTCCACCTCGTTCTCATCGTTGATGGGGCGCCACACATCGCCGGCAATCTTTTGCATCAAGCGCTGCCCGCTGATGCCCATTAGTGTTGAGTCGAAAGCGCCTTCAAGCCCTACAGGCCTTACACCCGCGCGCGACATGCCGATGGTGCGGGCCGCCAGCATTTTAAAAGGAAGCTCTCTTTTATTGGTCTGTAAGGTCACCAGGCCGCCACGTTTTCCCCTTTTGAAGATCGGAAAGGTTTTCAGGATCTGGAGGTTCTTGTAAGACACATTGCGCTTCAGCACCACATAACGGTCGCCGCTGCTCCGCGCTTTTTTCAATATCTTTTTATATTCTTTGCTGCTCTTGTCTTTGAACAGGTCAGCCAGCATCATGCTCAGGGAATCAACCTTGTCGTTGAATAGTCTTTTATCGATGGAGGGAGCATTGATATCTACAGCGACCTCATAATAGGGCAGGGAAGTGGCAAGCAGGTTTCCGTTCGCATCGAAGATGTTGCCGCGTACCGCTTCGATCTCGAACACGCGCGTGTTGAAAGCTTCCGCTTTCCGTTTCCACTCATCGCCCTCCATGAACTGGATCACGCAGATCTTATACAGGATGGCAAGCGCAAACAGGCACAAAAACATGTACACCAGGTAGGTCCTTGATAATATGTCTTTTTTGTTTTCCATTTTTTGCTTTCCGCAGATCACACAGATTATGCAGAATTTTTTGTTTAGTTCTCTTTTGCTTAGTGTCTGATGTCGATTATCCAATGTCCATCGTCTGCTGCCGCTAACAGCCTACAGCCAACTGCTCACTGTTTTCAGTTTTTAATGCATACTGCTCACTGCTTCCTGTCTACTGCCTACTGCTTTCTCTTCTTTACTACCTACTGTTCTTTATTGCTTACTTTTCCCGTACTGTCAATTTCTATTTTCATTGGCGCCACCACCGGTTCTTTCAGTCCGAGAGTGTCTACCGCTGCGGCCACCTGGCTTTGCTTGCTGATGAACATCAGGTCCGACTTGGAGGATATGTACTCCGTTCTCAGCTCCTTGATCTGGTTGCTGATCTTGTTCACCTCCCTGATCTTGTCATCCGCATAATAGCCATTGGCGATATACAGGATCGCAATAAGGGCCAGGAACAGGATGAAAGGAATGTGCTGGATTGTCCGGTCATCACTCAAAAAGGATCCGCCGAAGATCTTTGACAGGCCTTTGGCCAGCACGCCCTTTTTTCCGGGTTTCGACGGTTTGGCCGGAGCCGGCTTCTCCATCTCCACAAGCTCTTCCAGCTCCTGCAGTTCTTCCTTCTCCGCTATGTCCCTGAACTTATTTGCCACGTGTTATTTCTTGTTCTGGTTGCAGGTTCCGGTTTCTCAACCTGAACTTGTAACATGAAATCGCTCAACCTAAATTTTCTCCGCTACCCTTAGTTTTGCACTTCTTGCCCTTGGGTTGGTGGCGATTTCCTCCTCGTCCGGTACAATAGGCTTTGATGTCAACGATTTGAAATACCGCGTGATCTTTCCGAATACCAGGTCTTTTTCTTCCTTGCCTTCTACATTTCCCGTCTTTACCAGGTTCTTCACCAGGCGGTCTTCCAGGCTGTGGTAGCTCATCACTACCAGCCGTGATCCCGGCTTCAGCAGGCCGACGCACTGTGTCAGGCATTCTTTCAGCGCTTCCATCTCCTGGTTCACCTCAATGCGGATGGCCTGGTACACTTTAGCGAGGTAACGGTTCTCTTCAAATTTGGGCGTGCATGGCCTGATGATCGTTTTGAACTGCTCGGTGGTGTCGATGCTGCCGTTGGCTCTCGCCTCTACAATCGTATTGGCCAGCCTGAATGCATTGTCTACCTCTCCGTATTCTCTGAAAATGGCTGTCAGTTTTTTGGCATCGTAGCTGTTCAGGATCTTCTTCGCGGTGAGGTCGCCCTTCTGGTTCATGCGCATATCGAGCTCCGCTTCAAAACGAATGGAAAACCCTCTGTGTCCCGTATCGAACTGATGAGATGACACGCCCAGGTCGCCGAGGATGCCGTCTACTTTAGTTACACCGTACAGTTTCAGGTAGTTGCTGATATACCTGAAATTGTGAGGAATAAACGTCAGGCGCTTATCGGCCGGCACATTTGCCCTGGCGTCCTCATCCTGGTCGAAGGAAAACAGCTTCCCCTTGTCCGATAAGTGCTTCAGGATCTCTTTCGAATGTCCGCCCCCACCGAAGGTAAGGTCCACATACAGCCCGTCAGGGTTGATGTTCAGGCTGTCAATACAAGGTTGTAAAAGAACGGGGATATGATAGGCGTTTTCATTACTCATCATCTCCATCATTGAAGTTTAAGCTTCCCAACACATCTTCCGCCAGTTTTTCAATGTCCACATCCTGCTCGAGGAAGTGCTCATATAATTTTTTATCCCAGATCTCGATAACGTTGTTGCTTCCCAAAACCTTGATGTCGGTTTTGATGTCGGCATAGTCGACGAGGGCTTTCGGTAACAGCACGCGGCCTGTGTTGTCGGCTTCGGCAGCCGTAGCGCCACCGGTAAATTTCCTCACAAACACATCATTGGCCTTGATCAAACGGTTGAGCTTGCTCAGCTTTTTGTTTAGCTTGTTCCACTCGCTCATCGGGTAAAGCACCAGGCATTTCTGGTGAAGGTTCCGGTTGATCACAAATCCTTTTTCAAATACCTCTTCCAACTGCTTCCTGAGATTCACAGGAAACATGAAACGCCCTTTAGCATCCACTTTGCAATCAAATTCCCCTATAAGGCTTGTCATGAGCGGTTTTCCGTTGTATTGGGTCAAAAATATCAAAATTTCACCACTTTTTACCACTTTCGCCCCTTTTTTACCACTTTTGTTGAAAAATCAAAACGCTGTTAATAATTTTGAACAGCCTGTTAATTGTTTCATTCCGGGCTGTAAAGCAGGTATTTCCCGGTTTTGGCAAGCCTTTCAGCGGGTCGGTGCAGCAGTGGCGACATGCATTTTTTGGCCGGCAGGTGTCCGGGATATTAACAATTTGTTATCTTTGGCAACCCATCGTTATGGAACAAGCAAAATTTATTGACGTCGAAAAAGTTTTAAAGGAAAAAGCCTATAAGCTGTACAAGTGGTTGCCTCGTTTTGCAATCAACTGGCTGAAAAAGAAGCTACATGAAGATGAGATCAATGCAGCGATGATTGCCCTGAAAGACAAAGAAGGGCTGGAATTCAATGCCGGTGCGCTCGACAGGCTCGGAGCCAAAGTCGAATCACGGCACGCAGAGCTTGTTCCTAAAACCGGCACCGTGATCATTGCCGCCAACCACCCCCTGGGCGGGCTCGATGGCATGGCGCTTATCAAGTCGGTAGGAGAGATCAGGCCCGATGTCCGTTTTTTTGTCAATGATATCCTGAAGAACGTAAAGAATTACGGAGATGTTTTTGTGGCGGTGAATAAGACCGGGGCCTCCTCAACCAGTTCCCTGCGCACCATGGAGGAAGTGTTTATGTCGGACGCAGCGGTGCTCTTCTTCCCGGCAGGACTGGTATCGCGCAAGCAGGACGGAGTGGTGCGCGACCTTACCTGGAAAAAGAGTTTTGTTACGCAGGCCATCGATCACGGGCGGATGATACAGCCGGTATTTATTGAAGGGGAAAACTCCAGGTTCTTTTACAATTTTGCCAATTTCCGCAAATGGATCGGCATCAAAGCCAATATCGAAATGTTGTTCCTGCCCGATGAAATGTTCAAAGCCAGGAAAGAAACCATCAAGATCCATTACAGTAAGCCCTTTGACTCCGCGTTGCTTACAGACCGGAAAACCCATAAACAATGGTCGGACCTGCTGTATCAATACATCTACTCGAAAGAATTCATGCAACAAATTCCTTTCGAGGAGTATATGAAAGACAAATAGGCTCGTTGCAAACTGCAAACTGTATGCTGTCCATTGTGCCGGCATGCAATGTACAATGAACAGCATAGAACAAATAAAAAATCCGTTATGGTAAACATCAGAGTAGGTTTCGGTTACGACGTGCATCCTTTGGGAGAAGGTCGCGAGCTGTGGCTGGGAGGTATTAAGCTGGAATTTGACAAGGGCTGTGTAGGCCATAGCGATGCGGACGTGCTGTTGCATGCCATTTGTGATGCCCTGCTCGGAGCCGCCAATCTCCGTGATATCGGCTTTCATTTTCCGAATACCAATCCAAAGTACAAAGGCGCCGATAGCAAGCTGCTGTTAAAGGAAGTGGTGGAGCTGCTCGACCAGCACGGCTATTGCATCGGCAATGTGGATGCCACGCTGAGCCTTGAGGCACCAAAGGTAAACCCGCACATCAAAGCCATGCAGGAAGTGCTGGCGCCGATCATGAAGGTGAGCACGAACGATATTTCCGTAAAGGCTACCACCAACGAAGCGCTTGGCTATGTGGGCAGGGGCGAGGGCGTGAATGCCTATGCCGTGGCGCTGATCTATAAAAAATAAGTGTGGCCGGATTTTTGAGTTAAACCCCGATCAGGTATCAACCCCCCAGTTTTATGAAACGGATTTTTCTATGCTTTGTCATCAGTACTTTTCTGGTATCCTGCAAAACCAACCTCGTTTACATCAAGACCGTCAACCCTCCGCCGGTTTATGTTCCGGAAACGGTCAAACATGCGGGCATCATCAACCGCTCCGTGCCTTCCGACGATAACAAGGCGCTCAACAGCATCCACCAGGCAGCTTCCGCCGAAACCGCTCAAATGATCCGGGAATCCGGAAAAGAAGCCATGCGCGGCCTCAACGATGCGCTGGCCGGGAACAAGTGCTTTGACATTGTGAAAACAATTTCCGCCCCAGACCTCCGCACGCCTGTAGCCGGTAGCTTTCCGTCGCCGCTTTCCTGGAAAGATGTGGAAACGATCTGCAAAGACAATGGCGTAGATGTGCTCTTTGTGCTGGAGGTATTCGATACGCAGCTCAGGGTTGTTCCGCTCAGCACTCCGGCCAAGGTGAATACGATCACAGATGTGATCAACAATGTGGCGAATGCCCAGGCCAATATTATCACGACCGTGAAAGCCGGCTGGAGGCTTTATGATCCTGCCGGAAAAAGGTTGCTTGACGAGTTTCCGCAGGTAGAGGAGATGAGTGTGACGGCCAATGCAGCCACGGCGGTGAATACGGTAGAGGCCATGTTGGGCAGGAAGGAAGCCATCAGGCAGAGCGCCAACCGCCTGGGAAGGGCGTATGCCGACAGATTTATTCCGTACCAGATCACCCTGACGAGGGATTATTACGTGAAAGGCAGCAGAAATTTTAAGATCGCTACCAGGCGCGCCCGTACCGGGAATTGGGACGGCGCCGGAGAATTATGGCTTAAGGAGGCAAACAGTTCACGGCGTAAAACAGCAGGAAGGGGATGCTACAACATGGCTATCCTTTGCGAGATCAACGACGACCTGGATGCCGCCATTACCTGGGCCCAGAAGGCTTACGAAGATTATAATAACAAGCTGGCGCTTCATTATGTGAACATGCTTAAGTACAGGAAGCAGCAGCGACCGTTGCCCCGGAATTAAAAGGCAAATCCTCCATTAAAATTTCCGTTTCGGGCTGTAACAAAACAGCATCAGATGCCGTCTTAGCCTTTGAATCAGCAGCATCAGAAAATGACGCGGTTTATACCGGTTTCAGGCAGTCAGTTAACACTATTTAAGAGGTTTTCCCCCTTTAATTTGCTGTATTTCGGCTAAAAGTGTAAATTCGTCGTTCTTAATAAAATGAGCCTATTACAACAGATCGATACGCAAAAAGTTCCTCAGCACATTGCCATTATAATGGATGGAAACGGGCGCTGGGCCAAGCAACAGGGAGAGAACCGGATCTTTGGCCATTATGAAGGGGTAAACTCGGTGAGGGATGTGGTGGAAGCGGCCGGTGAAGCCGGTGTAAAATACGTGACGCTCTATGCTTTCAGTACTGAAAACTGGAACAGGCCGAAAGAAGAAGTGGATGCCCTGATGGAATTGCTGGTATCTACCATCAGCATGGAAACCCCTGAGCTTAATAAGAAAAATGTATCGCTCATGGCTATTGGCAATTTACAAAGCCTGCCGCCGGCCTGCCTGGAAGAGCTCAATGAGTCCATTGCCATTACTGCCAACAATACCGGCCTGAAACTGATCCTGGCCCTGAGCTATTCCTCCAAGTGGGAATTGACAGAAGCGGTGAAACAGATTGCCGCCGAGGTAAGTAGCGGAGCCCTCAGCATCGATGCTATTTCAGAAGAAACGATCCAATCCAGGCTGTGCACACGCACGATCCCCGATCCGGAACTGATGATCCGCACAAGCGGGGAGCACCGCATCAGCAATTTTTTATTATGGCAGCTGGCTTATGCCGAGTTTTACTTTACAGAAAAACTTTGGCCGGAGTTTCGCAAAGAAGACCTGTTTACAGCCATCCTCAATTATCAGAACCGCGAAAGGCGCTTCGGTAAAACCAGCGAGCAAATTCTCAATACCAAATAAACAGCAGTTTTACATCATCATAAACAGATACTATATCAAAACTGCTATACCATCACCTGCATCCGTGACATGTTATGGCACAAAGAACACTAAAAAAGACAAATGAAATTGATTAAGCTCCCCTTCCTGTGTCTTTTGCTGATGCTGAGCCATGTGGGTTTCTCGCAGATCCTTCTGGAATCGTCGCAAACCTCCGAGCCTATCGATTGGGCGAAGCCTAAGGAGTATACACTGGCAGCCATAGAGGTTGAGTGCTCTCAATACACCGATAAAAATATTGTCCGCCTTCTGTCGGGCCTGACACCGGGCGATAAGATCCAGATCCCGGGCGATAAAATCTCGGAAGCCATCAAAAACCTCTGGAAGCAAAGCTTGTTTGAGGATGTGAAAGTGTACCTCGTCAAAGTGATCGGCAACGAGGCTTTCCTGAAAATAAGCGTGACGGAAAAACCGAGGCTGTACGGTTTCTCTTTTACCGGTAATGTGAAGAAGAACGATGCCGACGACATCAGGGCAAAGATCCGTTTTGTGCGTGAAAAAGTGGTAACGGACTATACCCTGGGCTACATCAAAAACATCGTGAAGGACTATTATGTGAATAAAGGCTTTTTTAATGCGGAAGTAACCATCACCACCACTCCCGAAAAGAGTACCAAGACTCCCCATGTCAATGTATTCATCAATGTGAAGAAAGGCAAGAAGGTCAGGATCAAAAACCTGAACTTCTACGGCAATACGGTGGTGAAAAACTGGAAGCTGAGGAAGGACATGAAGGATAGCAAGCCGTTCCGCCTATATAATCCTTTCAACTCCGGCAAATACCTCGAGGACAACCTTGAGAAAGACATGCCCAGCATTATTACCAAATACAACAGCAGGGGTTACCGCGATGCCCGTATTAAAAAAGATACGGTGTACTTTGTGAAGAAGAACCGTGTCAACATCGATATTTATATCGAGGAGGGGAACAAGTATTATTTCGGCAACATCAAGTGGCTCGGAAATGCCAAGTACAGGAGCGGGCAGCTCGATACCATCCTCAATATCAAAAAAGGCGATATTTTCGATCAGAGCCTGTTGGATCAGAAGTTGTTCATGAATCCAAACGGTTATGATATTACCTCCTTATACATGGATGACGGCCACCTCTTCTTCAACGTGAACCCGCAGGAGGTCAACATCCACAATGATACTATTGACCTGGAAATACACTTGTATGAAGGAAAGCAGGCTACCATTAACAAAGTGACGGTGATGGGAAACACCAAAACGAATGATCATGTGATCTACCGTGAGATCCGCACAAGGCCGGGCCAGCTGTTCCGCAAGTCCGATATCATCCGTACGCAGCGTGAGCTGAGCCAGCTGGGCTATTTCGACCCGGAGAAGCTGGGAGTAACGCCTACGCCCAATATGGCGGATGGAACAGTGGATATTGAATACCGGGTAGAGGAAAAACCGTCGGACCAGGTAGAGCTCTCGGGCGGCTGGGGCGGTGGCCGTGTGGTAGGTACGCTGGGCCTTTCGTTCAATAATTTCTCGATGCGCAATATTTTCAAGCCTTCTTCCTGGAGTCCTTTGCCTACGGGCGATGGACAGAAGTTCAGCATCCGTGCGCAAACCAATGGGGTGTATTACCAGTCGTACAACATCTCCTTCACGGAGCCATGGCTGGGCGGTAAAAAGCCCAATTCCCTGTCGGTATCTGCCTTCCACTCCCTGTTCAACCAAACCGGCGAAAAGAAATACACCAAGGATGGAGAAGGGAATAAAATCCTGAATCCTAACCGTAGTACCCTTTCCATTACCGGGGGTTCCGTGGGCTTTGGCAAGCGCCTGAAAAAACCGGATGACTTTTTCTCCTTATACACGGAGCTGAGCTATAACTACTATGAGCTTAATAATTACTACGGTGTGTTTAGTTTCAGCAATGGTTACTCCAATGATTTCAACGGCAAGGTCAACATCAGCCGCAACAGCGTAGATGCCCCGATCTTCCCGAAAAACGGCTCTAATTTCTCACTCACCGGGCAGTTTACGCCGCCTTATTCCCTGTTCAACGGGAAAAATTATGAAACGGCCACCGATGCGGAACGCTTTAAGTTCATCGAATACCAAAAGTATAAGTTCACGGCAGAGTGGTTTACGCAGCTTACCCACTACAAGCCCAAAGGGGAAGGGAAAGAAGCACGCAACCTGGTGCTGCGCACCAAGATCGGTTATGGTATCCTGGGCATGTACAACAAAAAAGTAGGTGTTTCCCCGTTTGAACGGTATTATATGGGCGGTAGCGGCCTCAGCGGCTATCAGAATTTTGTGGCCCGAGAGATCATTGCCCTGCGCGGTTATACCGACAACTCGGTGTCCAGCACCAATGGCGATCCTATTGCTGCCCGCTATACCATGGAGTTGCGTTACCCGATATCTTTGAATCCACAGGCTACGATCTTTATCCTGGGTTTTGCAGAAGCGGGCAATACCTGGGCCAAATACAAGGACTTCAATCCTTTCCAGGTGAAGCGCAGTGCGGGTTTTGGCCTTCGGGTCTTCCTCCCGATGTTTGGCCTTCTTGGGCTTGATTACGGCTGGGGCTTTGATAATATTCCGGGCAATCCAAGCTCCGGAAATGGCAAAGGCCAGTTCCATTTTACACTGGGTGCGCAATTGGGCGAGATGTAACTAAAAAACGTTAACTAAACAAAATATATGTATCTTGGCATACGTTATGATCGATTACGAAATACCTGAAACTAACATCAGCAGTATAAAATAGCCATGTTGGCCGGTTGCAGAAAATGTATAAAGTAGCCGGCTTACCGATGGCACTAAAGCAATAATAGAAAACATGAAAAAATCCATCTTAACACTCATCGCTCTGATTGCTGTAAGCTTCTCTTTTGCCCAAAAGATAGGCTATGTAGACAGCGATTATATCCTTTCAAAAATCCCTGAGTACAAGGCCGCCCAGGCCGAGCTTGATAAAACTTCTGTCGACTGGCAGAAAGAGATCGAGGTCAAATACGGAGAGATCGATAAACTCTATAAAATTTACCAGGCAGAGTCGGTATTACTGACCGATGACATGAAGAAGAAACGCGAGAACGAGATCATTAACAAGGAAAAAGAAGTGAAAGAGCTTCAGAAGTCGCGTTTTGGCGTAGATGGAGAGCTTTTCAAGAAACGTATTGAGCTCGTAAAGCCGATCCAGGATAAAGTGTACAGCGCTATCAAACAGGTGGCAGAACGTGGCGGCTTAGCATTTATTTTTGATAAAGCCGGTCAGGTTTCTTTACTTTATTCCAACAGTAAGTATGATAAAAGCGAAGATGTGCTTACCTTTATGGGCTATAATAAAAAATAATAGTACCCCGACCGTTAAACTATAACTACAAAATAACCCAAAAAAACAATGAAACACTTAGTAAAATCGATTGCAATTGTTGCCTTAACCATAGGATCAGTGACGTTTGCAAAAGCTCAGAAAATTGCTCACATCAGCCTGGATTCCTTAATCACCTTAATGCCTGAAAGCAAAACGGCACAGGAAGTCGCTCAGAAATACCTGAAAGAACTCGAAACGCAGGTAGCAACAATGGAAACCGAATTGCAGACTAAGTATGCTGATTATATGAAAAACAGGGATAGTTATTCCCCGATCGTAGCGGCTGCCAAAGAACAGGAACTGCAGGACCTGAACAAGCGTATTGAAGATTTCAAATCACAGGCTCAGCAGGATTACCAGCGTAAATACGGCGAACTGTCGAAGCCGATCTACGACAAAGCGAAAAAAGCCATTGAAATGGTCGCTAAAGAGAACAGTTATAAATACGTGCTCGACACAAGTACCGGAAACGTTCTCTACACAGAGGCTTCCGACGACATTATCGGTTTAGTGAAGAAAAAACTGGACTCTATGCCGGCAGCTGTGATCCCGGGCGCACAAACAACACCGACCCCGAAAACGGGAACAGTAACTCCGAAACCGGCGCCAGGTGCGAAACCGGCAGGTAGCAAGTAAAATTACGTGCATTTACCAAAGGCTCCGTCGCAATATACCGCGACGGAGCCTTTGCTTTTAACGCCTTCGTGTTAATAAGAAGCTTTCGTTGCTTGTTTAAAATGCTCATAAAAGCATCAAATTTGGTTTATACATATAACTTATGTTTATAAGTTTATAAACCAACTGACATGCAAAAGTTCAAATTCTTCTTAATCCTCTCCCTGTTCCTTACTGGCCGCGCTTTTTCGCAGGTCAAGGACCTGAAACAAGATGCTGCCTTTTGTTATGAAAACAGGGAATTCAAATGCGCGTATGAGCTTTATGACAAGCTGAGTGCGCAGAACCCGAAGAACCTGGAGTATAAGTATCGCCTGGGAGTTTCTTCCATCAATTATCCTGAAAAAAAAGCAAGGGCAATCGAGATCTTCGAAGAGCTTAAGAACGTGGATAAGAGCGCCGAGATCAATTATTACCTGGGGAAAGCCTATCACATCAATTACCGCTTTGACGAAGCCCTGGAAGCCTACGAAACATACCTCGGAATGATGCAGGGTGCCAAGCAGAAAGAAGAGGATAAACTGATGGTGAAGGATGCGAAGCTCGGTGTGGTAAATTGCAATAACGGGAAACTGCTGATCAGCCAGAAAGTCATCGCCGACATTAAAAATATTGGCTTGCCTATCAATACCGCTGAGCTGGAAGGTGTGCCTGTGATCTCTGCCGACGAGTCGGTGATCATCTTCACCTATGCCGGCCGCAAGAGCACCGGTGGCTTGCTTAATGATGCCCTGAAGCCAGACCTGCAAGGCGGCTCTTACCACGAGGATATTTTTATCAGCACAAGGATGAATGATTCTGTATGGTCGGAGCCTACAGGCATTGCGACCCTCAATACGAAAGGAAACGATGCAGCAGTAGCATTGTCGCCCGATGGTCAGACCCTGTTCAGCTTTATCAGCAATAACGATGCGGGCGACTTGTTCATGAGCTCGCTCAACGGCACGGAATGGAGCAAGCCGGTAAGGCTGAATAAGAACATCAATACCCCGGAGTGGGAAGGAAGCTGCTCTATTTCTTCTGACGGGCGTTTCCTTTATTTTGCATCCGAGCGCCCGGGAGGGCTTGGCGGCCGGGATCTGTATGTTTCCGAGAAGATCAACGGCGACTGGGGCCCGGCGGTTAATCTCGGGCCTGGTATCAATACAGAATATAACGAAGATGCGCCTTTTATCCATCCAGATGGCATTACCCTGTTCTTTAGCTCCGAAGGCCATAAGAGTATCGGAGGCTACGACATTATGTATTCCATCAAGCAGGATAATCACTGGATAGAACCTCTGAGCATGGGCATCCCCCTGAATACAACAGAAGACGACCGCTTCTACGTGATCAATGCGAAAGGAGACAGGGGCTATTTTTCTTCCAACCGTGGTGGAGCGGGCGGCAAGGGCAGCCAGGATATTTATTCGGTAGAGCCGGGAATCCTGGGCGAAAAGCCGATCCTGGCGCTCCTGAAAGGCAATGTGTATGCCGACGACAAGCCGATTGATGCAAAGATTGAAGTGAGCAAAAAAGCGACAAATGAATCTGTCGGGCCTTATTATGCCAATGCCAAAACAGGAAAGTACCTGATGGCATTATCGCCGGGCAATGGTTATAAGATCCGCATCTCAGTGAGCGTGCCGGGTTTTGAAGCCGTTGACGAAGAGATCGACGTGGAGAAACTCCAGCGCTTTGTAGAGATCCGGAAGGACTTCTACCTCTACTCTCCGGCCTATGTCAACAAACGGAAACAAAAATCGGTGAATGCCATCCTTGACAGCTTATTGGGTAAAGCGAATAACGTCGAAGATTTCAAGAACGATGCGGTTATCAATAACATCATCGACGCTGCTACCACCCCTACGACAGCACCGACAGAAGTAAAGCCAAGCCTGACCCCCTGCAATGGCGGAGCGGCACCTGATTTTTCTTCCCTGAAAGGAAAGTCGCTAAACGTGCCTGAGAATTATAATAAGCTGCTCGAGATAGGAGGGCTTACTTGTGCCGAAGGACTCGTATTCAAAGTTCAGATCGCAGCCTATAAGCACCCGGAAAATTACAAATACGATCATCTGAAAGAATTCGGTGCGCCGGAGATCATTAGTTATCCCGACGGGATCACCCGGTTCACCCAGCAGCAGTTCCCTACCCTCAGGGAAGCTGAGGCAGTCCGCCAGAAGATCATCGCCAAAGGACAGGCAGATGCCTGGATCACGACGGTGGTAAACGGTAAGCGTTACACGCTGGAGGAACTGATCATGGTGAACTTCATGGGGAAAGCCGTGAACTAATCCGTAAGGGCCATTTGACTTGAAGCATGCTTTACTTCTCTTTCCGGTGATTTCCATGCCGATTTAGGCAGAACGCTTTCTCCAGGAAGGAATGGTCTGTACCGGCCTTTTCCCAATAAAATTTAATTCCAAAGTTAAGAAGTTTTAAAAAGCCCCGGGGCCCGGATATTTATTTTGGCTTCGACGTACCTTTGTATAACGAAATCAACGAGAGGGAAATCATGAGTAAAATTAACTGGGACGACGTTGCAGCTCTTGAATCAATAGCCAATCAGTGTATCTGGAAAGGTAAGGAAGTAGGGCAGGCCAGGGCAGCATTAAAAGCTATTTATGGCTACGACATTACTTACAGTGATGAGTGCGACGAGGAAGACACAAAGAAAGCTGAATCCGATAAAGACGATCACAGAAGGTATCAGCCCTGAAACAGAAATCCCCTTACATGGTTGTAAGGGGATTTTTTTTGATAATGCTATTGATTTGGTCCTGGTGTTTTTACCGTTTCTGGAAAAGAAGTATAGCGTCTGTTAATTATTCAACATCACCGGCATCACAAGCATGAGCACATCCTCCGAAGGATTGGCTTTTTGCGTTGGAACAATAATACCTGCGCGGTTAGGGGCGCTCATCTCGATGGTTACCTCATCGCTTTCCAGGTTGGTGAGCATTTCCAGGACAAACTTCGAGTTGAAGCCGATCTCCATATCTTCGCCCACATACGTACACATCAGGGTTTCATGCCCTTCGTTCGCGAAGTCAAGATCTTCCGCAGAAATCGTGAGTTGGCTTCCTGCAATTTTAAGGCGGATCTGGTGTGTGGCCTTATTGGCGAACACACTTACACGACGCAGGGCGCCGAGGAAAGAGGCCCTATCAACCGTTAGTTTGTTAGGGTTCTGTTTCGGAATTACCGCCTCGTAGTTAGGGTATTTTCCATCGATCAGGCGGCATACCAGGTTGATGTTCCCAAAGCTGAAATACGCATTCGTTTTGTTGAATTCTACTTTTACCGCATCGTCGATACCTGCCAATAAGTTTTTCAATACATTGAGCGGTTTTTTAGGCATAATGAAAGCCGCAGAGGCACCGGCTTTGGCATCGTTGCGGGTGTAGCGCACGAGCTTATGCGCATCGGTAGCCACAAAAATAGAGTTCTCATCCGTAAACTGGCAGAATACCCCGCTCATCACCGGCCTCAGGTCATCATTGCCTGTTGCGAAGATCGTTTTGTTGATGGCGTTTCCAAGCACATCGCTTTTAATGATCACAGAAGTAGGCGCTTCCACTTTCGGCAGTTTCGGATACTCGTCGCCGTTATGGCCCGTTAAGGTGTAATCGCCTGTTTCGGTTTTTAATTTGGCGCTGAATTTTTTAGAGTCAATGATAAAAGACACGGGCTGCTCAGGCAGGTTGCTGAGAGCTTCCAGGAGGGTTTTGGCCGGAATGGCAATGCTGCCGTTCTCCGACGACTCCACCTTCACGCTGGTAGTGATCGTTGTTTCCATATCGCTGGCGTACAGCGTTAAGCTGCCATTGTTGAGCTCAAACAGAAAACAGTCCAGGATAGGAATGGTATTGCTTGAATTTAAAACACCGCTGATGGATTTTAAATGTTTTAAAAGAGTAGAAGATGATACTACAAAATTCATATATAAAAGCTTAGTGTGAGTAATTGAATGCTACACCTAAAACATCCTGCAATGCAACATGGTTTAAGGCCTATCAAATTTAGCGATATGCAGAGAGCAAAAGCGCCTGCCTGTAGTCTATTTATAAACTACTTTTTAACATCATTTTTCCGGGATGAAATAGCGGTAGGTCTGGAGCATTTTTCCAAACACATAGTATTGCGCCACGCCGTAATCCTTGCCCTCATTATATCTCACAAATAACCTGTCGGGGTCGTATTTGTAATCCACGCCGTACTGCTCGTTTTTGGAAGCAACCGGAAACTTGTGGAAGAACTGGGTCACATTTTGTTTGTTGTTTCTGTCGGTTACGGTAAGCGTGGCAAAAGGAACCCCTGATTTGGCGAGGGAATCCACGAGGTGCTCTGTTTTGTCAAGCACATATTCGCAGTTCACGTTCTGAAAATAGGCAATGTACTGCTTCAGCTTTTCCTCCGAGAATGGAAGCTGCTGGCCCTTCCCGTTTCTGAGGCCGAAGCGCTGCATGCTGAACAGGTCGATCACAAAAGAAGAATCGGGTATTTCATGCAGGTCGAGTTTGATCTGCTTGATCTGCGGCGGCCTGAAATTGATCATCAGGCGCCCGCGCCAATCGGATTCTTCTATGAAGTAACGCGTGGTGAGGTAGCCGTTGAAGCCCGGAATATGTGTAATAAAAGGGTCTTTGAAATTCTCTCCCGTTTCAGGATCCGACATCAGCATGTAGGTGCCTGTATGGTCCTGCGTCGGGTGTCCCACATAGTATTGTTTCACTTTTTTTCCCTTGGCATATATTTCTATCTTCACCGATTTACCTGCCATGAATTTGATCGCCGTTTCGCGGCCGGCTTTGGATACCGGCGATTTTACCTCTACCATGCGGATGGTGTACAACAGCGTTTCGATGGCATCCGGGCGTGCCGGGAACTTCCCGTTTACCACCCAGCCTTCCGGCCTGCGTTCCAGGAGCACATTCTTCCCCTCCTTGTCTGCCATGAAAATCTTGTCCACGGAAGCCGTGTCCTTCAGCCCGAAGTCGCTGGCCTCTTTGTCGATGGTGGAGTTCTTGCCCTTGTTTCTATAAACAACGATGGCAGCTATGGCCAGTGCCAGTAAAATGATGATGGTAATAACGGAGCTTTTTTTCATGGGCTTTTAAGCGTTGATCTGTTGAGGGGAATGTTATGTGAAACAGGAAATTCTGTCCTGCATCTTATTTCGTGTATTTTTTTGTCCGGATATAGAACTGGATCAGGGCAAACAGGAAAATAGCTGCCAGTGGGAAGCCTACATTCACGACCTTCCACTTCGTTGTTTGCTGTGAGATCTTTTTCTTATCAAGCAGCCTGAGCTTCACCTCGCGTGAACGCAGCTGAAGCAGGCCCTGATCGTCCAGCAGGTAGTTCATGCAATTGAGCAGGAAGGTCCTGTTCGCAAACTGCTCGTTCATGTAAGAGTCAAAGCCAACAGGCATTACCCTTCCGGAGCTTCTCTGGTACTCGTTCTTTGCAATATCGCCGTCGGCCACCACAATCATGCGTGTAGGCTTGCTCTTATCCATAATGTCGAAGGCACTGTCCTGCAGAAAAGCGCTCGGGATCCTGTTCTTATAGACCGATTCAAAGGAGCCTTCCAGCAGGCAGGCTACGTTTTGGAACGAGTTGTTGTATTGTTTTTCATCGGGCTTGTAGCGGATCATTCCCACGTTGATACGTGTGGGCGTAGGCTGCGTTTTGGTATACTTCGATGTTTGGAGGAGGATCGTCTTTTTCACATCGCGTGCAAATACCGTATCCAGCGTGCCGATAAATTCCGTGCGGATGAGGTCCAGGTTCTTCACAATCGGGTGGCTGGAAACCGGTAGGATCAGGGGATAATACATCCATGGAAAAGGCTGAAAATCCGGCTGTCCTTTTTTGAAGCCTACATTGATCGGCACGCGTGCGCATTGCAGGTCCTGCACCATCAGTGGGTTTAGGCGCACTCCGTATTTGAAAAGGATCTCGTCGAGGTTCAGCTCATTTTTAAAACCAAGTGTATAGCCTTTGGTATTCAGCGTGTCGCGGTTGATATACACAGGATCGATCAGCCACATGGCTTTTCCGCCATGCATAATGAACTGGTCGATCAGGAAGATCTCCTTGTCCGTAAAGGCAGAATCCGGCTGTGCAATCACAATAGCATCGGCGCCTTTCAGTGAATAGAGCTTATTGTTCATCTTCACGCGCGTCACATTGTAATACTCGGAGAGCGAGGTCATGAAATCGGCCGCATAGATGGTATCGAGCTCGCCATGCCCCTCCAGGAAAACGACCTCGGGCTTGCGGATGATCTGCGTTTTGCGGATGCTGTTTGAGAGGCCGTATTCCAGCTCCTGAACCGAGTTGTTGATACTTTGTTCCTGCTGATAGCCAACCTGCTTCTTGTAAATCTGCCAAACACTCTCCTTGCCTTTGTATGTCACAATAGCACCCGGCCAGATATAGGTTTCGGAAACCTTCTGCGAGCTTCGGTCGATCACCTGCTCCGGCATGATCCCTTTCTGGTAAAGCTGCTTCTCCAGGTTTTCCACCTCTTCCTTATTCGGATTGTCGAGCGGGTTCACGAACTCGTATTCGATCTTGTCATCGGAGTAAGCCCGGTATTCATCCAGGATCTCTTTGGTTTCGTTGCGCAGCCTGGTAAAGCTGGGGTTGAAGTTCCCCTGCAGGTATACTTTAATGTAAACCACATCGTCGAGCTCACCGAGGAGCTTTTTGGTGGAGGCCGATAAGGTATAGCGTTTTTCGGAAGTAAGGTCGAAGCGCTTGAATAAAAAGGAAGCCACAAAATTGAGCAGCACCAGGATAGCCGCTACTACCAGCAGCATCAGGATGTCTCTTTGTTTCTGACCGGAATTTTTGCCTACCATTTTCTGCTTTGTAATACGAGTTTGGACAACAGGTTAAAGAAAGCGATGATGCTCACAAAGTAGATCACATCCCGGGTGTCGATCACGCCACGGCTCATGCTCATGTAGTGGTCGTTCATGCCGATGCCTTTCACAAGCGCATCGTACTTGCCGAAGATGCCGGATGAAGAAATAAAGTCGAAACCGATGTAGGTAATAAAGCAGAGCAGGAGGGCCATGATAAAAGCAATCACCTGGTTTTCGGAAACCGCGGAAGCAAAAGTGCCTACTGCCACAAAGCCTGCTCCCAGGAACAGGAGCCCGATGTAAGAGCCCCACATGCCGCCGGTGTCGATATTGCCTTTCGGATAGCCCAGCTGGTATACCGAATAGAAATAAATGAGTGTAGGCAGCAGGGACACCAGCACCAGGATCACGCCGGCCAGGTATTTGGCCATCACGATTTGCATTTCCGTCAACGGGCGCGTGAGCAGCAATTCAATGGTTCCTGTTTTCTTTTCTTCCGAGAAGCTGCGCATGGTAATGGCCGGGATCAGGAACAGGTAGACCCAGGGTGCGAGGATGAATAAGGGGTCGATGTTGGCAAAGCCATTGTCGAGAATGTTGGAGCCGGCACTTTCGGTAGGGACCAACCACATAAAGGTACCAATGCCGGTGATGAAAACACCGATGGCGATATAGCCGATCAGGGAGCTCAGGAAGCTACGTATTTCTTTTACCAGTAAAGTAAACATACAGATCTCAAAAATAGCAATAGATTTTAAAATAAGCTACCGATCAGGCAGGCGGAACCAAAAATTAGTTTAATTTTACATATTTCCATTGTTTTTGTGCGCCGGTACTTTTCTCCCCTCCGAAGGCTTTTCACCGTCCTGATGGCGTGTTTTTTCTGTGCTTCCCTGGAAGCACAGAGTAAGGTCGCAGGGCTTGTTACCGATAGCACAGGAGCCGCTTTCCCCTTTGTGAGCATCGCCTTGCTCAATGCCGCCGACAGCGCGCAGGTAAAGGGAACGATCAGCGACGGGGAGGGGCATTACGCTTTTGAAACGCTCCAAAGCGGAACCTACCTGCTGAAGTTTTTCTCCGTGGGTTACGCAATGCAATACAGCGGAGTGTTGAGGCTTGACAGCACTTCTGTAATAAGTCTTCCCCCTTTTGCCATGCGCTCTTCCGGCCTAAGCCTGGCTGAAGTTTCTGTGACGGCCATCCAAAAAGTGATCGAATTCAAAAACGGGATGACGGTGATGAACGTGGAAAACAGCATCATGGCCTCTGGCAATACAGTCCTCGACATTTTAAAGCGGATCCCCGGTGTGACGGTGGATAACAAAAACAACATTTCCATCTCAGGCAAGCAGGGTGTCCGCATCATGATAGACGGGCGCATGCAACAGGTGTCGATGGAGCAGCTGGTAGCGATGATGAGTGCCATGTCGGCCGACCAGCTCAGCAAAATAGAAGTCATCAAAAGTCCTCCTGTAAAATACGATGCCGAAGGAAATGCGGGTATCATCAACCTGGTCACTAAAAAAGTAAACTCGAAGGGCTATAGCGGCAGCATCACTTACAATCCGGGGATGGGCCAGCGCTTTGGCAACTCTATCTATGCTACGCTGAACTTTAAATCCAATAAGCTCACGGTGTTCAGTAACATCAACCCGATGTACAAAACATTTTACGACCGCTACGATTATCATAAAGCTGTTACCTACCAGGGAAATACCACCCTGTTCGACCATACCGGCGATCATGAGAACCTGCGTAAATACATTGCCGGAAAAACAGGTGCCGATTACGCCCTGACAAAGCAAACGACCATCGGGCTTTCGGTGGCTAATACCATCAATAATACGCGGCCGGTTGAGCATGGCTATGTGGCTATTAACGGCTACAACGACCTCGGTTTTGACCATTACCATTATGTAACGGACGAAAAAGCCATATGGACCAATCCGGCGTATAATTTCAACGCCGAGCATAAATTCGATACGCTTGGCACCAACCTGAGCTTGTCGGTTGATTATACCGATTTCAAGAATACTTCCGACCGGAAAAGCGAGTCGGTGTTTTTAAAGAACGACGATACCGGTGCCAGGCCTTCACAGGTCTATACATCCACGAACAAGGGCAACATCGGTATCTTCACACAGAAGCTTGATTTTCAAAAATACCTGAAGCCTTCGTGCTTATTGGAAGTTGGAGCTAAAGCCACCTTCGTTAACAATAAAACCGATTTTTTATTTAACCGGCAGGACACGGTCACTGGCATCTATTATCCGGATACGAGCTTCTCCAATAACTATCGCTACAATGAAACCTTGCTTGCCGGCTATCTTAATTTCAGAAAAGAATTTAAAAAAGGAAGCCTGGGTTTCGGTGTGCGGGCGGAGCACACGGAGATCACAGGAAGCAGCCTCACCAATGGCTTTAAGCTTACCAGGAGCTACCTGAATTTTTTTCCGAACGTATCGTTTGATTACCAGCTCAGCGCTAAGCACACGATTCAGTTCAATTATGGCAGGAGGCTCGACAGGCCTGATTATTCGCAGCTTAATCCCTTCAGGCGGTTCGAGGATCAATATGCCGTCGGGGCCGGAAACCCTTACCTGAACCCTCAGTACAGCGACAATTTCGACTTCGTACATGTATATAATCAATGGATGACGAACAGCGTTGGCTATGCGTATATGACCAATGTGTTTACCGGTATTTCTTATCAGAACGATAGCACCAAAGTGACCACTTTTACGCAGGTTAATCTTGATAAGGCCAGCTACATGTACTACAACCTGTTTTTGCAAAAGCAAATCAGGCAATGGTGGAATGCCGAATTTTCATTGAACCTGTTTTATGTATCGTTCAACAGTAAGATTGAAGGCGCAGCGCTCCATACCGAAGCGGTTTCCGCTAACATTTATATGAACCATGATTTTGTGCTTCCAAAGAATTTTAAAATTCAATTAACCGGCCATTACAACGCGCCCAACCGGCAGGGGCCCAATTACAATAAGGCAAACGGCAGCTGCGACTTTGGGGTTAAGAAGGCGTTTGCAAACGGGAATTTCAATGTCATGTTCCAGTTCATGGATATGTTTTACACTGACATCAGTCGCTCGACCTACGATTTCGGAAATCAGTATTATACCTTTAATTCCAGGGACGATACCCGGAGATTTAGATTAACTTTGAGCTATAAATTCGGAAAAATGAATATCCGTGTCGAGGAAAAGCACAGTAATGAGCAGGAGAGCGGACGTTTGCAAAAAAATTAACCTTATGAAAAACCTGGCCACGTTTATCTCTTATTTATTTCACCCGCTGCTCACGGCTACTTATGGATGCCTGTTGGTGTTTTTCGGGATGACAGGAAGTATTTACTATGTGTTTACGCCTCTTAAGATGAAGCTTGCCATTACCGTTACGGTATTTGCCTTTACGGTGTTGTTGCCGGCGCTCAATATGCTCATCCTATACAAGCTCAACTACATCAGCTCCATGAAGCTGGAGAACAGGCGCGAGCGCATCTTCCCGCTGATCATGACATCCATATGCTATTTCGGGCTCTATTACATGATCTATGACCTCAGCGTATGGCCTGCCATCAAGCTTTTTATTCTCGGGGGCGGCCTTTGCATTTTATCGGCGGCCATCATCCATCTGTGGTGGCAGATCAGCGCACATATGATCGGCGTCGGCGGCCTGGTGGGCATTATGCTGGCTTTGGGCTGGGTGCTGCAGATGCCGGTGTTTGCGGTCCTTTCGCTTTGTCTGCTCCTGGCCGGCCTTATCGGCTTTTCGAGGCTCTTCCTCAATGCCCATACGCCGAACCAGGTTTATGCCGGTTTTATTTTTGGCTGCTTCATGCAGTTTTCCTTACTTTTTTTAACGCAAAGCCTTACATTTGCTTAGAGATAAGCATTTATGAACCTAATCACGGGAGCCACAGGATTGATCGGGGCGCATGTAGCCCTTCAGCTTCTGCAACAGAATAAGCCCGTGACTGCCATTAAGCGCTCAGGCAGTGATATTGCGAAGACCAGGCGCCTGTTCAGCTACTATACACCCGATTACCAGGAGCTCTTCAGCCGCATCCGCTGGGTAGACGCCGATATTATGGATATTTATTCCATTCTGGATGTGCTGGAAAGCGGCATCGAAACGGTCTACCATTGCGCGGGTTTTGTATCCTTTGATGCCAAAGACCGTGAGCAAATGCACAGGGTAAATGCGACCGGTACCGCCAACATGGTGAATGCCTGCCTCGAAAAACCGGTGAAAGCCTTTTGCCATGTAAGCTCCATCGCTACTCTGCAAAACCCGGATATCAGCACCAACATCGATGAGTCGGTCTACTGGAAATCGTCGCCCGATGCCAGCGATTATGCCATCAGCAAATACAATGGTGAGCGCGAAGTATGGCGGGGTATGGAAGAAGGACTGAATGCTGTGATCGTGAATCCCGGGCTGGTGCTCGGTCCCGGTTTTTGGGAACAAAGCTCCGGTAAGCTCGTGAGTACCTGTTACAAAGGGACCGCTTTTTACACCGAGGGATCGAGTGCCGCTATTTCCGCCACAGACACGGCGGCCTGTATGATCGGCCTGACGGAACGGCACGTCTTCAATAAGCGTTTTGTGCTCACAGCGCACAACTATACCTTTCGCGACTTGCTCTCGCGGCTCCATAAAGCGTTTGGTAACAAAGAGCCATCCATCGAAGCAGGAAAGCTTATGCTGAGGCTGGGCCTCTGGCTCGATGCGCTGCGCTCGGCATTCACCGGGAAAGAACGCGTGCTTACCAAAGCCACCATGCACGCGGGCCTCGCAAAAAACACCTTTAACAATGCCCGGATCAGGGAAACGCTGGATTACCGCTTTGAGCCCTTGCACGAAACCGTCGCATTCGTTTGCAATACATATTTGAAAGAACAAACACCCCATGCCTAAAGGAGTTTACATCGTGATGCTGGGCGCAGCCCTGGCGCTTGTTTATACCTGCAAAACACCCCGGAAAACCGAAACCACCGTGCCTGAGCAGCAGCCAACGGTAAGCGCTCCTATAGAAAAAACCTCTCCGGGAAAACCCGAAATACCCGTGTATATTCCGCCGCCGAAGGATTCTGTGACAGAACTGAGCATTAACCTGGTGGGCGACCTAATGTGCCATCTGCCCCAAACCAACAATGCCCGCCTTAAGTCCGGGGATTATGGCTTTTCGCCAAGCTTCGCCTACGTCAAACCTTATCTGCAGGATGCCGATCTCACCATCGGGAACCTCGAAACCACCTTTGCCGGCAGCGGGCAGCCTTATGCCGGCTATCCTGCATTCAATTCGCCGGATGCTTACTGCAAAGCCATCAGGGATGCAGGCTTCGACTTTCTGGTGACTGCCAATAACCATAGCATGGATACACGTGAAGCAGGCCTGCTGAGGACAATACAGGTTATCAAAGAGCAGGGCCTGGGCTATGCAGGCACCTACCTCAACCAGCGCGATCACGATTCGATGCGCATCCTCAACCTCAAAGGCATCCGGCTGGCCATTCTTAACTACACGTATGGTACTAACGGTTCGTACCCTTCCTCTGATCATAAGTACATGCTCAATGTGATCGATTCCGCAGGTGTGACGGCTGCGGTGAAATCCGCTACGGGCAAGGGCGCAGACATGGTACTGGTGTTTTACCACATGGGAGTGGAGAATGTGGTGGAGCCAACGCAGTCGCAGAAAGATGCGGTGCGCTTTGCTTTGCAGGCAGGTGCGGCACTGGTGATCGGCGCGCACCCACACATGGTTGGCCCTACCAAGGTGATGTACTCGGAGCAGAGAAAAGACTCGGTGTTCATTGCCTATTCCCTCGGCAATTTTTTATCGAATCAATACTGGCGCTACACCGATGCCGGCGTGATCCTCAAGCTCATCGTGCAGAAAAATCACACAAAGCAACACACCTCCTACAAGGCATCGAGCTTTATTCCAACCTGGGTATACAGGGGCGACGGCGGGAAGAAAATGCACGTCATTTTTCCGGCAGAATGGTATGCCGATACAAGCCGTCTGCCATCGTACCTGAACGCGGGACACCGTCAGAAAATGGAAGAAGCATTTCATGATACAAAGCAGGTCATTACCAAATACAACCCTTATATTTCGCTGGGTGCAGTGAAATGATGGAAATTTAACATTTCCGAAAAAAAAAGAAAAAAAATTTTGTATAATTACGGAAAGCCGTATCTTAGTATATTATAAACTGATAATTTAGAGAAGAGATTTTATGCACATAGCGATTGCCGGAAATATCGGTTCAGGGAAAACAACATTAACATCATTATTGGCTAAACATTATAAATGGACCCCTCATTATGAGGATGCTGATGATAATCCTTACCTGAACGATTTTTACGATGATATGCAGCGCTGGTCATTCAATCTGCAGGTTTACTTTCTAAATTCACGTTTCGGCCAGGTACAGGAAATCCGTCAGGGCAAGCAGAAAGTGGTTCAGGACAGGACAATTTACGAAGATGCCTATATTTTTGCGCCGAATCTGCACGCAATGGGCCTGATGACCACCCGCGATTACGAGAACTATTTCAGCCTTTTTAAATTGATGGACAGCCTTGTGAAAGCACCGGACCTGATCATCTACCTGCGCGCCTCCGTTCCTACATTGGTAAAGCAGATCCAGAAACGCGGCCGTGATTATGAGAACTCCATCCGTTTAGATTATTTGAAGCGCCTCAACGAGCGTTACGAGGCCTGGATCTCAACCTATGAAGGTGGTAAATTGCTGATCGTTGACATCGACGAGATCAATTTTTCGGAAAACAAGGAAGATCTTGGAAAAGTGCTGAGGATGATAGACGCAGAGGTAAACGGATTATTCAAATAAGATTTGGGTATAGACACAAATAACGAAGGACAGTTTGTAAAGGCAGCGTATGAAAGCCTGATGAAACAATACGAGCAGGATCAATCTGTTCTTTTGTCGCATCATGGAGAGTTGTCTCAAAGCGTTATTTCCAGCATCGAGGAAAGCGTGGAGTCGAAAGTAGCCGAGCTCGAGATCCCTAAAGGCCCCTTAAAAAAGATTTTCTTTATCAGCGTGGAAACGCTTCAGAATATGCTCATTCACGGCCACAGGAATGCCGAAGGGCATCAATACAATTTCTTTATTCTTGCCAGGAACGGCGAAAAGATAAACGTGGTTTCTGCCAACCTGGTCACCAATGATTCTATCCCGGCCCTCGAAAAGCAGATCGATACCATCAACTCCTTCGATGATGAAAAGGCCCTGAAAGCCTATTACCTGGAGCATCTCGAGAATAACACCATGAGCGACAAGGGCGGAGCCGGCCTCGGTTTTATCACCATTGGCATGAAAAGCGGCAATAAGCTGAAAACAGAATTCCAGAAGATCAACGATACGTACTCCCTCTTCACCCTCGTTTCGTCGGTGAACCTAAGCTAATGGTTTCACGGTGCCTCTTACCGGGTCAATAACATTGATGCCGGGTGATTTTCCTTTTTCGAGGGAGCCGTAATGTTCTTCAATTCCCAGGAACCGCGCACCGTTCCAGGTAGCCGCCTTTAATAGTGCTTCCGGTGCGATCTGCGGGAAGTGCTGCTGCAGCGTTAGGATCTCTGCCAGGATGGAAAGTCCCGAATTGCTGGCAAGGCTGTCTGTGCCTAGCGTGAGCGTGCAGTTCTCCGATATCAAAAGCCCTGCATCAGGCAGCGTGTTCTCAATATAGAGATTGGCATTGGGGCAGAGGCACCAGAATAGCTTATTTAAGGTCTTTTGAGCCGCATGCACGTCGCTGCGGTCCGAGAAGCTGTTGTGGACCAGTAAAGTCCCTGCGTCTTTTTGAAAGGTTTCTAAAACGGTTTGTAGGCTACTCTTCCCGCTGGCTGCAAAATAATCGATCGGCAGCCCAAGGCTTTCATATAAGCGAAGGTAATCGCCGGTTTTATGTATAAAGAAATCGTTCTCGGCCTTGCTTTCCTGGTTGTGAATGCTCGTTGGCAGCCCCTGGCTGTGGTCGTATCCGGTGATGAGCCGGATAAGCTCTTTGGAGCAGCTATAGGGGGCATGAGGTGCCAGGGAGGCTGCCAGGCCGGCCCGGCGGAAGGCTTCCAGGATAGTTTTGCCTGCTCCGAATACCTGTTCCGCCCTCTCCGGGTTCAGCGCAATGAGCTCCACAAAGCTATGGTAATAAAGGGATGAGGCTTGTTTGACGCTTGCGGAAAGGGCGTTGTTGCTGATGTCGCCTACGGCCACAATGCCACTGGCAGCCATCTCGCGGTCGGCCTGCTGCATCAGCTCCAGCTGCTCCTCTTCGGGCACAGCGTTGCGCTGACGGATCACGGCCAGGCCGAAATCGACGATGCCTGTATGCCGTGCGATGCGATCTTTGAGGTGGCTGAGCTCCAGGTGGCAATGCGTATTGATAAAGCCCGGCAGCAAAATGCCCTCGTGGTGCTCAAGGCGGCCGGCCTCGATGCTGCCTGCCGGGAGCAGGTCTTCGATCTGCCCGCGGGTATTGAGAACCAGCACTGTAGAATCGCTGAGGAATTCTTTTCCTGAAAAAATACGGGTGGCAGAGAGAAAGCGCATAGGGTTGAAGGCTGGGTTGAAGCTGCTGATTTGAGCACTAAATATAAATATTTATGATGAAATAAGCCTATCTTTGCATATTGCCCATGCAAGCGAAAAAAGACATACGCGCCTTAACGGAAGCCCAGCTCGTGGATATTCTCAAGGAAAAGGGAGAAGCGAAGTTCCGCGCCAAACAGGTGTATGAATGGCTGTGGAAAAAAAGCGCTCACAGCTTCGACGAGATGTCGAACCTGTCGAAGCCCCTGCGCGACTGGCTCAAAGAGAATTTTGTGATCAATGCTGTGGTCATAAGCGACATGCAGGTGAGCAGCGACCGTACCATCAAATGCGCGATGAGGCTCTCGGATGGCAATGTGGTGGAAAGTGTCCTGATCCCTACGCCAACCCGCATGACGGCATGCATCTCTTCGCAGGTGGGTTGCAGCCTTACTTGTAAATTCTGCGCCACCGGAAAGTTAAAGCGACTCCGGAACCTTAATGCCGACGAGATCTATGATCAGGTGGCGCTTGTGAAAAACCTGGCGGAAACCAAATACGACCAGGCACTCACCAATATTGTATATATGGGCATGGGCGAGCCTTTACTTAATTATGCCGAAATGATGCGCTCCGTGGACAGGATCACCTCGCCCGATGGCTTGAATATGAGCCCGGGTCGCATTACGGTGAGTACGGCCGGCATCGCCAAAATGATCATCAAACTGGGCGATGACCAGGTGAAATTCAACCTGGCTTTGTCTCTGCATGCCGCCAACGATGAGAAGCGCAACCACATCATGCCTATCAATGAAAGCAATTCGCTTGATAACCTCGAAGAAGCGCTGAACTATTTTTATGAGAAGACAGGGTCGCGGGTGACCTTTGAATACATTGTGTTCAAAGACTTTAATGATGGAATCCAGGATGCGCGTGAGCTGGCAGACTTCTGCCGGAAAACAACGGCTAAGGTGAATATCATCGAATACAATCCTATCGACGAAGGGGAATTCAGGCAAACCACGCCGGAGCGCCTGGAGGCTTTTGTAAAGCACCTCGAAAGTAAAGGCATCATTGTGAATGTGCGCCGGAGCAGGGGCAAAGACATTGATGCCGCCTGCGGGCAGCTGGTGAATAAAAATAAAACCGCGCAGCCGGTGTATAAATAATCATTGAGCGCATAGAGTGACTGTACGGTTAATCATTAGCACAAATCACCCCCGGGACATCTTCTTGAATATGCCACATTTGCGGCATTATTTACTTCGTTAATTTAATCCTATATTTACGCTAATTTCGGAGTGGATATTGTTGACCAAATAAAAGCGCCTATCAGCACGCAAATGGATGAGTTTGAAATTAAATTCAAACAAGCCATGAAAACCACCGTTCCCCTGCTGGATAAGATCACCACTTATATTGTGAAGCGCAAGGGCAAGCAGATCAGGCCGATGTTTGTGTTCCTGAGCGCCCGGTGTGCCGGCGATTTCAACGAAAGCACCTACAGGGCGGCATCGCTGATCGAGCTGCTGCATACAGCAACGCTGGTGCACGACGATGTAGTGGACGACAGCAACGAGCGCCGCGGTTTCTTTAGTGTGAATGCGCTTTGGAAAAACAAGATCGCTGTCCTGATCGGGGATTTTCTCCTGTCAAACGGATTGTCCCTGTCGCTGGATCATGATGACTTTCATTTGTTGAAGATCGCTAATCATGCCGTGCGCGAAATGGCGGAAGGCGAATTGCTGCAAATTGAAAAAGCCCGCAAGCTTGATATTTCGGAGGAAGTTTATTTCGAGATCATTACCAAAAAAACAGCAACGCTTATTGCCGCCTGTTGTGCGGTTGGTGTGGCTTCGGTGAGTAAGGACGAAGCAATGGTTGCTCGCTTCAGGGAGTTCGGCATCAACACGGGCATTGCTTTTCAGATCAAGGACGACCTCTTCGATTTTGGGGATGATACCACCATCGGAAAACCTACCGGCATCGATATCAAAGAAAAGAAAATGACGTTGCCGCTGATCTACGCGCTCAACAACTCCAACTGGACAGACAGGCGCAGGATCATCAATATTGTAAAGAACCACAATAATGACCCGAAGCGCGTGGCTGAAGTGATCAGCTTCGTATATGAAAAAGGCGGTATCGCTTATGCGGAAGGCATTATGCATCAGTATAAGGAGAAAGCTCTGGACCTCTTGAAGGATGTCCCTGAGAGCCCCTCCAAACAAAGCCTGATCCAGCTTGTTAATTATTCGATCGAACGTAAAAAATAACCAGTTGCACATGAAAAAATTGTTTTGTATGACCTTATCACTTGCCGGCTTTGCCTTACTGTTAGGCGCCTGCAAGAGCAATGAGCAGGAAGCTGCGAAAGAAACCAAACGCAAAGAGGATTCAGTGAAGAGTGCTGTTAAGCCCATCACGGTGAATCCAAACAGCGAATTTGCTATTATTCCGCCGGATGCCGATTACACCGGCGACTATGTCGATAAATACGACAACGGCATCATCAAATTTACCGGCAACTTCCGCTTTGGGGTGCGCCACGGGCATTGGATGGCGTTCTACGATACCGGCATCAAGTGGAGCGAGTGCTATTACGACAAAGGAAAGAAACACGGCGAAACCATCGTGTATTTCCCCGATGGCAAAGTGCATTACAAGGGCTGGTATAAGAATGACCTGAAAGACAGCCTTTGGTTCTATTATGACGAGAGCGGTAAGGAAGTGGACAGGCGTGCATTCCGCAATGATGAGGAAACAGGCCTCGTGAATTAAGTTCTCAAAATCCGGTATAGGAACATACTAAAAAAGCCCGTCGATCGACGGGCTTTTTGCATTCCTTTTCGGAGCGCTGGTTCAAAAAGCTTAAACGAGGTTTGACACTTGCACCTCTTCGTTTGCGTCGGCCTGGTAATCAACACCGCTGGCTTCAAAGCCGAAGAGCTTCAGAAATTCGTGGCGGTAGCCTTTTAAATCCCCCAGTGCCGGAAGGCTTTCCGTGGTGGCTTCTTCCCATAGAGCGGATACCGCTTTCTGAACGTCGTCCCGCATTTCCCAGTCGTCAATCCGGATCCGGCCCTTGTCGTCGGTGGCTACGGACTGCCCTGTGTAAAGTCTGTCGGCAAACAGGCGTTGCATTTGCTCGATGCAGCCTTCATGAATGCCTTTCTCTTTCATCACTTTGTAGAGCAGGGAAATATACAGCGGGATTACCGGAATGGCTGAGCTGGCCTGTGTGACAAGCGCTTTATTGACCGACACATAGGCTTTTCCCCCGAGGTTCTTTAATTTTTCTGTAATGGTAAATGCCGTTGCTTCCAGGTGGTCTTTGGCGGCGCCGATCGTGCCTTTGCGGTATACCGGCTCTGTGAGCGACGGCCCGATATACGAGTAAGCGATGGTAAGGGCATTCTCAGCCAGCGCATCGGCGGCTATCAGGGCATCCATCCACATATCCCAGTCTTCGCCGCCCATAACGGCAACTGTATTTTTGATGTCCTCATCGTTGCAAGGCTCAATGGTGATGTTTGAAACAACACCTGTATGAAAGTCGACCGTTTTATTGGTGAAGGTCTGGCCGATTGGCTTCAGGACAGAGCGGTGTGTGACGCCCGTTGCCGGATTCGTCCTTACAGGTGAGGCAAGGCTGTAGATGACCAGGTCCACTTTGCCAAGGTCTTTTTTGATAAGGTCGATGGTTTTTTCTTTCACTTCCGTAGAGAAGGCGTCGCCGTTGATGCTTTTTGCGTAAAGACCCGCGTTCTCTGCATGCTTTTGAAAAGCCGCGCTGTTGTACCAGCCAGGAGAAGCTGTTTTCCCGGCCTGGGGAGCTTTTTCAAAGAAAACGCCGATGGTGGCAGCGCCGGAGCCGAAGGCAGCGGCTATACGGGAGGATAATCCAAAGCCTGTGGAAGCGCCGATCACCAGCACGTTTTTAGGGCCATCGACCGGGCCCTTCGACCTGATATAGCTGATCTGATCCAGCACATTTTTTTCGCAGCCCGACGGGTGGGCAGTCAGGCAGATAAAGCCTCTCATTCTCGGTTCAATAATCATACGCGTGTGTGTCTTGAAATTTAATAGTTAATTAGCGAGCATTGTACAGCCATCCGCTAGGGTCCATGGTTTTCTGGCCTTTCCAGATCTGGAGGTTCATGCTCGTTTTGCCGTCATCCTCCGCAATGGTCCCGATAGCTTGTTTGGTAGAGACTTTCTCGCCTTGTTTGACAAAAGGCTTTTCGATATTGCTATACACGCTTAAATATTCGCCATGCCTGATGAGGATCAGGTAGCCGCCGGTGGGCGATACCGCCACGCCGGTCACTTCGCCGTCGAATACGGCCCTGGCCTGCGAGCCTTTAGCAGTGCATATATCCACGCCGTTGTTATTCATCATAAAGCCTTTGATGGCCGGGTGCTCATACTCGCCATAGGGCTGGCAGATCACGCCTTTCACCACAGGCCATGGTAGCTTGCCACGGCTGCCGGCAAAGTCTGCGCCCAGGGCTTCCGCTTCTTCCGTCAGCTCCGGTGCCGTGGCTTTGGCAGGAGTACTTGTCTTCACTTCAGGCTTTACTTTGGTCTTGCTGTCTTTCGCCGTGGCTTTGGTTTTCGCCAGCTTCTCCGCTTTAGCGGCCTTCTCGGCGGCGATGCGGGCCGATTCTTCGAGCTTGCGTTTAATCTCCGCCTCGATCAGTTTTTTAATAGCAATCTGCAAATTCTCCGCATCCCGTTTTTTCTTTTCGAGCTCTTCCTTCAATTCTTTTTCCTGCTGCTGCAATTCGCTCAGCACAATTTCCTGCTGTTGCTTCTCGCTGTCGAGCAGGGTCTTCTCACTTTGCTCATTGCCCAGGAGCATATTCTTTTCATGCCTCTGCGCTTCGAGTTCTTTCAGCTTGCCGCTAAGCACCAGCTGAGTCGACAGGATCTCGGCAGCCTGCTTCTTGCGAAAGGCCGTGTACTGCTGGAAATAGCGGAGCCTGATGTATGCCTGGTTGAAATCTCCGGAAGCAAAAAGGAACATGAGCTTGGTGTAGGAATCCTGGTTGCGTTGGGCAAAATAGATCATCTTGGCATATTCCCCTTTCAGCTTTTCCAGGTTTTGCCTCAGGGAATTTACTTCACCTGTGTTTTTTTTGATGCTGGTGTTGATCTTCGACAATTCGCTGTTGATGGTGGAGATGAGCTCCTCACGCACCTTGATCTTGGTATTGATCACCACAATGTTGTTGATCTTTGATTTCTTATTGGCTTTGGTCTGGCTCAGCTGGTTGTTGAGCTGTTTGATGTCATCGTTGAGCTTGTTACGTTTGTTTTGTAGCTCTTTCTGCGATGGAGATTTGGTTTGAGCGAAACCTGCGGACGTATACAAACCGATAAAAAAGAAGCATAACCCTAAATAAAGAAGGTTATTTTTTCTCTTTTCTGATCGGAATAGGGTCATAGCTCTTTGGTATGTTCAGCGGCATTTTCTGCGGCTGGTTAATTTCTATGCGAACATAGTTAATTTTAAGGTTAATTTTCTTCTCCGCGACGATATCAATATCAACATGATGCGGTGCAAAAACAGAGTCTACGGCCATGAATTTGGAGTAGGTGGCGTTGAATTTCCGGTTAGTGCTTACATCTACAAAATCATTATTGATGATCTTAAAAGTCTCAGGGTCCAGCGTCATGGTTTGGAGTGAGCGCTTCAGGGAGTCCTGGCCGGATGTTATACGTTTTAATTTCCGTTTTCGTTCGGTGCTCAGCTTATAATTGCAGTTTTCCCGGTCAGCCATCGGTTTCAGCTTGGTGTCATCGTCGTCGAAATCGGCACTGTTACCGAATAAGGCGGCCTGCAGAAGATCGAAGTCAAGGTCGGCATTCAGCAGCTGGTTGATGTAGTTGAAATCACCCACAAAGAATTGTTTTTTGATGTATACCACCATTTTCACCGAGTCGCGGGTAATGAGCAGCTTGGCCACATCGATAAGGCCTACAGCCTGTATCTGGATCCAGATCGCGCTGTCCCTGCGGCCCCTGATCCTCACGTCGAGGTTCTGGTCCTCGCCGTCTATCAAGGTTTGCACATCGGCTTTGGCGTACACCCATTTATAATTCAGTTCTTTTTGCTTCAGGTTTTTGGTCAGCGATTTGGATGTTTTGAAGAGCAGGCGGCACTTGCCTGTTGTTGTATCCTCCGTTTGGGCTACCTGCGATTTCTGAATGCCTTTTTTGGTTTTGCAGGAAGCCATCCAGGCGGCCAGCACGGCAATGAGTATAAAATGAGTATATGAGCGTACAGTATGGTTCATGAATGCAATGTTAAATGGCCAGGCTATTCGTATAATTTCTGGTCGTTGATCTTTTTATCCAGTAATTCAGATCCTTCCCCGCTTTCCTTCGCCTGTTTCCAATAGATGAGCGCCTCTTGTTTTTTGCCCAGCTGGTAGAGCACATCGCCGTAGTGCTCGGAGATGGCCGAGCGCTTTCCGGACATTTTAACGGCAGAAGCCAGCCATTCTTCGGCCTGGGCATATTTTCCCTGCTGGTAGAGGATCCAGCCGTAAGTATCCATGTATACCGCATTGTTGGGCGAAAGCTCGTTGCTGCGGCGCGAAAATTTTTCCGCCTTTTCCAGGTTTTTTTTGCGAAGCGAAAGAAAGTATGCATAGTTGTTCAGCACCTGCGTATTGTCAGGGTCTACTTTCAGGGCATCGTCAAAGGCCTTGTCCGACTTCTCATGGTCTTTCATGTAGTTATAAGCAAAGCCCAGGTTCGAATAAAAATCGATCAGCAGCTGGTTGTTGGAATAAACAAACTCAATGCCATCACGCAGCGACTCCACTGCTTTTTCGTAGTGCTTCAGCTGGATATTGGCCAGGCCGTTGAAATAGTATGGTGTTGCCTGGTTGGGGAAAAGCTCGATCGCTTCGCTGCTGTGGCTTTCGAGGCTGGTATAATCTGCAAGGTCGGCATCAATGTACATCAGCTTGTTCCAGGGATCGAAATGTGTTTTGTCGTATGTTACAGCCAGGACATATTCATCGCGCGCTTCCTTCATTTTTTTGTCCCTGAACAGGTATTCGGCATACATGCCGTACGCCTCGCCCGATTTGGGGTGAACGCGGATCATGATCGCTGCCAGCTCATAGGCCTGCTGTTTGAACTCATCGTTCCTCGCCGAAAGGTCGTAGTAGGAAGCCAGGATCTTGTACTTGGTTTCCACATCCAGGTCGGGGTTCTCAAAGGCAATCTTCATCTCCCTGAAGAAATTCTCCTTATCGTTTACCGACTTGTAGTAGTCTGCCATCGCCAGGTGTACCATCGGGTTATCCGGGTCGAATTTCAGCACTTCCCTGTAGGTTTCCAGGGCCTTGTCATTTTGCTGGGTGTCCTGGTAAAACTCGGCAAGGAACGTGTAGTAGCGGGCTTCGGTCGGGTTAAGCCTGATCAGTTTTTTGAATTCCTGCTCTGCTTCTGCCGGGCGCTTGGTTTGCTTCAGTAGTTTGATCTTGTTAAGGCTGAAGCTTTCATTTGGCCCGAATTTTTTTTCAAGCTCGTCGTACACCTTATAGGATTTTTCATAAGAGCCGGCATACATGTATTCGGCGGCCAGGCCTTCATAAAATTCGGGTTTCTCAGGATAGATTTTTACAAGGCGGCTGTATACCTCCGCTGCCTGCTGGTAGAGGCGTTTGCTGTGAAGGCATTCGATGTAAAGGAGCTGATACCACTGGTTTTTCGGATCATCCGAAGCACACTCTTTCGCAAAGCGAAGGGCCATGTCGTATTGCGCGGCAAAGCGGTATATATTGCCGAGCTCGTATTTTACCGCAGCCGAAGAAGGATTGAGCTTCAGGCAGTTTTTGAAGCGTGCTTCCGCATTCTCCACGTTGCCTTTCATACGCTCTTTGCAGCCTTCCACAAAATCGTAGGCAAACTCGGCCTGCTGGTCGGCTGTGAGGCCCTTTGTTTTAGGGCTTGTTGCCGCTGTGGCCTGCTTTTTCGATTTACAGGATGATCCGGCAGCCGCTGTGGCCAGCAGCAGGATCACAAAAAGAGTATGAAGAGCTGATCTCAAGTTAATTTGCCTCCGTTTAATAATTCTCCTTAAAGGGAAATGGTGCTGTAATCGCTCATGCTGATGTCGAGGGCTTTCCCTTTCACGGTGGCGCCTTCGCCGATCATGCTGTTGGAGATGTTGGCGCCGCAAAGTTTGGTATTGGCCTGCACGATGCTGTTCTTCAGGATGACGTCCTTCATTTCGCAGCCCGCACCGATAGAAGCGTGAGGCCCCACGATGGAATTCCGGATCACCACATTGTCACCGATAAAGCAAGGCTCGATGATGAGGCTGTTTTCCGTCACGATATTCTTTCCTTTTAAGCTCGCTTTTCCTTTATCAAATTCCAATACCCGTTGGTTGGTATATACCGTTGCGTCTTTATTTCCACAATCGAGCCACTCGGTTACTTTGCCAGGTGTAAAGGCTATGCCTTTTTGCTTCATGTTCTCCAGGGCATTGGTGAGCTGGAACTCTCCTTTTTCGGTAATATTGTTGTCAAGCAGGTACTGCAGCTCTTTTTTGAGGTTGTCGCCGTCTTTGAAATAATAGATGCCGATGATGGCGAGGTTGCTCACAAAGGTCGATGGCTTTTCCACGAAGTCGGTAATCACGCCCGCATCGTTCAGCTTCACGACGCCGAACTGGCTTGGGTCTTCGATGCCCTGCACCCAGATCACACCTTCCTGGTTGGTATCCATCACAAAATCCGCTTTGAATAAGGTATCGGCAAAGGCCACAACGGTTTTGCCGGTGATGGATCCCTTCGCACACATGATGGCGTGAGCGGTTCCCAGGGCTTTTTCCTGGTAGCAGATCGTCCCTTTGGCACCCTGCTCATTGGCGATCTTCACCAGGTTTTCCTCTACTTCTTTACCGAAATCAGGGCCGATGATAAAGGCGATCTCATCTACCTTTTCACCGCATACCTTGGTGATATCTTCTACCAGGCGCTGTACGATTGGTTTTCCGGCAACATGAATCAGAGGCTTAGGAACAGTAAGGGTATGAGGCCTCATACGCTTTCCTTTTCCTGCCATTGGGATGATAATTTTCATACGTGGATCTTAATTGGTTTTAATGGTCGTATGGCATAGCCTCACCTCCGGGCTGTTCTGCTTTGCAGGGAGGCTATTCATAAATCGGTTTTAAATCTGTTATAACAAGCAAATATAATATTTAACCCCGATAAATCACTGATTTATCGGGGGTGTATACCCGTAAATTTCAATAATTCACAGATTTTATGATAAGAGGCCGGAAAGGCGTTTTGCCGATGTTTTCAGCTGATGAACAGAGGGACTATGGATGAGCGGAATCATTATAAATTCCCCGTTCTTCCGCCATCTACGGGTAAATTGATCCCGTTGATATAAGAAGCTGCCGGTGATGCCAGGAAAGCCACCGCGTTGGCCACTTCCGAGGCTTCCGCAAAACGGCCCATCGGAATTTCCGCGAGCATCTCGTTGGTTACCTCATCCTGCGCATGCCCGGTTTTGGCCGATTTGTTTTCAATGATGGTTTTCAGGCGCACCGTTGCTGTGGCACCGGGCAATACATTGTTTACCGTAATGTTGAATTTGCCGAGCTCGTTGGCGAGGGTCTTGCTCCAGTTGGCTACGGCTGCACGGATGGTATTGGATACGCCCAGGTTAGGCAATGGTGCCTTCACGGAGGTGGAAATGATGTTGATGATCCGCCCGTATTTGGCGTTCTTCATGTGTTCGAGACAGGCCTGTACGAGGATGTGGTTACAGATGAGGTGGTTGTTGAAAGCGGAGAGGAACTCTTCCGTTTTGGCAGACGCGATAGGGCCGGAAGGAGGGCCTCCCGTATTATTCACCAGGATCTGCACGCCGGGCTGACGCTGTAAATAGGCTTCTACAATGTGCTTCAGCTCTTCCGGTTTCGAAAAATCCACACAGAGGTAGGAGTGAAGCTGGCCGGCAGCCGTGCTCAGTTCCTGTTTTGTTGCTTTCAGGGCTTCCTCATTGCGGGCAATGAGTGTTACCGAAGCGCCCAGCGACGCAAGCTCTAAGGCAATGGCTTTCCCGATACCCTGTGTGCTGCCGCACACGATGGCCTGTTTATGTTTCAGATCTAAGTTCATGTGAGTCTTATTTTACCTGCAAAGATGCAAAGTATTTTGGCAAACGGAGCAGAAAAATTTAAGGGATAGAAAAGCGCATTGGCTCATGGTCTGCCTGGGCAAAACCGGTTTTCCCCCCGGTGCGCTCATGATTTCGCGGCTTGTGGTATCCGGAAGCAGGTTCAGGATTTTCGCTTCGAAAGGAAGAAGTTCTTCAGGAGGCTGCCGCATTCCTGTTCCAGAATGCCTTGTGCCACCACTGTTTTAGGGTGCAGCAGATTGGAAGATATGCCGGAGAATCCTCTTTTCAAATCAGCGGCGCCGTATACGATCCTGCTGATGTGTGTCCAGTGCAGGGCGCCGGCGCACATCGGGCAGGGTTCCAGCGTTACATAAAGCGTGCAATCTGTCAGGTATTTCCCTCCAATGGAATTGGCTGCAGCCGTGATCACCTGCATCTCCGCGTGTGCGGTTACATCGTTCAGGCGTTCGGTGAGGTTATGGGCACGGGCAATGATGCGGTTATTGGCCACGATGACCGCGCCTACGGGAACCTCGTCGGCTGCATAAGCCTTTTGCGCTTCCTTAAGCGCTTCGTTCATAAAATATGCGTCGGAGTACAATTCCATGTTAATCGCCTGTAGGGCCTTTCACGCCTGCTTTGATCTCGATGTTGAGCGTATTCTCCAGCGGTGTTACCGGGCAGGAAAAATTGTCGGAATATACGCAGAAGGGATTGTAGGCTTTATTGAAATCGCAGATGATGGTGTTGCCCTCCGGGATTTGCAAATCGATGAAACGCCCGCCCCCGTATGTTTCCACAGAGTTGGTGAGGTCTTTGAAAGGCAGGAAGAGGTAATTTTTATACTCTTCTTTTTTGATGAGGTCGAGGCTCTGGTACACATTCAGGCGCTGTTCCTTTCCGTTGATCGTAAACCGAATCACGGCGTATTTCACATAATTCTTCGCTTCGCCGCGGGTTGCCGCCATTTTAAAAGGCTTTTCATCGGGTGTACGAATGAAGTCCGCTGTTACGCGATAGCTCAGGTCGATCGGGTAGAAATCATGTCCCTTAAAGGTGAGCCTTTCTTTTTTGCTCAGGGGCGATTGGAGCGAATCCAGGAACTCCTTGTTCAATGTGTTCTGGAAGGCCAGCACCTCTTCTTTTTCCGGCTGTGCACAAAGCACTCCGGCCAGGAAGATACATATAAACGTGAGGCGGTAGGTCATGGGCTTATTCTTTTAATACCATATCGATGCACATCACGGCCGCTAAAATCAGGATGCGCACAGGGTCATCTTTTCTCACCGAATCGTTTACCGAAAGCATGTAATTGTCAGCCGAGGTAAACAGCTCCCTGCCAACGCCCGCCCATTTCTTATTCACCTGTGCGAGCTCGCTGTTTCCCTGCATGAATTTAAAATCCCAGCTGGTCCATTTTCCTTTCAGCGTGCATAACACATTGTTCTGAGGATCGAGCACGTCAAATTTGCCGCCAACGGAAAAGAACTTTTGTTTGAAACGGCCCACCAGGAGTCCTTTCTCATCAAGCACTTCTACTGTAGACAGGAACAGGGAAACGCCACGCTTTACCTCCAGCACCGGCTCGCCTTTAGCGGTTTTTATTTCCACATGAAACGGCGTCAGGCGCTTGTAGTCCGTAAAGCGGAACATCTTGGTAAGGAAGCCCAGCTGCTCCTCACGGCAGGTCATCAACAGCTCCTGTGTATCGGGGTTGTAGATGTCGAAATTATTGGCGGCTTTGAACATGCCAATATGTTCTTTGATGAAAAATAAATTCCGATGGAGGATAGCGTGCATGGTAATGATTTACAATTTAGATAACGCGCTTTTTAAGCGGGAAATTGTTTCTTCTTTTCCCAGCAAAGCCAGCAGGTCGAATAATTGCGGCCCGCCTGCCGCACCGGTCGTCAGCACGCGAAGAAGCTGCATGTCCAGCTTGCCGATCTCTGTTTGGGCTTCCTGGAACGCATCGTGCAGGCTGTGTGTATCCCATACCGCAAGTCCCTCGAATTTGGCAGCCAGTTTCGTGAACAACTCTTTGGAGGACTCGTTCCATTTTTTGGCGATGACCTTTTCGTCATAGCTCGTTGGCGCTACAAAAAAGAAAGGCCCCAGGTCGTAGAACTCATTCACAAAATGCGCTTTTTCTTTGATCAGCCTGCAAAACTCAATCACGAAAGCCCTGTCTTTTTTGATGCCTTTGGCTTCAAGCAGGGGAGTCACCGCATCTGCCAATTGCTCGTCGCTCTGCATGCGCAGGTATTGCTGGTTGAACCACTTGGTTTTCTCCGGGTCGAATTTAGCACCCGACTTATTCACGCGCTCAAACGAAAAACTGTCGATCAGTTCCTGCTTACTCATGATCTCGCGGTTATCGCCCGGGTTCCAACCCAGCAGCGCCAGCATGTTGATGAAGGCCTCCGGCATAAAGCCCGATTCCTTATAACCTACGTAATCTGTCTGGTCGCGGGGGTCGTGCCAGTTGAGCGGGAACATCGGTAAGCCCGATTTATCGCGCTTGGATAGTTTTCCGTTGCCGTCCGGTTTCAGGATCAGCGGCAAATGTGCCAGTTGAGGCATCTGGTCTTCCAGGCCCAGATAGCGGTAGATCAGAATATGCGACGGCGCGCTCGGCAGCCATTCTTCACCACGCACGGCGTGGGTGATCTTCATTTCAATATCGTCTACAATGTGCGCCAAGTGGTAAGTTGGCATGCCATCGCTTTTCAGCAATACCTTATCATCTACCTGCGAGGAGTTAACCGTTACCCAGCCGCGGATAATGTCGTGGAAACGGATCTCCTCATTGCGGGGCACCTTCAGACGCACCACATGGGGCACGCCGCTTTCGATCAGCTTTTTGACCTCATCTTCCGGCAGGGTCAGGGAATTGCGCATATTCTGGCGCGTTACAGCATTGTACTGCGGAGCCACCACTTTCGCCGCTTCCAGGCGCTTGCGCATCTCATCCAGCTCTTCCGGTGTATCGAAGGCATAATACGCATGGCCACCGGCAATCAGCTGGTCGGCATATTTTTTATAGATGCCCTGTTCCTTGCGCTCGCTCTGGCGGTATGGCGCATAAGGCCCATCGCCGAAGCCAACGCCCTCGTTAGGTTCAATGCCGCACCATTTCAGGGAATCAATGATGTATTGTTCAGCGCCCGGTACAAAGCGCGTCTGGTCGGTATCTTCTATGCGCAGCACAAAATCTCCGCCATGTTTTTTTGCATATAAATAACTGAACAGGGCAGTGCGCACACCACCCATGTGTAAGCCTCCCGTTGGGCTGGGAGCAAAACGTAATCGTACTCTTTTTTCCATAGGAGGCAAAGATACTTATAAAATTTAAGTTGATCGCTTTATGTTTATGTCAAAAATAAAGAGTAGTTTAGGTATATTGTAAATGATAAAGTACGGATGCGCAGCGGTTTCTGTCGGTGATGCGAACGGCCCGTCAGGCAGTGCTCCTGATTGCTGAGGCCGGCTAAGGTACTTCCGGTACTGTAACGAAAAACTCAAAAACGAACCATGACAACTCAAGCCTTCAATCCCTTCCTGTTTTACAGTGCAAAGCTGCAAAGCCTGCTGGCCAAAGCTGCCGGGCAAAAAGACCCCGCGCTGTGGCTTTATAAGAACGACGCGCGCACCCAGCTTTTTATGCTGGAGGCCCTGACGCGCCTGCATAACAATGCTTTTGACGAAAAAGTTTTTGATAAATGGAACAAGCGTTTCAAGAAGCTGGAGGATCTGTTCGGGGAGATCGATGAATACGCCGCGCTGGAAGCACAATTTAAAACCAACAAAAAAATCCCGAAGGAAGTGATCCGTTACTTTACGCTTCATAAGGAGAACTATCTGGAGAAATGCAACAGGCGCCTGGCTTCCAAGGATTGGCTGAAGGATAAGGTCGCATCCTTTGATCAAAAGATCGGCCGGTTTGACCAGGAATGCAATGAAGCTTACGTCGATGAGCTGCGTTTTGCCCTCGAAAAAGAAGTGGACCACATCCTTTATTTCGCTCTCAAAGCCGATTATCATTTCACGAAAATTGAAGACGAGGTGCATGAGCTCAGGCGCAAATTCCGCTGGCTCAGCATTTATGCACAAGCCATGAGGGGTGTGATTCAGCTCAAGCCATCAGGCAAACGCAAAAAATACCATACCGCCTATTTTACCAAAGAAGTCATGCAATCGCCGTACAACAAGCTTCCGGCAAAGCCGAAGGATGTTGCGGTTCTGGAGTACGACAGCGATTCGTTCTTTGCCCTGAGCTGGCTCATCCAGGAGTTGGGAAAATTAAAAGACCGTGTGCTCAATCTCTACCAGCTGCGGGATGCCATTTACGTGACCGGCCAGATGAATAAGGAAGAAGCGACTAAAAAAGCCATTGGCTTATTGGGCTTGAAAGCTACTGTGGAGGCCGATGTCCTGAAAGAAGCCTCGGCTATAATCCATACGCTTATGACGAAAGATAAGATACTGGATACGCTGATCGTGAAGCCTTAGCGCATGATCACCATTTTGCCCCAGCCCTTTTTAAAATAGGAATCCGCTTCGGTTTGTCTTTTTTCTATGGCCTCGCCGTTGTAGCGGGTGATCACACGGTACAGGTACACCCCATTGCCAAGCTTATCACCAAACTCATCCTTTCCGTCCCAGGCATAGTCTGTGATGTTACGGCCAATGCGGATATTGCCCAGCTCATTCCGGGTAATCTCACGCACCACTTTGCCGGTCACTGTCATGATCTGGATAATGAAAATGTCCGGCATCTCACTGCCCGTTAAGGTAAATACAAAGCGGGTAGAGGTACTGAAGGGGTTAGGGTAGTTCATGACCTCCGTGATCGTTTGCTTATTGATCACTTCAAAGTCGATGCTGTAGTCGTTGTCGCCGGAAACATTACGTGTGCGGTCTTTGGCCTGTACAATGAGCCTGTACTTTCCGTCAATGGCAAATTCCGGCCGCCATTCAATCTTGCAGGAATTGTTCGGAAGCTGGGCCGGCGTGAAGAAGAGGGTGTTGCTGAAAAAGATCCGTTTTTCCGAGGCCTGGTCCGGGGTTTTGATGAATACGGCAAAGTCGCCGGTGTCGTTGAGGGCAAGGAAACGGTTCTCGTCTTTCAGGGTCACCAGGATGTGAGGCCTGGAAGAAACAATATCTCCATTCAGAATATGCGTGCCGTCGAAGGTCACGTCCAGCAAAGGATTGATCTTGTCGCTGTTTACCCTGAACGGGATGCGGGCAATGTTGTTGAAGTGGTACTGCTCCCTCTGGTAACGGATGTGGGTAGGCGTGTTCACGTCGATCCACAGGTAGTTCATTCCCGGGTATTCATAGCTGTTGAAGCTGATGCTATCGAAGATCACCTGCCCCGGAACAAAAGGCCTGGCTTTCAATGTCTGTGGCAGATAATGTTTGATGCGGTCTTTGTCTTCCACCCAATAGGTGACGATGAGGCTGTCGTTAAAGGGCTTCACGCCTATGTTTTCGATCGGGATCCTGACAAAAAGTTTTTCACCTTCCTGGAGGGAGTCGTTGCTGATGGTAAATCCTTTCTTAGGATTGATGGCACATTCGGGCGCTTCATCGTAAAGCACCTGCCATTTCTTAAGTTGCGGCGGTGTTTTATATACCTGGTCGCGCATCAGCGCTACCAGCTGGATGTATGGGTATACGGCAGCATCGGCGTAAGTGTCGAAATTATACACGTCCGTCATGTTGGCGGTGAAGGATGCTATCGTGTCGCGGGAGCCGTTCACTTTAATACCCACCACCTTCAGTACCACGGTGTCCTGGTTAGGCAACTCTACAGGAACCTGTTTCCAGTGCAGGCTGTTCCACTTAAATGCCGGGCCGATCAGCTCGGAGGCAACGTATCCGCTGCTCCAGTTGGTGCGGATGGAATCGTTGAGCACAACAACATCTCTGTTATGGGCACCTACTTCTTCATGTGCCTGGCCAATGCTCATGCCCTTTCTCCCGAAAATGGCGATGCTCACCGTATCTTTCACATTCCGGATCTGTGCGCTACCGAAACTCTCGAAGGCTGCATACAGGCTGTTGGCATAGCTTTGGGCCTGGTGGTTTTGTGAGGAGTAGGCCAGCATTTTGGTATTTACCGGCAGGCTGTTGAGCAGGGTGGTGAGGTCGTTTTGCCAGGTATTTGGAAATCCGCAATAATTATTAGTGCCGAAATCGAAGGCAAAGAGCGGCCTGGTACCATCGCAGTGGCAGTTGCCATAAGGGCCGGGGCCCGGGTTTGGAGCGTTGGCCGAAATGCTCTGGCGGGGCAGGGCACTGGTAGAGTCGAAGATCACGATGCTCCAGCCGTCCTGCGCGCAGCTCCACACATGCATCTGCGAGTTGTTGAGCGAGTATATGATCTGGTCCCAGCCAATACCGGAGAGGAAACCCGTGCGGCAGGTGATGGAAGATACATCGTTCTCAAAATCGAAACGGCGCTGCGCCTTTTTGTATTTCACAAATTGGTAAGTGTCATTTTTGAACTGGTGAAAGTGTGACTGCCCCCAGCCCGATTTATTTGCGATGACCTGGAAGGAACTTTCCCTCCACTTATAGGAGTCGGTAAGCTGTGTGGAGTCTTTGGAGATACGCCAGAAATAGACCGTGCTATCGGGGAGAGGAAGGTTTACTGTCCATTCCACCACACCGCCGGCACTGCTCACAACTGTGGTGTTGATCGGGTTGATAAAGCGGTCGCAGGTGTCGAGCTGTATCCGGTAATTGGTAGTTGCAGAGAAGGGATCGGCTGTAGAGGCTTTTAAGGTGACCTGGGGCGCTTTGGGGATGATAGCATATTTGTAAGGATACACCGGTACCACATCGCCACCCGGTATAAAAAGATCGACGGTTCCTGTCGTTGAGTTATTGTTTTCCGAGAGCTCGGAGATCTCGTTATAAGAATCGATGAATACTTTGAAGCTGTTCAGTCCGATGCCGTTGTCGTAGTCCTTCAATACATTGAACTGCAGCGTGTCGCGGTTATAAGGCGCTTTGATCTTCCGCAGGTAAGTCACGGAATCGCCGGTGGCAAAGTAGCGTTCCACTCTTACCACAAAGGTATCCCGGATGGCTTTTCCCAGGTTGCGGATAATCACCCTGATCCCAACGGAGTCCACATTGCTTTGGGTGTCGAAATACACACTCGCATTGTTGATCTGGTAATCCGGTTTGGCATAGCCGCTGAGCTTTACAGCCGGGTCTCCCTCCAGCGTCATCTCCAGCGACGTGATCTCCAGCAGCTGGTCATTGAGCACTGCGTTTTTTGCACAGGCATTTTTAATGGCATCCCCGATCCCCTTATAGTAGCGCTCGTAACCAATAGACTTATACAATTGTGAGGAATAGATATTCAGAGGATACACCACGCCACTGGAGGAGGAGGCAATGAAGCCGATGCTGCCCTTCTCTCGGATCAGCGTGAAGTTCTCACTGGCACTGTTGCCGGCGTAGGTGTGGATGTCTCCCGAATAGCAGGAATTGGCAATGAACAGGGGATACTTGTCTTTGTTGTTGTAGGCGTTCGGATCGTCGATAGCCTGATCGAAGCCGCTGATTGAGCCATGCCCGAAAAAGGTAATGATGGACGCGCCGTAATCGATGAGGCGCTTCACCGAATCGCTGATGGTGATCTGGATCGGCGCAGTGGTTGTTTTTTTGAAATTAAAGACCGTGCCTCCGTAGAGCGTGTCGCAGATGGTAACCGAGTAGCTTTGCAGATAGCTTTGAAACAATTGCTGTTGGCCAAGGTCTGTGCCGCCGGCAAAATGCAGCACGCGCTTGTGCCAGTCGTCGGGCTCGGGTTTCTTCAGGCCAAGCTCATGCGACTTTACCTTGTCGAGGTAATAGCCTGCCTGTGTGTTGGTTTTAGCCGAAATACGCCCGACAGGAATGGAGGGCGCCGAGGAATGCGAGCCGTTGATGTCAGCCGTGATCAGGTTATCCGATGAGGGAGTGCCCATGGTGGGCAGGTCGCAGGCGTCCCAGAGGACGGAATTGGATTTTAGCTGATCGTTCTTTACGGATTTTCCCAGCAAAAGCAGGTATTTCGGAGGGGTCGGCAGGGTGTCGCTCAAAAAGCTACAGAAATTCCGGATGGCCAGCGGATTTTTTTTGTTACCATAGGCAAACTGATCGTAGAGCTCGTCGATGTAAGCGATAATCACCTGGTGCGAGCCGCCGTCGATGCTTTGGCGGTAGGCCTTGTAATCGTTGGCAGATGTTTGCAGGCCTTTGTGCGACACGATCAGGTAAGCAGAGTCGGCATTGCTGCTTTTGTAATCGACAAAGTAGCCGCTTTGATTTACAGGAGCCAGGGAAGTTACTACATTGATGTTCGAGCTGTTCGTGAGAAAGCATTTCTTCTGCCCCGGTCCGTTAGGGATCAGTGCTTTCACATTATTGCCGGCAACGGCAGCCGTAATGTATTTGTGGTTGCTCAGATCGTAAAGGATCACAGAGCCCGGGGAGGCCACGTTCTGAAGGTCCAGAAATGTTTTGGAAGCGGAGGTGCTGTTGTCGATAAACAGGACCTGTTCCGAAGAGCCGCCGAAATCAGGAACCTGAGGGTATCTGAATAGCAGGTAATGGAGGTTGGAAGCATTGGTAATGCTGCCAAAGGCCGGGTTGTTGACGCTGCTTACCCGCACATAGGTGCCGGTGCTGAATAGGGCGGAAGGAAGCTGTTTTTCGATGTTGATCTGCTGGTAGCCAAGGAAGGTTGTATCGTGCAGGGTTGTGAGGCTGTTCGTATTATCCAGGTACTCTATTCTCATCTGGTGGTCGTATCCCACCGACAAATAGTTTTCGGAAGCGCCGGAATAGCAGGCTTTGATGTATACCGGCAGGGAAGGCGATTGGTATAGGCCAAAGCTGGTAAAATAGGTTTGGCTTGCCTGCCCCTGTTGCAGGCCAAGGCCGTAACCTTCGCCGGGCACGTAGCGCGGATCGGAGATAACGTCGATGAAGGTTCTTCCCAGGGAATATGCCGTGGAGCCGGTGTGGATGCGTTCGCTGTAAAAATAAGAGGCAGGCGTATAGCCTCCGAAGTTCACATCTGTTTCGGGGATGACGCGGCGGTTGCTGATCTGGCTGTTCCAGGTGAGGTAAGCATAGTTGGTGTCGTTGAATAAAGCGATGTAAGGATTCGGTAAACGGCTGATACCTGAATAGGCCAGCGAGTCGAACTTTCCGTCATTGCGTTCAGCAAAAAACTCGATGTAATCGTTTGTGTTAAATACATTGTCGCTCTCTCCCTGGATGCGGATGTATTGCTCCGAGCCTTTGATGAACAGCTGGAAATTCTTTGGGTTGATCATGCTCAGCGGAATCCCGCTGTTGGCCAGTGTGAGAGAGTCGATGCGGTAGAGGCCGGTTTTGGGAATATTGATCCGGTAATGCTTTTGACCGTAGTTGATCCACTCATTTCCATATTTCTGTGCCTGTAAAAAGTTAACAGTAAGGGCAAGAAAACAAAAAATGAGTAAACGTTTTATCATTTAACCAGTTTTTTAGTAATATCGATTTTGATGGTGAAAATGTGAGAGTAGAGGGACGTGGAAACATTGCCAATATTGGTCATGGCATAATCAAGGGCAAAGCTTCTGTATTTAAGTCCCACGCCGATGTTCGGCTGCACGGTGGTGATGTCATTGCCCAGCACATTTTTCATTTTCTGCACATTGCCCACACCGCCGCGTAAAAAGATAATTCCCTTGTAGCCGGCTTCCAGCCCAAAGGCAGGTTCCATGCTCCATACGTCCGTTTTTACAACGGTGTTCCGCATCCCGTCAAAGGTATTGATCAGGTTGAGCTCGCCGCCCAGGGAAACCCGGTCGCGCCATACCAGCCAGGTACGGCTTGCACCGAGGATCAGTTTCGGTACGGTTACCTCCAACGAATTGGACGGAATTTCATTGCCGGTAATGGCAAAGGTATTTTTGACTTCGTCCGTAAGCGTATAGCTCCAGGCATTGAACGTTCCTGTAATATCGCGGCCCATGGCTGCAAAGCGCCAGTTCTTATAGTCATACATCGCTCCCACATCGAGCCCGAAGCCCCAGGCACCGCCGAATTCGCCCAGCTTACGGCGGATGATCTTGGCATTTGCACCGATCTTCACACCTTTCAGCTTCGGGATGTTGCGGGCATAAGACAGTAGCACTGCGGCATCCACGGCATTGAACGACTTCAGGCGGGAGTAATCCACATTGCCGTTGGCGTCGATCAGCTCGGTGGTATTCGGAATATTGTCAACACCAAAGCGGATAAAGGTGATTCCCGCCACGCTGTTGCTGTCGATGCGTTTGGAGATGCCTCCGAAATCGTATTTGGCAATGCCCGCAAAGTATTCGGCGTGCATGAGGCCCACCTGTACATTGCTTTTCTGGAGCAGGAGCCCGGCGGGGTTCCAGTATCCCGCAGTCACATCGTTTACCGAAGCCACATTGGCATTGGCCATAGCCAGTGCACGCGCCCCCACACCCACAGCCAGGAACTCGTTGCTGTATTTCGCAATTTGTGCAAATCCAAGTCCGGGAATCAAACATAAAAGGGCAAGCTGAAGGTATCGCATGGGGTAAAATGATCTGTTAAAAATACGGAAAGTTTTTCTGAAAAGTTTGCTAAACAACGCAATTTAGCGGGGAATATTGTTAAAATCGCCGGCAATTTTTCGCGTAAAAAGCCGCGCTCCCGGATAGAGCATGTGGTAATTATCTTCAAAAAAGGCCCGGTTCCGGCAGATGCTGCTATCGGCGCTGTAGTTGAAAAAGGGGATGTGATGCGCATCGGCGATATTCCGGTACTGTGCGATGATGCGTTCCCGATTGATCACTTCCTTCTGCGCATCTTCGTAGGCTGGCGACATGGTAAAGATCAGGCGGCACCGGCTGGCCTTGCAAAAGTCAATGATCGAGTCGAGGTAGTGGCGCGTTTCGGGATGAATGTAGCCGTAATAGGCGGAGGTATTGAAATGGTCGTAATGATCGGTCTGTGTATTCCTGAAAAACCCGTTTTGGTAAGCATCGTCGTAGCTGCCGGACGTGCCTGTCCAGCCATGCAGCGCAGGGCTCACGGCATGGATGCCCGAGTAGGGAAGGCTGTAGAGCGGATTGTACCTGAACTGCCGGAAGCGCGGATCAATGGCTTCAAAGCCCTTGTACAACACAGGATTGGACAGGTAGGGGAAATAGCGCGGGAAGTTAAAAATAGTATCGGTCTTTAAATGGCTGATGTGAAAGTCGCATTCCAGGAAAATGGTTTTCGGTACTTCGCTGTTGTGAAGGTATGATTTCATGACCACATAAGCCATGCGCGTCGTGCCGCCCGATACCCCGGCGTTAAAGCTGTGCAGGCCCGTGAGCGAATCGAGCAGGGAAACATCCATGTGCATTTCAGCTCTTGAAGAGCCGAGGATAAGGGTGTTGAACGTATTTTTTTCCAGGAAGAGCCTGGTGTATTTTTCATACACTCCTTTTGCATTGCGGCGCAGGCCTTCATTGATGAACCAGCGCAGGCCGTATGTCAGCAGAACGAACGCGAAGATGTATATGATAAGTTTACGGATCAAAACTGGAAATAGATAAACTGGTTGGCATTAAAATTACCCAGCAGGAAAATTCCCGCGAGAGCGGCAATGAAAAAGGCAGGTTTGTAAACGCTGTCGAAGCCTTTGGCTTTGTTGAGGAAAGCGTATTCTTCGTTGGCTTCTTTCAGGAACATGAGAATGATCAGCAGGATGCAGACCGTTAGGAAAAAGAGGTTGCTGACCTGCATGAGCTCTGTAAGCATGAACCCCGGATGAAAGCCGGTAAAAATCTGTTTGTAAATGTATCCCAGATCCTGAACGGACAAGGCGCGGAAAGCGATGAGGGACAGGGTGTGGAAAGCCATGAGGTAGGCCCAGCCGATGAGTTTCGGTGCCTTGAATCCGGGGAACCGTCGAAGTGCCACGGTTTCGATGATGAATACCAAGCCATGCATGGAACCCCAGATCACAAAGGTGAGGTTGGCGCCGTGCCACAGGCCGCTGATGAGGAATACCAGGAAAATGTTGAGCAGCCAGCGGGGGTAGCTCACACGGTTGCCGCCGAGGCCAATATAGAGGTAATCCCTGAACCAGGTGGTGATGCTGATGTGGTTGCGCGTCCAGAATTCGTGCAGGGATTTGGAAAAGAGCGGCCGGCGCCAGTTCAGGCTCAGGTCGATGCCGAATAATTTGGCAACGCCGGTGGCAATGTCGGAATAACCGCTGAAGTCGGCATAGACCTGCACCACGAATAGGAAGCCTGCGAATAGTAAGGTGGAGCCTGAATAATGCCCTACGTCATTAAACACGGGGGTGACAATGGAGGACAGGTTATCGGCGATGACCATTTTTTTGAAATAGCCCCATATGGTGAGTTTGGCAAAGGCTTCCCAGTCTATGCGCCTGAAGTGCTGCGCCACTTTGAGCTGCGGCATCAGGGAATTGTAGCGCACGATAGGCCCGGCAACCATGTGCGGGAAGAACGAAACATAAAGAAGGAAATCGCTGAGGCTGTCATCGGCTTTGTACTTGCCGCGGTATACATCGATGGTGTAGCTGATGGACTGGAAGGTGTAGAAGGATAGGCCGGCAGGGATGATGAGAGTGGTGAGTACAGAGTAGTGAGATGTAAGAAGAGGGACAAAGGTGTTATAAAAGAAAACAAAATACTTGAATATAAACAAGACGCCGATGTTGCAGCTGATGCTGAATGCGAGCAGGGCTTTTCTTCGTGCAGGCTTGTCTGAGACAGAGATCAGCCGGGCCACGTAGAAATCGAGGGCGGAGGTGCCGGTGAGCAATAAGAGAAACCAGGGATTGTAAGAGAAGTAAAAGTAATACGAAGCGCCAAGTAAAAATACGTTCCTCCATTTCGGATCCAGCAGCCAGTATAGGGTAAATACACAAGGCAGGAAGATCAAAAATATGAGGGAATTAAATAACATCTTTTGTAAATATACAAACGATTTAAAATATCTATATTTACAGTGTTATTATGGGCTTCAAAAAACACATTCCCAACGCCATTACCTGTGGCAATTTACTGTGCGGGTGTTTGGCTATTGTTCAGGCATTTGAAGGAGAACTGGTATATGCCGCTTACCTGGTGGGGATGGCCGCCGTCTTCGATTTTTTTGATGGCTTCGCGGCACGCATGCTTCGCGTGACCTCACCTATTGGCAAAGACCTCGACAGCCTCGCCGATATGGTTACCTTTGGTGTGGTGCCGGGAGTTGTGATGCATAAGTTGATCGGCATTAGCTTTTTTAATAACATGTTTTCTCCAAACACCGATGGGCCGCCGGCATTGCGCTATACCCCGGAATTGTTACAGTGGCAGGAGCTTGTCAGCTATATCCCTTTTATCATCATTATATTTTCCGCTCTGCGTTTGGCAAAGTTCAATAACGATACACGTCAAACAAGCTCATTTATCGGGCTCCCGACACCAGCCAACGCCATTTTGATTTGTTCGTTTCCACTGATCGTCAACTATGGTGATTCTGCTCTGGCTAATGATGTTATCGGCAATCCCTATTTTTTAGTCATTACTTCCATTGTCCTGAGCTATTTTCTCATCGCAGAAATTCCATTATTTGCGCTTAAGTTCAGGACTTTCTCCTGGGTGGGCAACCGCACGCGGTATATCTTTTTGATGCTGTGTGTCGTCCTGCTGATCCTGTTCCGGTTTACCGGCATTCCGCTCATTATCCTGCTGTATGTGCTGATGAGCATCAATAGCAACTATCTTGCAAAGCGCAGGGAACGGGGCTGATGCCTCTGGTCTGTTACTTTCGGAGTCTACAAAGTTATAAGCGCATAGCTATTCTGAACGATGTCACTTAAACTCATCTGTGTTTTTCTTCCTTTTCTTTTGCTATCAAGCAGGCAGTTGCCTGCGCAGACGGCCGATGATCTTCTTTTATCGGAGCACGAAAGTGTAAAAAAGCTGGCTTTACCCCACCGCAACGGCTTTGCAGCGTTCGACTTGAAGCTGTTGGTGAATGGGGAGCAAAAGACAGCCTTCTCCGACTCGTCCTGGGCCGACCTGAGGCCTGATTGTATGGGCGACCTCAATTATCCCGTTTACAGGCAGCTTTACAGGGCCTATGAAGAAAGTGCCGGCGTCAGTATAGACTACGTAACCTATGAGCGATCGAACTGGCTGAGTTTTTCCATCAACGATGTTTATTATGAGATAGGAAATGCGGACTTCCTGAATTCCCCCGGGAAAAATTTAATTGACGGGCTTGAGTTCAGCTATACTTATGGCAATAAGCCCCTGAAAGTACTGAGGCTCCGGGTCACAGAAACGATCCCTTTACAGCTCAACGAAAATAGCAGAGCTTATCAGGAGGTGGTGAAAAAGGAGGGGAAAAGATCGCGAGATGCAAAAGCCCTGAGGAAGCCTGTATTTTTGCTGCCAGGATCGACGTTCACGTTTTTCATTTATTGAGCAGTTGCCAGTAATGAAGGTCTTTTCAGAGGCTTTGTGCAAAAACTCCACAAACGCAACTTTTCACCTGTAAGCGGTATACTTTATCTGTCATAATATCGTTACTTTTAAAACCGTGATAAAACTCGAGCAGATCCGCAAAGCTTACCAGATCAACGATACGTCTTTTGATGTGTTGAAAGGTATTGACATGCACGTACGCGAAGGCGAATTTGTGTCCATCATGGGCTCTTCGGGCTCCGGAAAATCCACCCTGCTGAATATCCTGGGAATCCTCGACAATTACGACTCGGGAAGCTATATCCTGAACGATACACTGATCAAAGACCTGTCGCAAACCAAAGCGGCGCAGCTACGCAACCGCTTCCTGGGTTTTGTGTTCCAGTCCTTCAATTTACTGTCGTTTAAGAATGCGATGGAAAATGTGGCGCTTCCTTTGTATTACCAGAAGGTGTCGCGGAAGGAGCGCAACCTCAAGGCAATGGAGTACCTTGAGCGTGTTGGCCTGGCGGATTGGGCGGACCACCTGCCGAGCGAGATGAGCGGCGGGCAGAAGCAGCGCGTGGCTATTGCCAGGGCGCTGATCGGGAATCCGAAGGTGATCTTTGCCGACGAGCCTACAGGTGCTCTCGACTCTCAGACCTCGATCGAAGTGATGGATATCTTTAAGGAGATCAACAAACAAGGGAAAACGATTGTGATCGTGACGCACGAAAATGATATTGCAGAAATGACAGACCGCACGATACGGTTGAAAGACGGATTGATCGTGTGATAAAAAACTACCCGGTGGTTTCGAGAGCCTCAACCATCGGGTAGTTGACTGAGGCTCTCGAAGTCAACGATTGCGCTATAGTTTATTTCATAAAATAACAGGACACTTACACATCACATGTTCGACCTCGATAAGTGGCAGGAAATATTAGGAACCATTAAGAAGAATAAGCTTCGTACCATTCTGACGGCATTCAGTGTGGCCTGGGGAATCTTTATCCTGATCATCCTGCTGGCAGCCGGACAGGGCCTGCGCAACGGCGCCCAGGCGCAGTTTGGAAATGATGCTGCCAACAGCATCTGGATCGATGGCGGGCAAACCAGCATGGCTTATGGCGGATACAAGCCGGGTAGGATCATCCAGTTGAAGAACGAGGATTTTTATACGATCAAAGACCGGACCCGCGATGTGGATCATGCATCGGCCACCTACGGCTGGCGTGAAAATAAAACACTTTCCTATAAGAATGAGCATTCGGGCTTCCTGGTGCGCTCCTGTGCTCCGGATCATTATTTGCTGGAAAAGGCTAAAATCATCAAGGGGCGTTTCATCAACGAGCTTGACTTTACCGAGTTTCGCAAAGTGTGCGTGATGGGGAAGCCCGTGGAAGATTTTTTATTCAAGGGGGAAGATCCTATCGGGAAGTTCATCGACGTGAGCGGTACTAAATACAAAGTGATTGGCGTGTTCAACGACCCCGGCAAAGGAGATAACGAACGCATCTATATTCCTTTACTCACCGCCCAGCGCATTTACAACGGGAAAGATAACGTGGGCGTGATCTGGGCAACGACGGGCAATGCCAGTTACGAGCGCAGTGAGCAAATGGTGGAGGAGATCAGGCAGGGCCTGGCTAAGAAGTACCACTTCGATCCCAATGATATGAATGCGATTGGGGTGCGTAACAACAATGTGGAGTACAAGCGTATTATGGGAATGCTGGACGGCATTAAGGTCTTTATTTATGTGATCGGTATTCTTACCCTGATCGCGGGCATTGTAGGCATTAGCAATATCATGATGATTGTGGTGAAAGAGCGCACCCGGGAGATCGGCATCCGCAAGGCGCTTGGAGCTTCTCCTTTTTCCATCGTGTCGCTTGTCATTCTTGAGTCCGTTTTCATTACCTCGGTGGCGGGCTATGTGGGCTTGCTGTCAGGGATTGGCGTTGTGGAGCTGATCAAAGCGCTGGGCGTGGAAGGCGACTTTTTCAAAAATCCGGATGTGAATTTGCAGATCGCCGTGTCTGCGGTTATCCTTATTGTCGTAGCAGGCGCGCTGGCAGGTCTGTTCCCGGCCATCAAAGCAGCCAAAGTAGAACCAATCACCGCCTTAAGAGAAAATTAAATTTGATATTTGAACGCGATAGCTGGCAGGAAATTTTTGCGACGATCCGCAAGAACAGATTACGCACCTTCTTAACGATGCTGGGTGTGTTTTGGGGTATTTTTATGCTGGTGATCATGCTGGGCTCCGGGAACGGCCTGCGCAATGGCATTCTGAAAGACTTTGCCGGCACGGCAACCAACAGCTTTTTCACCTGGACGCAGCAAACGTCCAAAGCCTATAAAGGCATGAAGCCGGGGCGTTATTTCAATTATAACATGGGCGATGCCGAAGCGCTGAAGCAGATACCGGAGCTGGATGTGGTATCTCCGCTCAACCAGCTGGGCGGACACGATGGCACCAACAATGTGATGCGCGGGCTTAAAACAGCAGCCTGCGGTATCCAGGCCTGCTACCCGCAGGTAAGCAAAATCCAGGAGGTGAGGATCGGAAAAGGACGCTTTATCAATGAGCTGGATATTAAAGAAAAGCGGAAGATCTGTGTGATCGGCCCGCGCGTGGCAGAGATGCTGTTTGCGAAAGGAGAGGAAGTCCTCGGTGAGTACATCCGCATCAACGGTGTTTACTTTAAGGTAGTAGGCCTTACCAATCCTACGGCAGGCGGGCAGGACGGGCAGGAGCAGGCAGAGCGCATCAATATTCCCTTCACTACCTTTCAGAATGCGTTTAATTACGGGGACATTGTGGGCTGGTTTGCCATCAAATCCAAAGATAACGTTCCGGCCGAAGTGTCGGAGGCCAAGGTGATCAGCATTTTAAAGGAACGTCATAAAATAGCGCCGGAAGATCTGTCTGCCATCGGGCACTGGAACATGGCCGTGGAGTACAATAAGCTCAGCGGCCTCTTCACCGGCATCGAGGTGCTGATCTGGATCGTAGGCATCGGCACCCTGCTGGCCGGGGTTATCGGTATCAGCAACATCATGCTCATTGTGGTAAAGGAGCGCACGAAGGAGATAGGTGTGAAGCGCGCTTTAGGGGCGGTGCCTTACCAGATCATCGCACAGATCCTGATCGAAACACTGTTCCTGACCTCTATTTCCGGTTATTTCGGATTACTGGCGGGAATTGGGCTGCTGGAGCTCATCAGCTCAGCTATCGGCGATTCGGGAGGCATGTTCACCAACCCGACGGTCGATCTGCCGGTGGCGTTGAAAGCGCTGGCGGTGCTGGTGCTGAGCGGCGGGCTTGCGGGGCTCATCCCGGCATCCAAAGCCGTTGCCATCAAACCGGTAGAAGCATTACGAACAGAATAAATAAACACAATCCATACACACTTCGCGAGCCCTGCGTTTTTTGCATCTTGCGCTTAACCAACAAAAACTATGAAATCAGGAAAACAAAAACCGATCGGGAAACAAATCTTCAGAGTTCTTTTAGCGATCCTGGCGCTGGGATTATTCATCTGGACCATTTTTTTCTTTTACCATAAATCCCAGACCCCGCCGGTGGTCTTCCAGACGGTAGCGCCCTTCGATACCACCATTATCAAAAAAACGGTTGCCACAGGTTCTGTAACGCCACGCAAAGAGGTCAATATGAAATCACAGGTGAGCGGCATCATCGACAAACTTTACATCATTGCAGGGCAGGAAGTGAAGCAGGGCGATGTGATTGCGAGGATCAAGATCATCCCCAATATGCTCAACATGGCCAATGCCGAAACCCGCGTGAATACGGCCCAGCTGAATTATGACAATGCAAAACTCGAATACGACCGTAACAAGCATCTATTCGATCAAAGCGTTATCTCTAAGGCGGAGTTCCAGGCCTACGACCTGAAGCTCAAAGCCACGAACGAAGAGCTGGTGGCTTCTCAAAACCAGCTGCAGATCATTAAAGAAGGTGTTTCCAAATCGAGCGGAGCCGTTTCCAATACGATGGTGAAATCCACTATTACCGGTATGGTGCTGGACGTTCCGGTTAAGGAAGGCAGCCAGGTCATTGAGAGTAATACGTTCAACGACGGGACTACCATTGCTGCCGTTGCCAACATGGGAGAAATGATCTTTGAAGGCAAGCTCGACGAAAGTGAAGTCGGGAAGGTACATGAAGGCATGGACATTGTGCTGACGATCGGCGCCATCGATAAGGGCAGCTTCCATGCGAAGCTGGAATACATTGCTCCGAAGGGAGTCACAGAGAACGGTGCGATCCAGTTCCTCATCCGTGCTTCCATCAGCAAAGACAACAGCTCTTTTCTGCGTGCCGGTTACAGCGCTAATGCGGATATCATTCTGGATAAGAAAGAAAGCGTGCTGGCAATTCCTGAAAGTGTGTTGCAATTCGAAAAAGAAAAACCCTTCGTGGAAATAGAAACAGGACCACAGCGGTTTGAAAAACGCTATGTGAAAACCGGCTTATCCGATGGCATCAACATTCAGATCCTGGAAGGCGTGAAAAAAGGAGATAAGCTCAAAGTGCCGCAAATGCTGGGATAAGAAAAGGAAACACGGATAAAGAGGATGAGGAATCATCGCGCCCGCCGGCACTCGGGTTACAGTATGCCTACTTTTATAGCATTACATTATGGAAGTAATTTTTTCCAGAACAAATTGTGCCTTTTCAAATGCAGGTTCCTGTTCAGTTGCCCGGAACGGTAATGCAATAAGAGTAAGTCAATTTGTTTCTCAGAGATCTGCATTGCTTCTTCTAAGGGAATATTTGTGCGTTGCGGGTACCAGCCCTGGCTCATGAGGTTATGCTTTCGCTCCTCTTCCGTCAGTTGCTGTTCGAGCGGATGGGATTCCGGATTCACACTTTCGTAGCTTGCGCGGGCATGCGGATGATCCCAGCCGAATAAATGGCCTAGTTCGTGTGGCACTGTCCGCACATTGCGGTTATAGATAATGTCGTTGATGATCGCTTTGTTCAGGCGGATCCGCAAACCCTTGAAATCCGCTTCTGCCGGGTGGTTCCCGGGAAGGGCATCAACGATCTGGAACAAGACCTTTGCAGGGGAGCAGTCTTTCACACGGTAAAGCACTTCCACGTCTGCCTTCAGGCTCAGCTTATAAGGGCCTGCTGAACAGCGAAAGGTGCTTTCGAGCTGGGAAACGATGGCGCGCTTTAGCGATACCAGGTCGGCGCGATCGCTGCTGCTATTGATGATGCTGGCGGTGAGGTAAATGCCAATGTGGTTTCCTTTCTGCGCAATTCCTATCATGATTTTTAGTTCCAATACAGGCGCAGGGCCTCGTCAATACAATAGCCCACATCAGCAGCGGCATGGCTTTTTACTTTGGATTTTGCTCTCCAGGTGCGCGCCAGGCGGCAGATCACCAGTCCTTTTTCCGGAACGCAGATCACAAACTGCCCCAGCATGCCCTGCATGTAGTATACCCGGAGGCCCTTATGTTCCGTCAGCCACCAGGCGTAGCCATAGGTGTGGTTTTTGGAGCCGTCCGTTTCCAGGCAGTCGAAAGGAACAATAGAGCTTTCTACATAAGCGCTGTCTATTACTTGAATGCCGTTCCATTTCCCGTGGTGCATGTACAGTTTCCCCATCCTTGCAAAATCCCGGGCATTGCTGTTGATGCAGCAGAAGGCCTTTTCGAGGCCGTCTTTTTTGTCCAGGCTCCAGTACGCCGTGTGCTCGCAGCCTAATGGGATCCAGAGCTTTTCGCTCAGATAGCCTGCTAACGGTTTGCCGGTTGCCTTTGTGATGCAATAGCCCAGGAGGGCGGTATTGCCGCTCAGGTAGTCAAACACCCGGCCCGGCTCATTCCTGCTCTTTTTATAGTCGGTGCAGGCTTTCAGCAGGTTCGACCCGTAATAGCCTTCTGCAGGAAAAGAAAAAGGATTGCCGTAGCTTTCGTCAAAGTCGATCCCGGAAGTCATCGTTACCAGGTGCTTTAGCGTAATGCGCGAGCGCCAGCCTTCTTTGAATTCGGGAATGTAAGTGCTGACCGGCTCATCGATGCTTTTGATATATCCGTCGCTGATGGCACAGCCGAGCAGGGCGCCCGTATACGACTTGGCCATACTGAAGGAGTTGGTGTGCGAAGTATCGCTGAAGCCGTCCCAGTATTGCTCGTGGATCAGCGTATCGTTTTTGATGATGACAAAGGCATGGGCCTGCACGGCCTTCATGAGGCTGTCGAAGACCGGGGAAACCCGTTGGCTGTTATACGCTTTAGAAACCGGCCAGGGCTGTGGCTTTCCGGCATTTATAGGCCTGTTGTCGAAGATCTGGTATTCGGTAGCGCTTGGCCCGCTGCGTCCTTTGAAGTAAGTATTGGCAAGCCCCTTATACAAATACCAGCGCCCCGAAAAAAGGATGATCAGGTTCAGGATAACGAAGATGACTAAAATGCTTTTGAACAGAAATTTTAAGACCTTCTTCATGGTGATGTTTTTTTATCCGGCCTGGATCATATTCCTGTCGTGCTCCGGAACCAGCTCGCATCCGAATAAGGCCGAAAAATGGGTTTTGAGTTTTTCTTTGATTTCAGCCATATCTACCGGCTGCCCTAGTTCCTTATCCAGGCTGGTCACACCTTTGTCCTGTATGCCGCAGGCCACAATATTCTTAAAATAGCTCATGTCCGAATTGACATTGAAGCCCCAGCCGTGCATGGTAACCCAGCGGCTGCAACGCACACCGAATGCACAGATCTTGCGCGCTTTGAAGGTATTGTTTACATCCAGCCACACGCCCGTTTCGCCTTTGCTGCGTCCTGCTTTGATGCCGTAGTCGTCGAGCGTGAGGATAATGGTTTCTTCGAGCAGGCGCAGGTAGTGATGAATGTCGGTAAAAAAATGATCGAGGTCCAGGATGGGGTAGCCCACGATCTGTCCCGGTCCGTGGTAAGTAATATCGCCACCCCGGTTTATTTTATAGTAGCTTGCTTCTTTTTCTTCAAGCTGCGCCTCGTTGATCAGCAAGTGAGAAGCATCGCCGCTTTTTCCGAGCGTATATACATGAGGGTGCTCTACAAACAGTAAATGATTTTGCGTGACGATCTGTTCTGCTTCAGGCAGATCGCGGTTAGCGACCTTTTGAGCAATAGTTTGGTTGAACAGGCTTTCCTGGTAATCCCAACAGGCTTTATAGTCCATCAGGCCGAGGTCTTGAAACAGAACCTGCTTGTTCATCTGCAATTTATTTTAATTTGGCCAGTTCGTTTTTGAGATCCGTGATCACATTGACTTCTACGGCATCGATGTGTTTAAGATCGGCAATATCCACGGAGATCCAGTCGCCGATGTGGATGAGGTAAAAATACTGTTCAAGCCTGGTAGTTCCTTTAGCTGTAATATCGGTCACCGACGCGCTGTACTTCTCAAACAAAGGCTTGCAGATCTCGTAACGTTTGATGGTGCGCGCATAATCATAAGAGGTGCGGAACGTCACCACGGCCAGCGCATCGTTTTTTTCCGTCCAGCCAACCAGCTCATTGTGGTTCATTTCCGGGAACGTGTGGTGCCAGCAAAGCATTTTGCTGTTCTCGTTGATTTGTTGGCGGAAGCGAACCGCAGCACCTTCGCAGGAACCCAAGGAGTAGATCACCGGGATCTTATGGAGTAATTTTTTTGCAATATCCTCCGATTCCTGCTGTATAGCCTCACGTTCCATATCCAGTAAAGCGATGCTGCTTTTTACCTGCGCCAGTAAGTCTGTTTTGACGAAGCCGTTGAACTGTATGATTTTCAGGAGCTGCACCAACGAATAGCCAATGCAGGAGCGGGGAGGGTTGCCGCCCGGAATCAAAATCGTATCATACTGGTGCTTATCCGCCAGCGCTTTGACTTCGCCACCGCTGGTAATGCAAACGATCTGGGCCTGTTTTGAAATGGCCTGCTTCATGGCCGACAGCGTTTCTTCGGTATTGCCGCTGTATGAAGAAATGATTACCAGGGAATGAGCGTTGACGAAGTCGGGTAGGAAATAATCCTTGTTGACGATAATAGGAACGGGGCATTCGTCCTGCACCAGCTCCGATAGAATCGTTCCGCCGATACCCGAGCCGCCAAGGCCGGTCACAACAATGTTTTGTATATGGTTTTTAGGAGTTAATACAGCCGATCCGGCAATGTTTAACGCTTCCTGTAATTGTTTCGTAAATCCTTCGATTAGGGTCCTCATAAAAAAATAAGCAATAAGTAAAAATAAGTAAAAAAACGGAACGCTTTGCCGTTAATTATCTTTAAAAACAGCAGCTTCGAACGCGTTCGAGGCGCGAATCCACTCTGCGGGCACAGAAACGGTTTGTTTCTTAACGTAATCCATACATACCAGCACGCTTTTTCCGTAGGCGCGGAGCTCATAGCCCTCTGCGGTTTTGGCAGCCAGCACATTTTCCATGTCGAAGCTTTTGTCGCCGAAGCGGCTTACCCGCGTAAAGCAAACAATGGTATCTTCCAGTGTGATGGGAAGTTTGTAAGTGATCTCCGTATGGGCCAGGATCATGCCCGTTTTGTCCCAATCATTCGTCTTCCGGAAAATCTCCTTAAAATAATCCGTTCGCGAAATCTCGAAATAGGTGAGGTGGTTGGCATTGTTCACATGCCCCTGCTTGTCCACATCCTTGAAGCGAACCTGTATTGGTGTTTTAAAACGGTAACCGGAAAGTAGTTCCTGTGTGTTCATTTTGAAAATTAAGTGTGCCTGTTCAGCAGGTTTTCCGCAAAGCATTTCAGGTGTTCTTTTTTGGTAGCGTCTGCTCCGATCTCCGCCAGGTGTTTCAAGGCGATCTCCGTATGCAGGTTGGCCTCGCGCGAGGCGATGTCCTTAATCTGAAGGGCATTGTACAAGCCGGTCACCTGCGACACCTTATCGGAGTTGCTGATCGTTTTGTCATTCAGCAATGCCCGGAGGTTCTTTTGCTGCGCAGGGTCGGCAAGCTCAAAAGCTTTCAGAAGTAAAAATGTTTTTTTATTGGAAATGATATCGCCGCCTACCTGCTTGCCGAACTTGTCGTGGTCGGCATACACGTCGAGGATGTCATCGAGGATCTGGAAGGCAATACCCACGTGCTTTCCGAATTCGTACACGTGAGCCTGGTCTGCCAGCGGCGCAGCGGCGCAGATAGCGCCCATTTGCAGGCTGCATCCAAGCAATACCGCCGTTTTATTGGTGATCATGTGCAGGTAATCTTCCACACTCACCTGTTCCTGGGTTTCAAAATTCATGTCCAGCTGCTGCCCTTCGCATACTTCAAGACCGGTTTTTGAGAACAGCCTGAGCAGGGTGGGAATGTGTTGCTCTTCGCCCTGACTTAAGATCTCGAACGCTTTTACCATCATGCCGTCGCCGCTCAGCAAGGCGATGTTATGGTTCCATTTTTCATGCACGGTCACGTTACCGCGCCTCAAAGGAGCATTGTCGAGGATATCGTCGTGAATGAGCGAAAAATTATGAAAGAGCTCCACGGCCAGGGCGCCGTTCAGCGCTTTCTGAGGATCTGCGCCAAACAGGTCGCAGCCGATCAGTGTGAGCAGCGGGCGCACCCGTTTTCCTCCCAGCCCGATGATGTAGCTCATGGGCTCGTACATTTCTTTGGGAGACAGCGACTGCAAGTCGGCCTGCTCTTTTCCCAGGATGTCGTTCAGCAGAGTGGATAAGTGTGAATAAGAGTGCACGCGATTTATTTCCCGGCTTCCGCCATTTTTAAGAGGTAAGTGCCATAGCCGCTTTTGGTAAGGGGTGTGGCTATAGCGATCAATTGTTCTTTGCTGATGAAGCCCATTTTATAGGCGATCTCTTCGATGCAGCCGATCTTTAATCCCTGGCGTTCTTCGATCACCTGTACAAACTGCCCGGCCTGCATCAGCGATGCAAAGGTACCCGTGTCGAGCCAGGCTGTTCCGCGGTCGAGGATAGACACCTTTAATTTTTTGCGTCTTAAATATTCTTTGTTCACGTCAGTGATTTCGTACTCTCCGCGTGGAGAAGGTTTCAGGTTTTTGGCAATCTCAACCACTGAGTTGTCGTAAAAATACAATCCCGGAACGGCATAATTCGATTTCGGCTGCGCCGGTTTTTCCTCGATGGAAAGCACATTGTGGTTCTCATCGAAGTCTACCACACCATAGCGTTCCGGATCGCTCACGTGGTAGGCGAATACCACACCGCCATCCGGATCGTTGATCTTTTGCAGCATGCGGCCCATGCCTACTCCATAGAAAATATTATCACCCAACACGAGCGCAACTTTATCGTTGCCAATGAATTTTTCTCCCAGTACAAAGGCCTGCGCCAGTCCGTTGGGCACTTCCTGCACCACGTAGGAGAATTTACAGCCCAGCTTCTCGCCGGTTCCCAGCAAACGCTCGAAGTTCGGCAGGTCATGGGGTGTGGAGATGATCAGGATCTCGTTAATACCGGCCATCATCAGTACCGATAAGGGGTAGTAGATCATCGGTTTATCGTAGATAGGCATCATTTGCTTGCTCATCGCTAAGGTCAGGGGATGTAAGCGTGTTCCTGAGCCGCCGGCCAAAATTATTCCTTTCATGGTTGCTTGTTTTTTAGAGCCTTAAAAATAGGGTTTTTATTTCACATCGCCTGCTGTTTTATTGGTGTTTTTAGTCGGTATAATGGCCAAAACTTAGTAAGTTTGCAGGCAAAATTTTTCATCATGATTTCCAGGAACCCACATAAAGCAGTCATTTATTGGCTTCTCAGCGGCTGCGCTTTAGTTTATATCATGGTTGTTGTTGGCTGCATCACGCGCCTCACCCATTCAGGCCTTTCCATTACCGACTGGAGCTTTATGGGCTCTATGCCGCCTTTGTCGGAGCAGGCATGGCAGGAGCGCTTTGCCAAGTACCAGGAAAGCCCGGAGTTTGTGAAGGTCAATTACATGATGACGATGGCCGAGTTCAAGCACATCTTTTTCTGGGAATACACGCACCGCCTGATCGGCCGTGTCATGATGTATGTCTTCGCCATCGGCCTGGTGGTGTTGCTCATCCGTAAAAAGATCAAAAAAGACATGCTTCCTTCCCTGATTCTCTTATTTTTTATGGGAGCCATGCAGGCCGTTATCGGCTGGTGGATGGTGTATAGCGGCCTTCAGGACAAGCCCGCTGTGAGCCATTTCCGGCTGGCCACGCATTTAATGAGCGCCTTCACCTTATTCGCTTTCACCTTCTGGTTTGCGCTCAAGCTCATCTATCCGAAAGAATCCGTTGCTCCCAACAATGGCTTTAAGCTCAAAGGCCTCTCGCTTATTTTCTTTGTGCTGCTGATCCTGCAAATCGTCTACGGCGCCTTCACGGCGGGCTATGTAGAGGGCGATGCCGCTAAGATCCGCCCGGGGCAAATCTTCAATACCTGGCCGAAAATGGGCGAGGATTGGGTTGCCGAGCAGGTGACGATGAAGGGCAGCTTTTACCTGAACTTTTTTGAGAATGCCAGCGGAATCCAGTTCGTGCACAGAACGCTGGCGGTTGTACTGGTTTTGGTATTTTGCCTGCTCTGGTACAGATCCAACAAGCTCAACCTGACCAAACCGCAGTACAGGGCTGTCACGTTTTTAATCTATGGGATTACCGTGCAGTTTATCTTAGGCGTGTTTACCTTATTGTACCATGTGCCGGTTGTGTTGGGTGTATTGCACCAAACAGGGGCTTTCTTCCTGTTTGCGAGCTGCATTTACCTGCTGTTCCTTGTGTTCAGGAAGACACCGGCGAATCTTTAATTATCAATCGATACTGGATGCACTCATTTTTGCGAAGGACTAAAGGGGTTCTTCTTTAAAGCTCCGTGGAAGCAGAACATGGCTAGCCACGGACTTAAAGGGTTATGGCACAGCGTAGCCATACATGTCTTATGTTTTGCTCCTACGGAGCAAGCTGAGCTTTGAGTTGCCTACTGTTAGTAATGTTAAGTCCCTACGGGACTTATTGTAGCAAGTTGAACAGTAGAGTTGTCGTGGTTAATAATGTTAAGTTTCTACGGGACTTCTTTGCTGATTAGTAGGAGTATACTGCTATGAGAGACACGGGATTCATACGATCACGGATATTTGCTCCGTAGGAGCAAAACATTATTAAAAGAAGTAGGTAGGGTTATACTCCTGGCTCCGTAGGAGCCAAACATTGATTCATGGCTGTTATAACTGTCCCTTCCTTTTAGGGCTTGCCGTTTACAGATGAATACATGAAACCCCTGGTCGGTACATTGCGACTCCAAAAGATAATGTCATTAAGTTAAAGCAGGATTCGTGAGTTAAGGAGGCAGAATATTTGGCTCCTGCGGAGCCAGTGTTATTTCGATACGGTGTGTTCATAGGGTTTTGCTCCTACGGAGCAAGCTGAGCTTTGAGTTGTCGTTGTTAATAATGTTAAGTCCCTACGGGACTTCTCTGCTGCTTAGTAGGAGCAGAACATCACTAATTGGCTTAAAGGTTTTATGGTGCCAGCGTAGTCATACATTTCTAATGTTTTGCTCCTACGGAGCAAGCTGAGCTTTGAGTTGCCTACTGTTAGTAATGTTAAGTCCCTACGGGACTTCTTTGTCGCTTAAAGATAAGTCACTACGGTATTATACATTATTTTACCGGAGTTTGAAGCGTCGACTGATAGTCCGGCGAAGGGAAGGTGATTTGTTTTTTGTTACCTTACCTGCAGGTCAGGCGACAGACCTACCTCACGCCCGTGATCGTGTTTTTCTTTTTTGGTCTGAACAGGCCGTTGAACTTGTACTCCAGGCCTTCGCTTGGCGCCGGTGCCGGAGATTGGGCCAGGATCATCTGCTGGTTGATGAAAAAATATCCCGACAGTGATTTGATGGCGTAATTCCTGCGGGCATCGCCGTTTCCGTTATAGAGGATGAGCCAGTCTTGTTTGGGATTTGCCTTTAAGTAAGCCTGGTAAGCTTTGACGCTGTCGTCGAGGCATACGCTGATAAAGGCAACTTTGTCGGAAAACTTCTTTTTGAGGTCAATAAGCTTTTGCATTTCCTTTAAGCTGTTCTCGCTTTGCGTGGAAAAAAAATTCAGGTAAATGTATTTGCCTTTGTAATAAGATAAGTTCACCTTCATGCCGGCCCTGTCGTAAGCGGTAAAATCAGGCGCGTTAGCTCCGTTTTGCAAATGATACGTTGCCTGTAGCATATTGAAAGCGATTTTTCTGTTTTCAGGATAGCGGCTGTCGCGGTAGAGCTGCTCCATCACGCTTTGAACCTGCTTCTTGTCAAAATCGGGGCTATAGTAAAAGTCGATCAGGCCCTTGAGGAGCAGGAGTTCGCGCAGCGTGTCGTTGGTGATCGACCGGTCGGCGGTAAACTGGTTCCTCAGGTCTTTATAGTCGCCAAAGGCATTGATGCTGTTGTAAATGTTGCCGCCGTTCCTGGTAGAGGCAAAGGCTTTCAGGTAACCTTTGAAATGCGTGTTGAAAAAGTCCATGTATTCGTAGTTGTTGTAGAGTATGGGACGGTGTTCGATGAATTGCTTGTAGAGGATGGTTTTGCTGCGCGACATGTTGGAGAAGAAGCCGGCAAAGCTGTATTCCACGTACTTTTTGAAGTAAGGATTTTTAACGTGTGCATAGCGTTTCTGGGAAGTCACAAAAAAGGTGTCGAGCAGGGAGCTTAGCCTGGCGGGCGATAAATACGTGTTGGAGGACTTCAGGAACAGGTTGTTGTACTGCGTGTTGAAGTCGATGATCAGGGCATTCAGCTCCGTGCTGTCCTTGCCGTATACGGTAATATCCACCAGGCTTTCCGTGCCTTCCTGGTTGTTGGTCAACGAGTCTTTTCCCGGGAAGTAGATGCCGTAAACAAAGTTCGGCTGGATGTAGAGCTTTCCGACGAGGTTGTCGATGCTGATGAGTACCGGTTTGGTAGCTGAGGATTGAAGCTTCAATTCGAAATAGCCGTCCTTATCAACGGTGTCGATGCTCTGCCGCTCTTTGATGTAGGTGATGTAATCCGAAAAGTCATTGAGCACGACCTCTTTCCCGATATGTGATGGATGGGCTTTTCCTTTGATGGTAATGTTCTGGGCCAAAGCCGGGAACAGGGCCAGCAGCAGGATGGTCGTGAAATAGCAATGCCTCATAGTGAAAAGTATAATCCCAAAGATAAGATAAGTTACAGGAATAAGACCAGTATCGAATGCCAAGTTTTGTTAGAGGCTGTCTTAAAAGTGTGTGAAAAGAGTGTGATAGCTTGTGTGTTTAAAATTTGGGCCTGTCGCTGCAAGCCAGGCTTTCGTGTCAATCGCCCGGACGCGTCGTGGGAGGATTTCCCGTCAGTACCGGCATGGGCGGGTGCTGCAATCCTTTACGCAAGCTTAACTCAGGGTTATACGTTAACTCAATACGCAGTGAAAGCTTGCGCCAGGGATGCACAGGGTTTAGTTCCTTTCCCGCTTGTTCTTCGCGGGAAAGAACCGGAGCGTCGCGAAGCCCGAAGCAGCCTGCCCGGGCGCCCAAACGGGAAATAAATGGGAAAAGCTGGAAATTTCTAAGCCGGATTTTGAAAAAAGCTGAAATGCACATTGCCATATTTTCTCGTTTCGAGGTAATGTGCCTTGTCATCCAGTTTGGTTTTAGGGCCGTGCTCGATGATGAGCAGGCCTTCCGGTTTCAGCCAGTTATTTGCAAAAACAAGCTCATGGATCTGCGGAATCGTGTCGAGCTCATAGGGGGGATCAGCAAAGACAAGGTCGACAGCAGCGTAGGGCTTTTCCAGGTATTTGAACACATCGGCCCTGTCGGGGCTGATCATGGATAGTTTGAGGGTTTTGGCTGTGTCCCTGATGAAGTTGATGCAGGGTGTGTGCTTGTCGACGGCATACACGCGCGCCGCTCCGCGGGAGGCAAATTCGAGGGTGATGTTTCCGGTTCCGGCAAAGAGGTCGAGCACTGTAAGGTCCTCGAAATCCAGTTTGTTGTTCAGGATATTGAACAGGCCCTCTTTGGCAAAATCCGTGGTAGGCCTTACCGGCAGGTTCTTCGGTGTCAGCAGCTGTTTTCCTTTATATGTTCCTCCTATGATTCGCAAAATACCCGGTTGATCAGTGAATAATTAAAATGCTGTGGCATGCCTTCCAGCCCTTGCCAGTTGATGGCACGGTTGCCGATGCCCAGGCGAACGTGTTTGATGTATTTTTTCAAAGTCTGCACCAGGTCCGACTGCGCCTCTGCATTGCCAATGATGGTGAGCTCTGCGGAGGAAGGCTCCAGCTGGTATTGCTCCAGCGCAAACAAAATGTAATATAAAATGTCTTCCGGCGAGCGCACGCCGAACTGATTGGCCAGGAGTAGTTTCCCCTCCTGCTTGATCACCAGTTCGATGTAGGTGTCGTGAACATTGACCAGCATGCGGGCCCTGGAAAGGTCTTCCGAATGCAGCATCAGCTGCGACAATACGGAGAGGCTGTGCTTCATGTGGTGGTTCGGGAAGATCAGGTCTAGCGCCGATTTCAGGTGCTCGTCGATGGCATAGATAAGCTTGATCTCCTGGGTAATATCGTCCTGTAAAATAACGGCATCGCCGCTGGGTCCGGCATTGAACTCCAGGATCTGCCGTTTGCTCTCTTCGTCATAAAACGCCGCAGGACATAGCGTAAACAGCTCTGTAAAAAAATTAATGTAAACGGTGCGGTAGGTTTTTTGTGAAAACCGAAAGTGTTTGATGGCGCTGATAACCTGTTCTTTCACCGATAAGGGTGAGTTGTTGTCGATAGGAGCATGCGTCGTATACAGCGGCTGGTTCAGGTCGCTGTTGAGCTCGCAAAAGCCGATGCCGTAAGGCGACAATTCGAGAACAAGCGTGTCCGCCTGCTCGGAAATTTTCCCGAAAGAGCTATGGTTGGTATGGATCCCGGCAGACATCGTACAAAGCTAGAATTATTTTTTTACCGGTGTCGGGTTAAAAACGTCCTCCGGAAATTTTTCCAGGCTCTGGATGTTCTCATACTCCTCAACCTGTTCGATTTTCCCGTTCCTTTTGAAGGTCACTTTTGTTTCCACATAGCCCTTGCAATGCGCCTGGTGGCTGTCGAAGGTCATGTCCATCATGTTGCCGTCTTCCAGGCGCTCCAGGATCCTGACTACGCGCCAGGTCTTTTTGCTGACCCAGATCTGGTTAGAGACGATATCCCCCGCTTCCGCGCCAATCACATACACTTTTTGTTTGTTCCATTTCTGCTTGCTAAGAACAGCGGTATTGTAGCCTTCTTTCTGAAGCCGCGCCATAACATCGGGAAGCTCCCGGTAGTACATCCCGCCAAGGAGGAGCAGGAGCACATTCGCATCGTGTTTTTTTCCACGCAGCTCAAAGTTCTTGTAACGGTAAGAGCTGTCGTTCCTAAAAATAATACAGTTCCCGTTGGCCTTATCGCCGAAATCTATTCTGAATTTATCAGGAAACTCAACAGCTTCGTGCCATTCGGAAGTGCCCACGATGCTGTCGTTGCGGTAGTGGGTGTTTTTTTGTGAAAAAGTATAGGCTTTGCAGGGGCCGTTCCTGTATTTCTGGTGCAGGTAGCCCAGCACATCCTTCCCCGTTTTGAAAGAAACCGTAGGCTGGTCGGTATCCAGGTCGATGGAGATGACCTGTGCCCTGAAGGGCAGAGATAGCCATAAAGCGAGGATCAACAGGGGAGTGGAGTATGTCATGCCTTGTAATGTAATTGCCTGTGAAACTCCCCGCAGATGATCGCACAGGCGTTGGCGGCGTTGAGCGATTCGCTGCCGTTGTTGTCTGCGGCAGGGATCGTAACAGGATCCGTGATCTTTGCCAGCACAGCGTCGGAAATGCCGTTGGCTTCGTTTCCGATCACGATGATGCCGGGTTTCAGGTTGCTTGTGTAAATATTCTGACCATTGAGCACAGCGCCGTAAATGGGCGTGCCGGCCAGTGAAGGGAGCAGATCTTCAAAATCCAGGTAAACGACATTCACCCGCAAAACGGCCCCCATGCTGGATTGCAGCGTTTTAGGATTGTAGAGCTCGGTAGTGCTTTTCGAGCAGATGATCTGCCGGATCCCGAACCAGTCGGCAATACGGATCATCGTTCCCAGGTTTCCCGGATCACGGATATCGTCGAGGAACAGGTTCGTCTGGCTTTGCAGCAGCTCTTTGGTGAGTAACTGCTCTTTTTTGATCACCACAGCCAGCACCTGGTTGGGAGTACTTTGCAGGCTGATCTTTTTTAATTCTTCGACGTCCACCTCAGTAAACGCGACGTTTCGTTTTTCGAGCAGGGCATGGTGTTTTTTCAGGTAGTCGGAAACCGCATATACCTGCTTTACGGTAATGCCTTCGTCCGCCAGGAACTCCGTGACGAGCTTCACGCCTTCCACAATAAACAGGCCCTGGCTGTCCCTGTTTTTTTTAAGGTGCAGGGCCTGAATATATTTTATCTGGTTTTTACTAATCATTTTTTAAAGCTAAATTAGTAGGCTATAAAGGTAACCAAACTACTTGAGCTTTAGGATTAATATCAGAAGTATTTTCCAACATACACAGCCCGTTCTGCGCCGCTGTTTGCCGGCTCTCTTCCTGCTCGCCCTGCTCAGCGCCTGCAATGTCAACAAACATCTGAAAGAGGACGAATACCTGGTGGAAAAGAGTATGATCAGGGAGAACGGCACCGCGATTGATAACGGAGAGCTCGAGGCCTTTATCCGGCAGAAACCCAACCGCAAGATCCTGAAAACCGTGCGGTTCAACCTGTGGCTGTACAACCAGGTAGACCAGCAGAAGATGATCAAATACAAGGAAAGGCGCAACCTGAAGTATGACCGCATCAATGCCCGCCGCACCGAAAAGAATAACGAGCGAAACGAAAGGCGCGTGGCCAGAGGAAAAAAGCCTAAGCCTCCCAAGCTTAAGAACAAAGAAAAGCTCACCTTTCGCGAGAGCATCCTCGAGGCCGGCGAGCCGCCGGTAATTCTCGATACCTTCCTCACCAATGTCACCGTCAACCAGCTTCAGAAATTTGTATTTTCCCGTGGCTACTTTGATTCAAAGGTGCGCGACAGCCTTTCGGTTGACGTGAAGGCCAAGCGGGCCAAAGTCTACTATTTCATTTCCAGGTCCGTTCCCTACCGGGTTCAGAGCATTAAGTACAAGATCGAAGACCCGCTGATCGAGTATTTTATTTACAACGATACTTCCGGCTGCCTCATCAAACACAGGCATATCTACAACGAAGATATTATGCAAAAGGAGCGTGAGCGCATTACCGACAACCAGTTGAACAACGGTTATTTTTATTTCGCTCCCGAATATATTTACTACCTCGTAGACACCAACCTGGCCGGGAACAATGTCAACATAACGATCGGCCTCAAGCTCTATTCGGAAGCTTTTAGTGAGTCGGTAGATTCGTTGGTGTACAGGAATCATCCACGCTTCTACATCCAGAACGTGTATGTGATCCCCGAAACCATTCCGGATTTCAGGGGAAAGTCGAGCGATGTGTACATGCGCGATACGACGGCTTACAATGATATCAAGATCCTGCACAACAACCCGCTCAAATTCCGACGCAAGGATCTGTTGCGGGATGTCACCGTAGCGCCGGGCCAGCTTTACCAGCAGGATAAGGCCGAGGAAACGTATAAAGGCATGTCCTCGCTGCGGGTGTTCAGGAGCGTGTTCATCCAGTACGTGGTCAATCCGAAATACCCCGACAAGCTCGACTGCTATATTGTATGCCAGCCCCTGGTGAAGCAGGCGATCACTGTGGAAACGGAAGGTACCAATACCTCCGGAAACCTTGGAATCGCAGGCAGTATCGTGTTTCAGAACAAGAATACCTTCAAGGGAGCGGAGCTGGTAGAGCTCAAGCTCAAAGGCTCTATTGCGGCACAAAAGCAATTCAATACCGACCAGACAACCACCATCAACAATGTGCCGAGCACCTTCAACACCATACAGTTTGGCCCCGAGCTCAATATCTATTTCCCGCGGGCCTTGTTTCCGTTCACGTTGTTCTATTATAAGAAAGATGCAAACGAAAAGCGCTATTTCACACAGCCTAAAACCATTGTCAACCTGTCTTTCAACTACCAGTCGAGGCCCGAGTATTACCGCAACATTGCCAACATTTCGTATGGTTTCAAGTTTACCAATGCTAACGGTCTGTTCACTTACGACGTCATTCCGCTCGAGGTATACAGCGTGAAAGCCAAGCTTTTTGGTACATTCGAGCAAAGCCTGAAGGACATGAACGATTTTTTCCTGCTCAATTCCTTCCAGGACCACATTACCACCCTGTCCAAAGTGTCGATGACCTTTAATGACCAGAACCTTCCCAAGAAGCGAAACCTCACTTACCTGCGTATCAGCCTCAGTTCATCCGGAAACATCCTGCGCGGCCTCTACACTGCTACCGGCCAGCCAAAAGATGCGCAGGGCCGTTACCTCATTTTCAATACGCCCTTCTCCCAGTTTGTCAAAGGCGAGGCAGATTACCGGGTATATTTTAAAGTGAGGAAGCGCAGCAAGCTGGTGTACCGCGTGGCCGGCGGCATCGGCAAGCCTTTGGACAACCTGTCGGTATTGCCCTATGAGCAAAGCTTCTTCGGTGGCGGCCCCAACGGCATCAGGGCCTGGAGGGCGCGTACCCTCGGACCCGGCGGCTACAGCCAGCCCGACTCCATCAGCGCCAAATACGATAAGATCGGGAACATCCAGATCGAAAGCAACATCGAGTACCGCTTTCATATTTTCAAATCCTTTTACGGCGCCTGGTTCATTGATGCCGGCAATATCTGGCTGACCTATGACGACCCGAGTAAGCCGGGCGGGAAATTTACCTTCCAGAATTTTTATAAGGAAATTGCCGTGGGCTCCGGATTCGGTCTGCGCTACGACTTTAGCTTCTTTATTCTCCGCCTCGACGCTGCCGTTAAGATCCGCGATCCGAAATATGCCGAGAATGACCGATGGACTTTCGACAAGGCGCCGGTTCGCTCTACAGTGCTCAACTTCGGCATCGGCTATCCGTTTTAATCTTATACTTACAGCGTTCTTCGGAATTTACAAAGGTGCTTTTTATCTGGAAGTGATCTGCGACAGGGATAGAGTGACCTGTTTGAGCTCCTTTGTTTGTTCCCGCAGGGCAAACAAAGAGCGAGTCACGACAGCCCGCCCGGGCGCCCAAAAAACAAATGCTCGGAAAGCGAACCTCTGCCATATACCGCCGGGAAACAGATAAGGCCCTGATACATTGTGTACCAGGGCCTCATGTTCGGGGGCGATCGGAGTTGGGGGCTAGTTCACGCTCACCATCTGATTTTTGGTGCTCAGGTTAATGAAATAGTATTTTTTACCCGATACGGTATTCGTATTGAATTTATAGCCGGTAATGGTTAAGAAGCCATTGGACGTAGCATCCAGGGTGCCCATTTCCGTAGCGCTGAAGGTATGCGAAGTCTGGTTGCCGCCTTTGATCTTGAAAATGGTTTTGCTGCCGGCTGTGATCTGGAAGCATACCGAATCGGCATTGGAAATGCTGTTGGTGGTCATCGTAAAGGCGGCGCTTCTGCTCACTGAAGTCACGTTGTTGACGGTCGGTGTTCCCGGAAAGCCATAAGCCGTATAGCTAAAGGCAGGTACAGTGCCGTTCCCGGAAACATTCCAGCGTGAATTGGAATTATAGCTGATGCCGGTGGATTTCGGCATAAAGATATAGGCATTGTTGGATTGTTTGGCCAGGGCCGAATCGTTGGCAGCTACTGTTCCTCCATCGGTGAGCACAGTGCCGCCGGTAGCAGAATACAGGGAAGCCACAGCGCTCCCGATCACCGTATTCACAGTCATAGTAGTGTTTGGAATCGACATCGTCGTGTTCAGCTTGGTGGCAATGCATACACCGTCGGCGTCGCTCAGGCTCGGAGTCACAGCTGTAGGCGTTACCGGCGTCGAAGTTGTTGAGCCCGTTGTTCCGTTGGTGGTTACCGGGTTGTCAGGAATGATCTCCTCTTTTTTCTTACAGGCTGTTACTAAAAAAGTGCCGGCAAGGGCCAGCAGGCTTAGGGTTTTAATCGTTGATCTCATCGCTTTTTATGTTAATGTTTAGGGTTTCGGTTTCTGGTAGCAAAGTTAGTTCAGGGCTAATGCCCGGGCTTACCCTGCCGCTGGTATTTTGCATCCGTACTGGTGGGTATCTCTAAGGCAGAACTCAGGGTTTTTTGTTATCTTTGCAGCCTTAATGTATACCATGAGCTTTACGGAAGAATTACATAAACGGAAAACCTTTGCCATTATCGCCCACCCGGATGCCGGGAAAACCACGCTGACCGAAAAACTGCTGTTATTCGGTGGCGCTATCCAGACGGCCGGTGCCGTAAAATCCAATAAAATCAAAAAAGCAACCACTTCCGATTTCATGGAGATCGAGAAGCAACGCGGTATCTCCGTGTCTACTTCCGTGATGGCGTTCGATTACAGGGATTTCAAGGTGAATATCCTCGATACGCCCGGCCACGAAGACTTTGCCGAAGATACCTACCGGACGCTTTCCGCTGTGGATAGCGTGATCATGGTCATTGATTGTGTGAAAGGTGTGGAGCCTCAAACACGTAAGCTTCTCGAAGTATGCCGCATGCGCAACACGCCGGTGATCGTGTTTGTCAATAAAATGGACCGTGAAGGACAAAGCCCTTTCGACCTGCTCGACGAGATCGAGAAAGAGCTGAAGATCAAGGTGCGCCCGCTTTCCTGGCCGATCGGTATCGGAAAAACATTTAAGGGAGTGTATAACCTGTACGGAAAAAAATTATCCCTCTTCCAGGGCGACAGCAAAACCACGGTGGAAGATAGCGTCGAGATCGGCAGCCTTAACGACGGGGAGATTGAAAAATACATCAGTGAGGATTTCGCCGGGCAGCTGCGTGCCGATGTAGAGCTGCTGGATGGCGTATACGATGAGTTCGAAAAACAAAAATACCTCGAAGGCAACCTCAGCCCTGTATTCTTCGGGAGTGCGGTCAATAATTTCGGGATCAAGGAATTGCTGGATTGTTTTGTGGAGATTGCGCCGACGCCACAGGGCCGCGACACAGATGCGGCAGGTGAGATTACGCCAGACTCTCCGAAATTCAGCGGCTTTGTGTTCAAGATCCACGCCAACCTCGATCCTAAGCACCGCGACCGTATTGCTTTCCTGAGGATCGTGTCCGGAAAATTCGAGCGTAACAAGTATTATTACAATGTGCGCGAAAATAAGGACATGCGTTTCAGCAATCCAACGGCCTTTATGGCGCAGCAAAAATCGGTGATCGACGAGTCTTATCCGGGTGATGTGATTGGCCTTTACGACGCTGGTAGCTTCAAGATCGGCGATACCCTCACCGAAGGCGCTAAATTCAACTTCAAAGGGATCCCGAGCTTCTCGCCCGAGCTCTTCAAGTACGTGACCAACCTCGACCCGATGAAAACCAAGCAACTGCAAAAAGGCCTGGAGCAGCTCACCGACGAAGGCGTGGCGCAATTGTTTACCAAGAAAGCCGATGGCCGCAAAATTGTAGGGACCGTGGGAGCCTTACAGTTCGAAGTGATCCAGCACCGCCTGAAAAGCGAATACAATGCCTCCTGCGGCTACGATTCCATCAGCCTGTATAAGGCACTCTGGATCGAATGCCATGACAAAAAGAAGCTGGATGAGTTCCTGGTCGATAAGTCCAATCACATCGCTTATGATAAGGAGAACCGCCTGGTGTTCCTCGCGGAATCGGCCTGGCTGCTGCAGATGGCGCAGGAAAAATTCCCCGACATCATCTTCCATCAGAAAAGCGAGTTTTAGGATGGAGCCCATGCCCGGGAATATACAGGAATGCGACCCCGGGGTTGTTATGAGCCATACGGAAATCGCGAGCCTGTCGTGTCGTGGTGATGTCGTTACGGCACAGATAAAGGAAAATGCGGACATCTCTGTCGGTAACATGCAGGCGCTCCTGCAGGAAGCGGTGAGGATTGCCGGCTTTAAAAAATACTTTGTGATCGTCGATGCCAGGGCTGCATTTCATTCGGAAGCGGATGTCAGGGATTATTACACAAGTAATGAATACTCGAAATACAGGTATGCCGATGCGTTTATCGTGAAATCCCTGGCGGTTCGGCTGATGGTGAATTTTTACATTTCAGTCAACAAACCCTCAATTCCCACAAAAACTTTTGCCAACCCCGACCAGGCCGTCAGATGGATCAATGAGCTGAGGCAGCGGCTGAACTAATAAACAGGAAAACTAAATTGTAAAAAAAACGTTATGCATCTGCCCGGGTACAAAAAGTGAATTTTAAATTACCTATCTTCAAAGAATGGGAATTGAAAAAAGCCAGGGCCATTCCGGTATTTCATCAGGTGAAGCTGAAACCAGCATTGCCTGTCTCTCCTGCAAAGACGGCGTTGTGTGGATTCAGGTGAAAGATGATAGCATTGTGAGTGTGGAAGATATGCAGGAATTGCTCAAAGCCTGTGTGAAGCTCAGCGGATCCCGTAAGTATTATTCGATCGTGGATGTCCGTGTCAATGCAGGTGCCAACCATGGAGTTACAGACTATTATGCAAAAAACGAATACAACCAATACCGTTATGCCGATGCGTTCATCATCAATACACTGGCAATGCGGCTCCTGGTCAATTTCTATATGACATTCAATCAGCCTTCCGTGCCTGCAAAGACCTTCAGCGATCCTGAGCAGGCGAGGCAGTGGATTGAAGAGTTGAAACAACGTTCTACCTAACCAGATAAATTTATATATGGCAAATATTTTTGAGTTCAATGGCTATAAGCCTGTTATCGACAGAAGCGCCTTCGTGCATCCCAATGCGACTGTTACCGGGAATGTCATCATCGGGAAAGATGTATACATTGGCCCCGGTGCCGCTATCCGCGGCGATTGGGGGCAGATCATCATTGAAGATGGCTGCAACGTACAGGAAAACTGTACCATCCACATGTTTCCGGGAACAACCGTTCTGCTGAAGGAAGCAGCGCACATAGGCCACGGCGCTATCATTCACGGCGCTACCATTGGCAGGAATGTGCTGGTAGGCATGAATGCTGTGGTGATGGACAATTGCGTGATCGGCGATAACTGCATCATCGGGGCTTTGTGTTTTGTGCCGGCCGATACTGTTATCGAAGAACGGAAAGTCGTTGTCGGCAACCCTGCTAAAATTGTGAAAGACGTCAGCGATGAAATGATCGTCTGGAAGACGAAAGGAACGGCCCTGTACCAGCAATTACCCGCCGATTGCCATGCCAGCCTGAAGCCCTGCGAGCCTTTGCGCAGAATACCTGCCTACCGCCCCGACCAGCAGAATGAATACAAAACCTGGAACGAGGAAAAGACAAAAAAGAAGAAGTAGGTAGAAACGTCATCGTGAGGGGGTACAGCCTGTTTCGACTTGATTCGGAAACGAAGCATCTCAAAAGAGTAACAGATTGCTTCATTTCGCTGCGCTTCATTCGCAATGACGTAAAGGCATTAATCCGGCGTAGCGTAGCAAGGCGGTGGCTTGATGTTGAGCTTGATGGATAAGGTCACTCCGAAAAAGATGTACCAGTCTTTGTTACGCGGATTGCCGCGCTGCTCGTTGATGTTCACACCGGCATTCTTCGAGCGGTCGGATAAAGCCTGGCTAAGCTCGGAACTATAAGGCTTGAGGGCCGGATCAGGATAGGTGCCGCTCACATCATCCAGATAATCCGTAAACGTTTTTCTCGGGCCCCATTCAAAGCCGATCCCTACCTGCTTCGATACATTCATTTTCAGTCCGATCCCGAAAGGAATAGACATTTGCGTCAGCTTGTAACGCTTGTCCTGACCCTCAGTTCTCAAAGGCTGCAGGTCATACCAGTAATTTCCCACCTGGGCTCTCGGCCTGAAATTGAACACGCTGAGACCAAGGAACAGGTAGGTCGTGAATTTATATTTGTCGTTACTGATGCGGTATTCGAGGAAGTTGAATTCGGCCAACAGGTTAAACTCTCTGATCTGTGACTTGAAATTCAGGTTGCGTTGTAGCTGGTCAGGCTCGCTGCTTTGGGAATCATCACCCATGATCGTTCCGAAGTTGAAGCCCGCCCGGAATGCGTAGCGGTAATTAGGCGTAAAACGGTAGAAAATACCGCCTGCCGGCTGCGACATGTTGAATTGCTTCCAGGGATTCAGCTCGCCGATGTAATAAGCGCCGCCAAGGATGAAGCCTGCCTCATGCTGCTTAAAATGACGCTTGGATGCCTGGGCAGAGGCATTGCCCGCCAGTAACAGGCACAACAACACGCTATATAAAAAACACCTCATCAGGAATTAAAACGATGCAACGTTAGAATTAGTATACATCTTTACAAAATTAGCATTTTTACCTTATGAAGCTCATTTTTGCCCTCCGTTAACACCACATATAAGCCCGGTGCCAGGTTGTCTTTTTTGAAAAGGTAGCTTTCCGACGCGCAACGGTCCTGCCTCACGAGCTGCCCCGCGCTGTTATATACCCTGACGGTCCTGGGGCTGTTGTCGCCGAATACCAGCATCGCCTCATCTCTTACAGGATTGGGATATACCACGAAGCCCGGATCCTGTGCCGCTTCATAGAGCCCTGCCGTAGAAGTATTGCAGGTCATGGTGCTGAAGCCGTCGAGCTTGCCATAGCCCCAACGGCTGTTAGGCAGGGCAGCGGTGGTGTACACATCATTGTAAGCGCAATTGATAATGGCCAGTTTAAGCTGCTGGTTGGTAGCCGTAGGGTTTTTCTGAAAATACAAGGCCGCCAGTCCAGCCACCACAGGGCTCGACGCCGATGTGCCGCCCGCCGTGATGTGGTAGCCCCCCTGTGCCACCACCTGCGGCGCGTTGGCAATCAGGTTCGGAAGCATACCCATGGCCGCACAGGTGAGGATCGTAGCCCCGGATGCCGTGATGTCAGGCTTCACCTTACGGTCGCGCGAAGGGCCAATGCTGCTGCTTGCGGCAATATCTCCCGGAATTTCCGTTGTGGTCTGCACCGTATTGCTGACATCCACATACTGGTTGCGGTTTACATAATTGGCAACGGCGATCACCTCCTTGCTGCACTGGAAGCCGCTCACGATCGTCTGGGCCGTGTCCGCTTTTTTGTAGTGCACCATGTCCGGGTATTGCGCGGCGCCCGGAAGTCCGGAAGTCACGTAATCAAAGCTCCAGGAATCGGTGCGGCCTGTGCCGCTGTGCTCGATGCGCCACAGGAAGCCCGCGCTGTCGGCGCGGATCTTCACGTTCAGGCGGTACACACCAAAAGGATTGATGTCGGCAATGCTTTCCACGATGCCGATGCGCTGGGCATTGTGGTAAATGGTGTCACGCTTCAGGGTATTGAGGGCATAAGAATATGCTTTGAAGCCCGTGCAGCCCAGGTTGTGGAAAGCCGGGTTGTTGACGCCCACCGACCATGTGACGTTTTTGATATCGGCCGTATCTGCATATACATCCAGCCGTAGGACCGTGTTCCCCTGTATCCAGGAAAAATTAGTGTCGGCCGGTGTCACGGCGTAGCCTACATGAAAAGGGATATTTCCCGCGTTGCCGGCTGAAGCCACGAGTGCCCTTCCCGGGCTTTGCGTGATCATGGTGTCGATGATCCTGGATTCGAGGTCGGTGCCGTCGTGGCTGCCGTCGTAATCCCCGACGCTGGCATTGATTACCACAGGCTTGCCCATGAGTGCGGCTTTGGCGAAAATATACTGTACCGCATCGGCAATGGTATGGTTGGGATTGCTGAAATCCAGCGCCACCACCACAATGTCTGCTTTGGGCGCCATGCCTTTGAAATGATTGATCGCTAAGCCATTGCCCGCCGCAATGCCCGAGCTGGCCGTGCCGTGGCCGAAATGCGCAAGGTCGTCGTGCGTGCACTGGCCGAGGTCTATTTCCGTATTGTTCCATTCCTGCCCGTATCCGAAAAGCGTCGGCGTGTTGGCTGCCAGGGGCTTGTTCATGTCCCAGAGGTAGCTGATGCGGCTCTTGCCATTCGCATCTTTAAGATCGGGGTGGCTGAAATCCGTCCCCGAATCGATGATGCCTACGACCACGCCTGTGCCGTCATACGCCTGGGGGAGCGGCGCCAGCCCGTCGTGTATGCCTTTGATCCGGTTCCGTACCACGCAGGTATCGCCCATCAATTGCAGCTTATGATTTATCTGTTCTATCCTGACCACCTGTTTCATGGCAGCCAGCTTTTTCAGATCGCGCATGGTGGAAGTAGCTGCATAAATGGCCCCGCTTCTGTAATGCAGGGTGCTTTCATCAAGGCTACTGCCATCGAGCTCAGTGCCGGCTTTCACCATGATGTAAACCCTGAAGCGCTCTCCGGTGTCCGGCTCCTCCAGCTTGCGGATCAGCTCCGCGTTGAAAACACTTTGCGCCTCGCTTAATAAGGAGAACAGCAGAATAGTAAAAAATGCAAAATGTTTGCGCATAGGCCACGATTTATCACATTAAATTACAAAAAATTTAGATATTTACAAGATGCGAGTTTTGTTGTTTTTGATGATGATGTGTTGCGGCCTTGCCAAAGCAGTGGCTCAGGACTCCGTCGCGTATTCGCGTGATTTCCGGCTGTACGAAGGCCTGTACCTCGGCTACCAGGATTTCCGCTACAACTGGCCTATTCCCAAAGAAAAGATCATCACGAAGATCAACAAAGACCAGCTCGATTTTTACACCAAGCTCATCGAAGGCGAGTTTGTGGAATATTACGAGCGCGATGGCTCTGTGACGAAAATCCGCTCCGAAAAAGTATGGGGCTACTGCCAGAACAACAATATTTTCATCAACCAGAATAAAAAATTTTTCCGCATCCCGGTATTCGGGGCCATCAGCAATTTTATCGGCACGGTGGAGGTCATCAACTATTCTCCGGGCTACGATCCCTTTATGAATGCGCCGATAGGCAGCACGCAGATGAAGACGCTGGAGATCCGGCAATACCTCTTCGATTTTTATACCGGCGATATCACGCCTTTCAGCACCGAACAGCTGGAGGAGTATCTGAAAAGGGATGAAGCTGTGTACAAGGAATACATGGCCCTGAGCCGTAAAAAGAAAAAGGAACTGGCCACCAAATACATCCGCATGTATAACGAAAAGCACCTGGTGTATTTCCCCAAGGGCTAATTGCTTTTCCTGCTCAGAAATAGTTTCCTATCTTTGGTCATCATCAAACCCCAAAAGACATGAAAACATTACTACTGGTTGCCTGCGCAACCTTATCGCTGAACCTGAGTGCACAAAATACAGCCAAAGATCTGTTCCAGGCCAATGAGATTGTCTGGTACGGGCTCAATTTTACAGAAGCTAAAATGGTTGGCTCTTTCGACCAGGCCATGGGCGCCGGTGCCGCCACCGCTTCCGAGATCAAAACCAAATGGATGTCGGCCTGGAACGGACTGATCATTGCCGAGCCGCAAAACTATAAGCTGAAAGAAGCCTTTGAGAAAGAAAGCGTGTATTATGATATCGGCCCGGCGGAGAAAGCCAACCAGGCGATCAAAACAGGCGAGCTGATGACGCCTAATGCATTCAGCTTTGCCGACCCTCAGAAAGCCATTAAAAATGCGGTTTCCAAAATGAGTGGCGGAGAAAAAAATGCGGGCATTGCAGTAACCTTTGTGGTGGAAAGCTTTAATAAAACGATGGAAACAGCTACGGTGTATGCGGTGGTGTTCGATATCAAAACCAAAGCCATTCTCATCAGCGAAAAGATCACCGGAAAGCCCACCGGGATAGGCCTGCGCAATTTCTGGGCCGGCGCCATGAAACAGGTCATCAAACAGATCCAGAAGGAATATTACCCTAAGTGGAAAGCTGCAAATAAATGATTGTAGCCATGCTGAACCCGTTTCAGCATCTCATAAAACTAAGTGTTAAGGCATTTTTAAGAAGCTTGTTTTGTTTAAAATTTGGGCGTGCCGTCACGACGCGTCGTGGCCGTCAGGCTTTCCGTTCCAATCTCCCACGACGCGTCGTGGGAGGATTTTCACTCCAATCCTTCACGCGGGTTTAACGTTGAAAGTGAGCGTAACGCTTACGACTTGGTGTACACTTGCGTCAGGTATGGAGCGCTTTGTCTGAGTTCTCCCGTCACGACACGTCGTGACGGGTGCCCGAAACATCACCTTGCTAAGTTGTGAGATGGCTTCTAATAATAGCTGTAAATACTGAACTTGAAGGCCTCTCTTTTTTTACTTTACCTGTAATTTATAGCATTTTTAGCTTAACTTTATAACCTTAAAAAAATTCAGAACATGTCAGAAACAGGAAGACAAATCATTTATAGCATGGTGAATGTATCCAAGATACATCCGCCGAGCAAACAGGTTTTAAAAGATATCTACATCTCCTTTTACTACGGAGCAAAAATAGGCGTCCTCGGTTTGAACGGTTCGGGTAAATCCTCCCTGCTGCGCATCATGGCGGGTATTGATAAAGATTACCTCGGGGAAATTCACCAGTCGCCGGGCTATAGCATTGGCCTGCTCGAGCAGGAGCCAAAGCTCGACGAGAACAAAACGGTATTGGAAGTGGTGCGCGAAGGCGCGCAAAAGCATGTGGACATCCTGAACGAGTTTGAAGAAGTGAACAATAAGTTCATGGACGAAGAGATCCTGAACGATCCGGATAAAATGGACAAGCTCATCAACCGCCAGGCACAATTGCAGGACCTGATCGACCAGTTCGATCTCTGGAACCTCGACCAGCGCCTGGAGCTGGCGATGGATGCCTTGCGTTGTCCCGACAGCGACACACTCATCAAAGTATTATCGGGTGGTGAGCGCCGCCGTGTGGCCCTGTGCCGCCTCTTGCTACAGGAACCGGATATTTTATTGCTCGATGAGCCTACGAACCACCTCGATGCGGAAAGCGTTGACTGGCTGGAGCAACACTTAAAACAATACAAAGGAACGGTGATTGCCGTGACCCACGACAGGTACTTCCTGGATAACGTGGCAGGCTGGATCCTGGAGCTCGACCGGGGCGAAGGCATTCCATGGAAAGGAAATTACTCATCGTGGCTGGAGCAAAAAGGCAACCGCCTGAAGCAGGAAGAGAAAACGGAGAGCAAGCGCCAGAAGACCTTAGCGCGTGAGCTCGATTGGGTGCGCCAGGGCGTGAAAGGCCGTGGAGTAAAACAAAAGGCCCGTTTGAGCAATTACGATAAGCTGATGAGCGAAGACATCAAGGACAAGGAAGAGAAGCTGGAGATCTTCATTCCGAATGGCCCGCGCCTGGGGAATGAAGTGATCGAAGCCATCGAAGTATCGAAGGGATTCGGCGACCGCTTATTGTACGAGCATTTGAATTTTAAATTGCCACCTGCGGGAATCGTTGGTATCATTGGGCCTAACGGTGCCGGTAAAACAACCTTGTTCCGCATGATCATGGGTGAGGAAACACCGAACAGCGGAGAGTTTAAAGTGGGGCCAACGGTGAAGATCGCTTATGTGGATCAGAACCACAAAGAGCTCGACCCGAACAAAACGGTATACGATGTGTTGAGCGGAGGCCTTGATAACATTACGATGGGCGGCAAGCCGATGAATGCGCGGGCCTATATCTCGCGCTTCAACTTCGGCGGCAGCGACCAGGGAAAAAAAGTAAGCGTGCTCTCCGGCGGTGAGCGTAACCGCCTGCACCTGGCGATGGCGCTGAAAGAAGAAGGCAACGTGTTGCTGCTCGATGAGCCTACCAATGACCTCGATGTGAACACGCTCCGCGCTTTGGAGGAAGGTCTGGAAAACTTTGCCGGTTGTGCGGTGATCATCAGCCACGACCGTTGGTTCCTCGACCGTGTGTGTACGCACATCCTGGCTTTTGAAGGCGACAGCAGCGTATACTGGTTTGAAGGTGGCTACAGCGAATACGAAGAGAACCGTAAGAAGCGCTTAGGCAACGTGGAGCCAAAACGCCCGCGTTACAAGAAGCTGACTGTTTAATGTTGAAAAAGTCGTTTATTCTTACTATCCTTTTCTTCTCCTTATCCGTTGCATTGGCACAGGATAAGGTTTTAGTGAGGGATTTTGAAAATAATTCCTTTCCTTATGCCGTGAAAATCCTTTCCTATGATCAGGATACATTTTCGTATTGTCATGATTTTGGTCGTGTCCGGAAAATTCCGGCGAGAGATGTTATCGCCTTCAAAAAGAATTACGCCGACAAACAAGCCTTGTACGTTTACCTCCGGCCCCAGGATGAGCGCATATTCGGGATTAAGGACGATAAGCTGTTTTATAAAGCGGATTATCGCTTTACGACTTCGAATGCAGAGCTTGCAAAAGAATGTTACCTGGCTAAATTCAGGATTTATAATGAGGATGTTCAGGCCGGCACCGATTATCATTTGTTTGTGTGCAACGACAGCACGGGAGAGAAAGTAAAGATTCCCGGGAACTTTAAATTTTATATCTCTTTTAAAGACGATATGCTGAACCGGAATATCCAGGCCAGGCTTTACCAGACTACTGAAGACATCAGCCAGTTTATCGTTAAGATCGAAGCCAACGAAACAAACTATTTGTATCGCATTAATGTCAAAGATATTAAGGCCATTGGAATAGAGTCTGCCGGAGCCCGTATCGGAAAAATAACGGTAGACGCTTTGTCGTACGGAAATTCCAGGTATTACTACGAGGAGCGGTGGTATACACGTTACCTAATGGATCAATGGCACGTTTGTTCAGGGAGAAAATAGAATTTTTATTCATCATCTCCTCTCCTGAAATCTCCGTCTTGCGACTATGGGTAACCGCAGGGAACGAGGAGCATTTTACAAAAACCGCTCTATCACATGCCACCAGATCCAGGTGGTGAAGAAGGATAGCAAAATGCTGATGCCGATGATGAGGTTCATGAATCGCGGACTCAGACCATAGCGCTCTGCCAGGATACTCGCCGAAAGAAATACGGGCATGGCCGCTTCAAAGACCGCTATTTTGGATGTAGTGCCGGAAAGCTTAAAGGCGTAAAGCACGGTCAGCACAAGTGCAGGAGCCAGCACCAGTTTATAGGATATCACGATGAGCATGGGGTTTACCTCTTCGCGCCAGCCTGTGAGCGAGAGTTGCAGGCCCACGGAGAACAGGGCCAGCGGGGCTACGGTGGCTGCCAGTGCATGGAAAAAAGGCTCCAGGAAAGAAAGGTCTGTGTCTTTTGGGATCAGCAAAGCCCCCACACAGCCCAGTAGGGGCGGGAAGGTCGCTACTTTTTTGAGAAGTTGGCCGGGGCTTGTTTTTCCTGCGCCGGTAGCGCTGATGGCAATGGTGATGCCAAATACCGAAAAGAGCAGAAAGGTCACCTGGTCGCAGATGATGGCCGTGCTGATCTCTTTTTCACTGAAATAAGCCAGGATCAGCGGGAAGCCCACAAAAGACGTATTGCTCAGACCGGAAGCCAGCTGCATGGCGCCGCGCCGTTCTTTCGTGACGGAATAAAAGCGGCTGATGAGGTAAATGAATGCAATGGCCCCGAAAAAGATCAGCACCGGCGAGAGGGCCGGTACCAGCAGATCGGTTGAGAGTTGTAAATGAACAAGGTATTTAAAAGACACAGCCGGTAAGGCAATGTTGATGATCCAGGTGTTGATGCCTTTGTGTGTGTCGGCCGGGACCAGCTTTTTGTACCTGAACAGGATGCCGGCGGCAATGCAAAATCCGATCAGGATGAAGTTTGCCATTTGCTATTTCAACAGGATCAGGATCATTCCGATGGCAGCCGGTAAGGTTTGGATGAAGAGGATCTTTTTGGAAGCGGTAAGAGCGCCATAGATGCCCGCAACCGCCACACAGCCTAAAAAGAAGAGCGCTACGTAATTCTGCCAGGCAGGATCGGAAATAAAAAAACTCCAGATGAGCCCTGCCGCCAGGAAACCATTGTACAGGCCCTGGTTGGCTGCCAGCGTTTTGGTAGGCTTGAACATCTCAGGCGCCAGGGAGCCTTTGAAAGCCTCCTTGCCTTTGGTTTCCCAAGCAAACATTTCAATCCATAGGATGAAGCAGTGAATTGCGGCGACGAATCCCACAAAAATTTTAGAGAGCAGTTCCATGTGTCTGTTGTTTGATGAAGCAAATATAAACTACTTATTTCATAATAAACAAGTTATGTTTTTGTGGCATTAATATTGTATTTTCGCACAGAAATAAACAATCAGCCCCCCGTGATTGCATTAACATCGGTTTTGAAAATCAGAAAAATACTTTTACTCACCACAATCCTTTTCAGTTGCATGGTGATGAATGCCCAGGCTCCCGGTTGTTCCTCCCAGAACGATGTGCTTGGAAATGCAGGACAGTCCGGGCTGATCGGCGAATACGTCGCCGGTTTCTTTAACGACGATCCTTCTTACTTTCCTTCAACTCCGGCGCCCTTCAACCGCCTGGAAGCCAACCTGAATTATACCACCAACAACTGGGGCGCTATTGTGCCTCCGGCAGGCGGCACTGTGGCAGATGCCAATACTTACAGCTCGCGTTACAGGGGAAGCATTTACATTGCAACTGCCGGCGTTTATACCTTTTACCTTACCAGCGACGACGCCAGCTATTTGTGGATCGATAACAATGCCCTGGCGTATCCGACGGTGGTGGCCAATGCCCTGATCAATAACGGCGGCTTGCATGGCGATATCACAGCGACAGGATCTGTGAGCCTCACCGCGGGCTTTCACAATATCCAGATTCAGTTCGGCGAAGCATCCGGAGGCAATCACCTCATTTTCGAATACTCTGCTACCTCCCCAGCCATTACCCGTCAGGTGGTTCCGGGAAGCATCTTATGCACCGCCATTCAACCTTCCATTACGGCCGCTGCCGTAACGCCGCCGCCGGGTTGCACATGCAGCGCAGGAGTCACTTCCGAATTTTATACAGGCTATTATAACGATGTGCAAACCTTTTTTACATCCAACACGTCTGCCATCAACCGTGTCGATCCCCAGATCGGCTTTACGACAGACGGCAGTTGGGGCAATGTATGTCCGCCGCTCGCCGGATCGAATGCGAGCCCGGAAACCTACAGCACACGATTCACCGGCCGCATCTACATCCCTGTTGCAGGCACTTATACTTTTTACCTGACGGCAGATGATGCCGCTTACATGTGGCTCGACAATAATGCCCTTGCCACCAACCCAACGAGCGCTTCCGCCTTTATCAGTAATGGCGGACTGCACAGCGCAGCTATGGTGAGCGCTGTGGCAACACTCTCCGTAGGCTTGCATGATTTTAAGATCCATTACGGCGAAAACACCGGTAACAACGTGTGTTACCTTGAGTATGCCAGTACAGCTGCCGGCATCTCCCGCCAGCTTGTGCCACAAACCGCCTATTGCAGCTGTTTGTCTACAACCAGCACCTTGCCGGTTGAACTGCTGAGCTTTACGGCGCTTCCTGCCGGAGATGGAACGGTGCTTACGGAATGGAAGACCGCCTCGGAAACCAATAACCGCCGCTTTGATGTGGAAAGGAGTGCCAACGGGATTGATTTTATCACCATTGCCAGCCTGGATGCGAAAGGAAATAAATTGCATCCTACAGTGACGACTTACCGCTATGCCGATCGGGAACCCCTGCCGGGACTTTCCTATTACCGCTTAAACCAGGTGGATCTGGATGGCAGCTTCAAACGCTATAGCATGATATCTGTTGAAATGCCGACGGCAGCTGCGAATTTGATTCAGCTCTTCCCCAATCCCAATGATGGCGCCTTTACACTGTCTTTCCCCGGAATGGAGAAAGGCAGGCAACTCGACGTGATGATCTTTGCACCCGATGGAAGCCTCGTATACCAGCAGGCGGCCGCCTACTCAGAGATTGAAGCGGGCCGGAAGGAAATTGATCTGGGGCCGGATGCCCCTAAAGGCCTGTACATCGCCATCTGTGTGGTCAATGGCATAAAGTATCCCTTAAAGATCAGCGTTAACTAAAAAAAGCGAAGAGATCATCTTCGCTTTTTATCAGAATGCATTTCCGGATTATGCCTGCGCCGTTGGGCCGCCGAAGTTGAGCGGCAGGGCGTTCATTTCACTGTCTTTGATCTTGCCGTTCATCTGCTCGAAGCGCTGTACATTTTCCGACAACGCTTTCATCAGGCGTTTGGCGTGTTGAGGCGTCAGGACAATACGCGATTTTACTTTGGCTTTCGGAACACCAGGCATCACCTTGATAAAGTCCACCACGAACTCCGTAGGAGAATGCGTAATGATAGCAAGGTTCGAATAGATACCTTCAGCAATCTCTTCAGAAAGCTCGATGTTCAGTTGGTTTTCAGGGTTCTGGTTTTCCATGGTGTAAATTTTATTAAAGATAAGGGTTTTAGTTGATGTATTCAATCGCTCAGGCTATCTGCTGTTGTTGACTTTGACAGCGTCAGTCAACCTAAGGCGGTTGGGGCTGGCGAAACCACCGGCAAAAAAAGAACCATGTTGTAAAACAAATGACCGGTGCCTGAACGAAATCGAAGGACCGGTCATTTGTTTTTTAATGGATTTAATGGATCATCTCCACGGATCTCTTGATGAACTTCGTCAGCTCTTCGCCTTTCAGTAAGCCCTGCGACAGCATTGCCAGGTCGGCGGCCTGCTTGGCCAGCTGTGCCTGCGTGTTGCTGTCTTTCTCAGTCAGGATCTTGCTGATCAGCGGGTGGTTTGAGTTTACCACTAAGTTATACATGTCAGGCATAGAACCGTAGAAGTTCATACCGCCGCCACCCATAGCGCTCATGTCTTTCATACGGCGCATAAACTCAGGGCGGGTGATCAGCATCGGCGAATCGGTTTCGCTCAGGCTTTCAAACACCACGGAGAATTTCTCTTTGGCAACCACGCCTTCCACGATCGGTTTCAGGGTATTCTGTTCTTCCTCGCTAAGCTTGCTCACCTGCGCATCGTCTTTTTTGATGAGCTTGTCAACTGTATCGCTGTCCACGCGCACAAACTGCACATTGTTCAGCTTGCTTTCCAGGTGGTTGATGAAGTGGGCGTCCAGCGGAGAGTCCATCATCAGCACATCATAGCCTCTTGATTTGGCAGCGTCGATGTAGCTGTATTGCTCGTCGCTGTTGGTTGCATAGAGGTAAACGACTTTATTGTCTTTATCTGTTTGGTTCGGCTTCACATGATTTTCATACTCTTCGAAGGTATAGGATTTACCATCCGTGTTTTTCAGCAAGGCAAACTTCACGGCTTTCTCATAGAATTTCTCATCGCTGATCATGCCGTATTGCACGAAGATCTTGATGTCGTCCCATTTCGCTTCGAAGTCGGCACGCTCTTTTTTGAAGATCTCTTCTAATTTGTCAGCTACTTTTTTGGTGATGTGCGCCGAGATCTTTTTCACGTTGCCATCGGCCTGCAGGTAGCTGCGGCTTACGTTCAGCGGAATATCCGGGCTGTCGATCACGCCGCGCAGCATTGTCAGGAAATCAGGTACGATGTTCTCCACATTGTCGGTCACGAATACCTGGTTGCTGTAGAGCTGGATGCGGTCTTTTGGCGCTTCGAATTTGTTGGATAGTTTTGGGAAATATAAAATTCCCGTTAAGTTGAATGGATAATCCACGTTCATGTGGATGTGAAAGAGCGGCTCTTCAAACTGCATCGGGTACAGCTCGCGGTAGAAAGCCTTATAGTCTTCGTCTTTCAGCTCCGATGGCTTTTTGATCCATGCCGGGGTCGGGTTGTTGATGATGTTCTCAACCTCTACCTCTTTGCTTTTCGGATTGCCTTTCTCATCTTTTTCATCGCTGGGCTCCCAGGTTTTGCGGGTTCCGAATACGATCTCTACCGGTAAGAATTTGCAGTATTTGGTCAGTAAGGTCTGGATGCGCTCTTTTTCCAGGAACTCCTCGCTGTCGTCGGCGATGTGCAGGACGATGTTAGTACCGCGCTCGGCTTTGGTCGTTTCCTCGATGGTGTATTCCGGGCTGCCGTCGCATTCCCAGCGCACCGCTTTAGAACCCTCTTTGTAAGATAAGGAAAAGATCTCTACTTTTTTGGCCACCATAAAGGCGGAGTAGAAGCCTAAGCCAAAATGACCGATCACGACATTTTTGTCAACCTTGTCTTTGTATTGGTTTACGAACTCCTCCGCGCCGCTGAAGGCGATCTGGGTGATGTATTTTTCGATCTCCTCAGCCGTCATCCCGATGCCTTTGTCTTTGATCGTGAGGGTTTTGGCATCTTTGTCCAGAACCACTTCAATTTTGAGGTCGCCGAGGTCGCCTTTGGCTTCGCCCATAGAGGCCAAGGCTTTCAGCTTCTGGGTAGCGTCTGTTGCGTTGCTTACCAGCTCACGTAAAAAGATTTCGTGGTCGCTGTAAAGGAATTTCTTGATAATGGGGAAAATGTTCTCTGTCTGTACGTTAATCTTTCCTGTGCTCATAATGGTATATCAATTTTAGATTAAATATAATGCTTTGTGCCTGAAACAGGGCAAAGGTTATACCAGTCCGGAAAAAGTGACAAAATGGCAAGGGGTGCCCGTGCAGTGAATAGAGCGTATTACTTTGAAATAACTCAAAAAGAGGAATGTCGCATTGACTGTACCTGCAGAAAAGAGTGAAATAAATGTAGCTTCATGCTCCCTTGTTAGGACGATGATAGCCGCAGAGATTGAAGTCAGGTTCCTCTCGCAACTTAGTTAAGGCGTTGACTTATAAAAAAGACAAACCTAATAACTCCACTTCAAATACAAGCCGCCCCATGTGAAGCCCGCACCGAATGTAGTGAGGATGAGGTTGTCGCCTTTTTTGAGCTGGCTTTCCCATTCGGCGAGGCAGATCGGAAGCGTGGCGGAGGTCGTGTTGCCGTATTTCTGGATGTTGAGCATCACCTTCTCCATGCCAATGCCCATGCGGTTGGCTGTGCCTTCAATGATGCGCTTGTTGGCCTGGTGAGGCACCAGGAAAGCCACGTCGTCGGCCGTCAGGTGATTGCGTTTCATAATCTCCTCGGCCACATCCGCCATTTTGATCACGGCTACTTTAAATACCGCCTGTCCGTCCATCTCCACATAATGTTGTTTGTTGGTCACCGACTCAACAGAAGCAGGGATCAGGCTCCCGCCGGCCGGCTGGTACAGGTGTTTTTTACCCGCTCCGTCGGAGTACATGCGGCTGTCGAGTATGCCGGTACCGTCGGTGCTTGGCTCCAGTAATACCGCACCGGCACCGTCGCCAAACAGAATAGCGGTCTTGCGGTCGGTAAAGTCAATGATGCTGCTCATTTTGTCGGCGCCGATCACCAGCACCTTTTTATGCACGCCGGTTTCAATGAATTTAGAAGCGGTGGTAAGGGCATAGATAAAGCTGGAGCAGGCGGCCTGGATATCAAAGCTCCAGGCATTGGTGGCCCCGATCATATCGCCCACGATGTTGGCGGTAGCCGGGTACTGGTGATCCGGGGTTACGGTCGCTACAATAATCAGTTCAATATCGAGGGGAGAAAGGTTCTTTTTGGCGAGGATCTTTTTAGCGGCTTCGGCAGCCATAAAAGCCGTGGCCTTGTCTTTATCCTTCAGGATGCGGCGCTCGTGAATGCCGCTGCGGGTACGGATCCATTCATCAGTGGTGTCCATCATGGTTTCCATTTCCTTGTTTGTCATCACATACTCCGGGAGGTATGCAGAAACTGCTGTAATGGCCGCTGTTGTTTTCATATTCAGGTATAATTATTTTTGAATGGTCATCGGGTATAGACATAGTAAGTATGCTTTGTGCAATGCAGACATAAGACTATTCCATAAGTTCCTGGGTTATGCTGCAAATGTATTCCGGGAGCCCTCAACTACAGAATTAAAATAAAAATACCTTACGAAACCTAAAATCAGTTTTATAATGTTAATTTTGCTGTGATACCTTTTAAATAAGGAATTTGATTAGTTTATTTATACAATGTCCAACGTTAAATCCGATCAGTTATTCAACCTTATTCAATCCCTTTCCAAGGGTGAAAAGCGCTTTTTTAAGCTCTATGCGTCGCGTTCAGGTGAGGGGGAAGATAAGAAGTTCATGACCCTTTTCGATGCCATTGAAAAACAAAAAGTGTATGATGAGGAAAAGATCCTGAAAAAAGAAAAGTCCTTATTGCCCCGGCAATTGCCCAATCTTAAAACCAACCTGTATTTCCAGCTGCTGAAAAGCCTGCGCTTGTGCAACAGCCACAACCTGCGCAGCATCCGGATGATGGAGCTGATCGACTATGCGAGGTTACTGTATAGCAAATGCCTTTATAAGGAATGTGTGAAGATGATCGACAAGGCTAAGAAAATGGCTATCGGGAACGATCAGTCGGTCTTCCTGCTGGAGATCCTGGAGATCGAAAAGCTGGTGATCTCCAAAACCCATGACGCCGGCAATGAGGAGCGCGTGAACCAGATCATTCATGAAACGGTCAAGGTCACGGAAAGCATCCGGAACATCAACCTCTTTTCCAATCTTTCCATGAAGCTCGACTCCTATTATAAAAAGTCGGGCTTTGTGCGTAACCAACGCGACCAGGAAAAGGTGACGCGCTTTTTCACGGCCAGCCTCCCGGAGTACAAGCTGGAGAGCCTGTCATTCCAGGAAAAGCTGTACCTCTATAAATCCTACGTGAGTTTTTATTTTTTTATCCGCGATTTCAAAGAAGGTTACGTGTATGCCAGGAAGCTTGCCGGCCTCTTCGAGGAGCAGCCGGAAATGCAGGTGCTGAAGCCAGAGATGTACATCAAGTCGCTGAACAGCCTTCTGGCCGTGCAAACCAAGCTATTCCGCTACAATGAGTTTTCGGAAACGCTGAAGCGCCTGGTGGCGATCAAGCGGGACGGAAAGATCATCCTCACCGAGAATCTGAACCTCAATTTGTTCAAAGCTATTTATATTCACGAGATCAACCGCCATTTTATGCTCGGCGAGTTTAAATCCGGAACCCGCATTGTGGCTGCCCTGGAGGGTGAGCTCAATAAGTTCATCACGCGGCTCGACAAGCATTCGGTCATGCTCTTTTATTACAAGATCGCCTGCCTGTATTTCGGAAGCGGAAACTACCGTACGGGCCTGAGCTGGCTCAATAAGATCACCAATGAGCGGGAAATCGCCCTGCGGGAAGATATCCATTCCTTTGCGCGCATTTTGTCGCTGATCAGCCACTTTGAGCTGGGCAACGATGATCTCGTAGAGTCCTATATCCGTTCTACCTACCGGTATTTCATCAAACGCGGCGATCTGTCGCTGTACCAGAAATACATCCTCGATTTCCTCAAAGGGCTCCTCATTGCCAAGGAAGTGAAGAACGTGCAGAGCAGGTTCATGCTGCTGAAAGAGCAGATGGAATCGCTTCAGAAAAATAAATTCGAGCGTCGCGCCTTCCTGTACTTCGATATCATCTCCTGGCTCGAAAGCAAGATCAGCCGGCGCCCCGTGCAGAGCATTATTAAAGAAAAAGTAACGGAACGCCTGAAGCTGGTGGCTTAAATGATGGCATTGTTGCAGGCGCAGGGACGTGAAGCAATCTCCTTAAACAGGGAAATTGCTTCACGGAAAAAAAGCGCTTCGCCATGATGTACGGTTTACCCCAGGTCGAGGAAAGGCACATTGGCATTGACCTTCGTTGCCGGCCCCACGATCTGCGGTGTTTGCCGGTAGCCCAGCTCTGCCAGTTGCTTCGAGGTGATCTCGATCAGCTCCTTGAAACTCACCGTCTTGTGTGTCTTCCGCCGGTTAATGTCGCGCAGGATGGTGGTGAGCGAATACGTGAAGGCGCCGTAGGAAGTCACGCCGTGCCTGTATTCGTAGGAGTATTCTTTTTCCATACAGGCCTCGATGACCAGCGGCATGAAAGGCCCGATGGTGCCGTATTTCTTTTTGGCTTCTGCAAACTCATCCACTTCCGACCACAGGGAAATGGCCCTGCCGAAGCGTTGCGTGCCGCCTTCCTCGCCGGTATATGGCTCTGTTCTTTTCGTGCTTTTGGTGAACAGGTTCTTTTTGGCAAGCTCCTGCTCGCGCTGGATCCACATCTGTCGCTTCGCATCCCATTTTATGGTCCGGTGGCGGATATCGTCGGGAGGGTTCAGTCCACGGGCCTTGACGCCGGCATCGCGTGTCATGCCGCCCGAGTGGCAGCAGTCCAGGATGGTGACGAAATCAACCCCATAAGGCAGCTGGCTGTACGATTTCAAAAATTCCTTATCGGTGTAGGCATTCTCGCGTTTCCAGTCGAAGTCGTAAGTCACGAGGCATTCATCCAGGTGATCGTCGTCAATCCCATCCGCATCAGAGGAGGGGATCTGGGCTCCGTGCCCGCTGTAATAGAAAATGCGGGTGTCGCCGTTCTGCGCGTCTTTCAGCAGCCAGTCCATCATGGTGCGGAGGTTTGCGCTCGTGGCCCGCTCGTTGAGCACCACTTTGATTTCGGAGGGATCGAATCCCATTTCCTGCAACACCTCGCTCATCCGGAACACATCGTTCACGCAGCCATTGAGCTGGTTTTCAGGGTCCGGGTAATCGTTGATGCCGATAAGCAAGGCCTTGCGTGCTCTTTTGCTGCCTTTGGTCTTTTGAGGAATGGGCGCAGTAGCCGGCATCAGGGCCGGGAGGAGTTTTTCGCGCATGGAGTTCAGGCTGCGCTCAGATGCACCGAGTGATTTCAGGATGTTTGGCCAGCCTTCCAGCAAGGCCGCTGGGTGCGACATGTAGGTCGTGACCTCATGGTTTTTGATCGGGTTGCGTTCTTTAAACGGCGTTTCGATCTGTGTGTAATTGATGCCATCGATGTCGATGGATTCATAGGCGAAGACATAGTCGTAGGGATTGTGAAAGTTGAACCAGTGCCTGACGTTCAGTGGCATGAGGGTGCCGCCGAATAGCCTGAGCAGGGCCGGGTGGCCGATCTGAGAGCCCGAGGTAACGAGTGTGATATCTCTGTAGGTGCCTTTCACCGCTTCCTGGCGCAGGAGGTCGTAGGTGAGCAGGGTTCCCAGGCTATGGCAATACACGAGGTCCGGCTTTTCCTCATCCAGGAAGGCTTTCAGGCGTTCACCCAGCTTGCGCCGCAGCTCCTCATCCTGGGCAAACTGCACCACCATGCCCGCATACCAGCGGATGGCACCGTCTTTCCCGAAGACATCGCGCTCCTTGAACAGGGCTGCCGTGATCCAGTCTCTGATCAGTTTCAGGACGGTCTGCACGTATTTGATCCCGTTCTTTTTTTGATATTCCTCGAAGAGGTCGTCGATCTTGAGGAATTCAAAGCTGAGCTCCTGCGGGCTCATGCCCAGGGCGGAGGAGATGCCATTGATCCAATCGTTTTTCCAGAGGTGCATGGAGGCGTCTTTGCCGCCGATGCCATGAATGCATAGTACTTTTTTCATAGGTATAAAATGGTTTATGATGTTGGTATTGGCTTCCCCGGAAAGAAACATCAAATATGTTTTTGTTCCGGCGAAGCACAGAAGAGGGCCCATGCCAAAGCTAAAGCCTGTTTGTCAGACGGCCATCGCAAGAGGCGGGTGATTTTTCACGGGAAGGGGAGGGTAGAATGCGGGGGAGCTTATACGGGAATGGTTCAGGCGGGCTGAATAGCTTTTGCTTTTTTCACTTGCTCAAGCGTTTTGTCGAAGTCGGATCTGAATTCCTTATCCTGCTTCACCCTGAATTTGGCATATTCTTTTTCCGCTATTTTAGCGGCAATCTCATGCTTCACTTTCCCGGTATCGTTGATGAGCTCGTATTCGTTGAATTGCAGGAAGGCATCCAGCTTCGAGGCCCAGCCGGCCATTTTGAGGGCTACGCCCCTTTGTACCAGGTTCTCCGCATAATCCAGGTACATGGATACCAGGCGGTTCAGGCCATCCGACTCTTCCTTCGTAAGGTAATTTTTGGCAACGCCGATATCTGTTTTGATGATCTTTCCGCCTTTCGCTGCATTTTTCCAGGTCGTTAAGCCCATATTGGGCTGATCGGCCTTGGCCCTCAACTGGATCAGCTCCGCAGCCGTATGCTGGTGGATGGCCCAGTGCAGCTTGTTTTGCACCGTGGCGTAAAACTTCTGGGTGATCGGGGAGTTGACATCATAGTCGATGCTTTCGGCATACAGGTCGGTGACCTTCTGGTAGAACATGCGCTCCGAAGCCCTGATCTCCTTGATCCGCTCCAGCAATTCGGAGAAGTAGCTTTTTCCGAAGAGCTCTTTTCCCTGTTTGAAGCGTTCATCGTCCATCACAAAGCCCTTGACCAGGTATTCTTTCAGGGTTTTGGTCGACCACATCCTGAATTGGGTGGCCTCATAGGAATTGACCCGGTAGCCAATGGCAATGATCACGTCGAGGCTGTAAAAATCAACCTGCCGCTCCACTTCCCGGCTGCCTTCGGTTTGAACTATCCGGATTTTCCGGACAGTTGAATCCCTTTCCAACTCCCTGGAGTTGAAGATGTTCTGGATATGTTCGCTCACCGTTCTCACATCGACGTTGAAAATCTGGCCGATATTCTTTTGTGAGGTCCAGACCGTTTCCCGGTCCCTGTCAGCGATGATGGCAATGTTGGCTTTTCCATCTTTGCCGCTGTAAAATAAAAAATCACTTTCCGGTATTTCCATAAGCTAAGATTATAACACAAAGTTAGTACAAATTGTAGCAGGTGTTTGCTATGTTTTGTAGATTTTTCAAAAATGCGCCTAATGATGAGGGATTTAGAGGGGCGTAAATTGAGGACGGCCTGATGGATGTCTTACGGTATTTTGGGCGTGCCCCTTCCGCGAAAAAACAGCGCGGAAGGGTCGGGCTCTCCCTTCAATCTTTCGCTCCGTTGCACTGCGCAAAAGGATTTACGTTCGATCCCTCACCCGGTTTTATTCATAAGGACTGATTTTAACTCCCTGAGCAGGGAATGTGCGCGTCAGCGATTGCAGCACGCGGGAATGAGTAAGCCTGCCCGGACGCTCTCCCGTAATGCCTTATCAGTTGCTGGTAATGCACCGTTTTAATTCCTTCATGAGGTTCACGCGCATCGGGAGGTCTTACCGGGATGGATTTAACAACACAGCATAGTATTATTTATACCTTTGCGAGAACGGATCTTCAAAATTTCAGGTACCATGTTCAGGCCATCTCTTGTATTATGTTACATCATTGGGTTTTTAGTAATAACTGCTGCCAAAGCCCAAACCTACAATTATTATTTCGGCAATATCCACGCGCACTCCTCCTATTCCGACGGGAATCAGGACAGCGCCACCTCGCTGATGACAAAGCCTTTGCAGGATTTCAATTATGCCAGGGCCTCTCAGCATGTTGATTTTTACGGCATTTCGGAGCATAACCACTACAGCGCAGGCATGACCAATCCGGCCAATTTTCACCGGGGCATAGCTGACGCCAACACGGCCAATGTCGACGGGTCTTTCGTGGCTTTGTACGGCATGGAATGGGGCGTTATTTCCGGCGGTGGGCATGTGATCGTATATGGCTACGACTCACTGATGGGCTGGGATATAAATGATTATGATGTGTATGTGGCGCAGGATGATTATGCTTCCCTGTGGCAAAAGGTCAATGAGAAGCCGGGAGCTTTTGCTTACCTGGCGCACCCGCAGGCTTCCGACTACAACAACTTGTTTGCGACTGCCGCCGGGGTATCGGCCGATAATGCCATTGTGGGAATGGCCGCCAGGAGCGGGCCCGCAGCCTCCACCAATTCGTCCTATTCCAATCCTTCTTCCGGAAACTACATTGCGCGCTACAATGATGCTCTCAAAAGAGGCTATCATCTGGGCGTAGGGCTGGACCATGATACGCATAATTCTGTATTCGGCCGGCAAACCGCGGGGAGGCTGGTAGTGCTCGCACCTGCGTTGACCCGCAACGACATACTGGACGCGCTCCGCAACATGCGTTTTTACAGTTCCGACGACTGGAATCTGAAGGTGGATTTTTCCATTGCGGGCCGGCCTATGGGAAGTAGCATTACCCATACGGGAACTCCGGTGATCACCGTTTCGGCAACAGATGCGGATATGGAAAACGTATCGAACATATCGATCTATTACGGCGTGCCCGGCAGCGGGGCAAATGCCACCCTGCTGACTTCTGCGACCAATACTGCCAGCCTTTCGTACACCCATGCGCTGGCCAATACCACAACCTGTTACTATTATGCCAGGGTGACGCAGGCCGATGGAAACATCGCCTGGACCTCACCGATCTGGTACACCCGTAATGATGGCCTGACCAATGCGCCACCGCTTACGGCCTTTACGGCGCCTTCGGTGAGTGTTTGCGCCGGGGTGCCACTGACCTTTACAGACAATACTACCAACGGCCCCGACAGCTGGAGCTGGACATTGCCGGGCGCTCTGCCCGCTACGTCCACGAACCAAAACGTATCGGCCACGTATTATACGGCAGGAACCTATACGGTGAGCCTGGCTACTTCCAATGCCTTTGGGGCTGGCGCCGTCATCACTAAAACGGTTACTGTTTCGCCTGCGCCCTTGCTGAGCCTTAATTCTGTAACCATTTGCGAGGGTGCTACGGCTGTGCTGACGGCTTCCGGGGCCACTACCTACAGCTGGAGCACAGGCGCCTCGGGAGCTTCCATTACGCTCACGCCAACGGTTTCGGCCCTGTATACGGTAACCGGTTTTTTGAACGGATGCTCTGCAAAGACCAATGCATTCGTGATTGTCAAAACCTGCACAAGTCTTGAAGAGCAGTTGCGGGAAAGCGTCAGGATTTATCCAAACCCTGCCAGTCAGTTCCTGTCGCTTGATTTTGGCTCTGCAGGCGGACAAAAAACGATCGAAGCATATGATAACACCGGAAAGCAGGTGTTACGGCATGCGGGCACAGAGGCTTTGCTAAACCTTGACCTGGCTCCCGTAGCCAATGGCATTTACATCCTTAAGGTAACGATGGAGAATGGGCTGTATTTTACAGAGAAAGTGGTCGTAGAGCGGTAGCCTGTCAGATGTGTTTTCAAAAAGAAAAAGCCCTGCAAATGCGGGGCTTTTTCTTTTACTGATACTAAGTGTTTTGGTTGTCCGACTAGGGCTCGAACCTAGACTCCTCTGAACCAAAATCAGATGTGTTGCCAGTTACACCATCGGACAATCTCGAACTACTTAAAGTTCGGGCGACAAAAATACAATGTTTTTCTGTATTTACAAAAAAATGATAAAAAAAATTATTCATTTAGCCAGCTACCTTATTTTAGCTAAATTCGCATTTCATCCGAATTCAGAATACACTATGCAATTTAAAAAACTGAACAACATTATTGGCTGGCTGGTCTTTGCTATTGCCACATTTACGTATTGTGCCACAATTGAGCCAACCGCCAGTTTCTGGGATTGCGGAGAGTACATTGCCTGTGCCTTTAAGCTGGAAGTGGGCCACCCTCCGGGAGCCCCGTTCTTCCTGATTGTGGGAAGGTTTTTTGCCCTGTTGGCAGGCGGCGACCCGGCCCTTGCGGCTAAGATGATTAACATCATGTCGGCCCTGTGCAGCTCTTTCAGCATTTTATTTTTATTCTGGAGCATTACCCGCCTGAGCATCCGCATGGTTGTGAAGCCGGGCCAGGAATTTACACAGGCCAGGCAATGGGCTGTGCTTGGCGCGGGCATCGTAGGCGCGCTGGCCTATACGTTTTCCGATTCATTCTGGTTCTCGGCAGTAGAAGGCGAGGTATACGCCATGTCTTCATTCTTTACAGCCATCGTGTTCTGGGCTATTCTGAAATGGGAAGCCGAAGATTCCGAAGATTCTACATCCGCTATGCGCTGGCTGGTGCTCATCGCGTACCTGATGGGGCTCTCCATCGGCGTCCACTTACTGAACTTGCTGGTTATCCCGGCGATCTGCTTCATCTACTATTTCAAAAAATACAAATTCGAGTGGAAAACCTTCATTTATACAGGCCTGATCTCCCTGCTGCTGCTGGGAGGCATCCAGAACATCATGATCCCGAAGATTGTGAAGTTTGCTGCTGATTACGAGATCTTCTTCGTCAACAAACTGGGCATGGGCTTCAACATCGGTTCTATCATTTACTTCCTTTTATTGTTTGTATCGCTCACCGGGCTCATCATTTACACCGTAAAGAAAAACGAAAACATGTACAAGCTCGGGTTCTATACAGGTATTCTGTTTGCCATCCTGGCCGTGATTTCCGCTTATTCGGGTATGGGCATGTTTACCCGCCTGCTGGTGCTGGGCGGCCTGCTGTACGGTGTGCATTATCTTAAAAATAAAAACATCAATACGCTGAATGTCATCCTCATCAGCTTTACCACGCTCATCATCGGTTATTCGTCCTTCTTTATCCTCATCATCCGTTCGCAGGCCAATACGCCAATGGATGAGAACGATCCGGAAAATGCGATCACCATGCTGTCTTACCTCAACCGCGAGCAGTATGGCGACTGGCCATTGGTGAAAGGACCGTACTACAACGCGCCTACCAAGTCGCAGCAGTATTTTGGCGACGGCGAACCGGTGTATGCCAAAGACGAGAAAACCAAAAAATACAAAATCACTGACGACCGTAAAAAGTCGATCCCGGCATACGATGAAGATTACACAACGATTTTCCCTAGGATGTGGAGCCAGCAGGGCAACCACGAGGCCGCTTACCGCTATTGGGGCGATGTGCAGAAGCATCACCGCAGCAAAGTAAGGCAGAATGAGCAAACCGGGGAAATGGAAGAAGTGCAGATCCCTACCTTCGCGGCCAACCTGACTTATTTTATAAACTACCAGGTTAAATACATGTACCTGCGCTATTTTGCCTGGAACTTCATTGGCCGCCAGAACGACATCCAGGGCCTGAACGGGAATCCGCTGGAGGGCAACTGGAAAACCGGCATCAAAGGGATCGACGATGTGGTGCTGGACGGCGACAGCTCCCTGGAAACACACCAGACGTCGAACAACAAGGCAAACAACTCTTTCTATGCCTTGCCTTTCATCCTGGGGGTTCTGGGCTTTGCGTTCCAGTACCGCAAGAACAAGCCGGATCTGTGGGTGGTAGCGCTGTTGTTTTTGCTTACGGGCTTAGCCATTGTGGTATACCTGAACCAATATCCTTACCAGCCGCGTGAGCGTGATTACGCCTATGCCGCGTCCTTCTATGCCTTTGCCTTCTGGATCGGTTTCGGCGTATTGTTTATCTTCGACCTCTTATCGAAAAAGGCCAACGCCTTGTCGGCAGCGGCCATTGCTACCATTGCCGGCCTTATTATCCCGACCCTGATGGCAGCCGAAGGATGGGACGACCATAACCGCTCCAAACGGACGATGAGCCGTGATTTTGCCATCAACTATCTCAACTCCTGCGCTCCCAATGCGATCCTCTTTACCAATGGCGATAACGATACGTTCCCTCTGTGGTACGCCCAGGAGGTGGAAGGTATCCGTACAGATGTGCGCGTGGTGAACCTGAGCTTGTTGCAAACCGACTGGTACATCAACCAGATGCGCCGCGCGGCTTACGAGTCGGCGCCGGTGCCGTTTACCATCCCGCCCGAGAAGTATGTGCAGGGAACCCGCGATGTGGTGTACATCATGGATAAGGGTACAGGAGCGATGGACCTGAGAAAGGCCATCGAGTTTGTGGAGTCGGACGATATTGCCAATAAATACGAAGGCTACGGCAAGCCATTGGATTACCTGCCAAGCAAAACGTTCTACATCCCGGTAGATTCAATGGCCGTGATGCGTGAGAAGGTGGTTGCGGTGAAAGACACCGCCCGCCTGGCAAAAGCGATCAAATGGTCAATCAACCGTTCTTACCTGACCAAGAATGACCTGATGGTGCTCGATCTTATTGCACACAACAACTGGAAGCGCCCGATCTATTTCGCCGTGACAACCGGTGCAGAAGCTTACCTGGGCCTGGAGGAGTATTTTGAACTCGACGGCCTGGCTTACCGCTTTACGCCGGTTAAAAACACCGAAGCTGAAATGGCCCAGGGCGGCAGGGTAAATACGGATGTGATGTACGATAACGTGATGAATAAGTTCTTATGGGGCGGCGCCGATAAGGAAGGTGTGAACCTCGACGAGAATTGTATACGGATGCTGTCGAACATGCGGATGCAGATGGCCACATTAGCCAATGCACTGATTGCCAAAGGCCAGAAACAAAAAGCAGAGAAGGTGCTTGATCTGTGCCTGGAGAAAATTCCTGACGAAAATGTGCGCTATGAAGCCACCCTTTATACCATTGTAGCGGGTTATTACCAGATAGGCAATACCAAAAAAGCGATGGAGCTTTCCACGAAGTTGTTCGATATTTATGAGAGCGATCTGAAGGTGTACCAGGCACAGAAACCTGTGCACCGTGCCGCTTTTGGCAGGGAAATGAACCAGGCCAAAGAGATCATGAAACGCCTGGTAATGCTGGCAGGTCAGTTTAAGCAGGAGGCTTATTCCGAGCAGCTGATGAAACGTTTATCTGCTGTTGTCCCCATGGACGAATTAATGCCCGAAAACCAGCAAATACCGCAGGAAATTCAATAACCGTTTGATATGGTAACTGAAGAAAGGCCTCCGGTATGTATCGGAGGCCTTTTTTTATCTAATTTCAACCATTTATAAAAAGGAAACAGATGTCAGAACGATTTCCACAATACCGGAAGTACTCCAATAACCGGAATTTTTTTAAGATCAGCTCTGCCGCAGATTTTGAAGAGATCAGCTTCATTGGCAGCAGGCCCATCCTGAGGCAGCATCACGCCACCATCCTGCCGGATCGCAATTTTATCCGGGATCTGCTGCACGATCCCGCTTTTGCCGAAACAATTACCGAAGAAGAATACAATAAACAATTAAATACCAATTTATGAATCACATCGCCATTATCGGATGCGGCAACATGGGCCTCATCTACGCCAATTCCTTTTTGAAATATAAAATTACCAGCACGGAACATCTGCTGCTGGTAGAAAAGAACGAAGAGCGGCGGAAGATGCTGTCGGAGCTTCACATCGGCAAGGTTGTTACCGTTGATGACGCCGGGATCGCGGCCTGCAATATTGTGATCCTGGCTGTGAAGCCGCAGGATTTCAGGGCGCTGGCGCCCTCGCTGAAGCAGGCTATCCGTAAGGACAGCGTGGTCTTATCCATCATGGCGGGTACCGAGATTGCCTTTATTGCCGCCGAGCTGGAGCACGATCACATCGTGCGCGCCATGCCTAACCTGCCGGTATCCCTCAGCATGGGCATGACGGCTTTTGCGTCTTCTCCGGGCTTATCGCATGAGCAGATCATGCTGGTGGAAAATCTCCTGTCTACCACCGGAAGAACGATTTACCTGAAGGATGAGCAGCAGCTCAATGCGGTGACAGCCCTGAGCGGCAGCGGCCCCGCCTATTTCTTCTATTTTATGAAGAGCCTCATCGACGCCGGCGTGCAGATGGGCCTCGATGAGCATGTGGCCGCGATCCTGGCCAGGCAAACCATGCTGGGTTCTTTTCACCTGATCAACAGCGGGGAGAAAACGCTGGATGAATACATCGCCTCGGTAGCCTCAAAAGGCGGCACCACGGAAGCGGCTTTAAGCACCTTCGAGAAAAAGGGAGTGCATGATGCCGTCGTAGAAGCCCTCTGCAATGCTGAAAAACGGGCCAAAGAGCTGTCAATTAAATAAATACTTACATTTGTTTTATGGATCAAACAAACAACCAGGCAGTAACGCCACGGAAAAGTAAATGGAAGAAACGATTGCTCTTTTCTTTCCTGATCATCATCTTGCTCTTCGTTGGTTTTGTGCTGATCTGCGGCATGCATTATTCCGATGGCGCGCGCACAGGCGTTGTGATCAAAGCCTCGCACAAAGGCTTCCTGTTCAAAACCTATGAAGGCGAGCTCAACCTCGGCGGAATTTCGGAAGGGGATGGCACCCTGATGCCGACCAAGATCTGGAAATTTTCTATTCCGAGAGGGGATACTGCAGTGTATAACCAGATCGTGCGCTCACAGGGCAAGCATGTAAGGCTCTATTACGACGAGGTATTGAAAGTGTTCTTCTGGCAGGGCGAAACACCGTACATGGTGAACAAGGTGGAGATCGTGAATCATTTCTGAGATGCTGAATAGTCTTTACACATTACAGCATTCTTATGAACGCGGGGAATGTGACGAAACAAAATTCATTGGCGTTTATTCTTCCGGGCGGAAGCTCAGGATGCTATCAGCAGGCTGAAAAAAATGCGTCAACTATAGGATAAAGCGCTTGCCTTATTTTCCTTCGATCCAGTTAGTGATCTCTGCATCCATCGGTTTTACAGAGGAGGCGAGGTGTTTTACCACTTTGCCGTTCTCGTCTACCAGGAATTTATTGAAGTTCCATTTCACGGTTGCGTCCAGCACACCGTTCTGGGCTTTGGATGTAAGCCACTGGTACACCGGGCTGGTGGCAATGCTCACTTTTTCCATCATCGGGAACGTAACTCCGTAATTTTTGGTGCAAAAGGCTTTGATGTCGGTGCTGCTACCGGGTTCCTGGCCGCCGAAGTCGTTGCAGGGGAAGCCGATGATCGTGAAATTTTTGGTATTGTATTTTTCGTACAACATTTCGAGGTCCTTATATTGCGGTGTATAGCCGCATTCGGAGGCCGTGTTCACGATCAGTACTTTTTTACCTTTGAGGCTGGCAAAATTGAAATCAGCGCCTTCGAGGGTTTTCACTTTAAAGTCGTGCAGGCTTTTGCTGCCGGAAGTTGTAAATGCCATGGTAATTGCGGTGAGTGCTACTGCGATGAGTGTTTTCATAAGGAGGTTAATGGTTGGTTCGGTATAGATACGTTTATTTTTGCCTGCCGGATGCAAAAAACCGGTTTTCCGGTAAAACACCTTACGGAAGCCTAACAAATATAGCCCAAATCCCTCAGGAAATGCTAATTTATTTCCTAAATTTGTCCCGCTTTGCAAACCACGCAACACATAGCAGATCCCGGAACAATAACTTACGGTAAGGCGCAGTCGCTCTTTAAATTGACCAAATTTACACTGTCGGCCCTGGTAGTGTTCTCTGCCATCATCACCTATTTCACCGTCGCCGAAACCTATACCTGGCAACACATCGTGGCCATTTGCGTAGGTGGTTTCCTCGTTACCTCCGCAGCCAACGGCTTTAACCAGATCATCGAGAGGGACCTCGACAAGCTCATGAACCGCACCAGGCTCAGGCCGCTTCCTACAGGCAACCTGTCTGTGACGGAGGCTTTTGTGTTCTGCACCCTCTGTGGCATTGCGGGCACAGCGCTGCTTTGGGTGTTCACCAATCCGCTGAGCGCGATTGTAGGCTTTGTGTCCATTATTTTATATGCGCTGGTGTATACGCCGATGAAACGTAAAACGCCTTTTTCGGTATTTGTCGGCGCTTTCCCTGGCGCTTTCCCTACGCTCATCGGTGCTGTAGCAGCTACGGAGGGTTTCGGACATATCACGTTTTTTGCCCTGCTGCTGTTCTTTATCCAGTTTTTCTGGCAGTTTCCCCATTTCTGGGCGATTGCCTGGGTAAGCCACGACGATTATCAGAAGGCAGGTTTCTTCATGCTGCCGTCCAAAGGCGGGCGCGACAAATCCACGCGCTCCCGCATCCTGGTCTACACCTTATCCTTGTTCCCGATCGTGCTGACGCCTTACGTGTTCGGCTACAGCGGCTGGATATCGGCGGCGATCGTGAGTTTTATGGGCTTCCTGTTCTCCTATCAGGCTTATAACCTCTACAGGTTTGGCAGCATCGAAGCCGCACGCAAACTGATGTTTGGCTCTTTTATTTTTTTACCGATCGTACAGCTTACCCTTATGGTAGGGCATAAATTTTTAATCTAATTTCAATAATCATGGAAGAAACCCTGAACCCGGGCACCGATTTAAACAATGAGGAAAAAGCCCTGAAACCCAGTCCTACTTACAGGAGCGAGCTGACTGCCGCCAGAAAAAAAACAGCCAAACCCCTGCTCTGGTTGGGCATTGTGAGCATCGTGATGCTCTTTGCCGGAACGACCAGCGCCTATGTGGTAAGGGCAGACAACGGAAACTGGCTCATCTTTAATCTGCCGAATGCCTTTTACCTGAGCACGGCGGTGATCGTTACGAGCAGCATCACACTGTTTATGGCTTACCGCATGGCTAAAAAAAGCAATAAAACCGGCACGGTGGTTGGCGTGCTGCTCACCTTTATCCTGGGCCTTGTATTCACTTACACCCAGTTTGCGGGTTATAACGAGCTGACAGCAAAAGGCATTGTGGCTATGGGGAAATATGCCAATGCTGCCGGGTCGTTCCTTTACTTCATCACCGCCCTGCATCTTTTGCATTTATTCGGAGGTCTGATTTCGTTATTTGTAACGCTTATAAATAGCCTGAAAGGCAAGTACAGCGCGGGAAATACCCTCGGCCTGGAGCTCACATCCATTTATTGGCATTTTCTTGATATTTTGTGGGTGTATTTGTTTTTATTTCTCTATTATATTCGTTAAACTTGCAGCATTATTTCATAAAAACCGTTAAAACGTAAAATTTTAATTTATGTCTCATAGTACAGAAATCGATTCTAAAACAGCCTGGGGTGGCGGCGAATCACCGTTCCGTATCAGTTATGGTAAAATGATGATGTGGTTCTTCCTGATATCGGATGCCCTCACGTTTGGCGGCCTCCTGGTATCTTATGGTTTTATCCGTCACAAGTACGCTGATGTATGGCCGAAAGCAGAGAACGTGTTTACGCACTTTCCTTTCGTGGATAAACATTTACCTCTGGCGTATGTGGGTTTGATGACCTTCATCCTCATCATGTCTTCTGTAACGATGGTGTTGGCGGTTGAGGCCGGTCACCGTAACGATAAGCGTAAAGTGATCATGTGGATGTTCTGGACCATCGTAGGTGGTGCAACATTCGTAGGTTCACAGGCCTGGGAGTGGTATCACTTCATTCACGGTACAGCTGAAGGTGCTTTACGTCACGTATGGGATATGGAAACCGGAAAATATGTGGAGAAGGTGGTCTACGGGGCCAACATGGTGGTGAACGAATACGGTGTTCCGCAGTTTGCCAACTACTTCTTCTTTATCACAGGTTTCCACGGTTTCCACGTTTTCTCCGGGGTGATCATCAACCTCATTATCTTCCTCAATGTCATTAACGGTACCTACGAGCGAAGAGGCCACTATGAAATGGTTGAAAAAGTAGGTCTGTACTGGCACTTTGTGGATTTGGTATGGGTATTCGTCTTTACCTTCTTCTACTTATTGTAAAACGTATTTTAGTCAATCACCAATTCAATCATTCGCAAACACACAAATTAAATTATTATGTCAGAATTTCACGATAATTATCCTTCCTACGAGCACATGGCTCACCACAGCGAAGAAGAAGGGAAAGTAACCAGGAAAAAACTCTGGAGAGTATTCTGGTACATGCTTGCCATTACCATTTTTGAGCTCATCATTGGTTCCCTTGCTCCGGGCAACGGCTGGAGCGGTACATTGTGGCTGAAGCTTTTATTTATCGGGTTAACCATTCTGAAAGCAGGCTTCATCGTGATGTCCTTCATGCACTTAGGCCATGAGGTGAAATTCTTCAAAATGGTAGTGCTTATTCCTTATATTGTGTTCATGAGCTACGGTATCTTTATCATCCTGGATGAAGGTGTATACAGCGCCGAAGAAATTAACCGCACCAAAGTGGATCCTATCCTCATTCAGCAGCAGGAAAAACTCAAAGCAAGTCACGGCCATCATGAGGCTGCTCCTGCGGAGCAAGGTGCCGGACACAAAAAAGAGGCTCACCACTAACATTCATTATACGATCATTAAAAAGCCATCCAAACGGGTGGCTTTTTTAGTTGGAATAAGTTGGTCATAGCCTCCTCTCCGAAGGTGATCGACACACCCATGCCTGTGTTTTTATTTTTTTTGACGATGGCCCGATTGCTGTTTCACGGTTTCTTCCGCACACAACCGTGCCCGGATTTACTCACTTATGTCGCAGGCAACGCACTTGTTTATTTGGGTATGAACTCCGGGTTAAGCTCATGTAAATTCGTTGTAAATAAAAAACTGACATGAAAAAAACATTACTTTCTATAGGCTGTTCGGTGATAGCCTTTATGGCCCATGCACAGGCGCCTGTGCCAACTCTCCAATGGGCAAAGAATATGGGGGGCTCCTCCGACGATTTTGGATTATCCGTTGCCATGGATGCTTCCGGGAATGTATACACAACAGGTTTCTTCCAGGGAACAGCCGATCTGGATCCTTCTTCCGCAAGCTTTAATGTAAGCTCTGCGGGAAGCGACGATATTTTCATATCGAAATTCGACGCCTCGGGTAACTTTGTCTGGGCTAAAAAAATGGGAGGCTCCGGAAGCGATAAAGGCAACTCCATTGCGGTGGATGCCTCCGGAAATGTATATGCTACCGGATGGTTCAACGGTACCGTTGACTTTGATCCTTCGTCAAGCGCTACGTTTAACCTGGTGTCGGCTGGCAGCAGCGATGCGTTTATTGTGAAGCTCGATGCTTCCGGAAATTTTGTGTGGGCCGGCCAGATAGGTGGCTCGGGTTATGACGATGCATTTTATATTTCATCCGATGCGGCAGGGAATCTGGTAACAACCGGGACATTTAAAGTGAGCCCGGATTTTAACCCGAATACAAGTCNNGGAATTGTGGTGGATGCCGGTGGCAACTCCTATACAACCGGAAACTTTACCGGTACGGTAGATTTCGATCCTTCTGCGGCTACCTTTACCATCGCATCCGCAGGCGCCCAGGATATATTTGTATCTAAGCTGGATGCTGCGGGCAACCTCGTGTGGGCAAAAACCATGGGCGGTACAGCCGACGATAAGGGATTCTCTGTCGACCTGGATGCTTCAGGAAACGTGTTCATCAATGGAGAGTTTGCAGGAACGGCCGATATGGATCCGGGCGCGGCAGTAGCTAACCTGGTATCGGGTGGAGCGACCGACCTGTATGTGTGTAAGCTGGACGCCAGCGGAAATTACGTGTGGGCAAAGGACGTGATGTCGAGCCCTGCCGACGATTGGGCTACGGCTCTTAAAGTAAATGCAGGAAATGTGTATGTGACAGGGCAGTTTTCGGGAACGGCGGATGCCGATCCTTCAGCGGTCACTTACACGCTGGCATCGAACGGAGGCTATGACGCGTTTGTTTCCAAAATCGACGCATCAGGAAACCTGGTGTGGGCTAAATCATTTGGCGGTACTTCCGACGATAACGGAAGAGCGGTAGCAGTTGACGGGGCCGGGAAAGTATATGTTGCAGGAAGTTTCCAGAACACGACAGACTTCGATCCCGCTGTTGCTACAAGCTACACGCTTACATCCAATGGTAGCAATGATATTTTTATTTTAAACCTGGATGCTTCCGGAAATTTTGTGTGG
>DGQK01000034.1 GCA_002390745.1 Bacteroidetes bacterium UBA4416 | reverse complement strand
GTATGAGCTTCGAAAAGAGCCTCGCCTGAATGAAAAATCCTGCGCAAATAGCCTAAAACCTATATGAGATGGCTTCTAAGCTTTTTTGTGTATTGTCCAATCCCTGTTGTATCAGATCACCCGGCCGGCATCTCATGACTCAGGTCTCATGACTCAGGCCTCATGACTCAGGTCTCATTACTCAATACTATTTTGTATCTTTAAGCCCTTGAAAATTCTTAAGCGCATAATTTCCCCGATCTGGAAAACCTGGTTTTTCCTCGTTTTTGCCATTTCCTTTTTGGTGCTGTATCCGTTTTTCTGGTTTGCGCTCAGTACCGGCCGCCTCGACCTGGGCTTCCGCCTCAAGCGGGTGTGGTCCTACTGCATTGTGATCGGTGCCGGGATTTATCCGCGCGTTATTTTTAAATGCACTTCCCGCCGGATGCCCAGGCCCTGCATCTTTGTAGGCAATCATACCTCTTACCTGGATATCATCGTCAGCCCCTTTTACATCGATCACCTGGCCCTTTACCTGGGGAAGGCCGAATTGCTGAAGGCACCGCTGTTCAGGATCTTTTTTCAGAAAATGGATATCCCGGTGAACCGCAAAAGCCGCATCGACGCGGTGAGGTCTATCAAGCGCATGGAGGCCGAGATCGACAAAGGCCGCAGCATGGTGATCTTTCCGGAGGGTACCATCCCGGTGAACACCCATCATACTCTGCCTTTTAAGAACGGCGCTTTTAAGCTGGCCATCGATAAGCAGGTGCCTGTTGTACCGGTGGTAAATGTCAATAACTACAAACTCCTGCAAAACGGAGGATTTTTTAAAAGCTTCGGCCGTCCGGGGATCGCCAAGATCATTGTGTTTGAGCCCATCCCGACCACCGGCATGACTGAGGATAATTTAGTAGATTTGCGTGAGAAAGTGTTTAATATCATTAACGATACATTGAACGAGCATTATGGAACAAAAGATTGATATAAAAACCGTGGATGAGGTAGCGCACCTGGCGCGCCTGGAGTTTAGCGATGAAGCCAAAACGGAGATCGTGAACGATATGAACCGCATGCTGTCATTCGTGAACAAACTCAATGAGCTGGACACCGAAGGGGTTGAGCCATTGATCTACATGACGGATGAGGTAAATGTGATGCGCGAAGACGTGCCTGAGGTAACGATCACTCAAAAACAGGCGCTGCAAAATGCACCGAAAAAAGATTCGGATTATTTCAAAGTACCTAAAGTCATTGGCGGTGCTAACCATTAAGCCATACCTGCCTGAACACAAACGCAGGCTCCTTGAAATCTTCAGGAGCAACATGCCTTTGTACTTTGCAGAGGAGGAGCTGCCCCTGTTCGATGCTTTTCTCGATCAGGATATAGATGCACGTCGCCCTTACTGGGTGGTGTTCAGCGATGAGAGAATCGTAGGCTGCGGCGGCATCGGCATCAACGAGCCCACCAAATATACCAAGGAGCCGCACGTGATCATGTGCTGGGGCATGGTGCACCAGGACCTTCATAAGCAAGGCTTCGGTAAAGTGCTCCTGGAACACCGGATCGAGCAATCCAGGCTCATCTTTCCCGGGATTAAGATCGCCCTCGGCACCACGCAGCACAGCTTTCCGTTTTTCGAGAAATACGGATTCAAAACGGTGTACTACGAAAAAGACCATTGGGCCAAAGACATGGACCTTTACCAGATGGAATTACTCTGATTTTATCCCGGATAAGGGAAGCCGCTCAGGCAACCTTAACTTTTTACATCCCCTAACGAACGGTAATTACCCTCACAAATCAGGTGGAGCAGGTCTGTAAAGTGCATGGTCGTCCTGGTGTAGGGACCCTCATCCACATTATCAGAAATCCAGATGATACCGGTATCATCATTCCTTGAGTTATACGAAAAGTATACGATGTCACCTTCAGCGTTACAGATGTCGAGCACGAGGAAAAAGCCGTTGGCGTCCGGAACAGGATAATCTAAAATATTTAAGCCTTCTTCCCAATCATCCACACCATAAAATGTGGCAGAGTCGCCCTGGTTTAATTCAACCAACAAGACGCTCATTTCACTTAGGAAGTACAAGTAGCCGTTGTCCAGGAACGGAGCGATTTCTTTTAGCTGCAAAGCTTCCTTCATAAACGCCGCAGGAGCCCGCTTTGTATTGGAACCTTGCGCCGGGTAGGTTGACAACAGCTTTGTGATGAGCTCATCAATAAGTTGATTTTTCTGAATCATATTCCGGCCTTATCTTGTTTCGGTATCACTCTTTTGCAACAGGGTACAAAAGCCGGAAGGCATTGGAAACCGCCTGGTGCATGATGCTGGCGTGATTCTCCAGCGGTAAATAATCGAAATGTACCTTTACTGTTTTGCTCTTCGTTTTTTTCAGTTTTTCAGCCAGCAGGTTGGCGTCCACTTCCATCACCCTCGCCGGGCTGGTAGGCGTGAGCCCCTCTTTGCCAACGCCAATGTAAATGTTAGTGACCTGTGTGAAATTTTCCTTTAGCAATTGAGAGTCCTGGTTTAACAGCGTGCCATTATTCCACCACAGGCTTGGGCTCACGATGATGTAGGTGTTGAAAAGCGTAGGCTTCTTTAAGAGAATCTCTGTTGCCAGCAGCCCGCCCAGCGATTGGCCTATGAGGGTTTTAGATTGGCTGGTCTTGTAGGTTTTTTCAATGAACGGTTGCAGCTCTGTTTCGATAAAAGCAATGAAGGTATCGGAATGCCCGTTTGTCGGCCATTTTTTCCGGTGTTCTTCGATCGTGGTGGGGAAGGTGAAATCCCGTTTACGGTCCACGTTGGCAATGCCTACCACGATGGATTTAGGTACCTGCCTGATCCATTCAAAGCTGTTGAACTGCACAAGTCCGGCAATGTGGATAAAGTCTTCGTCGGCAGAGCCATCCAGCAGGTAGATCACCGGGTAGCGTGTCGTATCGTTCTGCGCGTAGCCTTCCGGCAGGTAGATGTTCAATATCCTCTTTTCGTTCAGCAGTTTCGATGGCAGTTCCCGGATCTCGCCGAGGACAAAGGGTTTGCTCTTCTCAGGCTGTGCGGAGGTATTTGCTTGCCCGAAGGCGAGGCTTGTAAGGGAAAAGAGTAGGGAGATGAGAAGTGCTTTGTTCATGTAGTGGTGCGGGCAAATTTAAAAATAATCAAATTTCCGGAAATTCCGAATTCTATTGGCCGGCAGAAGTCTTAACCTTCGTAGGTGTGGAATTCAGTAATGGTGAGGTAATAGCCGTCTGGATCCCTCAGAGAAAATTCGTTTTTGGTGGAGTTCTCATTTAAATGGACCTCTTCCTCAACAGGCCAGTTCATTTCCCCGACATTTTTCCGGATGCCTTGTAGCTTGTCCGTTCTGAAATACAGGATCAGCCCGTTGCCGGGAGTGACTGCCGGGTTCTGCATGCTGGGGTGGCCATGATCGCCCCAGTGGTGAAGGCAAAGGAGCACATCGCCCTTTTCGGAAACCAGGATGTCAAAGCTCTTGCCGCCGTGCAGGCTCCGGCAGCCGAATACGGATTGATACCAGGCCGAGCTGGCTTCTACATCTTTGACGGCAATGATAGGGTCGGTTTTGGTCATGCTGTTTTCGGTTAGAATGTTCGATACAATTGGTTAGTCAAATGAATAGCCTACAAAAAACAAGTCGCTTGGACTATCGTTTTCATATATTATGATGCATAAGCCCTTGCCTCTTTCTACGTCGTCAAAAAAAGATGGATTATTTTCTACGTCACCTGCGCTAGGTTTTTCAGTCCCAAAATATTTTATTAATTCTTGTTGGGTCAAAATTCTTGCGGTGCAATAGTCGTTGTCATGAGAAACACGCATCAGGTCAAGGATTGAGCGCGTTCCTTTATATTCCATTTCGTTAAGCGGTAGGTTTATGTCGGAATGCTGAGGACCTGGTGATTCAGAATCATCTGTGATTGGGAATTTCGGAAACGGGACAACGGGATTATAGCGGCCAGCTTTAAATTCCCTGTATCTTAATTTTTCTAAAGCGTGATTTAAATTCTCTTCGTACGGTATTAAATACCAATATGGATGTGCTCCCATGTTATTTTTTGTTCGAAATTGTGGAGATTTTGGAAGTTTGACTTTCAAAGTGACTTGACCAGATCTAAGTTTGAAGTTTTAAGATATTAATGTAGTTGTGAATTACGTCAATCATTTTATTCAAGAAAGAGTGCCAAAATTCAAGGTCAATTTCTCGCCAACCAATGTTAGGACCTTGTAAAATGGAAACGGGATTTGAATGAGTAATTTTATAAGCTACTCCATCTGAGTGTCCAATTACTTTGTCCCTCAATCTAACGAGTGCCGCTTTGAGTAAATCGAACTTATCCATTTCGGCCGATGTCGGAAAAACTTTATTTAGAATGTTTGTTAGATGCTCTTTCCTAAAATTATCATCATTTTGAGCAGTTTGACCATCGCTATTTCGTCCTGAGTTTAAAATTTGACAAAAATAAACGATAGCTAACTCTACAAAAGCATCATGAATAGCACAGCACTCGAGCCATGTTGGGAAAGTTCTATGATACAATTTGTCAAACTTTTTACGTTGTGAGGGAAATACTATTCCTTCTTTATAGTCGGGTTGTTTACTTGCAAATTCAGTTAACTCAATGTTATACGTTTCATGTTCCTTAAGCCGAAATTCTTCTTGTTTTCCTATGTTGGCTCGGAAAGCCATTTCCAAAAGATGCTTTGTCTTGGAAACTGATTCAGACCAAAGCCAAAGTCTACCGATTATTTCATTTTTTGTATAGGTGTCCATATGATTAAGTCTTCGGCTCATGGCGTTATCTACCAAAAATCTTCTGTCAAAGTTTAATTTTATTGAATACTTATCCGCATTTTTGCAACTGCTCTTGGGTCATTTAGTTTGAGGCTAGTTGATTGGTTACTAAGTCAAGCAATTTGAACTTTTCGTCGTCTTGCTCTTTTACAAAAAGTTGAATAGAATTTGGATTTTTCCATTCAATTTGTTTTAAGTGGTCTATGAAGTCTTTTAGAGGAAAATGATTAAATGCGCCAATATATATTTCAGCTTCTAAAAATTTTGACCCTCCATACCAACGTGTTCTATTTACACCACCTTTGTCGAAGTCAGCGGATACTAAATTCATTTGAATTCCATTATAAACAAAAGAGTTGATTTGACTCAGTTTGTCATCATCGTCTAGGTCAGAAATAGTTAGTATCAAGTTTGTTACTTTACTCATATTCGACTCTGGTCTTAAAATTCAGGTTTTTCAGTTTCTTATAATGGTCGGTACATCCGTTATTTTTTTTGCTAATTTAAGTTTAAATGTTTCAGTTGTGTCGCGAGACATTGCAATTACTTTCGAATAAATCTCCGATTCTAGTGCGTCAAGATCTTTTAAACTTCTCATATTATGTTTTGTACACTTGCACCTAACTATCGGGAAGCTATATTAAATTTATTCATAAAACATCAAACGGGAAAATAATTTTTGTATGGTTTTAATATTTATGAAATGATCAGATCGTCGTCTGCGGGCTCCGGCATCTATAGCGTCTATTTAATATCGTGAAGGGTATGAATCAACCGGATGCGTTGAATTGATAGGCAAAATCTTATTGCGATATATTACAGTAAAATAAAAATCCCCGCTTATTTCTAAGCAGGGATTCTTTCATAACACTTTAAAAAGCTTATTTCACTTCTTCGTAGTCCACATCGGTTACATTTTCACCTTTGTCGCCATTGTCACCGCTGGCATTTGCTGTTGCATCGCCCTGAGGATTCGCCTGTTGCTGGTTCATCGCGTTGGCCATGTCCTGCGAAGCCGCTTCCCAGGCGCTGTTCAGAGCGGTAGTCGCTGAGTCGATGTCGCCGAGGTTTTTGGCCGCATGTGCCGTTTTCAGGTTTGCGAGAGCACCTTCGATGTTCGCTTTTTTATCAGCAGGGATCTTGTCGCCGTATTCTTTCAGTTGTTTTTCTGTCTGGAAGATCATACCGTCGGCAGCATTGATTTTTTCTGCTTCCTCTTTCGCTTTTTTATCAGCGTCGGCATTCATTTCCGCTTCACGTTTCATTTTCTCGATCTCCTCTTTGCTTAAGCCGGAAGACGCTTCGATGCGGATGTTCTGAGCTTTGCCGGTTGCTTTATCCTTAGCAGAAACCGATAAGATCCCGTTTGCGTCGATGTCGAAAGTAACTTCGATCTGAGGCACACCGCGTGGAGCAGGCATGATGCCATCCAGGTTGAACTGTCCGATCGTGCGGTTGTCTTTTGCCATCGGGCGTTCGCCTTGCAGCACGTGCAGCTGTACGCTTGGCTGGTTGTCGCTCGCAGTCGAGAAGGTTTCTGTTTTTTTTGAAGGAATGGTTGTATTCGCTTCGATCAGCTTGGTAAACACGCCGCCGTAAGTTTCGATGCCTAAAGAAAGAGGCGTCACGTCCAGGAGCAATACGTCTTTTACTTCACCGGTCAGTACACCACCCTGGATCGCAGCACCAATCGCTACCACTTCGTCAGGGTTTACGCCTTTGCTTGGCGCTTTACCGAAGAATTTTTCAACAGCCGACTGGATCGCCGGGATACGGGTAGAACCACCAACCAGGATCACTTCGTCAATATCGGAAGTAGATAAACCGGCGTTTTTCAGAGCCGATTTGCAAGGCTCAATGGTGCGCTGGATCAGGCTGTCTGCAAGCTGTTCGAATTTCGCACGGCTTAAGGTTTTCACTAAGTGTTTAGGAATTCCGTTCACCGGCATGATGTATGGCAGGTTGATCTCCGTAGAAGTCGTGCTTGATAATTCGATCTTTGCTTTCTCAGCAGCCTCTTTCAAACGTTGCAGAGCCATTGGGTCTTTGCGCAGGTCGATGCCTTCATCTTTTTTGAATTCATCAGCCAGCCAGTCAATGATCACCTGGTCAAAGTCATCACCACCTAAGTGCGTATCACCGTCGGTTGATTTTACTTCAAACACACCGTCGCCCAGCTCCAGTACCGATACGTCATGCGTACCACCACCGCAGTCGAATACGACGATCTTCATGTCTTTTCCTTTTTTGTCCATACCGTAAGCCAAAGCAGCAGCGGTAGGCTCGTTGATGATCCGTTTCACTTTAAGGCCTGCGATCTCACCGGCTTCTTTGGTAGCCTGGCGCTGAGCATCGTTAAAGTAAGCCGGTACGGTAATTACCGCTTCATCAACGCTGGTTCCTAAGAAATCTTCAGCCGTTTTTTTCATTTTCTGTAAAATGATCGCTGAAATTTCCTGAGGAGTGTAATTCCTGTCATCAATCACGATACGAGGCGTGTTATTATCGCCTTTTACCACTTTGTAGGTCATGCGCGGGATCTCTTTCTGAGCTTCGTCAAAATTGATCCCCATGAAACGTTTGATAGATGAAATCGTTTTGGTTGGATTGGTGATGGCCTGGCGTTTTGCAGGATCGCCTACTTTACGCTCTCCACCTTCCACGAAAGCAACTACCGATGGTGTTGTTCTTTTGCCTTCGTTGTTGGCAATAACCACAGGCTCGTTACCTTCCATAACAGCTACGCAGCTGTTGGTTGTTCCTAAGTCTATTCCTATTATTTTTCCCATAATTTTGTGTGTTTTATTCTGTTATTGGTTTATTGATTATGTTTTAAGCACAATGCCATCCGGGCACCCCGCTTGTTTATTTTTTATTTCGTATACCTATGGTCAATGTTTATGCCAATCGGCAGATAAACTTAAATAACTGACAGGCTGACATAAAAAACCCCTGAAATGATAAAAACTGTCATTTTCAGGGGCTTATGACCGGATAAATGTGTCATACATTAGTTGCAGATCGTCGCCGATGGCTTTCCGGAGCTATTGCAGAAAAGGTAGGGGTTGGTGTCCGGATTGCAGGCGATTTTGTCGATAAAGTCGTTCCACATATCCTTTGTGACGGTGGATACCGATCGGCTCGAAAAGATGCCTACGCCGCCGCTGATATTTGTATAGTAAGGTTTATCCTGCGCAATGGTTGCCGATGGCGCGTTGATCTGGAGAAATTCGCTCAGGTTCTCCGATCCGGCCGTTACAATATACTCCATGTAATAAGACCTCCTGTTCCTGACATTGGCCGATGACTTTTTCGCCATGCCGGCCGCCAGGTTCTTGTAAAAGGCATCGCCCGTAAACGTGAAGGCATCGATCATGGTTCCCCCAAGCAGGTCGGATGAGTTGGCAGTCGTGAAATTATAATCCACATAATCCATGCTCACACCACCGCTCAAAAGGCTGTCGATATAGTGGAAGCGCATCACAACCCCATAAATGCGTGCATTCGGAATCGAACGGAACTTAACCGCGTAGGTAACGCTTGGAACATCATAGTTCACATATTTGGGCTTGTCGGTCGATATCGGATTTGCCGGGTAGTTGCCATGCATCGGGTAGGTGAAAGGCTGGCTTGGAATGTACAGGAAAGGCATCGGCTGCTGTGTCCCGAAAGGTTTCACACTGTCGATGATCGTGGTCTGCGCCGTATATACAGCGCTGGAAGAAAGATTGGTAATGGTGAGCTTATACTCGCCTGTGCTGTATAATTTATCCGTTGTTTGCCAGAGGCGTTGGTTGGTGTTGAAGGTGCCCGATTCGGTGGTCACGACAGTTTCCGTGAGCACGATCTCTTTTTTCAGGGAATTGGCCACAGTGGTGAGTGTCGGGGTAGTGCTGCCGTTCATGAAACGCTGCAGGGTTACCCTCAGCTCGCCGGGTCCGAAGTTGATCGTATTGGCGTCCTGCCCGGCTGCGATGGCATCACCATCCGTAAGGTATACCTTGTTGATGCGGATGTTTTGGGTGCGCTCGTTCGGATTCAGGATCCCATACACGGAAACTGATTCCTTGCCGGGGGCCAATACCTCCAGGTCGTTTTTGCAGGATGTGAAAAGGCTCGTAAAAACCAGCGCCAACACACTAAGTACAGAATATTTCATGCGATAATTTAAGGATTACAAAGTTACCATTTTTAGCCGAACTCCAAATTAATTCAGTAATTTTACAAAAAATAACATATCCTCATTTTATGTCTGTTCACAAGGAAGTTAAAAAGGTTACGACGCATCAGCTCCAGGAAATGAAGCGCCGCGGAGAGAAGATCTCCATGCTTACCGCTTACGACTACACCATGGCAAAAATCATCGATCATGCCGGTATTGATGTGATCCTTGTGGGCGACAGTGCCAGCAATGTGATGGCGGGCTACGAAACAACCCTTCCCATTACGCTCGACCACATGATCTACCATGCCTCTTCCGTTGTGAGGGCTGTCGACCGCGCCCTGGTGGTGGTGGATCTTCCTTTTGGATCTTACCAGGGGAATTCCAAAGAAGCCCTGACCTCGGCCATAAAGATCATGAAAGAGAGCGGGGGCCATGCCGTGAAAATGGAAGGCGGCAAAGAGATCAAGGATTCCATTGAGCGCATCCTCACAGCAGGTATCCCCGTGATGGGCCATTTGGGGCTTACGCCACAGTCTATTTACAAATTCGGAACCTATACGGTAAGAGCAAAAGAAGAAGAAGAAGCCAGGCGCTTGATGGAAGATGCCAAAATCCTCGAAGAGTCGGGTTGCTTCGCCCTGGTGTTGGAAAAGATCCCGGCAAAGCTGGCGGAAGAAGTGGCCAAAAGCATTTCCATTCCGGTTATCGGGATCGGCGCCGGCGGTGGTGTCGACGGGCAGGTATTGGTGACACACGATATGCTTGGCATGACTCACGAGTTCAGCCCGCGCTTCCTGAGAAGGTACCTCAATCTGTATGAGAGCATGACCGGCGCTTTTGAGCAATACATCAAAGATGTCAAGAGCCGCGATTTTCCCAACGAGAACGAGCAGTACTAGAAGCCATCTCAAAAATACCTGTTGCCTCTTTGCGTGTCTTTTCCATTCATGCTTCGTTTCTTTTCTAGCCCAGACTGCGAGAGTATGAGCTTCGAAAAGAGCCTCGCCTGAATGAAAAATCCTGCGCAAATAGCCTAAAACCTATTTTGAGATGGCTTCTAGTTGCTTAAGCGCAGAGATCTGAATAACTAACCAAAATGTTCTTTATCAACTTCGCGAAAGCCTTTGCGTTTTTGCGGATAAGTTTTAACCGATAGCCTCGTTGAGGGACGGAATCTTGCCAAAGCTGATGATGGCCTTCATGTGTGATTTTAGCGCTTTCCCAAAGGTTTCATTTTCGAGGTAAGGTACGCCGAACTCTTCGGCTGTTGATTTCACAATATCAGAGATCGCAGGATAATGCACATGGCAAATAGTGGGAAACAGATGGTGCTCTATCTGGAAATTCAGCCCCCCTACGTACCAGGAGATCCATTTGTTTTTGCGGGAAAAATTCACCGTGGTGTTCATCTGGTGTACCGCCCAGTTGTTTTCGATCGTCATATCCTTATCGGGCAAAGGATGCGTAGTGCCTTCTACGGTGTGTGCCAGCTGAAAAATGACGGTAAGCACAACGCCTGAGATGAACTGCATCAGAAGGTAGCCCATCAATACCTGGTAAAAAGGAATCCCGAAAACAAATACCGGCAGGATAAAAAAGGCAGCCCAATAAACGAGCTTGCTGACAAGGATCTTGGTCCAAAGGCTTTGATTTTGTTTTTTTGTTGATGTATTAACGCCTTGCTTCGTGTATTTATTGAACTGGACAAAATCCTTTAATAAAGCCCAGTATAAGGTAAGAATTCCATAAAACAGGAAAGCATATACCACCTGAAGCTTGTGATACCATTTCACTTCTGTATGCGGATTGAACTTGAGGATGAGCTTATCGGCGATGTCATCGTCGTAATGCACGATGTTGGTATACGTATGGTGCATCACGTTGTGCTGCATTTTCCAGTTGAATACCGAGCCGCCCAGGAGGTTAAGTGTATGGCCCAGCCAGTAGTTCACCCGGTGGCTGGAGGAGTATGCACCATGGTTGGCATCGTGCATCACACTCATCCCAATGCCTGCAAGGCCAAAGCCCATCAGCGCCCACAAACACAGTGCAACATGGAACGTCGGATTAAAGACCAGGATATAGACAAATGGTAAAATATAAGCGCTTAACAGGATAACCGTTTTGATGACCATCGTGCTGTTATAATGTTTGGAGATCTTGTTGTCACGAAAATAACCGTCTACCCGCTTACGAAGTGTTGCGAAAAATAATGCCTTGTCTTTGTTTTTATCGACAAAGCGAATTGGAGAAAATGCCATTTGTTTGGTTTAAGATTAATTTGCTCTCTGCGGGGAAAGCATAAATATACACAATTAAATCAGTAAACGCCGTAAAAGTAGTAATATTGCAAAGATGAAAGATTCTACGACCTATTCGCCTATTGGCGTGTTCGACTCCGGCTATGGAGGACTGACGGTTCTGAAAGAACTCGTTGCTCAGATGCCTGCATACGATTACCTGTACCTGGGCGACAATGCGCGTACGCCATACGGTTCCCGCTCTTTCGATACCGTTTATGAATACACCCTCGAATGCGTCCGTCATTTGTTCGACCGGGGCTGCGAACTTGTGGTGCTTGCATGCAATACCGCATCTGCCAAGGCTTTGCGGACCATTCAGCAAAAAGACCTCCCGGCGATCGATTCCGCAAAACGGGTGTTGGGAGTGATCCGTCCTACTGCCGAAGTCATCGGAAACTATAGCAAAACAGGGCATGTCGGTGTTTTCGCAACCAGCGGAACGGTGTCCTCGGAATCTTACCGCATAGAGATCAGAAAATTTTTTCCGCAGCTCAATGTTTTCCAGGAAGCCTGCCCGATGTGGGT
>DGQK01000056.1 GCA_002390745.1 Bacteroidetes bacterium UBA4416 | reverse complement strand
AGAATAGTGAGAGGCTTTTTTTATGGTTGAAGGTGTAGTTAGGGAAATAGGGCCGGAGGCAATGTCAGGCTTGTGTTTTATTTTTCAGCTCGATCCAGCGTGCCATGTATTTGGTGCTGGCGAGGCTATGGTGGAGCAGCATAGCCCCGATGAAATTAGACATGCGGTGAGAAGGAAGGTTCTGTTGCAGGGTAGTAAGCCTTTCCAGGAATGCTGCCGAATGAGCAGCGGTGTCGTAGAAATCACGAAGAATGGCAAGGCCCTGGTTTTGAGCCGTTTTCCAGTGTCCGATAGAGGTGTATAAGCTCACTGCAGAAGATACAAATGCGCTGGGTTCGTCTGCAATGGCGCCATTCCAGGAAAAGCCCTTGTGCATGCCCTCGGCTCCTATGGAGCTGGTAACGCTGGGAGTGCCGCAGAGCATGGCTTCCAGGAGCTTCCCCTTGATGCCTGCGCCAAACCGTAGAGGAGCGAGAAGAACGCGGGCTGCGCCGATAACTTCTTTGGCGTTTTCTGCCCGTCCTTTGACCAGGAAGCCTTCCTTTTCGTGATGAAGCTGTCTGATCCTCTCATTAGGGTAAGCGCCGTAAACATGGAGTTCCGCTTCCGGCAGCTCTTTCCGGATCAAAGGCCAAAGCACTTCTTTCAGGTAAAGCACTGCATCGGTGTTTGGCTCATGAAGGAAATTACCGATGCTGACGAAGTGAGCCCTTTCATCATATGCGGGCCAGGCGCAGATCTCCTGCTGCTCCGGATAATCGGGAAGCAAGGGGATATAGTGCAGGAGTTGCGGATCTATTTTGAAAACAGTTTGCAGCAATTCCATCTCATAGGTGGAGATAATAAGGGAAAGATCGCAGCGGTAGATGCTCGCCATCTCCCGTTTGGTAATATCGCTTTGCAGAAGGAGGGGCAGCACATCCTGTTGTTTTTTTAAAGCCAGCTGCCTTGCTTTCCGCAGGCAATGCAGGTCTTCGGTGTCGAGGATCCGCAAAGCTTCCGGGCATTGCTCCGCTACCCGCCACCCGTATTTTTCCTCTGTCATGAAGCGGTCAAATAATACCATAGATGGCCACAGCTCTCTGAGCTGATGGTCGAAGCCGCTATCGTTCAGTTCGATCTTCAAAGCCTCTATGGGATATGAGGAAAGATCCCCGGAATAGTCTGTCCGGTGAGCATCGCAGGCCAGGGTTACCCGGCATGATCGGTCCAGGAAAAACCGGATCAGCTGCATCATCCTGCTCCCCGCAGCCGACGACAAGGGTTCCGGCCATACGGTACAAATAATGAGCAGGTGCTGATCGTTTAACATGTTATAATAGTAAGGGAAAATGTCCTGAAAACAAAACGAAAAAAAGCCCCGTCACATCTGTTGCAACGGGGCTCCTATCCTGATTTTCGGGATCTCTATTTCTTGAAGACAGTCACAAAACCGGTGTACTGCTTATCGTCGGGAACATCGACGACATAGAAGAACGTTCCGTCGGATACACCGTCGCCCCTCCATTCGTTATTGTAATTAGAGTTCTCGTATACTTTTCTTCCCCACCTGTCAAAGATGGTCACATTTGTATTCGGGTGGAACTCAATATTTTTGATCTTGAAGAACTCGTTGGCAATATCTCCATTTGGTGTGATAACATTCGGGATCTCTACGTTGCATGGAGGAAGCACGATGATGGTTTGGTAATCGCCCGCGGTATATCCGCAGCTGTCATTCACATACACGGCAATGGAGTAGGCGCCCTGAGTGGCAGCATTGGTAAAGGTTACGGTACTGCTGTTGGAAAGCGACTGCGAACTGTTCTCAAGGAACCAACCGTAGAGGTAATCAGGATAACCTCCGCTTGCGGTGGCATGCAGCGTTACTTCCGAATTGGCGCAGGCAGTAGATGAGTCCAGGATGGAAATGGTGAGGTCATTCACAAAGTTGGAGATCACCACCGTATCCATGGTCGGATTAGCGCACTGTCCGTTCACCGTTACTACCAGCGATGTGGTTGTATTGGCATTCATCGTATAGCTCGATGCCGTGTTGTTTCCAGGTGCCGGTGCATTTCCCGGTAAGGTAGCCCAGCTGTAGGTGTACGGTGTGCCCGGATTGCCCGGAGTGGCGGAGCCTACCCCGGTTGTAATCACATAAGGCCTGTCCATGCATTTGGTGATGTCCTGTAGCGGAGAGATGAGCAGGTCCGCTTTCGGGATCACATTGATGGTTACTGTTTTTGTATCCGGAATAGCCGAAGGACAAGGCGAAGTACCTGTGACGACATAGGTATTGGTACCGGCAGCCGGTGGCGTTACCGTAATTGTCGGGCTTGTCGAAATCGGCATCGCCGTGTTACCCTGCATGTAATACCAATTGTAAAGGATGGTGCCGGAAGAGGACAGGTTTACCGGTGTTCCGATGCAAACTGTAGATTGTGTTGGTGTAGCCGTAATCGAATTGGTGAGCGAAGGATAGAGCATGGCTACCGTTTGGGTAGAGACACAACCACCTACAGGATTGGTCACCGTGATGGTGTAAGTTACCGGTTGGTTGTTGGTAGGAGGAATGGTGAACGGCGGAATGATTTTGAGGGAGTCGTTGCCATAGTTATGTCCTATCGTTCCCGGCGCCACACTCACGGTGTAAGACGAAGCCGGTGGCGCATACGGGCAGAAGGTAAACTTCATGTTAGGCAGCATGTAATCGCCGTTAGCCATCAGCCTTCCGCTGCCGTTTCCTACAGCAGCAGGGCATGCACTTACTCCCGAAGAAGTAGAGATGTTCCTCATGTTGGCAATGTATGGCATTTGCTTCATTTCAAAGGAAGGATTGCCTGAAGTCGTGTTGGAAGCGCCTGTACACACCTCAACTACCAGGTTTGAATTTCCGTCCCACACATAAGCCTGGGAGAACGGATGCGTCAGCCAGCCGGTTGTGACACTCTGGCTCGCCGCGGAATACACGGTTTGCATGCCGGATGTCACAAAGGAAGGACCTGTGCCGCTGGAGACAAAAGCATTGACATTGCTGCAGCCTATTTTGATCTCGTAGTTGGAGAAAGTAGATACGCTCGAGTTCATGTTCGTGATTTTAAAGGCCAGGCTTGAGATCTTACCGGCAGAGAGGCCGGCGGAAGTCAGGTCGGATGCCTTTACCAGGAACTGGTGTTTAGAAGAGTAGTGGTTGTTGCCATAAGGAACAGGATAGGTATTGTTGCTGTTGCTCGTGAATGGCCCCGCGGAAAACAGGGTATTCGGCAGCGTGCCGGGAGGGCAAAGGTTTGGATCAGTGCCGCAATAATTAGGAGGCACATTGCCATAGCTCAGATTTATTTTGGCTGTATCGTTTGGAAGACAGAGCACCGTATTGGTGGTAGTGATGGTGAAGTTCGTCGGGATAGGCAAAATAGTGAAGGTATTGGTATAGATACAAACCCCGTCGTTGACCGTGGCCGTATAATTGCCCTGGGCCAGTGAGCTTACCGTCATGGTTGTAGCAGAAGATGATGTATTGATCACGGTGGCCGTGCTGCTTTTTACAGAATAGTTATAAGGAGCAGGGAAAGTTGTGTTGAGATTCAATACCACCGAGCCGTTGCCATTTCCGGGGCATACATTCACTTTGTCGGAAAGGAATGCTTCGCCGCCGGCAATCTGGCTGAGCACAAACTGGATGGAGTCCTTACAGCCAAAAGCGTTGGTATAGGTTAAATTATAAGCTGAGCCGTTTGTTACGGGAGAAACATATAAAGTGTCATTAGTGCCTATAGGGCCCGGGATAGGCGTTGTGCCCGCATACCATTGGTAATTGGTGCCGCCCGGTTTAGGAATAGCTGCTGTGTTGCCGCAATAAGGAAATGTTTGGGTGAAAAACTGGGCAGGGGTCACACCAACGGATAAATTCGCCGAAGCCTGCCCACAGCCCACAATCCCGCTCGATACCAGCACACTGTATGTGCCCGGAGCAAGGCCGTTGACTGTTTGTGTGGTCCCGACAACGGTTCCTATATTAGGGCCGGAAGTGCTTGTCCATTGGTAGGTATAGCCCGAGCTACTGCCCGATGCTTGCACATAAGCCGTTCCGGAGTTGCCTCCGGCGCATGAGCTGGTCGAGTTCAGGTTGATGATATTGATGGTTGTAGGAATAATGGATACGGTAGAGGTGACGGCACATCCGCCCGGAGATACCATCTGTACGGTATAGATAGAGCCGTTTGTCGGGCCGTTGACAACCAGGGTGTCATTGGTAGCGCCCGGTATAGGGTTGTTGGATGGGTCCAGCCACTGGTAGGTAGTAAAGCCTGTCGGGGCAACCAAGGTGGCAAAGGTAGAGCCGCTGCACATATTTACATAGGGAGTCGCTGTTCCACCGCATTCGGCATCTACATAGGCATAGCCTGTGTGCCCGCCCAAGGTGCAACCTCCGACCTCGAAATTAATGGAAACGTTGGTGCCGGCAGGAAGGGAAGACAGGTCAACCGTATAATACTGCCATTTGCGGTACTTCACAACATCCCCGTAAATCGTCAGGTTGGATGTCATCAAGGAATCTGCCAAGCTTGTCGTTTTCGGGTTGAAGGTATAAGAAGTACAGCCGGGCAGGATATTACCTGTACTTTCATTGATCACTTCCACCTTAAAATAAGGTGATTCCTCAGCAAGGTGGGAAACAGGGTCATTCAGAACAACAGCGTAGCTGAATGAAATACGTTGTGTGACGGATGATGCGGTAGCGATGTACTTAAGCCTTGCCGCACGGTAGTTAGAGTTGGCACTGTTGAGGCGAACGGAAACCGGGTCGAAACTGTAAGGGCTGACGAAAGGGATGGCAGAAACCTGGCCCATGCCTGTAGTATGAATAGCTAAAGAATCGTAGCCGGCACAGGTCGGGTAAACCGGGTTGGTAGGAGGGATCGTCATGATCGTATGGTAATTGGTTGTATTCAACAGGGAAACGTTGTTTCCGGCGCTGTTCACAATAGCGCTGCCAACCGGGTTGTAAACCGGGTTTGAGCCTACAGCACCTGTTGATACGGTGCCCGTTCCTCCTGTCCATCCGCTGAAGTTATATTGCTCAAAACCCAGATTCGAGCAGCCCACATTCTGAGGAGTGTTTGGAATCCCGGCTTTGTTCGTCAGGTAAATGACCGTTTCCTGGACATCTTTGCTTACCTGCTCGTAAGGGGTATGAATATGATCTTGTTTTGACAAACTATGAGCCGATGAAAATTCATGCTTTTTGGTCTGCACATAGCCTTCAATATCCGTGGCCCGGACTCCCTTTGCTTTGGCTTCCTCATACGCTTTTTTTACATCAAACGTTTTCTGGGGTTCGCCAGGTGTTTTTGATTGAAGTTCTGTTTTTGGAGCAGTTTGAGATATACCCGAAAAACAATAAATTAATGAAGAAATAAATAAAATTTGTTTCATACTTCACGAGGATTTAAAACCAAAGTTAACAAAAATTCGCAATAATGATTTGGTGATTGAGTGAATTGGATTTTGGCATGATGTTAAAAAAAGCCATTATTGGATTTCTATTTTAATAATTACTTTGAGGTATGGGGTTTTGGGTTATTTTTGTACCACACAAACTATATGGCCGCCACTAAAAACTCTAAATTCATAAAACTCACCTGGCTTATTATTTGGGGACCGTTCCTGGCGATTTTTATTCTTGTTTCCCTGATTTCCTTTGAGCTGTTTTTTGATCTGCCGAGCGTAGAGGAATTGCAAAACCCGAAGAGCAACCTGGCAACGGTTATCTATAGCAGCGATCTGAAAACGCTGGGGAAGTACTATTCGGAGAACCGGGTGAATGTCAAATACTATGAACTGGATAAGGACCTGGTGGACGCCCTGATTGCGACGGAGGATGTCCGTTTCAGGGATCATAGCGGCGTGGATGCAAAGGCCCTTGCGCGTGCCGTATTTGGCGCAGTTCGTGGTAGCTCCAGCAGTGGCGGGGGCAGCACGCTTTCGCAGCAGCTTGCCAAAATGATGTTTCCGCGCCAGAAGCTCAATAAATTCTCAATGATCGTCCGCAAGATGAAAGAGTGGGTGATTGCCGCACGCCTCGAGAAGAACTATACCAAAGACGAGATCCTCACCCTTTACCTGAATAAGTTTGACTTTTTGAACCAGGCAGTTGGCATTAAATCGGCTGCACAGATCTATTTCAACAGGAGCCAGGACAGCCTGGAGATCCAGCAGGCAGCGATGCTGATCGGGATGGCTAAAAACCCTTCCCTGTTCAATCCTATCCGTAAAGAAGAGGCAACACTGCAGCGCAGAAATGTTGTGCTGATGCAAATGGTAGTGAATGGCACCCTCACCCGGGAAAAGTACGACAGCCTGAAAAAGCTTCCGCTGGGAATTGTATATCGCCCGGAAGATCATAACGACGGCCCTGCGCCCTATTTCCGGGAATACCTGCGCGAATATTTCCTGAAGCAATGGTGTGCCAACCACATCAACCCTGAAACCAACAAGCCCTACAACATTTATAAGGATGGGCTCCGTATTTTCACGACCCTCGATTCGCGTATGCAGCAGTATGCCGAAGAAGCGGTGCATGAGCACATGACGGATCTGCAAAAGGCGTTTGCCAAAGAATGCAAGACCAAGAAAAATGCCCCCTTTGCCTGGAACGTCAACAAAGAGCAGATCGAAAACATCATGATGAGCTCTATGAAGCGGAGCGACCGCTACCGCTCCCTGAAAGATTCGGGATTGAGTAAAGAAGAGATCTATGCCAATTTTCAGAAGCCTGTGAAGATGACGGTGTATAGCCTTCGTGGTGACATCGACACGGTCATGTCGCCCTGGGACAGCATCCGTTATTATAAGAGCTTTTTGCACACGGGCTTCATGGCGATTGAGCCTTCCTCCGGCTATGTAAAAGCCTGGGTGGGCGGTGTCAACCACAAGCATTTTAAATTCGATCACGTGAAGGTAGGCCGCCGGCAGGTTGGATCTACGTTCAAGCCCTTTGTATATGCCCTTGCCATCCAGGAAGGCTTGTCGCCCTGCTACCAGGTGCCCAACGTGAGGACCTGCATTACCACAGCCGATGGGAAAGAGTGGTGCCCGGATAATTCGGATGGAGACAAAGGAACCGGGAAAATGATCACCCTGCGTAAAGCGCTGGCAGGCTCTGTCAATTATGTGACGGCCTGGGTGATGAAGCAATATGGACCGGATGCGGTCATCAACCTGGTAAGGCGCCTGGGAATTACAGCCCCGATCGATCCTGTGCCTTCCATTGCCCTGGGTACACCTGATATTTCGGTATTTGAAATGGTAGCCGCCAATGCCACTTTTGCCAACAGAGGCACTTACATCCAGCCTACCTTTGTAACCCGTATCGAAGATAAGAACGGAAAGGTGCTGGAAGAATTTTTCCCGACGTCCGACGAGGTGATGAGTGAGGAAAAAGCCTATGTGATGATCCAGCTGATGCGTGGTGTGGTGGACTACGGTACCGGCGCCCGCCTGAGAGGAAAATATAAACTGACCAATGAGATTGCCGGTAAAACAGGTACTACCCAGAATAATGCCGATGGCTGGTTCATGGGCCTGACGCCTGAACTGGTTGCCGGCTGCTGGACGGGCGGAGAAGACAGGAGTATCCACTTCAACTCCACCGCCGAAGGGCAGGGAGCCAGCATGGCATTGCCGATCTGGGGTAAGTTTTTCCAGAAAGTATATGCCGATCCGAAGCTTAAAGTATCTAAGGGTGGATTCCCTAAGCCTGCTAATATGGGCGATATAGAGCTGGATTGCTCAAAGTATGATCAGGAAAGCCAGGAGGACTTCCAGAGGGACGAATTGAATTTTGACGGCGCATATTAGTAATGAAATGGTTTGTTCATGCCGGACGTTTCCATTATTCCATCCTTAATCTTATTTCTGTTTCGGTAGTACTGTGCTTTATTTTAGCCTGGTTTTCGAGACTTGCCGATTACGATATCGATAAATTCTTCAGTGCGGATTGCCTTTATCTTCCTTCGGTTTACAAGGACCTTTTTATAGACGGCAATGAGTTGAAGGGATGGGTTCTTAATCCCGCCCCGAATTTTTTTCCGGATATGGTAGTGTATTTCGGGCTGATGCTTGTATCCGGTAATTCGTTATGGATCGCCTCTTTTATTTTTTCTGTTATCCAGGTGGCGGCTCTGATGTATATCATGTCGCGTATTTTCAAAAGCCTGATGCCCCGGCAGTCGACACACTGGTATAGCCTGATTTTCCTGCTACTGACGTTTTTTATTATGGAGTATTTATTTTTCTCCAGGGAATATTACTACTCTTTTTACATGCTGAGCAACGCTTTCCATACCGGAAGCTTTGTCATGGCCATGTTTTGTTTATGGATAAGCCTGAAGTATTTTACAAAGCCGTCCACCTGGCTTTTGTTATCCCTGTTGGGTATCAGCGTTCTGTGTATTGTTTCCGACAGGCTCTTCCTGATCTTCTATACCATCCCCGCTTTTAGTACAGCCCTGTTCTTTATTAAACCTTTTAAATCTAAGGTAGTATTTTTGTTCATGGGAACACTCTTGCTCTCCGCTGCTTTGGGCTTAGTGTGTTTCTATGTTCTGGCACAAGGAAACTACGTTCATGTTGATCAGCCCCATAAGTTGATGGCATTTTCCGATATGGCAGAATCTCTCCGGATTTTCAGCCGGCAAATGGCTGACTACCTTTCGGAGTTCAGTTTTAAATCCATGACCATCTGCCTGAGCATGGTGGCTTTTATAGCTATCATTGTGCTGTATTTCAAGACACGAAAAAACCGCGACCGCTTGCTGAGTTATTATATCCTATTCAACATCGTCTTTAGCGTCCTGGTAATCAGCGCACCTATCATCAATGGCAATTATACAGGATATGATACCTTGCGCTACAACATTTACCCTTTTTACCTCATGCCGCTTAACCTTATGGTTTTCCTGGCATACATGGTCAGAAGCAAAAGCCGGCTGCGATATGGAAAAGGGATTGCCCTGGTGGTGCATGTGTTGTTTTTTATAGTAGCTTGCCGATTCATCAATACCACTTTTTTATACCGCTACTTCAGCTATTATCCCGATAAGGTCAGAGTCCTTGATGCATTTGCGTCGGGCGCCGGACTTAAATGCGGGCTTGCCGGTTACTGGGATGCAAAGCCTGTCACTATGTTTTCCCGAAAGGGCCTCAGGCTTTATGCCGTGTTCCCTGATCTGAATTACAATTCGCATGTAGCCAACACAGAATGGTTTCATTCAAACACTTTCAACTACCTGCTCTTACCGGATCCGGTGGATACAGCCTTGTATCAGCAAAAGTTCCGCTCTATACGCATCTTGAGAACAGGATGTGGCTTTTTCATCGTGAAGACCCCCGATTTTACATTTCCTGCGCATGGTATTTCGCCGGTGCTGCTCGACAGCCTGAACGCACGGTAAGGGGGCGATGGTGTTCAGCAGCACGATGGTATTAAAAATAAGGATATATTTGATCATAGGAACTGTTGGTATGGGTCTTCATCCATTGCCTCTAAAATAGATTACATGAATGATTAATAGTGCGCCTTCCCGATTTTTTTTCTCAGGCAACAGAACATTCGCTATATCCATGCTATGCGCGCTGGTGCTTCTGCTGGCCGAGATGTATCTGAACACAGGCACTTTGTCGGCATATGCGGTTACCCTCGAGAATCCTTTTGTGCGGGAAGGCTACATCGTTAACTTCGATTATGTTCATTACGAATGCAATTACCATTTTATCATGGGCGAAGGCGTTGATGCATGGGGCTGGGGCTGGGTGTTGCGCCGCGAGCTGTTTTATATCCTGGCCTTTCCTTTTTTCAAAATGGCGGGCTTTTACCTGGGAGGGCTCATCGCGGCCTTTCTCATCACGCTGCTGTCGTTTTATAGTTTCATCAGGTTTGTTTACCGCAACATCGGCGTATGGCCTGCCTACGTGGCGATGATCCTGCTGGCAACTTATCCCGGCATCATGTACTGGATCGGGTCTCCGTTTGCGCAGGTTATGATCGTGCCCTGCTGTTGCTGGATCTATATGATCATGTGGAAAATGCAGGAAACAGAGAGTCTGAAAAAACACCTTCTCTACCTTTCGCTTATTTCCATCCTGTTTACAGCCTACGACCTCTTTGCATTTTTTTACCCTGCCATTTTGCTGATCTACTTCAGGCAGCGGGAGTGGAAAAAGATCATCCTGTCGGTGCCCATCATGGTCATTCCCCAGATGCTGATCGTCTACTGGCTTAAAAGCTCCGGAGCTACAGAGCTTAAATCCGAGAACAGCGGCCTCTACCTGTCTATTCTGCAATCCTACCTGCACATCACCAATGTTTCCGACTGGCTGAGCCTGATGGCTGAAGCGCCAAAGACGCTCTTTTATAATTACTTCGATTCTAATTTTCTGTTCTTGCCACTGTGTTTCCTGATAGCGGTTAGCTATGGTTATGCAACAGGCTTCAGGCTCAACCGGATCGAAGGTAGCATCCTGCTTTTTGCCCTGGCCATTTTTTTATTCAATAACCTGGCTCCTGCCTACGGCGGTGGGTTTCCCATGCGCGGTGAGTGGATCGCCAGAATTTATCAGCCTGTGTTTATTGCCATGGTCATGTATATGGTGCGGCTTTCGGCCCGGCTGGCAGACCCGAAGATGTTGCAGGCAAAGCTTTTTGCAGGTATCCTTGTGCTGTGCGCGGGCTTCAATTTAGCCATCAACACAGGAGGTGTTTTTAAAAGTACGCTGACCGAAAGGGCCTGGGCCCGGTTCTACCAGCATTCGCCACCCCATACCATGACAGAGAACCTCGTGAAATTCGGGGTGAGGCCTGTCGGTTTCCGGGAATGAACCGCCTGGTCGTGGACAGGGCCTACCTGAAACACAGGCGCGGGCTTTATCGGTTAAAAACAGCGATATAAATTATTTTTGGCTAAATTAGCGGGCAAAATTAAATCTGAGTTAAACGTAATTAGGTTATGATAAACAGAGTTGTAAAAAATGCCGAAGAGGCTGTAAAGGACATTACAGATAACATGACCCTTATGGTAGGGGGCTTTGGCTTATGCGGGATCCCGGAGAACAGCATCAACGCCCTCGTTAAAAAAGGTGTGAAAGGCCTCACCTGCATCAGTAACAATGCCGGTGTCGATGATTTCGGCCTTGGCCTGTTACTGCAAACCAAGCAGATCAAAAAAATGATTTCGTCCTATGTGGGGGAGAACGCCGAATTTGAAAGGCAGATGCTGAGCGGCGAACTGGAAGTGGAGCTGATCCCACAGGGCACCCTGGCCACACGCTGCCTGGCAGCAGGATATGGCATGCCCGTGATCTATACGCCTGCCGGTGTTGGTACCGAAGTGGCAATCGGTAAAGAAACCCGCAAATTCAATTACAACGGTGAAGAAAAAGAATACCTGATGGAGCATGCCTTTGAAGCGGATTTTGCCATTGTAAAGGCCTGGAAAGGCGATACGGCCGGAAATCTCATCTTCCGCTCTACGGCGCGCAACTTCAACCCGATGATGGCAATGGCCGGCAAAATTACCATTGCCGAAGTAGAGGAGCTGGTAGAAGTCGGAGGGCTAGATCCTGACAACATCCATACGCCCGGAATCTACGTGCACCGCATCTTCCAGGGTGAAAAATATGAAAAACGCATCGAGCAGCGTACTGTCAGAAAAAGAAATTAATAATCCATCCCGAATGCTTTCGGGATCAACTCTATAATTTTATGTTAGATAAGAACGGAATTGCAAAACGGATTGCCCGCGAAGTAAAAGACGGGATGTACGTAAACCTCGGGATCGGTATCCCGACGCTGGTTGCCAATTACATTCCCGATGGTGTAAACGTGGTTCTGCAATCGGAGAACGGTATCCTGGGTATGGGCCCTTTCCCTTACGAGGGGGAAGAGGACGCTGACCTCATCAATGCCGGAAAACAAACGGTAACCTTATTGAAAGGTTCTTCTATTTTCGACAGTGCCATGAGCTTCGGTATGATCCGTGCACAGAAAGTCAATCTTACCATCCTGGGAGCGATGGAAGTGAGTGAGAACGGCGATATTGCCAACTGGAAAATTCCCGGAAAAATGGTGAAGGGCATGGGTGGAGCGATGGACCTCGTAGCCAGCGCCAAAAACATCATTGTGGCCATGCAGCACGTCAACAAGGCCGGCGAATCGAAATTGCTCAGGCAATGCTCCTTGCCTTTAACGGGTGTTCGCTGTGTGAAGCGTATTGTAACGGAGCTTGCCGCGCTGGAGGTGATGCCGGAAGGCGGATTTAAATTACTGGAGCGTGCTCCGGGGGTTAGCGTGGAGCAGATCAAAAATGCCACAGAAGGCAAGCTGATCGTGGAAGGCGAGGTTCCCGAAATGGTGCTTTAATTCCAGGCTGCCGCTGAGCGCCGGAACTCAATACATCCCGAAAAGGCTGCGCCTGGTAACCGCCAATAAGCAGCCTTTTCTTTTTTGCCGGAAAGCGTTGCCGCGCGGCTCCGGCTTTACAGGAAAGACAATATAACACAAGGCGCGAACGTTAATAAAAATTAAATTGTAGAAACATGGCAGAAAGATCAGGCATAAAACCATCTGTTTTAGTGTTGCTGTTTGCCATTATTTTTTCCTTATCAACCTACGAGTACTGGCAAACCTGGAAGCGGGGCCAGGGCTCTCCTTTTGTGTGGGACGTCGAAATGTACTATTCCTACCTGCCGGCAGCCCTGTTGCAGCACGACCTGTCTTTCAGCCAGTCGAAGGTGCCGATGCAGGTTATGCCCAACGGGAATAAAAATCCCAAATACACCTGTGGCATGGCCGTCATGTACGCTCCGTTTTTCTTAATGGGCCATAAGATCGCGATCAACCAGCACAGCCCACTTGATGGCTGGTCGGAGCCTTACGCGACGATGATCCACTTCGGAAGTATTTTTTATGTGCTGCTGGGGCTGTTCTTTTTGCGAAAGGTGCTCCTTCGGTTCTATACCGAAAGTATTACAGCTGTTCTGCTCTTTGTCGCTTTCTTCGGCACCAACCTCTTGTATTACACACTCCGGGAAGGCGAGTATTCGCATGGCTACCTGTTCTGCCTGGTGTCGGCCTTTCTCCTCATGACCATCAAATGGCATAAAGAGCCGAAGGTTTCAAACTCCATCCTCGTTGGCTTCCTGATAGGCCTCATCACGCTCATCAGGCCTACCGACTGTTTGTTCTTTATCGTATTTGTGTTGTATGGGGTGAGGGATAAGGCCACATTCAAAGCGCAGATGCAGTTCTTTCTGCTGCATAAATGGAAGCTGGCACTGATCTTCCTGTTTGGCTTTCTGATGGTATTGCCGCAGATCATCTTCTGGAAAGTCTTTATGGGATCTTTTTTCTTTTTCTCCTATTCGAACGAAGGCTTTTTCTGGGGCGATCCGAGGATCCTGGAAGTATTGTTCAGCTACCGGAAAGGATGGCTGGTTTATACGCCCATCATGGTCTTTAGCCTGATCGGCATTTTTTTTATGAAAAAATATGTGTCGGAATTCCGTTTCGGGCTAGTGGTGTTTTTTGTATTGAATTTATATGTGATCTCCTGCTGGTGGTGCTGGTGGTATGGCGGGAGCTTTGGCATGAGGGCACTGGTAGAAAGCTACCCGCTGATGATGCTGCCTTTTGGTGCTTTCCTGCAATCTGTCGTTTCCGGATCATCGCGAATCGTATGGCTCGATCACCTCAAAAAGTATGGCGTCACGGTTTGCCTGATGTGCTTTGTCTGTTTGAATATGATCCAGACCTATCAGTGCAGGGTATCTATGATCCATTACGATTCAATGAATAAGGACGCCTACTGGCAGATCTTTGATAAGTTTGAGTTTCATACTCCCGAAGACCAGGAGCGCTATTACAAGTCGCTCACCAAAATTGATTACGATGCTGCCATGAAAGGAGCAGATGGAAGAAGGGATTATTAGCGCGGCAGCATCCAATGCATATTTGCAGGATTGCCCTCGCATTGAAACGATTGATTGACACACATGGAGTCAGGCCAGGCCACGATACGCATGAAACAACCGCTACGCAACACGCTGGCCACACCCACCGTGGTGGCCCTGCTGTTGATGGCCGCGGTTTCCCTGTTTTCGCTCAGGTTCCAGATGAAGTGGATCGGTGATCCCTTTTTTGCAAATGATACAGATCAGTATTATTCTTACCTGGTGGCAGAGTTCGTTCACCACGGTTTTTTTTTCGATCTCCCTCATCGCTACTGGCTTACCGAAACGCCCACAGGTGATGGAATCCCTAAAGTTACCATGGGTATGGCCATGCTGTATCTGCCTTTCTTTTTGTCGGGGCATGGTTTCGCCCATCTGCTGGGCTATGAGCAGAACGGTTATAGCGCTCCTTATGCCTGGTGTATCCATATAGGCACGCTCGTATATGTGTTTATCGGGTTCTGGTACATGCGCAAAACGCTGCTGATGTTCTTTTCCGAGTGGGTAGCCGCCATCACCATGGTGCTGATCCTCGCCGCCACCAATTTATTTTACTATACCTTCCGGGAAGGGGAAATGGCACACAGTTACCTCTTCTTTTTATTTTCAGTGTTTTTCCATCACGTCTTCCAATGGCATGCGACGAAACATTTTAAGTACCTGTGTTACATGAGCCTGATCGCAGGACTGGTCGTTCTGATCAGGCCAACGGAGATCCTGATCCTCCTCATTCCGTTGCTTTATGGTATCAGCTCAAAGGCAACGCTGGCGGAAAGGCTCAGCGACTTGCTCGCATTACGGTGGAAGTGGTTCATTCTCGCCACGCTTTTTGTACTGCCGCTCATCCCGCAGTTCCTGTTCTGGAAAGCACTTACCGGTCAGTACCTGTTTTTTTCGTACGGAAGCACCGAGCGCTTCTTTTTTGCAGATCCGAAGATCTGTAGCGTGTTGTTCGGTTGGCACAAAGGCTGGTTCATCTACACGCCGCTTGCAATGCTGATGATGCTTGGCCTGGTCATGATGTGGTTCAGGTGGAGAAGCCTGGCACTCCCACTCAGCCTGTATCTTTTGATGAATATTTACCTCGTGAGCTCCTGGTGGGATTGGGGATTCGGCGGTGCTTACGGCATGCGCGCGCTGGTACAGGCCTATGCTTTCCTGGCAGTGCCCCTCGCTTTTTTTATCGCACGCATTTTTTCTCTTGAGAAGCTAAAAATCAGGATTCCGCTGGTGATAGCCTCTTTTGCCGCCTGCCTGTTCTTTATAGCCCTCAACCTGCTTCACATGGCGCAGATGAGAAACTCGATCTTTCACTGGGACTCGATGACCAGGGAAGCGTATTGGTTTACGTTCTTCAAAACCGATTATTCGCCGGAAGACAGGGCTTACCTGAAAAGCCTGTTGAAGAAACCTGATTATGAAGCGATGAGAAGGGGGGAGCGGGATGAGTAAGGCGGCAAAGGTTGCGTTGGTTATTCCCTGCTTTAACGAGGAAGACGTTGTGCTGAGCCTCTACGCGGAGATCAGCCGCACGCTCTTTCCGGAGGGCATCACGGTGACGCCTGTGTTCGTCAACGACTGCTCGACCGATAATACCAGGCAGATCTTCATCGATCACCGGATGACCTTCATTGACCTTCCCGTAAACCTTGGCATTGGCGGAGCTGTGCAGGCAGGCTACAAGTATGCTTTCCGGAACGGTTATGATATTGCCGTGCAAATGGACGGAGACGGCCAGCATCCGCCATCCGAACTGCACAAGATCCTGAAGCTCATCACCGGTGGAGAAGCTGATGTAGCGATCGGCTCGCGCTACCTGACGAAAGAAGGCTTTCAATCCTCGTCCCTGCGCCGTACCGGCATCAGCTATTTCAGGTGGCTCAATAAAAAGCTGGTGGGAGTAACCGTCTACGATAGTACCTCCGGCTACAGGGCGCTCAACCGCCGGGCGCTGGAGCTGGTTTCCGGCTATTATCCCGACGAATATCCGGAGCCCGAGGCCATTATCCTGTATGCGCTTCATGGCTTACACATCCGCGAAACGCCGGTCATCATGCGCGAAAGGCAGGGCGGGAAGTCTTCCATCAGGACCTACAAAACCGTATACTATATGTTTAAAGTCACACTGGGCATAATCTTTTTGTATATTCGTTTAAAATTCAATGGAAAACGTCATCTCCTATAGGCTACAGATCATTGCCATTGCCATGGCGCTGTGCTTCATGTTCTTCATCTTTCGTTTAATTGCGCGGGGGAAGCTGCGGGAGGAGTACTCTTTTATCTGGATCACCTGCACGGCCCTGCTGCTGCTGTTCTCGTTCTGGAGAAACGGATTGGAAGTGATTGCAGACCTTTTGGGGATTTATTACGCGCCATCGTTGATTTTCCTGGGCGCCATCTTCGCCATCGTCATCTTCCTGGTTCACCTGTCGGTGGTTAACTCCAGGCAGCACCAGCAGATCAAAGACCTGGCGCAGGAGATGGCTATTCTGAAAAAGAAACTCGAAGACGAAGAACAAAAAAAAGGATCCTAGCCTTTGCAGGAATTCATCCATTCCTGTCCCCGGAAGTTTACAGAAAATTATCTAGCTCAGATGCGCGATCATTTCTGCGCAGATGAACTCAGCCGCTTTGCCATTGCCATAAAACGGAGGATACACAAGGTCCTTATTTTTCATTAAGGTGTCGAAGGCTTCCAGGATTCGCGCTTCATCCGCATCAGCAATAATGGCCGATCCGCAGTTGACCAGCTCTACCCACTCCGTTTCAGGCCGAAGGATCACGCAGGGCTTTTTGAAATAAAATGCTTCCTTCTGAACGCCTCCGCTATCGGTCATCACAATAGCGCAGTTCTTTTCCAGGGCGATCATTTCCAGGAAAGACACCGGTTCGATCAGCTTCATGCGCTTGCTCTCCGATACCTGTTTGTATAATCCGGGGCTGAGGTTATGTTGGAGTAGCTTGGCGGTGCGCGGATGCAAAGGAAGCACAACCGTGAGCTGCTTCTCCTCGCTGAGCTTGTACAGGGCCGAGAACAATGCGTTGAGGCGTGCCGGCTCGTCGGTATTGTTATTGCGGTGAATGGTGGCGAGGATAAAGCCCGCAGGGTTCAGCTGATGCTTTTGCAGGATATCGGTTTTCTGTTCCGCCACATCCGAAAAATACAGGCTGTTGTCATACATCACATCACCGCTGTGGTAGATCTTTGGATTATCCGCCGTGTAAGGCTTTTCGTTGTTGAGTTTAAAGCCTTCATGTTGTAAATTGTCGAATCCCGTTTTGGTAGGGGAGAACAGTAGGGTAGAAACATGGTCGCACATAATCCGGTTAACCTCTTCCGGCATTGCCTTATTGAAAGAGCGAAGGCCCGCTTCGATGTGCACGATGGGTACATGGATCTTGCTGGCAGCAATAGCGCCGGCCAGGGTAGAGTTGGTGTCGCCGTACAGCACGATGCCGTTGGGCTTCTCGTTCATCAGGATCTCTTCGATGCCGGTGATCATGGCCGCCGTTTGTTTGCCATGGCTGCCGCTGCCGGTATTAAGGTTGTAATCGGGAGCAGGAATGCCAAGCTCGTTGAAAAATACCTGGCTCATGTTCTCGTCGTAATGCTGCCCGGTGTGGACAATAACTTCCCGGATGGATTGGCTGTAGTGGGTTTTGATGGCCCTGCTTAGCGCGGCGGCTTTAATGATCTGGGGCCTGGCGCCTATAATCGTTACTATCTTTATCATATCAGACTTTCGTCAATCATACTTAAATAATTTCCATCGCCGGTGATGATATGGTCCTGCAGGACAATATCCATGACCCTGGCGGCTTCTCTGACTTTTTTGGTGAGGAGCAGATCTTCCTGGCTTGGTTTGAGGTTTCCGGAAGGGTGGTTATGGGCGAGGATGATCCCGCTGGCAAGGCATTCGAGAGCAGGCTTCAGGATCAGGCGGATGTCGACAATGGTACCGCTGACGCCGCCACGGCTGATGCACTCGCTTTTGATCACCAGGTTATTCCGGTTCATATAGATGACCCAGAATTCTTCATGAGGCAGGTCGTTCAGCTTGGATTTCAATACCTGGTAGGCCTGAGCCGAAGAGGTGATCTTTTGCTTCTCCTCCACCGCTTCATCTTTGCGCCGCCGTCCTATTTCGAGGGCTGCCGCAATGGTTACCGCTTTGGCTTCGCCTACGCCTTTGAATTTTTTGAGGTCGTTCAACTGTAGTTTTGCCAGTTGGTTGATGGAGTTGCCACTACTGTTTAAGATGCGCTGGGCAAGCTGTACAGCCGTTTCCTTGCGGTTCCCGGAAGAGAGCAGGATCGCCAGCAGCTCCGCATCCGAAAGTGCCTGCCGCCCTTTAAGGATGAGCTTTTCGCGGGGCCGGTCGTCTTCCGCCCAGGCCTTGATATTAAGATGCTTATGTGTCTCTCCTTCCAATGAAGTGAAAGTAATAAAAAAAATGCTACCTGTCTTTTTTTTCGCTAAAAACAAAAATTAGTTATACCTTAGCATAAACGTCCCCTCACTATTTAACGTAACATCAAGATGAAGAAAGCGCCAATTTTTATCGCTCTCAGCTTCCTGCCGTACTTTTTACCAGCTCAAAATGAAATGAAGGAAGAGGGAATTACTGTGGAATCTTATTCCAATATTACGAAACTGCCTCTGTTGGTATCTGTCAGGGATTCAAAGAATATATCGCCGGCTGAATTTCCGCAATGGCTCAAAACAGAATTCATTAAAGACGAAGACCTGTCTTTTTCGCTGATAAGTCCCGTAAAGGACCAAAACGGTCAATACCACGAGCGTTTTCAGCAGAGCTACAAAGGCGTAAAGATCGAGAACTCGATGGTCATAGCCCATTACAGCAACAACAGGCTGCACTCTTTTAACGGCGATTGGTTTGCTGATGTGTCTGTTCCTAATTCCAAAGCCCTTACTGAGCAGCAGGCCTTGCAGCATGCGCTTAACAAGGTCAACGCAAAAGCTTATAAATGGGAGAATGAGGCCGCTGAGCGTCACATGAAGGAGGCGCTGAATGATCCTTCATTTAGCTATAAGCCTAAAGGAGAATTTGTGATCCTCCCGCAACCGGATTACAAAGCCCGGACAGTGAGTTTCCGTTATGCCTATAAGTTTAACATCTACGCAGAGGAACCCGTGTACAGAGCCAATGTCTATGTGGATGCACAGACCGGCGCCGTGATCAAAGAACAGAACCTTATCTGCACGGTGAATACGCCGGCTACTGCGAGCACCAGATACAGCGGTACGCAAACCATTACCACCGACAGTTACTCGACCATATACAGGCTCCGTGAAACGGGCCGCGGAAACGGTGTGGAAACCTATAATATGCAGCACGGCGTGAACTCTGCCTCCTCGGTCGATTTCATGAACACTTCTACTAACTGGGCAGCTTCATATCCCGACCAGATTGCTACTGATGCCCACTGGGGCGCAGAAATGACCCACGATTTTTATTACAACAACTTCAACCGGAACAGCGTTGACGATAAGGGCTACAAGCTCCTGAGCTATGTTCATTTTAATGTAAACTATGTAAATGCTTTCTGGAATGGGGAATGCATGACCTACGGGGATGGAGACCCGGCACAGGGATATGCGGAAATGACCGAACTCGATATATGCGGTCATGAGATCACACACGGCGTAGTGCAATATACCGGGCAGCTGAACGGGGGTGAAGCAGATGCCCTGAATGAGGGTTTTGCGGATATTTTCGGAACAGCAGTGGAATGGTATGCCAGACCCATGCAGCGCAACTGGATCATTGGCGACGAGGTTATGACATCTCACGCGGGCTTTAGAAATATGTCGGACCCGAATATGTTTCAGCAGCCGGATACTTACCTTGGAAACTACTGGGATGCATTTGAAGAGCCGCACGTAAACAACGGTCCCTGCATTTACTGGTATTACCTGCTTTCAACAGGGGGAAGCGGAATAAATGACAATAACCAGTCTTATGCTGTTTCGGGCATTACGATGGCCAAAGCCTCTGCTATTGCCTACAGGACCATGAATGTGTATATGACACCCAATACGGACTATGCCAACCTCCGCGTGTATGCCATTCAGGCAGCAAAAGATCTCTACGGGCCCTGCTCCAATGAAATGGCCCAGACCATCAACGCCTTTTATGCGGTAGGCGTGGGCAACCCGTATTCCCCGGGGCTCATTGAGCCTGCGTTTAATGCGAATTCGACGCAGGGATGCACAATTCCTTTAGCAATCCATTTTGCGAATCAAAGCAACGGCGGCCTGGCTTATAAATGGGATTTTGGCGATGGCGCCACCAGTACGCTGGAAAGCCCTTCCCATACTTATACGGCAGCCGGCATCTACTCCGTAAAGCTGGTGGTGGAAGGATGCCTAGCCGGCACACAAGACAGCCTGGTGAAAAGCAATTACATCACTATAGATACCAACAACCCTTGCGTTTACAGTATGCCCGCTTCATCTGCAACTTATTCTGTGTGCTCCGGAATTTTGTTTGATGATGGCGGACCAAATGCCAACTACAGCGATAATACCTCGCGCCGGATAACCATTGTCGGAAATCCCGGAGATCTCATCAAAATCACCTTTGCTTCTTTCGACATGGAGTCGGGTTACGATTACCTGAGCATCTATAAAGGGTATGGCACCAGCACGCAGCTAGGCTCATATACCGGTAGCAGCCTGCCGGGTAATGGCCAGGCAATCATGACGAATACCAATGTGCTGACTGTGGTTCAGACGAGCGATCAGTATACGAACGGCAGGGGCTATGAGATGCGCTGGAGCTGTGTTCCGGCGCCGGTTGCCCAGAGCCCGGTAGAAAGCAGCACGGAGATTGCACTGTATCCTAACCCGGCGGGCGAATGGGTGACCATGGACCAGCTCAGTGATGTGAGCAGGATAGAAGTGCTCAATGCGCTGGGCCAGGTTCAAAAAGCCCTGGAACCGCAGCAGCCGTCTGTTTTACTGCGTGTAGACGATCTTTCGGACGGCCTGTACCTGATCCGGTTCTACACTTCGCAGGGAATGCTCACCAAAAAGCTGCTGAAGCAATAAATCGCTTGTGTTTGTGGTAGCTTTAGCACAATAGTTTTAGTATTTTTGTTGCCCTGTTGGCGGTAGCAATTCATGCTGAGCAATTCCCTTCACATATTAAAGAACAGAGAGTTTACCCACTTTCTCTTTGCACGGTTTTTCATTACGCTGGCCATACAAATGCAGATGAGCACCATTTACCTGCAGATGTATTACGAGTATTACAAAGGCGACGAGCTGGCCCTGGGCATGATAGGCCTGGCGGAAATCATTCCTTTCATCCTGGTATCCTTCTTTTCGGGGCATGTGGCCGATATTGTCAGTCGCCGGAGAATCCTGTTGCTGGGCTGCCTGGCGCTGTTTATCGGCTCTGTTTTCTTATGGGCTTTCAGCAGCAATCTTTTTGCGATCTTCAGAATGGCGGGCGTCGTAGCATTGTTCAGTGTGGTAGTGTCTTTCGGCGTGGTCCGCTCCTTCCTGTCAGCCGCCACACAGCCTTTTAAGAGCCAGCTTATACCCAGGAGCATGTACTCGCAGGCAGCAACCTGGGATACGACGGTATGGCATACGGGAGCTATCCTGGGGCCTGTAATGGCCGGGATCATTTATGGTTTTAACAACGGGAACCATGCCGACTGGTGCTATGCCATCAATTGCATCCTCTTCCTGCTCACCATGCTATTCTTCGGCTTGATCAAGCCAAAGGCTATTCCGGAGAAAGAGAAAAAAGAATCGCTGGTGGAGAGCATCAGCTCCGGCCTGCGGTTCGTGTACAGCAATAATATGATCCTGAGCGCCCTGTCGCTGGATATGTTTGCTGTTCTGTTCGGCGGTGCCGTTGCCATCATTCCGGCTTTTACCGACAAGGTGCTTCACCTGGGCCCTGAGGCTTACGGCTTACTGCGCACAGCGCCTGCCATCGGCGCGGTCATCACTTCTTTTTTCCTGGCCTTCCGGCAGCCCGGTAAGCGTGCCGGTTCCGATCTTTTGTGGACGGTGGCCGCCTTCGGCATATGTACGATCCTGTTTGCTCTATGTACAAGTTACTGGCTGGCCTTTGCCATGCTCTTTCTTACCGGAGCCTTCGATAATGTGAGCGTGGTGATCCGTCAAACGGTACTGCAGCTCATGACTCCCGACAATATGCGCGGAAGGGTATCGGCAGTGAATAATATTTTTGTAGGATCCAGCAACGAGATCGGCGCTTTCGAGTCGGGCGCTATGGCGAAGCTGATGGGGCTGGTGCCCTCCATTATATTTGGCGGTGGGATGACGGTGGTCGTGGTTGGGATCATTAATAAGCTCAACCCGGATCTGAAAAAGCTCGACCTTTCCAAACTGGAATAGAAACAGGATGAAGAAGCTACGGAAAAATGATGTGAAGGAGCTGCTGGATGAAAAATACTTCCAGTTCAATAACCGCGATTTTATAGAAACCGATCCGATCTCTATTCCTCACCAATTCTCGAAAAAAGAAGACATAGAAATTGCATCCCTGCTGGTGGCTACCATTGCCTGGGGGCAACGCAGCTCCATTATCAGCAACGGGAATAAGCTGATGAGGCTGATGAATGATGAGCCTTATGATTTCATCATGAACTTCGGAAAAAAAGACGCTCTCCGTTTCGATGCCTTTGTGCACCGTACCTTCAATGCGACGGATTGTGTATTCTTCCTCCGGTCGCTGAAACACCTGTACACAAAGCATAACGGTCTGGAGGCTGCCTTTTCTAAACACATCCATGCCGGCGACGCCGATGTTAAGAATGCCATTGCCGGTTTCCGGAGCTTGTTCCTGGAGCCGGAGCATCAGCAGCGCAGCGAAAAGCACATTTCCAATCCGTTGGCCAAATCGAGCGCCAAGAGGCTTTGCATGTTCCTGCGTTGGATGGTCCGGAAAGACAAGCACGGAGTAGACTTCGGCATCTGGAAAGCCATCAGCCCGGCGCAGCTTTGCCTGCCGCTGGATCTTCACACCGGTAATGTGAGCCGCAGGCTTGGATTGCTCACGCGTACGCAGAACGATTGGCAGGCGGTAGAAGAGATCACGGCAGTGCTCCGCAGCTTCGATCCGAAAGACCCGGTGAAGTATGATTTTTCGCTGTTTGGCCTGGGAGCGTTCGAAGGATTCCGGTAGCGGCTATCCGCCCATCAGCGGCTTGGTGTCCACCGATTTGGAGTCGAGGGCATCCCGCAGGCCATTGCCCACCAGCATGAAGGCCAGCACGAGTATCATGATGGCAATGCCCGGAACAAAAGCCAGGTAAGCCGAATCCACGAGCACGTAGCCGCGGTGCGCATTGATCATTTCTCCCCACGATGGGGTTGGTGGCTGTGCGCCGATCCCTAAAAAGCTAAGCCCCGCTTCGGTCAGGATGGCAGAAGCAAAGTTGGAAGCCGCAATCACGATCACAGGCCCCATCACGTTCGGAAGAATGTGTTTCATGATGATGCGCATGCTCCTGTAGCCCAGTGCCCTTCCGGCCTCCACGAACTCCTTTTCACGGATGCTGAGGATCTGCCCGCGGATCAGGCGCGCCACCTCCACCCACATGGTGAGGCCCACGGCAATAAATACCTGCAAGATGCCTTTTCCTAAAACAAGCGTAATGGCAATCACCAGCAGCAAGGTCGGGATAGACCATACCACGTTGATGAGCCACATGATCACGTCGTCGACCCAGCCCCGGAAATAACCCGCGATTGCACCGAACAAAATGCCGATGATAATGGAGATGATCACCGACACAAAACCAACAGATAAAGAGATACGTGTGCCGATGGTGAGGCGGCTCAGAAGGTCCCTCCCCGCAAGGTCGGTGCCCAGCAAATAGCGCTTTTCAATGATGTTGTGCTGTACAATGTGTTCCTGGAGTTCCTTGACGTCCAGCTTTAATTTTTCGCCCGTGCTGAGCTCGTAAAATTCGATCTTCTGATGGGCGCTGTCGTTTTTGATAGGGTAATTGCCATTCACATCATACACCACATCCGCGATATTGAACGGGATCTTACTTCCATTGTTGGGTGTGTTACCGGTATATTCCTCAACGATGATGTCGAAGCCCGAAAACTGGTAAGCATACATCGGGATAGAAGCGTAGTCGCTCACCTCTCCGAACAGCATCTTATGGAACCAGCTTACACGATGGGATTTCTCATTCTTGGCAACCTGTAGCATGTTTATGGAGAACCCCGGCTTTTTAATGTGAAGCTCCGGCTTCTGGTCGTTGGCAAAAGGGGTGGCGTCCGGTGTAATGCTGTAGCCCAGAATGGAAATAAGTGTGGCAAAAGCAATCAGGAAGAGGCCAAACATGGCAAGGCGGTCCTTTTTAAAACGCCTCCAGGTTTGTTTGGAAAGAGACTCGGAGGAGGAGAAGTCTGTATGTTTCTTTTTAAATAACAATCACGTATTTTTTTTGCCTTTCCAGGATGGTTTGATAAAAAAAGAGCTTATCCCGATGACGATAGCATACATCCAGTACACACATTCGAAAGGAAGAAACCATGCAAGATATCTGACCCGGCCTAGAAAATCCGAAGCTAAAAATAACAACAAAAAGTCAAAAACAAACTTTGCGGCTACAAAAATCGATAAATAGGGTATTATCCATGACTTTTTAAGGATTGCAACCACTAAAGCCAGGAAAAGCAGATTGGCAAGCATGATGATGAGCCCCGCCAGCAGATTGAGCGCGCTTGGGTTATGCTTTGTTTTGGATGCCCAGCGCAGCCTCTGACGAAACAGGCTTGCCATATCGGGTTGCGCTAGTGTGTGGGCGATCAATTCTCTCGACAGCAGGTAATGGATGCTGCGCTGATCTTTTCGTTTGAGATCCTCCAGCAGAAACACATCATCACCTGAGGCGATGTGTGCATGCGACTGATACCCACCGGCGTCTTCGTAGGCGCTTTTCCGGAAAGCCAGGTTGGCCCCGTTGCACAGGAAGGGTTTCTGAAGCCCCGTGTAACCTGCGGTGATTGCTGTGAGCGCCATGTTCTCAACGATCTGGAAGGCCGATAGCACCTTGCCATCCGGCTTGAAATCCACCGGCATTACCAGCATATCCGGGTGATAAACTTTGAAGTAATGGCCGATAGTGGCCAGCCAGCTTGAATAGCGGAACACCACATCGGCGTCGCTGGTAACGATCACGGGGCCTTTGGCTTTTTGGATGCCCTGAGCGATGTTGTATTTCTTTCCGCGGTGCTCCTGCTGCCGGATCAGTAAGAAGTCGATGTTCGTATTTTTGAGAAACGTTTCCGCCTTGCTGAAGCTCTCATCTTCGGAGGCATCATCGATAAGGATCAGTTCAAACTGAGAAACAGGTGTGCTTTGTTTCACGAATTGCTCCAGGCAGCTTACGATGTGGGCTTCTTCGTTGCGCATCGACATGACAATGGAAATGAAAGGTGCAGACACCTGGGGGGAAGAAGGAACCTGTCGCCTGAGCTTGCCCATGCCGATGAGTGCCAGCGTGGTAAAGGTTCCGTATGCCACGATCACAAACGAGAATATGTAAAGTTCAACCAGCATTGGCAGAGCGGAAATAGACTTTTTCTTTTAGGATAATGCCATAGCCGATCAGGCTTGGGATGACAACATTCACTACCCATAGCCAGGTAGAAGCCAGCACCACATTGGCAGAGGCATCGGCCGCATCGTTGAACACGAATAATGCAATGGCAGCCCGGATGGCAGGCTCGATCACGCTGATCATGGGGATGAGGCTGGTGAACATGAAATAAGCGGCGATGCCGGCAAAGCTTTGCCAGACGTCGCTTTGTGGCGACAGCGCATGATAGATGATGTAGAACTGGCTGGTGAATACCAGGTAGCGGATGACGGAAAAGAGCGTGAGTTTCGCGATCATCGGCCGCCGGAGCTGAACGAGTTGCTCCGGCCGGATGTTCCTGAACCATTTAATGAATTGCAGCTTTCGCTGGATAAAGGCAATGTTGCCAATGGCGAGGCAAAAGAACGCGATCATAAGCAGGCCGAAAGCAAATACCGCGTATACGAACAAAGAGGAAACCGATGTGCCGCTCAGCTTGAAGGCAAGCGCAATAATGCCGGCTGTAACGGTGATCAGCATCTGGAACATGCCGTTGATGAAATGAAGCACGGTAATTACCGGCCGGTTCTCAGGTTTGAAAAAAAAGATCTTCGCCAGGAACTCCATCGCTCTTCCCGGGGCGAGGTTGCCCACGCAAATGCCCGAAAAGATGGATTTCACGGATGTTCCATAGCTTACCCGCTCTACAGTAGAGGTGATGAGTTTCCATTTGAAGCACTCGATGCCCCAGTTGGCGGGCATCAGCAGCAGGGTTATGAGCAATGCGATATAGATAACAGGCTCGTGAAGCCAGGCTGAAAACTGGTCTTTGATATGCGGAATGGAACTGAGGCGGGCATAAATGATGTAGAAGCTGATAAGCCCTATCAGTAGTTTGATGCTGATGGCTAATATCTTTTTGGGTTTGAGCAAAACAGAAGAAATAAAAAAATTAAATTTACACATTAATGGCAATTAACGACAGAATAATACTGGGAATAGATCCGGGAACGATTGTGATGGGCTATGGCCTGGTGCACATTCAGAACAATAAGCCCGCCTTACTGTCTTTGGGGATCATTCAGCTGGATAAGTATGAAGAGCATGCCGACCGTTTGAAAAAGATCTTCGAGCGCGTGACAGGCCTGATCGAAGAGTACAAGCCCGATGAACTTGCCATTGAAGCGCCGTTTTTCGGGAAGAACGTGCAATCGATGCTGAAGCTGGGAAGAGCGCAGGGCGTGGCTATTGCGGCAGCACTGGCCAGGCAGGTACCTATGACGGAATACTCGCCCAAGAAAATAAAACTAAGCATCACCGGAAACGGGAATGCCTCCAAAGAACAGGTAGCGGCCATGTTGGAAAACCTGCTTAATTTCAAATACGAATCCAAATACCTCGATGCCACGGATGCCCTGGGAGCGGCGGTATGCCATTATTTCCAGAATAAAACGGCAGGTAGCGGCGCCAAAAAATCCTATTCCGGCTGGGATAGTTTCTTAAAGGATAATCCAAAAAGGAAGGCTTAGTCTGGATGCAAGATGGAGGGAGAGAAGCCTGCGTCAGCGATTGCAGCGTAAATCCTTTTGCTTGCCCTCTGCAAAAGATTGAAGCGTAAAGCGCGCCCGGACGCCCAAAAGATTAGTGTCCTTTCTGAAGGATCCCGTATTATTTCTGCAAGGTTATAACTTAAATACCTATATTTAGTACTCATTTTTTGATGTGAACTTTATGAAAGACAAAGCTACCAAACTTACCATTAACACCAGTTTCGACGTTTATTCCTCGGCAGATGATCTTCCCGAAGAGGAGCAGGAATTGCTCCGCAAAGCCAAAAAAGCCGTAAAAACGGCTTATGCGCCCTACTCGGGTTTCAATGTGGGTGCCGCTATTCTGCTGAACAATGGTAAGGTTGTGACAGGCAATAACCAGGAAAACGCAGCCTATCCTTCGGGGCTTTGTGCAGAGCGCGTCGCCTTGTTCTATGCCAATGCCAGTTATCCCAACGTGGGCGTTAAAACCATTGCGGTCAGTGTTAAATCAAATACCCAGGTCATTACGGAGCCGGTGAGCCCCTGCGGGTCATGCCGCCAGGTGATTGCCGAATATGAGAACCTTTACGGGGCACCGATCCGCATCATTATGTCGGGCGAAACCGGTAAAGTGTATGTGTCCGAAAGCATCGAAAATTTATTGCCTTTGGTATTCAATAAGAAACACTTGAAATAGCGGATTTAAAACGCTTTTCTATTAAACAAATTCTCTTATTTTTGTAACGTATTAATCACATTTTCTATGGCTAAAACTGCTGAAAAAAAGACTAAATTTTCCAAAGAGCAATACCTCAAATGGTACGAAAGCATGTTGCTGATGCGCAAGTTTGAAGAGAAGACCGGGCAGGTGTACGTGCAGCAAAAGATCAAAGGGTTTTGCCACTTATATATCGGGCAGGAAGCTATTGTAGCGGGCACTGTAAGCGCTACCAAAAAAGATGACAAGCACATTACCGCTTACCGCGATCATGCTCACCCGATCGGTTTGGGCATGCACCCTAAATACGTAATGGCCGAAATGTACGCCAAAATCACCGGTTGCAGCAAAGGCAAAGGCGGGTCGATGCACATTTTCAGCAAGGAGCATAACTTTGTGGGAGGCCACGGTATTGTGGGCGGACAGATTCCATTGGGCGCAGGCATTGCCTTTGCAGAGAAATACAATGGAACGGACAATGTGTGCGTATGCTCGATGGGCGACGGTGCCGTAAGACAAGGTGCGCTGCATGAAGCCTTCAACATGGCTATGACGTGGAAGCTGCCGGTGATATTTGTTGTGGAAAATAACCGCTACGCGATGGGAACATCGGTAGAAAGAACGAGCAATGTACACGACCTGTGGAAGCTGGGCCTCGCTTACGATATGCCGAGCAAGCCGGTAGACGGCCTGACGGTAGAGGCAGTTCATGAGGCCATGGAAGAAGCGGTGGCCAGGGCGCGCCGCGGCGACGGGCCGACTTTCCTGGAAATGAAAACCTACAGGTACAAAGGCCACTCGATGAGCGACGCACAAACCTACAGGACGAAGGATGAAGTGAAAGAATACCAGACGCAGGATGCGATCGAGAAAGTGCTGATTACGCTGAAAGCCAATAAATGGATCGACGATGCCGGCATAGAGGAGGTGGAAGCAAGGGTGAAAGCCCTGGTGGACGAATCGGTGAAGTTTGCCGAAGAAAGCCCGTATCCGGAGCCGGAAGAATTATACAAAGATGTATACGCGGAAGCAGACTACCCGTATATTCATGAATAAATTGAAATGATGAATGTTTGATTCAGATTATCAAAACAAAATTAAGAACTACAAAATTTAAAATTTAAAATATGGCTGAGGTCGTTAAAATGCCCAAATTGAGTGATACCATGACGGAAGGCGTTATTGCCAAGTGGCACAAAAAAGTGGGAGATAAAGTAAAGAGTGGAGAGCTGCTGGCAGACATTGAAACCGATAAGGCGACGATGGAGTTTGAATCCTTCCAGGATGGCGTGCTGCTTCATATCGGTGTAGAAGAAAAACAGCCGGTGCCGGTGGATTCCGTGATCGCTATTTTAGGAAAAGAAGGAGAAGACATCAGTGACCTGATCAAAGGAGGAGGAAAAACAGAGGCCTCAGGCGATAAAGAAAAGAAAGAGGATTCTAAAGAATCTGAAGGAAAGGAAAAACAGAAAGAAGAGAAAGAAGAAACAACTGAAAACAAGGCCGGAGGCACTGTTCCGGAAGGCGTTGAGGTGGTGCGCATGCCTAAGCTGAGCGATACGATGACGGAAGGCGTTGTGGCAAAGTGGCACAAAAAAGTAGGGGATAAAGTAAAGAGCGGTGAGTTGCTGGCGGATATTGAAACCGATAAGGCAACGATGGAGTTTGAATCTTTCCAGGATGGTGTCTTGATCCATATCGGAGTAGAGGAAGGAAAGGCTGCGGCTGTTGACAGCGTGCTGGCCATTTTAGGAAAAGGCGGAGAAGATGTGGATGCGATTCTGAAATCGCTTGGCAGCGGCTCGGATGCTAAAACACAAGGGGCAGAAAAGAAAGAAGCTTCGGCTTCATCCGATAAAAAATCAGAACCGGTAAAAGAAAAGTCAGAAGACCTTGAGAAAAAAAATGCTTCTACAGGCTCAGTGACCGCAGAAAAGGCTGAGGGCAACAAGTCTGCAGACGGAAGGGTGAAAGCCTCTCCGTTGGCGAAAGCCCTGGCAAAAGAAAAAGGGATCGACGTGGCGGCAGTGAACGGCACCGGCGATAACGGCCGCGTGACCAAGAAAGACATAGAAAGCTATACGCCGGCCCAGGCGAAAGCCGTAGGCAGTACGCAAGCCGTTAATGTAGCATCCGGCCAGGAAGGCTATACCGATCAGCCGGTATCGCAGATGCGTAAAACCATTGCCCGACGCTTACTGGAAAGCACCAACGGGGCGCCAAGCTTCGTGCTCAACATCGAGGTGGACATGGATAACGCCATGGCGGCGCGTGAAGCCATGAACGCTATTCCTGAAACTAAAATTTCATTTAATGATATCGTGATCAAAGCCTGCGCCATGGCTCTGCGCAAGCATCCTAAAGTAAATACCAGCTGGCTGGGCGATAAGATCCGTACCTATTCACACATTCACATCGGCATGGCGGTAGCCATTGATGATGGATTAGTAGTGCCCGTGATCCGCTTTGCCGATCAGAAAACCCTGTCGGAGATCTCTGCCAATGCAAAAGACCTTGGCAAGCGTGCCCGCGATAAAAAATTACAACCTGCAGACTGGGAAGGAAATACATTTACCGTTTCCAACCTTGGCATGTTCGGCATCGAGTCCTTTACCTCCATCATCAATTCACCCGAATCCTGTATCCTGTCGGTAGGAGCGATCCGCCAGGTGCCGGTTGTGAAGAACGGAATGGTAGTTCCCGGGAATACCATGATGCTGACACTGGCCTGCGATCACCGCACGGTAGACGGCGCTACCGGCGCAGCCTTCCTGCAGACACTGAAAATATTTATGGAGAACCCGGTGACCATGCTGGTGTAATAAGGCTGTAATAGGTAATTCACATTTATCAGGAATCAGGATAAATGCATGGAAAGAGCTATTCAATAGCATAGATTGCTAGCAGATAAAACTGAGTGTGACGTCCTAAAGTTGGTGATTTGTCGGTTCGGATGGAGCTTGATGTATAAGAACGCTTCTTCACGCGCGTCGTGACTCGAAGTGGTAATCTTTGATGGAATGCTCTCAGTCTGTTATAAGGAATAAAAAATGTAAAATCAAATAATAACATCATGGAAGGAACCATCACATCATCAGTTGCCAACGGCATAGGAACCATTACCTTTTTTCATCCTCAGAGCAATTCCATGCCCGGAAAGCAATTACGCAACCTGGCTGCCGAGATCGAGAAATTAGGAAACGACGATAACGCCAAAGTGATTGTCCTGCAAAGCGAGGGCGACAAAACCTTCTGTGCCGGCGCCAGCTTCGATGAGCTGATCTCCATTAAAGATATTGATACGGGCCTGAAATTCTTTTCCGGTTTTGCCCTGGTCATTAACGCCATGCGCAAAGCCCCGAAATTCATCATTGCCCGTGTACAGGGAAAAGCTGTAGGCGGCGGCGTCGGTATTGCTGCCAGCGCCGATTACACCTTCGCTACCGAAGCGGCTTCGGTGAAACTGAGCGAACTGGCCGTGGGTATCGGCCCTTTTGTGGTTGGACCGGCTGTAGAACGTAAAGTCGGAACATCGGCCTTTTGCCAGCTTACCATCAACGCTACCGAATGGCAAAGCGCTCAATGGGCCAAAGAAAAAGGCTTATACGCTGAAGTGTTCACTTCTATTACGGAAATGGATAAAGGTATCGAGACGCTAGCGGCTAAATTAGCTACCAGTAACCCGGAAGCTATGAGCATGCTGAAAAAGGTAATGTGGGAGGGTACAGAGAATTGGGATCACCTGCTCATCGAGCGTGCCGGTATGAGCGGAAAACTGGTGTTGTCAGACTTTACGGTAAACGCCATTAATAAGTTTAAGCAAAAAGCATAATTGATCAGGAGCTTCCATACATACGCAGCCATTTGTAGTTTACTTATACTTTGTAAGCCGCTATGCTCGCAGGTGAAAGCCGATACGCTGAACAGGCATATTTATGAGGATGTGCCGCAGATGCCCGAGTTTCCGGGTGGCATCATCGAAATGGAAAAGTATGTGCTGAAGAACCTGCTGCTTCCGGTGATGAAAGAAGCGCCGCCCAAAACCGGCGTCTATACCCGTTTTGTCGTCAATGCCGATGGCTCAGTTTCTGATGTGAAAATAGCAAGGAGCTCCGGCAACCTGGTAGTGGATGATTCGGTGAAAGCGGTCATCAGGCGAATGCCCCTTTGGAAGCCCGGAATGCTGAACGGAAAGCCGGTGAACTGTTATTATAACTTACCCATCTCCTGCTTCAAATTCAAATGAAAGACATCGTTTTACTTCATGGCGCCATTGGCGCTGCCGATCAGCTGGAACCACTGGCAGCCTCTTTGGAACAAAAGGCAATCAGAACGCATCGCTTTAGCTTTTCCGGACACGGCAACACGCCGTTCCGGGCGCAATTCGGGATCGCACAGTTTGCAGCCGAGCTGGAAGAGTTTATACAGGCCCATGGATTGGAAAAGCCTGCCGTCTTCGGTTACAGCATGGGCGGTTATGTGGCTCTGTACCTGGCGAAGACCAGGCCACAGCTCTTAGATACGATCATCACGCTGGGAACCAAATTTGCCTGGTCACCCGAAATAGCCGCAAAAGAAATCAAACAGCTGGACGCCAATATCATCCTGCAGAAAGTACCGAAATTTGCAGAAGCTCTTAAAGCCAGGCATGGTGCCGGGTGGCAGACACTTCTTCAGAAAACGGCAGAGATGATGACAGGCCTCGGTGAGGCGCCCGCCCTGAAGGACGGAGATTTCCCACTGATAGAACAGAACGTGTTGATCGGCCTGGCCGATCATGATGCGATGGTGTCCCTTGATGAGACGCTCCACGTGTTCAAATCCCTGAAGCAGTCGGATCTATACATGTTGCCACGAACCAAGCACCCGATCGAAACAGTGAATTCACAGCTGCTTGCGGAGATCATCGCCATCTGCCTGAGCCGCTAGAGAAAGAGTTCACACCCTTATTCCCACCACCAGCACATCATCCAGCTGTTCCAGCTTTCCTTTCCAGTGTTCGAAATAGCGGTTCAGCTCTTGCTTCTGCTCTTCAACAGGCCTTGTAGCATGCCTAAGCAGCAGCAGCTTCACCTCTTTCATCTTGAGCTTTTTGCCCTGGCTCCCGCCAAACTGGTCAGGATAGCCGTCGGTGGTCATGTAGAGGCAATCGCCAGGCTCGAGCTGGAAAGACCCTAAAGTAAAAGGCTCCCGGTCGCGCGGCGATTTTCCCACCGGCATCTTGTCGCCGCTAAGCTCGATAAGTTCGCCGCGGCGCACCAGCAGGATCACGTTGTTGGCAGCTGCATAGTGGAGCTGCCTGGTCTTAAGATCGAAGCGGCACAGGACGCAATCCATCCCATCGTTGATCTCGCTCTCGGTCTTTCCCTTGTCGGTAAACGCTTTGATGATCTCGGCCCGCAGGCTGTCGAGGATCTTCTCAGGGCTTTGGATTTTTCTTTCCAGGACAATCTCATTCAGAAAATTAATACCCAGCAGGCTCATGAAAGCGCCCGGCACACCATGGCCGGTGCAGTCGGCCACCTGAAAATAAAAATAGCCGTCCTGCTTCACAGCCCAGTAAAAATCACCGCTCACAATATCCTTGGGCTTGTTCAGGATGAAAAAATCACTGATATGTTCTTTGATATAACTCTGTGACGTGAGCAGTACATTCTGAATACGCTGGGCATACTGAATGCTGTCGGTAATGTTTTTATTCTTGTCCAGCAATTCCTCTTTTTGCTGTGACACCTCCCTGTTCAGGGTTTCCAGCGTCACATTCGCCTTGCGCTTATTGATGAAAGCAAATACTGCAAAGCCAAGCGCACAAAGCACCAGGCCAACACCAACGAACGCAAAGATCAGTAGCTGACTCTTGCGTTTGCTCTCCGATTCACTGATGATCTTTTCGGTATTCAGCTTTTCGATCTCTGCCTGTTTCTTTTCGGTCTGGTATTTCTTTTCCAGCTCTTTGGCCGCATTGCCGCGCTCCGTATTATTTAAAGAGTCGTTCAGCAGCGAGTAGCGGATGTGGTATTGCAGCGCCTTCCGGTAATCTTTTTTAGCTTCATACAGCTGGTACATGTTATAGTTGGCCTGTGTTTCGGGGCTGAGCAGTTTGCTTTTTTGTGCAACCGTCAGCGATTGCAGGATCAGCTGCTCGGCCTCATCGTATTTTCCCTGGAGCATGTAGATCTTGCCCAGCTGCTGCGAGAACATCGCCTCGTAATAATCGCTGTGAAGGTCCTTGATGAGCGCTATGCCGGTGAGCAGCTCCTTTTCCGCTTCCGCGAGGTTCTTCTGCCTGAGGTAGCATTCAGAAATGTTGAAGTGCAGGATCGCTGCCTGGCCGGGATCTCCAAACGGAAGCTTCAGCGATTCCTTGTAGTAATACATGGCCGAATCCGGCTCATTGTGCTCATAGTACATCACTCCGATATTCATATAACAGCCTGCATACTGTTTGGGCTGTTTCAATTCCTTAAACAGCTCCAGGCTGGCAAAGAGGTAATGTTTGGCACTCGGGTAGTCCTTGATGAACTCGTAGGTATTCCCCACGTTGGCATAAATGACTGCCAGCATGGATTTGTCGTTGTTGCGCTCGGCATACATCCGCGCTTTCGAAAAATACTCCACCGCTTTCTGAAAATCACCTTTGTCGTGGCAAATTGTGCCCATGGTATTGTACGCATGTGCTTTTCCGTGGTTGTAATTGGTGCTCTCCGCAAGGCTGAGCGCCTTCTGTGCGAGGCGCATGCCGCTGTCGAGGTCGACATAGCTGTATTCGAAGGCCAGCTTGCTCATGCAAAAAGCCTTGTTGGTGTCGTCATCTTTCAGCGAGGCGATTACCCGGCGCAGGCTGTCCATGTAGCGGTCGTTCTGGGCAAAACCTCTCAGCAGGGCCAGGCCAAAACCAATTACTATAACCGTTCGTTGAAAAGAATTCATGAGCCAAATAAAGATATAGAATTCCTTGTATAAAACAAATGAAAGGGCCGGAAACAAAAAAGTCCCCACGGTAGCGTGGAGACTTTTTATAAATAACGGGAAAGATTACTCAGCGATCACTTCAAAGTTCACAGTGGCGCTAACCTCTTTGAACAAACGAACTTTAGCAGTATAAGTGCCTAAGCTCTTAATCGCGTCTTCGTTCATTTCAATGTTTTTACGGTCAACCTCGTAGCCGGCTTTTTTCAAAGCGTCAGCCAACTGGATGTTCGTTACCGAACCGAAAATTTTTCCTGATTCACCGGCTTTGGCACCTACTTTTACGCTCACTTCAGCCAGTTTATCTGCCATAGCAGTAGCTTCTGTACGTAATTTCTGCTCTTTGAATGAGCTTTGTTTAATTTCTTCGGCCTGCATTTTTTTGTTGCTGTCAGTAGCTAACACTGCAATGCCCTGAGGAATTAAAAAGTTACGACCGTAACCGTTTTTTACCTTAACGATGTCGTTTTTATATCCTAACCCTTTCAGGTCTTTCTTTAATATAATTTCCATGTTGTGTTTCCTCCTTTAAATTATTTTAAACCATCAGCTAAATAAGGCATTAAAGCGATGTGACGGGCGCGCTTCACAGCCTGAGAAACTTTACGTTGAAATTTTAATGAAGTTCCTGTTAAACGGCGAGGCAACAGTTTGCCCTGCTCATTCACGAACTTTAATAAAAAGTCTGCGTCTTTGTAATCGATGTATTTAATGCCAAGCTTTTTAAAGCGGCAGTATTTTTTCTTTTTAGCCTCAACAGTAGGAGGGTTTAAAAAGCGAACTTCATTTTTTGCCATTGTTGTAATTTCTTTACGGGATTAATAATTAAGCACCGGCTTTTGCCGCAGTGGTTTTAGCAACTTTGCCTTCAGATAATTTACCACGACGCTTGTCTGCCCAGGCAGCAGCGTGTTTTTCTAAAGCAATCGTTAAGAAGCGTAATACACGCTCGTCACGTTTAAATGCCAGCTCCAGGTCAGCGATCTCTGTTCCTTTTCCGGTAAATTCGATCAGGTGATAGAAACCTGTCGTTTTCTTCTGGATCGGGTAAGCCAGTTTTTTCAGGCCCCAGTTCTCTCTGTGAGTAATTTTTGCTCCCTGATCAGTTAAGATCTTTTCAAACTTTTTTGCGGCCTCCTTTGCCTGATCTTCAGACAAAACGGGAGTTAAAATGAAGACCGTCTCATAGCGTTTTTCCATTATTAGTTATTTTAAATTTGGGCTGCAAATATAGGCTAATTATTTGATACTGAAAACTTTTAAATCGCAAAAGCCGGGTGCAGATGGCTATAAAAGCCAGTATTGAGTTTAAGTATTTGAAAATCAGCAATTTGTAGACTATTGAAAATTGACTTTTTTTCATGATTTCCCGGCCTTTCCCATAAAAAAACAATTTTTTGCTGATATTGCCCGTTTCGTCCATCGCAAATGGTGCCCGCAAACAGGACTCCCATCAATTGGTAAATTAACCGTATTTCTGTTAAAACAGCCCATTTATTCGATAGATAACCTTGTGGTAAGGCTTGCCTTTTTTTATCTTTATAAAAAGTAATTGTTGAAAAGTAAGCTGATACTTTTAAATTGGTTCATTATTATAATAGTATCTTTTGGATGTTATAAACTCATGCAGCTATTTATTTCCATATCGTTTGCCCTTAACCTGTTTGTAGCGCCGCCCGACAGCAGCCTGCTCGTGCCCGCTACAGGCTACAGCCTGAGGGATGAAGTGATCATTGTGCCTAATAAATTAAGCACTGCCAATTCTGATTTTATATACAACGCGCAAATGTACGAACTCGGATGCGATACGCTTTCCAACGTTGTATTCTGGCGTAATATCATGCGTCTGGATAAAGACAGCGCTTTGCTCAACCTGCCGGAGAACCGCAAGGTACTTCATAAAGTATGCCTGAGATCCTGGGACTCGCTCAGCGTTGAGCAAAAAAATGCATTTAAGGATAGCCTTCGGAAAGCCAACTGCCTGTCGGACTCCGCGCGTATCCTGCTCACCAACGGCAAAAGTTTTTTTTATGACTTCGACAAAGCCTCCGCTAATTTTCACCGCGGCATCAACGACTTTATCGATAATGGCGTCGACCCATGGTATGCACAATCCATCCTGCTTATCGAGAGCCCTAATAAATTACAAAAATCGAACGCCGGCGCTTACGGCTCTTTTCAGCTGATGAAAGATGTGGCCCGCCTGTTTGGCCTTAAAGTGAATAAGACCATTGACGAACGCGCCGATTTCGACCGCTCAGCCTATGCCGCTTCCAGCCTCATCAAAAAGATCTGCATTCCCAAAACACGGCAGATCCTCGATTCTCTGGGCATTAAAAATTACAAGGAAACGGACCTCTGGTTCAGGTTATTGGTCATGCACTCCTACCACGCCGGCGCAGGCAATGTGAAAAAAGCCCTCTATACCTTCAAGCCAACGGAAGGTAACATGAATCTGATCTATACGTTATGGAGGGCAGAGACACGGTCTTTCCGTTCAGCTTCCCAGAATTACTCGCAGCTGGTGCTTGCAGCCATGCTTGAAGTGCATGAGCGCTACAGCCTGGCTCCTTCCCAGGCCAATGCCGGCAAGCTCGTAAAACAGCCCGGGAAATAGCCTCCTTTTTTTAAATTAATTATTCGGTGCACCGGCATTCAGCCAGCAGGTAATCTTATCGATATCGGCCTGTGGTAGCCTGCCCGTGGCAGGCATAAAGCTTGGTACGCCGTCAATCACACGGGCTTTGAAGGAGCCGTTCTGCACTTTCAGGGCAATGTCAGGAAAGCTGGTGAAATCTCCAGGGCCTGATCCTCCGGGATCGTGGCATCCTGATGTAGCGCAATTGCCATCGATAATCGGTTTGATGGTAGTACTGAATTTTACGCTGTCGCAGATATTGACCGTTTTAGGAATAAGGGCCGGATCGGGTCCGACATCTTTTGTGCAGGAGCCTGCCATAAAAAGTGATCCTAAAGCCAAAGCAGACAATAATCGTGTTTTCATAACCAAATGCAGAAATAGATAGCTAATATACATGAAAATAATCAGATAACGGATAAGCCTTTCATTATTTGGAGCCCGCGCTTTTAATCCTGATTCCTGCTGCCCGGCACGGTGCGGCCTCCAGGCTCCGGTTCACCCGGGAAGCTGGTTGCCTGCAAGTTCCGCCTTGCCCCGTAAACACTACTGAATGATCAGGCGACGGCTGGTCACTTTCCCGTCAACTGTAAGGTGCAGCAAGTGCAGCCCGCTTTGCACGGAGGAAGGGATCGTTACTGTCTGCTCATGCTCACCTGCCACTTGCTGTTCAGAATAGAAGTCCGCCACATGCTGTCCGTTAAGGCTGCTCAGGCTACATGCCACCCGGGCGTCTTTACCGAGCCGGTAGGTAAGCGTCACATTCTCCGTGGCCGGGTTAGGGTAGAGGCTTACTGTAGACGACAGGTTGTATTCCTGGATGCCCACAGAAGAGGAGATCGGGAGCGATGCGGTGTATACATAGTCGGAGCTGCTCTGGTTGTTGCTGTTGGCAGCGACACCTGCCGCATAAATTGTGGCAGAGCCGGCAGTAGCGGGTGCCACCCACAGAAAAGAAAAGGTTTTGGAATCGGTTCCTGTGCCGCCATTAAGCTGGTGTACGATGTTGCGCCTTGAGCCTGAGTTCAGAAGCTTGGTTTGTGCGCTGTTGAGCACGGAAATTGTGCCCGCATTGGTGTTGGCAGAGGTCAGGATCTCGGTACCGAAACCGAACAGGTTTATGCCTGTTTTGGAAACCGTGATGTCTACCGTATAGGTGGCGCCCGGCGTATAACCGGTAGGGCTCATAGAAGGCGTGGTACTGATGGAGAGTGAGCCGCCGCCGGAGTTTAGGGCGAAGCTATTGTGGCAGGCCGTACAGTTTTGTTCTCCCGGCGAATTGGTATAGCCGGCAATACCGTTGTTTTGCAGCACCCTGGCAGAGGTGAGGGAAATGATCAGGATCGAGCCTGCAATAGAGATGCGTAATGGTTTTGTCATATCACAAAGGGTTGAGTAGATTCCCGGTAATATTATTAAAAGAAAGGGAATCGTGAAAACGGGCCCGGTGAATCGTCCTGTTATACCCCTAAATAGTCCTTTTCTGTCGAAATATCCCAGGCTGAAAACTGTTTTTTTTCGGGAGATTCTTCTTTTTTGTAATTTCCTGTTACATTTAGCCAAACGAAAACTTCTATGAGGATCTTGATTATTGAAGATGAAAAATCTCTGCGTGAAGATGTAGTGGATTATTTATCAGAAAACGGTTATAAGTGTGATTTTGCCACAACGGTAAAAAGCAGCATACAAAAGCTGAGCGACACGGTGTATAGCTGCGCACTCATTGATGTGGGATTGCCGGATGGCTCAGGCATAGAGATCGTAGAATACATTAAAAAACAGTTTCCCGAGATGGGCGTTATCATCGTGACGGCCAAGAATGCCCTGGAAGATAAGATCACCGGGCTCAAGATCGGGGCCGATGATTACCTCACCAAGCCATTTCATCTTTCGGAACTAAGCGCCAGGATCTATTCGGTATTGCGGCGAAGGAATTTTGGGGGAAAGAACTCTCTTGTTTTCGATGGACTGGAAATAGATACTACCGAGAAAAAAGTAGTTGCCAACCAGCAGCAGCTCCAGCTTACCAAAAAGGAATACGACATCCTCGTGTACCTTGCCAGCAACCCAACGCACCTGATTACGAAGGAAGCACTGGCAGATGCCATATGGGGCGATAAGGCTGAAATGGCCACCTCCTTTGATTTTGTATACAGCCAGATCAAGAACCTGAAGAAAAAGCTGAACGAAGCCGGGCTAAAAGATTATATCAAGGTTGTATACGGCATGGGCTATAAATTCAAGGATGCCTGAAGCGCCGCTCATTGGTAACAAGGGATGAAGCTACTTACCAAAACAAATATCTATACCTCCATTGCCACAGCCCTGTTATTTGCCCTGGGTGTATTCGTGGTGTACCAGGTTATCCGGCTTAAGCTCGACCGCGATGTCGATGAGCAGCTTCTGTCCACAAAAAACAGGATCATCAAAGGCCTCAACGAAGGCATTCCTCCCAAGGAATTTTTATCGAACATCGGGCAGCAGATTTATGTCAAAGAGATTTACCGGCAAACCATCTTCGACAACCGCTTTGTAGAGTATGTCGAGCATAAAGTAGATTATAAAACAGGTCGGAAGGATGACAATGACATCATCACCCAAAGGGAGCTGCTTTTCCAGGTAAAGGTGCGCGACAAGCTCTATGAGGTTACCATTTGCATCTCTCTGCTGGAAGGGCAGAAAATGGGCGAATACATTATCGGTGTTGTGCTGATCTTCCTCATTGTATCCATCTTTTTCCTTTTTCTGCTCAACCGCTACATTTCGGCATTTATCTGGTCACCCTTTTACGATACCCTCTCCGGCATCAAAACCTGGAACATTAAGAAAAATGCCACCCTCGAATTTAAGCCCACGGACATTGATGAGTTCCATCTGCTGAACGATACCGTCAAAGACCTCACACAGCAGATCCAGTTGGATTACTACAACCTGAAGGAGTTTACCGAAAACGTATCGCATGAGGCGCAAACCCCCTTATCCATCATCAGCACCAAGCTCGAACTGCTACTACAGCAAAGCAATTACAGTGAGAAACAGCATGAGCATCTGCTGCAGGCATACAGGGCAACCCAGAGGATGTATAAGCTCAACGAAGCGCTGATCCTGCTGACGCGTATCGAAAACAAGCAGTTTGTGGACAAATGTATCATCGACCTGACGCTGGCCATCGAGGAAAAGCTGGAGGTGCTGTCGGACTTTATCGAGGCGAAGAATATTGTTGTTCAAAAGGAATACAACAGGATCATTCAAAAAGAGGTGAACCCGGTATTGCTCACCATCCTGCTGAACAACCTGTTCATTAATGCCATTAAGTATAACTATGAAAACAAGGGCACGATCCGGATCCTGGTAGATGAAAATTCATTGACCATTGAGAACTCCAGCCCTTTGGGGAAGATCGACAAACAGTTCATGTTTGAGCGCTTCAAGAAAAATTCTACCTCGGGTTCGCTTGGTGTCGGCCTTTCCCTTATTAAGAAAGTCGTTGATTTCTTCAACTGGCAGATCACCTATTCTTATAAGGACAATTTCCACCGGTTTAAAATTTATATGTAGCTTTAGACCCCTAAAGTAATCTTATGAGCGCATCTATCTGGCACAGTAAGCCCACTGTATCCTTCCTGAACAGTCTTGGAAAAAATAACCTGGGAGAGAACCTGGGGATCGAATTTGCCGAAATAGGAGATGATTTCCTGGTAGCGACCATGCCGGTGGATCATCGCACCAAACAGCCCTTTGGTCTTTTGCATGGTGGCGCCAACGTAGCGCTTGCCGAAACGCTGGGCAGTGTGGCCTCGCTGCTGGTTGTCAACCAGGAGCTGTTTATCGGGGTAGGCGTGGAAATCAATGCCAATCACATTAAAGCTGTGCTGTCGGGCAAAGTCAGGGGCGTATGTACGCCTTTGAATATCTCCGGCAAAAACCATGTGTGGGACATTAAAATTTATAACGAGGCCGGTGAGCTCACCTGTGTGTCGCGCTTTACCTGCGCCATTGTGCCTAAGAGCCGTTTCATGTAGCCCGCCCGGGAGCCCCAAAACAGGATCGGTACTATTTGTAATCAAGAGTTTGGCCGAAGTAATCCGATTTTTGTCTATATTTTTTAAGGCTTTGTCAAAAACAAGACGGTGATTTCTTTGCGATGCTGTTTGTCATTCGTACAGTCCGTTCATCTAAAAAGCCTTTATATATCGGTTTTTTCTGTTAGTTTAGTGCCCGTTTTAAACTTAATACATCCATGAAAAAAATTATCCTTTTTGTCATTACACTGACGTTCCTGTGTAAACCGATTGCCAAAGCCGATGAAGGTATGTGGCTGCCTATGCTGTTGGGAGAACAGGTATATGCCGATATGGTTAAGAAAGGCCTCAAGTTGAGCAAGGAGCAATTGTACAGTGCCAACCAGGCCTGTATCAAAGATGCCATCATTATTTTCGGCGGTGGTTGCACCGGCGAGATCGTGAGCAAGGAAGGCCTCATCTTCACGAACCACCACTGCGGCTACAGTGCCATTGCGGCGGCCAGCACCGTTGAACACAATTACCTGAAAGACGGCTTCTGGGCCCGCACCAAGCAGGAAGAGATTTATGCCAAAGGCATTCATGCCCAGTTCCTGATCAGGATCGTGGATGTGACTGATAAAGTCAATGCACGCCTTAAAGACATCCCGAATGCAGAGCTCACCCAGAAATTGCCGGGCATCCTCACGGAGATCGCCGGTAAGGAAACGGAAGGCAGCGGTTACGAAGGCCGTATTGCCTCTATGTTTAAAGCCAACCAGTTTTTACTCTTCGTATACGAGCGTTACAAGGATGTACGTTTGGTAGGAACTCCACCGGAGAGCATTGGTAAATTTGGTGGCGACACCGACAACTGGGAGTGGCCGCGCCATACCGGCGACTTTTCCATTTTCCGTGTGTATACCAATAAAGAAGGCAAACCCGCAGAATATGCCTCGGATAACGTGCCTTTGAAATCCAAATATTCCCTGCCTGTTTCTATTAAAGGCGTAAGGGATGGTGATTTTACAATGATCTGGGGCTATCCCGGCGGAACCAACCGTTATGAAACATCTTATGGTGTGAAGCTGAAAACGGATATCGAAAACCCTTCCCTCGTAAGCCTGCGCGATGTGCGCCTGAAATACATGCTCGAGGAAATGAAAAAAAGCCCGGCAGTGAAAATCCAGTTGGCCGGCTATTATGCCGGTGTGGCCAATTACTGGAAATTCTTCGACGGCGAATCCAAACAATTGCTGAAATTCAAAACCTACGAAGAGAAGCAAGCCAATGAAGCAGCATTCATGGCCTGGGCCAAAGGAAAGCCGGAGTACGAAAACCTGTTCAGCGACTACCAGAAGATCTATGACGCCTGGAGGCCTTATGCCAAGCAGCGTGTGTACATGACGGAAGGGATCTTCGGCTCTCCGCTGATCGCTTATGCCTCTTCCCTGCAAAAACTGGACGCCGCTTTAACGAAGAAAGACGGAACAAAGGAAGATGTGAAGAAAGCTGCGGATGCTGCCACAGCAGCACGCGAAGCGTTCATCGCCTCAGAAAACAGTGCGTCTGATAAAAATATCCTGGCCTTCGTTACTCAGGCCTTTTACACGGATATCGACGCTTCACAGCACCCTGCCGGCTTCTATGAAGCGATCAGCAGTAAATACGGTGACCTGAAAAACAAGGCCAGCTATGAGAAATTCGCTTCGGATGTATTTGCCAATACAATGATTCTGAACAATGATAAATGGAATGCCTTCATTGCAAATCCCGACACGGGAGCTTTACACAAAGATCCGGCTTATGCGGTAGCGAATGCTTTCAATACCAATTTCAATACAAAATACGCGAAGCTCTTTGCTGATTTCAACGCGCAGAACTTCGTGCTGGGCAAAACCTACCTGAAAGGGATCCTGGAAATGAACAAGACCAAAAAGCTGTACCCTGACGCGAACTTTACCATGCGCGTAAGCTATGGAGCCGTGAAGTCCTACTCTCCGAAAGATGCCGTGAAATACAATTACATCTGTACCCTCAACGGTGTTCTCGAAAAATACAAGCCGGGCGATTACGAGTTCGACGTGCCAACCAAACTCATTGACCTTGCGAAAGCCAAAGATTACGGGCAGTACATGGATCCCGTTGCAAAAGACGTTGTGGTGTCTTTCATCAGCTCCAACGACATTACCGGGGGCAACTCCGGATCGCCGGTGCTTAATGCCAAAGGCGAGCTGATCGGTCTTGCCTTCGATGGAAACTACGAAGCCCTGAGCCATAAAATTGTGTTCGACAAGGACCTGAACCGCACCATCAACCTGGATGTGCGCTACCTGTTATGGGTGGTGGAAAAACTCGGCGGAGCTACCAACATCATCAATGAGCTTGACATCCGTAAAATGTAAGCAATCTTTTGAAAGAACAGAAAAGCACAGCTATATTAAGGCTGTGCTTTTTTTGTTTATGGCTCATCATAACTGTGCTTTGGAAATAAACCATCCTAAGAAGCCATTTGCCATGGCCAGGTTGCCCGCCGGCCAGTAGATCCCGTGCTTTTTGCAGGGTATGGCTTCGGCGGCTTCAGTGAGCATGGCAAAATACATACGGGTAAAAAGATCAAGGCCATTCAATGGCAGCTTAAATTTTAAAAAACCGTATCTTTGAGAACTATGAATTTCCTTCTTAAATTAGTTATCTCTGCAATTGCGGTCATGATCACCGCATACTTTCTCGATGGCGTCACAATAGGGAATAACCAGTTCCTTACCACCAGCTCCCCCCAGGTGAACAAACTCATCACGGCCCTGCTGGTAGCCATTGTGCTGGCCTTTTTGAATAGTATTGTAAAACCCGTACTCACGCTGCTGTCATTACCCATCACCTTCTTCACGCTCGGCCTTTTTCTCCTGGTCATCAATGCCATCATCATCCTGTTTGCCGATAAGCTGGTTGACGGCTTCAAAGTGGACGGTTTCTGGACCGCTTTGTGGTTCAGCCTTGTTCTATCGCTCGTGAGCAGCTTCCTCGATCTCATAAAAGGCAGGGAACAAGAAGAATAATTTTATATATTTGACCGATGGTTAAAAAACAGGACGTCATGTTTTAATTTTTTACCACTCTGCTCCCCCGCATTCCACGCTCAGTCCGGATCATCTTTGATAAAAGATTGAATGGACGAAAGCATTCATGACGGGCAGGCAGATCGGAATTCTTATGGGTCTTAATGGTATTAATGCTGTCAACCGGAGTAGGTTACAAAAAATAATGTGCGCGCAAACCCAGGCAGGGCGGACAATACAATCATGTTCCGCATCCGGGTAAATGCCAGTTAAAAAAAGTTAACCATATAAATACAGACACGCATACTTTGTTACATTTGTTATAACAATGAATAAACATAACCTCGGTATTATCTCAGTTCTTGTTGGTTTGGCTTTGGTGGCGCTTATTGCGATCCAGGTATACTGGATCAGGAGTTCCATCAAACTCAAGAAGGAGGAGTTCGATCATACGGTGATCGAAGCCCTCAAATCAACCAGCTACAAGCTCGAAAAAATAGCGACAGCCAATAAGATTGCTAAAAAGATCAAGCTGCGCAAACAGGGTGTGCGTATTACCAAACCCGGTTTGCTGGCCACTTCGGGCAATGATGTGCAGGTAAGGATCTTTGAAGAACTCAGTACCGATTCCTCCGGAGTCATTACCAGCAAAATGTCGCAGAAAGAATTCTTCGGCGATTCCATTAAGTCAGGAAAGAACTTCCTGCCCTATGACCTTACGAGCTCTTCGAAAACAAGCGAGGAAAGCCTTCGGGAGGAACTGTTGAAAGCCGGTACCGAAGTGGTGAACGATTTGTACGACGAGCTCATCAGCATCAATGTGTATAAGGACTATAAGCCGAAGGTGGATTCCCTGATGCTGGATACCGTTCTGCACCAGGAGCTGAAGGCAGCAGGCATCAATGCTGAATTTGTCTATTCCATTTCCAGCCAGCTGGCCAACTCCAACTCAAAGGCCAATTACAAGGATGCTCAGAAAGACTGTGATTCCAGCGGTTGCTATTATAAGATCAACCTTTCGCCCAGCAACGTCTATGTAACGCCGCAATACCTGAGCGTAAGTTTCCCCGACGAAACCAGCTACCTCCTCAATACCATGTGGGCCATGCTTTCGGTGTCGGGCCTGGTGATCTGCATTCTCATCATGGCATTCTATTACACGATTGCTACCATTTCCAGGCAGAAAAAACTGTCGGAGATCAAAAACGACTTTATCAGCAATATGACGCATGAGTTCAAGACGCCCATCAGCACGATATCGCTGGCAGCAGAGATGCTCAATGATTCCACCGTTTCCAAAACACCCGAGAAGCAGCACCGTTTCATCCGGATGATCACCGACGAGAACAAACGCCTCAGCATCCTGGTGGAAAGCATCCTCCAAACCGCTATCCTGGATAAAGGAGAATTTAAGCTTAAGGTCAGTCAGGTAGATATACACGAGATCATTAACCAGGCCATCCAGAACACCCAGCTGCTCATCGACCAGAGGGGGGGAGCCATTACCAAGCAGCTTCATGCTACAAAAAGCAGCGTTGTCGCTGATAAATTGCACCTGACGAACATCATCTTCAACCTGATTGATAATGCGGTAAAGTATACGAAAGAAATACCCAGCATCGTTATAAGCACCAGGGATGCCGAAAATGGCATAGAAATTACTATAAAGGACAATGGAATAGGCATCAGTAAAGACAACCTGAGGAAAATCTTTGATAAGTTTTTCAGGGTGCCTACCGGCAATGTTCATAATGTAAAAGGCTTTGGCCTGGGATTAAGTTATGTAAAAGCCGTTGTTGAAAAGCATAATGGCACAATTCATGTAGAGAGTGAAATAGGAAAAGGAAGTACCTTTAAGATCCTTATGCCATATAAAATCGTACATTAGTAAAACAGAAATAAACTTATGGAGAATGTAAAAACACAAGTATTGTTGGTGGAAGACGATCCGAATCTGGGCGCTTTATTACAGGAGTATCTGGAAGCAAAAGGTTTTGAAACAAAACTGGCGACTGATGGTAAAAAGGGCTTCGATGCATTTTGTAAACAGGAATTCGATCTGTTGCTCCTCGACGTGATGATGCCCGTAAAAGACGGTCTTACCCTCGCTAAAGAAATCCGCGTCACCGATAAAAACGTCCCCATTATTTTCCTGACTGCCAAGAGCATGAAAGAAGATACCATCGAAGGTTTTAACTCTGGCGCCGATGATTATATTACCAAGCCTTTCAGCATGGATGAGCTGATGGCAAGGATCACCGCCGTATTGCGCCGCAGCAACAAGCAGCGGGTATATAACACCGATGACGTTGTGTTCAATATTGGCGATTACACCTTCAATTCAGAAACACAGGCATTGGCCCACAATGGGATGGAGCAAAAGCTCACTACCAAGGAAAGCCAGTTGATGCGCCTGTTATGTGTTCACAAAAACGATGTGCTCGACCGGAACTTTGCCCTGAAAACGATCTGGCACGACGATAATTATTTCAATGGACGAAGCATGGACGTATATATTGCTAAGCTGCGTAAATACCTGAAAGACGACTCTAAAGTAGAAATCGTGAACATACACGGAAAAGGCTTCAAATTATTAGTCAATTCCTAGCGATTAAAGCCCTGAAAAATTAGGGAATTAGTCTAAAAGTGGTTTATTTTGTAAGAAGTAAACCACTTTTTGCTTGTATACCATATCCGAAATAGCCGCGATTATCCATGCCAGTGTCAGCGGCGACGAGCCGGAGGCAGGCATACAGGTCCTGCTTACCGACAGCCGCCAGCTTACCGAGCCCCAGCACACCCTGTTTATAGCCCTGGTAACGGAGCGTAACGATGCTCATCAATACATTTACGGTCTGGTACAAAAAGGCGTTAAGGCATTTGTGGTGACTTTTATCCCCGAAAATTGCAAAGGTATAGAAGGAATTTGTTTCCTTTTGGTGGAAAATACAAGAAAAGCTCTCCAGCAGCTGGCTGCCCACCATCGCGGGCGCTTCCATATCCCCGTTATAGGCATTACCGGCAGCAACGGAAAGACCATTGTCAAAGAATGGCTCTACCAGCTGCTGAAAACAGATTACAGCATTGTGCGAAGCCCTAAAAGCTTCAATTCGCAGATAGGCGTGCCTTTGTCGGTATGGCAGATGAAGGAAGAGCACAGCCTGGGTATTTTTGAAGCAGGAATCTCGGAGCCGGGTGAAATGGCGGTGCTGAGGGATATCATCCGGCCTACGGTCGGGATCCTCACATCGCTCGGAACGGCACATGACGAAGGGTTTAAAGATACCAGCCAGAAGCTGAAAGAAAAGCTCAGTCTTTTTGCAGACAGTGAAACAGTGATCGTGAATGCCTTGTCGCTTCCCGAAAATTATACCGACCTGCTGACAGGAAAAAAATGGTTAGTGATTTCGAGGTCGCCGCATGCGAGGCTTCAGATTTTGCATACGGAAGCGGAAGGCCACCAAACGCGCATCAGGGCTCATTACCAGGGCTCGGATCTCGAGCTGCTGGTGCCCTTTTCGGATTCGGCCAGTGTCAATAATGCCATCACCTGCTGGGCCACGCTATTGCATTTGCATGTGCCCGGGGAGGAGATCCGGCAGCGCATGCTGAGGTTGCAATCGGTAGAGATGCGCCTGGAGCTGAAGCTTGGCAATAACAACTGCATTCTGATCAATGATTTTTATAATTCGGACATCAATGCGCTGGAAATTGCCCTGCACCACCTGAAACAACAGCACCGCGGCGGACAAAAGATCGTGATCCTTTCGGATATTGAGCAGAGCGGAAAGCTTAGCTGGGAGTTATACACGCATGTGGCCAGGCTGCTGAGCCAGTTTCACATCGACGTTTTTATTGGGATCGGGAAAGAAATTTCTTCGCAACGGAAATTATTCCCGGGTCCTTCTCATTTTTATAGCAGCACACAGGAGTTCCTCGACGAGGCCAGGACGAATCCGGATCTCCAGTTCCACAACGCGATCATTCTTCTGAAAGGCGCCCGCAGCTTCGGTTTCGAAGCTATCAGCAAGCAGCTTCAGCAAAAAAGCCATGATACGGTATTGGAGATCAACCTGAACAGCCTCGTTCATAATATCAATTTTTACCGTTCGCAGCTGGAGAAAAAGACAAAGCTGATGTGCATGGTAAAGGCCACAGGCTATGGCAGCGGCAGTACGGAAATCGCCTTTACCTTGCAGCACCATCATGTAGACTACCTGGCGGTGGCTTATGCCGATGAAGGCGTAGAGCTGCGCAAAGCCGGGATCCACCTGCCGGTGATGGTGATGAGCCCCGAAGAAGCTTCCTACGACGACATGCTCGCTTATCAGCTGGAACCTGAGCTGTTCTCCTTTAAGGTGATCCATGATTTTTCGAAAGCCTTGCAGAACAAAGCGATCTCGGGCCCTTACCCGGTGCATATCAAGCTCGACACGGGCATGCACCGCCTGGGCTTTGAGGAGGCACAGCTTGACGAGCTGTGTGAAGTGCTCCAGAAAGAAACGTCGATCAAAGTAAAAAGTATTTTCTCTCACCTGGTAGGCAGCGACAGCCAGGCCTTTGATGAATTCTCAAAGCAGCAGATCGCCCGGTTTGAAAAGATGGCCGCGAAGCTCGAGGCTGCCATCGGTTATAATACAATACGGCATATCTGCAACTCCGGGGCTATTACCCGTTTCAAAGAAGCACATTACGAGATGGTGCGCCTCGGTATCGGGATGTATGGTGTCGGGTTCAACGATCTGGAGAAGCAGCACCTTCAGAACATCAGCAGCCTCAAAACCCGGATCTCACAGATCAGGCCGTTGAAAAAAGGAGAAACGGTAGGGTATAACCGTAAAGGTATTGCAGAGCGTGATATGATGATCGCCACAATACCGATCGGCTATGCGGACGGCCTGAGCCGCAGAACGGGCAATGGAGCTTTCAACGTGTACGTTCATGGCATCGCCTGTAAAACGATCGGGAACATCTGCATGGACATGTGCATGATCGACGTGAGCGGATTGAACTGTGCTGAAGGCGACGAGGTTGTTGTGTTTGAAACCAACAGCCAGCTCATGGCGCTTTCTGCGGCAATGGATACGATTCCTTATGAAGTGCTGACGAATATTTCCACCAGGGTAAAACGCATCTATGTTCAGGAGTAAAACATTAAAGCAATGGCTTCCTGGCTCCGGCTACGCTCAGCAGGTGCCTCAATCAGTTGTCGGGCCGCTACGGAGCATGGGTGCGGCCATGGGCCGGATAATGTATGCCTTCGTTTTGTTTCCTGTCCTGGTATTCACTTCCTGTAGCACAGAAACACCTTCGTCGGCCATCGCTGTTTCCAATCCTAATCCCACTTATGTGGATATTGCCCCTGTTATTTACAAAAACTGTACGCCATGCCACAGGGCAGGGGAGAGCGGACCTTTTGAGCTGATGAGCTATGCCGATGCAAAGCGGAATGCGAATAAGATCAAATTTGTGACGCAGACACGCTATATGCCGCCCTGGCCGGCTGATCCAGGCTACTCTCATTTTCTGGGCGAGCGCGTGCTCACAGAAGATGAGATCGCATTGATCAAACTATGGGCAGAGCATGGTGCGCCGGAAGGCGATCTGGCAAGGATACCTGCGCCTCCTGTGTTTTATGCGGGGTCTTCCCTCAGAAAGCCGGACACGGTCATCCGTTTCAAAGAAGCCATTCCCATCAAAGGCAATGGCACAGATCATTTTTATGTGGTGAAGCTTCCGCTGGAGCTGTCGAAAGACACCTTTGTGAGCTATTTTGAATTTGTATCTGCGCAACGCAAACTCGCGCATCACGTCAACGGGCACCTGGTGAATTACACTCCCGGGAAAAAGAAAGAGACCCGGAGCGGCCTGACCTATGCCCTCGATGAGTTCCGGGATTATAAAACGCTGTACGGGCAAATGAATATCCTGAACGATGATGCAAGCTTTCCGACCCTGACGCCGAATACGGTGTATTACCTGCCGGGCTTTACACCGCCGGTATATCCGCAGGGCATTGGGGGCTATAAGGTGAATAGGCAGTCGGTGATCCTGCTGCAAAACATGCACTACGGGCCCAGCCGGGAAGATGTGCTGGACAGCGCTTACATCAATGTGTTTTATGGGCCCAAACCGAAGCGGCCGATCTATGAAACTCAGCTCGGAACATTCGGTGTTTCTAAGATAGAGCCGGAGCTGATCCTGCATCCTGATAAGATAGAAACCTTTCATACGAAAGCAACGTTGAATAATGATATTTCCGTGCTCTCGGTAAACCCGCACATGCACCTGCTGGGAAAATCCTTCCTTGCTTTTGCCATTCAGCGCAACGGCGATACGATTCCTTTGATTAAGATCAATAACTGGGATTTCCGGTGGCAATACTATTACACCTATCAGCATCCCGTGAAGCTGAGCGCCGGAACGACGATTCATGTATACGGCACCTTCGATAATACCGCCGGAAACCCCAATAATCCCAACCGCCCGCCTAAGCTGGTAACACAGGGCGAAGGGGTGAAAAGCATGCAGACCACGGAGGAAATGTTCCAGTTTATTTTTACGTATCTGCCCTATCAGCAGGGTGATGAAACGCTGGATTTGAGTAAATGAAAGAGCTTTAGGAAGTGAATTTTTTGTAGCTTTAACTACACATGAAAGAGTAAATAAATTCCTCCTTTGAAGGAGGTGGCCGCAGGCCGGTGGATGTATCGTTTAGTGTTATCAAAACATCCCCCGCCTTTCAGGCACCCCCTTGATAAGGGGGAATTAGAACAAAAAAATGACACCAAAATTATACATCGTTCCAACACCCATCGGCAACCTGGAGGATATCACCTTCCGGGCGCTTACTGTTTTAAAATCCGTTGATCTGATCCTGGCGGAAGATACACGCAACACAATCCATTTGCTCAGGCATTTCCAGATCGAGAAGCCCTTGAGGTCTTACCATGCGCATAATGAGCATAAAACGGTGGAGCAGATCGTGGAAATGATCGCTTCCAATAAATCGGTGGCCCTGGTTTCGGATGCCGGTACCCCGGCCATTTCGGATCCCGGATTTTTACTGGTGCGCGAATGCATCAAACACCAGGTAGCGGTGGAAACACTTCCCGGTGCAACGGCCTTTGTACCGGCTTTGGTAAACAGCGGCCTGCCCTGTGATACCTTTGTGTTCTATGGGTTTTTGCCGCAGAAAAAGGGAAGACATACCAGGCTCTTGTCTTTAAAGGAAGAAACGCGTACCATGATCTTTTATGAATCGCCGTTCAGGCTGGTGAAGCTGTTGCAGGAGTTCAAAGAATACCTCGACGGTGGCAGGCAGGTGTCTGTTTCGCGCGAGCTATCGAAGCTCTATGAAGAAAATGCCCGCGGCACCGTCGATGAGCTGATCGCCCATTTTACTGCCAAAACGGTGAAGGGCGAGATCGTTGTGGTATTAGCCGGTAAAGAAGCATAGCGGCATGAGGATCCGGACAGCTTCCGTTCTTTTATTGATGGCCCTTCTCACGGGCTGCGCCGTGCGTTCCGTCTATGTGCCCACGAGCCAGAACCTCATGCTGTTTGATGATAAGAAGCAGGTTCAGGGAAATGCTTATGTGGGCACCAATACCGTGCAGTTGCAGCTGGCTCACAATCCGGTCAACCATTTTGTAGCGGGTATCAGCACCAATTACGGCGCAGGCTTATCCATTTACGAAGGCTACCTGGGCTTTTACGGCTATTCTAAGGAAAATGCCCAATGGCGTTACGAGCTGCTTGGCGGCGGAGGTTACAATTCCAATTTTTCGCAGCAGGACAATGCCTTCCTGGCCACTGTTCGCAAAACGAATATCCGTTACGAAACGTATTCTATCTATACCAAAGCCTTCGTGCAGCCGGCGCTGGGCTTCTTTTCCGGCATCGACATGTATAAGCTCAGGTATTCCTTTGCCTTTTCCTGCCGTGGCAGCTACCTCGACTTTAAAACCTACCAGTACCGTGAAGTGAGCCGTGACAGCCTGGCTGTAAACAGTCCCCGCCCTTACCTGGTGAACCGCGATTATAGCAATAAAGGCATTGTGATCCTGGAGCCCTGTTTCACTAACAAGGTAGGCCGGAAGAACCTGAGTGCCGTGATCCAGGGCCAGTTCATCGTTCCTTTGATGAGTGAGATCGACCTGCATTACGCCAACCTGAGCCCGGTATTCCTGATCAGTGTGGGCATACAATACAACTTCGTATTCAAAAAGCAAAAAGACCCGAAGGGATGATGCGCCTGATTATCATAAGCTGTGTGATTGGCCTGAGCTCCTGTTTTTTTCTCGGCCCTTCGCCCAAAAAGCGCCTGCAGAAGCTTCAGGGGCTAAGGCCCCTCGACGTGGCCATTGTTCCGGGCCTGCCTTTGTACAATGGCCAGTGGGATACCTTATTGAAAACGCGGATGCTCTGGTCGGAATTTTTGATCAGGAAAGGCTATGTGAAGTATGTGATCTATTCGGGAAATGCCGTGTATACACCCTGGATGGAAGGGCCTTCGATGGCGCTGATCGCCCGGCAGCTGGGGATCGATTCGTCGCGGATCTTTGTGGATACGCTCGCCGAGCACAGCACCGAAAACCTGCACTACAGCTACCTGATGGCAAAAGCAAAAGGCTTCAAAAGTATCGCAGTAGCCACAGATCCTTTCCAGTGCGCCATGCTGCATAAGTTTGCGAAAAAGAATTTTGAGGAAGAGATTTATTTCCTGCCCGTGATCTACGATAGCATCAAAGCGCGCACGGCTGTGGAGGTGCAGATCGATACCACGCTCACCAAAAAGAAGAATTTCAGATCGCTGGAAGAGCGGCAGGGTTATAAGGAGCGGCTAAAGGGAACGAGGGGAAAACAACTTAAATAAGATTTAAAAAAAAGATGAAAGACATCGTTTCAGCCTGCCTGCTCCTGGTTTTCCTGAATGGCTATGCGCAATTGAGAATAGATGAACGCTCCCTTTTTAAAAAATTAAAGGTCGCGGAAATAACGATTCGCTACACGTCAACCAAACCAAGCGGTGTGCCCTCTGAGTCTCATATATGGCTTGATACATCAGGCTTAGAAACAAAGCGGCTCGATGTGGGTAATAGCTTTTTAGATTCTTCGCTGACGGTTTATGACTACAACGCGAATGGCTCGCTACACTCTCTCAAAACCACATCTAATGATGGCTACAGCTATGAGATGATCTATCTTGATAGTACTACATACCGTGAGCATGTAAAAAACCCGGACTATTCAGTTTCCAGCCTCAAAAAAACAGAGTTCAGGAAAGGCACAGAATTTAATTACCGAAACGATACGCTGGAAAGTACCCGCCATTCTATCAACAGGAAAAGACGTCAGGCTTGCAGCATCGTTTATTATAATCGTAAGGGGCAAGCTTTACGAGTTCTGAGAGACCGGCATTATTATGACAAGCAACAGCAGCAATACAAACTGAAAGCACGCATTAAAAATAAGCGCTCCGGAAAATACGGAAAGCGGAAAAAATACAGAACGCAGACACGTTATGTATATGACAACAACGGTCTTCTGAAACAAACAAAAACATACCATTCCTCTGACAAATCGATCAGCACGGCGGATTACCGTTATATCACGGGAGAATAAATAAACCAAAAAGCCATCATAAAATCATGACGGCTTTTCGATATTCTTATATGGACCCTGACAATCTCACCGTATCCCATCCTTCGCTCATGCTGTGGATGTCGGCTTGTGGTACAGTAAAGGTACGACATCTCATCCGCCCCAATATTACCATTCTGTAAAGCCAACATGTCTTAACAGGTAGAGAGGTCTGTAATTTTCAACCGTAAGAATTTTCTGTTGATTGTTATGAACAGGGTAGGGAGAAATGGTGGATAGTGCTTCGTCATTGCGAGCGCAGCGAAGCAATCTCCTGATCAACCCGAACGAAATATCGCCCGATCAACAATACTTTTATAATATGATCTTTCAATAAACGTTAATTGTAACTTTGAGTATTAAATCCGGTTTATATGATAAACAAACTGCGGCATATTACAATGGCTGTTTTTTTTGATATTATCATTAAAAAGCATATATGCTCAACAGAGTAGCGACAGCAGCAAAGTGTCGTTTGACCGCATCTTCGGAGAATCGAAACTTCATAAATACAATGCAGATACCCTGGTCATGGCTGCGGGCAGAAAAGTAATTTATTCCGGAGCAGAGTGCGCCCTTACAGGATTTAATGCGAAAGGCCAGCAGATCTGGATCAGGAATTTTCCGGAAAATCAATGCAGGTTAGAAGCAATGATGTTTATGAATCCACTAAAGAAAGGAAGTCGTTACAGAAAAGGTTGCGAATTACTGATTCAGTATAACGACAAAACTATTTATGCAGTTAATGTCAAAACCGGGAAATTCTATTTTGTGGAATGACTTACCAGGTCCAGATTTCATTCATCCTCATTATTCAAAAACAAAAAACGCCCCACATTCCTGTGAGGCGTTTTGTATAAGGGATGGAAGCGAACGATTACATCATGCCGCCCATACCACCCATGCCCGGGTTACCCATTGGCATTTCTGGTTTGTCTTCTTTTTTCTCTGCTAACACGCAGTCAGTTGTTAAGAGCATAGCCGCTACGGAAGCCGCGTTCTCTAAAGCCACACGGCTTACTTTAGTAGGATCGATCACACCTGCTTTCAACAGGTTCTCGTATTTCTCCGTGCGGGCGTTGAAACCGAAATCAGCAGTGCCTTCTTTCACTTTCTGTACCACGATAGAGCCTTCGATGCCGCTGTTGGCGCAGATCTGACGCAGAGGCTCTTCGATGGCGCGTTTCACGATCTGGATGCCTGTGTTCTCATCTTCGTTGATGCCTTTCAGCTTGTCTAAAGAAGAGATCGCGCGGATATAAGCCACGCCGCCGCCCGGTACGATACCTTCTTCTACGGCAGCACGTGTAGCTGCTAAAGCATCGTCCACACGGTCTTTTTTCTCTTTCATCTCTACTTCGGTAGCAGCACCTACGTAAAGTACAGCCACACCACCGGCTAATTTAGCGAGGCGCTCCTGTAATTTTTCTTTANNTTCTTTATCGTAATCAGAAGTGGTTGATTCGATCTGAGCTTTGATCTGGTTGACGCGAGCCGTGATGTCCGCTTTTTTGCCGGCACCACCTACGATGGTGGTGTTGTCTTTGTCAACGGTGATTTTTTCAGCTTTACCTAAGAAGGACAGATCGGCGTTCTCTAATTTGAAACCTCTGTCTTCTGCGATGAATACGCCACCGGTTAAGATCGCCAGATCTTCGAGCATCGCTTTTCTGCGGTCGCCGAAGCCCGGAGCTTTCACGGCGCAGATTTTCAGGTTAGAGCGTAAGCGGTTTACCACTAAGGTTTGCAGCGCTTCGCCGTCGATGTCCTCTGCAATGATCAGGATAGGCTTGCCGGTTTGTACCGCTTTCTCCAGCACAGGCAGTAATTCCTTCATGGTAGAGATTTTCTTCTCGTAGATCAATACCAGTGGGTTGTCCAGTACCGCTTCCATTTTATCCACATCGGTAATGAAGTAAGGAGAAATGTAGCCGCGGTCGAATTCCATACCTTCCACAACCTCTACAGTCGTTTCAGTACCTTTGGCTTCTTCTACGGTGATCACACCTTCTTTTTTCACTTTAGCCATTGCTTCAGCGATCAGTTTCCCGATGGTGCTGTCGTTGTTGGCGGAGATGGTAGCCACCTGCTCAATTTTTTTGTTGTCGTTGCCAACATTCTGGGATTGTTTTTTCAGGTTCTCTACGATCGCTTCTACCGCTTTGTCGATGCCGCGTTTCACGTCCATCGGATTAGCGCCTGCGGCTACGTTTTTCAGGCCCGCAGTAACGATTGCCTGGCCCAGTACGGTAGCGGTGGTAGTTCCGTCGCCCGCTGCATCAGCAGTTTTGGAAGCTACTTCTTTCAGCAACTGTGCGCCCATGTTTTCTACCGGGTGCGACAGCTCGATCTCTTTTGCTACGGTTACACCGTCTTTGGTGATTTGCGGAGAACCGAATTTTTTGTCGATGATCACGTTACGCCCTTTTGGACCTAAGGTAACTTTTACTGCATTTGCCAATGCGTCAACGCCGCGTTTTAAAGCATCGCGGGCTTCTATATTAAAGGTGATGTCTTTTGCCATGTTGTTTAATTATTGATTTTAATGAAATGTTGATTGGTTGAGTTTAAAACATGAATGAGTTCGAGATCAGGTGAGTTTTCGAATGAACCGATAACTCTTTAATTCTCTACCTCACCAATTAAATAATTGCATAAATGTCGCTTTCACGCATGATGAGCATTTCTTTGCCGTCGATCTGCAGCTCGGTGCCTGCGTATTTTCCGTACAATACGGTGTCGCCCACCTTCACAGTCATTGGCTCGTCCGGTTTTCCGTTGCCTACAGCAATCACTTTGCCTTTCATTGGTTTTTCTTTCGCCGTGTCAGGAATGATCAATCCGCCCGCTGTTTTTGTTTCCGCAGGTGCCGGTTCTACCAGAACCCTGTCAGCCAGGGGCTTTACGTTTACATTTGTTTTTGCCATAATGTTCTATTTTTAGTTGGGTTGGTTTTATTTTCTGTTCGCTTATTGTCCAAAAATGTGCCAATCGCTCATCATGGACAAATCGGCACAATATTACAGAATTTTTAGCAGGAGTAGAGTAAAAAAGTCAGGTACAAGTGTCAGGAAATGGTTTCAGGCTGATAATAATCGTTTGGGCGTTGCCCCAGCCTGCCCTGAGCCTGCCGAAGGGGCCGGGCTATCACTTCAATCTTTTTTGCAAAGAGGCAGCAAAAAAGGATTTTCGTTCTATCCCTAACGCAGTTAAATTTTAATTGGAAGCGGGCTCTTTAAAGCCCTGCGGCCGCTGCGTGAGGGATCGTCGTGGAAAGCCCGTAGCCATGAGGTACGAATGGCACGGACTTGCAACAAAGAGCCCGACGGCGCCTGTTCTTAGCGCCGGCACGCCCTCCATTTTAATAAATTGGTAAAGGTATTATTTCCCGTACTGGCTGCCGTCGTAAGCCCATTTCACCCACACAGAGCCCCAGGTGAAACCGCCGCCGAATGCAGAAATAATGATGTTGTCGCCTTTTTTGAAAAGCTTTTCGTAGTCCCACAGCAGGAGCGGGATCGTACCCGCAGTGGTGTTGCCGTAACGCTCAATGTTCATGAGCATTTTGTCGAGGCTCAGGCCCATGCGGTTGGCTGTGGCTTCGCAGATGCGCTTGTTGGCCTGGTGGGGCAGCAGCCAGGTCACATCGTCGGCCGTGAGCTCATTCTTGGTCATGATCTCGGCGCTTACTTCCGCCATATTCACCACGGCATGCTTAAATACCGTCTGCCCTTCCTGGTGTACGTAGTGTAATTTCTTATCAATCGTTTCGTGTGTTGGCGGCATCAAAGAGCCGCCGGCGGCCTGATACAGATAGTTGCGCCCCCAGCCGTCGGCGCGCAGGATGAAATCCTTTACACCCAGGTCTTCCTCGGTAGGCTCCAGTAATACGGCGCCTCCGCCATCGCCGAAGATCACGCAGGTAGCACGGTCTTCGTAGTTGAGGATGGCGCTCATTTTATCCACGCCCACAATCACCACCTTTTTGTATTTTCCCGTTTCAATGAACTGCGAACCCGTAGCGAGTGCATAGATAAAGCCCGAGCAGGCAGCGGAAAGATCGTAGCCCCAGGCGTTTTTCGCGCCGATCTTATCACAGATCACGTTGGAAGTGCTCGGGAACACATAGTCGCCGGTGATGGTGCCTACAATCAGCATATCGATCTCCTCGGCGCCGATGCCGCGTTTTCTCAGCAACTCCTCGATGGCAATCACCATCATGTCTGAGGTGGCTTTTCCGGGTACGTTCAGGATACGTCTTTCCTTAATACCGGTACGGGAAGTGATCCATTCATCGTTCGTGTCCACAAATTTAGCCAGCTCATCGTTGGTCATCACAAAATCGGGTACGTGGCCACCAACGGCAGTAATTGCAGCTCTAATCATTATTGAAATACGGTTTTAATTTTTTCGTTTAAGTTTGCTTCCACAATATCCCTGCTCAGGATCAGCATGTTTTTAAAAGCAAGGGGCGTTGATTTCCCATGCGCGATCATCACATTGGAGTTGATCCCCAGGATAGGCGTGCCGCCGTAAAGCTCGTAGTTGAATTTATCGAAATACTCGTCGCTGCGGTTGCGGCGCTTGATGATGGAGTAGAAGGCCTCGGCAGTTTTTAACAGGACATTGCCTGTAAAACCTTCGCAAACGATCACATCAGCCTTGTCCTCAAACACTTCGATGCCTTCCACGTTTCCGATGAAGTTGAAATCTTTGGAATCTTTCATAAGGGCATGGGTGGCCTGGGCCACGAGGTTCCCTTTTTCAGGCTCTTCGCCGATATTTAATAAGCCCACTTTCGGGTTGTTGATCTTGTATACTTCCTTCGCGAAAATAGAGCCCAGGATGGCAAACTGGTACAGCACATCCGGCTTGCAATCGGCATTGGTGCCCACATCGAGTACAATGCCAAAGCCGCCGTTCTCTTTCGGGAGGATGGAGGTAATGCAGGGGCGGATCACGCCGGGAACCGCTTTGACGCTGAACATGGCGCCTACCAGCATGGCACCGGTATTGCCGGCGCTGGCAAAGGACTGGATCTCATTTTCCTTCAGAAGTTTATAGCCGATAGAAATGCTGCTGTTGGGTTTCTGCGCCAGTGCTTTGGTGGGGTGCTCGCCCATCTCGATCACATCAGGAGCATGCACAAAATCAAATTTGCTTTCCGGTATCTGTTTGCTGTTGAGGTAAGCCTTGGCTTTTTCCGTATCACCTATCAATACGATCCGCACATCAGCCGGTAAGGTGTCAAGGGCATCCACAGCGCCGGCAAGGCAGTTTTCAGGGGCAAAATCGCCACCCATAATATCTAATCCGATCTTCATACTCATGGGTTTATGGTTTAAGGACCAAATCCCTAAACAAATAAATAATTCGCAAAAATACAATAATTATTCTTCAAAGTTAGGCGGCAGGCTATTCGTTTGAGTTTTAGTAAATTAAAGATTTTATGCAGTTATGCCGCAGAAAGGCTCTACATTTGCGCCATGACAATAGAAGCTATCGAAACCGAAATCATTGAGGAGTTTGAGATCTTTGGCGACGATTGGGAGGGCAAATACGAGCACCTGATCGAGCTAGGCAAAAGCCTGCCTAAAATAGAAGAAGTCTATAAAACCGACGACCGCCTCATCAAAGGCTGTCAGAGCCGCGTGTGGCTGCATTCCGAAAAGCAGGAGGGGAAGATCATCTATACGGCCGATAGCGACGCCATTATTACCAAAGGCATGGTGGCGCTCATTATTCGCGTGCTGTCGCACCAGTCGCCGGAAGATATTATAAAAGCCGACCTGAACTTTATCAATCACATAGGGCTTACGGAGCACCTGTCGCCCACCAGGGCCAATGGCCTGCTGAGCATGATTAAACAAATGAAGCTCGATGCGGTGGCTTTGAGTAATTAAGAATAAACAATGGTGGTTTCGAGAGCCTCAACCACCGGACGTTGACTGAGGCTCTCGAAGTCAACAACTCTATGAACACCAAAGCCCTTTCCTGGACCATTTTGATTGCCCTGTCCCTCATCTGGGGAAGTTCGTTCATCTTAATGAAACAAGGCATGAAAGCCTTTAGCAGCGATGAGGTCGCGGCCCTGAGGATCACGATCGCTTCGGCATTCATGCTGCCTTTTTTAATTAAATACTATAAAATCGACCTGAGAAAGAACCTGAAAGGCCTTTTGCTGATGGGCGTTTTCGGGAACCTGATTCCCGCCTTCCTGTTTACCAAAGCCGAAACTGAGATCAGCAGCAGTCTCACGGGCATGCTCAATGCGCTGACGCCGCTGTTTACCATCATTGTGGGGATGCTGGCATTCCGGCAGGCGGCCAGCCGCAACCAGGTGGCCGGCGTGCTGGTGGGCTTCGTAGGCGCGGTGGTGCTGGTGATGTATGGGAGCGATGAGAGCGACCAGACGAAAAACATCCTGTACAGTCTGCTGGTAGCCCTTGCCACGCTCTGCTATGCCATCAGCGTGAACGGGATCAAGGCTTTTCTCGGGCACCTCAATTCCATGCAGGCCACGGTATGGTCTTTCACATTGATAGGCCCGGTAGCGGCCATTTACCTCTTCGGTTTTACCGATGTGGTGAGGCATGCGCAGGAAAAGCCGGGGGCAATGGTTTCTTTGGGCTATGTGAGCATCCTGGCCATTGTGGGCTCCGCCATTTCGGTGGTGATTTACAACACCCTGATCAAGATGTCGGGAACGGTGTTTGCGGCCAGCTGCACTTACCTGATCCCGGTGGTAGCCATTGGCTGGGGCATGTTCGACGGCGAAAGCGTCCATGTCATGCAGATGGTGGCCGTGCTGGTTATCATTGCAGGTATCCGGCTGATTAATCTGAAGAAGAAGGAAAAAGCCTGAACGGGTGGCTCGGGCTACCTATTATCTGCCTTTGGGAACCTCAGGCAGCGGTAGATGTGAAACGGTGGCTGAGGCTCCCGGAGCCACCGAAAACCCGAAATCAGCCCTCAAATGTTAAAAACTTTTGGGTTTTGGTGCTGAATCTTTGGCAGATACAAAAAAAGCCCTATCTTTGCCGTCCTTAAAATTATTAACACATAAATCAATTAACACCATGTATGCAATTGTAGAAATAGCAGGGCAACAATTTAAAGTGGAACGAGGCAATAAAGTTTACGTTCACCGCCTGAATGCTAGCGAAGGTGCTAATGTAGAGTTCGACAAAGTTTTCTTAATCGACAACGGCGGAAAGATCTCTATCGGCAGCCCAACAGTAGATGGCGCAAGAGTTGCGGCCACAGTAATTGAGCACGTGAAAGGCGACAAAGTGATCGTGTTCAAAAAATTACGCCGTAAAGGTTACCAGAAATGGAACAACCACCGTCAGCTTTACACTCAGATCCTGATCCAGGGTGTATTAGGAAAAGGCGAAAGCGTAAAAGAAGAGTTGAAAGCGGAGAAATCAGTGCGCAACTTCTTACCAAAAAGCAAACATGGCGTTGCAGCTGCTCCGGTAGTTGAAGCTCCTGTGGCTGAGAAAAAAGCACCTGCTAAAAAAGCAGCCGCTAAAAAAGCACCTGCAAAGAAAGCAGCTAAAAAAACAGAAGAATAAAAAAAATGCTGGATGATAAATGTTGAATTATAAATTGAGCATGATTCATTTAACATCTAACACTTAACATTTAAAATTTATTAGAAATGGCACATAAGAAAGGCGCAGGCTCTACAAACAACGGCAGGGAATCACACAGCAAACGCTTAGGCGTTAAGATCTTTGGTGGTCAGGACTGCATCTCTGGCAACATCATCGTTCGCCAGCGTGGTACGAAACACAATCCGGGCGAAAACGTAGGTATGGGAAAAGACCATACGTTATTTGCGTTGGTTGACGGTAAAGTCGTATTCAAAAAGAAAAAAGATAACCGATCATACGTTTCTGTTGTTCCTGTAGTGGCATAATAGAATCCGGTATTTACCAAACTCGAAAAAGCCCACCGCAGAACCGGTGGGCTTTTTGTGTTTACAGGCAATTGACAGGAATGCCTTGTCTGTGCATGAAAACCAACAGGCCGGCGAATACTGTATGCAGAAACAGGCGAAAATGGCGGAGCCGGAGCCTTGTCTTTGGGCGCCTCCTTCCGCAAGAGGCGGAGCGGAAGGCCGGGCCTTCGGGGCTCGCTCTCTGCTTATCTTGCGGGATAAGCAGAGGAGCTCAAACAACCCGCTCTGTCCCTGGCGCAGGTATACGCAGGTAACAGAGCGTTAGCTCATCCTGTCGGATGGAGCGCGTGAGTGATTGCAGCGGAAATCTCCCGTCACGACGCGTCGTGACGGGAATTGAAGCGAAAAGCACGGCCCGCAGGGCACGCCCAAACAACATCCTGCAAAAAAAAGGAAGCATACAGTTATTGCTTTGCTTTAACGGAATGCCGGAACATACACATGTATAATTTATAACAACACTATTCAACGTGAAACCCATCATCCATTATAGCCTCTCCGGCCTGATTGCGTTCATGGCGCTTGCGGCCTGCAAAGCCAGGAAAGTACCGCCACCGCCGCCGCCCGAAAAAACGGCCTTCTATACCATTGAGGCAACGCGGGACACCGTGAAGCAGCTAACAAGGTTTAAGGTGCTTCAGGTCACGATCGTCGACACGAAGATCAATTACCGCGCCGATGAGGCCAGGGCTAAAGGCAGGGATTTTTTGAAATTTGAGATCATGACGAAGCATGCGGCTCCTGTGACCGCGTATTCGGAACATCCGCTGTTTAAGAAATTCGATTTGTATGAAGAGAGTGGTGAAATCAGTTCCAAATTGATATCTTTACCAAAGGGCCAGGTAACGTTACGAGTGCCTTATACGGAAGACTATACATCCATCGGGATCACCGAAACTATTAATTTTAAAGCAGGGAAGCCTGTGATCGTGAAACATGAAAACTAAGTTAGCTATTTTGCTCAGCCTCGCCGGAGCTCTTCTCTACGGGCAAACGGTGATCGGCGTAGACACCATCCTCAAAAACGGCCCTATCGGCAAGCGTATCAACCTGGTGATCATGGGCGACGGGTATACGAGCCCGCAGATCCCGCAGTTCCAGAGCGATGCCGCGGCTATCTCCAACTATCTGCTCACAACGCCGCCTTTCAATAATTACCAGAATTATTTCAATGTGTTTGCCATCAAATGCGTTTCTCCGCAGAGCGGTGTGACGCACCCGGGTACTGCCACGGATGTGACGGAGCCTGCCAGCCCGGTGATGACAGTCAACAATTATTTCGATACGCAATTTGATAATTTCAACATCCACCGCCTCATCTACAGTAACAACAGCGCGGCGGTGTATGGTGTGCTGGCGGCCAATTTTCCGGCCTACGACCAGGTGGTGATCCTGGGCAACTCCCCGGAATACGGCGGCGCGGGCGGTGCCTTTGCGGTATCGTCGCTGCACTCTGCTGCCAAAGAAATTGTGGTGCATGAAATGGGGCATTCGTTTGCCGATCTGGCCGACGAGTACTGGGCCGGGATTTCCTACGCAACCGAGCTTGCCAACATGACTGCCAACTCCAATACCACAACCGTGAAATGGGCTCCCTGGCTTGGGATCAACTCTACCGGCGTGTACCCGCACGGAACGACCGCGCCTGAGAATGGCTGGTTTCGTCCGCACCAGAACTGCAAGATGCGTTACCTGAACAGCCCTTTCTGCCCGGTGTGTAAGGAAGCTATCATTGAAAAGATCCACAGCCTGACCAACCCTGTGGATGCGTATTCGCCGGTGAATACAGGAACCGTGTCGGTAGCCACCTCGGCGCAATGGTTCAAGACCTGGCTGGTGAAGCCAAACCCCAATACACTGAAGCGCAGCTGGACGCTGAACGCGGCAGTAGTAGCCAATAACATCGATTCGCTGCTGGTCAGCAGCGGGATGGTGAACACCGGAAACAACACGCTTGTATTCACGGTAATGGATACAACGGCCCAGTCGAAAAGCAGTACGCACCCATCCCTGCACTCGTACTCGGTGGTATGGTCGGTAACGAAAACAACGGTAGGCCTCCAGGAGATCAAGCAGCAGTTGGAGTTTTCGGTATACCCGAACCCGGCATCGGATATGATGAACCTGAGCTACACGCTGCCTGAGGAGTCGAAGATGGAAATTTCTATTTATGATGTCTCGGGCAAGCCTGTCCGTGACCTGGGACGATCGGGCGGACAGGCCGGAGAATACAGGAAAGAGATCGCGCTCGGAGATCTGACAGCTGGCATCTATTTTTTAAGGATGACTGTTAACGGGCAAACAATTAATCATAAATTTGTAGTTTATAAATAGCATTATGTTACAATTAACTTATATACGCGATAATAAAGAAGACGTTTTAAAACGCCTGGCGATCAAGAATTTCAAAGATGCGGAAACCATCATCAACTCTGTGATAGAGCTTGACAATAACCGTAAAATGGCACAGCGCCAGGCAGACGACACCAAAGCCGAGGCCAATAGCCTTGCCAAACAGATCGGCGAGATGATGAAGGCCGGTAAAAAAGAGGAAGCGGAAGCGCTCAAAGCAAAGACAGCCGAGCTGAAACTGAATGAGAAAAAATTCGATGAGTCATTGAAGCACATCGAAGAGGATATTCACAAGCTGTTGGTAACGGTCCCTAACCTGCCTAACCTGAATGTGCCTGTTGGCAAGACTCCCGAGGACAATGAAGTGGTGAACGAGCATGGCGCGATCCCAAAGCTGCACGACAAAGCGGTGCCGCACTGGGACCTGACAAGCAAATACGACCTTATCGATTTTGAGCTGGGCGTGAAGCTCACCGGCGCCGGGTTCCCGGTGTATAAAGGGCGTGGCGCCCGCCTGCAACGTGCCCTCATCAATTATTTTTTAGACAAGGCTACGGGTGCAGGTTATAACGAGGTGCAGCCGCCGATCCTGGTGAATTCCGACAGCGGTTACGGTACAGGCCAATTGCCGGATAAGGAAGGACAAATGTACCACTGCGAGGTGGATGATCTGTACCTGATCCCAACGGCCGAGGTGCCTATTACCAATATGTACCGCGATGTGATCCTGAAAGACACGGATCTGCCCGTTAAAAATTGTGGCTACACACCTTGTTTCCGCAGGGAAGCGGGAAGCTACGGAAAAGATGTGCGTGGTCTGAACCGCCTGCACCAGTTTGATAAGGTGGAGATCGTGCAGATCACTCACCCCGAAAAATCTTACGATACCCTGGAAGCCATGCGCGAGTTTGTGAGCAGCTTATTGCAGGAGCTGGAACTGCCTTACCGAACATTGAAATTATGCGGCGGCGATATGAGCTTTGCGTCTGCCTTGACCTACGACCTCGAAGTGTGGAGCGCTGCTCAGGGACGCTGGCTGGAGGTAAGTTCTGTGTCTAATTTTGAGACCTTCCAGACCAATCGCCTGAAATGCCGTTTCAAAGGCCCGGATGGTAAAACGCAGCTGGCACATAGCTTAAACGGTAGCGCGCTGGCCCTGCCGCGCATTGTGGCTTCTTTGCTGGAGAACAACCAAACACCGGAAGGGATCAGGATCCCGAAAGTGCTGGTACCCTACACGGGCTTCGATATGATCAGCTAACCCTTCATTGCTGGCTGATAACCGGAGAAGCGATGCAAGCCCCTTTTTTTATATAATTTGGGCTGAGCAGGAATAAAACTATAACGCAGAGGAAATGATTTCTTCTGCGTTTTTTGTATATTTAGTTGCATTAAATGACACTTCCCCGATATATCTTTTCTGCAATCCTCTGCGAGAAGCCTGTTTGGCCGCATACACCTGATGTGCTTATGCCGGAGCAGAACAACGGCGCGGCGGGCGGAAGGAGCAGGGGCAAACACCTGTATGAAAAAGGGGGGAAGGCCTGGTTCTTTTTTTGAAGAAGCATTTAAACCCTTCCGCAGATTAACGGCAATTCACCTACTTAAACAACCCTATATGAAAACAATGTTCCTCCTGTACGCATTTCTGATCACTGCCAGCACAGGCTTTGCGCAAAGCGGCGAAAAACGCCTGATAGATACCGCTGAAGTGAATTATGTTGAGTTTGTGAAGGTCAATTTTACGGAGCCGGCCAAATCGGAGAAACGGCTGCTGACCCAAAAGCAATACGCGGAGTTTGCTTACCGGTGGAATGCTTCGAAGCCGCTGGGCGCAGACAAGTATAAGATGAAATATTATGTGTATGTGGTGCTCAAAAGCGGAAGCAAGCGCCGCTTCACCATTAGCGGCTCAAGTATCCAGGAGCAGGATTGGACAACGTACGACGTAGGCGATAAATTGTATTTTGATAAATTGTGGGAGGCCGTTAAGTAATCACGATTTATGAACCGTTTGAATACGATTCAAAGAAACCTGCTTTTGTGCATTGCCGTCTTTGGCCTTAATACCGGTTTTTCTCAAACCTTCAGTACGGTGACATCAGTACACTATAACCGGAAAGCCGATACGACCGAGTACAACGTCCTTCCCTTGGGTGTGATCTATTTGCCGGGTGAATGGAAAAAAGAAAAATATAATCCGGTAAGCGGGCAGCAATGGTTCGTGAACAAAGATACAGTCCTCATTTCTATAGCCCTGACGCCTTGTCATAAATTCGAATTCTCTAAAAAGAGCCTGAAGGATTTTGACTTTGTAAAAACCTATTACGAATGGGATTCAAAATACCTTGCGGAACGGCATCATTTGAACCGCTCGGTCCTGGTATCGGACAGCATCCATCAATACATCATCTGGCGCTTAAGCGGGGATCATGACGATGATTATTTCCTGTTCGGAAATAAAAACTGTAGGATTCATAATTACAGTCTTCCGTCGCATGGATGGACAGAGGAGCACAAAATCAAATTCCTTCAGGACCTGTATTTAAAGAAACCTTAGCCTCCTTTGATAATTTTTCAGGCCGCCGCAGATTTGCAATCCGCGTGCTTCCCTCCCTTTCATCTTCTCTCTTAACTCTCTCGAGTCCCTTCTGTCCCTTCTGTTTCTTCAGTCCCTTTCATCCCTTCGTCCCTCTCTTTTATCTTTTATCTTCTCTCTTAATCTCTTAAATCTCCCCAGTCCCTTCCATCCCTTCTGTCCCCGCTCTCTCTTTTTCATCTTATCTCTTAAATCTCTTCCGTCCCTTTCATCCCTTCCCTCCCTTTAGTCCCTTCCTTCCCTTCCACGCGCAATATCCCGCTTGCAATCCCGTTATATATTCCTTACTTTTAGCAGAGGCATGAACATTTACGTCAAAAAGCAACGTTGGAAATGGTTATTATTTGTGATCGCCATCCTGATCGTATTCACCTCGCTTTGGTACACCACCAGGCTCGCCAGACAAATTGCCAGCGATGAAAAACAAAAGGTGAAGCTCTGGGCGGAAGCTGTGCAGCGCAAGGCCAAGCTCGTCAAATTCACCAACGACCTGTTCCAGAGACTGCAAACGGAAGAGCGTAAAAAGGCGGAGCTCTACGCCCTTGCCACCAAGGAGCTGAACCGCTCCACGGATGCCTTTCCGCTCTTTGCCTTGCAGGTGCTGCAGGACAATACAACTGTACCCGTGATCCTTACGGATGATGTCGGTAATATTACCTCGAGCCGCAACCTCGATTCTGCCGTTGCCAATGATCCGGAGGCTCTTAAAAAGGAGCTGGTATTGATGAAATCACTGTACGAGCCGGTAACGATCGATTGGTACAAGGGGCGTAAGAATTACCTGTACCATAAAGACAGCCGCCTGTTCAATGACATTAAGGTGGTATTCGACAGCCTCATCAAATCCTTTATTTCCGAAGTTGCCATCAACAGCGCAGCGGTTCCGGTCATCTATACCGACTCGAGCCGGGCAGCGGTCATTGCCAGCGGGAACATTGCTCCCCTTAAAATCAACACGCCCGAAAAGCTCCGGCAGACCCTGAGCGCAATGGAATCGGAAAATACACCTATTGAGGTTGACCTTGGCGAAGGCTTCAGGAATTATATCTTCTATGAGCAATCCACGCTGCTGGCCCAGCTGAAGTATTATCCCTACGTACAGTTCGGGGTCATCGGTCTGTTTCTCCTGATCGCTTATGTGCTGTTCAGTACCTCCCGCAAGGCAGAGCAGGACCAGGTGTGGGTAGGGATGAGCAAGGAAACGGCACACCAGCTGGGAACACCCTTGTCATCGCTCATGGCCTGGACGGAGTACCTGCGCTCAACGGGCACGGATGAGAGCGTGGTCAATGAAATGAACCGCGATGTGATGCGCCTCAATACGATCACCGACCGTTTCTCCAAGATCGGCTCCCAGCCAACGCTGCATGAGGCGGATGTGTGTGAGGTGGTACGCAATGCCATCGACTACCTGAAAACACGCACCTCTAAAAATGTGAACTACATCGTGAATATTCCGGAGGTAGAGATCAACGTCATGCTCTCTGTGCCTTTATTTGAATGGGTGATTGAGAACATCTGCAAGAACGCCGTCGATGCGATGGACGGTAAGGGCGAGTTTAAAGTGGTAGTGACGGAAGTTCCCGAAGGTGTTTGCATCGACCTGAGCGATACCGGCAAAGGCATTCACAAATCCAAGCATCAATCCGTCTTCAAGCCGGGCTATACCACCAAGAAGAGAGGCTGGGGCCTGGGGCTTTCACTCAGCAAACGCATCATCGAAAACTACCACAACGGCAAGATCTTCGTGCTTCACAGCGAAGAAGGCAAAGGAACAACGTTCCGGATCCTTTTGAAAAGAGGGTAAAAGACACCTGTAATCAGGATCGTAAATTATCGGGATTTTAACGATTTCATCGTGTTTTTTGCGCTATCTTTGGCGAGTGAAAAAAATCAGTGCCCTGCTCTTTCTGGTTATTTATCTGGTATCTGCCACCGAACTTATTCAGATGCTGAAGTTGCCTTTGCTGTTTTCACACTACGCCGAACATCTGAGCAAAGAAAAAAAACATTCCTTCCTCAATTTTTTAAAGGACCATTATATCGACGATGACGGTATTGTTTCCGACAATGATACCGACCGTAAATTACCCTTTAAGGAAACCGGCTGTTCGGGGCAATTGGACCTCGATTTTATCCCTTTAGCCAGTTCCATCATATTGAATAAGTGTAATTATTCCACCGCTCTAAACCCTGCTTTTAAAGAGTGCCTGTTTTACTCTTTATACATTCCCGGTATCTGGCAACCCCCTAAAATTGCGACAGGACAAATGAAGGCTTAAATAAGCCTGCTCAGGTCCTTTTTACAGGTTTCACGTTGACCGGCCTCCGGCGGACGTGTAACTTTTGATTATGCCTGGTCACAGGCCCTTTCAATTTTTTCAGGAAACGATCATCATCATGAACAGCATCATTTTTGACTGCGAACGTATGAAATACGAGGACACGGGCATTTATTACTATTGCCTCAACCTTGGTACGCGTATCCGTGAGCGTCTGGATTCCGGGCAGGGGCGGATCACCTTTTACGCTCCGGGAAATGCCCTGCCTGCTTTAGGTGGCGAAAGCCTGCGGCAAAGCAAGCTGCATAAATTATTCATGCCCTCCCTACGGGGTCACAAGATATGGCATTCTACTTATCAGCACAGCGACTATCTTCCGTCGCACTGCCGCTGTATCAGGGTGCTGCTAACCGTGCATGACCTTAATTTTTTGTATGATGAGCGGCTCGGCGATGCCAAAAAAGAAAAATACCTCGCAGCGCTTCAAAAGCGTATTGACCGCGCGGATGCTATTGTGTGCGTATCAGGGTATGCCAGGAAGGACGTGCTGAGCTTTTGCCATACAGGCGCTAAGCCTGTATACATGATCCACAATGGCGCCAATGCCCTTGAAATGCCCTTGTTAAGCGCTGCTTCTTTTAAGCCTGCGCGCCCCTTTTTATTTTCCATCGGCGCTATCCGCCGGAAGAAAAATTTTCATGCCCTGCTGCCTTTGGTAAAACAAAACCGCCACCTTGACCTTGTGATTGCCGGCAAGCTGGAGGAAGCGGAATACCTGCACGACCTCGAAGACATAGCCCGGGAGGAGGGCGTTCATGAGCATCTGCACCTGATAGGAAAGATCACAGAAGCCGAAAAGTCATGGTATTACCATAATTGCAAAGCCTTTGTGCTGGCCTCAGAGGCAGAGGGTTTCGGACTGCCCCTGGTAGAAGCGATGTCGGTAGGAAAGCCCGTATTTATTTCCAATAAAACCGCTCTGCCGGAAATAGGCAGCAATGCGGCCTTCTATTTTACAGATTTTTCGGAAGAACGCATGCAGGAATCATTTATGATGGGCATGCATCTGTACGATACACACAATATGACAGGCATGATTAAAAAACGCGCAGAGTCTTTTTCATGGGAGAATGCGGCAGACGAATACATTAAGCTATACAAACACCTGTACGATCACCAATAATATGAAAACTTACCTTCGCCTGCTTTCCTATGTGCGGCCATACCGCTTCATCGTTATTCCCTTTTTTGTGTTCACCATCATCGCGGTGTTCTTCAATGTGTTTCAGTTTACCTTGCTGATCCCGCTGCTGAACTTTCTCTTTGACAGTGTACAAAGTGCGGATACGGACAAATACATGCATGCTCCTGAATTCTCTTTTTCAGTGGCTTATGTGAAGGATCTGTTCTACTATAAAGTGCATGATTTCAAAACCACGAATCCGGTATATGCCCTGTATTTCATTGCGGGTATTGTGGTACTGGCAGTGATTATGACCAACCTCTTCCGTTACCTTGCGCAGCGGGTGCTCGTGAAGGGGCGAACGCTGCTCGTGAAACGCCTCCGGGAGGCCATTTTTCAGAAGATCAATGACCTGCATATGGGATACTTTACCAAAGAGCATAAAGGCGACCTGCTTTCGCGGATGAATTCCGATGTGTTCGAAATAGAAGCAGTGGCCGCTAATTCCCTCGAGGTATTATTCAAAGAGCCCTACATGCTCCTGGGTTATTTCATCGCCCTTTTTGCGATCTCCACCAAGCTCACGCTTTTTACACTCATCATCATTCCGATCTCTGCTACAGGTATCGCCCTGGTAACCAAAAAACTCAAAAAGGAAGCGCAGGAAACACAAGCATCCATTGGACGGCTGCTCACTATTATTGATGAAACACTGATGGGCATGCGCATCATCCGTGCTTTCAATGCTACGAAATTTGTGGTGAACCGCTTCAGTGCCGAAAACGACTTTTACCGCAAGGCCAGCCTCCAGGGGTTTGCCAAACGCGAACTGGCGCCTGCCTTCTCCGAAGCCACAGGCATTATCGTAGTTGCGGCTATTCTTATTTATGGAGGGAGCATCATTATCAACCAGGGCCAGGAGAAAGACGGAATGAATGCCAGCGAGTTCATTGCCTTCCTTGCTATCTTTTCACAGCTTATCCGTCCCGCTAAAGCCATGGTAGTAGCCATGGCCAATATCCAGAGGGGGCAGGCTTCAGGAGAGCGCATCCTGCAGGTGATCGACACCAGGGTGGAAGTAGCGGACAGGCCCGGAGCCGTTGATATTAAACAATTCCGGGAAGAGATCAGGTTCCATGACGTTTCTTTTGCCTATACCGACAGGCCTGTCCTGAAACAGGTAAGCTTTGTCATTCCCAAAGGAAAAATGGTAGCCCTGGTGGGGCCTTCGGGCGTTGGAAAATCCACTATTGCGGATCTTTTGCCTCGTTTCTATGATGTTACTGCCGGAAGTATCACAATTGATGGCGCAGACATCCGTGAATTTAAAATGGAGTCGCTGCGCAGCCTCATGAGCTGCGTGACCCAGGAAACCATTCTCTTCAACGATTCCATTTTCAATAACATTGCCCTTGGGAAACCCAATGCCCGTATGGAGGATGTGATTGCTGCAGCAAAAATAGCAAATGCACACGATTTTATTATGGAAACCGAGCAGGCTTACCATACCAATATCGGCGACCGGGGCCTGCGCCTCTCGGGAGGGCAGCGGCAGCGCCTCAGCATTGCCCGCGCGGTATTCAAGGACCCGCAGATCCTCATCCTCGATGAAGCCACCTCGGCGCTGGATACGGAAAGTGAGCGCCTGGTTCAGGATGCGCTCAATAATTTAATGAAAGGGCGTACCACACTTATCATCGCGCATCGCCTGAGCACCATCAAACAAGCGGATGAGATCTGTATCATGCGCGACGGTGAGATCATCGAACGAGGCAGCCACAACGAGCTCATAGAAATGGAAGAAGGCGTTTATAAACGATTGACGCAGCTTCATAATGTTAATTAAAAGAATTAAGCACAGATGAAACGAATTATTCTGGATTGTGATTTGATGAAATACCGGGATTCTGGTCTTTATCATTATTGTCTTAACCTTGGGAACCACGTGGGCCGATTGCTCGACAAGGAAGAAGAGAAGCTTTCTTTTTATGTACCGGAAGCAGAGAAAAACGCATTTGAATCGAAGCGCTCCTGTATTATCGAAAAGAAATGGCATAACAGGTATGTCAAGCCTTTTCTTTGTAACTGCGACCTTTGGCACGCGCCCTTTCAGTCGGGCCGGCCAATTCAGCGCCTTCATAAAAAGATGAAGGTATTGTTGACAGTGCATGACCTCAATGTACTGCATGAAGATAAGCCCGAAAAAGAACGAACAGAAAGCCTCGCGCGTACACAAAAGCTTATTGATTCGAGCGATGCTATTGTTTGTATTTCCAACCACACCAGGAAAGACATTGAGCAGCACATGACAATCGGAAATAAGCCTGTGTATGTGATCCATAACGGGACACATCATATTACCATGCCTCCTGATCAGCCTGCTGGCTATAAGCCCTCGAAGCCTTTTGTGTTTACGATGGGCTATGTTAACCGGAAGAAGAATTTTCATACGCTGCTTTCCCTTTTGCAGCAACCGGAACTTGAGTTGGTCATTGCCGGGCGTTTGGACGAGCCGGATTACATTCAGCAGCTTCAGCTAAAGGCAAAAAACATGGGCGTATCGGATCGTCTGAAAGTGTTGGGGCCCGTCACGGAAGGCGACAAAGCCTGGTATTACAGGCATTCGCAGGCCTTCGCCCTGCCCTCGCTCGCCGAAGGTTTCGGAGCGCCGGTGGTGGAGGCGATGAAATTCGGTAAGCCGATTTTTCTTTCCGACCGAACCTCGCTGCCGGAGATCGGAGGGGATGCCGCTTTCTATTTTTCGAGCTTTGAGCCGGAGCACATGATCCGTGTATTCAGAGAAGGCATGGACACCTTTCAAAAGAAGCGCTTATCATCCTATGTGATGGACCGGGGCAATGCATTTGCCTGGGAGGAAAAGGCCAAAGAGTATCTTCAGGTTTACCGCTCCTTATTATAAATCATTTTAAACGATCAGTATATGTTCAATCTCAGCACCTCCAAAGAACCCGCCCGAATATGGAACACGTCTCTTAACCGTGATTTTGGGAAGCGCCGCTCCGAGCTTTGTAAAGCCAAAGATATTCAAAGCGAATGGTATAAGCGCTGGTGTGCAGAGCTGAGCGAAAAGCCCGGCTTTCACCGCAAGCAGTGGGAATTTATGTATGTGGCGCAGGCGCTGTGGGAGCGCGGCTGCCTCGCCCCTGGCAAGAGCGGACTTGTATTTGCCGCAGGTACAGAGCCATTGCCTGCTCTGTTTGCGAAGCACGGCTGCCGGATTCTGGCAACAGATATTTTTCCGGAGCTCGGTATCGAAAAAGGCTGGAACAACGGGCAGCTGTGCTTCGGGGCAGAGCAACTCAACACGCGTGGCCTTTGTCCGGACGAACAATTTAAGGAGCTGGTGAGCTATAAGGCTGTAGACATGCGCGCAATTCCGGATACACTCACGGACTTCGATTTTAACTGGAGTAGTTGTTCCTTCGAGCACCTGGGAACGATCGGGCTTGGCTGCCGCTTTTTAAAGGATCAGTTGAAAACATTAAAACCCGGAGGCTGGGCCGTACATACCACGGAGTATAATGTTTCTTCCAACGACGAAACACAGGACAACAACGATACGGTGATCTACCGGCAGCGTGATGTGGATATGATCGTTGCAGAGCTTAGGGCCGAAGGGCATTTCGTGGAGGAGCTCGATTATTCCATCGGTGGCCTGCCCGAAGATTTTAAGGTCGACGTGCATCCGCACCTCCAGGATGTGCATTTGAAACTCCAGGTTGATAAGTACGTGGTAACCTCTATCGGCTTGATTATCCGGAAGAAGGATTGATTAACGGAGATATCATTTCCTGTGTTCCGTCATTGCGAAGGTGGTGAAACAATCTTTGAAAAGAGGAGATTGATGACGCACTTCGTTTCACTTGTAATGACGCAGCTTTGTCAGACTGCGCCGGATTGCCGGTGAAATCCGTTCACGCGGGCTTAACCCAACATGATAGCCCTTCCAGGAGCTTGCTGAGCATCCCGAAGTATCACCAACAAAGGTTTTCGTGGCATCTTTGAGACAGACAGATCATCCGAAGAAAACAGATTTAATGTTCATGAGCATACAGATACAAATATCCCTTAGTATAGCGCGCGATGTTCCATTCATCTCCATGTTGCCATACAAACAGCGAATCTGATTTATACATTGTGTCCCACCAGGCGTTCATGTTTTCTGTCTTTGCATATCCGGTATGGAGGTTGCCAATGCCGTCGCTGTATTGGCTGCTATCGCTGTGTAATTTAAGGCCCAGGGTGTCACAGTATCTTTGAAATTCAGCACCGCTTATTTTTGCCCTCAGGTAGTACTCGTAGTCCGGTAAAAAATCATCCGTTTGATAGAACTCTTTAATTTCCGTGGCCGTTGGGGGCAGCACGCGCCTGTATACCCAATTGGATTCCATGGCATGGTTGCATCCCCCGCTAACGATGCCACTTAACATCAGTAAGCATATCCTGACAATGGATGCTGGAAAAATCGTCACGAATAAAAAGTTATATATAAACAATAAAAAACCCACCGGCTAAGGTGGGTTTATAGTTTAAGACTGTTTTCGTGTATTGAGCTCATCCCTGATCTTGGAAGCGAGCTCGTACTGCTCTTCATCCAGGGCATTTTGCAAGAGGTTTTTCAGCTCTTCGCTCGACTTGGATTTGTACTCGCTTTCAGGGGTCGTCATGTCTTCTACGGTGCTCATCGGGCTTTCGGCAGATGGCGCTGCATCGTCGTCGAGCACAATGCCAGCCGATTTGAGGATGAACTCATAGGTGAAGATCGGGCAGTTGAAGCGCACGGCAAGGGCGATGGCGTCGCTGGTACGCGCGTCGATCTCTACCTCGCGGCTTCCGTCGGTGCAGATCAGCTTGGCGTAGAAAATACCTTCCACCAGGTTATAGATCAGGATCTCGGTCACGTCGATCGAGAATGTTTCTGAGAACGCTTTGAACAGGTCGTGTGTCAGGGGGCGGGTCGGGGTCATTTTTTCAAGCTCAATGGCGATCGCCTGTGCTTCAAAACCTCCGATAATGATCGGCAAGCGGCGGCTTCCGGCACTTTCTCCCAGAACAAGGGCGTAGGCGCCACTCTGTGTCTGACTGTATGACAAACCAACAATTTCTAAACGTACTTTCTTCATTCCCATTTAAGATACTCTAATATACAAAAAACTAAGAATTTAGTTATGGTTTGCTTTAAATTTTTTCACGGCCTCGATCAGCTTCGGAACGATGGTAAAGGCATCGCCTACCACGCCGTAATCCGCTGATTTGAAGAAAGGAGCCTCTTTGTCGCTGTTGATCACCACGATGGTTTTACTGCCGTTGACACCTGCCAGGTGCTGGATCGCGCCTGAAATGCCAATGGCAATGTATAAGTTCGGGCGGATGGCAACACCGGTTTGTCCTACGTGCTCGTGGTGCGGCCTCCAGTGCATATCTGCTACCGGGCGGGAGCAGGCAGTGGTTGCTTTCAGTTCCTTCGCGAGCTCTTCGATCATGCCCCAGTTTTCAGGGCCTTTCATGCCGCGGCCGGCAGATACAACCAGCTCAGCTTCCGGTAATGGAACCATGCCGCCAACGTCTGTTGATTTTTTCTCTTTCACCACAATTTTGGAATTCACCCCGCTCAGGTCTGCGTTGAAATCTGTTACAGTCGCGCTGTTTTCTCCCAGTTTCACAGGGAATGAGTTAGGCAGGAGAGAAATGATCTTTACCTCGCTGTTGATGGAGTAGATGGCTGTTGCCTTTCCGGAGAATACGTTTTTCTTTACCTCCAGGGAAGCACCGTTTACTGTTGGGTAATCCACAGCGCCTGCAACCAATCCGGCTTTCAGGCGGGCCGATAAGCGCGGAGCTACCGCTTTGCCAACGATGTCGAAGGAGAAAATGATGATCTTCGCGCCTTCCGCTTTAACAGCCTGCTCTACCGTAGCAGAGATCAGCATGCTGTCGAGAGAAGCCAGCGCGTCATTTTTTACCGATAGTATTTTTTTAGCGCCTGCCTTGCCGATCTCTTCCAGTTGGGCAGCATCGGCGTTGATGGCCAGCGCCGTTACGGAAGAACCGGTTAACTCGGCTACTTTAGAAGCGTAGTTCACGGCCTCTAAGGAAGATTTCTTTACTTTTCCTTTATTGATTTCTGTATATACTAATACCATTTTTCGAATTTTTGAATGGGTGATTTGTTGAGTTAAAACAATGAATGATGGGAGATTTGATGAATTGTTGAGTTAATCCATAACTCTTTAACTCTCTATCTCAGTAAATAATTAAATGACTTTTGCTTCCGTATGTAATAAATTCACCAGCTCGTCCATGTTATTCTCGTCGATCATTTTCACCGTTGTGCGGCCGGCAGATAAAGAGTAGGATTTGATATTGGTTAATTTATCGGCACCGCTGGCAGCTACCACCGTCAAGGGCTTGGTACGTGCTCCCATAATGCCTTTCATATTCGGGATGCGCTGCTCGGCCATGCCTTTTGCGCAGGATACAACCAGTGGCAATTCGCATTCCACTACCTGTGTTCCGCCGTCTACATCCTGCTCAACTGTGGCTTTGTTGCCTTCCAGGTCGAATTTGGTAGCCAGTGAAATCAAAGGCAGGTCCAGGAAGCCTGCGATCATCCCGCCTACGGAAGAACCGTTGTAGTTGATCGTTTCCTTACCGGTCATGATCAGCTCATAGCCATTGTCTTTCGCGTATTTGGCAATCTGTTCCGCCACAAAATAAGCATCAGGCCCTTCCGCATCGATGCGTACACCGTCGTCGGCGCCTAAGGCAAAACCCTTGCGGATGGTGGCGTCGGCATCGGCCAGGCCTACGTGGATGATGGTTACCTTTTCCGCTTTTCCAGCCTCTTTCAACTCCAGGGCACGCACCAGGGCATACCATTCGTCATAAGGGTTAATGATGAACTGAACACCTGCAGTGTTAAATTCCGTGTCGCCGTTTGTAAAGGCTATTTTGGTGGTGGTATCAGGTACATTGCTGATAGGAACTAGAATTTTCATATGTTGATGTTATTGATGTTTAAATGTTGTGCGGCATAGCCATGTTTTCCTTATTGAGCGGGTGATTTGTGGAAACAAGCTTACTTCATCCCGGTTCAGTTAAAAATGTGTTGCTTTATTCCGGCGGGCGGCGTTTGGGCCATCCTACCGTACAATTCTTAAAAGGTCAGCAAATTTAAAAAAATAAGCATGTAAATCAATAGATATAGATCAATATTTTGAATTGTTTTTCCCCGGGTATAATTTCCTGTGAATAAGCTGCTTATGTGCTTGCGGAAGCTGGCTTTGGATGAGATTAAGGCCATGTAAAAGCCGGGACTTCGCATGCCTGAAACGGTGCTGCAAATGACGATCGCGAGCCTGCTTTTTAGGTTTTGTAGTTCGCGTCTTTATATATACATTTGAAGCTTAAGAAAAAATCTTATTAGTATCTATGAGAACGATTGAATTCAGAGAGGCCCTGCGCGAAGCCATGAGTGAAGAAATGCGCCGTGATGAAAGCATTTTTTTAATGGGTGAAGAAGTGGCCGAATATAACGGAGCCTATAAAGTAAGTAAAGGAATGCTGGCGGAATTTGGCGCCAGGCGCGTGATCGATACGCCTATTGCAGAGCTGGGCTTTGCAGGGATCGGCGTAGGAGCAGCCATCAATGGCCTGCGTCCTATCATTGAGTTCATGACCTTCAACTTCTCCTTGGTAGCGATCGACCAGGTGATCAACTCGGCAGCCAAGATCCTGAGCATGAGTGGCGGGCAGTACAATTGCCCGATCGTGTTCCGCGGCCCAACTGCCAGCGCCGGGATGCTGAGCTCCCAGCACTCACAGGCTTTTGAGAACTGGTATGCCAATTGCCCGGGCCTCAAAGTGATCGTTCCTTCCAATGGCTATGATGCCAAAGGCCTTTTAAAATCAGCCATCCGCGACAATGACCCGGTGATCTTCATGGAAAGCGAGCAGATGTACGGCGATAAATCCGAAATTCCGGAAGGCGAGTACCTGATCCCTATTGGCGTAGCCGATATCAAAAAGCAAGGGACCGATGTGACCATCGTTTCTTTCGGTAAAATCATGAAAGTGGCTTTGGCTGCGGCTGCAGAGCTTGAGAAAGAAGGCATCAGCGCCGAAGTGATCGACCTGAGAACCGTTCGCCCGATCGATTACGACACGGTGATCAAATCGGTAAAGAAAACCAATCGCCTGGTGATTGTAGAAGAAGCATGGCCTCTGGCCAGCATTTCTTCGGAAGTGGCTTTCCGCGTTCAAAAAGACGCCTTCGACTACCTGGATGCGCCGATCCGCAGGATTACCAGCGCCGACGTGCCACTGCCGTATGCGCCAACGCTCATTGAAGCGTCTTTGCCAAATGTGGCCAGAACGGTGAAAGCCGTTAAAGACGTGATGTACCAGAAAGCGTAAGAAAAATAACAAGAATTAGAAAAGGAAGGCTCAGGCTTTCCTTTTTGTTTTGCGAAATTCCTATAGCCTGATGTCGCAATTTGCAACTTCAGGTTCTCGAATTCTGACGATGTTAACTGAAACATAAAATCATCGGGACGCTTACTGCTACGCCTTACCTGTCGTTCATTTCGCGGATGCTTGCAGAGCTGTATGCCGGTGCGATGGTTAACGTTTGAGGACTGTCGCCAGTTGCCGGGTCAGCTGCGCGATGCTGTTGGGCTTTCTCATCACGGCATGGGCGCCGAGGGCCGTTAGCTCTTCCTGGTCGGATTCGGAAACATAACCTGAGTAAATGATTACGGGAATCTTTGAAAGTGAGCCATCCGCTTTGAGGCGTTGCAAAACCTCTTTGCCGGTGAGCTGGTTCAGAAAGCCATCCACGAAGATGTAATCCGGTAAGTGGTCCGTATCAGCCAGGCCATGCATAGCTTCATGAAAGCTGGTGTAGCCCTGGAAGTCTGCATCAAACCCAAGGCTTTTGATGGCATGGCGGAAAATGTCGGCCTCTTCCTCGTCGTCATCTATCAGGATGCATCTCATTTCCCTAAATTAGGACATTTGCAGCCTATTTGAAATGTGGTTTTTGCTGAATCTTTTTGTGGATTATGCGTGTCGCTGAAATTCACTTCTGCGGCTATCCAGGCTTCGCTTCCCGAATAAAATCAGGTCTTGTTAAGAAGAAGCCACCACTTTGCCTTCCAGGTGATTTTCTTTGATCCAGTTGGAGAGCGCTGCATCAAAGGCTTCGCGGTCTTTCATAAAATCGGTGCGCAGGGTGATCGCCGCCTTATGCTCGTACACAAGGTAAGTAATGCCGTGCCGCTTTTCAATTTTTTCGATGCCCGCAGCATATACCGTCACGATCTTATTGGTGGCCAGCAAAAAGGTATTGCCCTCAAAGGCCGCGAAGCATAAGCCGCGCAGGTAACGCCACAGGGTTACCACGATTTCGGTGGCAGCGATCAGAAAACAGAGGAAGGACAAGTAATTGATGATGCTGTGCGGGAAGAGCAACACACTCCCGGCGCAAACAAAAAAGACGACCTTGATGAAACGCTTGGTGATAAAAGCCGGGGTAAAATAACGGAAGGTCTGTGTACCTTTCACTGTGGAGGCAATAACTTCTGCCTCGAGGCAGCAGACAATGGTATAAGCGATGCCGAGGCCTGCAAAGAGGTATTTTATTTCGGCGTAGCCAATGTAGCTGGTAAAAATAAATACCAGACTTACCGCAGCGAGCGCAAATAAAATAAGGTATTTGGAAAGGATCGTTAAAAGAGGTTTCATAAAAAGAGGTCAGCCGTTAAAACACATGTTTTTCGGCATGGTAAGACGAGCGCACGAGGGCACCGCTTTCCACATACCGGAAGCCTTTCGATAAGGCGATCTCTTTCCACTTTTTAAACTCATCGGGGTGAACAAAACGGGCTACCGGCAGGTGCTTCGGCGTAGGCTGTAGATACTGGCCGATGGTCATCACATCGCAATGCACAGCGGCGAGGTCGTCTATTGTTTCCAGCACTTCCTCTTCCGTTTCGCCAAGGCCTACCATGAGGCCGCATTTGGTTTTCACGCCGGCGTCGTGCAGGCGTTTCAGCACTTCCATGCTGCGGTCGTATTTGGCCTGGATGCGTACCTGTGCAGTGAGGCGGCGCACCGTTTCGATATTGTGCGACACGATATCCGGCTTCACGTCGATGATGCGCTGCAGGTTTTCCCACTTGCCCGCAAAGTCCGGAATGAGGCACTCAAATTTTGTTTCTGGGCTGATCTCGCGGATGGCTTTGATGGTTTCGGCCCAGATGATGGAGCCGCCGTCTTTCAGGTCGTCGCGGTCTACGGAGGTAATCACGCAGTGCTTCACACCCATCAGCTTCACTGAATTGGCCACACGCTTAGGCTCGTCCCAGTCGGCCGGTTTTGGCTTTCCGGTGGCCACCGCGCAGAATCCGCAGGAACGTGTGCACACGTTGCCCAGGATCATAAAGGTAGCCGTGCCTGCTCCCCAGCATTCGCCCATGTTGGGGCAATTGCCGCTTTCGCAGATGGTATGCAGCTTATGTTCGGAAACGATCTTCCGTACTTTAAGGTATTCTTCGCCGATCGGTAATTTTACTCTCAGCCAATCGGGCTTTCTTGGTTTTTCAACAACAATAGTTTCGGCTGTGCTCTCCATCTTTAAAACCATTTCTTGCCGAAAACGAAACCGACGTATACGGTTACGATAAAATTTTCGGCAGGGTTACGCGCCATAATTGGCAATGCTTTGGGATAGTAGTCCAGGATCACACCGGTTTCTATGGCCTTTACTTTATTGGAGTAAGGTGCATATTCAAAACTCAGGTTGAACTTGGCATACAGGCCCGGGTATACTTTCATTTCTCCGAGGCCGTCGATGAGCGGGCCTTTCCCGGAAATACTGTCAATGGTATGGATCTCGGGGTTGTACCTCACCGATTCCTGGAATTTGGCTCCTGTCACGCTTTCGCGGTAGATCAGCACATACGAAGGTTTGGCAAAGGTAAGGTTGCCGCCCAGGTAGTAGGAAGTGCGTATCTCTACCGATTTGCGGTCGGCACGCTTGAACACGGTAGTCTGGTAACCGACGCCGGCTCTGAACAACAGGATGTTATTGAGCTTGCCGTACACAAAACGTTTGGAGTTATCGGCATTGTTGGAAACCCTGATCTCTTTGGGGTGCTTCATGTTCAGGGCCTCGATCTCAAACAGGCGTTTCCGCGTGCCGGTTACGTGTTTGGCACGCATGTAACTCAGGCCAAAGCCGCGGCTGTGTGCAAAGATCCCGAAAGAGGCCTCGTTCCTGTACAATACATTAGGATCCTGGCCATTGGCAAGGGCTTGTGTTGTACTTTGCGAAAGGCAGGCTCCGGAAATGCCAAGGAAGGCGAAAGCGTATAGGATCCTTTTAAACATTGGTAAACAAAAATAGCTATTAATTTTTATTTAATGAATAAGCGCTGCTTTATTATCTTTGATAAAAAATACAAAATGATCACGAGCAAAGTTACCTATATGGGCGCTTTAAGAACAGAAGCCACCCACTTGCAGTCCAATACCACCATTTATACCGATGCTCCGAAGGATAACCACGGAAAGGGAGAAATGTTTTCGCCTACCGACCTGGTGGCTACCGCCCTGGCGAGCTGCATGATCTCCGTGATGGGCATTGTGGCCATGAAAGAAGGCATAACGCCCGTGGACGGCACCACCGCAGAGGTCACGAAGGTGATGTACGCTGAGCCAAGGAGGATAGGGGAAGTGCACGTGAAGATCACCTTCCCGAAAGGCAAGTACTCCGATAAGGAAAAGAAAATGTATGAGCACGCGGCAAATACCTGCCCGGTAGCCAAAAGCCTTCATCCCGACCTGAAGCAGGTTGTGGAGTTTATCTGGCAATAGCTTCCAGTACCCCGGAAACCGTAATGCCTGTATGCGAAGCGTCGTAAATGCAGGCGCCGTTTTTAATCACAAGCACCTGGGGCGATTGGTGGACCACGCCAAACAGGCTGGCTATCTCATTGGAAATATCGCGGTGTTGCAGCAGGTCGAGGTAGAACACCGGTATCGTGGGGTCATCCTGCCATTTTGATTCGAAGCGGCTCAGCGCCATGGAGCTGATGGAGCAGCGGGTGCTGTGTTTGAATATGACAACAGCCCGATAGCTATCGGGCTGCTGAGAAGTATGGATGATGTCCTGTAACTGGCTCTGATTGGTAAGCTGTTGCCAGATCATGGAATGTGATTAAACGCGTTTTCCGTATTGCTTGTGATTAGCTTTGGAATAAGCCGGGCATTTTTCATGCGATTTGCAAGAGCTGAACACGAGGGATACTGCAAATAGTACTGAGAATAACAAAGCTAATTTCTTCATAGGTTTTAACATTTTATTAAGGAGTAACAAATATATAGTAATTTTGTTACGGGCAAAAAAAAAGTCGATAAAAACGCCTTTTTATTTCTCAAAATTAATTAACAGCGTTTGAATATGAGCGTCAAAAAGGAGAAAAGCATGTGGTATGCGAAGCTCGAAGAGGAGCTGCAGAAGCCCTATTATAAGGCCCTGGAGCAGTTTGTGAAAGAGGAAAGGGCCCGTTTCACCGTCTATCCGAAAGAAAGCGAGGTGTTCAACGCCTTGAAACTGACGCCCTTGGAAAATACAAAGGTCGTTATCCTGGGCCAGGACCCCTATCATGGGCCTAACCAGGCGCATGGCCTCAGCTTTTCGGTAAATGATGGCATCAAGCCTCCGCCTTCGCTGGTCAATATTTTCAAGGAACTGCATACCGATGTGGGTTTTTCGGTGCCTAACCATGGCAACCTCACCGAATGGGCCCGACAGGGAGTGCTGATGCTCAACGCCACGCTTACAGTGAGGGCCGGCGAACCTGCCAGCCATCAGAAAAAAGGCTGGGAGCGATTTACCGATGCGATGATCAAGCTTATTTCCGACGAAAAGGAACATTGCGTTTTTATGCTGTGGGGAAGTTATGCCAGGTCCAAAACAGTGCTGATCGACGCCACCAAGCACCTGGTGCTGGAAGCGGCCCACCCCTCGCCGCTGGCCCGCGGGGCGTTTTTCGGGAGCCGTCATTTTTCGCAGGCCAATGCCTGGCTCAAAAAGCACGGACTGGAACCTGTGGACTGGCAGCTGAAAAACATCTGATAGCAGCCGGCTTTCGGGGCATAAATGGCAAAGCCTTGCCGGGCCTGCGTTTCTGGCTAGCAGAACAGCCCGGCTACTGAGCTAATGGTTTGGATTTATTGATCTTTATTTTTAAGTTTAGGAGTTTTATAAGTCCTGTTATGATCAGCATCCAAAAACAAATTCTTCTGCTCTCCGATTTTCACTATAAAGAGTTTGCCGACTATTTGCTTGATACCAATTCCGAATTGCCCTATAAGCTCATTTCCACCATTAAAAAATTAAAAGTGCAGCCGGAGTCCGATGCCTTATGCCAGATGATCTATGGCGACTCCGAAGAAAAGACCCGTAAAAAATTCCTGCAGCTTACCCACCATACCTTTAAACTCAGCTCTTTTTTAAGCCGCAATTATCCAAATTACCTCAAGCACAACATCCAGCACATCGAAGAATACCTGGGAAAGGGAGAAAAGAAAAAAGCCAACGACCTGGCCGACTGGCTGATTGATATTGCGGAGAAGATAGAGGATTATACGACGCTGGCAGATGTGTATAAGTTCCTGGCCCAGCAGGCATTCATCACCGAGTCGAAAGACTCGAACAAATACCATAAAAAGGTAGATGAGTACCTGAAGCTTGAGCAGCTGAAGAATTCGCTGTACATGTACCTGCGGGAGCATCTATTCTTTAAGGGAAAAGAGAATATTTCCAAATCGCAGGTCAATAAAGACCTGGCTTTTTTCGATACGTATATCGGCCATCCGTCCAATTCCATCAATATCCTGGCGCGCTTCGGCAAGTATTATGAGCTAAGCTTCCTGGCGCATCCCGATTTTTTCAAAAAAGAAACCGAGCAGGAGCTTGACAGCCTGGAAAGGGATTTTCTGAATAACTCCTTTGTATGCTACCAGTACCTCGACGATGTGTATTTCAAGATCCTTGGCCAGAGGCTGCAGCACCAGATGAATGCAACCAATACAGAGGCCATGCTGGGCGAAGTGAAGAAGATGAACAGCATCAGCTCCTTCCTTAAATACTGGAAGAGTTATATCAATATCCCCGAGCTGTTCTCCATTTCGGTGCAGGTCAATCACTACATGAGTGCTTATGGCTTTGTGTTTCGTGAGGATTATGAGCAGAAGCTGCCCAAAGATGTAAAGGACAACATCGCTTACCTGAAGATCAAACTTGAAGACATTCTGGCCAAAGACATCTGGGAGGAAGGGCATATTATTAAATTCATCAACGTGCGGTGTTTCTATTCGGCGCTTTTGCTTACCGGCGACGAAAAAGACAAGCTCAAGTCCATCAAGATCCTGGAGGATACCCTTGTGTCATACCAGCAGATCCCTTTTCAGAAGTTTCTTGACGGGATCTTTGTGGCGCTCATTATGGGCTATTTCAGCCTGAAAGAGTACGACAAAGCCATCTCTACTTATAAACGCTATAAAAAAATTACGGCCGAGCAGATCGTGATCCGCGAGAACGACCTCACGATCGATGCTTACTACTTTGCGGCGCAATACATTACCAACCAACGGAAGCAATACACCGAAAAGCTGAAGGCCACCTATGAAGAAGCGGAATCGTACCAGCACATCCGCAACCTGATCGCCGAGCTGGCTTCCTATTTTTCGATCCCGGTTAAACTCGCTTCGTGAGCGGCATTTACATACATATTCCTTTTTGCAGGCAGGCCTGCAACTATTGCGACTTCCATTTTTCAACGTCCCTGCAAACGAAAGAGGCTTTGGTGAAAGCTATTGTGGCTGAGCTCGAACAGCGAAGCGACTATCTGAAAGACAGGCGTATCGGAACAATCTACTTCGGCGGCGGAACGCCCAGCCTGCTTTCGGAGCGGGAAGGCTTTATGATCCTGGAAAAGATCTATAAGCTTTACGATGTATCGCGCGATGCAGAGATCACCCTTGAGTGCAACCCCGATGACCTTTCAGAGGAGAAGCTGAAAGAGCTGAAGCGCCTGGAAATAAACAGGCTGAGCATTGGCCTGCAAAGCTTTAATGAAGATGAGCTGGTGTGGATGAACCGCGCGCATACCGCCAAAGAAAGCGAAGCCAGTGTGAAGCGCGCCCAAGACAGAGGCTTTGAGAACATTACCATCGACCTGATCTACGGTTCTAAATTCTCGAACCTCCGGAGCTGGAAGAGCACGCTGGATAAAGCCATTGATCTGGATGTAAAACATATTTCGAGCTACAACCTTACCATAGAAGAGAAAACCAGGCTCGGGCATGATTTTAAGCAAAAGAAAGAAGCGGCTATCGATGATGAGCTGAGCTCGGAGATGTTCCTGGAAATGATAGACCGGCTGGGAAAGAGTGGCTTCATTCATTATGAGATCTCGAACTTTGGAAAAGAAGGATTTTTCAGCATTCACAATTCCAATTACTGGAGAGGAACACACTACATAGGCCTGGGGCCTTCGGCGCATTCCTTCGATGGTGTGTCGAGGCAATGGAATGTAGCCAACAACAACGTGTATATCAAAAAAGTAGCCGAAGGAAACGATTATTTTGAAAAAGAAACGCTGACAGAAACCGAGCGGTTTAACGAGTACATGCTCATTGCACTCCGTACCATGTGGGGCATTGACCTTTCCTACCTCAGGGCCAATTTTGATGCGGAGCTGGTGAAACACTTTTTGCAGGGCGCTGAGCGCTTGACGAAGGAAGGGAATATTGCGGTGAAAGAACACTTCTACACCTTAACGGAAAAAGGCAAATTGCTGGCGGACCGGATTGCCGGCGACTTGTTTGTGTGATTGATAAATAAAAATAACCATGCCAGTGATTCGCTGTCCTCATCATCATCCTAAAAGCCTTGAAGAATTTTACACCGAAAAATTACAGGGTGGGGAAGTGGATGCAGCTATAGGCGAAGCCATGCTGGAGATCATCCGGAGGATTAACGACATCTTTAAACAAACGACTATCTACGGATCGACCTCGTTGTATCAATTAAAATTACTTTCAGACGATTGCGATAAAAGTCCCTGGTATGTTTCCATTATCTCTTCAGGTCCGGAAACATGCTGGATTGAATACCTGCTGCCGGAACATAGGCAACCCTGGCCCGATACATGGGTGAGAGGGGAAGTACACTCGTATGAAGATGCTGTCAAAAGCATCATCATTGCCATGACCGAATGTGGGGGCTGGCCGGATAACGATGAATTAAAAAGAGTATATGCCTCTCTTGTAAAGTAATATAATTATCTTGCGTTGACTTCGAGAGCATCAGTCAACGAAAACTGGTTAAGCGGTGGCTGAGGCTCTCGAAGCGGTGGCTGAGGCTCTCGAAGCCACCAACGAAACTATTTATCAAATCATGAACTCCACACCACACATCCTCCTCATCGGCATCGATCCGCTCCTGCTGGATTTCTCCTTGTCCGAATTTGCCGCCATGCCTGGGCTTACGGCAGAAAAAATAGAAGCAGGCACCAAGGCATCCCTCGACGAGCTCAACGCGCTCGGCTATGTGGCCGAGAAGTGCTGGGTAGACCTGGGAACCAACGCTTCCGAAACCGTCATTGACCGCTTAAAAACAAAGGTCTATGATGTCATCATCATCGGTGCCGGCATCCGGGTGGCGGAAAGCAATTTTCTGCTGTTTGAAAAGCTCGTGAACACTGTGCATGCACACGCCCCGCAGGCAAAGTTCTGTTTCAATACCAGCCCGAAAGATAATGTGGCTGCCGTGAAGCGGGTGCTGTAGGATCAGGGGAACGCAAATAACACAGATGAAACGGATTCAGGCCACCATGGCGTCCCTACAGGACTTATAATCAGCTTAGGGTATTTTTAGGGATGGATTGTCCCTAACAGGGCAGGGTTATGTCTGGTATCTGTGCCGGGAGAACAGTGATCTCTTTCAATTCCCTATGGTTCTATGTGGTTGTCATCATCATTGTCCGTATCTCCCAATACATCATATACGAGGTCTTTCTCGTAACCTTTGGTGAGGGCATAGCTCATGAGCTTGTAGCGCAGCTTGACAGGGTTTTTTTCGCTGATGCTGCGGCGTTTGGCCTCTATCAGCTTTTTCAGCGTGGCCATGTATTCCGTGTCGTCGATCTGTTGTAAGGCCTTTTTGAGGCAGTAGTCGCTCACGCGTTTTTGTTTGAGCTCCATCCGGATCTTGATCCTTCCCCATTTTTTGATGGCGAATTTTCCACGGGCAAATTGCATGGCGAAGCGCTCTTCATTCAGGAAATTGTCCTCGATGAGCTTCGCGATGATGTTCTCGACCGCTTCCGGCCACATTCCAAGCTCGTAGAGCTTGTCGCGGGCTTCCTGCTGTGAGCGCTCCTGGTAGGCGCACCAGCTTTGCAGTTTGATCAGCGCCAGGTGCGGGTCCGTGATCTTTTGTTTTTCCTTTTTTTCGGGCACAAACAAAAGTAAATAATTAATTACATTTGAGAACGATCATGACCCATTTACCACAGATATTCCTGCAATCCGTGTCTTCCTGCCCCGGCTTTGATGAAGAAGCGTTTATACAGGCGCATCACGAGGCGTCGCCCGTGAGCATCCGTTTGAACCCCTTCAAGCGCGCTACTTCCGGGTTCGACCTGAGCGACCCGGTACAGTGGAACCCGGAAGGCTTTTACCTGGCTGCGCGCCCTAATTTTACACACGATCTCCTATTCCAGGCCGGCTGCTACTATGTGCAGGAAGCAGGCTCTATGTTTATCGGGCATGCGCTGAGGTCTTGCGTGGATTTTCAGGAGCAGCTTTCGGTATTTGATGTCTGTGCTTCGCCCGGAGGAAAAAGCACGCTTCTCAATTCGCTTCTTGGCAAAGAAAGCCTGTTGGTGGCCAACGAAGTGGTGAAGCCACGTTCGGAAGTGCTGGCGCAGAACCTTGCCAAATGGGGGACGGCGAATGTGGTGGTGACGAACAATGATCCGTCGGCCTATGCAGAGATGACAGAGGTGTTTGATGTGATCCTGGTAGATGCGCCCTGCAGCGGCTCGGGCCTGTTTCGCAAACAGCACGATGCTGTGGATGAGTGGAGCCCCGATAATGTGAACCTTTGCTCACAGCGGCAAAAACGCATCCTTGCAGAGATCATGCAAAGCCTGAAGCCCGGCGGCACACTGGTTTATTCCACCTGCTCCTATTCGGCATCGGAGAACGAAGGCATTGCCGACTGGCTCATCGCGGAATATGCGCTGAGCCCCATCGCTATTCCCCTGGAGAAAAGCTGGGGGATTGTTGAAACGAGGAGTGAGCAGCATCAGGCCTATGGCTACCGCTTTTATCCTGATAAAACACGTTCCGAAGGATTTTTCTGCGCGGTCTTCCGCAAGCCCGGAGAAAGCAGCCGTTCTGCAACCTCGGCGGGAAAAAAGAACAGGCAGGAAAATATCAGCGTGCTGAAACCGAAAGAAAAAGAGCCCTTCCGTGCCTGGATAGAAGATGTGAATGCGCATGAGCTGTTAAAGTTTAAAGACGATTATTTGATGACCAATAGCGCGGCGGTTCATTTTGTAAACCGCTATCCGCATTTGTACCTGAAAAAACTCGGCACCACGATCGGCAGCCTCGTGCGCAACGACCTGATCCCGCACCAGGACCTGGCCTGGAGCATTTACCGCTCACCGGCCGTTCAGGCAATTGACTGTACGGCGGAGGAAGGCCTGAAGTTCATGAAAAAAGAATTGCAAAGCATCGCCGGTGGCAAAGGCTGGAACCTGATCACCTACCAGGGTTTTGGCCTTGGCTGGATCAAGAACCTGGGTAACAGGATTAACAATTATTTACCCAATGAATTCAGAATTCTTAAATAGAAATGCGTTATATTAGTTGTAAAATTTAACACGATGTTTGATAACCTGCTAAGTCTTGTAAAAGAGCATGCCGGGGAGGCGATTATTAATAATCCTGCTATTCCCAATGAGAAGAATAACGAAGCAATTGGTGCAACGACAGACTCTATTGTAGATACGCTCAAGGCGCAGATTTCCGGTGGGAACCTGAATTCTGTGTTGGATATGTTTAAGGGCGGTGATCCGAATGCCTCTTCTGTTGGTGCTGCGATTCAAAATAATGCCGCCGCCGACCTGATGAAAAAATTCGGGATAGACAGTGCCCAGGCTGGCAATCTGGTTTCTACCCTGATTCCGAAAGTGATGGAGCAATTTGTGAGTAAAACAAATGATCCCGCCGATAACAGCTTTGATCTGAAAAATGTTATGAACTCTTTAGGTGGCGATAATGCCAGCGGCTTATTGGGAAATCTCACCAACCTGTTTAAATAATACGTTAGAATTATGCTGGGAAACTTAGGAGATATGATGGGCAAGCTCAACGACATGAAGCAAAAAGCCGATGAGATCAAGCTGAAACTGGACACGATGCTGATCGATGTGGAGGGAGCCGGTGGCGACATCAAAATTACAATCAGCGGCAACCGCGAGATCAGAAACCTGAGCATTGCGCCGGCGCTGCAGCACGGCGATAAAGAAGAGCTGGAAGAACAGCTCACGGTTACCATCAACAAAGCGATCCTGAAAGCCACAGAGCTCAACGACCAGGAAATGAAAGCGGCAGCCAGCGGTATGCTTCCTGGTTTTATGTAAGCCTGATCCCGGATGAAACTCCTGAAAGGCTACAGCCCCTTGCTGCTTTTGTTTTTGCTGAATGTAGCGCTGAAGTGCATTTACCTCACCGCAGAGCCGGTGTCGCACGACGAGCCTTTTACCATTTACCATGCGCAGCTTGATTTCAGTGAGCTCGTGGGCTACCTCAAACATTACAATAACCCACCTTTATTCGAACTCATTCTGCATGCCTGGATCAAAGTATTCGGCATCTCCGAACTATCGGTCCGCATCCTGCCCATGCTGTTCAGCTCAGCCTCGGTGGTGTTTGTTTACCTCATAGGCCGCCGTTTTTTCAATGCGCGTGTGGCGCTGCCAGCCAGCCTGCTGTTTACCTTTTCCACCATGCAGATCTGGTATGCCCACGATTGCCGCGTCTATTCGCTTTTCCTGCTGCTCACGCTCATTTCGTTTTACCTTTTCTTTACCCTGCTCAAGGAAGGCAGCCTCTCTTTTAAAAAGAGTGTTGTGTTGCTGCTTGTCCAGGCGCTGCTCATCTATGCGCATTACTTCGGTTTGTTTGTCTGGCTGTTGCAGGCTTTGATCCTGCTGGCCTTTCATGTCAGAAATAAAAAGCTGCTGATTCGATTCACAGGCATTATGCTGGGAGCCTCCCTGCTGTACCTCCCGCAGGTGCTTAGCCTCTGCGAGCGCTTTGCCGATTCGGCCGGTAATGGCACCTGGCTGAAACCACCTTCGGGCCCCGAAAGCCTGTATAATATGATCTGGTCTTTCAGCAATGCCCCTGTCATCGCCGTACTCTGCATTGCCCTGCTGCTGGCAGCCCTGGTAAAGTTCCTGATCCTTGCAAAGCAACAGCGGGCGCAGCCGGAGGCGCTTTACCTCTGTATCTGGTTTGTCATTCCATTCCTGGCCATGTTTTTCTTATCCTATAGCATCCCGATGTTCCTGGACCGCTACCTGATCTATATCACCCCCGCCTTTTACCTGTTGCTGGTCTTAAGCCTGTCGTTTCTGTTGCCCGGAAAGAAAGCTTTCTACACAGGGAGTGTTCTGTTGATCGCCGGTTTTGCATTCAGTGCTTCGCTTAACCCATCCAAAAAAAGGGCTCTGCGCGAAACGGTTGATTTTGTGGTCTCGCGGAAAGATCCAGGCACACTCGTCCTGATCTGCCCGCCCGAATTTATGACTACGTTTGCTTATTACTATAAGCGCGATTACTTCCGGCAGGTGGAAAGCGGAAGCGAATACGGCAGGCTGACCCGTTTGCTGGAAGGAGATCAGGTGTATTTTATCAATGCCATGGACTCAGCAATGCTGGAGAAAGCCGGCCATTACAAGCGCATGATTTACCTCGATGCCGGAGCAGACTTCACCTTTCCGGGCAACCATATTAAAGACGATCTTCTCAGCCATTATACACTCAAAGAAGAGGTATTCCAGCCGGAGCTCTTTCATATGTACGTGTTGGAAAACGACAGGTAGCTGATGGAGCGGCCAGCCGGCTTTAAGGGTGGAGGATCCTCAGGTAAGCCTTCACGTTCTTAGCCGGCCACTGTGTCTTCCGTGGTTAGCGGTTCTCCATGGCCTGTGTGATGGAACATCAATTAAACACCTTCTTCTGTAAATCTTCTTTAAACTCCCGGATCTGCTTGTTTACCGAGTTGAAGTAACGCTGCCGTTCCACAATGCCTGCGCCGCTCAGCAGGGAAGCCTTTGCCTGGATGTTACGGATCCAGTCGAGGTTTTCGTCGCAGAAATCACGTTGCGTGGTTTTCATGAAATTAATAGCGTTGAACTGTTGCAGCGAGATCCTGCGGGTATCCATCTCCGCCAGCAGGTTGGAGGTGTTGATGTTCACATCGATCTTGTAGAACTGAAACGGAACATGGAGCTTCTCCTTAAAGTCGAAAGCCTTGTTGTTTTCTTCTGCCATCTGCTTGATGTGCACCATCATTTCCGAAAGCTCTTCCACGACGGACTCCACTTCCTCCGGGCTGTCGAAGTCGCCGGTTTCTATGCAAAAGCACAGCTGCGACAGGATGCTCTGGATCGATTGTGGTGTCCAGATCTCTAGGCTCGGCACGCGGCAATAGTTCTCATAAGCCTTCCTGGCATGCTTGGTGATCTCGGCATCAATCCCAGCTTCTTTAAACACCCGCTTGGTGTAATAAGGGTTGTTCAGTAAATATTTCCCCCAGTAAAAGAGGCGGAAGTTGAGCAGCTTCGGATAATTGTAACAGTGATAGATCGGGACTTCCGGGGCCACATGGTAGAGGCAGGAAGCTTTGACGGACGCCATTTCCTGTAGCAGCCCGGAGATGGTCTGAAAGAAATGCTTCGAGTCGACATGCTTGCTTTTGAACGGCACATAGCCGAATACGATGTTGGAGTGCTGGCTCGATTGGGAAGGCATCAGGTTGACGCCGTACGCTTTGGAGAGGGCGCAGACCTCGTCGTAGGTGAAAGGCGTTTTTCCATTGATGCGCCTGCTGGCCGCATCCTTGTTGATCTTCAGGGTTTTGATCAGCGCCTGGTTAAGGGTGATGTGTTCGGGGATCGCATCCTGAAGGGATTCGAGGAGGAGTTTTAAGTTTTTCATGAGTTTGGATGATAGCGCTGGCTTAGTAATTCTTGTTGAAAGATATCATTTGTTTTCCGGATATCAAAAAATGATATCATTTTGTTTTAAGTCATTATTGAATCTAATTTTTTAGCTTTTTCAGCATCTTATCTTATTTCATGATCTGGTTTTTGTGCCTTTTTGCCCCGGCTGTTTTACCATTGCAGTGCTAACCTCATAAACCCTCTGACTTATGAAACCAAGGATTCACGAACACACACACGCTATTCAGCCCGCTAAAACAAGACCTGCCTGCCGCCAGCTCAGACATCTGCGAATGGCATGGCTGTTTTGTATCCTCTTCCGGCTTTTGGCCACCCTGGAAGCACAGCAGTCCAGGGAGGTCGGGGCGGTACCATCGGCCGTCGCAGAGCAAGCTACGTTAACGGCAGGCAAGGTAACCCTGCAGTCCGGCACCTGCCTGTATCCGGTCTATTTCAACTACCGCCGCAGGCAGTTGCAGTGCAATGGCCGGAGGCTGGATGGCATGACCTTTCTGAACATGTGCAGGAGCATCCCCGACAGCAGCATCCAGGAGCAGGTAGCCCGCTATGACGAGTATACCGCGCAAAAGCAAAAGCTTGGATTTGGCGCAATGGGCAGCGGCTTTGCCGGCATCGCTTTTTTCGGAGGGGCGATCGGAAACGGGAACGCCAATCCGGAAGCCAATGCCATCCTTGCGATCATGGGAGGCGCTTGTGTGCTGGCCGTGCCGGTGCTGGCTATCTATACCTCGGTGCCCCATCGAAAGCGAAAAGCTGTTCTCTTCCGGGATCTGCCGGTTGTATATAATGCTTATGTAGAAGCACAGGCCCGCATAGAAGATTGTCAGTAATCACCATCACGTTAGCCTTAACCATTTTATAAAACGCGTATGTTAGACCATTTATCAAAACCTGCCTCCGTATACCTGGAGCTGCTCGGCAAGGAGCAAGCGCTGAGGCTGATCGCCTTGTTCTCGGAAATCGAAAGCGGAAAATATGACAAAGAAGAGATTCACGAACTTCGGCTCGAAGGCTACCCGCATCCTTTGTATCTGCGCGCCATCCGTGCCGACATGCAATCCTTCATCAATACCTTCATTGAGCCTTACCTTGAAAAAAAAGCCTATCTGCCTGAAGCGGAAACGGTGATCGATGCCGGCGCCAACATCGGCTATACGGCTGTACGCTTTGCCGGCTGGTGGCCGGAGAGCACGGTCATCAGCCTGGAGCCCGACCGCGAAAACTATGAGCTTGCACTCAGGAACACGCGCTCTTATCCCAATATCCATGTGGTGCATGCTGCGCTCTGGAACAAGGAAGCGCGGCTTTCTATAGAAGCAGGACAGGAAGACGGCTTTGTGGTGCGCGAATCCACGACAGAAATAACCAAAGCCGAAAATGCGGCAATCGGAATTTCCCTTCCCCGCTTATTGAAGCAATTCGGAAAAGGCCGCGTTGATTTCCTGAAGCTGAATGTGGAGGGCAGTGAAAAAGAAATTTTCAGCGAAGGCTATAAGGCCTGGCTCCCGGACACACAGGCGATGCTGGTGGAGCTACACGATGGGAAAAATCCCGGTTGTTCTTCAGCGGTCTTTTCGGCGGTGCAGGATTTCCATTTTGCAGTAGCAGAAACGGCAGCGTATGGGATCCTCTTTGTGAAAGAACATGCTTACAGGAGCTGGTACGCAACGTGGTACAAAGCGTCCATTTATCAGCCTAATATCAATAAAGAGCGTTTCCCGGAATTTTACCTGGATAACGATACAGAGCGCAGATGAGTGGAGCCGGTGTCCCGGCCTTTCTTTCCTTAATCCCATGACACTTAAAAAAATCAACACACCATGAAACAGATCATTCTTACCTTAGCGGCCCTTTTCTGTGTGGGCCTTACCAAAGCACAGGACATCATTACCCGGAACGACAGCAGCAAGGTGCAGGCCCTGGTGCAGGAGATCACGCCAACACAGCTGAAGTATAAGTTGTTTGCCTATCCGGATGGCCCGCTCATGATCGAGAACAAGGCAATGCTCGCCTACGTGACCTTTAAGAACGGGCTTACGGAGCGTTTTCCAAAAAAGGCGGCGGTGCCCGGAAGCTATGATCCCAATGCTTATAACCTCGACCGTATCCCAGTATCGGCTGATGTTCCGGAAGCCCGGGCCAAAAAGCGCGAGGCCTTGTACCGCTGTAAAAATTATGTCGGTTTTAATTACATTGCCTTCCTCAATACGGCCATCGGCTTTCACTACATGCGCGATATCAGGAAAGCGCATCTGATCCTGAATATCCCGGTAGCAGTTGGGCTTGGAAGCCCTTCCATTACCAATGGGCTGTATGGCAGGAATTACCTCGACGGGATGAGCACCACCCGATATGAGCGGATGAATTACCAGGCAGGTCTGGCAGCGTTGTTTGCGCCTTCGATGAATGCATCGGTTAATTTTTTGATGGGTCCTTCTTTCAACTTCACAGAATACCGCATGAGCGTGGCTTCTTCCTGGACAGCTTATTACCCGCAGGGCCAAAGTCAGAAAGTGGAATTCAGCAACAGCTTTAAGCTTTACCGCTCGCATTATGGTGTCAATGTTGGTTTCCTGGCGCGCTATACGGAACATTTCAATATGAGCATTCTGCTTACCATGGGCTTTAAGCAGGACCAATACAGCGAAGAAGATCCCTATGGCTTTGCCCTCAGGCAGTCGATTTACAGGGACAGTAATTTCCGGATCGAGAATACCCAGCCCTATGTGAATTTTGCCTGGACCCTCGGTTACCGCTTTTGAGTGAAGCAGTGAATGGAGCATTGGCCACTCCGACGTAGCCACAGATGCCCTTAGCCCCCCAGAATGTATCCCCAGCGCACCAGGTCTGCTTTGCCGGAGATCTGCTTCATGCTTCCCTGGTAGATCAGGAAGCAGCGGTTCGTAATTTTCAGAACGTTGCGGTAGTCGTGGTCGGAAAGGAGGATGCCTTTTTCCGGAGATTTTTCCAGGATGAGTTTTTGGATTTCCTCTACCATCACCGGGGATACGCCGCTGAAAGGCTCGTCGAGTAGGATGAATTTTGAAGGCGTATTCAGCAGCAGCTTGATTTCGAGGTAACGCACTTCGCCGCCCGAGAGAGCACCCGTTTTGTTGCCGGATAAGGGTTTCAGGATAACATCGTCGAGGAAGCGTTCCGCTTTTGTTTTTCCGAGGTACAGGCGGGCTGCTTGTTTTACGCTGAGATGCTTCGGGACAAAATCATGCTGAGGCAGGTAGGCGATCAGGTCTTTTGTTTTGTAGGGCGTTTCGTATACCTTGCCATCAATGCGGATGAATTTTTGAGCATCGAGGGTTCCGAAAATAATTTGCATGAGGGTGCTCTTGCCGCTGCCATTCCGGCCCAGCAGACCAATGACCTCGCCTGTGCGCCATTGCAGATAAATGTCGGTGAGAATGCTCCGTTCATCAAAGTGCTTTTGCACGCTGTCTACTTCAATATGCGACATGGTTGAGAAGACGATAAAGCATAGCACCTACGAGTCCATTCATCAGGATGGTAAAGAAGAAGAGTTGTGTTTTGCTGATGCCCCGGTTATAATAGAAAAAGTAATCGCCTTTTCGTGAAAGGTTTTTATAGTAAAAGCTTAAGAGAGAACCCGCAGTCATCAGAGAGATGGGCAGCACCTTTGGGAACTGAACGAAAACCAGGATGGCGCAGGCCAGGGAAAAGCCCCAGTTCAGCGACAGAGTGCTTCGGTAAAACGTAAAGAGGAGCCTGATCATCAATCGGGGTTGATTAGAAATCAATGATACCAAAAAAGGCGATCGCTCCGGTACTTATAACATAATTTTGGAAATGAAGGGTTGCCGGATAATACGGTGCAGGCTATTTTATGAAAAATGCATGACTCATAAATTTTTTTTCGCCACGCTGTTTTACCGAGTGTTGTAAAAGTAAAGACGGATGAATAATTTCATGGGATGAGTTGATTTCATTGGCTTTCGGAGATTTTATGTTTGCGACAATATTTCAAAATACTCATTTGTAGGGATACTAAAATGCAATTCTTCTTCGTTATTTTGCACAGGCGCCCCCGTCTTTTGATTTTTTTTTCGTGTTATTTTGAGCTGTAATACATGATGGATACGGATGGCGTTGAAGAGTGTCTTTTTTTAAGTCACTTTTAGTTTTGTAATGTATTATAGCGTGTAATTGTCCCTCTGTTCCCCTGTCCCTCTGTTCCCTTGTCCTTCTGTTCCCCCGGATAATCCGGATAACTTAGTGTTTAACCCGTAATTCGTGTTTATGATCCTGTCTTACCTTAGAAGATCGAAGAGGCCGGTTTCTACTGCCCTGATCCTGTGTCTTGTTTTTGAATTTGCAATGCCCTATACATCCCGGGCCGGTACTTTAGCGTCTGGTGGGGGAACGGTGGCGTCCTCGCTGAGCAGCATGGTGGATGGCTACACGGGCGATTTCCACTACAGTGTGCCGCTCCTGACGGTTCCCGGCCCTAATGGCGAAAGCGTTTCCATTGCGGCGAATTACCGTGCAGGCATTACCGTCAACCAGAAAGCTTCCTGGATAGGCCTTGGCTGGGATTACAATCCGGGGGAGATCAGCCGGCAGGTAGTGAACCTACCCGATGATTACGATGGACGGGAAGTCACGCATTACTCCCAGGGAGGCTCCCCTAAAATCATCGCCATGTTCGGAAGCCTCTACAACAACGACTTCAACCGCAATCCCTACGGCGGTCCTGCGCCCAACACCAAAGCGGGTGATAATATGACGGCCTACTACAGCCTGACGGCCAGCGAGCGTTGCGATATGATCAACACCGTACAAGCCAACGGTTGTAACGCAACCAGCGCTTTTGATCCCACCTCGAATGCCAATTACCGCTTCAACAAACATACCGTTCCCTATACCAGCCTGGCTTATGATAAATACAGTGTGAGCGGCGAAGGCATCGGCGGCTCCATCCATCCCTATCACCTGGGCACGGTGAAAATACATGAGGAGGTCAATGCAGGGGCCACTGTGGGATCTTTATCCACCAAAAAATGCCAGTTCTATTTCGAGGGCTCCACCACGCTGACGGTGAACGAGCAGAATGCCAGCAACTCCTCTATTGTAAACCAGAGCACCAATCGCATTCACAGCGGCACCTTTGTGAAATATTTTACCAATGCTGAGATCAACAACAACAGCAACCTCTATAGCAGCTCCAATCCATCCGGTTATCTGCATGACGCGCCGGTTACCAACCTCTCGGCTACGCGGCGGGTTGCGACCGATCATCCTTCAGAGCTGATCGGAGCCTTCCAGGTAACTAACCCGGCCGGCATGACCTACCATTATTCCCTGCCGGTTTATGAGCTGAGCAGCCTGAGCGCCAGCTTCGACGGGGCCGGCAGCTCCCAGCTTTCTTTCATGGGTTCCTGCCGCTATGCAACCAGCTGGAAGCTGACGGCGATCACCGGCCCGGATTACGAGGATGTCAACGGCAACTACTGCGCCGACGAAGGCGATACGGGCTACTGGATTGCCTACAACTATTCGCAATGGAGCAATAACTACGAGTGGGCCAGCCAGCGCTACAATGCCAAGTCGGATGCGCTCATCTCGCCGAAGATGTTGAACCTGGTGACGAGTGCGGCGGTAGGGAATCAATACAGTCGTACCAACAGCCTCTCCTTTGGCAACAGCCAGGTATATGTGCTCAATTACATCCGCACGGCCACGCACACCGCTTACTTTGTGAAAAGCGTCCGCCTCGATGAGCAGAGCTATAACGTGATGCACTCTGCCGACAAGCCGGTTGCCTCCCTGAAGCTCGACCGGTTGGTGCTGCTGCGCAACGAGGACAAAGGCCTGATGATCAATAACACCTCCTTGGGTGGCTCCGACCTCGATAGCCGCTTCGACTATACGAGCAGCACCGGCGCGCTCAACGATCCCAATTTTGTGAACATCAGCCGCTACAATGTGTATAAGAGCAACATTGATTTGAAGTCGATTGCCTCGGCAGAGCTGACGTTCAACTACAGCCTTGCTAAAAAATACACCGGAAATGTTACGAATACGTTTAACAGCACGCCCGTTCTTTTTTCCGGCGCCGCTATATATGGCCATGCAAATGGCAGCGCCGGCGGCAGCTGGTACAGGACCTTGTCGGGCTTTGTTTCGTCTACGGCGCCCACGGATAATGGCAAGCTCACGCTCAAAAAAATCACCATGTACAACCTGGAAGGAGAGAAGGTCACGCCTTCAGTGGACTTTGCCTATAATGAAAGCAGCAGCAGCAAAAATCCGGATTACGATGCGGATAAGACCGATCTCTGGGGCTATTACAAAAGCGATTATGTGAACAGCCATTTTGTGACTGCCATATCGAAGGATGATGTGGACGCCTGGTCACTGAAAGAGATCAATACCTCCCTGGGAGGAAAGATCGCGATCACGTATGAATCCGATCGCTACCACCAGGAAGGGTTTAACGGGGATGTGCCATTTTACAAATTATACAGCGGGAATGCATCTCTGCAAACTGTTTCCTCCAATATGCCCCACCTGATCTTTCCCATGAGCAATATCAATCGCGGGACCGGTGCCGCTACCTTCTATGATTATGACATCGCTCCCTTTGCTCACCTGACCAACGAGCCTGTCTCCGATCCAGCCTATCAGCACCCGATGTATACCATTTACAGCCAGCTGGAGGAGTGCATGCATCCCCTTGTGTTTTACAATAACGGCAACTCCTCATACTATCCGCCAATCTACAGGCATTTGGTGCGCTACGGCAGCTCGTTTTCCGGCGGGGCTACCGGCAGTGGCGCAGGGCCTTATGCTACCATCCTGGCAGGCTCTGCGCCCGAGTATAATTTCAACTGCAGCCTGCCGGGCTATTCGCAGAGCACAGTGAGTACCAACGATGTGGGCATTAACCATGCGGTGGTGTTCCGAAGCTATTTATACGGTGGCGGAGTGCGCGTTAGCAATATCAGGATCACCGATCCGTTTTCCAACACCAGCTATATCCAAAAGTTCGAGTATGGGAACGGCTACTGCCCGATCGTGCCGAAGTCTGCAGCCTTTTCTACCTACAGCGGCCCATCCAATCACGATGTGGTGATGAATCTGAAACCCATGATGTCTCCGGAGCTTACCGGCCTGGTGGGCTACAACAGCTGCACGGAATATTCACTCGATCAAAGCAACCGAAGCACGGGAAATGTGGTGCAGGTATATGAAAACGCTTTGATCATGGCTCCGTTGACAACAGTTTCGCCAAAAATGACCTCTCATCCCGTTCCTCTTTGCTCCAGGATGGGTATTCCGGAAGGGTCAAATTGCTATGTTAAGCCCGATGTGACTTCAGGGCCTGCACAAGATGAGCTTTGCGTGCAGCATGTTTTCGATTATAAAATTTCGATTGATATCGCACTGAATAATCAACACCGTTTGGGCAAGTTGAATGAATCCTACGATGGCGTGAGCCGGACCAGGTATTTTTATAATACGGCATCTATTATCCGGGAGGCCTATTCACATCCGAAAACAGAAAGCGTCAGGTACAGCAATTGGATTATTTATCCGGCATCTTTACCCCAATATGCAAGTCACAGCCAGTGTAAGTTCCCTTATAACTACAACGATGATTATACGTATAACTTCTCGTATCTTGCCAATACCAGCTATTTTCTGTCTTCTACCGAAACAACCAGGGATGACATCACCATCGCAGAAGAGATCGCACGGGTTTCCTATACCGGCGCGCCTTACTCCACCAAAACCAAAGACCCGACACGGGGCACTTATGTGAGCACGAGCGCTTTTGCCTTCTTGCAAACGGCGCCCAATAGCAGCAACCTGCTGTATCCCTTGATGGACCTGAAATCGCGGAACGAGAACAACCGCAATTTACTCACAGCGGTGGCGGGTAGCCAAACCATTAAGGACGGGGCCTACATCATCAGCGAATCGAAAGCGACCTATTCCAACGTGTACCCACTCCGATTGCTGAGTGGATCGGTATCCAATATGACCAAGCCCTGGTATCATCTCCAGGAAAGCTATCAGCGCCTCCTCAACGACGATGTGCCGGCATCCACGGCGGCGCTGCCTGCCGACTGGCGAAAAGTAAGTGCGAATACGCTCTATGATGTTGCTTACAACTGCATTGAGCAGGAGGGCCTCAACGGGCGAAAGGCGGCTTCCCGCTGGGGCTATGGCGGCCTCTATAAGCTGGCGGATATCAGCAATGCCAATTACAATTCCTTTGCGTTTTCGGGTTTTGAGGATGCCCTGCCGGGCCCCGGAAATACAGTGATCTACGGCGGTGAGATCACCAACGGCCAAACGATGCAGGCGGCTTCGTTACACCAGCTGAACAATGCTCCTTACGTGATCCTGCCGCATAGCGGTACCTTCCTGGCAGGTGTGGCACCCAATGCGGCGGGCCCTGCGCTCAATACCCGAAACTTTGAGGTGGGCCGCACCTATGTGGCCAAAGTATGGGTGCACCGGCTGAGCCCGCCCACTGCGGCCCTGAGCATACAGATCAACGGCACGGCCACCGGGGCTTACAGCGATACCAAAACGGTGATGCGAAATAATCCGGCCAATGTAACTGTCGGCGATTGGGTACTGATGAGCGTGGAGTTGGCGGTTCCTGCCAATTTCAATACAGCCGCCACGCATCAGATGCTGGTGAGCCTGTCCAACAACGGCAGCGCCGGCAAAGCCTATTTCGACGACTTCGCCTTTCACCCGAAAGATGCCGTGATGACGGGCAATGTGTACCATGAAAAAACAGGCGCTCTTGTTGCCCAGCTCGATAACGATAATTTCGCCACCTTCTATACCTACGACAATGCCATGCGCCTTACCTCCGCTTCTAAAGAGTACAGCGGCGGGATCAAAAAAGTAACCGAAAGCACTTACCATTACGCCAAACCCTAAACACGGTTGTTATGAAAAATTATTTGTTGAATATCCTGATGCTTGCTGCCTGTTTAGGCATGAATGCACAGAACACCAGGCCTGTCCTGTCGGCAGGCAATCATCCCACGCTCGACAGCGTCATGGTAAGCTACAACCCTGTTTCTACAGGAACTTTAAATGCCACGGCCATGCAGGTGAAGGCAGAGGTCAGCGTGAAGCTCAAAGCATCCGCCAATGCCGATCAGGTTTTTTTGCAGGTGCTCAGTCGTGCCGACAGCTCTGTGGTGTATGCGGTGAATTATGCGCTCGCCGCAGCGCCCTTTACCAGCCAGGGAGAGCTGTTGTTCAGCGGAGAGGCCCCGAAGTTCCGGATCCTTTGCCCGCCGGCCCTTCCCCTGTCGACCTACATTTATAAAGTATATACCCGCTCTGCACTGGGAAACAACAGCCCGGTATTTATAACAAGGCAATAAGCAATGAACCTTAATTATTCACTTTTTTTTAAGTCTTTTATGAATTATATCAGATTATTAGCTTTGATGCTTCTCCTTTCGGTAGGGGCGAGAGCGCAGATTACCGTATCGCCGGCTCACACCGTCAGATGGGAAAGCCATGTCAACAGCCTGGGCGATTATTGGTTGGCTCCGGAGGATACTAACTCCTGGGGAGCAGCCACGTCGAAGAACAGAATGTTGCCTGCTCAGACGATAAGTACCGTTCAATACTACCTCGATCGCCTGGATGAGGCTTTTGCCTTTGGCTTTAATAATCCGGCAAATGACGACAGCCATGCTTCTGGGGTATCCAATTACTTGAAAAACATTGATTGTGGTGTCGTGTATAGTGAAAACACCCTATACTGCAAAGACGAGCGGGGAATAAAAGCCGTAGCCTGGGGAATCGATACGGAAAAATTAATAACGCTTGTCTATAACCGGGATGACGGGAATCTTACTTTCTTTATGGATAGCGATGTGATCTGTGCAATATCTTATGCTTCCTCCGATACCCTGTATCTGACGGCACTTCTCAATCCTTCTGTCACCTTGAATCAATTGGTATGCGACTTTAGCTACCCACTGGAAGCACAGGCCGGAAAAAACCATGTAACAACGGCGGAGCCTTCATCGGGCCTGCTGGTGTTGAATGCCGAAGGCGGCACACCGCCTTACCGTTTCCTCTGTACGGAAACGGGCAGTACGGAAGCCTTCCAGGCAGGGCTTGAGCCGGGCACCTACCATGTGACGGTAAAGGATTCGCTGAACGATAGCCTGGTGGTTCGCGCCGATATTGGCTTCACGAATACCTGGCGTATCCAGAGGGAGATCGCCGAGACCGACAGCGGCTATGTGAAAACCGGAACTGATACCACCAAAGCAGGGGTTTTGGTAAGCTACAATATGATTAAGGAAAGCAGCGATGGCTTTTGCGAGGTTACCGTGACGGAGAGCAGCCATCAGCTGGCCTTTGGATTCATGGGCTTCAATAGTGGGAGTTTGGCGAAAGGCTACGATATGCCCCTGGTGAAGGAAGAGGCGATCAATGCACTCCTGCCTTTTGCCGACAGCCTGCTGATCCATAACAAGATCGATACCCTGGCGCCCAAGATCGCTTCGGCCTATAAGCGCCTGCACCTGGCATATTTTAAAGACGGAACGGTGCAGATCGGCTTCCAGGATTTTACGATCCCGGATAGCAGCCCGATCACTTACCGGCCCGGCGACCGCTTCCGGATGCAGAGAGCAGGGAACGCGATCCATCTTTATAAAAATGATGTGCTGGTGGCATCTACCAACATTGACAACCTGGGAGCCCAAACCCTGCTGAGCGCCATCCTGGTGAAGGAGGGAAGGGCGCTGGTAAAAGGAAGCGCTTCGCTGAGCTTCATAGATGGGATCCGGACGGCACTGATGCCTGAATACCTGTGCAGCGAACCGGCGCTGAACTGGGTAAGAACAAGGACCTTTGATGAGAACGGCGTGGTGAAAAGCGAGAGCAAAGCCTACATGGATAACCTTGGCCGCAATATCCAGAATCAGGTAAAGCAATTCAGCAAGAACAACGTACTGGTGAGCGAGCCCCTCTTCGACGGCTGGGGAAGGGCTATTGGCCAGAGCCTGGCGGCGCCTTCGTTCCAGAGCGAGCTCTGCTATGTGGAGCAGTTCATCCAACGGACTTCCACCACGGCCTACGCACCGGCTGATTTCGACAATGCTGTGGGAACCGGCCTGAGCGGCGACATCCTGGATGCCTTCCGGGCCCTGGGCGATGTGAACCATCCGAAGGCCGTATACAACGGCACGCAGGGCAAGCTGGGCTGGTACTACAGCAATAACAATACGGCAGAGCCGCTGGTGGCGGCCGATGAGCTGCCTTATGCCCGCGTGGAGTATGACGACAACGGCCGCCTCCGCCGCAGCGCCGGCGTGGGAAGCGTGCTGAACATGGGCTCGGGCCACGAAACGCATTTTATTTACAGCAGCACCCCTGCCTTTCATGCCGACCCCGCTACCAACGAGCTCAACTACGTGTTCCCTTATGGAACCTATGAGCTGGAAAATAATTTCGGTGTGTATGTCAACGAGGTGAACCACAACCTGCAGCTCTTCAAAACGATCAGCATCAACCCCGACGGGCGCGACCAGATCAGCTATACCAACTCCGCGGGGCAAACCATTGCCACCTGCATTACCGGCGACGGTACAGGCTGTGTGAGCCATCTCGAGAAAAAGATCCTTTATCCGCAAAGCACGCAGGAAAAGCTCCAGAACATCTATGTGCCTGCTGCCAAATCGGGCACCCTGCGCTTTACCGAATTCATCGGGGCCACCGCGCAGCCCGCTGCCGCCGTGCCGGCCCTCCGTGACCTCATGACGGGTGTCAGCCTGGTGAGTGGCACCGATTACAGCTATAACAGCAGCACCGGCTACTTTACCTTTACAGGTAATTATGCCGGCCGGAGCCTTTATTTGCAGTTTACCTATACCGGATCGGTGGCTTCCGGTGCCACGCTGGCGGTAACAGCCGAAACCGATTATACCCAGTGGACGCTTTATTTCTACGACCGCAAGGGCCGCCTGCTGGCCAATACCAGCCCGGAGAGCTTTAGCTGCCAGGCTCTGCCGGCGCTGGTTCAGCGAAGCTCGCAGCAAGGCAGCCCGGGCCTGAGCTGCAATAACAACCGCGTGGGCTCGCTGACCTTTAATAACGATGTGAAAACAGCCGGCGAAGTGTATGCCAGCATCGGCATCCGTGCAAATGCGCAGGCCTTGACGGCCTTTACGGGTTCCGGTAGCTTATACCTGCTGCAAAGCAAGGCGGAGAAATATGCGCAGGACTCCCTGTATTTTCTCAACGATACCATCGCCAAAGATAGCCTCCTGATCGATGCGCAGGATAGCACCGGGCTTCCGGCAACGATGTTCCCGACCGAAGAGGCCCTGGCCATGTACCACCTGATCGATTCGCTCGACACGCAGGTGCCGGTAAATGCCATGCGCGGGAAGGAAGTCCGCTACAGCGGAGAATATGCCTTCTATGCCCGCTTTGCCCACGACAGCCTCGGGGTAGAGCCGCTCTTCACGCTTCCTTACGACTTTGCCGTTTCCGGTGATGGTACTGCGGATCCTAACGGAGGCGCTACGCTTCGCGTGTTTGGCTACTTTCCGGAGATCCGCGATCCTATCAAGCTCCCGATCCTGGCAGGCGAGGAAGGCATCGACATCAAGGTGAAGGATCCCAAAATCAACCTGTATAATTTCGGTAGCGGCGACCCCGACGTTGCCGGCTGCCAGGGCCCGCATCCGTGGGTGCCGGAGGCCTGGCAGCCCTTGCTGAATGGCATCGGGCAGGCCACCACCCCCAACATCGATATCGACATCATCCGCTTCCCGACGCCGCTGACCATCCCTTTTGCCAATAAGTACATGTACGACGAGTACGACCGCCTCGTGGGCTCCATCAACGAAGACCAGGGCACCGTGTACTACGTCTACGACCAAAAGGAAGATAAGCTGCTCTTTACACAGAACCAGAAGCAGCGCGACAACGGCGGCAAGTTCTCCTGCATTGTGTACGACAAGCAGGCCCGCCCGGTAGTTTCGGGCGAGTACGATCCTGCCAACGGAGGCCCTACCACCGGCGATACGCCTTACCTGTTCCAGGATTATTATACCTGGAAGGCCGGTACGACGGTGCCTTCGGGACGCATCAGCACCGGCACGGCAGCAGCGGCCAATAGCGATGCTTACAACGACGGCCATCTGTTTGACCGAACCTTTATAGAATATGATAACGCCGACGTGTCGCTGCCGACTACCTTCGGCAGCAACCCGCTGTACTATAAACAAAGCTATACGGCGGCCAAAGTGAGCAAGACCTGGAACGACCACACGACCACATGGTACAGCTATGATGAGCTGGGCCGGCAGGTGTGGAGCGTGCAGCACAGTGCGGTGCTGGGCTACAAGACCCTGCGCTACATCTACGACTTCCGCGGCAAGCTATTGCTTTCGGGTTACCAGCCACTGGAGGCAGACAACCTGATCCATGACTACAGCTACGATGCTGACGAGCGCCTGAGCGCGGCCCGGTATGGGGTGTATACCTCCGCCAACCCGGTCAACTTTATGAAGCC
>DGQK01000049.1 GCA_002390745.1 Bacteroidetes bacterium UBA4416 | reverse complement strand
TTGGAATGGATAGATCGCTCCACTCCCGATGCAGCACCTCACAGAAAAGAATCTTTAAAGCACTTACCAATTGATTGGCCCAGGAACGGCTGAGCTTCCGGACTTCCAGGCAATTTTGCATGTACTCCCGGATCTGGTCAATGCTTAACTCATCGGGCGAGCGTCTAAAGTGTTTCGCAAGGGCAGCAAGAGCGTCAATGTAAGCATCAATGCTATTTGTACTGTAACCCTTGATCTGCATCTGCTGGATCATTTTACTTCTTAATTCAGTCATGACTTAATGGTTTAATTGATTATTAAACCACAAAGGTGAGATCTGCTAAGTAAAATGAGGTAACAAAACTGCCGCCTCAGGCGGTTTAGTCCAACTACCTGCTAAGCGCTATAAATGTACGCCAATCTTGCTGTTTTATCAATATAAGCGAATTTATAAATTAAATATAGAAGGTTCTTACGTAACGCAAAGCGCCCCAGCAGGTTTAATTACCGGGGTATTTTAAAACTAATAAAAAACGCTTCTTATAATTTTTTCACCTGCTTTTCGGGTACCCATTTGGTACCAAATACTTTTTTATCGTAAGCGATGTGATACTTGTTTTCACCTACATCTAATATAGTAGCTGGCTCTGGCACCATGCCATATTCCACTTCAACATGATCCCCTACTTTAAACCTGGTTAGCTACATCCGAACTCTGGGTTTCCATGTTTATCGAAAAAATAATCTTGTACTCTTCCAGTAAACAGCATCCCGAGCTTATCAGAATGAATGAACTCTTTCTTGAAGCATCGCAGGAATTGATCCTACACATGAAAAAGGAAGAAGACTTACTTTTTCCACATACCCGAAAAATAGCTTTGGCAAGGCAGGAGAGCAAAAAAATGGAAAATCCTCATCTATCCTCTATAGAAAGCCCCGTTAAAACTTTTTTACAGGAGCACGAATTGGAGACGAATAGGTTCAGACAAATTGCAAGCCTTTTAGGCAATGTATATCCTCTTAACAAAACCGATAATAAGTTTAATGGAGTTTTATCTGATTTTAAAGAATTTGAAAAAGACCTGCATTTTCATACACACCAGGAGAATAATATTCTATTTCCGAAGGCCATTGAGATGGAGAATACCATTATGAGGTAAGATTAGCCTTTTGTTCTCCTGAGCAGGTTAAATAAACCAAGTACCCTAATTTACGAATCCGTGTACCCTATAAAGACGCATACACTTGCTAAATAACAAATCTTAACGGTATACCTAATTTTAATTTCAATAGATTTGCTCAAGAACATCAATGGGCAATAGCATTTATATTTCGAAATACCTCTGGTGTATTCCCGCTGTAAGGATCAGGAAACTCGTTTTTTCTTCCAACAATAAGGCCTTTGTGCATTAGCCCCCACAGACTATTGTTAGCGGGGAATTTCTACTTATTTTATGATAGTTTAAACTCTGTTTTATTTTTAATCGAATGAGCTGCATAATATCCAACACATTTTTATATGGAACATTTTTTAAAACTATTAAATAAGATCATTCTTAAGCATAGATCCGTTAAAGAAAAGAAAATAGCTCTGACTAAAGCTTTTCTGGAAATAAGTAAACAAAAACCAATTAAAACCTAAAACTATGAAACCTATCATATCAGAATCTGTTTACAAGAAGCTATCTTCTCTTTTGCAGAAAATAAAAACACCAGAAGGAAAACAGCTGGGCATGGAGCTTTCAAAAGCGCAAATAGTTAGTGATTCAGAACTAAAGGATAATGTTGTGAGTTTAAACTCAACAGTAGAGTACATTCAGGATACTTTAAATGCACCCATCCGGATGAAGATTGTTTTACCGGAAGAGGCGGATCTTAGCAAACGTAAAGTGTCCATTTTTGCACCCATTAGCATCGCTCTTATCGGATTTAAAGAAGCCTATTCCTTTAAATGGCTTATGCCAACAGGTGCCCGCCAGCTGAAAATTATCCGGGTCACAAATGAGTGATCGATTTTGTCAAATATCATAGTTATATAGTGGGTTAAATGAACATTATGATGTTCGTATTGTAAATATAAGGTTATCTTACTTTTTAGCAAGCTTGACCCAATCGCGAGGCCTTCCGCATCAGTAAATCTTACAAATCATAACCAAAATTTTACAACAGCGCCCAATTTATTGTCCCGAACTTTCTATTACATTATGCCTCTTGATAATTGTTTTCAACAACATAAGAGCTGGCGTTAAAATTGAAACAAAGATGGCAATAGCAATCAGAAAAGCGGGTGCGATCATTTTAAGGATTTTAAAATGGTTCATTCCCAAAAAATCATGCTGCAAGTAACCTTAAAAAAATAAACTATGGAAACACATAACAACCACGCCACCATGCGGTCGCATAACAATCACGGAAACGTTTACGTTAAGCTCGGAGTAATGATCTTGTTATCTTTTATCGCCATGTATGCCCTTATGTATGCTATGGTAGATCGTTTCGCCAACGTGATCCCAAACATTAACCAGTTTTACATGGCGGGCCTTATGACCATGCCAATGGTGCTCATAGAACTGATGGTGATGCGCAAAATGTATATGAACGCTAAGTGGAATGTACTTATAATGGGCATAAGCGCAATATTGCTGGTAGCTTTCTTTATGGGCATTCGCAAACAAGCCACCGTGTCAGATAAGCAATTCCTTAAAAGCATGATCCCGCACCACGCTGCGGCTATTCTAATGGTCGAGCAGGCAGATTTAAAAGATCCTGAAGTAATAGAGCTTGGCAAAAATATTGTTGAAGCCCAGCAAAAAGAAATTGAGCAGATGAAAGCGAAAATTAAAGAGCTGGAGGCGAAATAACTGATGTATCATTTTACAAAGTACTAAAGAGTTAACTTCCTGATACACGATCTAAGATAAGCATCTGGAAAAATAGCTTTAATATTGGCTCTTACATGAAATATAAAATCGCATTCTAAATGTATAAATAGAACCGACCTGGTTCTATTCTTGGGTGGAAGCCCGGTCTTTTCAGACCGGGCTTTTTTGTTGCCCTTCGTTTTTGTAAAAGTTGTAGCCATTCTACAACACGCATTTTCTCAGTTTCTTTCAAAAGCCTTACTATTACACAGGTTTAAAAATACAGGCCGTTCAGTTTTGTAAAAGTTGTTACTTCCGTCAAAAGGCTGAAACTAATCTCCCAACTACACGCAGTAATTTTATTTTCTAAACGTTCTTTAGAGCTGGTATTTTTTATGCCCTTAGTACAAGCAATTTTTTGCAAGTCTTATAAGGGCAAAAAAAACAAAAGGTCTTAACAGCCTCCATTTTAAAATTGCTTTAAAGAGTATTTTTTTATCAGGCCTTAAGAACTCTAAAAAACAAAAGCCTTAAAGGCCTCCATTTAAAGATCGCTTTAAAGAGTGATTTTTTCTCAGGCGCTCAGGTGCAGAAAAATAAAAGTCCTTAAGAACATTTTCCAGGTTGTATAAGCCTTGCAAAAGTGCTTTTCCTTAAGCGCTGTGTTTTGGTGTCTTTCAAAAGCATCGAAGCCCGCTGGAACCATGATGCAGGCTATTAGCGCCGGAGTGCCTTAAGCGCATTGTTCTATTCCAACACGTAAGGTTTCGATGAAAAAAGGTAAAGAGGGCAAAACAACCGCCGTAAGCTCCACGCAATGGGCCAGCGCCGTTACAGCCATTACTGAAAATGAAAAGCAAGGCGGTATCGAGATCAAGTTCGACGCTGAACCTTCGCCGCAGCTTCAGCCCAAATTGAGGGCGATGAGCTTCAGGCACAGCCGCATGAAAAGCATGTGGTACGGTGACAACACGCAACAGGCCCGCGATTTTGCGGAGCAGGTAAAAGCCGCGCTTCCCACAAACCAGGATGGGCCCGATCTCCTTTTGAACCCATCGGCAGAGGCTATTAAAACCAACCTGGAAAAGAAAGAGTTCAGCTTTGTGATGATCACCCTTAACGACGGGCAGATCAAAAATTACGTGATGTTTGAACCTTCAAAGCCAAAGGCAGAGGTTATTGCAAACAATTTTGCCCAGCAGGAATTTGGCGATGCATTTTTATCCTTAGCTGCACTTCCTAAAACCCACATCAAAGAGGCCCGCACATTGTTCGATGAAGGCAAGATCATTTTCCCTAACGGGCAGAAAATGCCAACCCATCGTGAAAGTGTCATTAAAGGTTCAGCAAGTGCGCAGACAGAGCTCAACCTGAAAGAGAGCAAGGAGCTTTCGCGTGATGAGCAAAATTACCTGGAGCGCCAGGCACTCGATAAGTTTTACAAATGGGCCGTTAAGCAGGAGCAAAAAGGCATGAGGCCAAGCGAGATCACGCGTGAGAAGTTTGGCCGATGGTTTAACGAGCAGCTACCCGATGTAACCGAAAAAACCATCGAAAGCATGTGGCAAAGCCACCAGCGCATTCTTAAATCGCTTTACCGCTGGCAAAAGAAAAGCACGTCCAAAGCGGTTGCGCAGCCTTACAGCTCCATCTACAAAAAGATCCTGCGTGTGATACCTGACCTACCCGAGCACATTAAGGCGGGCAGGATGCACGGTAAATCGCAACAGGATCCCGAAGGCGGCCTCATGGACCTCAATTATGATTTTGTGAGCTTCGATAAGGATGGTTACCCGATCATTGCGCTATCGCATTATTTCAAGCAGAATGGCGATATGGTTGCCGATCCGGATATGCAGATCCGTTTGCTTACCGATACGGAGATGGCCGAGGCACTTACCTTCCAGGATCAGTTTGGCTACCAGGAAGTCTACCCGCAAAAAAATGGAAAGACCTACGTCAACCTGAAGTTGAAGAAAAGTCTGAACAGCTTTTTGAACCAGTGGCTCACCAACATCATTCACCAGGGACATAAGATCGACCTCACTCAGGAACAAGAAGAAGTGCCTGAATACTACCGCAAAGCCTGGGAACTACTAGCGCAGCTGGTGCCAGGCTTGAGAACCCTTTCCGGAGAAAAGATGAGCGGCCAGGTTGTTATTGGTAAGGGGGCTTTTCAGAAGATCATTTTCTGCACAGCCACGCATCGCCAAAACGATCTTTACGAAGTTGACATTATAGAAAACGTTGGCGGCAGAGATCAACTGCATTCCAGCATGGACTTCAACACAGCTTCACACACTGCACGGGTAACGGCTGAATGGCTTTGCACCCAGTATGTAGAGAAATACGACCGTGAAGAAAGTGAAGAGGAGATTGACGAACGCGATGGTGACATTAGCGAGGAAATGACCCGTGCGCTTACAGAGTGGCTCATTGAGCTGCTACGTAATGAGCCTGGCGTTACGCTTACACTTGCTGAAAAAGATGAACAAAACTTGCCAGTTGCGCCAGCAGAGGATCACTCCCAAAACATCGAAAACATCGGTAAAAAAAACTGGGAGCTATTACGGAAGGTAATTCCGGATATTGTCAGGGTTTCGGAAGGTGAATGGTCGGGTATTAAAAATAAGATACCGGGGCATTACCGTCGTGAGCTGAGCGCCTATACAAAAAATGAGAACGGTAAAATCACACTGCATTTAAAAGACCTGGAAACAGTTGTGGTACGTATCACTGCCGAAGTTGAGATCCTGCCCAAAGAGAAAAGGGCAAACATCGAATTTGTATGGCTGGACATGGACATTATTGATCAACTCGGCATTATCACCAGCAATAGTCATCACAGCCAGGCAGACATGGAAAGGGCCCTTCAGCAATGGCTGGAAAAGCTGATTAAGGATAAAATAACCATTGATTTAAAGCCCGAATCTGGTAGTGATATAGACTATGAAAGAAAGGCGTTTATACAACTCACTAACCTGCTTCCCGGCTTACAGGATCACCCGCGCGAAGAACAGCACCTGGAATATAACGGCACCATTGCTAAAAAAGAGCGGCAGATACTGGCAACAGTGATACCGCGTAACGACAACGCTATTTCCGTACATCTTCACGATTACACAGAGCGCGAACAGAACCTGGAAGTCGAAGCAGTAGTTGACCTGGAACATCAAAGTGTAAGTGTAGCCTCCGAATGGCTAAGCACACCTTACGCGGGTAAATATCAGCGCGAAGAAACAGAAAGGGACATTGAAGAGCGGGATGGAAATGTAGAACAGGAAATGGCGCGCGCGCTTTGCGAGTGGCTGGAAGACCTGGAAGTAAAAAGCATATCGCTCACTTTAGTACAAAGTACACCAACGGGAAAACGCCCATCGGATAAGGAGATCGGCGCAGGCGCAACTGTGGTTGATCTTTCCACGGAAACCAAATTCATGCCCAACGTACTTGTGCCTAAAGGTGCCAGAGAGCCTTTTCTGAGCCGTGATTTTTTGACTACGGACACCGGTTTGGTCATTGCAAAGTATTATCCCGCCCTGCTGCGTTTTAATTCGGATAACCTGAAAAACGCCAGCCCACTTGAACTTTATCTTTTATCACAGCTCAAAAATCCATTTGACTATGGCATTCAACTGAGCATGTACGAAATTGGACAGGCCTGGTTCGGCGACACCGGCAAAGGTGTGTTTGATAAACTTGGCCTGCCGTCCGATCTGCATTATCCATACGTGAGCGTAGATCTCGGCTACCAGGATATCCAATCTCTTGGACAGGTGATTTTTGAAACCGCAGGTAGCGTGCAACGCAACCTGGTGATGGCTGTAGTGAACTATCGGCCGATGGCGGATCCCGAAAGAGGTGCCGAGCTACTGCGTTCGGAGATCGCAAAGCATGTTGTAGCACTGCGCAGCTCTGCCCGAAAAGAAGACATGGAAGACGCTATCAAAAACCTGCAGGATAGCCTGAAGGTGGTTGAAGCTTACCTGCAAAAGCAACCCGGCGTAAAAGGCGTTTATACTTCTACACTGCCGGAGTTCGACGCACGCGCCATGGCCAGCCTGATCGCTTCTCAAAAGTATCTTGCCAACGCCTGGAGCATTTCGCACGACCGAAAAACACTTTCAAAGACCAGTTTTGATGCCGAAGAAACAAAGCAGCTGCAGGCGTTTTTTGCCATTTACGTAATGGAAGATAAAGAAACGCAGAGGAAGTACCAGGGAGAATATGAGCGTTTGCAGAAGAGCCTGAAAACGGTTGCAAAGACAGGAGAAGATACCTACCCTGTTAGCGGCAGCATTACCATGGATTTGAAATACCACGACCGCCATGTGCCTAACGTGCTTGTGCCTGCTGGCACGCAGGAACCCTTTTACTCGCATGTGTGGCAGTATTACGATATGCAGTCGGTACTTAAAAAGAATTTCCCGAACCTTCGCAAGCTGAACAGCGACAACCTTTCTACAGCAACGCCGCTGGAATTGTTTGAGCTGATCCAGATGGGTCAACCGGTGAAATACAACATATTTGTTGATCGTCAAAAGCTTATTCATGAGTGGGAGAAGCGTGGCAAAAGTGCTTTCCAGGCAATTGGTTATCCTACTGAAAGTGCTTACCCCTACGTAAGTCTTAACCTCGGCTACGAAAGTGTACAATCGCTGGAAGATATTTTGTTTGAAGGAAACAATGAAGGTGACGAATGGTGGTCGGTGGCATCACTCTATCGCCCGGTAGCAAATATCTCCAAAGGCATTACCATTGTTGAGCACCTTATCAGCAAGCAAAAACGTGAGAGCAGCAACTACATTAATTCTAAGACGGGTAAGCCAAAGCAGGAATACAAAGAGGCACACAAAGCGGCTGAGTTCACCATTAATGGTTTGAAAGAAAGCCTGGCCGTATTAAAATATTACCAGGATCATCGCTCACACACCAGGCCCGCAACAAAAGAGGACAGCAACAGCGATCCGCTTACCAACGATAGCGGTGTGTACACCAAACAAACTGCCGGAGATCACCTGGAAGAAATTGTAATTCCAATGCCGAAGACTGCCCAATACCAGGCCAGGATAGAACTTGCCAAAACATCCGCCGGTACTTATAAATGGGGCTTATACGCTTCCAAAGGCTTTGGCGATTACCAGGGCGGCGGCTATGCGCCAGGTGTAACAGATAAGGATTTTCCGAACCGTGAAGCTGCGTTAAAGGCCGCCATAGTGGAACACAGAAGCCGCTTAAAAGAGCTGATCGCTTCTAAAGACACCATCCTGAACAACGAGGTAAAAAAGAATAAGCAACTGAACATGGCGCTCGATGCGCTGAATACGTTTGCGAAAGAAAACGGGATCCTGGAGGATGCACTGGAAGAAAACGTTACAGGCATTATCCGCGGGCTGGAAGCTGCTTACTGGAAAAAAGAGGACAACGAGTATGCTGTAAACAAAGTGTTTATAAAAGGCATGGCCTATGACCAGGCAAGGCTTCGCGAAGCGATCAGGGGCAAGCTGGAAAAGCTGCCGATTGCAACCGTTGACCAGATCAAAGAGGAGCTGTCGCAAAAATTTAAGGAGCGCCGACCATTCGCCACTTACGAAAAAGGCCTGGTAACCATTGGTAAAAAGGGCGATGCCCGCAAAGCTGCCTTGATTGCCGCCTATGTGGATGATATGATCATTGATAACGACCTGGGCAATAAACGAAAAGCACCGGTAATGACCTTCCTGGTAGAGCTGCTGTTTTCCGAATCTCCCTTGCTGGCCGATCTGCCGCAACACATTGAAACTCCCACTCCAACGCCCAAGCCCATGAAGAAAAAAAGCCAATACGAATTGAATAAAGAGATTGAAGCCTTTATTGACGAAAAGGATAAGACCGGCGCTTACTACAACGAAGAAGAGCGCAATTACCTGCGGCAATACACTGGCTCCGGTGGGCTTTTGAAAGAAGGTGCTTCCGGTCGCGGGGCATTGTACGAATATTATACACCCGAAGAAGTAGTTAAAAAAATGTGGGACATGGCTTACTATTACGGCTACGACGGCGGTAATGTATTGGAGCCCTCTGTTGGCACCGGGCATTTTTTAAAATACGCTCCCAAAAGTGCCATTGTGTTCGGTTTTGAAACCAACCATTATTCTGCCCGCATTGCACAGATCCTTTACCCGCATGCACACATTCATGAGAAAGCCTTTGAAACCTTGTTCTTCGCCGGCAACATTCATCTGAAAGACAAGTTTGAAAATCCCGAACACAGCCTGGTTATTGGCAACCCGCCCTACGGAGAATTTACAGGCAAATACGCCGGAATGGGCGAAAAGCAGCACACCGGCGCAACGGAGTACGATCAGTATTTTATACTGCGCGGGCTCGATGTACTTAAAAAGGGCGGATTGCTGGTGTTCCTGATCCCGAGCAATTTTATGACCAACAACGATAAGTATGCCCGGGTGAAAGAGAAGATCGCTGCAAAGGCGGAGCTGCTAGACTGCTACCGCTTACCCGGCAGGCTTTTTCAAACCACCGACATTGGAACAGACATCCTTGTATTAAAACGCATTTAAAACGTCTTTCTAAAAAGAAACAGAAAAGCTAAACACACTATGATTTCAAACTACCTCATGGGATCGGGCATCCTGTACAACAAAAACAGAACGGAAGAAACACAAAAGACACAAGCGATGGCAAACGACGTAAATCAAGTAGCGGAGCTGAAAAAGCTCATCAACGAAGAACTGAAAGACTGCAATGGCTTTCTGTGGCCAAAAGTCTGCGAAATGCAAAGCACAGAAAAAGGAAAGGCCAAGCTGGATGAAATGATCGTCCAGCTGATAGCCGACGAGGGCATGAGCATTGGCTCTGCAATCGCACATATCGAACAGGAACTCGCACACATTCTCTAGCAATGGCATCGGGGTATAAGGCCTTCCGGCAAATAGAGATTGACAGTAACCGCAGGTTGCGGGAGCGAAAGGCCTTGCTGGAAAAGCAGGACCGTAAACAGGAAGAGCCATGGCACATGACCCGCGAGAGGTTTATACGGGAAGCAGCCTATTATACCGATCTGTTTGGCAGCTATCCTCCGGAGATAAGCAATAACCTGGACATTGTACTGGAGTATGAAAGCCCGCTCGGAGGCATCAACGAGTTCGGGATGGTGAAGCCTACCGTAAGCAATGCGCAGTACTATGCCGGCATTGTGCATAAAGCCCTGGTGGAGAAAAGGCTGAAAGAGCAAATGCCGATCCTGATGGACGTAATAAACGATTACCCTGACCTGAAGAGTAAATACAAGCCTTCAGCCGAACAGGCCACTAACATGACAATAACAGACATTAAGAGCAAAAACGAACACATGGAAGCACTTAAAAAATTCAGCGCCTTTTTAAAAAAATATACCAGCATCGACGGGTATATGGAAGAGGACAGCAGTAAGATGAATGAAAATGCCGAAGGACTTGCAAAACAAAATTTTAGGAAGCTTGGCAAAAAAGCATTTAAAGAGCTTGCAGAATATATCGGCCTGAAGGAATACGACGTAAAATTTAATCCGGGTGGTCCGGCGGTAAGCGGCGATCTGAGCCTGATGGGCATGTTTACCGCAGATAAGGGAATTTATATTTCAATGAACAAAGATGGTCTTAAAGGTGGTGTTTTATACCGTTCCATCAAAGGCATGAAAGATTACTCAGGTGGCGGCAACAATTACTTTCCGGAAGCAGAATTAGCGGAGCCCCAGCTCATCAAAGAGAAGGTGCAACGCCTTCTGAAGCTCGACCAGCCACTCACATCCAAATCGCTGAACGAGCTTAACCAATTACCAAACGTTTCTGTATATAAAATGACAGATGCGGGCTTGCAGAACATTGCGACACCCGAAAATCAGGGCTTTGAAGCAGAAAAAAAAGAACCGCTTCCTGCATACAGCGGAAAAGATTTTTATGAGTACGGCTTCGACGGCACCGATTTTAAAACCGGCGAGAATTTTATGGGCCTGCTGCACGAAACAGGCATAAGCCCAGGCTACAGGATTTGCGAGGCACTGGACGTAGATGGCAAATCGTATAAACAAGCCATGCCGCCCGTTTATGTGTGGGAAGGTAACAACATCCGCATAGTGACCGCTAATAATCCCTTATTGGCCAATGGGTATGCTTCCTTTATAGGCATAGACGGAAAGAAAAACCTGGTTCAAAAGGCTGTTGCCTATATCGAGAGCCACACAGATTCAGTTGGTAACGAAGGCCTGGAATATATCGACTTTACCCGTATAGCCTGTTTGCTGCCGGGAGAGAAAGGAAAGATGGACACCTCTGTTAAAGGAAATACAACAGCGTATGATAGGAAGACAAAAAATAAAGACAAAGATGATACCACTGCCTCTAAGAAGCCGGGAACCTTCGAGCTGTTATCGGGCGACAACTGGTTCAGGCAACATCCGGAAAAGATCCTGGGTGAGCAGTATGAGACTACAGATCGCTTTAATAAAACGGTTACAAAGGTACGTGGTACCATGGAGAATGTATCGCAGGGCATTGCTATTCCATCCATGGCAGAGGTCGCAGAACAGCCACAAGCTTTGAAGTCTGAAGTTAAAGAACCATTGGAGCAATTGCTGAGCACACCTGAAAAGAAAAAAAATGTAGAGAAAGTTATTCAGCAAACAAAAAAGGCCCATGCAGAAAAAGCGCTGCGTAAGATCAACGGCGAGAAGGAAAAATTTGATGATGGCTGCCCCGAAGAGTACCTGTGCTTTGACGAGGTATTAAAAACCTATAACCAGGGCATTTCCGAAGAGGAAATAAAAGCCTGGATCTGGTACAAACGCCGTGTGCATGGATTTAACGACGAGGTAACGATCCTGAAGAAAAGTAATGGCTGGTCAAAATATGTAGTACCCCTGGGTGAAAGCCACAAGCCCTTACAGCAATGGCTTAAAGCTGGTATTGTTTGCAGCTACAAAAATTATTTTATGCCCAGCGTGCTGTATTTCGCTGAGAACATTTACGAACGCGAAAGCCAGTTGCTTACCGATAAGGAAGAAATTATTGCGAAACATGGTAAGGAACAATTTGACAGGCAGTGGGAGGGTTTGCAGAAAGTGAAACCTGCAAAGCTCACGCTCACCGATCCCAACGTAAATAACAGGCTGTTCATAAAGCCCGATTCAACGTTCGCAAAAGAAACGGAGGTAAAACAACTGGCCGATGAAACTAAATTTACAGCATACTCCAAATCAAAAGGCTACTACGAGGAAGGCAGCACCTCCCTGGTAGAAGCCTTTAAAGCCTGGCTCAGAGCTTTGCCAAAAGATGATTTTAAAAAATCGACAGACTGGAACATCATTCAATACTACCTGGAGAATGCCACACCATCGCGGCACCATGACAAAGAGGAGAAGCTGCGCCTGCGGCAGAATGCTAAAATGGAAGGAGATCACCTGTTTGTCCGCTTTTTAGCAGAGGCGTTGACGCGTGAGGATCAATTACGCATCGAACAACTCTGGAACTCCAAATACAATGCCTATGCAGAGATCAACTATTTTAAAGTGCCGGTGGCATTTACCTGTTCCAGCACCTTTAAGAATAAGCCACTCTTCATTCGCCCGGCACAACGCGAGGGCATAGGCTTTATCAGCGTACATGGTTCCGGTTGCGTGGCTTACGATGTAGGCTTAGGCAAAACTATGACCGCCATACTATCACTCGCGCAGGCATTAGAAAGCGGTCAATGCAAGCGACCATTTATTGTAGTACCCAACCAAACGTACAAGAACTGGCTGGCAGAGATCCGCGGGGTTGTAGATCAGGGCAAAGTGGTGCTTAGCGGCCTACTCCCTCAATACCAGGTGATGGACCTGTATAACCTGGGAACGGACTTTGTTAACCAGTTGCGCGATGAAAAAGGCAAGCTGCAAAAAGTACCCGAATACACCATTTCTGTTTTAACCTATGAAGGATTTAATCGCCTCGGTTTTAATGAAGATACCTGGAACGACATTGGCAATGAGCTCTTCAGCATCTTGAACCAGGGAACAGAAGAGCGACGCGACCAGATACAGCTCCAGGAGAAGATCGACGAGCTGATGGGTAAAGGAATAAAAGGTGGCATGTTAAACATTGAGGAACTTGGTTTCGATTACATGGTAGTGGACGAAGCCCACGCTATGAAAAAATCTTTTACCCAGGTGAAAGGTGAAATGAAAGGCGAAGGAGAAAAAGCATCCCGCGCACGCGGCACCTATCAAATACGTTCCGGCTCCCCATCTATGACGGCGTTACGCGGCTTTATGGTCAGCCAGTACATCTTGCGTAATAATAACATGCGCAATGTGCTGCTGCTAACCGCTACACCTTTTACCAACAGTCCGCTTGAAATATACTCGATACTGGCACTCATTGGCTACCAGCAATTAGAACACTGGGGGATCAAGAACATCAAGGAATTTTTTGACACGTTCATTAAAACGAGCATGGAGCTGGTGATAAACGCCAAGCTAAAGCCCGAGCGTAAAGAGATCGTGCTTGGCTTCAACAACCTGATCGCCCTGCAGCAGCTTATTTTCAAATTCATTACTTACAAAACAGGTGAGGATGCAAAAATTCAGCGGCCGAATAAGATCGTGCTGCCCATGCTGAATAAACAGGAGGGTGAAAAGCTTGTGCCATTGCCGCCTGACAAACAAATCTCCACCAACCTGAGCATGACCGCGCGGCAAAAAGAATACATGACCGATGTGGAGCTGTACGTGCGCGGTAAAACGAGCCTCACCAATTTCTGCGTAAACACACGGGGTATGGAGGATGAAGAAGAAGGAGAAGAAAGCGGAGCCGGTGAAGAGCTGGACGAAAAACACCTTTCGGATGATGAAGAGGAAGGCACGCGAATTTTACGCGGCATGTCATTTGCGCGCCAGCTTGCCCTCAGCCCTTACCTGTATGCCTGCAACCCTGATAAGCACCCCACAGCTGCTCAGTACATCGAAAGCTCACCAAAGCTGCAATACATTATGGAGTGCATTCGCTCTGTAAAGCGTTTTCACGAAGAGCGCGGCGAAGACGTGTCGGGCCAGGTAATTTACATGAATGCGGGTGTTCACTTTTTTCCGCTCATTAAAGAATACCTGGTCAGCAAAGTGGGTTACCGCGATGAAGAGGTTGGCATTATTAAAAGCGGCATGAGTGCTGCAAAAAAAGAAGGTATCAAAGAACGTTTTCTTGCAGGCGGTGTAAAAATAATCATCGGCAGTGCAACAATTAAGGAAGGGATCAACCTGCAAAACCGCGCCACGGTGCTTTACAATGCCTGGCTCGACTGGAACCCTACCGATGTAAAGCAGCTTGAAGGCCGTATCTGGCGCTTCGGAAACATGTATGCCAATGTGCGCATTGTGAACCCGCTGATGGAAGACAGCATTGACACCTTCATCTTTCAAAAGCTGGAAGAAAAAACCAGCCGCATTAACGAGATCTGGTACCGCGCCGGAAAAACAAATGCCCTGAGCCTGGAAGAGTTTAATCCTTCCGAACTAAAAATGGGTTTGGTAACGGATCCTTTCGCCCTGGCCGAGCTGATATTGATGGGCGACCGGGAACGTTTGCAGGACGATATTACCAGCCTCAATAACCAGGAAACCATGCTTAAGGAAATTGCAGAGCAGCGCGACATTTTTAATAAAAATTTTGATCATGTGCAAAAGATCGTCAAAAGCTTCCGTCCTCAAAAGACCGGGGACAAGGCGCGCAGCACCGAAACGATCTTCAAGCTCTTCAGGGAGTACCTGGATGATGAGAGCACCAGCTATAATTATAAAGATCAAACCATTTTTGACCAGGTGCGCAAAGCGCATGCCTCCATTAAACGTGGCATCGAACAGGTATTGCAGCCCAGGGGCCTGGATATCAGCTTCGATCTGAAAAAAGTAACAGCACTGATGGATAAGGAAATTGATCAGAAGCGCAAGTACATGGAAGAAAGAACGGGTGACCAGGCCGTGGAAGCCAAAGGCCGAGAGATTATTGCCGACCGTATTAAAAAAGGATACAAGCCAAAAACCGTATTGCAACGCGTGGGAGAATTTACGGCATTGAACGAGCGCCTGCTTACCGAGCTGATGGTATATGACAACTCAGAGGAAGCAAAAGAAAAACAAGTAAAACAAAACCGGAAAGGTGAAGTGCTGGAAGGTACAGCAGATCGTTTGACGAAGATCATCCAGCTCAGGGAATCCTTTAAGCGCATGAAGAACCGCCTGCAGCAAATTAAAGAATTAAGAAACGCAGCATAAAAAACAGAAGCTATGATAAAAACAAACATTGACACATTGATAAGCCTTTTGCAGGATGCAAAGAAAAAAGGCTGCACGCAAGTAAAGCTTCAGCTCTATGAGAGCTGGGCACAGGTTGAAAAAGAACAAAGACAGCCTTCGCGACCGGCAGAAGAGTACCAGATCGACACACGCTTTTACAACACGCTTGAGTTTGAAACTGAGATCGAAAACATGCAGGCTACCGATAAGATTATAACGGCGGTGGAAAACGGCACGCTCATTATTCGCGCAGCTATTTCTGATCGCGAAAGCCTGCTGAGAAATTTAGGAATTGAAGAATAAAATCACTTTTTAATACCACAACACATGGCTAATTTGAAAAATGACCCTTACAAGGTTTTGGAAGCAGAAAAAATTTCCAAAAAGCTGTTGAGCGACAGAGCCCTGAAAGCCCTTTCCATCTTTGACGAAACACTTGCCGACCTGGATCAGTTTCCGGATGATAAAAAACTGAAGAACGAAGCGGAAGAAATCGGCAAAGAAACCGTCGAGCTGATAAAGGAAGAGATTGCACGCATCCAGGTAGAAACAAAGGATGAGATCGAAGAAGCTTCCAAAAA
>DGQK01000058.1:29871-48784 GCA_002390745.1 Bacteroidetes bacterium UBA4416 | reverse complement strand
GCACCACCTGCATTTCCGCCTATGCCAAGTGCTCCGGCTGTTGCCGGGCTGGTACCGGCTGCGCCGCCGGCAGTTTGTGTGCCGCCTTGTCCGACTGATCCGCCGGTTTGGTTACCACATTGCCAGCCGGTAGCGCCGGTGAGACCCCCGCCGTTACCTCCGGGTTCGGCATTGGCGCTACAATTGTTGCCACCACCACCACCGCCACCGGCTACGATTACACGGTCTGCGAGAGCAACGCCTCCGATGCGGATGTCTGATGCACCGCCGCCATGTGCCTGTGCAATGGAACCGCCACCTGTTCCGCCGCCATTGAATGGGATGCCGCCCACAAAAATATTCAGGACCTGTCCGGGAGTTACGGGGTATACACCCACAACCCTGCCGCCCAGGCCACCCAGGTCATCGGGTTTGGTGCCAGGTTGATTATAGATGCAGTCGCCGCCCTTTGAGCCCATCACATCGAGCGTGAGGGATGTTACACAGGGAGGAACCGTAAAGCTTTCCATGGAGCCCGTATAGGAATAAGTAACAGAGGTTGTCTGGCCTTGTACGCGGCAGTATAAGGCCATCAGGAAGAACAGGGTATAGCCGGCATGTTTGAAGTAGAGTTGTTTCATAGGCGTGATTTAAATTGAGAGTTTTTTCGTTAAGTAAATATAGAAAAAAACCACTTTGCATCCTGCCAATTGGCAAATTATGCCTATGAAATGTGCGAATGAACAGCCAGGGAAGGCTCCGGACAATTGATGTACTTAAACGATAGGGAGAGTATGAATGAAAAAAGGAGTCACATTGTATGTGACTCCTTTTTCTTAGATGGCAATTTTATCGAGGTCCTTGTTCAGGAAGTGGTATTCCATGAAGGAGTAGCTGTCAGAGCTGGTGAGCTTGATCCATTGCTTGTACTCAAAATACCATTTCCATTGTTTGCTCCTTAAAAAACCGCCCTGCTTGAGGTAGCCTTTGATGTAAGGATGCACAGCGAGTGTAATATCTTTGGCAGCCTGTTCTTTGATGATAAAGCGCATGGCATTTTCGATCTGCTCTATAAATAAAATGCTTGGCTGAACCTTGCCGGTGCCATTGCAGCTCGGGCAGGTTTCCAGGACCTCCACGTTCACTTCCGGACGCAGGCGCTGGCGGGTGATCTGGATGAGGCCAAATTTGCTTGGCGGCAGGATATTGTGCCTTGCCCTGTCGGATTTCATTTCCTCTTTGAGCTTATCATAAAGCAGCTTACGGTTTTCCGGGTTATGCAAATCGATGAAGTCGATCACAATGATACCGCCCATATCACGCAGGCGAAGTTGCCTTGCGACTTCTGCTGCTGCTTCGAGGTTTACTTCGAGGGCATTTTCTTCCTGCGAGCGGTCGCTCTTGGCGCGGTTGCCGCTGTTCACATCAAACACGTGAAGGGCCTCGGTATGCTCTACCACCAGGTATGCGCCGCTTTTCATGAACACCGTTTTCCCGAACAGGGCCTTGATCTGGCGGTCGATCCCGAAATGATCGAAGATCGGCACTTTACCGCCATAGTATTTTAAGATATCGACCTTATCCGGCGAAATGGTTTTGATATAGCCCTTCAGCTCATCAAACACGCGTTCGTTATTGACGTGTATGGCGTTGAAGGAAGCATTGAGGAAATCGCGGAGGATGGCATTGGTTCTGTCCACTTCGCCCAGCAGGCGGGATGGCGGCTGGGCGGTTTTCAGGGCATTAAAACACTCGTCCCATTTATTTACCAGGTCGGCCAGATCGCCTTCGATATCCGAAACCGATTTGCCTTCGGCCACGGTACGAACAATGATCCCGAAGTTTTTAGGCTTGATGCTTTGTACCAGTTGTTTTAAACGGGTTTTTTCCTCGCTGCTGCGGATTTTGGAAGATACGGATACCTTATCGGAAAAAGGGATCAGCACCATGTAACGCCCTGCAATAGACACCTCGGTGGTAATGCGCGGTCCCTTTGAAGAGATGGGTTCTTTGGCAACCTGTACCAGGATGTGCTGGCCGGGCTTCACGGCATCGTTGATCTTACCGTCTTTATTAATGTCGTGCTCGTTCTTGAAGTACATCAGGTTGCTTACGTTCTGTTTTCCGGAACGAACCTGATCGACGTACTTCATCAGCGAATTGGCTTGCGGACCTAAGTCCAGATAATGCAAAAATGCATCTTTCTCATATCCTACATCTACAAAGGCAGCATTCAGGCCGGTCATGACCTTTTTTACTTTGCCCAGGTAGATATCACCTACCGAAAATTGTATGTTACTTTTTTCTTTATGCAGCTCTATCAAACGTTTGTCGTTCAACAGGCCTATTACAACTTCGCCAGGTGTAGAATTTATTACTAGTTCTACATTCACCTTTAAAATGTTTATGGATACCTGAAAATGAGCTATAGCGTATGGCATGCCAAAGCTAAGGCAATGTTAATTTTCAGTGGTCCTTGTTAAAATAATATTCTTAAAATGCCCATCCAACAGGATGGGGTATATGAAACAACACAAGGGGTTAAGAATATGCTCTTAGCCCTTGTGCTTGGTATTTTTGAAATAGATAACCAGCTAAAACTGATTATTTTTTCTTATGACGGTTCTTCCTCAGACGTTTTTTACGTTTGTGGGTAGCCATTTTATGTCTTTTTCTTTTTTTTCCGCTTGGCATAATGCTTAGGTTTTAAAATTTATATTAATTGTTATTTGTTTTATGTTTTAAGACGTTTTCTGTCTCAGTTGTTCAATGTATTTCAGTATTTCCTGCCTGGCCGTGGCATCTGTGGTAAGGGCTGCGTATTTTTCAAGCATTTCGATCGTTTTGGCATTTTGTCCCTGCTGCTCATAAGCATCTGCAAGATGCAGGTAAGCTTCGATGTAGAGCGGATCAATTTCCAATACTTTTTCAAAACGCCTGATGGCGCGGTCCCATTGTCCGGATTTCACAGAGAAGAAGGCAAAGTTCAGTTGCAGCTTGACATTATTGCTGTCTGTTTTCTCCACTTCTCTCAGCAGGCCGATCCCTTTCATCGGGTCGGGGCTTCCTTCCACGTAGCAGGCAGCCAGCTGGATTTTGGCGTCGGTGTTTGCCGGGTCTTTTTCCAGGGCTTTTTCATAGCACCTCATAGCGCTTTGGTATAAAGCCGGGATCTCATTAGCATCCTTAACGAAACGCACCGAGTAAAAATAACGGTCGCCCGCTTTAGCCCAGGCCGCCGATGTTTGTTTGCGCTCAGCGATCTTTTCCGCATAATAAGAGGCAAAATCAGGCCGGCGAAGCCTGTCCCAGAACTCAATGACAGGAATGTAAGCGGTGTCTACCGTCGATTTTTCGGCAGCAGCAACCAGGTCGTCGAAACTCGTTTTTTCTTTCAGGCTTAGCGCTTTGGCAGCCGTTGTTAAAAAGCTTTCGATGCTGACTTCCGTTTCATGAGCGTGGCCAGCGTGTTCATCCACCGGTGTTTCCGGTTTGGATAAATGCTTTTTTGGAGCAAGAAATAAAAGAACGAATAAAACAACAGCCGTTATCAGTAAACCAATCTGTGTTTTACGGGCGGTGGTCATTATTCAACTTGTTTGTTATCCAGAGGTTCAGCCACTTTTACATTTCGCTTTACCCTTTCTGAGAAAGTTTTTGCGGGTTTGAAGGCAGGAATGAAGTGTGCGGGAATGATCACCGTTGTGTTTTTTGAAATATTACGGCCTACTTTTTCAGCACGTTTTTTCACAACGAATGTTCCGAAGCCACGTAAGTACACATTCTTGCCTTCAGTCATAGAAGTACGGATCGATTTCATAAAAGCTTCCACGGTTGTTTGAACCACGATCTTTTCGATACCGGTTTTCTCTGAAATTTCGTTTACTATATCTGCTTTTGTCATTTACAAAATATTTAGGATCAGCGATTTAAAAATGAAAATCGGGCTGCAAATATAGGCTTTTTATTGTAAATCAAAAATTTAACGTCCTTTTTTCTGCAAAAAAATAGCGTTTTACCGAAAATAAGCGGTAAAACGCCATAAAAGAGGGTATGAAAATCAGTTATTTAGAAAATGAAATTAGTCGTCGGTAGGCTCCGGAGCTTTTTTGGCTGCCGGTTTTTTGGCTTTGATCTTATTAGGCCAGAGAACATTGATCAGCTCATTGTGAACAGTAACCATAGAGGTACTGATACCATTCACGATCGCCACTTCTTTGTTAGAACCATTTTTCCAGGTGCGCTTTACCTCTTCATAGGTTCCGTCTTCGAGGGTAATGTAGCATCTCAGTAATTTATTGTGAAGCACTTCGGCTTTTCCGCTCCAGCAATTCGCTTTTCCACCCACCCGGGATGTCACGATCACATCGGTGTATACGCCATCCGCTACATCTTCCGCTCCACGCGAATCAAATTTCACAGACCATTTGTTATAGCAATTAAGATCATCGGCGGGTGCGGTTGTCTGAGCCTGAAAGTGTGCCGCCGAACCTATAATAGAAAGAGCAACAAGTAATTTTTTAACCATAATCCTGCTTGTTTTTTATTAGAGTGATAAATATACAATTTATCTCAGAAAATTAATCCCTCTAAAAAAATAATTCGGTGTTGTTAATATTATTCGGTCTGATTTTTCGCCAAAAATACCTTCACTCCTTCCAGGAAAAACAGCCTTGGCTTTCCTTTGGCGAGGTAGGAATTGGTGTCGGACTCAAGCATGTAAAAGTAGTCGTCGCCGGCCTTTGCACCTTTGCGGTGGGTTTTTTTGAGCCAGGACAGGTTGCGCGTGTAGCGGTAGAAATTAGTGGAAGGCTCAAAGAGCCAGTTGATGCCAAGGCTTACAGGTTTGCCGGCCGGCTGCCGCCTGGACTGGTCTTCAGCCAGGATGGTCATGACGGTTTTGGTGCCGGAATCGTACTTCCAGTCTTTGTAAAAACGCAGGTTCATGTTCAGCGAGAAGTTAAAGGCCAGTGCCAGCGCCAGGCTGTATACAAACACCGGAGGAAAAAAGCGGAAGCGGCTTCTGTAAGCATAATTCATCAGAAAAAGCAGGTTGAGCATGAACAGCGGATAGATGAACAACGCAAAACGCCCGCCATAGAAATCGTTGCGGATCAGGTAATGTTGCAGGTACGATAAAACCACGATGCCCATCAGGATCAGCCATGTTGTGCATAAGGCGATGTGATCTGCGAAGAAGCGGCGGTTTTTGCAAAACATCTGCCAGCCGATAAGCAGCCCGGTAACTACGAGCACAAGCAGCATGGTGAATTTAATCACCGTATATAAAGGATGGCCGAGTGGGGTTTCGTAGAACGCACCGCCGATGAGCGAGCCGAAGGTGTTTTCCAGAAAGCCCTCCTTGCCTCCGAAATTGAGCATCCCTTGCTTGGAGATACGGCGGACAGGCTCATACAGAATGGCTACAAATACGAGCAGGGCCCAGAGGTGAATGCGGTTTTCGCGCAGGAAACGGTAGGGCGGAGCAGAAGCGTGGAGCCGGGATCTGTACCAGCTGATCAGATTATAAGCAACCAGGGCAGACAGGTATACATTGATAAGCGAAAAGTTGCTGAGGATGGCCAGGAGTGATCCTGCATGGAAAAGGATCAGCTGCCTGTTTTCCGGCTTTTCAAAATAACGGATCAGGTGGTACAGGCTCATGAGCATAAAGGCAAAGGACAAGCCGTAGCCGCGCGCCAGGGAAAAGAAATCGCAAAGCTGCATGTGGCACAGCAGGCAGAGAAACGCCGGAAAGAGCATCACCGGGGGCATGCGGCGCAAAAGCAGGAATCCGTAGATGAGGTAAATGAGGCAGGCCAGGATATTAGGCAGTCGCAGCACCAGCTCCGTACTGCCCCATAGCTCCTCCGCGTATTTCATCAATAATGTATTGAGGATATGGTTATTTGTGTAAGGCGTTTTGTAGGAAATAATATCCATGAAGGATTGGTGAACATAGTCCAGGTAAGTAAAGCTTTCGTCGTGCGTGAAGGAAGCCTGCTTCGCTTTCAGAATAACATACACCAGTAAAGCCAGGCCTGAAAGAGCGATCAAACTATAAGATAGTTTGAGGTATGATTTGGCGCGCTGCATGCGTTCAATATTACAAAATTATCTGTAAAGGAGGGTGCTGTTTTGTGAATGGCTCTGAAACCCTTGCAGAATCAGCGAAAAACAGCTATGCTACAAATTATAGCAAAGTGCCGGGATTTTTTGTCTATAACTTTGCGGCAAGAAAAAACTGAAAGAGCATGTTGGTAAAAACGTTTGGAAGCGCCGTGCATGGCATCACGGCCACGACAGTAACTGTTGAGGTAAATATTGGCCAGGGGATTATGTTTCACATGGTAGGGCTGCCCGACAGCGCCGTCAAAGAAAGTCATCAGCGCATCGACGCTGCCTTGAAGAACAACGATCTCAAGATTCCCGGAAAACAGATCACGATCAATATGGCGCCCGCCGATATCCGCAAGGAGGGCTCGGCTTACGACCTTACCATTGCCGTAGGCATTTTAGCGGCTTCGGAGCAGATCCTGTCGGAAGAGATTGGCAATTACATCATCATGGGCGAGCTGTCGCTCGACGGAGAGTTGCGCCCGGTGAAAGGAACCTTGCCTATTGCGATCAAAGCAAAGCAGGAAGGCTTTAAAGGATTTATCCTGCCGGAGGAGAATGCCCGCGAAGCGGCTGTGGTAGAAGGCCTGGAAGTGTATGGCGTGAGCAACATCAGGCAGGTGATCGATTTTTTCAACGGAAGCGCTGCACTCAGGCAGACCCATATCGACATCAGCCAGGAATTCCTGTCGAAGCTCGACAACATTGAGTTTGATTTCTCGGATGTCAAAGGCCAGGAAAACATCAAGCGCGCATTGGAAATAGCTGCTGCCGGCGGCCACAATGTGATCCTGATCGGCCCTCCGGGAGCCGGCAAAACCATGCTGAGCAAGCGCATGCCATCCATTTTGCCACCGCTTACCCTCGACGAAGCCCTCGAAACGACCAAGATCCATAGCGTTGCGGGCAAAACGGTCAAGGCCCAGGGACTTGTCACACGGCGCCCTTTTCGCAATCCGCATCACACGATATCGGACGTGGCCCTCGTTGGTGGAGGCATGAATGTGCAACCCGGAGAGATCTCACTGGCCCATAACGGTGTATTATTCCTCGATGAGCTTCCGGAGTTTAAGCGCACGGTGCTCGAGGTGATGCGCCAGCCGCTGGAAGACCGCATCGTGAGCATTGCGCGGGCGCGTTTCAGCGTGGAGTATCCCGCCAGCTTTATGCTTATGGCCAGCATGAATCCTTGTCCCTGCGGCTACTACAACCACCCGGAAAAAGACTGTGTGTGCGGGCCCGGTATTGTGCAAAAGTACCTGAGCAAAATTTCAGGGCCACTGCTTGATCGCATCGACCTGCATGTGGAGGTCACCCCCGTGCCTTTCAGCGAACTAAATAAACAACAACATGCCGAAAGCAGCCGTGAGATCAGGGATCGGGTGATCCGTGCAAGGGAGCGGCAAACACAGCGTTACCGCAACACGGAAGGCCTGTATTGCAACGCACAGATGCGCAGCAAGGACCTGAGGGATTACTGCACATTGGATGAGGCCGGCAACAGCTTATTAAAAACAGCGATGGAGCGCCTGGGCCTTTCGGCGCGGGCCTACGACCGCATCCTGAAAGTAGCCAGGACCATTGCCGACCTTGAAGCTTCGGACCGGATCGAAAGCGCCCATGTGTCGGAAGCCATTCAATACCGAAGCCTCGACCGCGAGGGCTGGGCAGGCTGATCGGTTATTTCAGCTCACACTTGTATACATTCTCTCCCACGCTTTTGGTAGTGAGCTGTAGAGGAGGAGCCGAATTGGTGATGGTTTCGCTGTAGGGCTCCTTATAGCTCACGCAGTTTTGTTTGGCGGTGCGCTTGTTCACATCCATGATCGTTTTGTCGTAGATCTGCACTTCGCTGACCGGTGTCACAAATGAGGTGTCAACGATGGGAACGTTACCCACAATAGGCACTGAAAACGTGAGAGCGGCGGTTGTGGTGGTGGTTCCTGTCTTGGTAAGTGTGCAGGAGCATACACGGTCTTTTTTGCAGGAGCTAAATACGATGGTGGCACCGAAGAGTAACATAAAAAGAAGTTTCATAAAACAGAGGAGTTTATGGTTATTGAAAATAAATAATGGTTCATCAACGCATCATCTGTTATTTTATTGCCTGGCGATGCCCCGGGGGATTAGTAAAATAACGGTCATGTTATTTCTTACCCAAAGTCAAGGAGAAACGGAGAGGAGCCTGGTTAGTTTTGCGGTCAAATCACTACAAAATGACCATCACGACCATGAAAAACACAGCCCGGATCGCCGGATTTCTGTACCTTCTTCAAATCCCATTAGGCGTTTTTGGGATCATGTATCTTCCGAAAGCATTGATGGCCGGCGACGACTGGCAGCAAACGGCAGGGCTCATGCTTGCCCACGAAGGCCTGCTTCGCCTGAGCATTTTTAGCGCAGTTCTTTGCGCGCTTGTTACCATCGCTACAGCCTATTACATCAGGAAGGTGCTTTCTCCTGTAAATGCGCGCTATGCCAGGGCCATCTGGATATGCACCCTCGTTGTAACCCCCATCAGCCTGCTGAATGAACTGGCCCATATAGGGGCGCTGCTGCTGCTTAAAAGCCCCCTGGTGTTGCAGGCCTTTTCTCCTCAGCAGGTTCATGCCCTGCTTTCCGTATTGCTTCAATGCCATGCTTATGGGATGCAGCTTGTGGGTATTTTTTTCGGGCTGTGGTTGCTCCCGATGGCTTACCTGGTAATTAAATCCACGTACATCCCCCGGATCATCGGCTACTTTTTGATCCTGACCTGCATCGGCTACCTGGCAGATTTTACCCTGTTCTTTTTGTTTCCTTCTGTCAGGGTCGTTATCAGCGAATACACCTGGCCTGGAGAAGTGATGATGGTGGGATGGCTGCTTACCAAAGGCGTAAGGGGAGAGGCATTTCGGAAGTACATGGCTACCTCATCTGATCCGCTTGCGGATCCGGCTCAGTGATTCGGGGGTAATACCAATGTAGCTGGCAATATGGTATAAAGGCACCTGCTGAAACAATACCGGTTTTTGCCGGAGCAGGCTGAGGTAGCGTTTTTGGGGACTGCCGGCAACAAACGCTTCCAGTTTCGATTGCTGTTCTAAAAAAACAGCCTCCATGAGTTTGCGCGAAATGGCGCCAAGGTTAGGGTAGCGGCTGTACAGATCTTCGCCTTTGGCGCTGTTTCCTACCAGGAGCAGGCAATCTGAGCTGCACTCGAGGTAGTGGCCCGAGGGCATATCATGCGCCAGGTTGTTGTTTGATAATACCCATTGCCCTTCTGTGAAAAACTCGCTCGTTTTTTCACTTCCGTCAATCAGATAGAACTGGCGTACAATACCTTCCAGTACAAAAAAGGCTTCGTTCGAGTGCTGCCCCGCTTTCAGGAGCAATGTGCCTTTCAGAAACGATTTCCGGCTCATGGTGCTGTCAATGGCGGCGATCTCCTCGTCAGACAAGGAGCCGAATCTCAGAAAGTGATTTAGCAGTTTATGATCCATAGAGCTTGATTGCGGAATAATACCAGAGCAGGGTTGGCCAGGGCGTACTGCCCGCCAAAGATAATAAAAAACGGATGTGATGCCCGGGGTAGGGAGCACCGCGCTTAGGGCAGATCGAATACAATGTTCTTTCCGCGTGTGCCATTGCGACGGTATCTCCGGCTCTGCGTTTGCGTGATCGGCCTGAAAGGGTCTACCCTGGCCGGGGAGGCATCGATCACAGGATGCACGTCATCGATCTTCATCAGGATGCGGATCCTGAACGGGATGCGCGCCACCGACAGATGATGCCGTTTGATGAAGCCTTTCAGCATATTGGATTGGTACGGATCCGTAGCCAGCGCTATACTACGAAAGCCAAGCTTCTTTGCCATCAGGTAAGCGTAATACACATTCTCCGTGCTATGCTCCGCCTTTTCTTCTGTAAAGATGCAGCTGTCGGGCGTTCCCAGTGCACGGGCATACATCGCCATGACCCTGGCTTCGGTATACGGTGTATACACGGCAGCTCCCGAAAAGATCACGTGTGTGGCAATGCCTTTACGGAGGAGGTAGTCGGCCCAGATGACACGGCCTTTCATTTTCAGATCCCATTCCTTGCCATTGAAAGGAATGCCGGGCACAATGATCACATCATACGGTTTGGCGGCAAGAGCCCTTTTGTAAAGCCTGGCAGACGAGCAGGAAGAGAGGAAAACAACACCCAGAACGATGCAAATGGTTAAAACATGGAAAGAGGTTTTCGGCATAGATGCTCAAAGATACCATTCGGAATGCGAAAATTAAAATGGCAACGCTTCCTGCTTGCTGAAAACAATTTTAAAAATCCGATGTTTACTTTGTAAATTTACCACATGCCTGCGCAGTATGCTATAAAAGACCTTGAACGCCTTTCCGGGATCAAAGCCCACACACTACGCATGTGGGAGCTGCGTTATGGGATCCTGAAACCTGAGCGCTCCTGCACCAACATCCGCTGCTATACACCCGACGACCTCAAGCGCATCCTCAATATTTCCCTGCTCAACAACAATGGCTACAAGATCTCAAAGATCGCCACCTTTATGGATGATGAACTGGTGAGGCATGCCCAGGCCATCCTGAATAAGTTTTCCAAAGAATCAGACCAGATAGATAGCCTTGTGCTGTGTATGATGGAAATGGATGAACCGAAATTCGACAGCACCGTATGCAGCTGCATCGCGAATTTCGGTTTCGAGAACACGATGGAGCGCATCATCTTTCCTTTTATTCGCCATGTGGGGAGTATGTGGCAGCTGGGTATTGTAAACTGCGCGCAGGAGCATTTCATGGCCCAGCTCATCAAACAGAAGATCATTGTGGCCATTGACCAGCTTCCGAAAGAAATTTCCGAAAAAGGGCAAACGTTCCTGCTATACCTTCCCAATAAGGAGCTGCACGACATGGGTCTGCTGTATTGCAAATACCTGCTCAGGGCCCGTGGGCATAAGTGCCTGTACCTGGGCCAGTCAGTGCCGCTCTGCGATCTGAAGCAGCTGGCCGGGCATGCTAATCCCGATGCCCTGGTCACGATCTTTACCACACCAATGGAAGATGTGTCGCTGGAGCAGTATATCTCTAAACTGAGTGCTGCCTTCGGCAAGGCAAAGATCATGGTTTCGGGGCGCCTGTTCTATGAAAGCCAGGAGGAGATCACGCTGCCAAAAAATGTTATTTTGTTTGAATCGCACGAAGAGTTTAAAAATTTGCTGTAGTTTCATACTTTTGTAGAGTATGCAACTTAAAGGGCTCATCATTGTGTTATGTCTTGTTCTGTGTGCTTCCTGCGGCGTCAGGGATGAGGAAAACGAGCCGGCACCCGATTATATTCTAAAAGAGGAAGTATTCATCGATATGCTCACGGATTGCTACCTGGGCGAGGGAGCAGCAGGCATCAACGTCAAAAATGTTACCGGCGTGAGGTTCGATTCCGCCTACCTGTTCAATCCCTTCAAGGACCGGCAGGTCAGCAGGCAACAGTTCGATACGACCATTGTATGGTACTCGCGTCATCCCAAAAAATTAAAAGAAGTGTATGACAAGCTGCTCGAAAATCTGAGCCGCATCCTGGCAGTGGGAAGCCTTGGCAGTATGGCGCCGGCTACAGATAAGTACGCCGGGCAGGATTTACGGTTTTACTTTACGGAAACCAAAACAGATTCTATTGAGAACTCTACAAAAAAAGCAGGCTACTCTTCAAAAATCCCATACACGGTCAGGTAATGCAGGAACAATTACATCATATCAAATCCATAGCTGCGGAAATCGCTGCAGAAATTGTATCTATCAGAAGGCACCTTCACCAACATCCCGAATTATCTTTTAAAGAATACCAGACCTCGGCTTTCGTGTGCTCTGTATTGGACCAGTATCATATACCATACACCAAAGGCATTGTCGAAACAGGCGTTGTTGCGCTGATCGAAGGAAAGAACCCGGCGGCCAAAACCATCCTGCTGCGTGCCGACCTCGACGCCCTGCCGATTGAAGAAAAGAACGAGGTGAGCTATAAATCGCAGAACCCGGGGGTGATGCATGCCTGCGGGCATGATGTTCATACAGCCTCTGTACTGGGCGCTGCCATTATTCTCCACCGTCTGAAAGATCAGTTTGAAGGCACCGTTAAGCTCATGTTCCAGCCCGGCGAAGAAGTGTTGCCGGGAGGATCCTCTCTCATGATACAGGAAGGCGTTTTGCAAAATCCTGAGGTTAGCCTGGCATTGGCGCAGCACGTGTTCCCAAGCATGGAAACCGGAAAAGTCGGTTTTCGCAAAGGCATGTACATGGCCAGTACCGACGAGCTCCACATTACCATCAAGGGGAAGGGCGGTCATGCGGCGATGGCCGGCGATTACAACAACCCATTGGTGATTGCCGCCCATATCATCACCGAGCTTGAGAAACAGTTTCCCTTTGAGATCGATGCCGAAGGTGTTTCTCGGAATACAGATAACCAGATCCCGACAGTCATCGCATTTGGGAAGATCGAAGGCAAGGGCGCTACCAATGTGATTCCCGAACAGGTGTACATGGCCGGAACCTTGCGGACAATGGATGAGCAGTGGCGTGTGCGTGTGAAAGAGCGCATTCAGGAAATTATCCATGGTATTTGCGAAGCCTACAAAGGAACAGCAGAGATCAATATCATCGATGGCTATCCCTTTTTGGTAAATGACGAACGTGTGACGGAGCTCTGCCGCCAATGCGCGGTTGACTATCTCGGAGCGGAACATGTAGAAGACCTGCCACTGCGAATGACAGCGGAAGACTTTGCTTATGTAAGCCAGCAGGTGCCAAGTTGCTTTTACCGCCTGGGCACCGGCAATCAGGAAAAAGGGATCTCTGCCGGGGTGCATACCCCGACGTTCGATATCGACGAAAAAGCCCTGGAGATCTCGACGGGACTCATGGCCTGGATGGCGATCAGAAATTTATCGTAATCCTACCTTCCGGGGCGTGGCATTAAATTGGATTATCCTGTATTGCAATCATACAATCGCACATGTTTCTCCAATTCGATAAAGACGGGATTTACTGCGCACAGGCGGGCGTTTATATCGATCCCTGGAAGCCTGTGGATAAGGCGATCATTACACATGCCCATTCCGATCATGCCCGCCGGGGAAGCAAATCGTACCTCGCCCACCACGATTCCCGTGGGATTCTGGAATACCGCCTGGGACAGGAAATTCAGCTGGAAACGCTCGGTTATAGCGAGCCTGTGATCATGAACGGTGTTCGCATCAGCCTGCACCCGGCAGGGCACATCACCGGTTCGTCACAGGTACGCCTTGAATACAAAGGCGAAATCTGGGTAGTTTCCGGCGATTATAAAGTGATGCCCGATGGGATCACCACGCCATTTGAGCCGGTACCCTGCCATCATTTTGTAACGGAGTCCACTTTCGGCTTGCCGGTTTACAATTTTCCCGATGCGGCAACATTGGACGCTGATCTTAAGAGCTGGTGTTGCAAAAATCTGAATGCCGGGAAGTCCTGTGTGCTCATCGGCTATTCTCTTGGCAAAGCCCAGCGTATCCTCAGCAGCCTGCACGATATGCCTTCCCCTGTTATTTTGCACGGAGCTATCTACAATACCAACACGGCCCTGGGACTGAGCAACGAGCGGTACACACGTTATGCCGCAGGAATTAAAAAAACATTTCAGGAACCGCTTATTGTCGTGGCGCCCCCATCCGTGATCGGATCGTCCTGGCTCCGGCAGTTTGAACCGTATGAGCTGGGGGTATGCAGCGGATGGATGCAGCTGAGAGGAGCAAGGCGGAGACGGAATGCCGATATGGGTTTTGTGATGAGCGACCATGCCGACTGGAAAGGGTTGAATGAAGCGGTGCTCGCTACAGGAGCCGATCATATTTATGTAACGCATGGCTATAAATCCATATATGCCAAATGGCTCACCGAACAATTCGGCCTGGATGCCGTGACAGTGGACACCTTGTACGAAGGCGAAGCTCTGGAGCAGCCCGATACAGAAACTACGGAAGAGGAGGACGAAGCGGCATGAAATGGTCATGATTCTGAAGGACAGTATTAATGAACGTATTATGACTAATACCATACTGCGTAACGTGGCACGAGTTATGGCTATTTAAAAACAATAACCTCTTTCATATGAAAGCATTTACGGAGTTGTATTACGAATTGGACGCTACCACCAAAACCCTTCCGAAAGTGGAAGCGCTTACCCGTTATTTTCTCAGAACAAAACCCGAAGATTCTATTTGGGCCATCGCCTTATTGGTGGGAAACCGTCCGAAGCGTCCGGTGAAGAGTTCCGACCTGAAAGCCTGGGCTACAGATCTGGCGGGTATTCCGGAATGGCTCTTCGGGGATTCGTACAGCGTGGTCGGTGATCTGGCAGAAACCATCACTTTGCTTATCAATAGCACATCGGACAAGGTGTCGGAAATATCATTGAATGAACTGATGCGCGAGCTGGGAGCGATGGCCTCATTGACTGATGCTGAGAAAAAAGAACGCGTGCTTGGCTACTGGAAAACCCTGGCGCCTCAGGAGTTGTATGTTTTCAATAAGCTCATCACAGGCGCGTTCCGTGTGGGGGTTTCAAAGCTGCTTGTATTTAAGGCCTTATCCAAAGCTTACCAGATCGAAGAAAAAGTGATCGCGCACCGTTTTATCGGCAACTGGAAACCAACAGATACTTCTTTGTTGGATCTCCTGAAAGAGGATGAGTTCCTGGATGCCACCTCGAGGCCTTATCCCTTCTGTCTGGCCTATGCGCTCGATGTGGAATGGAGTGCTTTAGGCAGGATTGAAGATTGGCAGATTGAACGGAAGTACGATGGCATTCGCGGGCAGATCATTGTAAGAAACAAAGAGCTGTTTGTATGGAGCAGGGGGGAAGAATTGCTGACGGATAAATTTCCGGAGTTTGAGGAGCTGAAATACGATCTACCGGACGGAACAGTGATCGACGGCGAGATCCTCCCTATTGTGAACGGTAAGATCAGATCCTTTAACCAGATGCAGAAGCGGACAACACGAAAAGCGCTTACCAAAAAAATACTGCAGGAGGTCCCTTTGAAAATGGTATGCTACGACCTGCTCGAAAAAGACGGAAAGGATTTGCGCGACCTGCCCTTGCAGGAAAGAAGGCGATTGTTGGAAGAGGTCGTAACAAATTCAAAAGCCTGCAACTCATCCCTGGTACTGGCTCCGCTGCTTTCCTGCAACGCCTGGGAAAAGCTTGACCAATTGCGGAACGAGGCCAAAGCTGTTGGCTGCGAAGGACTCATGCTCAAGCGCAAAGACAGCAATTATGAAACGGGCCGGAAGCGCGGCAAATGGTGGAAATGGAAAGTAGATCCCTATAGCGTCGATGCCGTGCTGATCTATGCGCAGGCGGGGCATGGCAGGCGCGCCAACCTGTTTACGGATTACACCTTTGCGGTGTGGGATGGTGATGTGCTTGTGCCATTTACAAAGGCTTATAGCGGGCTTACCGATAAAGAAATTATTGAAGTGGATGCTTGGATCAAAAAGAATACCCTCGAAAAATTCGGTCCGGTGCGCAGTGTGACACCGCATTGGGTCTTCGAGATTGCCTTCGAGGGGATCAATGAATCCCCCAGGCATAAGAGCGGCATTGCGCTGAGGTTTCCACGCATAGCGCGTTGGAGAAAAGACAAGCCATTGTCGGAAGCCAATACCAAAGAGGATTTGTTGAACCTTTTGCATGCCACCCAATGAACTTAGCACAGACCTGGTTTAAACAAAAAGGCTGGAAACCGCATAAGTTCCAGAAAGAAACCTGGGCAGCCATCAAGGCCGGGAAAAGCGGCCTGCTGAATGCGCCCACCGGTTTTGGCAAAACCTTCGCCATCTGGTTCGGCGTTATTCAGCATTTTTACGATCACCCGAAACCTAAGGCCAATAAGCTCCACTGTCTTTACATTTCGCCATTGCGTGCGCTTTCCAAAGAAATTTTTTTGGCCACCAACCGCGTCAGCCACGATTTAGGCTTGCCTTACAGCATCGAGCTGCGCACCGGCGACTCTTCGATGAAAGACCGCACACGCCAGAAAAAAGACAAGCACCAGGCACTTATTACCACCCCGGAAAGCATGCACCTGATGCTTGCGGCCAAAGGCTACAGAGAGCAATTCAGTAACCTCGCATTTGTGATCATCGACGAGTGGCACGAATTATTGGGAAGTAAGCGTGGCGTGCAGATCGAGCTTGCGCTGGCACACCTGAAAGCGATCAATCCCAACCTCAGGGTCTGGGGAATCTCAGCCACCATCGGCAACATGGAGCAGGCCAAGGACATTTTGCTTGGACCCGTCTCCGGGCACACAGAGATCATCAAGGCGAATCTTGAAAAGAAAATAACGATCAACACGGTTCTTCCCGACGAGATCGAAAAATTTCCCTGGGGCGGCCATCTGGGCTTGAAGCTTCTTCCAAAGCTCGTCCCTATCATCGAAGAAAGTAAATCCACTCTGCTGTTTACGAATATGCGCTCGCAGGCGGAAACCTGGTACCAGCAGCTTCTGGAGCAGGTGCCGGACCTGGCAGGGAGAATTGCGTTACATCACAGCTCCATCGATTTTCAAACGCGGAAATGGGTAGAAGAACAGCTGCATAGCGGCAGCCTTAAAATCGTAGTATGTACGTCGAGCCTCGATCTGGGCGTCGATTTTCGTCCGGTGGATACCATCATCCAGGTGGGTTCTGCCAAAGGCGTGGCGCGCTTTATCCAGCGTGCTGGCCGAAGCGGCCATAGCCCTGGAGAAAAAAGCAGGATCTATTTTGTGCCTACCAATTCACTGGAGATTGTGGAAGGCAGCGCGCTCAAAGACGCCGTCAGGCATCAGCTCATTGAAAGCCGTATCCCTTATGTGCGCTCCTTCGATGTGCTGATCCAGTTCATGGTGACGCTTGGCGTATCAGAAGGCTTCCAATCCGAAAGCCTGTACCGTGAAATCAAAACCACGCATGCCTTTCAGTCCGTGACACCCGAAGAATGGCAGTGGTGCCTGGATTTTATCACGCGCGGCGGGCAATCATTAGGTGCCTATGATGAATTTCATAAAGTGGTTTTGGAAGATGGCCTGTACAGAGTTACCAGCAAGGCTATTGCTGCGCGCCACCGCATGAACATCGGTACCATCGTTGGCACCAGTATGATGAATGTAAAAGTGCTGGGTGGAAAAAACCTGGGGACGATCGAGGAAGCCTTTATCTCGAGGCTCAAACCCGGCAACGTGTTTTGGTTTGCAGGCAGGAACCTGGAGCTGCACAGTGTAAAAGACATGACGGCAATTGTACGGGCATCCAAAGAAAAGAACGGTATCATTCCTTCCTGGCTCGGTGGCAAGATGCCCCTGTCTTCCCAGCTCTCTTCCAGTATTCGAAAGGCCTTGACGCATTATAAGGAAGGCGGGAAGCTCGATGAGGAGTTAAAAAAGCTGAAGCCTTTGTTTGAGTTACAGCAGGAAGTTTCGCACCTGCCGGGAAATGACGAGCTCCTGATCGAAAAACTAAAAACGCGCGAGGGGTATCATATTTTTATGTATCCCTTCGATGGAAGACTGGTGCACGAAGGCATGGCTACGCTGCTGTCTTACCGGATCGGCCTGCTCACGCCGGTTACCTTTTCCATTTCCATGAATGATTATGGCTTCGAATTGCTGAGTGATCAGGATATTCAGGTGGAAGAGCTGATTGACAATAACCTGTTCTCGGATGAGTTTGTGTATGAAGATGCCATCCGCAGCATCAATTCGAGCCAGATGGCACAGCGACGCTTTCGCGACATTGCTTCGATTGCAGGCCTTGTATTTACAGGCTATCCCGGCCAGGAAAAAAAGACCCGGCATTTGCAGGCTTCTTCGCAGTTGTTCTTCAAAGTATTTGAAGACAATGAAGAGCAGAATTTATTACTCTTGCAGGCTTATGACGAAGTCATTAATTTTGAACTGGAAATTTCAAGGCAGCAGGCTGCTTTCCGACGCATCAATACCCAAAAGATTGTAGTGACCTACCCAACAAAACCCACGCCTTTTTGTTTTGCCATCATGGTGGCGCGTTTCCGGGAGGTATACAGCAACGAGCCCATTGAAGTGCGCGTGGAAAAATTACTCAAGCAGATCGAAAAAAAATAAATGCAGATCAGGATCCGGGAAACCGATTTTACCTTGTTGGCTGAAAAAGCACTGTGGAGGCCCGATACGGAGCAACTCATCATTGCCGATATACACCTGGGCAAAGCGAGCCATTTCCGCAAAGCCGGGATCAGCATTCCTGCCGATAGCGTGTTGGAGGATATGCGGCGCCTGGACCTGTTGATGAAATCCCATCAGCCAAAGGAAGTGATCCTGTTGGGCGACCTGTTTCACAGCAGCTATAACCGGGAATGGCATTTGTTTGAATCCTTTCTGGAATCTTTTCCGGGCATTCAGTTTATCCTTGTCAAAGGAAATCATGATATTCTGAAAAAGGACCGTTACGAGCTGCCTAACTTTTCGGTGATGGATACCTGGGAGGATGGGATGTTCCTGTACTCGCATGAGCCGATGGAGCACGCAGATAAATTTGTATTCAGCGGCCACGTGCATCCGGGAATTACTCTGAGCGGAAAAGGGAAGCAGCATCTTTCTCTGCCATGTTTTCATATCTCTCCGAAACAGGCTGTATTGCCGGCTTTTGGCAAGCTTACCGGCTTATATATTCTCGACCGGAATGAGAAAGACAACTATTACCTGGTGTATAATGGAATAGTAAGGAAAGTATAAATTAATAGGGTATGTTCTCACTTTGGACGCAAA
>DGQK01000058.1:0-29820 GCA_002390745.1 Bacteroidetes bacterium UBA4416 | reverse complement strand
CAACGAAGCAATCTCATCAATCAGTATGTTGCTTTATTCCGGATCCCATTCAACTCCAATTAATGGAATAGCAAGGAAAGTATAAGTCAATAGGATATGTTCTCACTTTGGACGCAAACCCAATTAGAAGCGTCATTGCGAGGAGGTACGACGAAGCAATATCATCAATCAGCATGTTGCTTTATTTCGAGCCCATTCTACTCCCGATTCGTGAGATAGATCATTCAATCAGGGTTTAGAGAATTAATTAGTTTTTCCTGAACGGCTCCGCCCTTTGATCATTATTATGTGTATAGAAATTGTTTAACATTGGAAACTAAATAACGAACGTGTCAGATGTCATTGCGAACAACTTTTTCGAGTCGAGGCAATTTTCCAAAGGTGAAGATTACACTAGATTGATGAAATTGCTTCGCTGCGCCCGCAATGACGAACCATTAAGGTTTCGCAATTACTCCGCCTTTACTTCAACCTTTTATACTTATGAAACAGGTAAGCGCCTCCCAGCGTAAAGCCGAAGAACAGCCACAGCTTCAGGATCTCCGGCCAGATTTCTTTTAAGGTCGAGTTGCGGATGAACACCGCATAAAACGACTCCAATCCCCAGTTAAGTGGCGACACTACGCTGATGGTTTTCATAATATCAGGCATCACAAACGTAGGCACCCAAACACCGCCGATGGCTGCCAGGATAATGATGAATACGGCTCCGAATAAAGCCGCCTGGTCGTGCGTGCTGGCAACCGTTCCTACCAATAAGCCAAAACCTGTGGCTGCAAGCCCTGCCGACAAAGCAATTAAAAACAACAAAGGCAGGCTGTCGCCGGTGTTGAGCTGCGGTAATCCCAGCAACGGCAGCACAAACAAACCAACCAGCAGCATCAATGCAAACTGGATGAGGCTCACGATGGTGTACGTGAGGAGCTTGCCGAGCATCACAATAAAGTAAGAACCCGGCATTGTCAGCAAGCGGAAGGCGCTGCCGTCTTCGCGCTCTTTGATGATATTGCCGCCCAGAGGAATGCAGATAAAGAACATGGCAAAGAGTGTCCAGGCTGGCACGTTATGCTGTACGGCATTCGGGATGATGGTAGAATTGTTGTAAGATGCGTACTCCTCCGTAACAGACACCAGTGGCGTATTTTCCATGGCTGCAGGCTTCGCGTCCGGGAAAGTTTCCGACATCTTTTCATTCAGGGCGCTTACCATGCCCTGCATCTCTATCTGCGAAATGATGCGCTCGATAGAATTGCTGATGGTGGTCTTGAAGGATTTTTTTGTGATGGGGTCGAAAAATAAATTCAGCGTGATGCCGGATGTATCTGTACCTGTAGCTTCCGCCGTTGAGGTGGAGTCGCCGCTAAAACTGTTGAGCAGCTTTGCAATGCGTGCCATCGAGCGTTCGCGCAGCTTTTTGCTGGTATTTTCCGGGACAATGATCCCGATGAAATAGTGGCCTTGTGCAATTTCTTTTTTCACCTCTTCATTGCCCAGTTGTTTTTTGGTAATGACAAAGAATTTGGAATTGTTGATATACTTTTCCAGTGTTTGGGATAGGGAATCATGATCCCTGTCTACATATAAAAGCGGCACCGATGATTCGTTCACCGATTTGAACGTCGAATCCTGGATCAGCGTCATGATCAGGATCAGCACCGTAGGCATGATAAAGGTAATGGCCAGGCCTGCCCGGTCGCGGATCAGTACTTTGTATTCCTTATATAAGCTGTATAATAATTTCATGTTCTACTGCCCGATGGTTTTAAGAGCCTCATGCATCGCTTCGTTGACCGAGGACTCCGAAGTCAGGAATTAGCGACTACTTATCCCTGAATTTATTTCCCGTAATTTTCAAATACACTTCTTCAATGCTGGTGCAATTATACTGCGCAATCAATTCCTTCGTTTTGCCCTGAGTGATCAGCTCTCCGTGATCGATGATGGCGATCACATTACAAAAATCTTCCGCCTCTTCCAGGTGATGCGACGTGTATAAGATCGTCATGCCGTTTTCCCGGTTCATTTTTTTCAAATGGTCAATGATGGCTTGCTTGGATTGGATGTCGACCCCTACGGTAGGCTCATCCAGGATCAGCAATTGCGGGTTATGCAGCAGGCCGGCAATCAGGTTCACCCGGCGTTTCATTCCACCCGAGTAAGACATGATTTTTTGGTGCATGTTCGCTTCCAGTCCCAGAACCGATAAATGCATCCGGATACTTTCCTTGAGGCTGTTGCCTTTCAGGCCATACATGTGCCCGAGGAAGTTCAGATTTTCCCAGGCGGTGAGCTTCGGGTAAAGGGCAATTTCCTGAGGGACCACGCCGATGGCCTGCTTCGATTCCCGGCTGTGTGTTTCGTGCGTATGGCCGTTGATATAGATCTTTCCGCTGCCCGGTGGAAATAGGCCGCAGAGCATCGAGATCAATGTCGTTTTTCCGGCCCCGTTCGGGCCCAATAAGCCAAACACATCCCCCTTTTCTATTCTCATGGAAAGGTCGTTCACTGCAGGGCGCGCGGCCTCCTTGTATTGTTTCGTTACATGCTGTATGTCTACTAACACGCTCATCTACGCATTTTCCTGTAAAAAGATTTTCATCTCGCAGCTGGCCACCAACCGGTCATTGCACCAGGATTTTGCTTCAACGATGGAAACATTCATCACCTGCGTTTTGGTAGAAACCTCGGTGAGCACCTCGTTTCCCGACTCCGGTAAAAAATGGATCACCAGGTCCTTGATATTACCGATAAAGCCTACAGCCGGTTTGCTGTTATTTTTTACGGCTTCGTAGCCAGCCCTTGCAGCAGCCGTTTGCGCCATATTTTCCACAATGCCCGATTCGGTCAGGCGCTTGTTTTGGGTCAGGATGTGATCATTGCTGATGTCAAAACCGCTGATCACGGAAACGTCATCCGCCTTGTAGATCCTGCTCACCAACACAATGGGCGGGCGCTGCGGGATATAGTTCAGGATCTGCTCCTTGTCAATAATGGCTTTATCTACCTTAATCATCGTCTGTGGTTTTATACATACAGCAACCTTAATACCTGCTGTTTGCAGCCCACAAAAATAAGCATATATCTGGTTCAGGCAATTAACGCCTGCCTTCTTCAAAAGATGTCGGTCATCCTGATTGGGCTCAGCTAAACCACTTCAGTTTTGCCATGCGCCTGGCAAGGAACCAAACGCCCGCGCCGATCAGCCACAGCGGCCAGATGCGTACGATGAACAGGAGGATTTCCGTCAGGATCGTTCCGCCTGTAGAGGCAGCATCCATAAGTTTTTTCGAAAATGGAGGCTCGTAAGGCTTTACCGGCTCCGGGTAGGCGAGCATGTCGCTTTTGCTGCTTTCGTTCTGGTAAATGGAGATGCTTACCGTGCTGTAAGCCACGTCGTAGTTCAGCTCTTTGGTGTCTACGCTAATTTGGTTAGCCATCGCCTGTTTTTCAAATAAGGAGTTTTCGGCTTCTAAGGTGGAATTTAATTTCTTTCCCTTTTCGTCAATCACCTTCTCCACGCGCTGCTTATGATGTTTGAAATTAGCCTGAGATAAATCCGCCAGCCGGAGCTCTTTGGTAATATCTTCGGAATGAACACGGCGGTGATCCAGGTAATCGAAGAGGACCGCGATCTCGCTCAGCGTTTTGTCCAGCTCCGAATTCGGGACACGGATGGTCATATTACTTTGCACATTGTAATGCAGGGTTTCTTTGATGCTGTCCCGGCTCACCCTCACGGCATCTTTGTATTTCACGGTGCTCTCCAGCGCAGTGTTGGTCACATAGCCGCGATTTTCGCGCACAATACGCTCAATGTCAAAGGTAGCAAGTTTCACATCCTTCACTTTGAAATTGAGGTCGGCGGTCCGCACGAATACGCGCCCGCTGTCGGCTTTGAAAGCAATCTCTTTTTTCTTCGCCGAAGCTTCATCTGCTGCGGCTCCCGGAACGGAAACCGAGTCTGTATAAGCTTTTTCTCTGGCTTCCATTTCTTCACGCGAGGCGCCGCATGATGCCATAATGATACATCCCAAAACAATGCCCGATAGTTTTGAGGAAAGGGTGAGGTTGTGTTTCATAAGGAGGTGGATTTTTTAATTCATACCCCCAACCCGGAATTGGTAACCTTAAAATTTTGTTAAGATTTTTTCACTGCTAAAAATAAAAAACCCCTTGCGTGTATCGCAACGGGTTTTTTAAGGTACCTGAGGTTTTGGAACCACAGCCGCATCAATTATTTCTGTTCGAACTTCTTGTAATCCGCAGGGATCGCCAGTTTCGAAGCGTCGATGTTGCCTTTGGTGATTTTGGAAACCTCCAGTTTGCTTACCAGCTTGCCATCGCTCAGCGTTCTTTCCTCCGACAGGAAAGGCATAGAGCCTTTCGGAAGATCTTTGATCTGGTTGAAGTAAATGCTTTGCTTGTCTTTGCGGTTCCAGGCTTTCACCATCGGCACAAAGAAATCATATTTCCCCGGCGCGATCCAGTAGGCGATCTCCGTATTTTCTTCCGTATTCTTTACCACATACTCGGTGCATTTTTGCCCCTGAAGGGTTTTGATGGCACCGCTTTTCGATGATACGCAGCTTCCTTGGATAGCAGGAGTAGTTTCGCTCTTGTGTTCGCCCCATACTTTGCGTACCGGGTTCACGTATTTGATCTGGTTAGTAGAAAGGTCAAACACGAAGCTGCCTTCCACCTTACCCGATTTACGCCCTATCTGATCCAGTTTCACATCATTCCCTTTCACGTAGTAGATATTCGTTGTCGTGTCTTTGTTGGTTTCCATTTTAAACTCAATGCTTCCTTCAAAATTTTGTGCAACAGACGCCACAGCTAACGTCAAACTTGCTGCGAGTAGTTTTATCTTAGTCATTTCAGGGATAGGTTTTAAAAATTATTATACTAAACTAATTAAATTTGGTTATAAATAAAAATTATGTCGAATAATACCCAAAAAGGCAATGCCGGCGAAGAGATCGCCATGGAGCACCTGCTGAAGAACGGATACCGCATTCTTGCCAGGAACTGGCGGCACCGGCACCTGGAGATTGATATCGTCGCGCAGACAGGCGATATCCTGGTGATTGTAGAGGTAAAATTGCGCGCAAGCAATGCCTTTGGAACACCGGAAGAATTTGTAACTAAATCGAAACAGAAGAAACTGATCAGGGCGGCGGATGTGTACATTCAGGAAAACGGGATCCATGGCGAAGCCCGTTTTGATGTGATCTCTATCATACAAAATCCTCAGGAGATCAGCGTCGAGCACATCGCCGGGGCGTTCTATCCTACGCTGTAGTCATCCCGACCCGATCCCGTTCGTGTCGCCAGGCGGGTGTTTCAGCACCATCACATAATTCAAATACGTCATTGGAAATTTTTTCTTTGGGCGCCCGGGCGCGCTTTCCGCTCCAATCTCCCACGACGCGTCGTGGGAGGATTTCCGCTGCAATCGCTGGCGCGGCATGCGCTGGCAGGAAGCAATGCCTTTTCTAATGCGCCTTGTGCGTAATATTCAGCTTGCCAAGCGTCAGCGCATAAGTCGCATTGTCCCTGTTGCTTTCCTCTTCGCCGTTCACCGTTTTCACGCCTGCTTTGTTCAGGCCTTTCAGGGTTTTGCCGGCCATGGCCCAGAAACCTGACTTCTTCTGGCTTTCCGTGCCTTCTTCCATGTCGTTTTCGATGATCACATCCACCCGTGTTTTGCGGCTTTCAGAAGCAATCAGCACAGGTTCTTTCGATTCCGGCGGTGTTAAGTCCTTTGCTTTTTCCTTAGCATTTGCCAGTTTCGACAGCGTATCCGGGCTTATAGGGATAGCGGTATACGTTGGTGTAAGGCTTGGCTGTTGGTTGTGTGCCATCAGGTTTTCAGGAGCCTTGTTGTGGTTCAAAGGAGCATTGTCGTTGCTGCGCTCAGGCAGTGTTGCATCATCTTTGGTGTCAGGCATAGAACCGCCTGTGTGGTTGTCATGCCCGGCTCCGGAAGCTTTCCGGGGTTCGCGCATCGCATAGCTGTCGGAAATAACATCCGCTGTTTTGGCAGGCCACAGAACATACAGCATAAGCACTACAAGCACCGAGGCCGCAGCCGCAAACGAAGCGGTCCGGGCGTTAAACAGGATCACTTTCGTACGGCGTTTCAGGCTTGCCTTATCCTCAAATACAATCGTACTATCGGCTACCGCAATGGTCTTTTTATAAAGGTCAAGCTCTTTGGCAAGAGCAGGATGTGCCGCGCAGTGTTCTTCCACGCGCCGCTTCTCTTCCGGGCTCAGTTGCTGCTCAATATATCCGATAAACTGCTCACCCGAAACCAGGTCGGCAGCGGTTTTTTTTAAAGTCTCTTTATCAGGAAACAGAGCCTGCTGAGGATCGAAGGTCATTCCCGCAAGGTCCTCAAGGTCTACAGCCAGTTCGGGATGCAAAGCCATAAACAGATCCAGCTCCGTTTGCTGTTCTGCGCTAAGCCTCCCTTCCATCGAATCCAGGAGATAAGCCTCGTAATTATGTTGATTGATCCCGCTCATTAAATAATCGTTTCTAAATGGCCGATATAGTTTTTTAAGGTAGCCCTGGCCCTGAAAATGTACACCTTCACCTGGCTTTCGTTAAGTCCCGTGATCTTTCCGATCTCTGCATAATCATAGCCTTCATAATCCCGGAGAAGCACCACGCTTTTCTGGATCTCCGGAAGCTTGTCGAGGGCGTTGTTCAGCACTTCCTTAATATCGGTATAGTGTTTCTCATGCTTTAGCTTTTGTTCTACCGCTTCCGTATAGTCGCCCTGTTTTTTAGCTTTGCGCGTATAGTCGATCAGGGTATGATGTGCCGCCGTAAACAAATACGATTTGGCATTGGTGCTTTCAATATCGTTCACCTTGCGCCACACTTTCTCGTAGGTGTCCTGTACAATGTCTTTGGCCACGTCAACATCCTTTATATGCTTTAAGATAAAGCGGTATAAATTATCAGAATACTGATCGACGCAGGTATTGAATTCGCTTACAGTCACGTAGTTTAATTGTGCATAGAACGTATGGGAAAGCGGATTAGTTACAGCTTTTTCAAAAACAAAACCCTCTGATTATCAGAGGGTTTTGTTTTTTTTCTTTAAGAAGTCAGTTTTATTTTTTGCCCTACCTTAAGTTGAGGATTCTGTTTGAAGTTGTTGTATTCGATCAGCTTTTGCATCGGTATGTTGTGTTTTTTAGAGATGCTGTAAAGCGTTTCACCTTTTTTTACGTTGTGGGTTGCCGGGCGGCCTGTATTTTCTGCCAGTTTCACAGTAGTGGCGGAGTCGGTCTTGTTAGCAGAACCAGCGGAAGCCTTGGCTGCCACATTGGTTTGAGGAGCTTTCGGCGCATCCGATTTGGCGGTGGCCGCCTGGGAAGCCGCAGGAACATCCTGCCTGACGTATACAATCAGTTTCTTGCCCGGCCTCAGTCCTTTTTTACCGATGTAGTTCCATGATTTAAGATCAGCCACGGTCACACCGTATTTTTTGGCAATGGTGCTGATCTTTTCACCGCTGCGCACCGTGTGGGTTTTCTGAACCTCTTTCACGGCCAGCGTACTTTCCGATGCCACCAGCTGTTGCGATTTGATGCTCGCGTAAATGGCTGTTTCATTGGCAATAAATGTCCCGATCTTCGCTTTTGGAAGTGTGAGCATATTGCCGCCAGCCGGAATAACGCCTTTGCGGTACTGCGGGTTGAAATAGGTAATCTCATCAACCGGCACATCAAGGGCTGCGGAGATCTGCGTAAAGCTCATCGGCTCCTTTACCACGGCGGTATCCACCTCAAAATAGGTTTTACGCGGCGTAGAAGCATAAATATTATGCTCGGTAGGATAATTCATCACATAGTTGGCCGCAATGAAGGCCGGAACATAAGCCTGCGTTTCTGTCGGCAGGAAAGGGCGGATCTCCCAATATGTTTTTTTACCGCCGCTGCGGCGTATTGCTTTGCTGATAGTGCCCGGGCCGGCATTGTAGGCAGCCAGTACCATTTGCCAGTCGCCAAACATGCTGTACAGGCTTTTCAGGTATTCGGCTGCTGCTTCGGTGGCTTTGTATACATCCGAGCGGTCGTCCATATACGAATTCACATTGAGGCCGTACATTTTCCCGGTTGGATACATAAATTGCCACAGGCCCACGGCACCTGCTTTGGAGCGGGCATTAGGGTTCAGAGCCGATTCGATCACGGCCAGGTGTTTCAGCTCAAGCGGAATGTTGTGCTTGTCGAAAATCTCTTCAAACATCGGGTAATAGAGCTGCGACAAAGCCATCATACGGCTCACCAGCTGGCGCCTGCGAATGGTATAAAGGTCGATAAAGCCCTTTACATGCGGGTTGTATACCAAATCAAAAGGAGAGTTGGCATCCAGCCTGGCCAGGCGGTTCTCATACACGAAATCCTCGAAACGGGGAATACTGTCTTCGGTGTATTTGTATTTATTGCTTTTTGGAAAGGCCGGTTTCGAAAGCGCTTTTTCAAGTACTTTCTGGTTGGCAAGGCTGTCAAGCATCGCTGCCACCGGGTTATCGGTCATCGTAAGATTTGTTTGCGCAAACAAACTCCCTGTTGCCAAAGCGGATACACAGAGCACGCTTTGAACCGTTCTTTTTATGTTCTTTACCATCAGGTTCGTTTAATTTGTATAACGATGTAATTTACAAAACGTTACATAGATTGTAGGATTATATTACAAGGATAAAAAAATTATTCCAAAATCAAAAGTTAAAGTGCTTAAATTTTTAACTTTGCAGCGTGAAAAACGATGAAAATGAGCCAAAGGAGTATTTTGAACGCAATATTCTGTTGGTAGTGAGCTTTCTTGCCGCCGGTCTTTTTTTAGACTGGCTCAGTATCCACCTCCTGATGCAGGTCAATCCGTGGGGCACTGCCTCGGCGGTTCCGGGCCTGGTGCTCACCTTACAGGGCCTCTGGCTGGTGACGAATCCTTATGCCGTGGTATACGACGACCGTTTCGAGATCAAGCAGAATTTTATCTATAACAAAGAGTTTTATTACCTCGATGCCAAGCGTGTGGAAAGTAAAAAGCCCGGGAGCCTCCTGGTGGTGTACAACGACGAGGAAACCGAAAAACTACCCCTGTTTGGCATGCGCGCATCCTATAAAGAGAAGTTCCGGAAAGCGCTTTCGGAGAACATAGCCAGGAGTGTCGTCAACAGGGACTTTTAAAGAACAGAACCAAAACCACAGGATAACCTTAGCCTTCCATGAAAAATAAAAAGCTCCTTTTTTTTGTTATCCTCCTGTTTCCGGCGCTTTTTAAGATCATCCTGGAATTTACCACCATCAATTCCCGGAAACTGCCTTACTTCGGGCCTAAAACCCTGGCGGGTACTGATACCGTTTATTATACCGCTACCGACCGCTTTAAAGAAGCTGCCGGAGATTCCGCCCTTGCGGAGGTCCGGCTCGATACCGCCAACTATCCCCTGTTTGCCGTATGCTTTATCAAGCAGTCTTACCAAAAAGACAATTACCGACTGGCCGGGCTCAGCGAATACGCCCAGTATAAAAAAGAAAAGATCAGGCACATCCCTTTCATCATCGTGACTCCCTACACAGGTCCGGCAGACTCCAGTTTTGGCGGGCTTAGCAAGCTGAAGGAGGGTAACCCCGATATCCTGCCGCTTTACTGGCCTGCGGCGTCTTTCGATAGCCTCAACCGGGTTTTCTTTAAAGACAAGCCCCTGCACATCGACTACAGCTATTTTGCGCTGGTGGATAAGAACCGCCATATCCGGGGCTATTACGATGCCCGTTACGTGTCGGAGATCAAGCGCCTTACCGAGGAGTACCAGCACATGCGGCTCAAGGAGGAGAAGGAAAAAGTCATTAAAATTAACCAGATAGAAAGTAAATAACATGCGCCAGTTCATCGCCCTTTTCATCATCAGCACGCTGCTGCTTGCCTGCGATCAAAAACCCAAAAGCAACGGCCTTCTGCTGCCTGTGTTCGGGGAGAAAAAGGTTTCGGGCACCGACACGGTATACCATACCATCAGGCCTTTCTTTTTTACGAACCAATACAACGAGCCTGTTACGGAGGCAAGCACAAAGAATAAAATCTATGTGGCGGATTTCTTTTTCGCCACCTGCCAGAGCATCTGCCCGCAGATGAGCTCACAGCTGGTGCATGTGCAGGATGCATTTAAGAACGATAGCAGTGTTCTCATCCTGTCGCATACGGTGAACCCGATGCACGACACAGTGGAGGTACTGGACGGCTACGCCCGGAGCTACGGTGCCATCAAAGGAAAATGGCATTTCCTGACCGGGAATAAAAAAGAGATCTATGCCCTGGCCAAAGACAGTTACCTGGTGAATGCCCTGGAGGATGACGGCACGCCGGAGGGCTTCCTGCACAGCGAATTGTTCATTCTCGTAGATACTTACGGTCGTATTCGAGGAACCTATGATGGCACGGACCCTGTAGCAGTTCAGAAACTGATTGCCGACATCAAACGTTTGAAGCAGGAAACAGCATCATGATGCGGTGGATGTTTCTGTTTGCTTTATGCCTGTTGGCATCGGGGCCTTTGGCTGCGGAAGAGCAAAGGGCAAGGATCTATTATTTCGATGAGCAGGGCGACACCCTTTCCTCGCAGGACGTTATTCTGAGCAGCGAAGCGTTTTCTTCCGGCAAGGGCCCGAACCCGGTGATGAAACTCCTGCGAAAAAAGCAGCGCCTTAACAAACGCATTACTGCGGCTGTACTAGCCTTTCCTTTTCCTTTTGGCATTGTTGGGCTTCATCGCATTTACCTTGGGTCCAGGCCCTATGTGCCGGTAGCTTATGTTGCCAGCCTGGGAGGTGTGTTCGGTATCCTGCCCTTTATCGACTTCTGTGTCATTGTTTTCGATCGTAAGAACTTTGAGCATTATAAAGACAACGGGCAGGTTTTTATGTGGCTTAGTCATTAAAATTTTAACGGTTTTTATACTTTTTGATCCCGCAAATGTTAATTTTGGAATCTGCTTTGTAAAATAAAACCTAAATCAAAAAACTTAGTATCATGAAAAAAACAGTTCTACAAATTGCGCTTGCGCTTCTCACCCTGGGTACTGCTACTGCACAGAAAAAAGAAGTAAAATATGAGAAATTATTTTACAAAGATGTGACCAAGGAAACCAATGAAGTGAAGATCACGGTGGACAATGCCGTTTCTACTGCGGGAGAAACCAAATTCAAACTAAAGATCACCAACCTGACAGGCGACTACATCGTATTTAAGCCGGAAGAAAGCAAATTCATTGTGAATGGAAAGGAAACGACTCCCAAAGAAAAATGGCTCATCATCAAGCCAAACGAGTCTGATTTCAGAGTGATCAACCTGAAAGGGGCCGGATACAATGAGGTAAAAAACTACTCGTTTGTTGTGGGCGGCTTATATACGGCTTCTGTGAAAGGTGCGGTAATGGAAGCTCCGAACTTCGACCTGCCGGCATCCAAAAACGATTTCGAAGCAGGAAGCTGCAAATGCACGATGTCTAACGTATATAAAGAGTCCGACAGAACTGAGGTAAAATTCAAATGTGCTTACAACGGGCAAAAAATCGCATTCATTCAACCGGCCAAAGCGGCTGTGAAAATGCCTGACGGAAAAGAATACGCCAATGCCAAATCCAAAGCCGATGCCATCATGCTGACCAAAGGCCAGGACGACAGCTTCTCCCTGAGGTGGGATAAAATGGAAGGTGGAAAAGCCATGGATATGCAAAAAGTACCGATGACTATCATCTGGCACGAAGCCTTCACCGAGTCAGAGCTGAAAGGCCTGGCTACCGAGAAGATCGACATGGAATTCGATCAGGCTGCTACCGAGGCGAAGAAAAAGTAATCTAATTATATGAAGGAAAGCCCGGTTGAATAAACCGGGCTTTTTTTATTTGGATTCTACAAATCTGCCGTTTACGAGCCTGAAATTGATGCCGGCTATCTTAAATTTTTTGCCTTCGTTCAGCTTTCCCATTTCGGTCAGGTCTTCCTCCATGGTATGGATAGAGCCGTTGGTGGCATACGCAATGTCAAGGTATTTGGTATTCAGTACGCTGTTTACTCCACAGATGATGATCCGGACCGGAATTTTTAATTCCTTCAGTTTTGGAAGAAGCTGCATATCACAGGGGTCTTCCCAATTGTCTGCAATCAGCACAATGTTCCTGATGTTCGCAGGATATTTTTTTACGGCATAGAAAATGGCTTCCAGGTCATTTTCGTAATGTTGGCCATGGTTCATGCTGTAAATGATCTTATCGAAGATCTTATCTGCTTTAAATGATTCTATGCTCCAGATGCCTGATGTATCCATCTTCGCAGACTGATCATTGCTTTTTTCTTCGTCATCATTAAAAAACACGAACTGCCGGAACGTTTTAAGATGCTCATTAAATTTTGCCCATACCAGGAGCTGTACGGTGTAAGGCGACATGCTGCCCGTAACATCGGCCACACAAAGCATTTCCTTCCAGGAAGGGTTGCGGGTGAGCACTTTCAGGATGGTAGAATCCTGCAAGGATGTTTTCTGATCGAGCACCTCCTGGAAATATTTTTTCTCAGTCGAAAATGGAATCAGCGGTCTGAAATAAATCACAAAGCCATGAAAGTAATTTTTAAGATCGTAGCTGCTTTTAACGCCTGTTTGCTTAATCACCCTCCAGGTAATGACTTGCTTGTTAAACGCGTTGGGGCAATGCATGTACAGCTCAATGATCCGTTTGCGGTTAAGCTCCGTAAAGTCATCGCCGGGCGGAAAATCGGAATACACAAGATCTACCTGCGTAATGGTTTCCTGGTTTAAAATGCGGGGAACAGCCGGGTTCAGGATCCTATAGTCGCCAGGTTCGATGGGAATATTTTTGTATTTGAAACCCTTCTCTTCGGGAATATACTTGTCAACCAGAATGCTGTCGTTAAACTTTATCCGCAGGTTCATATTCAGCTGGGCCTGTACCAAAAGGCTGAAGCCGCAAAGCAGAAAGGTAAGTAAATGTGTTTTCATGTTACAAATGAATATGCGATATATGCATATATAACAGGCGCCTGGGTATAAAGTAACAGGCTATTCCTCAAAGGGCCGTGCCGCAGTAAACACACGCCATTTTTCGATCAGCTGCTGCATGTCATCGGGCAGCTCGCTATCGAAAAACATAGGCTCTTTGGTGATCGGGTGGGTGATCCCCAGGGTTTTGGCATGGAGCGCCTGGCGTGGCAAGATCGCGAAGCAATTCTCGATGAACTGCTTGTACTTATTGCCCGGCAGGCCTTTCAGGATGCGGTCGCCTCCGTATTCGTTGTCGTTGAACAAGGGATGGCCGATGTGCTTCATGTGTACGCGGATCTGGTGGGTGCGGCCTGTTTCCAGCTTGCATTCCACCACGGTGATGTAGCCGAAGCGTTCCAGTACTTTGTAGTGTGTGATGGCATGCTTGCCATGGTCGCCATCCGGAAAGCAGGCCATCACCTTGCGGTTCCGGAGGTCGCGCCCTACGTGGCAGTTCACGGTGCCGCTGTCTTCCTTCACATCGCCCCATACAATGGCAATGTACTTCCGGTCGAGGTTTCGGTCGAAAAAGTCTTTGGCGAGCCTGCTCATGGCCAGCTCGGTTTTAGCGATGATGATGATGCCGGAGGTATTCTTATCAATGCGGTGCACCAGGCCCGGCCGGTCGATGGTGAGTCCGTCGGCCAGCTTCTGTTTGGAAGAGGGCAGATTTTGAAAGCGCCAGGCGAGCGCATTCACCAGGGTTCCCGTGTAATGGCCATAGGCGGGGTGAACCACCATGCCCGGTTCTTTATTCACTACGCAAAGGTAATCGTCTTCGTACACCACGTTAATGGGGATGTCTTCGGCCACCAGCTCGATATCGCGGGGCGGAGAGCTCATCAGCACAGAGATCTCATCAAAGGGCTTGATGCGGTAATTGGATTTGACCGGTTTCCCGTTCACCAGCACGCAATCGGCTTCACAGCCCTGCTGGATCTTGGTGCGTGTGGCATTGGGGAGGCGTGTCATCAGGAATTTATCGATGCGCAGCATCACCTGGCCTTTTTCCACCTTGATGTGGTGGTGCTCGTAAAGCTCCTTTTCGTCTTCACCGGACTCGATCTCTTCAATATCGTTATTCATAATTTAGCGTGATATGACCAGTTTTTTAGGGGTAGCACTGAATTGTTTACCGTTAATAAGCACAACATATACACCGTTTGGAAGGTTGCTGATGTCAATGGTTTCCTCTGGATTATAAGTGGCGGAATATACGGTTTGCCCGTGAGCGGATAAAATCGTTATCGTGGCATTTTCTATCTGCCCGCCACGGCATTCGATGCGAACCGTGTTTTGTGCGGGATTGGGAAAGAGTGTGGTTTCCGCGATCTTTTCATCATAAGATGCCACAGCAACGGGCATCAGCTCTTCAAGGCATCCCAGCACGGGATTGATCATCAGGGAACCTTTGAGGGCGGATTGTTGCCAGCCGCTCCCGGTATCATAAAACAGCGCATTGGAATGGTCGTTGTTTCTGTCGAAACCGATATTCAGAGAGTGGTTGCTTTTTTGTTTGATCCCGAAATAATACGTTCCGGGACTTAGGAGGATGCAGTTGGAAAGGTAAAACAGAGGCATTAAATTGTATTTTCCCTGCAGGTATACGGGATGGTGCTCAAAGTTTGTACTGTCGCTGTATATCAGGCTTCCGGGCCCGTTCGGGCCGCTTTTCCAGACCATGATATTAAAAGCGGAATTGAGGATAGTTGTCCCGTCTTTTGTCGGATCAAAATAAATGCGCAGAGCCCTCAGTGTGTCCGGAACGTTGATGGTGTAGCGTATGGCACACTTTGCACCGTAGGCATTGAGCAGGTAGGCCCATTCGGCGGTGCCGTCGTCGTAAGCGTAGTAGTCGCTGAAACGCTGGGTTTGCCAGAGCGTATCGTTTTCCCTACGGAAGTCGGGAGTTGTGGAGATCACATGCTTCACCGTATAGATGCCTATGCCCGTCATAGGTGCCGGAAAGGCAAAAGGAACCGGTGGGCGGGAATGTTGGGGCACATTGTGCAAGCCGTTGGTGCTGTAAGGCATCATGTTGGCATGACCGCCATTATAGCTGGCTACCGTTGCCTGGTTCACGTCATACACCGTATAATTGTAACTGGTATTTTTGGCTATGGTGAAATTATTGCGCATATAATTTCCGATCGCGGGAGCCATTTCAGAGGGGTTGTATTGCCTGTAAGGCATGCAGGCGTAATTTTTCAGGAAGCCCGTGCTCATGTATTGAAAGGTATTGTCTTCTACGATGCTATCGGCATAGGACCTGTTTTTATCCATGGAAATGTAATCGACATGCCAGTGGTCAAGGCTTCCGCTCAGGGTTGCGCGGCTCCGGAAACGGAACTGGAAGAGACTGTCAAAATAAGCAGTATCCTTCACGGGCAGCATCACCAGGTGAAAGAGGCTATCGGAGCCTACAGGTGCGTAACCCTTTTGAGCCCATACTTTTTGCCATTTTTTCTGATTGGGTTTGTAAAAATCGAGGATCAATGAATCCGCGGGGCTTGGTTCGTATCCGCGGCCTCCAGCCTGGTAGTAGAAACTGAAATAGATGCTATCTGCCGGGCTATAGGCAAGGGCTCCTTTTTTCTGAAGGTTGATGGGCCTGGATGTCAGCTTATCCGCCGGGCCTGAGCTTGTGGATGAGGCGTTGATGTTGTAGGGATATCCAAGTTTATTAAGGCCGTCGAAGGTTGCCACGCCAATGCTTGGCGGAGCAAGCGGGAGGGTGTGGTTGATGAATACATTGGAGTCGGCCCAGAGATCTGCAGAGGGATAAGGAGATACGGTGGAATAGGAAAAGTCTTCAAAAAACGGGAGGTCCAGGACAGGAAGGGCAGCCTTGCGGCTTTGTAACGCTTTTTCGCCCGCTAAGGAAATCAGGCTGTTGTTGGCGTGCAAGGGCCTCAGTTCTTCCTGTGCTTTCAGCGAAAGCCCCAGGAACAGGGCTACAATTATAACGAGGGGCGGTAATGGGTTCTTATTCATCATGGGGCGTGGTATCTTTTGCTGAATTATGGAAGAAGAGTGGCCTCTGGAATTGAGGAAAGATCCGGAGTTTCGTATTACCGCTATTATCGGGCAATGATGAGCTTCCTGGTAACGGCAGGAGTTGCCGCATCATTCATCAGTTGGATAAAGTACACGCCATTTGATAAGGCACTCACATCGATAGGCTCCTGGGGAGCATAGGGCGCGGAATATACCGTTTGGCCAATAGAAGAAAGAATGACAACACTTGCATTTCCGGAAACGGTTCCTTTTGCTTCTACGTGGATGCTGTTTTGCGCCGGATTAGGAAAAACAAGCAGGCTGTTGTCCAATTCCTTTGGCTCAGCTATGTTTGTAGGAAGAGCAGGAAGCAGGCATCCCATGAGCGGGTTGATCATGATAGAGCCTTTAATGGCCGATTGCACCCAGCCGTTGCCGATATCGTAATAAAAAGCACTGGAATGGTCGGTGTTTTTGTCAAAGCCGATGTTCAAAGGACGGTTTGTTTTCTGCTTGATGCCAAAATAATAGGTTCCCGGGCTCAGGAGAATGCATTGTGACAGCGGATAGGTCGGCATCAGGTTATGGCTGCCCTGGAGGTACACCGGATGGCTCTCGTTATTGGTACTGTCGCTGTAGATCAGGCTTCCCGGCCCGTTGTTGCCATCGTTCCAAACCATGATGTTGAAGGCGGCATTGATGATGTTCTGGCCATCGGTTACAGGATCGAAGTAGATGCGAAGCGCACGCAGGGTATCGGGTGCGTTGAGCGTGAACCGTACGGCATTTTTGGCTCCGTAGGTATTGTTGTAGTAGCCTACTTCTGCTGTGCCGTCGTCGTAGGCGTAGTAATCGCTGAAGCGCTGGGTCTGCAGGATGGTATCATTTTGCCGTTGCAGGTCGGGGTTTGAGGAGATGACATGCTTGATGGTATATATGCCCATGCTTGTCATTGCCGGAAAGGCAAATGAAACCGGCGGATTGCTGTGCTGAGGTGCGCTGTGAAGGCCGTTGGAAGAATAGGGAAGGATATTGGCGCTTCCTCCGTTGTAAGTATGCGTGGTAGCGCCGGTAATGTCAAACACCGAATAATTATAGAAAATGTTCTTTCCTGTCGTGAAGTTGTTTCGGATGTAGTTTCCGGTTGTCGTCGCCATTTCAGAAGGAATGTATTGCCTGAAAGGCATGGTGGAGTAGTTTTTCAGGAAGGGCGTGCTCATGTATTCAAAGGCATTGTCTTCCATGATGGAATCTGTAGCCGACCTGTTCTTGTCGAGAAAAATGTAATCCACGTGCCAGTGGTCGAGGCTTCCGCTCAGGGTGGCGCGGTTCCGGAAGCGGAACTGGAAGAGGCTGTCGAAATAAGCTGTGTCGAGGATGGGGATCATGACCAGGTGAAAGAGGCTGTCGGCCCCAGAAGGGTTATATCCTTTGCGGCCCCATACTTTCTCCCATTTTTTTTGATTGGGCTTGTAGAAATCAAGGCTCAGGGAGTCGTTGGCTTCCGGTGCATCGCCGCGGCCTTCCGCCTGGTAATAAAAGCTCAGATAAACACTGTCTTTTGGGGCATATACCAGGGCGCCTTTTTTCTGCAGATTGATGGGCTTTGATGTCAGCTTATCGGCCTGTGCCGAGTTGGATACCAGGGCACTGAGGTTATAGGGGTAGCCTTTTTTGTTGAGGCCGTCGAAGGTTGCCACGCCAATGCTTGGTGGCGCAATCGGGAAGGTGTGGTTAATGAATACGTTGGAGTCGATCCAGTGATTCGCCGTGGGATAAGGAGAGGTGGTGGAATAAGAGAAGTCCTCAAAAAAAGGAATGGTATCGAGCGGGGCGAGGGTAGCAGTTCTGGCGGCCTTCAGGTTCATGGCAGGCGCGGATATCAGCTGTGCATTGGCATTGAGGGGCATGAGCTGCTCCTGCGCTTTCATACAAAAGCCCAGCAACAGGGCCATGGCGAAGAATAGAGATGTCTGGAGTCGTTTTTTAATCATTATTGAATGTCTTCTTCAGGATCATTGCCGGTTTCGGGAGCATTACTGTCATCAGGCAGTGTATATCCATCTTCTTTGCGGCCAATCACCAGGTCTATTTTGCTTCCTTTTTTTATCGGGTCGCCGGGCTTGATCTCCTTGCCTTTGAACAATTGTTTCACGACACATCCCTTACAGTCGGCAGCTACTTCGGTGAGGGTTCCCTTTTTGAACCCGTAGCTTTCGATCATGAACAGGGCCTGCCTCGTACTTCTGTCAACCAGTTTGGGCATAGCAATCTGCGGCGGCTGTGTGCTTGTAACGTACAGGTAGATCATTCTATTGTGTTTTACCTGCGATTTTGCTTCAGGATCCTGCTTGATGACAATCCCCGCTGTTTCTTTAGGGTCGTAAATGCTGTCGATGATGAGGTAGCGGACGTTTTTGTTCTGGATGAACTGATCCAGTTCAGCGATCTTCTTTCCTTTAAAATCGGGCACTTCGGCGGTTTCTCCGTGATGAGTGTATACATTGAGGAGTTTAAAAAGAATCCATACCACGATCACCAGGCTCAGCAGGGCGATCAGAAAATGGGTTAAAAACTGCTTGGATTTAAGAAATGCCAGGAAATCTTTCATAGAATATAAGTGTGCTAATATAGCTATTATTTAAGAATTCGGGTTATATTTGGGGCCTTTGTCAGAGGGCGATCCGGCAAATTTTGTTAAAGCGGGCGGCATGCCGGAAAAAGAGCTGACGGGATGGTAGAGAGAGGGCTACATAGGGATTAAAACAGAAATGCAGAAAAAAATTAAAAAAAGTTTTATTTTTTTTTGCAACAATAAAAATTGTTACTAAATTTGCAACCCCAATTACAACGGGACGTTCTTTAAAAATTAGAAAAAATAAGCCGAAGTAGCTCAGCTGGTAGAGCCACTGATTTGTAATCAGTAGGTCGGGGGTTCGAGTCCCTTCTTCGGCTCTTTTTTTTTGGGGATATACCAGAGTGGCCAAATGGGACAGACTGTAAATCTGTTGTCTTCGACTTCGGTGGTTCGAATCCACCTGTCCCCACAGAGTAGCGATGGTTGACATTGTTAAGAAATCAAGCGGAAGTAGCTCAATTGGTAGAGCTCCAGCCTTCCAAGCTGGAGGTTGCGGGTTCGAGACCCGTCTTCCGCTCCAAAGGAAAGACATGTGAAGTTGATGAATAACCGTATAGAGTACGGACAAAAGTATGTAGAGGCCTGCCTGGCGGCCCCAGCCCTTTTGACAGTCCCCCGGAATGAGGGACTTTTCGTATATACACGCACAAAGTTCTTTAATATAAAGCAAGCCGGCATAAATGCTTGGATGCCAGGCAGAAAGAGGTGGTCGGTAACGATCAGCAAAGAACGTCGGCATGACGAACAGGATTATAAGCTGTTGTCGCTCAGTGGTAGAGCATCCCGCATTGGTGTGCGGGAGAAGAGGTCGGCCACAGGCATGAAAAGAAGCGGAGCAAGGATTATAAGCTGTTGTAGCTCAGTGGTAGAGCACTTCCTTGGTAAGGAAGAGGTCGGCGGTTCAATCCCGCTCAACAGCTCAGGTAACAGATTTAAAGTAAACAGAAATAAATAATAACAATCAACTAAAAAAATAACAATGGCTAAAGAAAAATTCGACCGTTCCAAACCACACGTAAACATTGGAACAATTGGTCACGTCGATCACGGTAAAACGACATTAACCGCAGCAATCACGACTGTATTGGCAGAAAAAGGTTTATCAGAAGTAAGGGATTTCTCGTCTATCGATAACGCCCCTGAAGAGAAAGAGCGTGGTATCACGATCAACACTTCTCACGTAGAATACCAAACTGCTTCCCGTCACTACGCTCACGTTGACTGCCCAGGCCACGCGGATTATGTGAAAAACATGATTACCGGTGCTGCTCAGATGGACGGTGCGATCTTAGTGGTTGCTTCTACTGACGGTCCTATGCCTCAAACCCGCGAGCACATCCTGTTAGCTCGTCAGGTAGGTGTTCCTGCAATCGTTGTATTCATGAACAAAGTGGATATGGTTGAGGATGCTGAGTTATTGGAATTAGTTGAAATGGAGATCCGCGAATTATTATCTTTCTATAAATTCGACGGTGACAATACACCAATCATCAAAGGTTCTGCTTTAGGTGGATTAAATAAAGACCCGAAATGGGTTGAAAAAATCATGGAATTAATGGACGCTGTAGATTCTTACATTCCATTACCTCCACGTGAGAAAGACAAGCCGTTTTTGATGCCGGTTGAGGACGTGTTCACGATTACTGGTCGTGGTACTGTAGCTACAGGCCGTATCGAAACAGGTGTGATCAACTCCAATGACGCTGTTGAGATCATCGGTATGGGCGAAGAAAAATTAACTTCTACTGTAACTGGTGTAGAGATGTTCCGTAAAATCTTAGATTACGGTGAGGCTGGAGACAACGTAGGTTTACTGTTACGTGGTATCGATAAAAAAGATATCCGTCGTGGTATGGTTATCGTAAAACCAGGTTCAATCAAAGCTCACAAAAAATTCAAAGCTGAGGTTTACGTTCTGAAAAAAGAAGAAGGTGGACGTCACACGCCATTCCATAACAAATACCGTCCTCAGTTCTACCTGCGTACAACTGACGTTACCGGAGAGATCACTCTGGAAGCAGGACGCGAGATGGTTATGCCTGGTGATAACGTTACTATTACAGTTGAGTTACACGCTCCTGTAGCTATGGACAAAGGTCTTCGTTTCGCGATGCGTGAAGGTGGCCGTACCGTAGGTGCTGGTCAGGTAACTGAGATCATCGAGTAATACTCGTTCCAACTTAGCAAAATGGCTTGCCCTTATTAAAGGCTTAGCCATTTTGCTGTTTATAAAGAAAGGCTTTACGGGCGTAGTTCAAGGGTAGAATTACGGTCTCCAAAACCGCAGATGGGAGTTCGAATCTCTCCGCCCGTGCGAAACAGTTAAAGGTTTAAAGTTCCAGGTTTACTTACCTGGAACTTTAAACATGAAACCTTAAACTTAAAAGAGATATGAGTAAGTTTGGAGCATACATCGCAGAAACAAAAGACGAGTTATTTAATAAAGTAACCTGGCCAACATGGTCGGAGTTGCAAAGCAGCGCCATCCTGGTTGCTGTCGCATCCACTATTATCGGTCTCCTGGTTTGGGGTATGGATTTAGGTTTTGAGGTGCTCATGAGCAACGCCTACAAAATGGTAAACGGATTATAATTTATTAGACTTACGGAAAGACATGGCGGAAACTGCAAACAAAGATTCTTCTATCGTGAAAAAATGGTACGTGGTACGCGCCATTAGCGGTCAGGAGAAGAAAGTGAAACAATATATTGAGGTGGAAATTAACCGTTTGAAGTTAAACGATTATGTTTCCCAGGTGTTGATCCCTACAGAGAAGTTCATCCAGATCCGCAATGGTAAGAAAATCCAGAAAGAGCGTTCGTTCTATCCGGGTTACGTGCTGATCGAAGCGGCTTTGGTTGGTGAGATCACACACATCATTAAAAACATTACCGGTGTGATCGGTTTTCTGGGCGAAACAAAACGCGGGGAAGCTGTTCCAATGCGCTTATCGGAAGTGAACCGCATCCTTGGGAAAGTGGATGAGCTGACGGAAGCGGAAAGCGTTGTGACCAGCAATTACGTGGTTGGAGAATCCGTGAAAGTGATCAACGGGCCGTTCAACGGATTTAACGGTGTGATCGAGGAGATCAATGACGAGAAGAAAAAAATCAAAGTTACCGTTAAGATCTTCGGCCGTAAAACGCCTGTGGAGCTGGGCTTTGGTGAAGTGGAAAGAGAATAAGTTGCAGTGGCTTCGAGAGCCTCAGCCACCGTTTGGTGCGAGGTTGGGCGGAGTCAGAGGTAACAAAATGAAAAGTTTTTCCGTGGCTGAGCTGTCACTTCGAGCGAAGTCGAGAAGCGAAGCCACAAGGAAAAACAAAATTTGACATAGTGAAATTAAACCCATTGAAGGCTAGTACTTCAGGAACATGAGCGCTTTGCTGCTTCCAACTCAAAGTTATCTCCTGACCGAAAGCCCCAATACGAAAAGTCGACAGATGATGAGCCATCCGGACGCTTTTCACCAAACAAATAAAAACATATAAACATGGCAAAAGAGTTATCAGCAATCGTAAAGCTTCAAATCAAAGGTGGAGCTGCTAACCCGTCGCCTCCGATTGGTCCTGCATTAGGTGCCAAAGGTGTGAACATCATGGAGTTCTGCAAGCAGTTCAATGCCAGGACCCAGGAGCAGGCCGGTAAAGTATTACCGGTTATGATCAATGTTTACGCTGACAAGACATTTGATTTCGTTATCAAACGTCCGCCTGCAGCAGTACAGATCATGGAGTTGGCTAAAGTTAAAGCAGGTTCAGGCGAGAGCAACCGTAAAAAAGTTGGTTCCATTTCTTGGGATCAGATCCGCACTATTGCAACAGACAAAATCGTGGACATGAACTGTTTCACTATCGAGTCTGCAATGCGCATGGTAGCCGGTACAGCTCGCAGCATGGGTGTTACCGTAACAGGTGAAGCGCCTGCAAACAACTAATCATTAATAATCAAACAAAGCTTTAAAAAATGGCAACGTTAACTAAAAAAAGAAAAGCTGCTGATGCTAAGTTCGACGCAACGAAAGCATACACTGTAGCTGAAGCTTCAAAAGTGGTGAAAGATATCACTACTACTAAATTTGATGCTTCTGTGGATCTTGCGATCCGTTTAGGAGTTGATCCTCGTAAAGCTAATCAAATGGTACGTGGCACCGTTACCTTACCACACGGTACAGGTAAAACTCTGCGTGTACTGGCGATCGTAACTCCTGATAAGGAAGCGGAAGCTAAGGCAGCAGGTGCAGACTATGTTGGATTAGACGAGTATATCGACAAAATCAAGGGTGGATGGACAGATGTAGACGTGATCATCACAATGCCTTCAGTAATGGGCAAAGTAGGTGCTTTAGGTCGTGTATTAGGTCCTCGTGGCTTAATGCCAAACCCGAAAACAGGTACAGTAACTATGGAAGTAGGTAAAGCTGTAGCTGACTCAAAAGGTGGTAAAATCGACTTCAAAGTTGATAAAGCAGGTATCGTGCATGCCGGTATCGGAAGAGCTTCTTTCGATGCAGCTAAATTGACTGAGAACGCGATGGAAGTGTTATCTGCTGTCGTGAAACTGAAGCCGTCTTCTGCAAAAGGCACTTACGTAAAGTCTGTGTACATGAGCAGCACTATGAGCGCAGGTATCCAAATCGATCCAAAATCATTTAACTAATTTAAAGAACATCTGTTAGTATGAACAAACAAGAAAAAACACAGGAGATCGAAAGATTAGTAGAAGTATTAAACGCTAATACCAAGATCTATTTAGCTGATTGTTCTTCTTTAACAGTAGAAAAAGTTGGCCAGTTACGCCGCTCTTGTTTCGAGAAAAAAGTAAGCATGCAGGTTGTGAAAAACACGTTATTAGCGAAAGCTTTGGAGCGTGCAAACGACAGCAAGTTAGCTGAACTGATCCCGGCACTGAAAGGTGAAACTGCTTTGATGCTGACCGAAGTGTCTAACGCTCCGGCCAAGATCATTAAAGAGTTTCGCAAAGGCGGCGACAAGCCAAAGATTAAAGCGGCATACGTTGAAGAAATGATCTTCATGGGCGACGAGTCTCTCGACGCTCTGGCGGGTCTGAAATCGAAAAACGAACTGATAGGCGAGGTAATCGGCCTGTTACAGTCTCCAATCCAACGCGTAATCGGCGGTTTAGAGAACAAGTTCAAAGATTCGGAAGAAGCGGCAGCTTAATCAACTGTAAAGAACAATCGCCTGCAAAAACAGGCAAACCAAAAACAATTTTTTAAAACATTAATAAAGTAAAAACTAATAAAAATGGCAGACGTAAAAGCAATCGCTGAATCATTAGTAAACCTGACAGTAAAAGAAGTTCAGGAATTAGCAACAGTATTAAAAGACGAGTACGGAATCGAGCCTGCAGCAGCTGCAGTAGTAGTATCTGGTAACGGTGGCGGCGGAGACGCAGCAGCAGCTAAAACATCTTTCGATGTGATCTTAGTTGAAGCAGGTGCAGCTAAATTAGGTGTGGTTAAAGTTGTAAAAGACTTGACCGGCTTAGGCTTGAAAGAAGCTAAAGATTTAGTGGACGGTGCTCCAAAACCAGTGAAAGAAGGTATTGCAAAAGAAGAAGCTGAGTCTATTAAAAAGGCTTTAGAAGAAGCTGGTGCAAAAGTAGAAGTAAAATAATTTTGCTTACAAAACAAGGTGTTAAGGTCTTCACTGCTTCGGCAAAAGACCTTAACCCTTTTTCTGCTTTTAGTCATCCGGTCGATCTTTTAGAATACTCACTAAATAAACAAAATTATCTTGGCTACAACAGTAAAAAAATCACAGAGAATTAACTTCTCTTCCAACAAATTTCCGATTGAGTACCCTGATTTCTTAGATATTCAGGTAAAATCCTTCCAGGATTTTTTTCAATTGGAGACTACTCCGGATAACCGAAAAAACGAAGGATTATTCCGCGTATTTGCCGAAAACTTTCCTATTTCCGATGCGAGAAATAATTTCGTGTTGGAATTTTTGGATTATTTCGTAGACCCGCCGCGTTATGCGCTCGATGAGTGTATCAGCCGCGGCTTAACTTATTCTGTACCGTTGAAAGCCAAATTAAAGCTTTACTGTACAGACCCTGAGCATGAAGATTTCGAAACCATTGTGCAGGACGTTTACCTGGGCACGATTCCTTACATGACACCGAAAGGATCATTCGTGATCAACGGTGCTGAGCGTGTGATCGTTTCCCAGCTACACCGTTCACCGGGCGTGTTCTTCGGCCAAAGCCGCCATGCCAATGGAACAAAATTATACAGCGCTCGTGTGATCCCGTTCAAAGGATCATGGATCGAGTTCGCTACCGACATCAATAACGTGATGTATGCCTACATCGACCGTAAGAAAAAGTTACCTGTAACCACCTTATTGCGTGCGATCGGCTTTGAAAGTGATAAACAAATTTTAGAGATCTTTGGTCTTGCCGACGAAGTGAAAGTTTCGAAGGCAGGTCTGAAGCGTGAAGTTGGCCGCCGCTTAGCGGCACGTGTGCTCAAAACATGGATCGAGGATTTCGTGGATGAGGATACCGGCGAGGTGGTTTCCATCGAGCGTAACGAGGTGATCCTGGACCGTGAAACCATCCTGGAAGATGCACACATCGACCTGATCGCCGACAACGGTGTGAAATCCATTATCCTGCACAAGGAAGATGTGAATACCGCGGATTTTGCGATCATCTACAACACCTTACAGAAAGATTCCACCAACTCGGAGAAAGAAGCGATCGAGTACATCTACCGTTTGCTGCGTAATGCCGAGCCGCCTGATGAAGAAACAGCGCGCGGCGTTATCGACAAATTATTCTTCTCCGACAAGCGTTATGATTTAGGAGAAGTAGGACGTTTCCGTATCAACAAAAAATTAGGCATCGATATTCCGATGAATATCCGCGTGTTAACGAAAGAGGACATCATCCTGATCATGAAATACCTGATCGAGCTGATCAACTCTAAAACAGATGTGGATGATATCGATCACTTGTCAAACCGCCGTGTACGTACGGTAGGCGAGCAGTTGTTCTCCCAGTTCGGTGTTGGTTTAGCGCGTATGGCGCGTACCATCCGCGAGCGTATGAACGTGCGTGACAACGAGGTGTTTACACCAACCGATCTGATCAATGCCAAAACATTATCATCGGTGATCAACTCCTTCTTTGGAACGAACCAGTTATCGCAGTTCATGGATCAAACCAACCCTCTGTCAGAGATCACGCACAAGCGTCGTCTTTCGGCACTCGGGCCAGGAGGTTTATCCCGTGAGCGTGCCGGGTTCGAGGTACGTGACGTTCACTACACGCACTACGGCCGTCTTTGTACGATCGAAACACCGGAAGGTCCGAACATCGGTTTGATCTCTTCCCTGTGTGTATTCGCCAAAGTCAACAAATTAGGATTCATTGAAACACCTTTCCGTTCAGTAACGAACGGAAAAGTGGATATCAACAAAGGCATTACGTATTTAACTGCCGAAGAAGAAGATCAGAAGAACATTGCACAAACCAGTGCAGAGCTTGATGAGAAAGGAAACTTCGTAGGTAAAAAAGTAACGGCACGTTACGAAGGCGACTTCCCGGTGTTAGAGCCTAACCAGGTTCAGCTCATGGACGTTGCTCCTAACCAGATTGCCTCGATTGCAGCATCATTGATTCCGTTCCTGGAGCATGACGATGCTAACCGTGCGTTGATGGGATCGAACATGCAGCGTCAAGCCGTTCCGTTGATGCGTCCTGAAGCACCGATCGTTGGTACAGGTATCGAAGCCCGCGTGGCTGAAGACAGCCGTGTATTGATCAATGCAGAAGGCGAAGGTGTGGTTGAGTATGTGGATGCACGCGAGATCGTGATCCGCTACAACCGCAGCACCGACGAAAAACTGGTAAGCTTCGAAGGAGATGTGAAAACATACAAGCTCACGAAATTCCAGAAAACCAACCAGAGCACCTGTATGAACCTGAAACCGATCGTGAAGAAAGGTGACAAGGTGGTAAAAGGACAGGTACTGTGCGACGGTTATGCAACAGAGAAAGGTGAGCTGGCCTTAGGACGTAACTTAAAAGTAGCGTTCATGCCATGGAAAGGTTACAACTTCGAGGATGCGATCGTTATTTCCGAGCGCGTGATCCGCGATGATATCTTTACATCGATCCACATCGACGAGTACTCCCTGGAAGTGCGCGACACGAAACGCGGTATGGAAGAGCTGACTCCGGACATTCCTAACGTATCGGAAGATGCTACCAAAGACCTCGATGAGAAAGGGATTATCCGCATCGGCGCCGAAGTAAAAGAAGGTGACATCCTCATCGGGAAAATTACTCCGAAAGGTGAAACCGATCCTTCTCCGGAAGAAAAGTTATTGCGTGCGATCTTCGGTGATAAAGCAGGTGATGTGAAAGATGCTTCTTTACGCGTATCGCCTTCTATCAAAGGGGTGATTGTTGACAAGAAATTGTTCTCCCGCGCTATTAAGGATAAAAAACAAAAAGCCGACGAGAAGCCACTGATCGAGAAACTGGATGCAGATCACAACAAAGCGATTGCTGCCCTGAAATACCAGCTGATCGAAAAATTATTCGAACTCGTGAATGGCCGAACATCGCAAGGTGTAACCAATATCCTGGGCGAAGAAGTGATCTCTAAAGGCACGAAGTTCACTCAGAAATTACTGGAGAAAGTTGATTTCTCGGAAGTGAACCCGGGCAACTGGACAACCGATAAAGATAAAAACGAGCAAATTGAGCGCTTGCTGCATAACTTCATGATCAAGTACAACGATCATTTAGGACAATACAAGCGTGAGAAATTCCAGATCACAGTAGGTGACGAGTTACCAAACGGTATCGTGCAGCTGGCTAAAGTATACATCGCTCAGAAACGTAAGTTGAGGGTAGGTGATAAGATGGCAGGCCGCCACGGTAACAAGGGTATCGTTGCCCGTATTGTGAAGGATGAAGATATGCCGTTCCTGGAAGACGGAACACCGGTAGACATTGTATTGAACCCACTGGGCGTACCTTCGCGTATGAACCTTGGTCAGATCTATGAAACGGTACTGGCATGGGCCGGACAAAAATTAGGTATGAAATTCTCAACGCCTATTTTCGATGGTGCCTCTATGGCGGAGATTGACGAGTACACGAAAAAAGCAGGTGTGCCTCAGTATGGCCGTACTTACCTCATCGACGGTGGTACAGGCGAGCGCTTCGACCAGCCGGCAACCGTGGGTATTATCTACATGCTGAAATTAGGCCACATGGTGGACGATAAGATGCACGCCCGTTCAATCGGACCTTACTCTCTCATTACGCAGCAGCCTCTCGGTGGTAAAGCACAGTTCGGTGGTCAGCGTTTCGGTGAGATGGAGGTGTGGGCACTCGAGGCTTACGGTGCAGCCAATGTATTGCAGGAGTTACTCACCATCAAGTCCGACGACGTGATGGGCCGTGCCAAAGCATACGAGGCCATCGTAAAAGGCGAGAACATCCCGTCACCTGGCATCCCTGAGTCCTTCAATGTATTGATGCACGAGCTTCGTGGATTGGCACTGGATGTGACGCTGGACTAACACATACTTAAAACCGGTGGCTTCGAGAACCTCAGCCACCGGCAATAAGGGAATTTCATTATCAATTAAATTAAAAGCAATACACAAATGGCTTTAAGAAAAGATAACAAAGTAAAATCGAACTTCTCGAAGATTACGATCAGCCTGGCATCGCCTGAAACGATCCTGCAACGTAGCTCCGGCGAGGTGTTGAAACCGGAAACCATCAACTACCGTACGTACAAGCCTGAAAGGGATGGCTTGTTCTGTGAGCGTATCTTCGGCCCGGTAAAAGATTACGAATGCCATTGCGGTAAATACAAACGCATCCGTTACAAAGGCATCATCTGCGACCGTTGCGGTGTGGAGGTAACTGAGAAAAAAGTACGTCGTGAGCGCATGGGCCACATCAACCTGGTGGTTCCTGTAGCACACATCTGGTATTTCCGTTCCTTACCGAACAAAATCGGTTATTTATTAGGCCTGCCTACTAAAAAACTCGATATGATCATCTACTACGAGCGTTATGTCGTGATCAACGCCGGTGTTGCCGGTGCTAACGGGACACAATACCTCGACTTCTTAACGGAAGAAGAATACCTGACCTTAGTAGAGACCTTACCGAAAGACAACCACTTGCTCGACGATACAGATCCTAACAAGTTCATCGCCAAAATGGGTGCTGAAGCGTTGCAGGATTTATTGTCCCGTTTAGAGCTGGATGACCTTTCTTATGAGCTGCGTCACAAAGCAAACACCGAGACGTCTCAGCAACGTAAAAACGAAGCGCTGAAACGCTTACAGGTGATCGAAGCCTTCCGCGCGGCACAAGGACATATCGAGAACAAACCGGAATGGATGATCATCAAAACCGTTCCTGTGATTCCACCGGAATTGCGTCCGCTCGTTCCATTGGATGGCGGCCGTTTCGCGACATCTGATTTAAATGATTTATACCGCCGTGTGATTATCCGTAACAACCGTCTGAAGCGCCTGATCGAGATCAAAGCGCCGGATGTGATCTTACGTAACGAGAAGCGTATGTTGCAGGAATCGGTGGATTCCCTGTTCGACAACTCCCGTAAATCCAACGCGGTGAAAACCGAATCGAACCGCGCGCTGAAATCATTGTCCGACTCCTTAAAAGGTAAACAAGGCCGCTTCCGTCAGAACTTACTCGGTAAGCGTGTGGATTACTCGGCACGTTCGGTAATCGTCGTTGGCCCTGAGTTGAAATTACACGAATGCGGTTTGCCAAAAGAAATGGCGGCGGAGTTATTCAAACCGTTTATCATTCGTAAAATGATCGAGCGTGGTATCGTGAAAACGGTAAAATCCGCGAAAAAGATCGTTGATAAAAAAGAACCTATTGTTTGGGATATCTTAGAGAACGTACTGAAAGGGCATCCGGTGATGTTGAACCGTGCCCCGACACTCCACAGGCTCGGTATCCAGGCGTTCCAGCCAAAACTGATCGAAGGAAAGGCGATCCAGCTGCACCCATTGGTGTGTACTGCGTTCAACGCCGATTTCGACGGTGACCAGATGGCGGTG
>DGQK01000014.1 GCA_002390745.1 Bacteroidetes bacterium UBA4416 | reverse complement strand
AACGGTGGCTGAGGCTCTCGAAGCCACCGGTTCTCATTACTCAATACTCATATCTCACACCTCTACACCCTCGGCTCCAGCTTCTCTCCTTCCCATTTGGCCACCACGGCGCTTGCCACGGCATTGCCTACCACGTTGGTTGCGGAGCGGCCCATGTCGAGGATCTGGTCCACGGCCAGCAGCAGCAATAAGCCTTCTCCCGGAATATGGAACATGCTCAGCATCCCTGCTATTACCACCAGCGAGGCCCTCGGAACACCGGCCATGCCTTTGCTTGTTACCAGCAGCACCAGCATCATGTTGATCTGGTCGCCGGCACTCATATGGATACCGTACGACTGGGCAATGAATACCGTAGCAAAGGTCATATACATGATAGAGCCATCCAGGTTGAAGGAATAGCCCAAAGGCAATACAAAAGAAACGATGCGGTTGCTGATCCCGAATTTTTCGAGCTGCTCAATGGTTTTGGGCATGGCGCTCTCCGAGCTTGCCGTGCTGAATGCGAGTAGCACCGGCTCCTTCACGTGGGATAACAACGAAAAGAAATTGATCCGTAAGATGAGACAGATTAAAAACAGCACACCGAAAATGAAGAACAGCAGGCCGCCGAAAAAGCAGCCCATCAGGTAGGCATAGCCGCTCAGTACATCAAGCCCCTGCTGGATCACCACTGCTGTAATGGCGCCGAACACCCCGATGGGGGCGAAATTCATGACGAAGTGCGTCACCTTGAACATCACGTGCGACAGGCTGTCCATCGCTTTAATGATGGGCTTCCCGGGCTCGCCAATGCTGGCAGCCGCAATGCCGAAGAAGAGCGCAAAGACCACGATCGGCAGAATTTCATTTTCCGCCATCACGCGGATGATGCTGTCGGGCACCACGTGCGCCACAAAGTTCTTCGCATCCTGGGCATTGGCTTTCACGCCCGCATCGGCCTTCGTATCCGGAAGCTCGAGGGCCATAACCTTACCCGGCTCAAAGAGGTTCACGATCACGAGTCCCAGGCTGAGGGCAAGCAGGGTGGCAAAGGTAAAGTAGATGATCGTCTTTCCGCCGATACGCCCTACTGCTTTAAAATCGCCGACCTTGGCGACACCCATCACCAGAACTGCCAGCACCAGGGGCGCAATGATCATTTTGATAAGTCGCAGAAAAATATCGCTGAGGATGGAATAGTTCGCGGCTACTTTTTTCTTGGCCTGTTTCAGTTGCTCTTTATTATAAGTCTCCACCTGTTCGGTCAGTTGCTTTTCGATGGCCGGTTTACCCTGTACCAGCTTCTGAACATACGACTGCTCTATTTTGGGAGTGTTGTGCGTAATGGATTGGTTGATGCCATAGCCCAATGCGATCCCGATGATCATGGAAATGAGGATAATGGTAATGAGCCTGTTTTTTTTGCTGAACATAAATTAAATATAGATATAGAATGATTACACGTTGTTGACTTCGAGAGCCTCAGTCAATGAATGGTGGTTGAGGCTCTCGAAACCACCATAGAGATTTATATAGTTAAATTTTCGCCGCCCTGTTCCTCAACAAATGATCCGCCAGTACCAGGGCAGCCATGCTTTCCACGATAGGTACGGCCCTGGGTACCACACAGGGATCGTGGCGGCCCTTTCCCTTCACGGTGGTCTCGTTTCCGTCCGTGTCGATGCTCTGCTGGTCGCGCATGATGGTAGCTACAGGCTTAAAGGCTACATTGAAGTAGATGTCTTCGCCATTGCTGATGCCGCCCTGTATGCCACCGCTGTGGTTGGTTTTGGTCTTCACGTTCTTATTGCCATGTTCCGTCACATCGTTAGAGTTGAACGGCGAAAAAATATCATTCATTTCCGAGCCTTTGAAGTGGACCGAGTTAAAGCCCTCTCCGTATTCAAAGCCTTTCACCGCATTGATGCTGAGCATGGCTTTTCCCAGGTCGGCATGCAGCTTGTCGAATACCGGCTCTCCCAGCCCCGCATGCGTTCCGCGAATCACGCAGCTCACAATGCCGCCTACGGTGTCGCCCTCTTTGCGTACCTGCTCTATCAGGCGGATCATCTGGTCGGCCATGTCGGGATCCGGGCAGCGCACGATTGACGTTTCGGTAAGGGAAAGATCGAGCTCCGCATAGTTTTTTTTCAGGACAAGCTGCGACACACCGCTCACATAAGCCTGTATGCTGATGCCATGTTTTTGTAAAAGCAATTTGGCAATGGCGCCACCAACGATCCGGCAGGCGGTTTCGCGTGCCGACGAGCGGCCTCCACCCCTGTGGTCGCGGATACCGTATTTTTCCTGGTAGGTATAATCGGCATGCGAAGGACGAAAGGTATCTTTAAGATGCTCGTAATCTTTCGGTTTCTGGTCTGTATTCTCAATGATAAAACCAATAGGATGGCCTGTAGAGCGGCCTTCAAAAATTCCCGACAAAAACCTCACCTCGTCTTCTTCCCGGCGTTGGGTGGTGATGTGCGATTGGCCGGGTTTGCGGCGTTGTAATTCTGAGTTGATAAAAGCTTCGTCGATTTCGAGACCGGCCGGACAGCCGTCGATGATGCCGCCAATGGCCTCGCCGTGGCTCTCACCGAAAGTAGTTAAACGAAATAGGGTTCCGAAGGTATTGCCTGACATAAAGGCAAAGTTATCATTTATCCCGACATGGCGGAATCAATTGGTAAATCAGTAAGGCTGCTGTGGAATATCCGGCCTGTTCTTAGCCATTAGTTTTTTTTGGAGGGCTGCTCAAGGCGCTTTTTTTCGCCCTCAGGTCACAATCTTTTGAAGAGTGAGGTTAGCGAATCTCCAAAGAATTCGTGCCTGTTGCCTGGTTTAGGGCCAATTAATTGTGTATGTGCGTGAGTGATTGAAGCGGAAAGCTCCTGCGCCGTTCTTTTGCGCAGGACTTGCAGCGAAAAGCACGACTCCGCAGGCTGCTGAGGGCCTCGAAGCAGCCTGCGGAGGCACGCCCCGCATTTAATTCCTATATAACAGGCGGCCTGCTATCGATGTTTTTTTTTGATTTGAATATGTAATAAATTTGAAAAGTGTTTTGCGCGCTGCGGCTTATTATCGCAAATTTGTTAAAGAGGAATAACACACTTAAACCCAATACCAATGAAACCAAACTCTACGAAACTCGCCTTCCTGGGCCTGCTGTTCAGCACAGCCTTTGCACAGGCACAAAGCGCCTGCGGTAACCTCGATTTCGAGAACGCCAACTACACTGGTTGGAACCTTTACAAAGGAATGAACCTGAACTCGCTTTCGGCGCCGGCGTCTGTGAGCACATACACGGCTCCGAGCATTTCAGGCGCGAACGTACCTGCACCCAATCATTGCCTGATCAACGGAAGCGGCCTTACCGATCCAACCACCAGTTTGTCGATTGCCTCACCCTATGGCAGCAACAATGTGGTAAGGGTGAACCACATCGGCACGGGCGCAGAAGTAGGCATTCTCGAAAGGCAGATAGCCGTGACTGTGGCCCAGCCTTACGTGAATTTCAGCTACTTTGTGATCTTTGAAAATGCGGGGCACACCCATAGCGATCAGCCTTATTTCAGGCTCAACGTGCTGGATGCCTCCAATAACGCCATTCCCAGCGCCTCCCTGCATATAGTGGCAGGCACGAGTACGGTGAATCCGGGATTCATCCAAACCGGGAACTGGTTCTATAAGCCCTGGACGCCGGTTGCCATAGACCTTACGGCTTATGCGGGCCAAACGGTAACATTACAGTTCATTGCAGCCGACTGCATTCAGTCGGGGCATGGCGGCTATGCTTATGTGGATGTGGACTGCAACCGGAGCGCGCCTTCGGTGCCTGATGTATGGCCGGGAGATGCGAACTATGATCTTTCGGTTAATTACCTGGACCTGTTCTATGTGGGCTCTGCTTTCGGCCAAACGGGAACGGCACGCAGTGTGCCGGGCAATACCTGGGCAGCCGCAGCATCCACCGATTGGGCCACACAAAGCTTTTACCTGGTGAATTCCAAGCATGCCGATTGCGACGGGAACGGAACGGTAGATGCCGCTGATACGACAGCCATCGCTTTAAACTACGGCTTGTCGCACCCGTTCAGAAGTTCGTTGCAGGTCGTCACCGTTGAGAATGCCGCAGCCGTAAAACCCCTGACGGTGCTGCCATCCCTGGCTACAGTGAACGAAGGTCAGAACTTCCGCCTGGATTTTCAGGTCGGCGCCAGCGGCAATACCGTGGATAGCCTCTATGCGATTGGCTTTACCCTCGATTACCCTGCACACCTGTTCCAGCCGGCTTCCACGTCGATGGGCCTGGCATCAAGCGTAACCGGCAGTAACCTGCTGCATCTTGTCAAACCTGCCAGCCAGACCATAGACCTGGCTGTGACACGCCGCGATCAGCAAAATGCCCTCGCCGTTTCCGGAAATGTATTCTCCCTGAACCTGAAAGCAAAACAAACGCTGCCGGCAGATACCACCGTTCAGTTCAACCTTAGCAATATCAAAGCCCTCACCAAATCAGGCTATGTGGTGCAGCTTGCGCCAACTCCGGCTTCGGTAACATTCAAAAAAGCAGTGGCGAGCGGTATTCAGTCGCAAAGCGCCGGCAGTGATATCCTCCTGTTCCCGAATCCTTCGCACGATAAACTGACGGTGTCATTGGGTTCATCCACCATTGTTCAATCGTATAAAGTATATTCGGTTAGCGGGCAGGAACTCATCAGCAATGCCGAAGAGCAGATCTCTAAAATAGAGCTGAATATTTCCGCCTTGCCAAACGGGATGTATATCCTGAAGCTTCAGTCTAAAGACGGACGGGTGATCGAAAAGAATTTTGTAAAACAATAAGTGCCGGTATCGAACAGGCTTCAAAAGTGGTCTTCGCATTAACCTCTGGCTTTGCTCATAACTGTAGAGCTCACTAAGCTTACTGCTGTGGGTTAATGATTGAGATCCGAAAAAATCCCGCTCACGCTTCGGCGCGTTGCGGGATTTTTTTATGCTTTAGAGTTATGAATATAAACCTTATGGAGGCTCATGTATATATGGCCTGATTGTAGAGCGTACTATATATAAAGTTCTATATAGCTGCTTATTTCTGCGCTTAATAAAGAAAAATGTGTCAATTCATCCAGCTTCCTGCAGATGTTCTGCAATGATGCGGTTGCCTTCGATATACTTTTAGCGGAAGTAAAGGTACTTTTATCTTTTCCTTTCATAAATGTATTTAAGAGTAAAACTTACAAATATAGTTTTAGTTATTTGATGAAGTTTGAATAGGATAGTTACCTTTACGGGCCAATACCTTAACCTAAAATTTCATGAAAATAGTCTTTGAAACACTTGTACTTTGTGTCATACTGTTAAACGGGTCGCTTTTACGGTCTCAAACATCCTGTGGAAATCTGGATTTTGAACAAGGCAATTATACCGGATGGAATTTATACAAAGGAGTAAATGGCAATTCTATTCTTACACCTACTGCGGTAACTTCATACACAAATCAAAGTATAACTGGTGCCAATACACCCACTGTTACGCACTGCCTTATCAGTGGTAGTGGGGCCACAGATCCTGTTTTGGGGCAATCTATCGTTTCGCCATATGGCAGTAATAATTTAATAAGGCTCAATCATGTAGGGGCAGGTTATGAGGCCGCAATCCTTGAAAAACAGATACTAGTCGATGTGAATCAACCTTATGTGAACTTTAGTTATTTTGCAGTATTACAAGCCAAATCGCACGCTAATTACGATCAGCCATATTTTAGGTTTAGTGTATTGGATGCATCTAATAATGTTATCCCGGGATCATTTTTTCAGACAGATCCTGGAATGAGTACTTTAAATCCGGGCTATATTCAGTTTCAGACCGGTATCTGGATATATAAACCGTGGACCTCTGTTTCTGTAGATCTTTCGGCCTATGCCGGTCAAACCGTTACACTACAGTATATTGCGGCAGACTGCCCTCAAGGCGGGCACGGAGGATATGCTTATCTTGATATAGATTGTAACCAAACTTCACCTGTTTCATTTGTTGTGTGGCCTGGAGATGCCAATTATGATCTCTCAGTGAATTTTATGGATATGTTTAATGTCGGTAGTGCTTATGGGCAAACCGGTACCACGAGGGCTGTGGCCGGGAATACCTGGGCGGCTGCAACTTCAGCAGATTGGGCAACACAAAGTTTGCATCAGCTTAACTCCAAGCACACAGATTGTGATGGAAACGGAACAATCAACTCCGCTGACACAGTAGCTATCTCATTAAACTATGGACTGTCACATCCAGCGAGAAGCTCTGTGCAGGTGATTACTCTTGAAAATAAGGTGACATTAAAACCTCTGAACGTCGTTTCTTCTGCAGACACAGTGACGGGGGGAGAAAATTTTCATCTTGATTTTCAGATGGGCGCTAGCACTAACCTGATTGATAGCATTTATGCGATAGGTTTTACGATAAATTATCCCTCATATCTACTTGATCCAAGTTCTGCATTTGTGAATTATAGTGCAAGCGTTGTCGGTGCCAACTTATTAAAGCTTTCTAAACCTCTTGGTCAATCATTGGATCTTGCTGTTTCACGGATTGATCAGCAGAATGCCCTCGCCGTTTCGGGAAATGTATTCTCCCTGAACCTGAAAGCAAAACAAACGCTGCCGGCAGATACTACCGTTCAGTTCAACCTTAGCAATATCAAAGCCCTCACCAAATCAGGCTATGTGGTGCAGCTTGCGCCAACCCCGGCTTCAGTAACATTCAAAAAAGCAGTGGCGAGCGGCATTCAGTCGCAAGATGCCAACAGCGGTATCCTCCTGTTCCCGAATCCTTCGCACGATAAACTGACGGTGTCATTGGGTTCATCCACCATTGTTCAATCGTATAAAGTATATTCGGTTAGCGGCCAGGAACTCATCAGTAATACCGAAGAGCAGATCTCTAAAATGGAGCTGAATATTTCTGCCTTGCCAAACGGGATGTATATCCTGAAGCTTCAGTCTAAAGACGGGCAGGTGATCGAAAAGAATTTTGTAAAACAATAAGTGCCGGTATCAAACAGGCTTCTAATGCTTACTGCTGTGGGTTAATGATTGAGATCCGAAAAAATCCCGCTCACGCTTTGGCGTGCTGCGGGATTTTTTTATGCTTCAAATTGCCGGGTGAGTGGAATTTAAAAACGGTAGGCGATCGAAAAATCATGAATGATGCCTAATGGTGTTGCAACCCGCGTGCGCCTGTAAGCCGGAAGGTATTGCAGCTGGATTCCCAGTTGCATGGAAAAGAAGACGCGTTTCGAAAAATGGTACTGCATGCCATAGAAGGGGGTGAAGGAGACCGCATGCTTCACTGTCATTCCCGAATACGTAAGGGCATCCCGGTAGTCCGGTTTTTGGATCTGGCCGTCCATGTTCATCGAAGCAACATTTGGATTAAAATAATAATCCCTCTGCTTGATGCCTTCAAAGCGGCGATAGATCGTTTCTGAATAGGCATAGCCAATGTCTAAGCCCGTGAAATGAATCAATCGCTTTTTTCCCCAGCGGTATTCGATCCCCGGGTTGAATTGCAGCTCCGGCTTATAGATGTACTGGTCGAAGGAGACGCCGTCATGCATGGAATCTATCGGGTAAATGTAAGGGTCTGAATACTTTCTGGCCTGCACTTTTTTGATCAGTGAAAAGCCAAAGCGAAAATACCAGCGATTGTTCAGCTGCCGCTTATAGTGTACGGTACCGCGGTAATTGTAATTCTGATCAATGTCGCTGAAAATTTTCAGGACCGGTAGCAGGTCGATGCTCAGTTCATTTTTCTTTATCAGGCTGCTATCCTTGTGTTGGGCGATAGCGCCTTTGTTCAGGAGCAAGAGCATGCCTGTTGCCAGTACCAGATGGAATTTCATAGTCGGGATTCCTTTTATGAGTGGAAGCTTTCGCACAAATCAGAACCGGTAGCATACCGAAATGTGATTCGCTACGCCACCCTGCCTCAGGTCGAAATTTGTGATGTTCCCTGTGGCATAAGGCAGATTCCTGGTATCGACTATTTTTTCAGAGCTGCGCGAGGTAAACTGCAGATTCAGACCGACCTGCGCTGTCATGAAAAAATGCTTGCTGAAGCCCAGGGTCAGGCCATAAAAAGGAAGCAGGCTAATAGCATTGCTGGTATGCTTATAATGCATGACCGTACTATCGGTAACAATACCCGAAGGACTGACGAGTGTATGCGTGCGGGTTTGCGTTTCCGATTTGTAATACGCGTAGCCAAGGTCCACGCCGGCAAACTGTTGAATGTTTTTTCTTCCCCAGCGGCCTTCCAGGCCGGCCAGGTATTGCATGTAGTTCCTGCCTTCGTAATAGCCCGATTCAACGTATGCGTTCGTATTGGATTGCACGTGGATGCTTGTGTAGGTATTGAATTCATTGGTAACAGAGCCATTGTTTAAAACCAACGATAAGCGGCCGTATAAATTCTCTTTGAGGCGGCGCTTATAAAATACATGAGCCATAGGCGTTTGTTGGTCGCTGCCGCTGTTGGCCAGCAAAATATAAGGGACCACACTAACACCGATTTCATTTTTCATCAACGGAATAGTATCCGGTTTTTCCTGGGCGAATGACGTGTTACTGATAAAGCTCGTTGCCAGTAAGGCAAGCAGGGTGTGGGTTCTTTGCGTTTTCATGGTTGTATGTTATGGTTAATTGTTTTTTTGTTGGGGCTAGGGCGTGCAAAAGAGGCCCGTGGATTTTCAGGAGTCAGGGTTTAGCATTTGGTAAATGGATGTTTCAGAAGAAAGTGAGCGTCCTCACCATCAGGGCTTAAACGGAGCGGGAACCTGTTTTCTGTAAAACAATAGTGCCGATCCTTAGAACAAACTGTTTTTTCATGTAGCTTTGTAATTTGTTTTAATAACGACAATTATCTCATTATAGTATGTCCAGTAAATTGCTCATCAAAAATATTAAATCATTGGTGCAGGTTCGCGAGGCCGGAATTTTAAAAGTAAGCGGCAAAGACATGAAAGATCTGCCCTGTATTGAAAATGCCTGGCTGGCGGTAGATCAGGGGCTCATCGCCGATTACGGCAGCATGGATGATTTTCCGGGGATCGAGGACTGGAAAGGATTGGAGATCATTGATGCGGAAGGAAAGTTGGTGCTGCCGTGTTATGCAGACAGCCACACCCACATCGTGTATGCCGGTAACCGCGAAGGCGAATTTGTAGACAGGATCAATGGCCTGAGCTACGAAGAAATTTTTGCACGCGGCGGCGGCATTCTCAATTCAGCCAAACGATTGAATGAAGCCAGTGAGGACGACTTATTCGAACAGGCGATGGGCCGCCTCAGGGAAGTGATCGGGCAGGGGACAGGAAGCATCGAGATAAAAAGCGGCTATGGCCTGAGCGTGGAGAGTGAGCTGAAAATGCTGCGTGTCATTAAGCGGGTCAAAGACCTGAACCTGCTTCCGGTAAAAGCAACCTTTTTAGGTGCACATGCCCTGCCTATAGCGTATAAGAACAATAAAGCAGGCTACATTCGCCTCATCACCGACGAAATGTTGCCCGCCATTGCCGCGGAAAAGCTGGCAGATTACATCGATGTGTTCTGCGAGCAGAATTATTTTTCGTATGAAGAAACCAAAGACATTCTCGAAGCCGGAAAAAAACACGGACTGATCCCTAAAGTACATGCCGAGCAGATGAGCCATTTCGGTGGCATCAAAGCCGGTGTGGAATGTGGCGCTATCAGCGTGGATCACCTCGAGTACTGCAATGAAGACGATATAGCCCTGCTGAAAAACGCGTCCACCATGCCTACCGTATTGCCTGGCGCCGCCTTCTTCTTAAGCCTGCCTCTGCCTCCGGCGCGGCAAATGATCGACGCAGGGTTAGCCATTGCCTTTGCCAGCGATTTCAACCCCGGCAGCTGCCCAAGCGGAAACATGAACTTCATGATGAGCCTGGGCTGTGTGCAGTACAAGCTCACACCCGAAGAGGTCATCAATGCATGCACTATCAACTCCGCTTATGCCATGCAGCTGTCGCACGAAGTAGGCAGCATCACCATTGGGAAAAAAGCCAACTTCTTTATCACGAAAGCCATCAGCTCTTATGGTTTCATTCCTTATTCCTTTGGGAGTAATTTGATTGAGAGTGTTTTCCTGAACGGAATCAGGCAATAAGGCCCTGCTAAAGGTCTTAGCAGCATTCAACGAAAACCCGGAAACAAAGGGAGCTACTCCTTGGGCACTACGGCCTCAAAGAAGCAGGCAGCCGTTTGTTTGATCTTTTCCGAGTCGCTTTTCGGTACCAGGAACTCCACCGTGTCTCTGAAAATGATCTTGTTTAAGCCCAGGTCGCGGATGGTTTGGATGTAGTTCGGGTTGAGCTCTAGGATAAACCAGCCGCTGCTTTTATCGATTGTCACGAGCTTGATATCCTTGTCGTAGATCTGTTTCTTGCCGCAGATCAGCACGAATTCTCCGATTTGCCCGAAGCCCAGGTTATCGCGCACAATGATGCGCAAATAGGTTTTCTTGTCCTTGCGGATGAACTGCAGTTGGTAATTATTCTTGATCGTTACTTCCATCAGCTCCACCGCCTCTTTGGCATAGGTAAAGCGGTTGATGATGCAGCTGTCGCTGCGAAACCCTTTGTCGCAGGGCATTTGTGCAAAGGCTGCAATCACAGAGAAGAAGAAGAGCAGGGTCAGGGGAGATCGTCGCATTGTATATAGGATTGTTATTCGTTCTTTGTAGCTTTTTGGTGGCTTCGGGACTCAGCCACCCAGTATGGTAATTGAATTCGCATGCGGTGGCTGAGGCTCTCGAAGCCACTAATGTAATAAAACAAAAAAGGATAAAGCTTTATCAACTTTATCCTTTGAGTACGTTCAGGGTGCTTCTTATTTTTGTTTGAAGCCGATTAAGATAACAGCACATCCGGAGCCTGCATTCTTGTTGGCATCCAGCTGGGCTTCGATCGTACACTCCAACGTGGATTTTACTTTAAAATCCCAATACGGAGCATTCGAATAATTTTTGTTGGTAAATAACAGGTGGCGATCCTGGTCGTAGATGTTGAAGATCAGGTTGCCGTCGCTTTTGCCGCTGCATGCCGCCAGGCGGTAAGTCGTTTCACCGAAAAACGTCGTGTGGAACTCAGCTGTTTCTTCGGAGTTCAGCAACAGGGAGCGGTAAGACTGCCCATCGGAAATGAATTGAGCGATGATGTGTTTGGCGCACAGGTTAGCGATAGAATCGCACTGAGCTTTAGCGGCATTGGATAAACCAACGATAGCGATCACTAAAAAGGCTTTATATAGATTTTTCTTCATAGTTGCGTGTAAATTAATTAAGATTTAGCATTAATGATTTTATCCCTCATCGCAGTGATCTGTTTAGCGATCTCATCCAGCTGTTCTTTGCTGACACTGATCTCTGTAGTACTGTTGATGTATGTGATTTTTTTAGCTTCATCCGTCGTAGGTTCAACGTAGTTGTATTTGCTGGTGATGCCCTCGTAAGTTTTGGAAAGGGCTTCCAGGTCCTTGATCAACTGGGCAGCATCCGGCATGTTGTGAGAAGTGATCAGCTTAAGAATGCTTCCCAAAGCCTGTTTCTGTTCCGCGATCCTGTATTTGATCTCGTCGGTCGGTTTTTTGTTATACGCATTGATGCAGAAATGCATACTCTCGATCCAGCCACCCGTCAGGATCAGGCTGCTGATCTCTGTGCGCTTGTTGGTTTTCAGGTAAGCGTCGCTTGCACGGTAAGCAATCCCTACCAATACCAACATACTGTCCTTGTTGGAAATATTATCGTTGATACGCTCCATGGTTTTCTGGTCGAAAGCAGCAGAAACCCCCAGTTTGTCGGCAATTTGCTTCACTGCGCCCAGGTAGCCCAAAGCATCCTGTGTTTGGTTGTACATGCTTACGTAGCCAAGGTCAGCACCATAAATGCCCAGGTTCAGGGATTTAGAAAAGTCGGAGATGTATTGCCCGTTTTTGTTGCCTGGATTTAAGATCGCTTTATCGTAGGTAACGCCCGATTTTTGAACCAACAGGGCCGTTTGAATTGGTGAAGGAACACTGAATAATTCACCTCCAACGTTCAATGCCATATTCTTAACAGTGTCGGTATCAGGTAAATTATCGTTCGTTTCCTCTGTCGGCTTAGGGTCGCCGCAGGAAGAAATAAATACAGAAACCAAACCCAAAGCAAGCACTTTGGATTTCAGCTTTAAATTAGTCATGTTCATCGTCATAATTGATTTGTTTATTGGATCAAAAAACCTATGCAAGTAAATACTTTTTGGTGAAATAACAAAATAAATGTTTTAAAGGTTTGTTGACATGCCTGGCTGAATTCCGAGCGCCTCTTCCACATATTGGAACGTCGATAAAATATCGGGTTTCCCGTCAATCATCGCTACATCATGCTCAAAATGGGCCGACGGAAGGCGGTCTATGGTCAGTACCGTCCAGCCGTCTTTCATGAATTGCACCTGGCGTTTGCCCATATTGATCATCGGCTCGATGGCCAGCACCATGCCGTCCTTTAATTTCGGCCCGTCGCCGCGTTTTCCGAAATTCGGGACATCCGGCCCCTCGTGCAGGTCTTTTCCCAGGCCATGGCCTACCAGTTCCCTCACCACCCCGTAGCCGTTTTTTTCGGCATGCGACTGGATCGCAAAGCCGATATCGCCAATGCGGTTGCCGGTCTTAAACTGTTCGATGCCCAGGTAAAGGCATTCCAGCGTCACGTCGAGCAGGCGGCGCACTTCCGGCTTTACTTCGCCCACTGCAAAGGTATACGCATGATCGCCGCAATAGCCGTTTTTCTTCACGCCGCAGTCTACCGAAATAATATCCCCCTCGCGCAGAGGCTTGTCGTTGGGGATTCCATGCACCACCGATTCGTTCAGCGACATGCACAGCGCATTCGGGAAGTCGTACATGCCCTTGAATAAAGGCGTGCCGCCATTGTCGCGGATATATTCTTCGGCAATCTTATCGAGGTACAGCGAAGTAACGCCCGGTTTTATTTCTTTAGCGATCACGCCTAAGGTGCGCGATACACTCAGTGCGGCTTCGCGCATCAGCTCAATCTCTTCCCTGCTTTTTAAAATGATTCTCTTCATGGTGTTTTTCGTTTCTCAATAGCTATTCTTTTCCGAATAATTTCTGAAAAAAGCTTTTCTCTTTTTTGTAGTTGTGGTGAGCCTCCGGATTCGTAAATGTATGGTTGAAGTCGCCCCCTTCCGGGTGCAGGATTTGCCACACGGCGCTCCAGCCGGGGAATCCGCCTACGTTGCGGTCATCGATGAAAATGTCGGCGATCAGCTTCCTGGCGGTGCCTTCCGACATCTGCTCTTCCGGATAATTCTTGTTCACGGCATAAAACTCCACACCGTTTTTGCGGCAATACTCCACCGCTTCATCCAGCAGGTCGCCCGTGCGGTAGGTCCATAAAATAAGCTTGTGCCCCTTCTTGCTAAGTTCCTTAATCGTGGAAAACGCAAACAGCATTTCTTTCCCGATCCTCGGAAAGTCGTGCTCCACAATCGTTCCGTCAAAGTCGATGGCAATCGTCTTGCTGTTCGAATTTATGAATTGCTGCGATGAGGACATGACCTATAGATTTTCAGCTTTTAAAACAGTCAGGTTTTTATCCAGCTCGTAGTGGCGGGGAACCGCCGTGCCAATCTCAAATTCCAGGATCTGTTCCGGCGTCATATTTTCGAGGTACATGATCAGCGCGCGTAAGCTGTTGCCATGAGCGGCGATGACAATATTTTTACCTTCTCTGAGCTTTGGCTCTATTTCGGCTTTGTAGTAGGGGATCACGCGGGCAGCCGTATCCTTCAGGCTTTCTCCGTTGGGAGGCGCAATATCGTAGCTTCTCCTCCAAATCTTCACCTGGTCCTCTCCGAATTTTTTGGCCGTTTCCGTTTTGTCTAGGCCCTGAAGATCGCCGTACATCCGTTCGTTCAAGGCTTTGTCGTAAGTCGTTGGAACATCTGGCTGTCCTGCTACCTCAAGGGCTGTTTTCAGGGTGTTTTGAGCACGTTTCAAATCCGAAGCATAAGCCAGGTCGAAACGGAAAGGCTTTAGTTTTTCTCCCGCGTTCTTTGCTTCCTCCACTCCTTTATCGGTAAGCTCTACATCCACCCAGCCGGTAAATTTATTTTCGAGGTTCCAAACGCTTTGTCCGTGGCGGAAGATGATCAGTGTTGACATAATTCTTTTTAAAGTGCTTTTAGTAGTTTAGGGATAACAAATGATGATGACGAATCCGTACGAACACACCAGCTGTAGCGTGTACAGAGCATTCGTGTATTCGTGTCTGAATTTGTAACCATTATAATTTATAGTAATTGATTAATAAGCTTTCGCAAATAAAACACGCTGTGTGCTTGGTTTACCGCTATAAATACATACGCCCGCTTCCTGTTCATTATTCAGCGGAATGCAGCGGATCGTTGCTTTGGTTTCCTCTTTGATCTTCTCTTCCGTTTCAGGAGTGCCGTCCCAGTGAGCATAAATGAAGCCGGTTTTTTCTTCCAGCACTTTTTTGAACTCCTCGTAGGTGTCGACCCTTGTGGTGAGGTTTTGCGTACGCTGTTTGGCACGTTTAAATAAATTGTCCTGGATATCTTCCAGCAGTTTTTCGATCAGCGTGTCGATACCTTCAATGCTCACGGTTTCTTTGCTAAGGTTGTCGCGCCTCGCCAGTTCCACCGTTCCGTTGGCCAGGTCACGCTCGCCGATGGCAATACGCACCGGGACACCCTTCAGCTCGTAGTCTGCAAATTTCCAACCCGGGCGCTGAGAGTCGCGGTCGTCGTATTTTACCGTAATGCCTTTGGCCTGAAGTTTTTTCTTAATAACATTTGCCACTTCCGATACCTTCGCCAGGCCCTCGTCGCCCTTGTAAATAGGCACGATCACCACCTGCGTAGGCGCCAGTTTCGGAGGAATGATCAGCCCGTGATCATCGCTGTGGCTCATGATGAGGGCTCCCATCAATCGCGTGGAAACGCCCCAGGACGTTGCCCATACATGTTCCTGCTTATTGTCTTTGGTGACGTATTTTACATCAAACGCCTTCGCGAAATTCTGCCCGAGGAAATGTGAAGTGCCTGCCTGCAGGGCTTTGCCGTCCTGCATCAGTGCCTCGATGCAATAGGTGTCGTCGGCGCCGGCAAAGCGCTCATTAGGCGTTTTTACTCCTTTCACAACCGGTACAGCCATCCAGTTTTCCACAAAATCAGCATACACTTCCAGCATCTGTTTCGTTTCTGCAATCGCTTCTTCCTTAGTGGCATGCGCTGTATGGCCTTCCTGCCAAAGGAATTCCGTGGTACGAAGAAACAGGCGCGTGCGCATCTCCCAGCGTACCACATTGGCCCATTGGTTTACCAGGATCGGTAGGTCGCGGTACGACTGGATCCAGCCTTTGTAAGTATTCCAGATAATCGCCTCGCTTGTCGGGCGAACGATCAATTCCTCCTCCAGTTTCGCTTCCGGATCAACGATGAGTTTTGTTTTATCATTCGGGTTTGTTTTGAGGCGGTAATGAGTTACCACGGCGCACTCTTTGGCAAAGCCTTCTGCGTTTTTTTCTTCTGCTTCAAATAAACTTTTGGGGATGAACAAAGGGAAGTAAGCGTTGACATGTCCCGTGTCTTTGAACATCTTATCCAGCGCCTTCTGCATGTTCTCCCAGATGGCGTAGCCACCGGGTTTGATCACCATACAGCCCTTTACGGCTGAGTGATCCGCGAGATCCGCTTTTACTACTAAATCATTGTACCACTTACTGTAATCTTCCGACCGCTTTGTCAGTTCTTTGCTCATACTTGTATAACAAATGTTAAATTGAAATGATGTGTTCTAAGGTTTGGCACTTATTTTGTATTTTTACAAGTGCATCCCCTGCAAAGTTAAACTTTTATTGCACGTTTTTCGTGTTATGATTAAAAACTAATAAAATGAAACAATCAGTTCTGGTCCTTAATCTAATCGTATTGTTTCTTATCTCTTCCTGCGCCACCCAAAAACAAGCATCTTCCAACGACGATGTGTATGCCAACCCGAAGGAGGACAGGATCGAGGAGGCAAGAATAGCCGCCGAAAAAAAGGCCGCCCGTGAAGCCCGTGAGAAGCGCTACAACGATTCTATCGCCGCCGTACGTAAGGCCCAGCAGGAAAAGGACGATGCTAACCCTTATTACAAAGACAGGGAATTCAAATACGACGATTATTACGATTACGAATACGCTACCCGCATCAAACGCTTCGATAATAACATCAACGGGCTCAGCTATTACGATAATTACTACACCAACTCCTACTGGTACAACCGCAACCCCTACAACTACGGCGTGAGCGTTTACAACGGCTACAGCTGGTGGGGTTCCGGTTACAACAATTACGCTTACAATCCATCTGTCTCGTTTTACATGAACTATGGCTGGGGCAATAACTACGGGTATGGCGGTTACAATGGCTACAACCCTTACGACCCCTATACCTCTGCCTACTGGCAGGGTTACAACAACGGCTATTACAATGGTTACAACAATGGCTGGGGCGGTTACCCATACTACGGTTTCGGGTATGGCTACGGTTACGGATATGGTTACAACCCTTATGGCTACGGATACGGCTACAATCCCTATTATGGCGGCTACGGCTATTCCTACCCATACAATGGCTGGGGCTACTACAACGGTTATGACGTGAACAGCGGTTATACCTACGGGCCGAGGGCTTCGCACACCGGCAACAATAGTCCGAGAACCTCAAATCCGGGAGTGAAAACCGATGACGGCTATGTGCAGAAATATGTATCGTCAGTAGCTCAGCAGCAGGCATCCATTCCTAAGTTTGCGGATGAGCCGGTAAGGTCTACCCCGTCAAAAGTAGGCGCGTACACCAACGGGTCGGCAGGGATCAGAAATTCTCAGGGGCAAGGTACGATCGCCAATCCGGGTAAAACCACTTATGGAGATAATCCTGTAAGAGGAACAACAACCAAGCCCGATGCCGTTAATCCCGGCAGGAATTACAACGACGGGTACAGCGCTCCGGTGAAACAACCCATCGATAACCAGCCTGTCCGGAATTACAACAACCAGCCGGTGAAACAATACGATCAGCCTGTCAAACAGCAATATGACAATCAGCCTATCAGGCAATACGATCAGCCCGTCAAACAGCAGTATGAAAGCCAGCCCATCAGGCAATATGAGCAGCCGGTGAAGCAATATGAGCAGCAACAGCCAATTAAGCAGTATGAAGCTCCGGCGCGCGACAACTTCCAGTTTCCATCCAATAATGGCGGAGGCGGCGGAGGAGGTGGCGTTCGTTCAGGTGGTAGTGGTCGTCCGAGATAATCTCCCAAATACAAACTTTACGGAATCATTTTATGAATAGCCATGTTGCTGGTACTCTATTGCGACCTGAAGAAATATGGCTATGTCATACGGCAATAAAAAACAATAGCACTTACTTATGAAAAGCAGTTTATATATAGCGGTTCTATGTGCACTCTCGGTGCCATTATCAGCACAAAACGATCTGGACGCTATGCGCTATTCGCAGACCTTTTTCGGCGGAACCGCCCGCAGCAAGGCCATGGCCGGCTCATTTGGCGCCTTGGGTGCCGATGGCTCCGCCATGGCAATTAACCCCGCCGGGATAGGCCTCTACAAAAAAGGAGATATCAATATTGGCCTTGGACTTAAATTCGGCACAGCAAAGGCAAGCCATAACGGCACTGAGTTCAGCACACCTTCGTCCAATGCCACCTTCGATGGGCTCACCATTGTTGGTGCCTGGGACAGCAAGATCGATCCGAAATCGCACCATGCCCTGGGCTTTTCGGGTAACCAGCTGGTGAATTTTAACTCGGAGATCCATATCGAAGGCAGCAGCAACCACAAAAGCATCACGCAGGATATGCTGGCCGCCGCCAAGGGCATTACCCCCAAAAACCTGGATGGAAGCTATGAAGGCCTGGCGTTTAATACGCTGGCGCTGGATACCCTGGATGGTAAATACTACAGCTTTGTGGATACCAAATACAACCTCAGGCAGGCCAACGAAATTCAGAAATCGGGCAGGATCAACGAATGGAATATCAACTATGCCTATGGTTATGACGATAAATTGTACATCGGCGCTTCATTGGGTATTTCATCTGTTAATTTCAATTACCAGTCTACCTATACCGAAGCCGATGATAAAGACTCTTTGCGGGTAAGCCCAACCAAATCTACCTACAGTTACGGCGTGTACTATTATCCGGGTTTTGGTGGCTTTAAGGACCTGACTTACCAGGAAACCTACCGTACCAGCGGAACAGGTGTGAACCTGAAGCTGGGAGCCATTTACCGGGCCACTGACTTTTTAAGATTGGGTGTGAGCTACGCCACTCCTACCTTTTACAACCTCACCGATACCTATATTTACTCCATGACCACGCGTTTTGATGAGGGCGATTCTTATTCGGAAGATAATCCGCCCAGCCCGGGAGGAAAATTCAACTACAAGCTGGTGACACCGATGAGGCTCACCGTGAGTATCGCTCTCTTATTCCAGAAATACGGCGCTTTGAATGTGGATTACGATTACCTGAACTACAGCGCCGCCGCTTTAAGAAGCTCTCCGCAGGTATTTACCGGTGTAAATAATACCATTAAAACCAAATACAGTGCAAGCTCCAATCTGCGGGTGGGGGCAGAGGTGGTTTTGAAGCCGATTTACCTGAGAGCGGGCTATGCCATGTACGGAAGTCCCTTCGGTAATGTTTTTAACGGCGATGGTGTAAGGACCTTCTATACAGGAGGGATCGGTTACAGGATGAATAAATTTTATATAGATTTAGCTGTTACACAGTCTGTTACAAACGATACGTACTATATGTACAACGCAAATTACGTGGATAAATCCACTGTTAATAATTCTGGCACGACTATTGGTGTAACTGTAGGTAGTAAGTTTTAGTGTAGTTTTGTTCTAGATTAATTGGTTAGAAAGTCCCGGGGTAGTGGCCGGGACTTTCGCTTTTTACAAACTTCATCCAATGTATTGAGAGAAATTAAAGCTAATTGTATTCAACCATTATACAGGCTTGATACATACTCACTCCCCCTAGGCTACTACATCTGCTTATTTTCGTGTTGAATTATGTATGTTGAATGCCTTCTGGATCTTCGGAAGTGGATTATCAGCATACAGTCGACAAATCAAGGATACATATCTGAATGTCAGTAACAAAAAACGGATGGTTACTTACAAGCCTGAAAGGGTTGAATATTAAATCGAAAATAAGAAGGATTAAAATTCTTTCTTAGCGGCGATGAGTGTATTCTTCAATAAAGAAGCAATGGTCATAGGGCCTACACCGCCCGGTACAGGAGTAATATAGCCTGCTTTTTGAGAAACCTCGTCGAATTTCACATCGCCCACGAGCTTAAACCCGCTTTTGGTAGACGCATCGTCCACGCGGTTGATGCCCACATCAATGATCACGGCACCTTCTTTCACCATATCAGCGGTCACAAAGTTTGGCTTGCCGATAGCAGCAATGATGATGTCGGCATTCAGGGTATGCTCTTTCAGGTTTTGTGTATGGCTGTGGCAAAGCGTTACCGTGCAGTTCCCGAGGTTGGTATTTTTGGCCATGAGGATGCTCATCGGTGAGCCTACAATATGGCTGCGGCCGATCACCACACAATGCTTGCCATCCGTAGGAATGTTATAGCGCTCCAGGAGCTGCACGATACCAAACGGCGTCGCGCTGACATAGGTCGGCAGGTTCAGGACAAGGCGCCCTACATTGATCGGATGGAAGCCATCTACGTCCTTGCTTGGTTTCACTGCCTCAATGATCTTTTGTTCGGAGATGTGGCGCGGCAAAGGCAATTGCACGATGTAGCCGTCGATATCGTCGTCCTGGTTAAGCTCTTCGATCTTGGAAAGTAATTTTTGCTCGGAAGTATAAGCTTCGAAACGGATCAGGGTGCTTTTGAAGCCAACGTTCTCGCAGGCTTTCACCTTGCTGTTCACATAGGTTTGTGAGGCCGGGTCGTCGCCTACCAGGATAGCGGCCAGGTGTGGCTGCTTTTTGCCTTTGGCGATCATGCCTTTCACTTCTTCCGCAATTTCGGACTGTAGCTGCTGCGATATTTTTTTTCCGTCGATTAAGATCATTTTTTATTTAAAGCTTATCACTAACCACTATTCACTTCTCACCATATCACGCTTCTACATCCTCGGCATTCCGCCCGGCATGTTCTTCATGAGCTTGGCCATCTGGTTCTTGTCGCCCATCATACGCATCATTTTGCGGGTGTCTTCAAACTGTTTCAGGAGCTTGTTCACTTCCTGGATCGTTTGTCCGCTGCCTTTGGCAATACGCTGACGGCGCGATCCGTTAATGATCTCCGGCTGGCTGCGCTCTTTCGGGGTCATGGAGCCGATAATGGCTTCGATTCCCTTGAAGGCATCGTCGTTGATCTCTGCATCCTTCATCGCTTTACCTACTCCCGGGATCATGCCGACGAGGTCTTTGATGTTCCCCATTTTTTTGATCTGCTGTAGCTGGCCCAAAAAGTCGTTGAAGTCGAACTGATTCTTGGCGATTTTTTTGGAGAGCTTCCTGGCCTCTTCTTCGTTGAACTGCTCTTGCGCACGTTCTACGAGGGTTACCACGTCGCCCATGCCCAGGATCCTGTCGGCCATACGCTCGGGGTAGAAAATGTCCAGGGCTTCCATTTTTTCGCCGGTACCGATAAATTTGATCGGCTTGTTGACCACCGATTTGATCGATAAAGCTGCCCCGCCGCGGGTATCGCCATCCAGCTTCGTGAGCACCACACCGTCGAAATCGAGGCGGTCGTTGAACGCTTTGGCAGTATTTACGGCATCCTGGCCGGTCATGGCATCCACTACAAACAGGATCTCGTTTGGATTCACCGCTTTTTTAAGCTCGGCGATTTCCGTCATCATCTGCTCGTCGACGGCCAGGCGTCCGGCGGTATCGATCAGCACAATGCTGTTGCCGTTTTCTTTGGCTTGCTTAATAGCAGCTTCTGCGATGGCAATAGGATTTTTTTCTTCTTTGTTGGAGAATACATCCACACCGATTTGCTCTCCCAGCACATGCAGCTGGTCGATCGCCGCGGGGCGGTACACGTCGCAGGCTACCAGCAAGGGTTTTTTACCCTTTTTGGTTTTCAGGAAGTTTGCCAGTTTTCCGGTGAAGGTGGTTTTACCCGAACCCTGCAGGCCGCTCATTAAAATTACGGTTGGATTTCCGCCCATGAAGATCTCTTCCATGTGCCCGCCCATCAGCTGGGTGAGCTCGTCGTGCGTGATCTTTACCAATAACTGGCTCGGAGAAACAGCCGTGAGCACATTCTGTCCCAGGGCTTTTTCCTTGACCGTATCGGTAAAGGATTTGGCAACCTTGTAGTTAACATCGGCATCCAGCAGGGCTTTTCGTACTTCTTTCAGCGTTTCGGCAACGTTGATTTCGGTGATCTTTCCCTGACCTTTGAGGTTCTTCATCGCTCTTTCGAGCTTTTCGGATAAACTGTCGAACATGGTGTATGGTATTTTAAGAAGGGGCAAAATTAGCAAAAATCCCCGCTATTCCGAAATTATAGCCGGCAAAATGCATTGAATTTAGCGTTTCGCAAAAGGATTGCTATAGGCCGGATTTTCAATAAAACTACTGTCGCTAAGGGTTTTAAGAAAAGCGATGATCTTTTTCTTCTCGTAGCGGTTCAGCCTGGGAGCGCTGTTGGGTACAAAAGACAGGTTGGGGTCTATGGTGGGAGAGTGTTTCAGATGCTCGCTGTAAAAATCAAGGACTTCTTCCAGGGTTTTAAATCTTCCGTCGTGCATGTAGGGCGCCGTGAAGAGCAGGTTCCTCAGGGATGGGATCTTGAACTTGCCGTAGTCGGCGGTATTCCCGGTATAGCTACCCAGGCCTTTGTCCTTAAAGTCGTTCACATGGCTGATCTCATCCAGGCCATTATTGCTGAAAAGCCCTGTTGTACCAAGCCCATTGCCATCGGTGGTGTGGCAGTGCACGCAGTTGCCTTTCGTCATATCGTTAATCAGCTCCATCCCTTCCAGCTCTTCCAGGCTAAACCTGGCTTCCCCCCGGATAACCCGATCGTATTTGGAATTAGCGGAAATCAGGGTCCGTTCGAACTGGGCAATCGCTTTTGAGATGAGCACACTGTCAATCTCTGCCTGCCCAAAAGCTTCGCGGAAAAGTTTCCGGTAAGCTTTATTCCCTTTGATTTTCCGGGTCACCTCCGGCCAGCTGGAGTTCATTTCGGTTACCGTTCGCAAGGGATGAAACACCTGCTCTTCGATGGAGGCCGCGCGGCCATCCCAGAACAAGGCTTTGTTCCAGGCGAGATTGAACAGGGGCGGGGTATTCCGTTGCTGCAATTGCCCATGGACACCTGCACTGAATACCTGTGGGGAATTGCTGAAAGCATGTTGCTGAACATGGCAGCCGGCACAGGAAAGGCTGCTGTCGGCACTGAAAACGGGATCGTAAAATAAGCGCCTGCCCAGTTCCACACCGTTTACCGTTACCGGATTCTCTTTATTGACGGGCATTTCGGGAAACTGCGGAATTGCCGGGAATCGGTAGGGCCGGTCTTTAAACCTGATAAAGCCAAAGCACACAAAAAAACAGAAAAGGCAAAAAAAAGCGTTAGGACGAACCCGTTTAGCCTTTCTCATAAAGGACTTTAAACGACTGGGTTTTACTGTGGGTAGTCACCTTTAGATAGTACAGGCCGGGCTTGTGGTTACTGATATCCAGCACCACTTTGGTATAGTTCTTCCCAAAACGCTCCACCACACGTCCCGATTCATCGATCAGCTCGATGTCGTCGATCATGTCGGTATCTTTGAGCTTTTTCATTTCTACATTTACGATACCGCTCGTGACGTTCGGATAAACCACCACCGGGTCTGTCTGGCTGATCTCTTTGACAGGATGAAAAATGGTAAAACTGGCCATAAAATTATCGATCATCCAGCCTTCCTTGTTTGTTTGAATACCATCAGATTTAAGAGTAAACCTGAAATAGATGGAATCGTTCTGCTCGTAAAATGTTTTCTTAATACAAAGCCAGATGTCTCTCCAGGTAGTATCCCTGCCGCTGAATGAAAATTCGCCTGATGGCATGGTGTCCTTATTGGCTGGTTTGAAGCCATAAAATTGATAAACGTTCGGATTGTTATGTGCATTTTGCCAGTTAATGCCATTTGATGAAAACTCTACAATAGCCCCGTCGAGCATGGTGTCCAGATCCAGCTTCTGAACCCAGCGAAGTGCAAATGGCCCGGTATTGCTGGTAGCCTGAGGCACTTGCAGCCCAAATGTAAACCGCGAGGTATTATTGACCGGATAAGGATTTGCCGTGTGTGTGATAATTACTTTGGGAAGCGATTTGGCGCTGTTAAACAGGGTTTTTTGAGGCTGGCCAATTTGCCATACATTGCCTGGATCTGCATCCAAAACAATCATAATAGGGTTGACACTGGTGCCATCAAACGTCTGATCATAGTATTGAGCATGTAAGCTCAAGCCGGCATGAAGCCCACATAATAAAAGGAGTATAAGCTTTTTCATATACAGCTAATATATAACTTTTATGTTATACTCCAATCTTTTCATTCACCACCTTCAGGATTTCCGCTTCCAGGGCAATGGTTTTGTGCTCGATATCCTTCCCTTTGGCAATGATATCGCTTACATAGCTTTTGTCATCATAACCGGAGGCATTGATCCGCACATTCATAAACGCGCCCATCACGGCGCTGCGTGCACATAACGCGCCTACGCCGGCATCCGACACAGAGTTGGGATTCCCGATCTCAGCCATGGCCTTGATCAGCGTCATGCTGTCGTACGACAGTTGCATGACCTTGAACGGGATCTCGATAGCAAATTTTGTAGCATCCTGGATGGCTTGCTTACGGATCGCTTTTTCCTCGTCGTTGGCTTTTGGTAAGCCAAAAGCCGTCATGATCCTGTTGAAAGCAGCGGTGTCGGCGTCCACCAGCCGCGTCAGTTCATCTTTCAGGCTTTGTCCTTTCTCCGCCCATTGGCTGAATTCTTCCCAGCGGCTGTCCCATCCTTTTTTATGGGACGATAGATTGGCTACCATCGTGGCCAGGGAAACGCCCAGCGAGCCGATGTAGGCCGAGATGGAGCCACCGCCCGGCGCGGGACTTTCGCTGGCTGTTTCGTCGGCAAAGGCCGTTAAGCTCATATTTACCAGTTTGCTGTCGGCCGCATCTTTCAGCAGGTATTCGATGATGCGCTCTTCGGGCCTGAAAGGGCCGAGCTCATCCAGCCCCATGGTTTTAATCGCAATTTTGATCAGCTCTTTTTCAGAAACACCCACCGAGCGTTGCTGTTTTTTCAGGAAATATTTCCCCGCGTCAATCATGGATTTCAGTGGCACCAGGCCCACCAGCTCCGAGCCTGTAACACGGATGCCCCGCTCGGTGGCTTTTTTGCAAACCTCGTCGAAGGCAATGTGAAGCGGAGTCACATTGATATTGGTGAGGTTCATGGAGATCTGCGCCACACCGTATTCTTCGATGAACCAGCCTATGGCTTTCACCGATTTCAGGCTGCCCGGAATGCTTACCGGGTTGCCGTTCCCGTCGGTCACCACTTTGCCGTTGATGGGGTCGCCTTCCCGTTTCACGCGGCCTGCCTCGCGCACATCGAAGGCAATGGAATTGGCGCGGCGTGTGGATGTGGTATTGAGGTTGACGTTATAAGCCACTAAAAAATCGCGGGCGCCGATCACCGTTGCCCCGCGTTTGGCGTCAAACTCCGCAGGGCCGAAATCCGGCTTCCACTCCGGCAGTTTTATTTTTTTGAAAAAGCCTTCATATTCCCCGGCCCTGATCACCGAGAGGTTGCTGCGCTCTTTGTTTTTCTGGGCCGCCTCGTAGAGGTACACCGGGATCTGCAGGTCTTTTCCCACGCGCTCGCCCAGCTTCTGAGCCCAGGCAGCCGTTTCTTCCATGCTGATATTGGCAATCGGGATCAGCGGGCATACATCGGTAGCGCCCATGCGCGGATGCTCTCCCTTATGTTTGCTCATGTCGATGAGCTCTCCTGCTTTTTTGATGGCAAGAAAGGCGGCATCAATCACGGCCTGCGGGTTGCCTACAAAGGTCACTACGGTACGGTTGGTGGCCTTGCCGGGATCTACATTCAGCAGGCGCACGCCTTCTACGGATTCTATGTCGTTGGTGATCTGTTTGATCACAGAGAGGTCAAGTCCTTCGGAAAAATTAGGAACGCATTCGATCAGTTGTTGCATAAACTTAGGTTAATAATGGTGCTTAAAAATAAAGAAATTAAACGGGCTAATGTTTTTGGCGGGTCTTTCGATATGAAAATTTAATTAACAATAGCTGGCTGATGCATGACATTGATGTGTGCGGATTCATGACATCAGCAGGGTAACGTATTTTTGCATAGGAAGACTGTTTTTTGGACGTGCCTCCGCAAAGAAGCAGCGGAGTCGGGCTTCTAGTATCCAGGGAAGATAAATTTTTTCGCAGCTTAAGTTTTTAGTAAATTTGAATACTTCGTTGAATCCAAACTCACATATTTTTATTTACGTTCAAAAGATCACCCCCCGGGTGAAATACATCTTCAACCTCATGCTGAAAGACTGCCTGGGGCTGGAGTTTACGATCACCAATAACGAGGACGATTATAAGCTGTTTGAGGGTTATAAGTTTTCCTACAGCAAGCAGCCTATAGAATCCGACTTTCACATTATCGCCTGCGACCTGATGTTTGAATCAGGCATCCGCGAGCAGACGATCCAGATCCAGAATCACGACGATTATGTGAAATATTTTTTTAAGACCTACAACAGCATCTTGCCCTTTGACATCTTTGCAGCCGCATTCTACCTGGTGAGCCGCTACGAAGAATACCTGCCCTTTATCCCGGATAGCTTCAACCGCTTTGAGGCAGAGAACAGCCTGGCCTACCAGTACGATTTCCTGAGGATCCCGCTGGTGAATATATGGATCGCCGGGTTCGAGAAAATCCTGCTCCGCAAATTCCATAACCTCGTCGTAACACACCGCAGCTACTCCTATGTGTCTACCATCGACATCGACAATGCCTACAAATACAAGCGTAAAGGTATTATGCGCTCGCTGGGCGGCTATCTGAAGTCGATTGCGGAGCTCGATAAGCATGACATCATCGACCGCACTTCGGTATTGCTCCAGAAAGAAAAAGATCCTTTCGACTCGTACGAATACCAGCTGGAGATCCAGAAAAAATACCAGCTGAAGGTCATTTATTTCTACCTGCTGGGCGATTACGGGATCAACGATAAGAACCATCCTTCCAATCACCGCAGCTTCCAGACACTGATCAAGCACCTGACCGATTATTCCATTCCGGGTATACACCCGTCTTTTGGCTCCAATAGCAAGCCCGGGCAGGTGAAGACGGAGATCCATCGCCTGGCGGCGATCACGCACCGCGATATTTACCATTCGCGCCAGCATTTTTCCATGCTGAAATTTCCGGATACTTACTTTAACCTGCTGGAGCTGGGCATTACCGACGATTATTCGATGGGATACTCGATGCACAACGGCTTCCGGGCCAGCATTTGCAGTCCTTTTTACTGGTACGACCTCGATGATGAGATAGAGACCGGCCTGCGGATCCACTCCTTCTGTCTCAGCGAAACATCGCTGCGCTACAAGGACAGGGCATTGCCTGATACCGTTGCCGGGATTGCCGGGCCGCTGATTGACAGCGTGAAAAAATACCATGGTGAAATGATTTCCATTTTCCATAACGATACGATGGGAACCGCGCAGGAGTGGAGCGAATGGCGTAATGTGTATGAAGATATTGTAAAACTATGTGTTTAACCGAAAACGTTTTTTGATCCTCATCTATACACATAGCATTACCGCACGCGTTTCCTATACGGTTGAGCTGATCTTCGGCACAGTTCTCGGAATACCCTATGAGCTTACCGATGACCGGTTGAACTATGAGGGTTCCGTGCTTCCGAAGCTGGCTTATACCTATGAGAAACCGGATACCGGCATTTTCCTGGAAGCAGGTGCTTTGCTGTTTGAAACACACTTGAGAAAAGAGATACCGGTGAGGTCGGGATCTTATAAAAACTTCCCGCTGGTTTTTGAGGTGGGAGAAGCGTCTGCGCTTCCTTACGATCTTTTTTCCACCGTATTTTATGTGGCAACCTGCTACGAAGAGTACCTGCCTTTTGAAGGCGACCGGCACGGACGGTACATGGCGGAGCAGAGCTCCCTGCACCGGTGGAAGGTATTGGGCAGGCCATTTTTGCATGAGCTCATCGCTGACTTTGCCGCTGTTTTGAAATCACAGAATCCGGAGCTGGTGTTTAAGACAAGGCCATTCAACTTTCTCTCCACCATCGACATCGACAATGCCTTTGCTTACGCGCACAAAGGATTTGCAAGGAATGCCGGCGGTCTGCTGAAAGACCTTTTGTCCCTTCGGTTCGGGAAAGCAGCTGAGCGGCTGGCTGCCAATGGCAACGATGCCAAAGACCCTTATAATACTTTTGACCTGATCAACGGCCTGAGCGCACAAACGCAAACGGCCTTGCAGTATTTTGTGCTCATCGGCGATTATGCTGCTTACGATAAAAACCCGAGGCACACCAATGCCGGTTTCCGGAAGCTATTGCGCCGCCTGGCCGGCAGCCATTCCATGGGCTTGCACCCCTCTTACCAGGCCTATGACGATCCGGGCAGGATTGGCATGGAGAAGCAACGGCTGGAAGCCATTACCGGCAAGCCTGTCACCTCGGCCCGCTGCCATTTTTTGAGGGTGAAATTTCCGGAAACCTACCGCCGGTTTGTGGAAGCCGGTATTACCGACGATTACACCATGATCTACGCCTCGCAGTGCGGCTTCCGCACCGGCCTATGCGTTCCTTACCAATGGTTCGATCTGGAGCGGAACGAGGCGACATCCCTGACGCTTCATCCCAGCACCGTAATGGAAGGGACCCTGCGCGATTACAATCAATTGGATGCCGGCAAAGCGCAGGAGCTTTGCTATGAGCTTATGGCGCAGGTGAAAAAATACGGCGGCGAATTTGTTTCTATCTTTCACAACGATAGCTTTGTCCCTGAACAAAAGGAGTGGATCGCTGTCTATAAAAATATATTACAAGAATCCCGTAAACCCAACACTAACCACTAACCACTAACCACCAATCACTAATTACTACCTATGTGCGGTATTGCAGGCATCATTTCCAAATCAGGCGCGCCGGCTCTTAAAGAGCAGGTGTTTGCCATGAGCCGGGCCATCCGCCACCGCGGGCCCGACGGAGAAGGCTTTGCTTTTTTTTCGGAGCAAGGCTCGCTGCCGGTATATTCAGACGATACACCGCTTGCCATCCGCAGCAACCGAAGCTTCCGCTACATGCCGGAAACCGCTATCAGCGAGGTGGCAGAAGGTTATGCCATGGCCTTTGCCCACAGGCGCCTGTCCATCATCGACCTCTCCGAGGCCGGCCACCAGCCCATGTGCGACAGCACAGAGAAGCTCTGGATCACCTACAACGGGGAGATCTATAACTACGTAGAGCTGAGGGAAGAGCTCCGGCAACAGGGCCATGTATTCCTGACCCAAACCGATACGGAAGTGATCCTGGCAGCCTACAAAGCCTGGGGGATTTCCTGCCTGGAGCGCTTCAACGGTATGTTTGCCTTTGTGCTGTTCGACAGGCAGAAGCAGGAGCTGTTTTGCGCCAGGGACAGGGCAGGGGTGAAGCCTTTTTACTACATCAACACCAAAGATACTTTCGCTTTTTCCAGTGAATACAAGGCCTTCATCAAAGCAGGCCTGGTTCGCTTTGAAGTCAACGAAGCGCAGCAGTTCGACTATCTTGTGAATGCCAACCTCGAAACAGAGGAGGAAAGCCTGTTCCGGCACATCCGGGAGCTGAAGCCCGCGCATTATATTCACTATAAGCTACACACGCAGGAGCTAAGCATCAAGCGTTACTATGAACTGCCTTCGGGAGAAATTGACCTGGGCGAGGCAGAATTGGTGGAGCGTGTGGAGCAGGCTTTGCTCAATGCCATCCGGCTCCGCCTGCGCAGCGACGTGGAAGTAGGCTCCTGCCTGAGCGGCGGGCTCGACAGCTCGGTGATTGCGGGCATGGTGAAAGCCCTGCAGCCTGAAACCAGGATGCAGCTTTTCACCGCCGTATTCAAAGGAGAGACCTTCGATGAAAGCGCGTATGCCGCATCCGTGGCAGAGCAGGTAAAAGGTAGCTGGCAAACCGTTAGCCCTACGGCTGATGAATTTTTCAGGGATATCAAAGAATTGAATTATTACCAGGACCTTCCGGTATGGAGCTCCAGCACCTATTCGCAGCACCGCGTGATGAAGCTGGCAGCGGAGCACGGTGTGAAAGTGTTGCTGGACGGGCAGGGAGCCGACGAGCTCTTTGGCGGCTATGCCCACCATTACCTGGCCTATTGGCGCGAAAATGCCATGCCTCTGAGACTGAAGCTGATCAGGGAAGCGGCGCCCACCATTGCCAGTCCTTACCAGCTGTATTTCAGGCAGGGACTGAAAGATCTGTTGAACGCCTCCAATAATTTCGGGGCTTATTTCACAAAGGACAAAAAAGGCTTTGGAAAAGCGCTGCACACGCCTTTTGCTTCAGATCTCAACACGGAACTCAGGAAAGATTATACCGGGAGGCTCAAGTCCTTTTTGAAATGCGAAGACCGCTGCAGCATGGCTTTCGGCATAGAAAGCCGGGTGCCCTTTGCCGATGATATAAGCCTTGTTGACCTTGCCTTCTCTATCCGTGGAAACCGGAAAATAAAAAACGGCCTCTCGAAATACCTCCTCAGAGAAGCCGCCAAACACTACATCCCTTCTGCCATTTACCAGCGCCGTGATAAGGTTGGTTTTGAAACACCATTGACCAATTGGCTGAAATCGAATAAGGCTTTGGTCATAGATGAACTCAAAAACAGCGATGATTTTATGCATTTCAGTCGCTTAAGTCAGGATTTTGACCGGCTGGTGTTGCAAAAGCCAGGATTTTTATTAAGACTCTATTCTTTCTCCGTTTGGAAGAAGGTTTTTAGCTCTCTGTAAATCAGAGCTTTCAAGGTTTTATAGAAGCTTTTTTGCCTGCTCCAGACTTCCTACAAAGTCATTTTGCGTCAAAGTTGATTTTCAATTATTTAGGCACGCTTTAGGTTTAGTATACAATTTGAATTTCGACAAAATTGTATATATTATTGTAAAGCTAAACCTTAAGACTATGAAAACATCACTACACACACTTGTTTTATTGTTCTTATGTTCACTTTGTCTATCTCAGACCGACCAGCACCACCTTCATACAGGGATAAATAATGAGCATATCGATAAATTTTATCTGAGACTCGAGAATGATCCCGATTCTATCCGCGGCTTTGATACGGATGCTGCCTGGAAAGAGGCAAGGCGTTATGCGCCTGAAGCCTGGCAGCAAAAGCGGTATGTGGCTGCACTCGAGCGTCAGTTCATCGATTATAAATACAGCCTGAGGCCGGCGCCACCTGCCAACCCCGGAGTACAGGCCCCCTGCACCAATCCGGGCTTTGAAACGGGAACCCTTGCGGGATGGACGGCCATGGAAGGCCCTAACAATAATTCGCAGACCATGGCAGGATGCTGTGGCGCCCCTACAGCGCAGGCCATCATCGTCGGCCCGGGAACCGATCCCAATGTTCCGGCTTTGCCAACGGTTCCTCCGGGCGGAGGCAATTTTGCCTGCCGCCTGGGGCAAACAGGGACGGGAGGTATGTCCTACAGGCTGAACCAGACCTTCACCGTAACAGCAGCCAACTCTGTATTTGTATACAAGTACGCCGTCGTTCTGCAGGATGGTGGGCATGCCTGTTCGGATCAGCCGTTCTTTAACATTAAGTTTGAAACCTGCAACAATGTGGTGATTCCCTGCGCACAGTACCAGGTATCCCAAAGCGGCTCTGCCTGTAGCAGTGGCGATCCTACTTTTATTTCGAGCGGCGTCTGGAGCTACAAGCCCTGGCAGACGCGTTCCTTTGACCTCACCGCTTATATCGGGCAATGTGTGAATATCGAGTTTACGGTTGGAGGCTGTGTGGCTTCGCAGGGCGCTCACCCGGGCTACTGCTATATCGATGCTTCCTGCCAGCCCATGACGCTGAACCTGAATGGTTTTGATATCCCGGTAGGGCAAACGAACAGCTCCATGTGCGCTGTAGGAAACAATACCTTATGCGCACCGCCGGGCTTTACCGGTTATAGCTGGACGGGCCCCGGGGTTACGGGGCAAACGGGGCAATGCGTTTCGGCAAATGCCACAGGTTCCTATTCGGTTTCGCTCCTGATGCAGGGCACCAGCTGTAACAGCCCGGTGCTGTATTCAAATTTTGCGATTGTGCCGAAGCCGATCGCCGACTTTACCTTCACCACTACGCCTTGCCAAACCACGTTCTCGGTGCCTTTCCAGAGTACCTCGCAACAGAATGGAGGACCGGCTATTTCTGGCTATGTCTGGGACTGGGGCGATGCTTCGCCGGCAGGATCTGCTGCCGTGGAAACTCATACTTACACGACTGCCGGAACGCGTACCGTGAAGCTCAAAATATCGAACGGCGGCTGTGTGGATAGCATCAGTAAAACCATCACGGTAACCCCAAAACCAACAGCCGGCTTCAACCTTGCCAATGGTTGCGTGGGAGCGGCTTCCAATTTTACGAGCACCAGCACGCCTGTCGCAAGTATTGTATCGCAGGTATGGAACTGGGGTGATAACTCCGGCAATGGAATGGGGGCAACGCCTAATCATACGTACGCGGGGCCGGGTACTTTCAACGTGAAGCTGGTGGTGACAGATGCAGGCTTGTGCAAGGATTCGATCACGCAGCCGATCACCATTTTCCCGAAACCGGTCATCAGCTTCACGGCAAACCCGGTATGCCTGGGCACGGCGGTAAACTTCACCAATAACAGCAGCATTACGCCGGCTGCCGCCTTAACCTGGGCCTGGGATTTCGATAACAACGGCACAACGGATAATACAACACAGTCGCCAACCAATAATTATGCTGCCGTGGGTACCTATACGGCGGAGCTGAAAGCGACCAGCCCTAACGGATGCCGCGACAGCTCTGCCATCGCCGTAAGGGTGAATGCGCTGCCAACAGCGACTTTTACCCCGGTGAATGCCTGTATCGGCGCGAATGTGGTACTGAATAATACGTCCAGTGTTCCTAATCCGGACAATATCAGCCAGTATAGCTGGAATTTTGGCGCGGGAGCCAATCCTGCGGCGAGCACCAACCAGAACCCGTCGCCGGTGAGTTATTCAACGAGTGGAGTAAAAACAATCACGCTTGACATTATGGCGAATACGACCTGCACGGCCAGCATTACCAAAACGGTAACGATCTATCCTTCGCCGGCGGCAAACTTCAGTGCCACGGCAGTATGCCAGGCTACACAAACGGCCTTTACCGATCTGTCGACTACCGGTACCGGAGTTATCAACGCCTGGAGCTGGGATTTTACAAGTGATGGTGTGGCCGATAACCTCACGCAGAACCCCGGCTTTACGTTCCCTTCTTCCGGAACGTTTACCACATCGCTGCAGGTAACCTCTTCTACGGGCTGTGTGAATACCTTTACGCTTCCGGTAGATGTGTGGGGGCATACGGTTCCGAATTTTTCGCCGGACAACGTGTGCTACGGCACCGCGACAACCTTTACCAACCAAACCAGCACTACAGTGAACCCCAATACGGGTGGAGCACCGGCCTATGTATGGGCTTTTGCAGATGGCTCTCCGAATGCCACCACCACAAACCCGGTGCATACCTATACGCTGGGAGCAAACGGCAATGCCGTTTATAACGTGACCTTAACGGCAACGTCTACACACAACTGTATTGATCTTGTTGTGAAGCCGGTAAACGTGTTTGCGATCCCGACGGCAGCTTTTACTTCCAATACGGTGTGCCTCGGGGCTCCCACGCAGCTGACGGATGCCAGCAATGGCAACGGAAATGTGATCAACGGTTACCAGTGGGATTTCCTGAGCAACGGAACGGTCGATGCAACGGGCGTTGCCAATGTGAATTATATCTTCCCGGCTTATGGCAACAACCTGGTAAGCTATACCGTATCAACCACGCCGGTGGCAGGGCTTACCTGCTCAAATTCCACGAATACGATCTCGGTGTACGTAAACCCTGTTCCTGTGCCCGACTTTAGCTTCGTCAACCATTGCATCAATGCGCAGCCCAATACATTTGATGCTTCGGGAACAACGATTGCGGTAGGCACCAACACCAATTATGCCTGGAGCTTTGGCGATGGCGGTGTGGCTACAGGAACCCTGAGTTCACATAGTTACGCCACGCCAAGTGTTTACAATGTGACCTTAACGGTAACTTCCAACCAGGGCTGTGTGAAGAGCGTGGTAAAGCAGGTGGAAGTATACAGGAAACCGATCATGAGCGTAGCCAGCACTCCTGCCTGCGACGGCCAGGCTGTCGGCTTCACGGCCACAGAGCAGAACGGCAGCGGCACAGTTACGAACTGGTATTGGGATTACAACAACAACATCAATACGATAGAAGCGAACGGGCAAACGGTCAGCTACATCTTCCCGGCTGCCGGCAGCCATACGGTTGGCCTGGTTACGGAATCAAATCCGGGCCAGTGCCGCGATACGCTAAGGGTGCCGGTGTATGTGGATTATAACCCCAAAGCCTTATTTTCTGTGGACAAAGCGAGCGGCTGCCCGGTGCATTGCGTGGTCTTTTCGGACCAGACGGCTGCCGTAACGCCTCCTGCACAGATCATCGACTGGAAATGGATGCTTGGCGACGGAACGGTGATTCATTCGCCTACGAATGCCAACCAGTCGCATTGTTATAACAATACAACCAGCGATCAGCTGAAATACTTCGATGTGAAGCTGGTAGTGACTACCGACAAGGGCTGTTCGGATTCGCTGGAGAAGAAAAATTACATTACGGTATATCCTACGCCTGTAGCGGCTTACGAGATCAACCCCGATCCGGGAAATGTGGTGGAGCCGTTGGAATATTTCACCAACCACTCGCTTGATTATACCAGGTGGTTCTGGACCTTCGGCGACGGAGGCTACAAGACCGATTCGGTCAATGTGAACCCGACCCATTTGTACAACAGCGAAACGGCAACGACGTATTATACCAACCTGATCGTGTTAAACCAGTATGGATGCAGCGATACGGCAATGGTGCCTATTGAAATAGGACCTGAGTTTATATTCTACATTCCGAATGCTTTTACGCCGTTCAGTACGGACAATGTGAATGATGTGTTTACCGGTAAAGGGATCGGCATCGAAACGTACGACATGTGGATCTTCGACCGTTGGGGAGAAATGATCTATTACACGGATGACATTGCCAAAGGCTGGGATGGAAAGCGCCAGGGTAAGGCACAGGAGGCCAAGCAGGAGGTATATGTGTGGAAAGTGAAATTAAAGGATGTGCTCGGAAAGAACCATGAATATGTTGGACACGTAACTTTACTCAGGTAATTTTACGGGGATTTTTTGCCCCCTGACATCGTTGCTAAATTTTTTAGGGTAGAAACCCTGAAATGTTAAAATCTTTTTCTCAAAAAGCGTAACCTAAGCGCGGCCTTTTCGTAGAAGGTCGCGCTTTTACGTTATAACAAGAGCAAAACCTCTAAAGTCAAATTTAAATGTGCATAAATTGTATACACAATGGTAATCTTATTTTTGAGGCGAATGACTTATTTTTGTGGATAAAAGTCCCCAGGCGGGTGAATGGCTGATTTCAATTATTTAACATATACAATTCCTTAGTGTAAATTTATAAGAATAGATATTTTTTGGATAAAATTGTATAACACCGTGAACTTAACATTGCGCTCTATAACCTACCTGTTTTTTTGTACGACTACCTAAACCACCTGCTTATGAAAACTATGAAATCTATTCTTACGCTGATCGCCCTTGCCCACATGACCACTTCCGGGGCACAGATCAACAGCCATTCGCATACACATAACCAGGATTCTTTGATTTCGGTAAAGCTGAATTCTTTTCAGCATGTGTTTGACCAGGATTCTATTGCGGGGTTTAATGAAATTGCAGCCCGGCAGCAGGCAGCGATCGGGGGCGCGCCGGCCTGGGAGCAGAAGATCCTTCTCTCTCTGGCAAAACGGAAATACATTAATACCAGGTACGGGCTGGATGCTGCGGCCTACAATGCCAGTCAGGCGGGACGCCCGGCAGGGGCGCCGGGTAACCCCAGCGTACAGGCTCCATGTACCAACGTGGACTTTGAAACAGGCAATACAACGGGCTGGACACTGACCCAGGGGAATAATGCCAACTCCGTAACGCATGCAGGCTGCTGCGCGGCGGCAACCACCAGATTCTCGGTAGTAACCCCGGGAACAGACCCGACGATTGCGGCTTTACAGCGGGTTCCTCCGGGCGGCGGCAATTTTTCCCTGAAGCTTGGGGATGGCGCGACGACCGGTGGATATGCCGTGATGGCCAGCCAGTCGTTTACCGTAACACCGGCCAATTCGGTGTTTGTGTACAACTTTGCGGTGGTCCTGGAGGATGCCGGGCATACCTGCGTGGATCAACCTTATTTTAACATTTCTTTTACGGACTGCGGCGGAAACCCGATTCCATGCGGTGCCTATAACGTGGTAAACAGCAGTTCTTCCTGCCTAAGCGGTGATCCTACGTTCGTGACCTCGGGGTCCTATAAGTGGAAAAACTGGACAACCCGCTCTTTCGACCTTTCGGCATACATCGGCCAGTGCGTTAAGATCGAGTTTATCGCTTCGGACTGTGCGCAGAGCGGGCACGCGGGCTGGGCTTATGTGGATTGCTCCTGCCAGCCCATGAGCCTTATCCTGAACAACAACAACATTGCTGTAGGCTCTACCAATAACTTTATCTGCTCGGCAGGTACCAATACCCTTTGTGCGCCAACAGGCTTTACCTCTTACAACTGGACCGGCCCGGGTGTAACGGGGCAAACCGGCCGTTGTGTGAATGTGAACTCTTCCGGAAACTATTCTGTAACCCTGGGCATGGCAGGCTCCAGCTGCAGCTCGCCGGTGCTTTATTCCAACTTTGCGATCATAACGGCGCCTCTTGCCGACTTTACTTATACCGCAGCGCCTTGCCAGACGACTTTCTCGGTGCCTTTCCAGAGTACATCGTCCAATAACGGCGGCCCGGCGATCAACAGTTATACCTGGACCTGGGGCGACGGAAATTCCACGCCGAACGGGAATCCGAATGAAACGCATACCTATGCATCTTCGGGCAGCAAAACGGTGAAGCTTAAGGTGAGCAACGGCTGCCTCGACAGTATCACCAAAACCATTGTGGTATCGCCGAGGCCTGTAGCCAATTTCAGCTTAACGAACAACTGCCAGGGTGTTGTGTCCAGCTTTACAAGCACCAGCACGGGATCGGGTGGCCTGGTATCTCAGGTCTGGAACTGGGGTGATAATTCCGGAACAGGCATGGGAACGAATCCAACGCATACCTATGCAGGGCCGAATACGTATACGGTGAAGCTGGTGGTTACGGATGCGGGCCTGTGCAAGGATTCCATCAGCAAGCCGATTACCATTTACCCGAAACCCGTCATCAGCTTTACGGCAAACCCCGTCTGTCTGGGAACAGCCTCCAGCTTTGTGAATACCTCGAGTGTCACGCCTGCCGCTGCCCTGACCTGGGCCTGGGATTTTGACAATAACGGCACGGTAGACAATACGACCCAATCGCCTGCTAATACCTTCGCGACGACAGGTCCCAAAACGGTAGAGCTTAAGGCGACGACGCCTAACGGCTGTACAGACAGCGCCACGGTGTCGGTGCGGGTGAACGCATTGCCTACTGCTACGTTTGCGCCGGTGAATGCCTGCGTGGGGGCGGCCATCGTTCTGAACAATACCTCGAGCGTTCCTAATCCGGATAACATCAGCCAGTACAACTGGGCATTCGGAACAGGGGCTTCCTCCGTGACGAGCACGAATCAGAATCCTTCGGGCTTGAGCTATACCAGCGCCGGTGTGAAAACGATTACCCTGAACATCACGGCGAATACGACCTGCACGGCCAGCATCACAAAAACGGTGACGGTGCATCCGACCCCGGTAGCAAATTTCAGTGCAACGGCAGTGTGCCAGGCTACGCAAACGGCCTTCACAGACCTGTCGACCACCGGTACAGGATCGATCAGCGCCTGGAGCTGGGATTTCACCAACGACGGCACGCCGGATAACCTCAATCAAAACCCGGGCTTTACTTATCCGGCTTCCGGTACCTATACGGCTGCTTTGCAGGTAACTTCCTCGAACGGCTGTGTGAGCACCTTTACGCTTCCGGTGGATGTATGGGGGCATTCGATCCCGAACTTCTTCCCGGATAATGTTTGCCACGGAGCAGCAACCACCTTTACCAATACAACCAATATTACCACCAATGCCAATGTGGGCGGCACTCCTACCTATGTGTGGGTATTTGACGACGGCTCGCCGAACTCGAACGTGGCGAACCCGGTGCATACCTATACGGTGGGAACTAACGGAAACGCGGTGTTCAATACGACCCTGACGGCTACTTCTACTCATGGCTGCGTGGATTTTATTACGAAACCGGTGAATGTGTACTCTACACCAACGGCATCCTTTACGGCTAACGTGGTATGCCACGGAAACGCGACCCAGTTTACAGATGCCAGCAACGGCAATGGCAACACGGTGAACGGATTTTTCTGGGATTTCTCCAGCAATGGTACGATCGATGCTAGCGGGGTGCCTAATCCGAACTATACCTTCCCGAACTACGGCCTCAACACGGTAAGCTATACGGTATCCACAACGCCAATCCCGGGCCTGACCTGCTCGAATACGACGACGGTGCTGACGGCTTATGTGAATCCTAATCCGGTGCCGGATTTTACCTTCGTCAATCATTGCATCAACGCCCAGCCAAATACCTTCGACGCTTCGGGAACAACGATTGCGGTAGGCACTAATACCAACTATGCCTGGGCCTTTGGCGACGGCGCTGTGGCTACGGGCACTACCAACACGCACAGCTATGCAACACCGGCTGTTTACAATGTGACCTTAACGGTAACTTCCAACCAGGGTTGTGTGAAAAATGTGGTGAAACAGGTGGAAGTGTATAAGATGCCGGATGTGAACATCGTATACCGGAACGCCTGCGATGGCGCGGCGGTGAGCTTCACAGCGGTAGAGCAGCCGGGCAGCGGCACGGTAACAGACTGGTACTGGGATTTCAATAATAACATCAGTACGATCGAGGCCAGCGGGCAAGCGTCTACAAGCTTTATTTATCCGGCGGCCGGTCAGCAAACGGTAGGGCTCGTGGTGATCTCCAACCCGGGGCAATGCCGCGACACGGTGAGGGCTTTCCCTTATGTGAATTATATCCCGCAACCTAACTTTACGGTCAATGACCCGGACGGTTGCAGCACGCATTGTGTGAACTTTACGAATGGCTCAACGGTAACGGGTCCTGCACAAATCAGGAACTGGACCTGGACCTTTGGCGACGGCAGCTCGGCGGTATCGGCGGCCAGTCCTGCAGGGCAATCGAAATGCTATGAGAACCTGACCGGCAACCAGCTGAAATATTACGATGTGAAGCTGGTGGTAACGACGGACAGCGGTTGTACAAATTCCAAAGAATACAAATCGATGATCACGGTGTTCCCGCTGCCTGTGGCCAGCTACGTGATCAACCCTGATCCGGGCAATGTGGTAACGCCGCTGGAATACTTTACGAACAACTCGCAAAATTACACCAAATGGTACTGGACCTTCGGCGACGGCGGCTACAAGACGGATTCGGTGAATGTCAATCCTTCGCACCTGTATAACAGCGAAACAGCCCGGACGTATTACACCAACCTGATCGTGGTGAACCAGTATGGTTGCAGCGATACAACGATGGTGCCTATCGAGATCGGTCCTGAGTTTGCCTTCTATATCCCGAACGCCTTTACGCCGTTCAGCACGGATGGCATCAACGATAAGTTTACGGGCATCGGCATCGGTATCCAGAAATACGATATGTGGATCTTCGACCGCTGGGGCGAGATGATCTACTACAGCGATGATATTGCCAAAGGCTGGGACGGCAGGCGCCAGGGGAAATCGGAAGAGGTGAAGCAGGAGGTGTTTGTGTACAAGGTGAAAGTGCTGGATGTGCTCGGCAAGACCCATAATTATGTAGGCCATGTGACCCTGTTGAGATAAATGTGAATTGAATAACATGAAAAATCCCGCTGCAGATCCTGTGGCGGGATTTTTTGTGTCCGGGCCCCGGCTCCCGCAATAAATGCGGGGCAGGCTGTGCAGCCATCGCTTCGGCATCAGAACGCGTTGTGGCATTCGGGAGATTGCGAAGTAAGCTTATCCAACGTTACATCTCGATACAAAAAATCCAAAGAGGCGGGATTTTTTACTCGATGTGACACTACCTTCATCTTGTGTATGTATTCCGGAGATTAACACATCAAAATAAATAGTGAAATCCCTTTGTGTAGCGCGTAGTATGCCAAAAAACGGCGCAGATGAGGGGGTGAAACGAGAATTCAAGGATTCTCTACGCACATGCCGGCTCAATTGTGTACAACACAATTGTCCTCATCAAGGAAAAAAGAAATACAGACATAAAAATTGAAACCAATCTTTACCAGAGGATACTCTACATAACAAGGAGTATTACACCAGGTACACGGCTTCTTTTCCTTTTTTGGAAAAGTCGGTATCGATGCGCTCCTGTAAGGTTGTGGAGAGCGAGAGGCCCACGAAATCGGCTTTCACCGGGAAGCGGGTGTGGCTGCGGTCGACAAGCACGAGGGTATTCAGTTGTTTTACCGGCTTGTTGAGGAAAAGCTTCACGGCATACATGAGGGTTTTGCCGCTGTTGAGCACATCGTCGACGAGGATCACGGATTTGTTCTCAAAATCTTTTTCGGTGAAATCGATCTTCGGTTCAAAGGACCAGGGGTTTTCCTTGTCTATTTTGATCCTGCCCACTTTGGTTTTGATAGAAGAGATGGTATTGAGCAAGGCTGCTATTTTCTCCGCTACTTTGTAACCGTTGCCGTCGATGCCTACAATGAGCAATTCCTTTTCTTTGAAATTGTTCTCATACACCTGGTAGGCCATGCGGTTGAGCTTTTGATCGATTTGCTTAGAATCCAGAATTTTGGTTTTTTCCATGCTACAAAGCTAGATGTTTGACGGGAAAAAGCAAATCAGCGGCAGATTAAACCACATAGGTACAGAGAAAGGATAGAGAGCGGAGAGATACTACCATATAAGGCATATAAGAAACAAAGCGTGCCGTAACGTTGCTTTTATTTGCCTTGTAAGATTTAATGATGCCTATCATCTCTTCCTTGTTCTTTATGTTCCTTATGTGACGGTGTGGTTAAAAAAAACGTTCTTTTTAACATTCCAATGATGCAAAACAGGTAATTCTACGTGTATGCTTTCCCGGGCGTATTCCTACATTGCGCCATAATGCTCCCCTGTGTGATCCTTTTACTGTCCTTTGCCTCTCTCTGGGTCTTTCTGTCGGGTACATGGGCCTGTGGCCGCGTCATTGTCCTTCGAGGAAGGCAATCACCGCTTTGTTCAGGGCCCTGCGTTCTTTGAAATGCGCATCGTGCTTCGCTTTTCGGAATACCAGCAGGCGCGTGGTGGCAGGGTAGGCCGCGTGCAACGCCTTGCCTACCGATAGCGGGATCACACCGTCCTTTGCTCCCCAGATGAGGAGCGTGGGCGTTTTGTTGATGTTGTAGCTATAACTCCGGTAATGTGTTTCGTTGGCCACGAGGTAGCTCATTTGCAGGTCGCGCGTGGCTTTGGTAGGTAGGAAGAAGTAGGTGATGATCTTTCGTTTGAAGCTTTTGCCGGCAGGAAACCAGGAGGACATCACGGCCTGTTTCATGCCGTTGAAGCCTTCGATGGTGACGGGCGTGACGACATTGTTCATGCCTGCTACGCCCACGGCTTTGGCAAGGCTATCGGCCATGCGGGCGGAAAAGAACTTCACCGGACCATCGATGATGATGAGTTTTTTGACGGCTGGCTGGTAAAGCTCATTGTACATCGCCGCGCAGAGGCCGCCGTAGCTGAAGCCCATCACATGCAGGCTGTCGGCTATGCCCAGGCTCATCAGCGCCTCGTGGATCTGCTGCGCCTGGAACTCCACGGAATAGTTCTGAGACGAAGATGTGCTCTCGCCGAAGAAGATGAGGTCCGGCAGGATGAGGTTGAAGCGCTTCGAGAGCGGCCCGATCTGGCTGCTCCAGTTGGTTCGCGCATTGGCACCCATGCCATGGAGCATCAGTAAGTAAGGTTTGCCGGGCTTGGTATTATAGCTGATGTGCAGGGTGGCCGCAGAGGTTGCCATAAGTGTGTCGTGGACGATGTACTTCTTCAAATGCTTGCGGGCGTGTTGGTCCTGCCAGCGGAATAGGGCTGGTTGCTTAGTTTGGGAGAAGAGGGTATGAGCGGTGAGAAGGAAAAGGAGGGTGAGGCGCATGGGACAAAGATAGGGGAAAAAGGAGATTAAGAAGATGGGAGTGGAGGTAGGGAGAAAAGAGAGGAAGTAATAAATATATTCAAAAAAATGTAAATACTCTTATGATATTACTCTTAAAATAAAAAATAAATAATATCGATATGACAACAAAAAAATACGATTCATTAACAAAAAGGTATCAAGAACAACCATCTAGCAACATCTTTGCTCATTTTCCTTATGATGGTGAAAATGGCGAAACTTGGGAAACTCCTTATGAGCATCTTGTGAAATTGGCAAAAGATGAAGATTGGCATTTTAATAGGTCAGAATTTAAAGTAAAATACAAACAGCAATTTCCAATTTTGACAAATTATTTAAACTATACTTTTTTACGGGCGCAAGAATTAGATATGATTTCTTTTTCAAGTGATGGAGATAAAGCCTGCTTTAATACGGGGCTTCAAACCAGAAATGAAAAAGATATTTTTGCTTTATTTTTTAGAAATAAAGGAGCAGCAAAGTATAATACACCTGATTGGACACTTTACGCGTTTGTAGACTCCTATTCGGCAAAATTGAATCCTTATAAACCACTTCCTGATTTGCCAACTTACATAAATGATCCAGCAAATTTGGTTTTTGATACAAAGCTAGATATTGAAATAAATACAGAACATATTATTGATCAAAATAAGGATAGATTACCGATAGTTTTGCAATCGAATAGACGTCTTGCAATGACAGCCTTAAATGGTTCAATTGAATCTCTGAAGTCCAAAGTTTTGAGGAATTATAAGGTTGCAATTCCGCATTGGTATGAAAACAAAATGCAACTGCTACTACCGCTAAACTTAACTGATGATAATGATGCTGATGTGGCGCTAGTAATTGACAAAGATAAACAAAGGAATATTTATCGTGCAACTACAATTCTAACAATGGATCTAGCATATATTGATGCTAGACTTATAACAAGGCCTGATAGAGAATGGTTAAATCCGTAAATCTTTCTGAAATAGTTAAAATAAATAAATATAACAAACACAAACATGATAACAGATCAAACTTGGGATCCATTACAAGAAAAGCTTGAAGATGAAGGATTGCTTTCTGCAGCAAAGAAAAGACAGATAAAAAATATTCTAAAATCATATGTGAGTTCGTATGACCCTTTTTCAGAGCTTATTCAAAATGCAATGGATGCAGTAGATATTCGATTGACTAAACTAAAAGAGGTTTCATATCAGAAAAAAATTAATTTAAAGATTGATTTGCAGAATAATTTATTTAGTATAACTGATAATGGTATTGGATTTAATGAAGCGGAATTTAAATCATTTTTGGCGCCTAACATATCTTTTAAAGATGGAAGCAAGACAAGAGGTCATAAAGGAGTTGGGTCTACTTATATAGCTTTTGGGTTTAATTATTTGCAATTAGGTACAAAAACTCCAGAGTTTGGGTATATAGCTGAAATAATGAATGGGAGAAATTGGGTAGAAGATGTTGAAGGAATTGTGACTAAGCCAACAGTAAAAAACTCAAGTGTTCTTCATCAAGTATTCAATGATATTGATAGAGGTTCCACATTCACAATTAAATTCGGAGGGGATCATACAAGACCAAAAAATTTAAGCTATTTTGGCGCATCCACGGCGTCTCAGTGGCTACATATTTTGCTCGTGAAAACGCCTCTCGGTAATATTGATTTTTTTAATGCTAATCCATCAAAAACCCATTTTAATTTAGAAGTTATAGACGAGAACGGTTCAAAAACTACCATAAATGATAAAGCTGCAAGCTATGTATATCCAGATACAAAAATACAGGCGTCGATAAATTTAAAAGAAATTATTGCAGCCCAAAGTAAACTTATTGCTGAAGGTAGGCCAGCTGCATCTCTTCCTGCGAAATTTACAAGATTAAATGGGATTTTTGAATTCTTTGATATAGATGAATTAAAATCGTTACCCACAAATAGAATAAATGAAGAACATAAATCTTTAATAGACACGTATAAAATATCAGCTTATGGATATTTTTGCTATTCAACTGACATATGGGACGAACTCAATGATAAAATTATCAAATTGAGAAAAGGCACTAGAATGTTAAGAGGGGGGCTTCAACTCGCAAATAATTTTATGACACAAGGAGAACTAATTGCAATTCCATTAACTTCTAATATTGGATATCAAAATCAATCTCATATAATTGTACACTTTAATAACGCTGATCCAGACCTTGGACGAAAAGGATTTCAGCCAGAATTAAAAGAGCTAGGAGAAATAATCTCAGTCGGAATTGTTAATAGATTTAAGTCCTGGAGGCATTTACTTAAAACAGATACCGGTGCCAGACCTAATATTGCAAGCAGTGACGATGTTTTTCAATGGATAACAGAACAAACAAAGTATGAAGGTTTAAATCCATTGGTTATAACTAATAAAAATTTCTTTGCACCAGTAAATGAAATCTCAATAACTTCTATTCCTCAGTCAGAACAAGATGTTATTGTTTTATTTAACCAGCTGCTAGCTGGTGGTGTAATTAGAGGGCTTAAGTTACTAGCAACCGATCAGAAAAAACAATATGATGGGGTATTCAAATATTATATTAAAGAGCCATTAAGCAATCACATTTATCACAAAACTGAAAACCCCTTAGGCGTTAATGATTTAGAAAATAGACAGAATTACACCTCCCGACCCTGGGTTTTGGAATATAAATACAGTTTGGACGCTTTAATTAGAGAATTTGAAAACGAAGAAAAAAAAGAAAACGAAATTAATCTTGTAATTGCTTGGGAAACTGGAGATATGTGGAAGAGAAGTCGACAAGTAACATCCTTGTTAGATGTTGAAAACCTACAACATCGCGAATTTCATGGACTTACTCACGTATTTCAATCTGGTAATAATAAATTCCACGCGATTATTTTATCAGAATTAATAGAATATTTGAATGACTTTGATAAATCTCAAGAAAGTCAAAAGACAAAATATAGTGATTCCTGATTTCAATTCCTGCCGAGCAGGCGTTGGAATTCTGCAGCATTATTCTTGCCCAATGTCGCGGATTGCAATCCGTGACAAAATCACAACATATAGTGCCGCACGGATTGGGACCGCGCGAGTAGGTAAAGGTCGGTTTTGAAAGAGTCAAACATTTATAATAGTATGAAAGTTTTAAAAAAAAACATTATTGAATTGTTTGATGTTCTATGGCCAGCTATGCCTTATGTTCAAGTGCACCGAGCATTTTGTATAGATAATTTAGCAACAATTAATAATTGTTTCAAAAAATTCCCAAATCATAATAATCTGTTGAATAGTTTAAGATCCATTGATAATATAGGAATAACTATTGCAAGTGGTTTAATATGGTCAGTATATCCTGAAAATCGAGTGCCTTTTGATAAATACACTTTAGCATTTGCTATAGAGGAAGGTATTCTGGCTTCTGAAAATGTTTCGGAGGATTATATTCGCTGTTGCAATAAAGTAAAAACATTTTGTGATAATGTTGAATGCGAAGATCCTTTAGAAACTTACACTATAACAGATTTTGTGAGAGAAGCCCTTGAGGTATCGGATGAATTGAAGTATAAACCACTAAATCCAAAATAGCCCGCTATCTGCCCCGTTGTCGCGGATTTGCAATCCGTGACCCTAGTTATGCCAAAAGTATAATGTCGCACGGATTGCAAATCCGCGCGAGCCTAAAAGAGAAGCACAACGTGAAAAATCGCCCCGTTGTCGCGGATTTGAAATCCGTGACCAAATAAATTAAAGAATGTCAACCAAATACAAAGCAACCATACCCGACAAAGCCTATTTATGACAATCACTTGTGTCGGTTGGGTTGATCTGTTTACACGTCTCAATCACCGTTATACCATTGTCAATTCGTTGCACTATTGTCAGGTTAATAAAGGGCTTGAGATCTTTGCATGGTGCCTGATGCCAAGCCATCTGCATTTAATTTGCAGCGCGGATCATGGTATGTTACTTTCAGATATCATGAGGGATTTTAAAAAATTCACGTCCAAACAGCTGATCCAAAGTATCAAAGATCAGCCGGAAAGCAGGAGCGAATGGCTCCTGGATCTTTTTTCCAAAGCTTGCGATCATTTAAAAAGAAAGCAGGAATATAAGGTTTGGCAAGACGGCTATCATGCCGAGATGATTGATACAGAAAAGTTTCTATATCAAAAACTGAATTATATCCATCAGAATCCGGTTGTTGACGGGATCGTTGATAGGCCTGAGGATTATCGCTTTAGCTCGGCACGCAATTATGCCGACCTCGATAGCGAGTTGGATGTGTTTGTTCTGCCAAAACAATTCATAACGTATAATTAGGATTACCTGGCGCACGGATTGCAAATCCGCGCGAACGGTGTGTGTTTGTTCTGCCAAAACAATTAATAACGTATGATTAGGGTTACCTGGCGCACGGATTGCAAATCCGCGCGAACGTGTTTGTTCTGCCAAAACAATTCATAACGTATGATTAGGATCACCTGGCGCCCCGCTGTCGCGGATTTTCAATCCGTGACCCTAGTCATGCCAAAGTATAATGTCGCACGGATTACAAATCCGCGCGAACGGGGTTACAAATCTGCGCGAACGCGGTGTGTTTGTTCTTCCAAAACAACCCCGCTGTCGCGGATTTTCAATCCGTGACCCTAGTCATGCCAAAGTATAATGTCGCACGGATTGCAAATCCGCGCGAACGGGGGAACGGGGTTACAAATCCGCGCGAACGCGGTTTACAAATCCGCGCGAACGCGGTTTGTCTCAATCTGCCACTATTTTCATCCAACCTTCCGATAAATCTTTTCAGCCTTCCGCAAGATCGCCTCAGGCGATCGCTTGCTTACGTTAACCTTTCGATGGATTCATTCAGTTTATTGACAGATTAATGCAGCCCGGCACTGTTTTATCAAATTTACCCGTCAATTCGTTTAATCTTCTAATAGATTGTTGCAGCCCGGCACTGTTTTATCAGATTTACCGGTCAATTCGTTTAATCTTCCAATGGATTGTTGCCCTTCGTCATTCTTTTATAAAACCGACCAACAGAATCGGTGTATCTTTCGAAAGATTCGGGCAAGCGCTTGTTGCTTTGCTACCATTCATTGGTCGTTTGCTTTATCTGTCAACCGATCGCTCATACCAGTTTCTTGTTTTCTTTTCCACTTGCTTACAATTCTCATCCAATTGTAGGATAAAAGCAACCACTTATGAAGTCCGCATTTAAAACACAATATCCTGGCACGCTTCTCGTTATATAACCAATAGCATCCGTAGCACGCTCAGCGTCCGGAAACACAGAGGTCAAAGTGGTGTCATAAAGGTTTCGCTCCGTTGAATCGCTTTTATATATGGCAAGATCTTAACCCGGTTTTCGAAGTCGGTCCCTCATCCAAAAAACAAAAGCTTCGTCACGATCTGTCGTGGTAAAACCGAAGTCGTCCAAAGGCAAAAAGCCGTTTCAGCATCCATTTTTTTAAATTTAGTAATTATGAATACCGTTAAAGTAGCCGTGTATGTGAGCGGACTCACTGTATCCGGTCTGATCAGCAAAGCACGACTGGTGACCCAGCGTGTCACCGATAACCCCACTGTGTTTACGAACTGTGCCGTCATCAACCCGAGAGTGATCCAGGCAATCACTGATCTGGAAAGCGCGCAGGCCGAAACAGGGGATGGGGCCAAAAGTAAAATAGCCTATATGCACGATAAACAGCAGGAGCTGGAGAGGCTGATGGTGACTCTTGGCCGCTACATCGAAGAAGCAGCCAATGGCGACGAAAGCATCGTGCACTTGGCAGGACTTGATGTGGTGAGCCGGTCTGCACCGGCAATTCCCGATTTCAAAGTAGAGCAGGGCGATCATGCCGGTTCGGTGAACATCAAAGTCAAATCCCGCAGACAAAAAACCATGTACCGCTGGGAGCATAGCAGCGATGCCGCTTCCTGGATCAGCGACGGTGTGACGAGCGTTTGCAAAACCACCATCGCAGGCCTTACCAAAGGCGTCTACTGGTTCCGCGTCATCCTCATCGATAGCAGCGGCGAGCATGAGCAGGCAAGGCAGAGCTTTGCCGTGAACTAAGTACCCATCGGAGGTGTTGATGACACCGCCGTCTATAAAAAGAAAAAGGAGAAGCTATTACGCTTCTCCTTTTTATTGTGTTCATAGCGGTTTTTATGCCATCATGGCGGGGGAGCTTTTCGCGACGAAACAATCCATCTTATGGGAGATTGCTTCTCACGCCGGAGCGCGTGATCGCCATGACGCTCCGGTTAAATTATTTACAGGCTCCAATCTCATTTTATGGGAGATTGCTTCTCACGCCGGAGGGCGTGATCGCCATGACGCTCCGGTTAAATTATTTACAGGCTCCACTCTCATCTTATGGGAGATTGCTTCTCACGCCGGAGCGCGTGATCGCAATGACGCCTCTTATGGGCTTTAAATCCTTTCTCTCCCAGCTATCCCTTCTCTCCCAGCTATCCCTTCCATCTTTTAAATCCCTTCCATCTTTTAAATCCCTTCAATCCCTTCTGTCCCTTCACTCCCCGCTATCCCTTCCATCTTTTAAATCCCTTCTCTCCCTTCTGTCCCTTCCATCCCTTTCTCTCACTACTCACATCTCAATACTCACGTCTCACTACTCACTTACGTCTGCAGCACCCCCACATTATAGGCCTTCGTAATCGGCGCGTGGTTGGCGGCTTCTATGCCCATGCTGATCACCTGGCGGGTGTCCAGCGGGTCGATGATGGCATCCAGCCAGAGGCGCGAAGCCGCGTAGTAAGGCGTGGTTTGCGCGTCGTATTTGTCTTTGGTTTTGTTGTACAGCTCCGCCTCTTTCTCCGGGCTGATCTCTTCGCCTTTCGCTTTCAGGGAAGCCACCTCGATCTGCACCAGTACTTTGGCAGCCTGCGCGCCGCCCATCACGGCGATCTGCGCCGTCGGCCAGCCCACGATGAGGCGCGGGTCGTAAGCCTTGCCGCACATGGCGTAGTTGGCAGCGCCGTAGCTGTTGCCCAGGATCACCGTAAACTTCGGCACCACCGAGTTGGCCATCGCATTCACCAGCTTGGCGCCGTCCTTAATGATGCCGCCATGCTCGCTGCGTGAGCCCACCATAAAGCCCGTAGCATCCTGTAAGAACACCAGCGGAATTTTTTTCTGGTTGCAGTTCATAATGAAGCGTGCCGCCTTATCGGCGCTGTCGCTATAGATCACGCCGCCAAACTGCATCTCGCCCTTTTTGCTTTTCACCACCTTGCGTTGGTTAGCCACAATGCCCACCGCCCAGCCGTCGATGCGCGCATAGGTGCATACGATCGACTGGCCGTACAGCTCCTTGTATTCCTCGTGTTCGCCGTTGTCTACCAGGCGCTCGATGATGTCGCGGATTTCATATTGCTTGTCGTTGAGGATGCCGTACATTTCCTTAGGCTCTTTCTTCGGGAGCGCAGGCGTTTCGCGGTTGAAGCCCGCTTTCTCGTAGTCGCCTATCTTGCTCATGATGTTGCGGATGCGCGTGAGGCAGTCTGCATCGTCCTTGCATTTATAATCCGTTACGCCGCTGATCTCGCTGTGGGTGGTGGCGCCACCCAGCGTTTCGTTATCGATGTTCTCGCCAATGGCCGCTTTCACCAGGTAAGAGCCCGCCAGGAAGATAGAGCCCGTTTTGTCCACGATCATCGCCTCGTCGCTCATGATCGGCAGGTAGGCGCCGCCGGCCACGCAGCTTCCCATCACGGCCGAGATCTGTATAATGCCCATGCCGCTCATGATGGCGTTGTTGCGGAAGATACGTCCGAAATGTTCCTTGTCCGGAAAGATCTCGTCCTGCATCGGCAGGTACACGCCCGCGCTGTCCACCAGGTAAATGATCGGCAGTTTGTTTTCCATCGCAATTTCCTGCGCACGCAGGTTCTTTTTCCCGGTGATGGGGAACCAGGCGCCGGCTTTCACGGTGGCATCGTTGGCCACCACAATGCACTGCTTGCCGCTCACGTAACCGATCACGATCACCACACCGCCGCCCGGGCATCCGCCGTGCTCCGGGTACATCTCGTAACCTGCAAAGGCGCCCATCTCAAAGCGTGGCCTGTCCTTGTCGAGGAGGAAGTCGATGCGCTCGCGGGCGCTCATCTTGCCCTGCTCGTGCAGCTTTTCGATGCGTTTTTTGCCGCCGCCTTCGTATATTTTATTCAGGCGATGCTCCATCTGTGAGATGAGCAAGCGCATTTTGTCGTCGTTCTTGTTGAATTCCAAATCCATGGTGCTTTTATTTAGGTGAGCCAAATATACTCATTGGCGGATAATTTGAAGCGAAAATTTATACCCTGCCGGCTTTGCCGGTGGCTGAGGCTCTCGGAGCCCCCGGCAGAATTGAGCGAAGAGTACCTATGCCTTCGAGAGCCTCAGGCACCGGTACCCCCGATACACCGCCCTTCGCTTCTCGCCCTTCGACTCTCACGACGCGTCGTGACAGGGTGACAGCTCGAGCTGACAGGGACTAAGCGCCGCCGGTTAGTGTCTTTCTACGCGACCTCTGCACCTCCTTCGCATCTCTGCGGTTCCATGTTTCTTAAAAAGAATATGGTATTTTTGAGGAATTATTATCCATTGAACACTTGAACCATTCCATCATAGCATCCGACAGCCAGCACGTCTGGCATCCTTTCACCCATTTGAAATACGCCGAAGCGCCGGTACAGCTCGTACGAGGCGAAGGCGCCTACTTTTACGACGCCGAAGGCCATAAACTGCTGGATGCCATCTCGAGCTGGTGGGTCAACCTGCACGGGCACTGCCACCCTTACATCTCGCAGAAAGTGAGCGAGCAGCTTTTCAGCCTCGAGCATGCCATCTTCAGCGCCTTTACCCACGAGCCTGCTGTGAAGCTGGCAGAGCGCCTCATCGGGCATTTGCCCGGCAACCAATCGAAAATTTTCTATTCCGACAATGGCTCCACGGCCGTGGAAGTAGGACTGAAAATGGTGCTGCAATACTGGCATAACACCGGCAGGCCCAAAAAGAAATTCATCGCCCTCGAAAACGCCTACCACGGCGATACCTTCGGCGGTATGAGCGTAGGAGCAAGGAACGTGTTCAACAATGCCTTTGAGAATTTATTGTTTGAAGTGGTGCACATCCCGGTACCCGATGCCGCCAACATCGAACAGCTGGAAACCACGCTGAAAAGCTGGTTCACGAATCACAGCGATTTTGCGGGCTTTATCTTCGAGCCGCTGGTGCAGGGCGCTTCCGGCATGGTCATGTACGAAGCGCAGTACCTCGACCGGCTCATGGCCGTTTGCCGTGAGCATGGCATTGTATGCATTGCCGACGAGGTGATGACCGGTTTCGGGCGAACCGGGAAATTCTTTGCCAGCGACTATTTAGAGCAAAAGCCCGATATCATCTGCCTTTCCAAAGGCCTTACAGGCGGCTACATGCCTCTGGGCGTGACGAGCTGCGCGCAGTTTATCTACGATGCCTGCGTCAGCGACGATAAAACCAAAACCTTTTTCCACGGGCATAGCTATACCGCCAATCCCACGGCCTGTGCGGCAGGCCTGGCAAGCCTCGACCTGATGGAGCAGGAGGGAACCCGGAAGCAGATCGCCATGATCGAAGCCCTGCACCGGGAGTTTAGAGAGAAGCAGCAAGGGCATCCCCGGCTGGCAGATATCCGGAGCTTTGGCACCATCCTGGCCTTGGAGATCGGCACCGAAGAGCATACGCACTACCTGAACAAGGCCTCGGAGAGCATTGCGGCCTATTTCCTCCGGCACCACATCATCGTACGGCCCCTGGGCAATGTCCTGTACCTCGTCACGCCTTACTGTATCACCGAAGCAGAGCTCAGGAATGTCTATGGCGTCATGGAAGGATTTTTGGAAACCCTGGGTTGAGCATGAAGGCCTTTATGTTTAACCGCAAGAACACAGAGGATTTACGCTAAGAACACAGAGCGTTTCGGCACAGCTGACAATCTCTGCGCTCTCTGCGTCTTCTCCGCATCTCTGCGGTTAATGTATCTCTCCGCTGCTTCGCACCTCCGTGCTGCCTTTGCTCAGGCTCAGTCATCCTGATCTTTCTGCGCCTTATCTCAGCATCTCTGCTGCTAATCCGTTCGTCTTCGGTTCTCTGCGCCTCCGTGTCGAATTTTACCGGAGCTTTGGCAACCAATTAATTTGCTAAAAATTGTTTGCTTTTACGATAAAAACCCTATTTTTGAAAGCAAATTTAAAGAAACCACCCATTATGAATATTCACGAGTATCAAGGAAAAAGTATATTGAAAAGTTTTGGCGTTGCCGTTCAGGAAGGAATCGTCGCAGAAACCCCGGAACAGGCTGTAGCTGCTGCCAAACAGGTTATGGAAACCTATAAGTGCGACGGAGTGGTTGTGAAGGCGCAGATCCACGCCGGCGGACGCGGCAAAGGCGGTGGTGTGAAGTTTGCCCCTAACCTGGACAAAGTGAAAGAAGTAGCAACCAACATCATCGGTATGCACCTGATCACTCCTCAGACCAGCGCCGAAGGCAAGCTGGTAAGCAAAGTACTGGTAGCCCAGGATGTATATTATCCGGGAGCAACTCCTACCAAGGAGTTTTATATGAGCATCCTGATGAACCGCGGCACAGGCCGTAACATCATCATGTACAGCACCGAAGGAGGCATGGACATTGAACAGGTGGCAGAGGCTACGCCGCACCTGATCTGGAAAGAAGAGATCGATCCGAGGGTTGGCCTTCGCGATTTCCAGTGCCGCAAAATTGCCTTCAACCTGGGCCTAAGCGGAAACGCCTTTAAAGAAATGACCAAATTCGTGGCGGCTTTATACAAAGCTTACGATGCTACGGATTCTTCTATGTTTGAGATCAACCCGGTACTGAAAACATCCGACGACAGGATCATTGCGGTGGATGCCAAAGTAACCCTCGACGATAACGCCCTATTCCGTCATAAAGACATCGAAGCCATGCGCGACGAGTCGGAAGAAAATCCGGTAGATGTGCAGGCACGCAAAGCGGAGCTCAACTATGTGAAGCTCGACGGAAACGTAGGCTGTATGGTGAACGGCGCCGGCCTGGCCATGGCCACGATGGATATCATCAAATTGAGCGGCGGCGAGCCTGCCAACTTCCTCGATGTGGGTGGTACTGCCAACGCAGAGCGCGTGGAAAAAGCCTTCCACATCATCCTGGGAGATAAAAACGTGAAGGCGATCCTGGTGAACATTTTCGGAGGTATCGTGCGTTGCGACAGGGTAGCACAAGGGGTGATCGACGCCTACAAAAACATGGGTACGATCAATGTGCCTATCATTGTGCGTTTGCAAGGAACGAATGCGGTAGAGGCTAAGAAATTAATTGACGACTCCGGATTGAAAGTATACTCGGCTATTGAGCTGCAGGAGGCTGCTGATCTGGTGAGCAAGTTAATTGCGAAATAGATAAACAAACCCGAAACAACACGTATATGACCATTCAACGTAAATTTTTATTAGCAGCGCCTCTTGCCCTGGGCATCGTGCTGGCTTCCTGTGGCGACAAAACAACTGAGGGGGGCGAGGAAACTGCCGCCGCCGACTCCACCAGGATGGAAGCGCCTGTGCCTAGCACGGAAACATTTTTCCAGGTTCCTTCGCCGGGCGAGATGCTTACCTTCATTAAAACGATCGGTGGTAAAAACAATAAGAACACCTCGTTCTTAAACAACCCGGATAACCAGAAAAACTATACGGATGCTAAGTTGAAGGCATTGAATTTCGGGATCTACAGCTGCGACCTGAGCTACTGCAGCATTTTCCAGATCGGCGCCGAAGCGGTGAAGTATTTTAAAACCGTGAAACAGCTGGGCGACCAGATCGGCGTATCTTCTGCTGTAAAGCCTGAAGTAGTCAAGCGCCTGAATGATAACGTGGGCAACCCGGATTCCTTATCGGTGATCACCGATGATGTGTACTTTTCCTCGTTTGAAACCCTGGAAAGCGGAAAGCAGGGCCCGACCTTATCCCTGGTGGTGGCAGGAGGATGGCTCGAAAGCATGTACATCGCAACAAACCTGACCAAATTTGAAGAGAAAAGCCCGATCGTCGAACGTCTGGCCGATCAGAAATACACCCTTGACAATTTAATTGAGTTCCTGAAAAAGTACGAGTCGGATGCGAATGTGGCATCTGTACTGGCTGATTTTAAAGGCTTGCAGGCCGAGTTTGCCAGGATCGGCGAAAAAGACGCCACACCTCTTAAATCCACAGAAAAAGGCGCGAAGGTACTGGCCGGTGGCAAAGACCTGGTAATGACTGCCGAACAGTACACTGCTGTGGTAGAAAAAATCAAGGAAATCAGAAACTCATACACATTAACCAAATAATCACTTCCCCATGAAAAAAATATTACTGACATTATTTGTATTAGGCGTCGTAGCAGTTCATGCACAGACCGGTGTTTGCAGCAATTTTCACCGTAAATACTGCGGTGTGGAAAGTAAGCATGGCGGCAGTGATGGCTGGTTGTACAACGCCCAGTCGAGAAGTGGTTTATTCGACCAGGGAATGACCTCCAAGATCCGTTGTGTGATCTATAAAGGCATGGACTACCGCATCAACGTGTGCTGCGAAACCGAATTCAGCGCTAAGGTCAACTATAAGATCTTCGATGCAAGAACCAACGAGTTGCTGTACGACAATGCTACCGCCAAAGACGAGCCCCTGTTCGAGTTCCAGAGTACGGCTACCCGCCAGCTGGTGATCGAAGTAACCGTGCCGAAAGGCGCTACAGAAAAAGATGCCCACAAGCCATCGGATGCTGCCTGTGTAGGTTTGCTGATCGAGCATAAGCTTACCAACAAGCAAGGATTTTCTTCGTACTAGGATTTTCCGGAATCATTTCAAAAGCCCTCACAGAACTGTGAGGGCTTTTTTGTTTTTGTTCCGGTAGTCCCTTCACATGTTCAGGACGAAGCGCGCACGGCGGAAGCCGGAATTTATCGGGAACGTGAAGTGTTATTTAAGAGCACTTCTTCTTTTTTCAGCCCGCTCAAAACGAGCGCAGCCGGGAGTGGCAAAGCCTGCTGTCACGTTTTACTTTACCGGCCGCCGGATTTCACCTCCCTCATTGAGATCCGGTTTTAGAAAGAAAAGAGCTACCTCTTAATCAATCTTTCCGAAAGCCCCTGATCCTTTCTGTAAATTTAAGTCATGCTTCCGGGGAAGCGCTGCTGCTGGGCCGGCATCAGTACTTCATACCCGGAAAGCCTTCACTGCAATCGAACTGTCCTATGGCTTTTTCTACCCCGCATTTTTCCCTGAAGCACCTGCTTGTCTTGTTCTTATGTGTACTTTCTTTTTCCGCAGTTTCGCAGGAGATCTGCAACAATGGCATCGACGATGATGCTGACGGGCTGATTGATCTGAACGATACCGTGGATTGCTTTTGTGGTCCGGGGAATGCGGCAGCTGTGCCTTCCATGATCTCCAACCCATCCTTTGAGGCCATGAGCCAATGCCCTTATTACTTCAGCCAGATCGCCTTTGCAACGGGCTGGAACATGGGAACCCAGGGCACCTCCGATTTTCAGAATACCTGCGGCATTTCGTTTGTGTTTCCGGCAGCAACCAGCGCAGGCCTCCAGCCCTTTCCGGATGGGAACGGCATTTCGGGAGCCCTGTACGGCTCGGATTACAAAGAGTACATCAGCACCTGCTTATCAACAACCCTTACCCCGGGAGTTCCCTACCAATTAAATTTCAATGTGGCGTCTACGCCCATCCTCAGCGCCGGATCGGTATGCAACGGCGGTGTTCCCTATTATTCGCCGGTAGACATTACCATCTACGGCAATACAAATTGCAGCGCCCAACCCATCCTGACCCCCGGCTTCGGCTGTCCCACGGCGATCGATCCCACCTGGGTGGTTCTTGGTTCAGTCACTTACACGCCCATGCCCTCCTGGAGTGTAGCCACCATTACCTTTACGCCTGCCACCAACATCAAAGCCATTATGCTGGGCCCGCCCTGCAACCTTCCGCCCGATTATCCCGTGATCGCCGGCTTTAACTCCGCCGCCTGCCAGCCCTACTTTTATTACGACAATATGANNGGCATCACACCCACAGGCCACTACTGCACCAATAACATCGTGCTGACGGCCAGTGCCAATAACACCGTCACAGCAGGTGCTACCTGGCAATGGTATCTCAACGGCGTGGCGATTGCCGGTGCCACAAGCCCTACCTACAGCGTGCCCGCCGGGAGCACCGGCGACTACCAGGTGCGCCTGCTGGATGGCAGCCTCTGCGCCACCAGCCAGAAGCATACGGTGACCGGCGCTGCGCCCTTCCTTGCCGTCAATAGTCCCACCATTTGCGCCAATACCTCGGCCACGTTACAGGCAGCAGCGCCACCGGGCAGCAGCTACAGCTGGTCTACCGGAGCAACAACCAGCAGCATTACCGTAAGTCCCGCAGCGCTTTCCTTCTATACGGTAACCGCCACCCTTGGCAGCTGCACCACACAGGCCGTTTCTACGGTGGCCATTAACGCCAATACGGTTTCCGTTTCCGGAAACACCCTGATTTGCGCCGGACAAAGCACCACCCTCACGGCCTCCGGTGGAAATGCGCTGTACCATATCTGGAGCGACGGCGGCTCGGGCAGCAGCCTCAGCGGTTTTTATTCCCAGGCCGTTACCGCAACGCCCTCCGTTACCACCACCTATACCGTTATTGCCAATACCGGCGCCAGCGGCTATTATTGCGTCGGCTGGGCAGTGACCACAGTCAGTGTGATCACCTCCTTTAGCACCGCTGCCACTGCCAGCAATACACTCATCTGCGCCGGCAGCTCAGCCACGCTCACGGCTTCTTCCCCCGGAACGGCAAGCTACAGCTGGAATGACGGGGGCAGCGCCTCTTTAAGCAGCTACACATCGCCCACCGTGATTGCCTCGCCCCAAAGCACAACAACCTATACCTTAAATGCCACCCTGGGAAGCACGGGAGGCTGCACCGCGGCTTCCGTCATAACCATCAGCGTGGTTCCTGTTCCTGCGGTGAGTTTATCGCCAGGCTCTACTACCATCTGCGCCGGCGCTTCGGCAACGCTTACAGCCAATGCCAGCGGCGCCGCCACCTACAGCTGGAGCACCGGGCAAACCGGGAATACCGTTATGGTGAGTCCCGCGGCAGCTACCGTATATACCGTAAGCGCTTCCAACGGCATCTGCCAGGCACAGGCTACGGCAAGTGTTGATATTGCCGCAGCCCCGGTGATCAGCGTCAACCCCGCCGAGATCTGTGTCGGGCAATCGGCCACCTTAACTGCCACAGGCGCTGATAGCTACACCTGGCTGGGTTCCGGAACGTCATCCAATACCCTGGTTGTGTCGCCCGGTAGTACAAGCACCTATACGCTCACCGGAGAAAGCAGCCTGGGCTGTATGGCTCAGCCGCTTGTGGCCACCGTGGCCGTGATCGACGTGCAGGCCGGTTTCCAGGAAACACCTGTACTGGCGGCCTATCCGCGCAACTCGGTCATCGAACTCACCAATACCAGTTCGGATGCATTGGCTTACACATGGAGCTTATGCGATGGCTCAACGCTCAGCACCACAAACGCCGCTGTCACCTTAAAGGATACAGGCACCTGTTGCATCCGGTTGATCGCTGCCAGGGCCGGCTGTTACGATAGCGTCAGCCGCTGCATCCGTGTTGTCGGCGAATCGGAGATTGTGATCCCGAATGTGTTTACGCCCAACAACGATGGCGTGAACGATGTGTTTAAGATCAGAAGCTCCGGCCTCAGAGCCCTGAGCTGTGCCATCTTCGACCGCTGGGGCCTCAAAATGTACGAGTGGAATACCCCTGAGGGCTTCTGGGACGGCAGGACGGGATCCGGAACAGCGCCGGACGGCACCTACTTCTACATCCTTCATTATACGGATTCCGGTGGTAAAGACCACAGCGACAAAGGCTTTTTGACCCTGTTCAAAGATTAACGCTTTTTATGGACGCTACGTCCGCTTTAATGGTAATTTTAGGCTTGTCTTAAATGCAGGCATGGTATCACGGATCAGGATCTTTTGCGTTCTCTTTATGGTTGCAGGCCAAATCGCGTTTGCTTCCGACTCGCTGTCCGTTCTCCGGACCAGGAAGATCGTGCTTGGCGCTTCCTCCCTGGCATTGACGGGGGGCTCCCTCATCTACCTGAACCAGGCCTGGTACCAGCAGTACAGCTCTTCAGGCTTTCATTTTTTCAATGATAACGACGAGTGGTTCCAGATGGACAAGTACGGGCACATGCTTACCACCTACCAAACGGGGCGCCTGATGATGGGCGCGATGAAATGGGCAGGCTATTCCCGCCGGAGCAGGCTCATCGCAGGAGGCATGAGCGGCCTGGCTTATATGACGGCCATTGAAGTGATGGATGGCTACAGCACCGGCTGGGGCTTTAGCTGGGGCGACATGGGTGCCAACGCCCTGGGAAGCGGCCTGGCCATAGGGCAGGAGGCCTTGTGGAAGCAGCAGCGCATCCAGTTGAAATTTTCCTTTTCTCAAAGCGCCTATGCGCAATACCGCCCCGAGCTTCTCGGAAAATCAGTGTCGACCCAGGTGCTGAAAGATTATAACGGGCAAACCTACTGGCTGAGTGTAAATCCTTCTTCTTTTTTTAAAACCGAAAATAGCTTTCCGAAATGGATCAATCTGGCCCTGGGCTATGGCGCCGATGGCATGATCGGGGCGCGTTACAACAATATCGTGGTGATGGACGAACAGGGCAATACCAGATCCTTCGACCGTTACAGGCAGTATTACGTTTCACTGGACATTGATTTTACACGCATCCCCGTAAAATCAGCGTTTTTGAAAGCAGTGTTCTCCGGCATCAACATCATCAAGGTGCCGTTCCCGAACCTGGAGCTAAGCCAGGGCAAGCTGAAGTTTAATGCATATTAAAATTTAACGGCGAAGAGCAGAGAGGATTTTTCTTTGCTCTTGTTGGTGTTTTAGGTAAGGTGGTTTCGAGAGCCTCAACTACCATTCGTTGGCTTCGAGAGCCTCAACTACCATTCGTTGGCTTCGAGAGCCTCAACCACCATTCGTTGGCTTCGAGAGCCTCAACTACCATTCGTTGGCTGAGGCTCTCGAAGCCAACGCCGCGTTTGTTCTTTTCTTGACGTGCTCTGCTATTAAATAAATTACCTCCCTGTTTCTCCTTACCTCTGCGTTGAGTGTTCCTTAAAATATTTCCCTTATCTTTAGTTTTTCAAAAAAAAAAACAAGCCTATGGAACTCTATACCATCAATACCGGACATTTTAAGCTCGACGGCGGCGCCATGTTTGGCGTAGTGCCCAAAACGATCTGGCAGCGCAGCAATCCTGCCGACGATAATAATATGTGCAGCTGGGCCATGCGTTGCCTGCTGGTGAAGGAGGGTAAGCGGCTCATCCTGATCGATAACGGCATAGGCAATAAGCAGGACGATAAGTTCTTCGGCTACTACTACCTGCACGGAACCGATACCCTCGATAAATCCCTTGCCGCCCATGGCTTTCACCGCGACGATATCACCGATGTGTTTCTGACGCATTTGCATTTCGACCACTGCGGCGGAAGCATTCAGTGGAACAGCGACCGTACCAAAGCGGAGCCTGCCTTCAGGAATGCGAAATACTGGTGCAACGAAAAACACTGGGACTGGGCGGTGAATCCTAACCCGCGCGAGAAGGCCAGCTTCCTGAAAGAAAATATTTTGCCGATCAAGGAAAGCGGCCAATTGCATTTTCTGGATCCGGAGAAAGAATTTATGCCCGGTTTTGATATGTATGAAGCCAACGGGCATACGGAAGCGATGATGCTGCCGGTGCTGGATTACAAAGGAAGCAAGCTCGTGTTTATGGCTGATCTGATTCCTTCTGCCGGGCACCTGCCTTTACCTTACGTGATGGGCTACGATGTGCGCCCGCTCAACACACTGAAAGAAAAAGAATACATCCTCAAACAAGCGGCTGATAACAACTGGACTTTATTTTTCGAACACGACCCGGCCATCGAGTGCTGTACGGTGAGCCAAACGGAGCGTGGCATCCGGCTGGAGAAAAGCTTTGATCTCAGCCAATTATAAAATATACACCGATGAAAATCCTTTGCCTGATGATCTTTCTGCAGATGGCTGTTTACGGCTTCAGTCAGGAGAAACCAGCGGTTTACAAAGTTGTAAAGCCTGCTACTTCCTTCATGTACCACATCGATTGTTACCTTGATCAGGATACGCTGCCGACCTCTTTTTTCAAGGAGATCCGTTCTTTTGCCTTGTTCAATACGAATACCGACGCCGGCGTAGACTTCAGCCTTTCTGCCTGGAAGCTGACGGTGGAAGATGCCAAAGGAAAAAAAGCGGTGTTCTACTCACGGAAAGATAATCCCAACGCCTTTAGCCTGGAGATGATTACAGCCATGCAGGGCAAAGAAGGACAGCTCCCAAAGAGCATCGTCTTCGATTCCATCCGGATTTCCAGAACAGACAAATCGGGTACCACGTCTGTGGACGGTGGGAAGGCTGTTTTTTTCAGGGGGAAAACCAAAAAGACCTGCCATTAATCAGAAGAGAGATTCACCATAAAAAAAGGAACGATAAACATCGTTCCTTTTTTTAGTGGCTCAATGATAAGCCTTTGTTTATCTGGCAATCACTAGTTTTTTGGTGATGAGGGCATCTGTGTTTTTGAGTTGAACAAAATAAATGCCGCTTTGTAAGTGATGGTGTTTCACGGAGAGTGTTTTCCAGTTAAAAAGCCAGAAGAGTATTTTAATTCATGATCAGCTCCGGCAATCCCACAGGGGCCGCGTCGAAAAAGGCGAGCTCAAAGATCTCTACCTGCACATGCTTGATGATAGGAAAGGTGGCCAGGATATCCATGGCTTCCACCTGGTCTTTTGCCTGCAGGGTTACCCACAGGTTTACACGGGCCATATCCAGGGCATAATTTAAGATCACCCGCTTCTCCAGAAGCTCATTCACTTTTTCGTACTGCAGGGGAATCAATGCAGCAAAGCGTGTACTGAATATTTCAGGCAATTTGATGTGTACCTGGAAAACTTCTAAAGTTTGTAAAGGAGTCATTTTTGGTGTATAAATTATAGTAAAAGTAGTGAAGCGATGGTGATTTTGAATTAAATTTGTCGAAATTTAGAAACGAATTAACATACATTATAACCAGATATTATGGGACGTATTTTTGAAACCAGAAAGGCCACCATGTTTAAGCGCTATGCCAAGATGGCAAAGCAGTTTACGAAGATAGGAAGAGAGATCGTGATGGCGGTGAAGCAGGGTGGCCCGCACCCTGACCTGAATCCTAAGCTAAGGGCCTGTATCGCCAATGCCAAGGCAGTGAATATGCCTAAAACCAATGTGGAGAGCGCTATCAAACGTGCTTCTGAGAAGGATTCGTCTAATTTCGACGAAATTATCTACGAAGGATATGGCCCTTTCGGGGTGCCTGTGCTGGTAGAATGCGCCACCGATAATCCCACCCGTACCGTTGCCAATTTAAGGGTGTATTTCAGCCGCGCCAACGGCTCGCTGGGTACCACGGGTTCTGTAAGTTTTATGTTTGAGCGCAAAGGCCTCTTTAAAGTGGATGCCACAGGCCTCAACCCCGATGATGTAGAGCTCGACCTGATCGACTACGGCGCGGAAGAACTTACCTGGGATAAGGAAAACAATGAGCTGATCGTGCAGGTCGCCTTTACCGACTTCGGCTCTATGCAAAACGGCCTCGAAGAGAAAAAATACAACGTGAAGGAAACCATCAAAACCTTCATTCCTACCACCAGCAAAGAGCTCACGGAAGAGCAGGAGCTGGAGTTCAAAAAAATGATCGATAAAATGGAAGACGACGACGATATCATGTCCGTTTACCATAACATCGCTTAAGTCCGGGTTCTTTATTTTTTTATCACGCCCGGCGTGATAGCACACCTGCGTTTCCAGTCGCGCCGTGGCGTGAAAAAGCGCGTAGCAGACGTTTATACCTACCAGTGGAGAAGAAGTGGAATATACACCAGGCAGACGAGCACACCGTTGCATCGCTGAAACAGGCGTTGGGGGTAGACGACGTTATTGCCAGGCTGCTTGTGCTCAGAGGCATCCATACCTTTGAAGAAGCCAAAACCTTTTTCAGGCCTTCGCTCGATATGTTGCATGATCCTTTCCTGATGAAGGACATGGACACTGCCATCGACCGCATCGTCAGGGCGATTGCCGCCAATGAAAAGGTGCTCATCTTCGGCGATTACGATGTGGATGGTACAACCTCTGTCGCCCTGGTATACAGCTTCTTCCGGAAATATGTTGACCAGATCCGGTATTATATTCCCGACCGCTACAACGAAGGTTACGGCATTTCCATGCAAAGCATCGATTATGCTGCTGAAAACGGCTATTCGCTGGTCATTGCCCTCGATTGCGGCATCAAGGCCAATGATAAGATCGCTTATGCCAACAGCAAGAAAATCGATTTCATCATCTGCGACCATCACCTGCCCGGCGATGAGCTTCCGGAGGCTTTGGCTATCCTGGACCCCAAGCGTGCCGATTGCCTTTATCCCTATAAAGAGCTGGCAGGCTGCGGTATCGGCTTTAAGCTGGCGCAGGCATTCTGCAAACGCAATGGCATCGACGATGCGGAGGTATTTAAATACCTCGACCTGGTGGTAACCAGCATTGCTTCCGACATTGTGCCCATCACCGGCGAGAACCGTGTATTGGCCTATTTTGGGCTCAAACAGCTCAACAGCACACCGTCGCCAGGCCTTAAATCGCTCATCGCCCTGAGTAAAAACGACAAAGAGCTCGACATCACGGCGCTGGTCTTTACCATTGGCCCTCGCATCAATGCAGCCGGCAGGATAGAGCATGGCTCAAAGGCCGTAGAGCTCCTGATCAGCCCGGAAGAAGAAGCCCGCGAGTTTTCTGAAAAGCTGAATGTGACCAACCTGCAACGCCGCGACCTCGACCTGGGAACCACCGACGAGGCCCTGCTGATCATGGAGAACGATGTGATCACTCCTTACAGGCGCTCCACGGTACTCTTCAACCCGTCCTGGCACAAAGGCATTGTGGGCATCGTGGCTTCCCGCGTGATCGAGAAATACTACAAGCCTACCATTATTCTGACGGAGTCCAACGGCATGGTATCGGGCTCGGCCCGCAGCGTGAAGGATTTCGACGTTTATGCGGCCATCGAAAAATGCAGCCACCTGCTGGAACAGTTCGGCGGGCATAAATTTGCGGCGGGCCTCTCACTCAAAAAAGAAAATGTGGCGGCCTTCCGGGAAGCCTTTGAACGCCAGGTGGCAGCCACGATCGAGGACTATATGCTGGTGCCGATGGTAGAGGTGGATGCCGACATAAAACTCGACGATATTACCGGGAAGCTGGTGAGGATCTTAAACCAGTTTGCCCCGCACGGCCCGCACAACATGACGCCGGTGTTCGTGAGCAAAGGCGTTATGGATACAGGCTTTGCCAAGGTGGTAGGGCAGAACCATTTGAAGCTCGAATTGTACCAGCCCGGGACCAGGCTCACCAGGATCGACGCGATTGCTTTTAATAAAGCCGATTACATCCATTTTTTCAAACGTAACATCCCGGTAGACATCGTCTATAAGATCAAGGAAAATGAGTTTCGCGGAACTACCACCATTCAGCTGGTGATCGAGGAGATCCGGCCTTCCTGAGCGGTGTCTGTGCTCTGAATATACCTGCGCCGTGCAAAAAACTCAGCAAGCGGTCGGTGCGGCCTTTTGGAAAATCTTATTTTTGTCTGTCACGGACCGCCGTATGAAAAAAAACGCCCTGCTTTTACTGCTTATCTGTGCCTGGAACATACGTGCATCGGCTCAGGCCCGGGCGGGCATTTCGCCGGTAGATTCAATGACCACGCTCAGCTTCGATTTCGACGATCACCGGATCGAGGAAAAACATCATAGGGTATCTCCGAAGCCGGTTGGCGTTTCCCTCACCAACGACCGCTTCGGCAACGAGCAGTCGGCGGTATACGTTCACGGGCACCTCTATAGTTATCTCAACCTGGGAACATCGCCTTTGCTCAAGCCCAGGAAAGGGACGATTTCGCTCTGGGTAAACCATGAACGCAAAGTGTTTGCCGGGAAAGGCTATGAGTCTAATCCCATTATGATCACGAAGAATTCTACCGGCGATGATTTTAATGATTCCTACGTGTTGTTCTACGACTTTAAAAGCGAGCGCTTCATGGCCTTTGCCTCCAAAGATTCCACCGAGCAGGCGGGAGCCAACTCCATCGAAAAGGTGATCTTTAATCGATGGTATCACCTGGTGCTTACTTATGACGATACGCACCTCGCCTTTTACATTAACGGAGAGCTGCAGCTCCGTTCGCGGAAAAATTTCGAGACGGTATTCAATCCGCTCGATTCCGTGATCGTGGGACATGGCGCCAATAAGAAGAACGAGCGGTATATGCGCGGATCGCTGGATGATATCCGTATTTTTCACCATGTGCTGACACAGCAGGAAATTATGGATTTGTACCGGGCGCCGAATCCTAATAAGCATAAGGTTTTCATGCAGGAATTTTTAAGGTACGGTGGGATCATTCTCGTATTGATCCTGATCATTGTCCTGCTCATCATCCGGAACAAGCGAAACCTGAAAAAACAGAAAGAGCAGTTCGTGCTCATCAACCGCATCACCGAGCTGGAGCTCAAGGTGGTCAAGGCGCAGATCAATCCGCATTTTATTTCCAATTGCCTGGCGGCGATCCAGGAATTGATTTACGATGATGTGGACAAGGCGGGACAGTACATCGCCAAGTTCAGCTATTTTCTCAGGCAGGTGCTCAATTATTCCGACAGGAATTACATTACCTTGTCAGAAGAACTGGAGATCGTAAAGCTTAACGTGGAGCTGGAAGAGCTGCGTTTTAAAGACCAGTTTAGCTTTGAGTTTGTGATCGATAAGCAGGTAGATACCGAGCAGCGGATCCCGGCCCTGATTTCCCAGCCCTTTATTGAGAACGCGATCTGGCATGGCCTGCTGCCTCTCCATAATAAACGGCCCGCCAGGCTGATGGTCAGGGTTACCCGGCGGGAAAATGCCATTTGCATGGAGATAGAAGACAATGGCGTAGGGCGAAGGCCTTGCGCAGAGCCGGGTGCGAATCCCAAAGGCACCCGGCTGGTGCTGGATAAAATAGAAGCCTTAAACCGCCTGTCAAAAGGCGTAAACCACCATATAGACATCATCGACCTCAAAGATGAGAATGGCGAAGCGGCGGGAACAAAAGTTCTTATCCTGATAGACACGACACAGTCATGAAACCCATTACAGCCCTGCTTATCGATGACGAAGCGCACAACCGGAATGTGCTCAGGCGATTGCTCGGAAGGCATTGCCCGGACATAGAAGTGATTGGGGAAGCCCATAGCGCCGATGCAGCCTACGAAGCCATTAACGATAAAAAGCCAGCGCTGATCTTTCTCGATATTAAAATGCCCGCTAAAAGCGGCTTCGATCTGTTGAGGATGTTTGATGCCATTGAGTTCGAGGTTATTTTTGTATCGGCCTTTGATGAATACGCCGTCACGGCATTTGAGTTTAATGCCCTGGCCTATATTCTGAAGCCGATTGATTTTACGAAGCTGATCAGCGCTGTATCGAAGGCTGTTGCAAAGATTCGCCAGGATAAAGCGGAGAACGATATTTTTCATTTCATCCAAACGATGGAGGAAAAAAACAACCTGATCACCAGGATAAATGTCCATCATGGGAACCATGTGATCCTCATCAACATCAGCGATGTGGTGTCTATCGAGTCGATCAGGGATAGCGTGGAGATCAGGACCGTGAAAGGGGAGCGTTTCTATTCCACGAAAGGGATCAAGCTGTTCGAGCGCCTGCTGGAGCAGCAGAAGACCTTTGTGCGGATCAACCGCGGCGTGATCATCAACACCTGTCATATTGTTGGCTACAGCAAAGGCGAAGTTTGCATCCTGGTCATGCCGGGTGATCACTGCTTTGAAGTATCGCGCCGTAAAAAATCGGAGGTACTCTCAAAGCTGCAATTGATTTAATTTCCTATGTGACAAAAACGCCGTAAGTGGTAGTATGGATGCTATAAGGCGGATATACATTTGCCTTAAACCAATTTATACTAACGTTATGGAAAAACAATTTATGTTCTTAGCAGGGCAAACCAGGGGTTTGACTGCTGTTGCGCAAAAGACAGGGCATTTAGTTTACAAGCTGTGTTTAAGAGAAACGGGCTGGTGTTTTCTTCTTTTGTTGTTATTGAATGTAAGTCGCACGCAGGCGCAGGTAGGGACTTTAATCGGGATAGGAGGTGATTGTGGTCCGCATCCGTTTACGATTTGTCCCACTCAAACAATCGTTCCTATCGGTTATCCGGGGACTTACTATTGTGCCAATAATTCTTTTGGAACCCAACCGGGTGCTTCGTTTAATATTCCGGGAGGAGGATGGATTGTGAACCGTTTATCGTGGTTCTTTTCAGCCAATGTCAGCGGGCAATTAAGAGGATATGATTCAGGGCCAAGCCTTCAGACGCTGAGCTTTCTGGCGGGTGATAACATCGTTCCACAGAGCTATTCAGGCGGTATGGTACAATTCCTGAAGAATGGGGTTACTTTTGGACCTCCTTTGAATATGAATACCTTCTCCATTTCCATCAACCCGGTGGTTTTTGGTAACAACAGCTTTACCTATTGCCCTTCGCCGGATAGCATGGTGGCAATCAGCCCTATTGTTCCGACAGAAGGAGGGCCCTGGAATTTCAGCTGGCTCCCCGGTGGACTAAGCGGAAATCCTTTATCTGTTGCTCCTACAGTCAATACTACTTACACGGTTACCGCCACAACGGCTACAGGAAACTGTGCTTCTGTTGCAACTGTATCGGTGGTTGTGAGCTGCCCTCCGCCCAGCTGCTGTATCGGAAATCCCTGCACGTCAACTATGAAAAATCCACTGACCACCACCTGGGAAGTGCCGATGCGAAATTTTAATTACGTCTTCAGAAGAGCCGTGGATGAGAAAGGATTGGTTGGTATAGGTGTTGTGGGCTGTACACCGGGTAATTTACTGGAAGTGAACAAAGGGCAGGTGAATAATGTCAGCGGCCTGCGCCTCACGGACCTTGCCACAGCCACGCCTTTGGCATCCAATAATAAAGTGTTGAGTGTAAACGGTAGCGGCGATGTGATCCTGGTGTCGGGCGCAGGCATTTCCAATGCCTGCGCCACGGCCAATTACGTTCCGGTAACGGTGGCAGGCGGCAACCTGAATTGCAGCCAGATCTTCGATGACGGTACTTCGGTAGGCATCGGCACCAATACCGGCTTTACATATACATGGCCGGGCGGACTCACTGGGCCTACAGCGCCTCCGGGATCAGGTACGGTGAAGTTGAATATCAATGGAGTTTCCAAAGCCCTGGCTTACTTTGCCACTTCCGATCAACGCTTTAAAAAAGAGATCAGGCCGATCAGCAACGCTTCGGAGATTTTAAGCAAGCTGGAAGGCAAGACCTATTTCTGGAGAACGGAAGAGTACAAGGACAAAGGCTTTTCAACACTCAGGCAGTACGGGTTCATCGCCCAGGAGCTTGAGAAAGTAGTGCCGGAAGCAGTGGCTACCGATGAGAACGGCTACAAAAGCGTGAACTATGATATGATCATTCCGATCCTGGTGCAGAATGCCAAAGAGCAATCGGATGAAATCAGGGATCTGCAAAAGCAGCTCGATGAGCTGAAAGAAACTGTGAAATCGCTGGCGGGTGCTACTACATCCGGCGTCAAAGGCAATGGCTCGCAAAGCGTGACCCTGTCTGATAAAAATGCCGTGATCTTAAACCAAAATGTGCCGAATCCCTTTGCAGAAAGTACCGTGGTGAATTACAGCATCGGTCAGGATTTTGTAAAAGCGCAGATCATCTTCACCACCACCGATGGCAAGATCATTAAAACGGTTGACATCAAGGAAAAAGGCGTGGGAACTTTAAATGTGTTTTCCAGCGACCTGAGCAGTGGCCTGTATTCTTACAGCCTGATCGTGGATGGAAAAGTCATCGATACCAAAAAAATGATGAAGGAGTAGTACCTATCTCCCGGAACTTTACAAAAAGGCAGGAGCGATCCTGCTTTTTTGTTTAGAAGCCATCTCATAAATAGGTTTTAGGCTATTTGCGCAGGATTTTTCATTCAGGCGAGGCTCTTTTCGAAGCTCATACTCTTGTAGTCTGGGCTAGAAAAGAAACGAAGCATGAATGGAAAAGGCGCGCAAAGAGGCAACAGGTATTTTTGAGATGCCTTCTGGAACATTCAGATTCACTCCTTGAAATCCCAGCTGACGATTCTGAAAACCACGCGTTGATTTTTGGCGTGAAGGAGCTTTTTTTCTTCATCCGTTTTCGCTTTTTTAATGGAGGCGTCGGATACGAGCCGTTTCTGAGATCCCCAGCTTTTTACGAGGATACGCTTCGGGTTGATCTTGTTGGCAACCAGGATCTCTTTGATAAGCTGGGCCCTGTATAGCGCCAGTAATTCCGGGTTCTTCTCTATCGCCGAGGCGTGGCCGTCGAGCTGGATCACCACGCCTGGATTTTCAGTCAGAATTTTGCACAGGTAGTTGTATTGAGTCGCGAAACGAAGGTTGTTGACAGAATCGCCGGCGGCCAGAGAATCGTTGTAATTCTCAAGGCTGTTGGTGTAAAACAAAAAGCGGATGGGAATGTCATTGCAATGATAAACAGGCTGGAGCACGAAATCTTTCCGGTAATGCCTGCTTTCCCTCAGATTGCCGATGATCCGCTCTCTGCTTGCCAGGAAGCCGCAGGGATTGGTTTTGGAAACAGTTTTTTTATCTGAGCCCACCGAGAGTATAAACGTTGTGCTTGTGTCGGTAAAAAGAGTGAAGGCATAGCAGCCGGTGCTATCGGTTACATGCATGACGTCATTCCCGCCGGAGAGCTTTAAAAAGACTTTGGCATCCTTCACCGGCTCATCGTCTTTCTGACTTTTCACTATGCCCGAAATGTTCACCACAGTGTCTTGCGCATGGCCTGCCAGCGACAAAAGGAGCATGTGGGAAACTACGAGCCACTTCATTTCATGAAACTCTCCACAGCCAGCGCATAACCTTTAAGCCCGAAGCCGCTGATGCTGCCTTTGCAGTGTTTTCCCAAATAGGACACATGCCTGTAATCTTCGCGGGCAAAAATATTGCTGATATGTACTTCCACCACCGGTGTGTTGATGGCCGCCACCGCATCGGCAATAGCCAGCGAGGTATGCGTATAGGCTCCTGCATTGAGGATGATCCCGTCGTGATCGAAGCCCACGGCATGCAAGTGATTAATCAGCTCACCTTCCACATTACTCTGAAAATAAGAAAGCTCCACGGAAGAAAAATGTTTTTTCAACTCTTCCAGGTAAGCATCAAAGGACTGATCGCCGTAAATGTTTTTTTCCCTGCTGCCCAAAAGGTTGAGGTTGGGGCCGTTGATTATTGCTATCTTTAACACGTCGGATGGTTTTTATCTGACATCTAATTTAGACATTCAGCTGAAACTCTGGAAGACAAATATTGAGGATTTTAAATATTACCTGAAAGTGGAGAAATCCTTTTCGGAGAACTCGGTGGTTTCTTATGAAGCCGATATTGAGAAGCTTTGTGCTTTTATCGAAACCTACTACCCCTCGAAACGGCCGGAGGACGTGACCTTGAAAGATTTGCAGGAATTTCTGAAATGGCTTGCGGAGTTTCATCTATCCGAAACCACGCAGTCGCGTATCATATCCGGCATCAAGCACTTTTTTAAATTCCTGGTCCTCGAAAACTATATCCGTTCCAGTCCGGCTGAGTTGCTGGAAACCCCTCGTATCAGGCGCAAGCTGCCTGTATTCCTGAGCGTGGAAGAAATTGATGTTATGTTAGGGCTCATTGATCGCAGCACACCGGAAGGAGAGCGCAATGTGGCCATGCTGGAGACCCTTTACAGTTGCGGGCTCCGGGTGTCGGAGCTGATCGCGTTAAAGCTCACGGGTATTCATAAAGAAGAAGGATTTATCAGTGTGATCGGGAAAGGGAACAAGCAACGCCTGGTGCCGATCGGGCGGTCGGCCCTGAAGCTGATCGACAACTACGTGGCGCATCACCGCAATAAGATCAACATCAAAAAGAACAATGAAGACATGATCTTCCTGAGCAAGCGGGGCACGCCCATCACGCGCCAGATGGTATTTTATATCATCAAAGACCTCGCGGAAAAGGCCGGTATCCGGAAACGCTTAAGTCCTCACACCTTTCGTCATTCCTTTGCGACGCACCTGGTGGAAGGTGGCGCCGACCTGCGTGCAGTACAGGAGATGCTGGGGCATGAAAGCATCACCACTACGGAAATATATACTCATCTCGACAGGGAATTTCTTCGCAAAACGCTGGAGCAGTTTCACCCTGCATTCAGCCGGAAATAATTACTGCACCGCTATCTTATCCTGTTTCACAAGTTTANNCGGCGACCACCGAGATCTACACGCACCTCGACCAGCAGTTCTTAAGGGATAATATCCTAAGCTATCACCCGAGGAATAAGCGAAGCCTCTAGAATTTCACCTGCAGTATAGCGAAAGTAGTATAGCAATTACCGCACACACGTGCGTGCATAGGCAATCCTGATAACCTGGGCGTCCGGGCGCGCTTTCCGCTACAATCTCCGCGCAAAAGAACAGCGCGGAGGATTTTCGCTGCAATCGCTGACGCATGCATGCTATCCGTTTTGGCTTTAGCACTCAAAAAAGCCTCTGCGTTTCTCTGCGCTTTTTCTGCGCGATCTTTGCGGTAAAAAAATGCCTTTATGCTTTCTCGATGATCGCGGCGTAGCCTTGCCCTACACCGATACACATCGTTACCAGGGCATATTTTTTATTCTGCTCGTGCAGCTCGATGGCGGCAGAGTTGATGATCCTCGCTCCGCTCATGCCCAGGGGATGTCCGAGTGCGATGGCACCGCCGTTCGGGTTAATGCGCGGGTCTTTATCGTCGAGGCCCCACAGGCGCGTGCAACCCAGTGCCTGGGCGGCAAAGGCCTCGTTCAGCTCAATAATGTCCATGTCGTTCCAGCTGAGCCCGGCTTTTTTCAGTGCCAGCTTAGCCGCTTCCACCGGACCGAGGCCCATGATGCGGGGCTCAATGCCTGTTACGGCGCTGCTTACGATGCGGGCCAATGGTTTCAGGTTATAGGATTTGATGGCATTTTCTCCGGCGAGTAGCAGCGCCGCGGCGCCGTCGTTGAGGCCGGCGGCATTGCCTGCCGTTACGCTTCCGTCTTTTTTGAAAGCCGGTTTTAATTTCTGAAGCCCTTCTATGGTTGTTGAAGGTTTTGCAAACTCATCTTTGCTGAACAGGATGGGGTCTCCTTTTTTCTGAGGGATCTCTACTGCCACGATTTCTTTTTCGAAACGCCCGGCCGCCATCGCTTTGGCAGCTTTCTGCTGGCTCCATAAGGCAAAGGCATCCTGGTCTTCGCGGCTGATGCGGTGCATCTCAGCCACATTTTCCGCCGTTTCGCCCATGGCGTCTACACCGTATTGTTCTTTCAATTTCGGGTTGATGAATCTCCAGCCGAAGCTGGTATCAAAGAGCTGCTGGTCCCTTCCAAAGGCAGAGCCTGCTTTGCTCATCACCAGGGGGCCGCGGGTCATGTTCTCCAGCCCTGAGGCGATCATCAGCTCCGCATCGCCCAACTGGATGTACCTGGCCGCGTCGATCGTGGCGCTTAAGCCCGAAGCACAAAGCCTGTTTACGGTTTGTCCGGGTACGCTCACCGGCAGACCGGCCATCAGCGACGCCATACGCGCCACATTGCGGTTATCCTCGCCGGCCTGGTTGGCGCAGCCCATGATCACATCACCCACCTGTGTCCAATCGACCGACGGATTTTTTTTCATGAGTTCTTTTAAGACGAGTGTTCCGAGATCGTCGGTGCGAACCACAGACAGGGAGCCTCCGAAGTTTCCGATCGCTGTTCTGACACCATTGATGATATAAGCTTGTTGCATAAATTCCGGTTTAAAATGTTCGGTACAAAACTATTCTTTTTGATGGGATAAGGTAAAAAAAAGCGACGATTTTAGACGATTCGCTCAGTGTGATGCCTGATTTAAAAGTTTTTTCGCAAACGGCACACTAAAACCGTCCTATTTTCGTTTCTTTGTAGTTGAAAAACAATTATTTAAAGCATTTGTTGAAACGCTTCGCACAACATATCCTTCTGCTGGCGGCCCTGTTCGTTTCCATTGCCGCTTTTGCTCAGCCCGGGCCACCTTCCCTTCGCTGCGCTGCGGTGAATGCTGCCGGTAATGTAAGCCTTACCTGGGTCATCCCTCCGGATCCCGCGTCGCAGTTTACTGCCTACGAAATTTACAACTCCGCTTTGGCAACAGGCCCTTTCACCATGGTAGGATCGGTGAATGTCTATAACCAGAATACGTTTTTGCATACCACGACTGACGGGACACTACAGTCCCAGTATTACTATATCAGGACCATCAGCAATGGCGGCGCAACCATTTCCGCTCCTTCGGATACTATCTGTTCCATCTTCCTCAATATCGCTAATGTTGCAAGCGGCAGGCCTTCCTTAAGCTGGAACAAGATCCACACGCCGGTGCTGCCAACGGGGTCCACGACCTTTACGCTTTCGCGCCAATCGCCCCCGGGCGCCTGGACAACGCTCTATACCGGCACCAAAATGAATTACATCGATACCATCAGTATCTGCTCGGTGTTTTACAATTACAAAGTAGAAACACCCGATGCACAGGGCTGTATCTCCCAGTCTAATATCAATGGCGGCCTGTACCACGATCTCACGCCGCCCAATGTGCCTTTCCTGGATTCTGTTTCGGTAAACGCAGACGGCTCAGTGACGATAGGCTGGGAAGCCTCCACATCGGCGGATGCCACGCGTTACGTGGTGTACCTTTCGGGAGCCACCAACCTTCCGATCGATACCATTAATGGCAGGCTCAGCACCAGCTATACCTATACCAACTCCAATGCTTCTTCGGGCGCCGAAACCTACGTGATTGCGGCGATGGACAGTTGCGGGAATATCAGCCAGCTTACCAACAACGGGCAGAAGACGATTTACCTGGGCCTTAATTATAACTTTTGCGCGCGTACCGCTATGCTCTCCTGGTCCAATTACGGCAACCTGCCCAAAGGCATTTCCAAATACCAGGTATATTGCTCCATCAACGGGGGAGCGGCAACGATGATCGGTACAACCTCCTCCAATGCTTTTTCACATCCTAACCTGAACCCGGGAGATACCTACTGCTACTATGTGAAAGTATTTAATAACGGGGATGCAATTACTGCTAATTCGAATGTGAAATGCGTGCTGGCCACAGCGCCCCAGGGCCCGGCCTATGTGTACCTGCGTACGGCCAGTGTAACTCCGGATCAGCTGGTGGCAGTGACTTACGTGATCGACAATAGCAGGTCGTACAAAGGCGCTACGATCTTCAGGTCCCTGGATGGCGTTCATTTCAGCCAGGTGTTTTACCAGGCAGCAGGCTCAGGCTCCGTGAGCACTTACGTGGATAAGGATGTGAAGACCTACGACCAGAGTTATTATTACAAGCTCCAGATCTCCGATAGCTGCGGAAACCCCGGCCCATTCAGTAATGTCGCGAAAACGTCGCTGTTGAAAGTGTCTAACGACCATGAGAATATCTATTTCAATACACTGACCTGGGACGATTATGCCGGCTTTTCGGGAGGCGTGCAGTCTTACAACATATACCGGTCTGTAAACGGCGTGTTTGACCCGGTTGCCGTTGATAACGTTCCTTATGGAACACGCATCTACGTGGACAACGTCGAAGAGTTCAGCAGCGCGCAGGGGAAATTCTCCTATTATGTAGAGGCTGTGGAAGGCCCCGGTAATACGTATGGCTATAAGGATTCTGCCCGTTCCAATATAGCGGATGCCTATGTAGAGGTCAATGTGTTTGTGCCGAATGCCTTTTGCCCGAAAGGGACCAATAAGATCTGGATGCCGGTAGCGCAGTTCGTGGAAAAAACGGATTATAAAGTGACGGTATTCGATCGCTGGGGCACCAGGGTTTTCCAGACGACGAGCGATACAGAAGGCTGGGACGGTTCTGGCACAACCGATGATGTGTTTGTGTACCTGGTGGAATATAAGAATGCCCGCGGGGAGTTTATCCAGCTCAAAGGCCACCTCACGATGATCCGTTAGCGCTTTTTTCTTAGCACCGGATGTTTAATAAGTTTCTTTTTAGGGCTCGCTTATACCTGTATCCTGTTCTATTTTTGGGGTTATAAAGATGATGAGCCGTTTCTCTCTCCATACCTTGTTTACTTTCCTGTTGCTGGGCCATCTCCTGCCTGCACAGATCAAAAAAACGGAGCCTGCCGTTACGCGGGTGCTCTTTGTGTTTGATGCCAGCAATAGCATGAAAGCCAAACATGGAAGCCTGACACGGATCCAGGGCGCCAAGGACCTTTTCTACCAATTCATCGACAGCTTGAGCCGGAAACCGAACATGCAGTTTGCCTTGCGGATGTATGGGAACACGGTGAAATACCCGCCCGGCGATTGCAAGGATTCAAAGTTGGTAGTGCCTTTCGGGAAAGGAAATGCGGCTTTGATCAAATCCAAAGTGGCGGAGGCACAGCCTACAGGCATCACACCGATCGAGCATTCCCTGACAGAATCGGCCAACGATTTTCCGGATGCCAAAGCGGTGAATATGATCATCCTCATTACCGACGGTATCGAGGAGTGTGGGGGCGACCCCTGCGCTGCCCGGCAGAAGCTGATGGAAAAAGGCATCGTGTTCAAGCCATTCATCATCGGCATCGGTTTATCGCCCGAACAGATCAAAACCTTTGAGTGCGTGGGAGAGTATTACGATTTTGATAATGCCAATACGCTGACCGACATTAACGCCATTATCTCGAAGCAGAAACTCAACAAAACGTCTTCACAGGTAAACCTCCTGGATACGAAATCGCTGCCGACAGAAAGCAATGTGAATATGACCTTTTACAATACGGCTACAGGAAGGTACATGTATAATTATATTCATACGATGAACCGGCTCAACAATCCGGATACGCTCTACCTCGATGACTTTCCGACATACAAGGTGGTAGCACATACCATACCTCCGGTAGAAAGCAAAGACGTGAAACTCACCCCGGGGAAGCATACGATCATTCCGATCGACGCACCGCAGGGCTTTATAGAGTTGAAGCGCCCACAGGGTGTGTATAATTTCAATGAGCGCATCAAAACCATTGTGAGGAAAGGCAGCAGCGATATGAAAACGCTGAATGTGCAGCAGATGAACACGGTAGAGAAATACATCACCGGGAGCTACGACCTGGAGATCCTCACCCTGCCGCGCACCTACATCAATGGGGTGAAAGTGGAGCAGTCGCAAACCAAAACCGTGGAGCTGCCCAATGCCGGCATGCTCACTGTAAAAGCCCTGGAGAATGGCGACGGCTGTATCCTGAAAGACACGAAAAAGCTGGAATGGGTTTGCAACCTGAGCAGCGCTACCTCGCAGGTGTATTACCTGCAACCCGGCAATTACCGTATCGAATGGCGATCCAGGTCCCTGAAAGGCTCTATCTACACTATCGAGAAAAAATTCTCTGTCCGCTCGGATATGGAAACGAAGGTAGAGTTGTATAAGTAACATCGTATATCAGCATTCAAGATGTGATGCTGAACTTGATTCAGCATCTCCATGGAAAAGAAAATTTGTTGTTTGGGCACCCGGGCGGGCTTTCCACTGCAATCGTTTACCGGCTGCTGTCCGCCGCCGGTAAAAGGATTTACGTTTCAATCCCTGGTACTCGTATACATTATCCACTGAGCTAAATTTTGCGACACGAAGTGACGTAAAGATTGCAGCGGGCTCTTCCCGCCCTTGTTGGTGTTATCACCAACAAGGATGTGGTGCTATGCAACGTTTCCTTTCCTCTTCCCGCCCTTGGTGTCACCACCAACAAGGATGTGGTGCTATGCAAGGTCTGCTTTCCTCTTCCCGCCTTTGTTGGTGTTATCACCAACAAGAATGTGGGGCTATGCAACGTTTCCTTTCCTCTTCCTGAATTTACCAATCACCAGTTTCAATACATCTTTGATGTGCATCGAGGTATCTTTTAAAATTTCCTTATGTGTTTTTGTAGTGTAGAGTTTATATAACAGGCCACCGGCCAGCGCAATGGGAATGCCGATCACGGCTTTGGTAATGGTATACCAAACGGGTGCATGTTTCCACAAAAAAATGGTTCCCAGCAGCCACATAATGGCTTCCTTCGACCCCAGGAAGATGATCGCTTTGCGGGCACGGTCACGCGCAACGAGTGCGGTCACGAACGCACCGGTCATGGCAAACATGCTGTGGTACACCAGTGCAATAATGACGTGCTTTGTTTCAAACAAAGGCTTGAACGGGGCAGGGAAGAGGCCGCAGAGGTAAAGGATAAAGCGGGTAGTAAGCGACAGCGCCATGGACGTGGCCAGCCCGGCGACGACGGATAAGATAAAACGCACGGTGATTCCTTTTGGGATCTTCATGCCCTGCACCTGAAAATCTGATGCCAGCAAAAGCCATATCCTCAGCCTGGATTATTCTTTATAAAGCAAATACTCTCTGGCATCTCTTGCCATCTCTTCGGTCTTCTGTTTGCGGATGCTGCCGCTACGGATACATTTGCCGAAAAAAGGACGGTTATCCGAAAAATTAAAATATCCCATGTTGTAAAAGTTGTGATATTCTTCGGCAGCTTTAACAGAAGGGTATTCATATTTAATTTTTTGATACAGGATACCGTTGGCATTATTAGTAACAAACCATGTATAAAGTTCCGGCGCATAAATCAATAAATTTTTATTGTATTTGTTTTTTTTGGCGCGTTCCTCCATGTCTTCTTTACTGTTATACCTTTTTTTATAAAAGTATTCCTCATCATTGTCGGTATACAGGTCATCGAGGTGCCATTGAATCTTTTGATATTCGTATAGTTTCTTCGGCTGAATGCCAAGCATCTCATTCATCAGGCATAGTTTGATTTTGCTTGTGTCCTTGCTGAACATGGAATATATTTCCGAATTGGAAGAAATCCGCTGAAGGGAATGGTAATAATTGTCGTTCCGTGAATAATTTGTGGAATTGTCGATAAATACAACCGTTTTTCCCTCTTTGATATACGGATAGCCGTAGGTATTCAGATTATTAGCCAGATCGATAAACAAGCCAGTTCCCTGGGCCGTATATTTAATGATATTATCCCGGAAATTGGCTTCATCCCTCTTATTATAATAGTATAATGCTTTACTAAAATAAACTTCATTGAATTTTTTTTGTTCCGCTATATCTGTGAAGTACAGGTATGCTTCTTCATAAGTGCCAAACGGTTTTTCCGGATCGGCAATCAGAGGGTGTGATGCGGCCTTTACGAATTGCATAGAGTCGATGAAAAGAACCTCCGGGCGTTTCAGAATACTCGAATTGGTATATTCAAATTCGGTGTATTTTAAATCTTCGGCCAGGAAGCCTTCTTTAGAGAAGGATGGGTTTTCGTATAGAAGCCGCCTGGTTGATTCAATGATGTAATACAGGTTTTTAAAACTGTTATCACCCAGCAAGTAATCTGAAAAGGCAAGCCTTAAGGCAGTTTCGTAGTTGCAGGATTCCATTGCGATCTTTTTACATTCTTCATGTGCAATCTTCTTTATTCTGGCAAAGTACACGGAATCGATCACGAACTTCTTAGTGGCGGTTTGATGTTCTTTCCTGAATTTTTCCAGAAGCTTTTTCCTGTCGATGGACGTAGGATGTGTACCGAATGTTTTCATGTAATCTTTGAAGGAAGCCCTTCTGTTCTTACTGACGTAAAACGAAGAGGTATATTCTTCATATTGAATGACATTGAGGGAATTAACAATTGTCTGAGTGTTCAGTTTTGCTTTATCAAGGCATTGGTATGCAAACGAATCGGATTGCAGTTCCGCTTTTCTGCTTTTTTCGAACATGCGGTCAAACTCCTGCATCATCGCTGAATAATCCTTTCGGTTGTGGGCACTTACGTAGGAAGAGTTAATCATGTAGCCGTGGTTGAAAATGGAGTGGCCAATCTCATGCCCCATGATATAAGCCAATTCGGCTTCATTGGAGCAGTTAGACAATAAACCGATGTTTACGAAGATAAACCCGTTTCCCAAAGCCTGTGCGTTGTAGCTAACATCGCGCCTGATGAAAATGTCATAAGGTTGTATCTCCTTAATATTTGCCGGCAGGATCGTATCTACGAGCTTATAGAGGTATTTTTCAAGCTCGGTCCATTCCAGATAGTAATGATTGTTGTCGAACTCTCTTTGAAGATTGTATGTTTTATTGATCTTATAAAAATCCATCTGATCGGGAGTAAATCCTTTTACCTGAACGTCCTTCAAAGCCAGGTATGACTGGCCTGGATCAAAAAAATAATTTTTGCTGAATCGCTCAGGAAATTGATAGCTGTTGCCTTTCAGTTGGGGAAAAAGAGATGTACTAATTGATATAAGGCAAATAAAAAGGGGTATTCTTAACGTCATATAAAAATTTAATGCAAAATCTTGAAGATCATCTCCTTCATCAATTCCCCGTTGCTCACCCCGGAATTGTCTACGCCTTTGGTTTTCAGGTCGTACTCTTTGAGGTAAGCGAAGATGGCTTTTAGCTTTGCGGTGCCATAGTTTTGCGCAGCTTTGGCGTATCCGTCCACAAAGAATGGATTCACGCCCAGGGCTTGCGCCACGGCAAATTTGGATTTATCGGGAGAGAAATGGTAAAGGAGGATCTTGGAATAATAGCCGTAGAGAGAGCTGAGCGTCATCACTGCCGGATGTTCTTTTTCGTTGGCCGAAAAATAATTGATGATGCGGTTGGCTTTTAAAATATCTTTTTTCGCCAGGGCATCCTGGAGCTCAAACACGTTGAACTCCTTGCTGATGCCAATATTGTCCATGACCAGCTCGGCGGTGATCTCGTCGCCTTCCTTAAGGTTGATCAACAGTTTCTCAACTTCATTGCTGATCTTCGAAAGGTCGTTGCCCAGGAATTCCGCCAGCAGGAAAGAGGCTTTCACGCCGATCTTAAATTTCTTGTCCTGTACAAAATTGGTGATCCAGTCGGGTAACTGATTGTCGTACAGTTTTTTTGTTTCGATAAATACATGGCTCTTTTGCAGGGATTTATAAACCGTGCTGCGTTTGTCGAGTGTTTTGTATTTGTAGCAAAATACCAGGATCGTCGACGTTTGAGGCTGTTGTAAATAAGCCGCCAGGGCATTGCCGGCTCCGGATGATTTTTTGGCAGGCGCATCGTCCTCATCATCATCGTCTCCACCGCCTGAGCTCTTGCCCAGCTCCTTGAGGTTCTGCGCTTCTTTCACAATCACCACCTGGTATTCGCTCATCATCGGGAAGCGCTTGGCGGCACCGATGATGGTGGCCAGGTCGACGTCCTTTCCATACAAAATGGTCTGGTTGAATTCCTGCTCGCTTTCATCGAGCGCATTTTTCTCAATGTAATCGCTGATAAGGTCAATGTAATACGCTTCTTCCCCGCTTAGAAAATAAACGGGCTTGAAGATCCTGCGCTTCAGGTCGGTGAGTATTTGAGTAACTTCTTTCAATTTATTTCGATGACTTCGAGAGCCTCAACCACCGCACCGACCGATGACTGAGGCTCTCGAAGTCATCGGCTCTGTATAAGTTACTTTTTAAAGAAAAAATACACGGCGGCAAACAAACATAAAAATCCGAAAAAATGATTCCAGCGCAGGGTTTCCGTTTTAAAGAATACCAGTGTAAAGATCACAAAAATGCTGATGGAAACCACCTCCTGGATGATCTTGAGCTGGAACATATTAAAGGGGCCTCCTGTAGTGTCGCTTCCTATTTTGTTGGCGGGCACCATCAGCGAATATTCCAGCAGGGCAATGCCCCAGCTGATCAGGATGGTGGGAATAAGGCCGATGTGCTTAAACTTGAGATGCCCGTACCAGGCAATTGTCATGAAGGTATTGGACGCAATCAGTAATGTTATCGTTTGTAGTGCTTTTGGCATGCGTTGTAACTTATTAGTTGTTAGTTCGAGCGGAGTCGGGAGCTCGGGGAATATTTAAAAAACTTCCCGACTGCGCTCGGGGTGACATCTTAGAATGTTTTTCTCTCTTAAATTCTCTATCCATTCCTTTCAATCAGTTTCTCCAGAATATCAATAGCCGATTTGCTGATCACAGTTCCGGGGCCGAATATGCCCGATACGCCTGCTTTGTAGAGAAAGTCGTAATCCTGTTGAGGGATTACGCCACCGGCAATGACCATAATATCTTCGCGACCGTATTTTTTCAATTCTTCGATCACCTGGGGCACCAGTGTTTTATGGCCTGCTGCCAGCGAGGATACACCGAGCACATGCACGTCGTTTTCCACGGCTTGCTTTGCGGCTTCTGCGGGTGTCTGGAACAAAGGGCCGATGTCCACGTCGAAGCCCATATCGGCGAAGCTAGTCGAGATCACTTTGGCGCCACGGTCGTGCCCGTCCTGTCCCATTTTGGCGATCATGATCCTTGGGCGGCGTCCGTCCAGCTCTGCAAACTGATCCGCCAGCTCCTTGGCTTTTAAAAAATAGCTATCCATGCTGATCTCTTTACTGTATACTCCGGCAATGCTCCGGATATTGGCTTTGTAGCGCCCGAACACTTTCTCGAGCGCGTAGGAAATCTCTCCCAGGCTGCAACGCACACGAGCCGCGTTAATCGCCAGTTCCAGCAGATTGCCTTTTCCTGTTTGCGCCGATTCCGTCAGCGCATCCAGTGCTTTTTCCACATCGGCGGCATTCCGCTCCGCTTTCAGCTTCGCTAAGCGCTCCAGCTGTTGCGCCCTTACTTTCGCGTTATCCACGTCCAGGATCTCGATGTTTGTTTTCTCATCGGTCTGGTATAGGTTAACGCCCACGATCACGTCCTTGCCGCCATCGATGCGGGCCTGTTTGCGGGCAGCAGCCTCCTCGATACGCATCTTCGGGATACCGGTTTCGATGGCCTTCGCCATGCCGCCCAGCTTTTCCACTTCCTCGATCAGCGACCAGGCTTTCTGCGCCAGCTCATGCGTGAGCGTTTCCACATAATAAGAGCCTGCCCAGGGATCAACCACTTTGCACACATTGGTTTCGTTTTGTAAGAACAGCTGTGTGTTACGGGCAATGCGCGCACTGAAATCTGTTGGCAGGGCAATGGCCTCATCGAGGGCGTTGGTATGCAGGCTCTGTGTATGCCCCATTGCTGCCGCGAGTGCTTCCACGCAGGTTCGGGTTACATTATTGAATGGGTCCTGTTCCGTGAGGCTCCAGCCGCTGGTCTGGCAATGCGTGCGCAGGGCCATCGATTTGGCGGATTTCGGATTGAACTGTTTCACGATCTTCGCCCACAGCATACGCCCGGCCCGCATCTTGGCAATCTCCATAAAATGGTTCATGCCGATGGCCCAGAAGAAAGAGAGGCGCGGAGCAAAGGCATCGATGTCGAGGCCAGCTTTGATACCGGTGCGGATGTATTCCAATCCGTCGGCTAAGGTGTATGCCAGTTCAATGTCGGCCGTAGCGCCGGCTTCCTGCATGTGGTAGCCGCTGATAGAAATGGAATTGAACTTCGGCATGTTCTGCGAGGTAAATTCGAAAATGTCGGCGATCACTTTCATCGACGCTTCCGGCGGATAGATATAGGTATTCCGTACCATGAACTCCTTCAGGATATCATTCTGGATTGTTCCTGATAATTTATCCATGCTCACGCCCTGTTCTTCGGCGGCCACAATGTAAAATGCTAAAATAGGAAGCACCGCTCCGTTCATCGTCATGCTCACGCTCATCTGGTCGAGCGGGATCTGATCGAAGAGCACTTTCATATCCAGGATGGAATCGATGGCCACTCCTGCTTTTCCTACATCGCCCACCACGCGCTCATGGTCGCTGTCGTAGCCGCGGTGCGTGGCAAGGTCGAAGGCAACCGATAAGCCTTTCTGCCCGGCCGCTAAATTCCTGCGGTAAAAGGCATTACTTTCTTCGGCAGTGCTGAAACCTGCATATTGCCTGATGGTCCAGGGATTCTGCACATACATGCTGGAGTAGGGGCCACGTAAAAAGGGCGGACGCCCGGCACCAAAATTCAGATGTTCGAAGCCGGAAAGATCCTCAGCGCCGTAGCGCGCTTTGACTTCAATCTGTTCAGGCGTTGTAAATTTCTCAGCGTTCAGGCTGGCGGTATCGCTTTTTGCAGAGGAAGCGGAATAACTGGTATTTGAAAAATCTTTTCTCATGATTAATTGGCCAGGCGTGTCACGAGGTGATCGCTTAACCGGATGGGTTTAATATTCTGTTGCTGAGCCACCAGATCGCTCAGGTCCTGCGCCTGTTGCGGCCCTGTGGCTTCGTTCTTATTCTGAAATTTATTGACGCCTACTAAAATGAGCCGGCCTTCTTTAAATTCGTTGATCAGCTGTTCTGCGTCGTTGGCAATGAGCTCCTGGATCTGTTTGGATTTCAGGCCGGCCAGCAAACCGCCCGCAGCCTCTATCTGCTTGAACTGCTCCCAGGCTTTCCGGCCCAGTTCAGTGGTCAGCGATTCGATGTAATACGAGCCCGCTGAAATATCGGCCACCACATTCAGGTAGCTTTCATCTTTCAGGATCAGCTGCTGGTTGCGTGCCATGCGGGAACTGAAATTATTGGTGGCGGAAAATTCCACATCGAAAGGCAATACTAAAATACTGTTGGCACCGCCGATGCCGGCGCTCATGGCTTCTGTAGCGGAGCGCAGCATGTTGTTGTAGCTGTCGATGGTGCTTTTATTCACCAGGGTTGTCTGCGCATGGATGTGGATGCCAGGCTGTAAGCCATACTGCTCCAGCAACAGCTCAAGCGCTCTTCTGAGGCTTCTCAGCTTTGCGATCTCCATGAAAAAATCGCCGCCAACCGATACTGTGAGGTGAATGTTTTTGAGATCCTTCAGGGTATCCTTTTCCGAAAAAGCATTCAGGTATTCGTTGAGGTGTGCCAGCGTAAGGGCTAATTCGTTTGCCGGGTTAGCGCCCGCTTCGTGGTACAGAACGGTGTTTGCCGCCAGGGTGTTTAAGGGCTGAAGGAATGAAGGTGAGGTGCCCAAAAGGCTGTCGCACTCCACAAAGCAGGTACTGCCAATGGCTTGCGTGCTCAGGAATGATATCAGGGACAGGCTAAGCGCTTCGTCATTCACTTTGAACAGGCAATAAATATGTTCGATGGAAATGCCTTTTAAAAGAAGCGCGAAGTCTGTTGGTTTGTGAAGGGTGAACACCAGCCCGGAAGCGCCATTCTGCAAGGCATTCAGCGCTTGTGTGTTGGCGGTTTTTTCATCTTCCGCATGGATCCATTCGCAAATTGCCCAGTCCTTCGTTGTAAATACAGGTTGTGAAACACTGCCTTTCAGGTTCTCGCCGGTATAAAAAGGCTGAACGTCGATGCCCGCATGGCTGTGCCATACCAGGGAGTCGAACTCAAGGCCTTTGAGGTCTTTGATCAGTTGCTCTTTCCATTGAGCGGCTGTAGTGGATTCAAATTCTGTAAATAATTTCTGCATGAATAATCTTAAGTAATGGGCAATTTAAAACGTGCGGGCGATCTCTTTCTTGATAAAGTCGACGGCCACTTCGCAGGGTAATTTCTTGTCGAGGTTGGCGCTGATGTTCAGGATCATAATGGCCAGCTCGGAGCTGTTGGCATCGCTGGCTACTTTGGACGAGGAAATGTTGATGAGCTGAATGATCTCTTCCTTGGCCGTCTTCACAAACTGCCAGGAGCTTTCCGAAATGTAGATCTGCTGCGAGAGGTTATGCTCGTATTCGCTTTTGATGGCATTTACCAGGTCGAGGTGAAGCTGGCGGGCCGTCATGTTGTTTTTGTTTACACGTACCACCAGGCTGTTAGGGTTGATGCGCTCCAGGAAAATAACGATGCGCTCATAGGCCTGGATCTTCAAGGGCGTCATGATGGCCTGAGTGGAGCTTCTCAGTTCGTGCTCGCGCCTTTTCTGTTCGTTATCGAGGAAGCGTTTCACTAAAAAATAAGCGGCGCCCAGAACAGCCAGGGCAGGAATGGTGATTTTCAGGATGTCGGCAAGTACGTTCATAAGAGGAGTGGTTGTTTGGATTTCTAATATCGGTATTTTTTAGGGTATAATGCGGATCTCTCGAAAAAATACAAAAAATTATCCTCCTGCTTTTTTGGCTTTGTAATTGGCTTTGGTGAGGATCTCCAGGAGCTTGTCGCGGTTGTCGCCCTGTATGAGAATTTCGCCGTCTTTGGCGTTCCCGCCCACGCCGCATTTTTGCTTCAGGGTTTTGGCCAGTTCCGTGAGATCGGTCTCCGTCCCCACAAATCCACTGATGCGCGTTACCATCTTACCGCCACCGATGCGGTCGAGAAACAACTTTAAATTCTGCTGCTGAGGCGGCAGGGTTTCTTCTGCCTCGTTCTCATCGCTCTGGTATTGAAAATCGGGGTTGGTGGAATAGACCACATTGACCCTGTTTTTATCTTTTTTGCTCATCGTTTGTATCGTATCAGGAATAAAGGAATGCCCACGATTAAGGCGCCTAAAATTACTAAAATCCATCCGTTTTTGAAAGGCGCCCCGGGGATGTTTTCGCTCAATGCCGGCGATTCGTCCACCAGTGAACTACTCATGGATTCCTTGCTGAGCTGTAAGATACTGTCTTTTAGCCGGTAATGTTTTTTCAGCCAGCCGTTGGCCTTTTGATAGTCCTGTTGTTGTTCATAAAATACGGCATACGAGCTGTAAACTTCCACCATTGCGTCGGTATAATCATACACCTTGCAAAGGCTGTCAGCCAGCGTAAGGCAGCGCAGGGCCCTGGCAGGCTCGTTCTTTTGCGTATAGCACAGCGCCATGTTGTTGTACACATCGGCCATTTCCATTTCATTGTCCTGCAGGTCAAGCAGCTTCCAGCTTTCTTCGAGGTACAGCAGGGCACTATCGGGGAGGTTCTGCTCCATCAGGATGGCGCCGATGTTGTTGTTGCAGGAGGCCATCACGGCCCTGTCACCATCCTCTGTTGCCATCGCCAGGGCTGTCTGGAAATACCGGCCGGCAGTGGCGTGCTTCTCCTGTTTGTCTTTCAGCACCCCCAGGTTGATGAGGCTGTTCACGATCTGCCCGCGGATGCCGAGCTCATTGTATACTTTCAGAGCCTTGAGGTAAGCGCCTTCCGCCAGATCATGATAGCCCATGTCGTTGTAAATGTTCCCGAGGTTGGTGTGATTAATGGCGCTGCCATAACGGAACTTCGCCGCCTCGTTGAGTTGCAGGGCTTTTTGCTGGAAGCTGAGCGCCCGGGTATAATCTCCCTTTTTGTAATACAGGATTCCCTTGAGGTTATAGCTTTTGGCCAGGTGCTTTTTACTACCCGTTTTCAGGGCCTCGCTTTCTGCGGCCTGGGCGTATAAGTAGGAAAGTGCCGGATCGGTATTACGGAGCGCAAAGCCGGCCTGGTAGATCCGGTTGACACGCTCGGTATCGTTGTCGGTCTGAATGAGCTGGTACAAGGTGGAGTCGGCCTGGCTATGGCCAATGGCGCTTATGAACAGCAACGCATATAAAAAAGGGAATTTCATCCGGTGATGTAAATATAGCAGGAATACGAAAGTTCCTGCGCGGAGCTTTTCCCAAGTTTTAAACGTTGGATGGCTGGGTGGCCTGAGCGTTTTTAAGCAAGCTTTTCAATCAGCTCCTCTACCTGCCCCTTATTATATAAAACAGGACCATGTCCAAAACAGATTATGTCTGGACGTAATGCCTGGATTTTATAAAGCGATGTTTTTGCTTGCTCCCGGTCAGTGGTAAATATACCCGGAGGCAGATTTAGGCCGACACGGGTCGTGAGTAAATTCATATTCACTAAGGCGTCACCTGCGATCAATACCCGGTCCTCCTCTCTGAAAAAGGAAATATGGCCCCTGGAATGCCCCGGTGTATCAACAACTGTAAAGCTTCCCACGCGATCGCCTTCTTTCAGTGTGTTGGATACCGGATAGCCTTTACCTGCCCAGAATCTTTGCTGGAACCTGGCGATAAAATGGCTTGCATCGGGGTATTCATAAATGACCTTTCCGGATTCGGCATTTGCTTTTTCTATCTCCGATGTCCAGAGGGGAATGTTTAATTGCTCGCAGATCTCACGGCTGCTGCCCTGGTGGTCGGCATGAGCGTGGGTGAGCACATGTGTGTTGATTTTTGTGTGCCTGATTGCTTTTAAGATCCTGGAGGCAGAGCTCCTGATGCCTGCGTCAACAAGGACATCTTCGATCACATAGCAGTTGATGCTGTTTCGCGGCATGAGCGGGATCTGGAAAACATTTTTGGCTATTTCGATCATTTTTGCTGGTTTAAAATGCAAAAATGGGAAACAGGAGATGGCTGCTCCTTGATAAATGTTAGGAAATGGATTTGCGGATCCTGCTGAGCGATTCCGGAGCGATCCCTAAAAAAGAGGCAATGTGCAGGAGCGGTGTACGGCGGACAATCTTATCCGGCGACGTTCTTAAAAATTCAAGGTACTTTTCCTTTGCAGGGACAGACTGGAGCTTAAACAGTCTGTCGGAAAAGCAAAGCAGGGTTTGTTCCGCTAAAATCCGCCCGATCTTTTCCCATTGAGGAATAAGGCGGTATAGTTCCTGCATATCCCGGTAGGAAACAGACAAGGTGGTGGTCGCTTCTATACATTGGATGTTCTCAATGGATGGTGTTTGGTTGATGAAGCTCGGGTAGGAAGACACAAAGCCCTGATCACTGGCCAAATAGGTCGTTATTTCTTTGCCGTCCCTTACATAATACGTTCGCACCAGGCCATGAACAATGAAGTGAATATCGGAACAGACCTTTTGTTCCGACAAAAGAAAGCCCTTTGCCTCGTACGAATTTAGCCTGAATCTGGATAGGATCAGCGCCAGCTCCTGCTCAGAAAACGGGACAAAAGATAACAGGTGTTGTTTCAGGATTTCGTGTGGCATTTGATTCTTGCAGGGATTTATTTTGCGGCAAAGCTACTAAACTTTTCCTTGCCTTAGTGGCTAAGGATAAGCGAAGTCCCACTGTTTCAATAATTTTGAAACAAGGCGATCCTTCGTATATTTAGCCCGTTAAATCCTAAAGGTATGATCCATTACAAACTTTCCGTTCATTCTCCCGCCTCACATTACATCGATGTGGTGCTCACTGTTGATGCCGTTGCCGGCCCCCGGCTCGAACTGCAGCTTCCGGCCTGGAGGCCCGGGCGCTATGAGCTCGGCAATTTCGCCAAAAACATCCGGAAGGTGGAAGCCTTTGATGCCAATGGAAATACGCTGAGCTATACCAAGAGTAGTAAGGACCTCTGGATCATCGACACCAACGGCAGCGCTACCGTTAAAGTAACTTACAGCTACTTTACCTCCGAGATCAATGCCGGTTCCTGCTATGCCGACGAACAGCAGCTGTATGTAAATCCTGTGCACCTGTGCATGTATGTGCCGCAGCGCATGCAGGAGGCTCATGTCATAGAACTGGATATACCCTCAAGCTACAAACTGGCAGCTTCCCTGCCATGCCAGGGAAATACCCTCACTGCCCAAAGCTTCGATGAGCTGGCTGACAGTCCTTTCATGGCATCTGCCACACTTCAATCCGATTCTTACGTGGTGGATGGCATTACCTTCTGGCTGCATTTCGTGGGCGAATGCCGCCCTGATTTCGAAGCGATGAAGGCTGATTTTATAAAGTTCACGGAAGTGCAGCTCAGCTTCTGGGGAGGCTTCCCGGTGCCCGAATACCATTTTATGTTCCAGGTGCTGCCTTTCAAATTCTATCACGGTGTGGAGCACCAGCACTCCACGGTGATTGCCATTGGACCCGGCTATGCCCTTAATAAAGGGAAAGTGTATGAAGATGTGCTGGGTGTTTCGTCGCATGAGCTTTTTCATACCTGGAACATCAAAAAGATCCGTCCTGCCGAAATGCTGCCCTATGATTTTACCAAAGAGAATTATGCCCGCACCGGTTATGTATACGAAGGCTTTACGACCTACTACGGCGACGTAATGCTGCTCACAAGTGGTGTTTTCAGCAAAGAGCAGTATTTCGAAACCCTGGAGGAGCGCCTTGTGAAACACTTTCATACCAACGGCCGCTTCAATCTGTCGGTAGCAGCTTCCAGCTGGGAAACATGGCTCGATGGCTATGTGCCCGGTGCCCCTTACCGTAAGACATCAATCTACGACGAAGGCAACCTGATAGCCCTGATGCTTGACGTAAGCATCATGCAGCTTACCGGGAATAAAAAAGGATTGCGGGAGGTATGCCGCATCCTGTACAACGATTTTGGAAAGAAAGAAAAGGGCTATACCGAACAGGATATCATCAAGGTCTGCAACCAGGTAGCAGGTAACGATCTTTATGCTTTCTTTAAAAAGTACGTGTATGGCACAGAAGATTTTACAGAGCCTTTGGAGGAGTGTTTTCGTTACCTGGGCATCCGCTGGGAAAGAAAGCCCTCACCGCATATCAATGAATCTGTTTACGGCTTTAAGGCTGTGGATTCCGGTAACAACCGCAGGGTATCGCTGGTAGCGCCGGGTTCACCGGCCTGGGAAGCGGGCTTGTCGGTAGGAGATGAAGTGATTGCCGTGAACGGCTATGCGCTGCGGAACGATTTTTATGAGTGGATGATGTATTTTAAAGATGAGGATATTGAGCTTACTGTGTCTTCGGCAGCGCAGTTGAAAAAGATTTTTTTAACAAAGGTGAGCCCGAAAAGTTCATTCTTCAATCAAATGAAACTGAGTATAACAGACGCATATTCAGGTTGTTTTGAGGCATGGATCAACTGTAATAAATAAGCTGAATGCGTAAAATTGCGGTATTAAAATATGATATGGATAGATAGGTTGTTAATAACTCCGGCTGTTAAATTTGGTTAAACCGTAAAATTATCATTGTTTTGTACCAATAACTTTAAAAAACCTTTAAAAAACAAAAAAAATCATGGAACAAACAGTAACAAACAACGAAGCGGGAAAAAGACCAACGTTCTTAACCGTATTATGTATCCTTAGCTTTATCTTTTCAGGTATAGGCCTTATTGGTCTGATCATCCTGTTAATCGGAATGGGCGCTATGACATCCTTAGCCAGCTCTGCGGTTGATGCAGGTGGAACTTACACAGGCCCAAGCATTGGCTTAACATGGGCTTACCTGATCGTTGGCTTCCTGACAACATTAATCGGCCTTTTCGGTGTTATCAAAATGTGGAAACTTCAAAAAGTAGGTTTCTATATCTACACAGCATGCGTTGTGATCAGCATCATCATGGGTATCGTATACTCCGGCTTTGGCTTCATGTCTATCCTGCCTTTAGTATTCGTAGTGCTTTACGGATTAAACTTAAAAGCAATGAAATAATCTTTCAGCGAAAGATGAGGAACCCTCCCGATGAAAATCAGGAGGGTTTTTTTATTTATTGTTATATTTAAGCCAAACTAAAACTCATACACCATGAACGAAAACATTTTATACGACACACCAAAACCGCAGGAAACAACTCCCAACCGGCCGACTTTTCTTACGGTGCTCTGCATCCTTACATTTGTAGGATGTGCAATGGCCCTGGGAAGCGCTATTTATGGATACTTCACTGTACAGACCTCGGCAGCAGTGCTTGATACCTCGATGCAGGGGATGGATGGCATGGGCCAGACCGGGATGATGAGCGAGTTGCAGAATACAATGCAGAAAGCAGTGGATAATGCCCTGCCGAATCTTATCATCAGCGTGGTGTGCGCCTTGTTATGCCTGTTTGGGGCCATCCAAATGTGGAAACTTCAGAAGAGTGGTTTCTATATTTATTGCGTGGGAGAGATCATACCACCTATTGCCGGATTTTTCCTGGGTGCAGGCGGGATGATCGGTTCTATCGGTATTGCAGTAGGATTACTGCTTGCAGGCGTTTGGATAACCCTGTATGCCGTAAACCTCAAGCACATGAAATAAACAATGTTTTCCGAGTAATAAAGGCCGTCATAAGAACTTGTGGCGGCTTTTATATTTTGTGACGGATCCACGCGGTACGATCTGTTGGCACCAGTCTTGAAAAGAAATGCCGGAGCCTGTCCGATTTTTAACTACTTTTAGAAAAGAATTATGTTACTTCGCCTCAACCATACCAGCCCGCATCCCAAAGACATCGACTTTATCATCAATATCCTCCGGAACGACGGCGTCATTATTTATCCCACCGACACAGTTTATTCGATGGGCTGCGATATCACACGGCCCAAAGCTATCGAGCGCCTGTGCCGCCTGAAAAATATCAAGCCCGAAAAGGCCAACTTTTCGTTTGTATGCAGCGATCTCAGTCACCTGGCCAATTATGCCCGGCCCATTTCCAACAGCGTTTTCCGGATCATGAAAAAGGCACTGCCAGGCCCTTATACCTTTATCCTGGAAGCCAATAACAATGTGCCCAAGCTGCTGAAGCAGAACAAAAAAACAGTGGGTATCCGGGTTCCGGACAATGCCATCTGTCAGCAGATCGTAACGGCGCTGGGGAACCCGATCATCACTACCAGCTTGCATAACCTCGATGACGAGATTGCCGATTACTTCGTTGATCCGGAGGTGATTCATAACCAATACGAAAAGCAGGTGGATCTGGTGATCGATGGCGGTTTCGGAAATCTGTATGCTTCCACGGTCATCGATTGCTCTACGGACGACGAGCCGATCGTATTGAGAGAAGGATTAGGCAGTTTGGACGTGCTGAATTGATGGTATAGGCTTTTGATGAAAAAATAGTGCAGGGAATTACGAATTTATCTTACATTTAAAGCTGATTATTTCATTCCTATGCTAATTAAGATCATCCTCACGGCAGCTTTAGCGATCAGCTTTCTATTGGCCGCCTCTCAAACTACCAACACCAGAAAATGGCGCAAAACAGAGAACGACTCCATGCAGAATGCCCTTTTGCTTTATGAAGAAGGGAATTATTTGCTGGCCCTGCCGATCTATGAAAAGCTCTACACGGCGCATCCAGGTGAGGAATACCTGAAATACTGCTACGGAAAATGCGCCCTGCTGCGAAGCGATAAGCACGAAGTGGCCCTACAGCTGCTCAGTCAGGTATACGAAAAGAATAAAAAGGTAATCGATATTGAGTACGACCTGGCAAAAGCCAACCATTATAATTATAAATTCGACGAGGCTCTGGGGTACATTGAAAAAGCCCTTGCCAATAAACGGACTTCGGTGCAGGCAAAGGAAGGCGCGAAACAGCTGAAAAAATACTGCCTCAATGCAAAGGAGTTTTATGCCCATCCTACCGGTGCGCAAATTAAAAATGCCGGTACCACGCTGAATACAGAATACGACGAGTTTACGCCGGTGATCTCCGCCGACGAATCGGTGATGGTGTTTACTTATAAGGGCAAGGAAAGCACCGGAGGCCTTCAGAATGCTTTCCTGCAACCGGATCCTAACGGGATGTATTATGAAGACGTTTTCCAGTCGGTGAAAGAGAATGGCGAATGGACCACGCCCAAGCCGGTGAAGTCCATCAATACCAATTCGCACGATGCGCCCATCGCCCTCAGCGCAGACGGGATGCACCTGTTCAGCTATAAGGATAACGGCGACGACCACGGCGATATCTACATGAGCACGCTCGTAAACAACGAATGGACGGCGCCTCAGAAACTGAAAGGGCAGGTAAACTCCTATTCCTGGGAAGGAAGCTGCTCGATGACTGCTAATGGCAGATATCTGTATTTTTCAAGCGAGCGCGGCGGCGGCTTTGGCGGGCGCGACATCTACCGGGCAACGCTGCTGCCGGACAGCACCTGGGGCAATGTGGTGAACCTGGGAGATTCCATCAATACGGCATTGGATGAGGATGCGCCTTTCATCCACCCGGATGGTGTGACCTTGTTTTACAGCTCAAAAGGAAAAAACAGCATGGGCGACTACGATATTTTTCAGGCGCGGATGAACTGGATGGATTCGACGTTCAGCTCACCGATTAATATGGGATACCCGATCAATACACCTGACGGCGACCGCTATTATGTCTTATCGGCCAACAGCGAACGCGGCTACTACGCCAGCGGAAAAAGCGGTGGCGCAGGCCTGCAGGATATCTACACCGTTTATCCCGGGTATATCGGTAAAAAGCCTTCGCTCTTTGTGGTGAAAGGAAAAACCACCCTCGACCAGAAAGCGGTGGCAGCAGCCATTAGCGTGGAGGCCGTAAATAACAACGGCAGTAAGTTCGGCAATTTTGAGAGCAATTCCGCCAACGGGAATTACCTGGTATCGCTTCCTGCGGGAGGCATTTTTAAGCTCACGTATACATACAATGCCCTTCCGGCAAAAACGACAGAGATCAATACCACAAACGTCGACGGCTATGAGGAGAAAATAGTGGATGTGAACTTCGAGACGATTGCGGATACAGCGAAACCTGTAGTGGCTGTAGCTGAGCCGGAGAAAAAAGAGCCGGTGCCGGTAGCCACGACAGCGCGGGTTGTTCCTGTGAAGAAGGATACTTTTGTCGCAACAAAAAACATTCATGAAAAAACCATCCGTTATGCCGGGCTCTATGGTGATATTACGGCAGAAGGCCTTGTGTTTAAAGTGCAGATCGCGGCTTATAAGTACCCGAAGAATTATGTGTATGAGCACCTGAAGGGACTCGGAAATGTAGACAACTTTCTGCTTGACGGAATTACGCGGATCACCATTGGCGGCGATTTCCAGACTCTGGGAGCAGCCTGGGAACATTGTAAGAAAGTAATTACTGCCGGACAAAGCGATGCTTTTGTGACCGTACTGTATAAAGGGAAGCGTGTGTACCTGGAAGACCTCGAAAAAATGGGCGTCTTCGTTACAAAATAGTTTAGTAATTCAACAGTTGTATTGCCGGCTATGTTACATGACGTCGCACCGCGTAAGAGTGCAATTTAACTTTTGTTTTAATTTTCCTTTCATCGGCGTGATAAGCTTAAAATGTTAATTTTGCGCGAGATTTAATAGTATATGTGTCGTTATTTTTTTTTAGTCATTTTATTGTTTAGAGGACTCATTATTTTTTCACAAACAACAAATGTCAGTGATTGGAGGTCATCCGAAAGGGATTCCATGTCAGAAGCCTTTCAATGGTTTGAAGCGAAAAATTATCGCCGGGCCCTTCCCGTTTTTGAAACCCTCTACAAAGCACACCCGTCGGAGTTTTTTATCAAGTACTGTTATGGCGTTTGCGCCCTGTCGCGTACCGATAAGCACGATGAGGCACTCAACCTGCTATTGCAGGTTTACCGGAAAAACAGAAAGATCGAAGACATCGATTACCACCTGGCAAAAGCACATCACCTGAATTATAAATTCGACGACGCGCTCAACATCCTCAGCTCAACGAATCTCAGGGGCAAGAATAATTTATCGGATTCTATCATGAAACCGATACAGCTCCTTAAGCAGTACTGTGTCAATGCCAAGCTCCTGCTGGCTAACCCTACAGATGCCGTGATGGCCAACATCGGTAACGTGATCAATACAGCCGCTGATGAGGATATTCCCCTGCTGGCAGCCGATGAGTCGGTGCTTATCTTTACCAGGACCGATGCTGACCCGGGAAATAAAAATGTCGTGAGCAATGCCGGCGTTTATTTGTCGGTAAAGGAAAATAGTAACTGGCTGAAACCTGCACTCATCAATAAAGGCGGGATCAACGACAAGGCGATTGCCCTGAGCCCTGATGGATTGACGTTATTTATTTACCATGAAGATCCCAGCGGTAATGGCGACATCTACCGCAGCGATTTCGATTACTTTGAGTGGTCGGTGCCAAGCCGCGTCAAAGGGATCAATACCAGTTCCTGGGAAGGAGGCTGCTCCATCACGGCCGATGGCAAAACACTTTACTTTTGCAGCGATCGTCCCGGTGGGCTTGGTGGTAAGGATATATACAAGGCCACCCTCCAGGAAGACAAGAGCTGGGGAAATATCGAAAACCTGGGGCCTAATGTAAATACATCAGCCGATGAGGAGTCGCCCTTTATTCATGCCGATGGAATGAACCTGTTCTTCAGCTCCACCGGCAGAACCAGCATGGGCGGCTACGATATTTTTCAGGCGCGCTGGAATGCAGCGGAAGGAAAATTCAATGAAGCCCAGAATCTGGGTTATCCTATCAATACACCGGACGACGACCTGTACTATACCCTGTCTGCCAATGGCAATAACGGTTACTACGCTTCCGGGAAAAAAGGCGGTGAAGGCCTGAAAGACATTTGTATGACCAGCCATGGTTATATTGGCGAAAAGCCGCTCGCCTATGTGGTGAAAGGGGTGGTGACCAAAGCAATGAATGTGCTTTATTCCGACATCAGCATCGATATCACCAGTAAGGATAACAAAGTTCTGGGAGAGGTAAAAGTAAATTCGGTGAATGGGAAATACATGGCCATTTTGCCTGCCGATAACCAGTACAAGCTGGTGTATAAATACAAGTCGTTTGAATATAAAACCATTGAGATCAATACCTCCAGGCTACAGGAGCCGCCCGAGCAGATCATTGATGTTTACTTCGACATCAAGCCGGAGCTTAATAAAACACAAAGCGCAAAAGATTCCGTAGACAAGTCGGTGCAGAAACATGAGTTGATGAGTTTCTCTGCGGACAAGCTTCGCCGGATAATGGCCAAATACGGCGAAGAGAGTGTGCCGGGCCTTGAATACTTTGTGCAGATCGGTGCCTACAAATACACGAAGAATTACGATTTCAAAAAGCTGAAAAAGATCGGGAAGATCACTGAACTGGACCTGAAAGACGGGATCACGCGTGTGACGATCGGGGGCAGCTTCCCTACGCTGAAAAAAGCCTATGAGCTAAGCCAGAAGGTGGTAAAGGCGGGTCAAAAGGATGCTTTCATTACCATGCTGTACAATGGAAAGCGCATCTTTGTGGAAGACCTGGAAACACTGAAAATTTTCGAAACGAAATAAGTGGCTCAGAGAGCTAGCACCTGCTTGCCGTGCTCCTTGCTTTTGACGTCGGTAATCACCCCGGAAATAATTCCCTTTTCATCAATAATAAAGGTGGTGCGGATAATACCGTCGTAAACCCTTCCCATGAATTTTTTGGTGCCCCATACATCGTAGGCTTTAATGATCTCCATATTGGTGTCGGCCAGCAATGAAAAAGGCAATTCGTATTTGGTAGCGAATTTTTTATGCATCTTTTCATCATCGGCGCTGACGCCAAGCACCACGTAGTTTTTTCTGGCAAGAAAGGTGTGCTCGTCGCGCAGGCTACAGGCCTCCAGCGTGCAGGTAGGCGTATTGTCTTTCGGATAGAAATACAGGACCACTTTTTTTCCTTTGAGGTCCGCTAACGAGATCCGTTTGCCGTTCTGATCGTGGCCGCTGAAGGCAGGAGCCTTATCGCCCGCTTTCAGGGAAGTGCTGTGAGCCACAAATGTTTCTTCTTTTCCGGTACCTTTCTTTGCGGCTGCTTTCCCGGCGGGAGTTTTCTTGGTTGCAGAAGTTTTGGCAGCTGTTTTGGCCGAAGCCCTGGTTTTGGCAGATGCCAAAGTCTTTGTTGATTTCATGGACTCAGAAGCTTTTCTTGGTTGATGGTTTCTTTGCCGGTACCTTCCCGTCAGTTTTTTTCCTGCCCGGTTGCGGTGTGAGGCCTGCTTTTTTTACGGCCTGTTTTTTTGTCACAGACCCTATTGAGGTCGCGGCTGAGCTTTTCGGAGCCCCGATGGAGTGGGGAGCATCTTCGCGGATGACCTGCGTTTTGAAATAGCGGCACCATGGCGTCAGCGGGCAAACTCCGCACTTAGGCGTACGCGCCAGGCAGATGTAGCGCCCGTGAAGGATCAGCCAATGGTGCGCGGTGGCAATAAATTCCTGCGGAATATGTTTCACCAGCTGTTGTTCGCTTTGCAAAGGGGTTTTGGCTTTGGTAAGCCCGATGCGGTTGGATACTCTGAATACGTGGGTATCCACGGCCATTGCCGGCTTTTCATAGATCACGGAAGCCACGACATTCGCCGTCTTTCGTCCTACACCAGGCAGCTTCACCAGCTGCTCGATCTCGCTCGGAATGACGCCATCGAAATCCGTGAGCAGCATATTCGCCATATTCACCAGGTGTTTGGCCTTATTATTGGGATAGCTCACACTGCGGATGTACTGGAAGATCGTATCGGAATTGGAGGCCGCCAGGGCTTCCACCGTCGGGAAGTCTTTGAAAAGCTTTGGTGTTACCTGGTTAATGCGCTTATCCGTGCATTGAGCCGAAAGGATCACCGCCACGATCAGCTCGTAAGGATTGGAATAATTGAGTTCCGTTTCCGCTACCGGAACATGGGTCCTGAAATAGCCAATAACGCCTTCATATCGCTCTTTTAACGTCATGAGATTACATCCTGAAAAGGCCGTATTTTAAAATGCAGTAAATGGCTCTGAAGCCATCTTTCCAGCCTATCTTTTTCCCTTCTTCGTAAGTACGGCCATAGTAGGAAATTCCCACTTCATAAATCCTCAGTCCTTTGATCCTCGCAATTTTTGCCGTTACCTCCGGTTCAAAGCCAAAACGCTGCTCCTTCAGTACAATGTTTTTGATGAGCTCCGATTTGAATAGCTTATAACAGGTTTCCATATCCGTGAGGTTGAGGTTGGAAAACATGTTGGATAAATTGGTCAGGAATTTATTGCCGATCGAATGCCAGTAGAACAGGATGCGGTGGGGCTTTCCACCAATAAAGCGGCTGCCGTACACAACGTCGGCGCTGCCGTTCAGGATAGGCTTCAATAAAATGGTGTATTCTTCGGGGTCGTATTCCAGGTCGGCATCCTGGATGATGATAAAGTCTCCGGAAGCCTCGCGAATGCCCGTATGCAAAGCGGCACCTTTTCCTTTATTCACCTCATGTTTCCGGTACTGGATATTGAGAGAAGGATTCCGGGCCTGGTAGCTTAAAATAGCCTGTTCCGTAGCATCGCGTGAGCAGTCGTTGACAATAATAATTTCCTTTGATATCTGGTTGGGAAGATCCACCGCTTTGATCCGGTCGAGGATCAGGTGAATCGTCTTCGCCTCGTTATAGGCAGGAATAACAATCGATAATAACATATCGCTAAATATACATTTTATTTTGGTGTGCCTTTAATGGATGGCAGAGAAATAGTTCGGGGCATGTATCACAAAATCAATGATCTGAAGAATCAGGCATGGCTATTTTGCGGCACATATCAGTTCGTTTTATAAGGGCGCTTCCTTCCGCAAGTGCAAAGCGGAAGGCCGGGCTGCTCCGGGCTCCACGGCGTTCCGGTTCTTTACCGCGGAGGAACAGGCGCGGTAAAGGAACCAGGCCCTTCGCATCCCTGGCGCAACAAGCTCACGATAAAGGGTTCATCCGGAATTTTGAGCCAGGCCCGCGTGAAGGATTGTAGCGAAAATCCTTCGCTGTCTCCTTTGCGAAGATTGGAGCGGAAAGCCTGGTCCCGCTGCTCTTTGCGGGACACGCCCGCCCGAATGCCCTGTCCGGGCAAGCCCAAAATCTTAAGCGCTGTAGCTTATCACAAAACACATCATACGATTTGCTCTTAATCACCGTTGTTTCAGCCTTCTCTCATCAAGATTTCAAAACGATAGCCTGGTGTTTTTTAACCCTATATGTAAAATAAACCAATCAAAATGTAAAGTATAGTTTACATTTTTGAATGTATTATGTATATTTGCTTCCAAAAGATGCCATGATCCCTTATCTTTTATTTCCCCGTTTTTTTAAATGGCTTGGCCTGTGCCTGGTCATCGCCGGCTTTGGCACCAATGCGCTGATGCAGCCCAATCTCGATGATCTCTCCGACGGAACGGGCTTGCTCGTGCAGGTCTTGATCCTTGCAGGCCTGCTCTTTATCAGCTGTGCCCGCGAAAAAACCGAAGACGAGTTCATCAAATACTACAGGTTGGTTTCCCTGCAATGGGCGGTGCTTCTGCTGATCGTGCTGCGCGTTTCGTATAAGGTCATCGCCTGGTATACCGCCGATGCAGGCTGGACGCCGCATTTCCAGGTGAATGCGCTGCTGATCTTTTACCTGGCATTTTTTTATTACCAGCTCTACGTAAAAGACAGGCTCATGAACGTATTTGGAAAAAAGGAGGATGAGGGGAGATGAAAAATACCATTAAAGTAGAGCGGGCCAAAAAGAACATCACCCAGGAAGAGCTGGCCCAAAAGCTCAATGTATCCAGGCAATCCATCAATGCCATCGAAACCGGGAAGTTCATCCCTTCTACGGTGTTGGCTCTGAAAATAGCACGCTACTTTAAGATCAGTGTGCACGAAATTTTCGAATTGGAAAAAGATGATTAAAGAAGATATCAGAAATGCACGTGGCTCTGTAACCTATTACATGCGCTGGTCATAGCGCGAACGAATTATACTAAAAGACATACGATGAAAACGTTTATTCTCAGCAGCCTCGCAGGCCTGTTTTCGTTTCTGCAGGCATCCGCACAAAACGATCCTTACGCTACCGTAACCGATCAGATCATCAAAACCTATAATAGCAAAACGTATAAAGGCTTTTACGATCTCCTGTCCGCCGGTTTCAAAGCCCAGCAAAGCGAAAAAGAGATCAGCGGCTTTTTGCAGGAAGTATATCGCCGGTACGGAAAGATAAAAAGCATTAGCTTCCGAAATGAGCAGGCGCCATTCAGGCATTACAAAACGGTTTTCGAAAAAGGCGACCTGGAGATGATGCTGGCCTGCAACGAAAAGAAGGAGATCGAAGGATTGTCGTTTCAGCCATACAGGGAGAAAGCGGAGTCGGCAAAAGAGCTGGCCTCAGACAACCCGAAACAAAACGCTTTCGACCTGGAACTGGATTCCCTGGTGACGGCTTACCTTTCGGCGCCTGAGAACGCAGGCCTGAGCATCGGCATCCTGAAAAACGGGAAAACCGTTTTCTACCATTACGGAGAAACCCGCAAAGGCACCGCTACCTTGCCTTCCGGCCGGAGTATCTACGAGATAGGATCGGTTTCCAAAAGCTTCACCGGTATCCTTTTGGCCAAAGCCATTGAAGAGCAAAAGGTAAAAGCGGATGATGATATCCGCAACTACCTCCCGGAGAGCTGTCAAAACCTGGCTTATAAGCAAACGCCGATCACTCTTGTGCAGCTGGCAAACCATACTTCCGGAATTCCGCGTCTTCCGGGAAACCTCACCGCGCAGAAAAATTTTGATGAGAAAGATCCTTACCGCCACTATACGAAAGAGCTGCTGTTTAACTACCTGCGTAAGCTTAAGCTGAAGACGATGCCCGGAACGGTGAGCGAATACTCGAATACCGGGATGGCCCTGCTGGGCGTGATCCTGGAAGGCGTATACGGCAAGAGCTACGAAGCCCTGGTGAAAGAAAAAATCACAGACCCTTTGCGGATGGCACATACGTATCAGGAAGTGCCTGCCGCCGAAAAGCCGCAATTCTGCACCGGTTATGATGAGCAGGGGCACGAAACACCCTACTGGAATCTGGGCGAGATTCCGGGCTGCGGCGGATTGCGATCCACACCGGAAGACATGATGCTATACCTGCAGGCCAACCTCGAAGAAAAAGATCCGGCCATAAAGCTTTCCCATGCCACCACCTTTCAAAGTAGTAAGTACAATAGCCTGGGCATGGCCTGGCAGAAACAGCAGAGCTTATCGGGCGATGAGCTCATCTGGCACAACGGCGGTACTTACGGCTTTTCGAGCTTCATGGGTTTTATGAAATCCAAAAATTGCGGTGTAGTCGTATTAAGCAACAGCGGTAATAACGTGGATGCTTTGTCTGTTAATTTATTAAAGATCCTGAAGAAATAACTTAAGGCCTTATTCTGTCCATAACAAAACCATATTACATAGAAGGTATAAAAGATAAGATTAACTGCATGCCAGGAGTAAGGCGATTAAAACCTTAACGGGCTTCAGTACATTACTGTATTCCAGATTAGAGGGGAGGGTCAAGGCTGGCGTCAGCAACACGCCATGCCAAAGTATTTTGCAACAGGTATTTTTGAGATGGCTTTTAATCAAATGGTTTTAAATATAGCGCCTGAAGCTATAGAGTTTTCTGTTTTTGAGGTAGGACAGATCCTTTTCGTTCATGTAAGCTTCTTTTTCAAAGGAAATGTTCAGGTAACCTTTTCTGAAAAAGGCAATGGCATACCAGATGTAGAAAGGAATGATCAGCAGCTCAAGCTGCTGGCGGAGGTGGATCTTTTCGTGGTTCAGTAAGGTATCGTTCATACGGGCAGAGGCCGGCACAAGAATGAATGGGAAAATGGCAATGGCGCCAACTTTCATCTTCAGGATACATTCAGCTATTCGGATGAGCCAATTACAGGTAATGAGCATGATTCGGAAAACTATGGGGCGTTTATACGGCTTCTATGAAAGACCGGGGATACCGGCTTGCGGCATCCCCGGTTATGCAAGGTCAGGAACAGTTAAATATGCTTCATACAAAAAGCAGTTCAACAACGGATGGGCCGGATCAGGAGTATCGGTTTACTTACCGAACACTTTTTTCAACAAGTCGGAAACGCGGGCGGCTGGGTCTTTCCTGATTTTGGTTTCTTCGTCGGCGATCAGGAGCATCAAGCCGTTGATGGCTTTGTTGCACACATAATCGTTGAGGTCGGGATTTTGTTTCTTCACGCCCGGGATCTTGTTATAGATCGTTACCAGTGGCGCCCAGTAGCTTGTTACCTTCACCTGGTTGATGGCATCGTTTACCACCGGTTTGAATTTTTCTTTCAGCGGTGAGAAGGTTTTTTCCCTCAGGTAATGGGTTGCCGCAGTATCATTGCCTTTCAGGATCGCAAAGCCATCGCCGATGCTCATGCTGGTTACTGCATTCCCGAAAATAGGCGCCGCGCTTTTGGCAGCTTCCTCCGCAGCGCGGTTCAGGGATGTTTCAAATTCCTCCACCTTTTTCTGATAGCCCAGCTGGATCAGCTTCGTTTTCATTTCTTTGGCTTCAGGTGGCCATGGAATGAAAAGGCGGGCGTTTTTCAGGAAGCCATCGGCTTTCGAGGCATTGGAAGCCGATTTATTGGTGCCAATGGTCAGGGCTTCCTTCAGTCCTTTGATGACTTCGTCGTTGGTTAAGGAACCCGTAGCGCCTGAGGTATTTCCTGTTATGGTATTGGTCGCTGTGTTGATCACGTTGGTGGAATTGGTCTTTACGCTGTTCCACATGCCATTGAGCGTTTGTGCGGTTCCGGTGGCGGTAGCAAATGCTAAGACGAAACCGAGGGATAATTTAGAGATCATGTTTTTTAATTTACAGATATAGGGATGATACAATCCTGATCTTTACAAATATGGTGCAGAAATTTCTCCCGCTTATTTTTTAGAGCCGAATACTTTTTTCAAAAGCTCAGTCACGCGCGCCATGGGGTCTTTGCGGATCTTTACCTCTTCTTTTGCGATCATGGTCATCAGCCCATCAACGGCTTTTTGCGTCACATAAGCCTTCAGATCGGGGTTCAGCTGCTTCACGCCCGGGATCAGGTTATAGGTGCCGATAAGGGGCGCCCAGTAAGACGTTACCTTTACCTTGTCGATCGCATCGCCCACCACGGGAGCGAAGGCATCGCGCAGCGGAGCGGATGTTTTTTCGCGGAGGTAATGGGTGGCGGCAGTATCGCTTCCGTTCAGGATCGCAAACCCATCGCTGATCGACATGTTCGTGATCGCATTTACAAATACCGGAGCGGCGCCCTTAGATGCTTCTTCAGCCGCGCGGTTCAACGAGGTTTCAAAATCGGTGATCTGTTTCTGAAAGCCCAGCTGTATCAGCTTGTCTTTCATCTGTTGGGCCTCGGCAGGCCATGGGATAAATATCAGTGGATTTTTATTAAAGCCGTCGAGCTGCGAGGTAAGCGCCGTCGAGTTGTTGGTGCCTACGGTGAGTGCTTCTTTCAGGCCTTTGATTACTTCGGCATTGCTTAAAGCGCCGGTTCCCGCGGTATTGCCTGTGCTGGCGTTGTAAATGTCGGTTCCGGTTTTAATAATCGTCTCGGTTGTTTTCGGGTCGCATGCCGATAATACCACACCAAGAGCTCCTGCCAAAATAAAATATTTTTTCATAAGGGTTATTGTAAGATTGTTATGTAATTTTATGCATTAAATATAACCATAATAACAGAGTTGGCATATGATGAAGGCAGAACTTTTAACAATTGGCGACGAAATTCTGATCGGGCAGATCGTCAATACGAATGCTGTATGGATGGCCCGGCAGCTCAACGAAGCAGGGATCAGGGTGGTGCACATGAGCTCGGTGTCTGATGAAAAAAACGCTATTCTGAATGCGTTTGCCGAAGCCGGTAAACGTGCCGAACTGGTGTTAATTACCGGTGGATTAGGTCCTACCAGGGACGATATCACAAAAGTTACATTTTGTGAATTTTTTAATACTAAGCTGATCCTTGATGAAAATGTCCTGAAAGATGTAGAGGGCTTTTTTACCAAACGGGGAAAGGAGCTTTCGGAGGTAAACCGCAAACAGGCAGAAGTGCCGGAGGGCAGCCGGGTGATCCGAAATAAAAATGGCACGGCGCCGGGAATGTGGATGGAGAAAGACGGGACCATCTATGTGTCGATGCCCGGCGTGCCTTTTGAAATGAAAGCGATGGTAACGGATGATATTTTGCCTGAGCTTAAAAAACGGTATACTCTGCCTTTTATTTATCATAAAACCATTCTCACGCAAGGCATCGGAGAGAGCATGCTGGCGGAGCTCATCAGCGATTGGGAAGACGGCCTGGCGGCAAAAAAGATCAGCCTTGCCTACCTGCCTTCACCCGGTATGGTGCGCCTGCGGATGAGCAGCAGCGGCAGCAGCGAAGAGGAGCTGAAGAACAGGGTAGAACAGGAACTGCTGAAAATTGAACCGCTTATCCGGAAATACATTTACGGTTATGAAGAATATGGCAAAGAGCAGCCCACTATGGAAGAGATCCTCGGCAATCTTTTGAAGGAGCGCGGACTAAAGCTGGCCCTGGCCGAAAGCTGCACAGGTGGCTACATCTCTCACCTGATCACCAGCGTTGCCGGGAGCTCTGCCTATTACAACGGCGGTGTGGTGCCTTACCACAATGAGTTCAAGCAGGCGCTTCTGCGGGTCGACGCTTCGGTGTTCGATACGGTAGGTGCGGTCAGCCAGGCTTGCGTGGAAGCTATGGCGCGGGAAGTCATGGTGACCTTTAAAGCCACCGCTTCTATTGCCGTATCGGGGATAGCAGGCCCTTCGGGAGCTACAGATGACAAGCCTGTAGGAACCACCTGGATTGCCGTGGCGCTGAACGATAAGGTCGTTTCAAAGCAATTTACCTTCGGTGATAACCGCCAGCGCAACATTCAGATGACGGCCATCACCGGAATGAACATGCTGAGGAAATTAATATCAGGGGAATCAGAACAATAAATAGACGTTTTATGTTTCTTGTTTCGGGTTTCAGGTCGAACAACTTATCTGAAATTAACCCGAAACGTTAAAGCTGAAACCAGAAATACTTATGGAACTAGCATACAGGGAGTTTGGAGAAGGGCAGCCGCTCGTGATCCTGCACGGATTATTCGGACAAAGCGATAACTGGAACACGCTGGCCAAGCGCTTTGCAGAAAAAGGCTTTCATGTGTTTACCATCGATCAGCGCAACCACGGGCTTTCCCCGCACAGCGAGGAGTGGGATTATTATGTGATGGCTGCCGATCTGAATGAGTTCATCAAATTCCATGATCTGAAAAAGCCGGTATTGCTGGGCCACAGCATGGGCGGCAAAACGGTGATGTTCTTCGAGATGCTCTATCCCGGCATCGCGGATAAGGTCATCATTGCGGACATTGCGCCAAGGGCTTACGAGCCACACCACGATGCTGTTCTGGCCGCATTGAATGCAGTAGACTTTTCAGACATCAACACCCGCAAAGAGGCCGAGGCGATTTTGGGAAACTACATTTCGGATTTTGGTACCAAACAGTTTCTTTTGAAAAACATTTACTGGAAAGAAGATGCCTCCAAGCAGATGGACTGGCGCTTTAATCTGAAGACCATTACTGAAAAGTACAACAACATCGGCGTGGAAGTCCCCGCAGGTGCAAGCGATACCCCCGCACTATTCCTGAAAGGGGAGAAGTCAAACTATGTGACGGAGGCAGATGAAAAAGACATTGCCGCCCGTTTCAGCCATTACAAAATAGAAACCATTGCCAACAGCGGACACTGGGTGCATGCCGAGCAGCCGGAAATTTTCTTTCAAAGTGTGATGGCATTTATCGGGTAATTGGAGCACTTCTGCCGTTCCCGATACTCAGGCTGCGGCATAACGAACGATGGTATTCCGTCACATCGGGTGTATCCCGCGATTCCTTAGCGGGTGTGTATTTTTGATGTGGTTCTTGATCTACGACGCAGTCGCCGCCGGGAAATGCGCATCGATAATTTGGATTGCATTCTTCAGCTTTTCTTCCCCGGTGCCTTCGATGAGGTGGTAGTCGGCGTTCAATTTGGTGAGTTCGTGCATGTTCCATTTCAGCAGGTGATCTCTCAGCTCCGGATTGCGGCGTTGTGGGTCTTCCGTCCAGGCCACGTCATTGTTACAGATCAGGTAAAGATCGTAATCGTTGCCCCTGATGGAAGATGAAATGAACTCTGAAATTTTATTGAACTGGTAAGCCGACCAGATCTTGATCGTGATCAACGTGGTGTCGCAGATGAGTAGCCGGTCTGCTTTCGGGAGCAGCTCGTTCTCCAGTTGCAGCTGCTTTTGAGCAATCACATCCAGGTCGGCCATCGTATAGTGGTTAATGTCGTGTGTGTCGAAATATTCCCGGGCGTATTCCGGGACACATAGTGTATGGTAATGCCTGGCAAGCTTCAGGCTCAATTCTGTTTTACCGGAACTTTCTGCGCCAAGGATCGCAATTTTTTTTACTGACGGTGTAGTTGTTTTTTCCATGCATAAAATCCGTAAGCGGCCATTAGGGTGAAAAAGGAATAGAGTATAGCATAGATAGGCATTTCTTTGATGATATACAAAAAAACATAAGCCGCATCGATGATCACCCAAAGCAGCCAGTTTTCCACCCATTTCCTGGTCATCAGGTAAGTGCAGGTAAAGCTGCAGGCCGTAAGCACAGAGTCGAACAGAACCTGGTCCGACCTGAAATAGGTTAGTATGTGATAATAGGCTACAGACTGCAGGGCGATGGAAATGAGGATGTGCGGAAGGTACCGGAGGGGGAGGGCAGATACCCGGAACGTCTGCTGCCTGTGAGCGTTCCAGTAATACCAGCCATAGAGTCCGCTGAAGAAATAGAAGACGTTGAGGCTCATGTCGCCATACAGGCGGTTGTGGTAGAAGGTGATCGTAGAGATCACCACGGAGATCAGTGCCATCGGCCAGCACCAGATGCTTTCAAAAACCGTCAGCAGGACGCCCAGGACTCCTGTGATCAGCGCAATGACATCCCAGAAATTCATTTAGTCGACAGGGATGTTTTTTTCTTTGCAGAATTTGATGAACTCGATGTATTTGGTGTAAGGCGAGCCGCTTTTCCAGATGTGGCCGTAGAGCGCCACCCCATAGAATCCCAGTTTATAAGCCTGTTCCACGCTTTTATCGTTGATGCCGCCGCGGGCAATAATTTTCATATTGGATTTCTGGATGGCAGCTTCCACTACCTCGGGGTAATAGCCGCTGTATAGTTCGCCGGATACATTATGGAACATGGTTCCCAGGAAGCAGTAATTGGTTGACACCGGCTGTGGCAGGTACAGATCCGTTGCCCTGCGAAACGACATGGTCCTGATCAGGCGGGGCTTTCTCAGGTAGATGAATCGGGTGTTAAACCACAGGCTGAGTTTCTTTTTTAGATGGGTAGATGTAAAATGAAAGCCTTTCAGGTCGTATTTCAGCGCCAGGCGGTGGTGCGAATGAATGATGAGCCGGTTATGAAAATGTGCGGGGATCTGGTTGATGTACTCATCCAGCTCTTTGGTGGAAAAACGGTTTTTCCGGACATGCAGCGTGTCGAGCCCTGCCTCAAACATTTGTATGACGGCAGCAATCTCATTGTCGCTTTTCCCGGAAGGGGTTATCAGGACTACTTTCATATATTCAGGAGGGCATGTTCTTTCCGCAGTACACTAAAGTAGTAAAAAATCATCGCTTAGTGTTCCATCAGCTCATTTAACTCTGTTAAAAATGCAGGATTTTTTTCAAGGGCATTACCTACCACAATATAGTCGGGCTTTGCAGCAATGAGCAGGGCCGCTTTTTTCAGGCTGTCGATACCGCCGCCGATCACCAGGGGCAGGGAAGTGTGTGCTTTCACCTGTTGGATGAGCTGATGCCCGAGGGTTTTTTTGGCGCCGCTGCCGGCCTCCAGGTAAATCAGCTTTTTTCCCAGCAGTTCGCCTGCCATGACGGTATTGAGGATGTCCTTCTTGTACTTAAGGGGCGTTGTTTTGGTGATTTTTTGGGTAGTGGACGGCTTGCCCCCATCCACCAGGATATAGGCCGTAGGGATCACTGGAATTTTTGCCGCCCGGATGCTTGCCGCGGCATTGACATGCTTGCCGATCAGGTATTCCGCATTTCGTCCCGAAAGCAGGGAAAGCATCAGGATCCCATCTGCCAGGGCCGACACCTGCTTTTCATCGCCCGGAAAAATGATGACCGGGATGGAGGTCCGGCTTTTGATGTCTTTTAGCACTTTCCGGAAATTGTTTTTTTTGAGAGAGCTGCCTCCGAAAAAGATATAGGACACCCGGCTCCGGTTGGCAAGGTCAAGGAGGGCCGGATTGTATTTGTCCGGATCGATGAGGATGATGAGTTGGGTATTGGAGGTTTTATTCAGCAAGGCTTATTTCATTGAGGGCGTATACCAGGATGTAATCGTCAACGGATTGGTAATTGAGCTCAAATTGTTTTTTAAAGGCAGGCAAGTTGATCTCGCCGATAATCGTCCCTAAATTATGTTTATTAAATGGCTTCACAAACAGGTTTGCAATAAAATCCACTTCCCTGAGGCCATAGATCTTATAAAGGGTTTCTTTGGCAGCCCAGTACACCAGCAGTTTTTCCACATCCTGCCCTGTTTCGGCCAGTTCGGGTGCGGAGAGGAATTTATGCCGGATCCGGAGCACCTTGTCCCTGATCAGCTCAATGTCGATGCCCGTGGGCTCCTGCTCGTTGACAATGATCGCCAGTTTATCGTGCGAGTGCGACAGGGAAATGTGCCTCGGGTCGTTGGCCAGGAAAGGTTTGCCCTTGGCATCATAAATGATCTGCGCTGCCTCGTTGTCGAGGAGCCTGGCTATCAGGTAGTTTTTGCCCAGGGTTTCTATTTCGCGCTTGGCGCTCAGGCCTTTTTCGCGGGAAAAGGCCTCCAGGTCGAGAATCCCGAAAAACAGCCCTTTTTTTATGTTAAAAACCTCGATCATGCGGCTGAAATTTAAACTTTACAATAGTTTGAGCGTTACAAACTTATGTGTTATCTTCGCATAATCGTAAAAAAGAAACAATTTTAATCAACAAATAGAAACATGTCAGCAGTAGCAACAGGAAAGTACGTCGCGTACAAAGTAAAAGACATCTCATTAGCAGAATGGGGACGTAAAGAAATTAAATTAGCAGAGGAAGAAATGCCGGGTTTAATGGCGCTCCGTAAAGAATATGGCCCTTCTCAGCCTTTGAAAGGTGCCCGTATTGCAGGTTGCCTGCACATGACCATCCAAACGGCGGTGTTGATCGAAACCTTAACGGCTTTGGGTGCTGAAGTAACCTGGAGCTCCTGCAATATCTTCTCTACTCAGGATCACGCCGCTGCGGCTATTGCTGCTGCCGGGATCCAGGTATATGCCTGGAAAGGTATGAACGCTGAAGAGTTCGACTGGTGCATCGAGCAAACCTTATGGTTTGGCGAAGAGCGCAAGCCTTTAAACATGATCCTGGATGACGGCGGTGACTTAACGAACATGGTATTCGACCAGTTCCCGGAGTTGGCAGCCGGTATCAAAGGTTTATCGGAAGAAACAACAACCGGTGTTCACCGCTTGTATGAGCGTATGGCAAAAGGTACGTTATTGTTGCCTGCTATCAACATTAACGATTCAGTTACCAAATCCAAATTCGATAACAAATACGGCTGCCGCGAGTCGTTGGTAGATGCGATCCGTCGCGCTACCGATATCATGATGGCTGGTAAAATTGCCGTTGTTGCCGGTTACGGCGATGTTGGTAAAGGTTCTGCACAATCCTTGTCTTCACAAGGTGTGCGCGTGATCGTGACAGAAATCGACCCTATCTGCGCCTTACAGGCTGCTATGGACGGTTACCAGGTGATGAAAATGGATAACGCTGCTAAAATTGCCGATATCCTTGTAACAACAACCGGAAATAAAGACATTATCGTTGGCCGTCACTTCGAATCGATGAAACACGGTGCTATTGTTTGTAACATTGGCCACTTCGATACAGAGATCGATATGGCGTGGTTAAACAAAAACTATGGACATACCAAAGATACCATCAAGCCACAGGTTGATCAATACACCATCAATGGTAAAAACGTGATCGTGCTGGCTGAAGGCCGTTTGGTAAACTTAGGCTGCGCTACCGGTCACCCAAGCTTCGTGATGAGTAACTCGTTCACGAACCAGACTCTGGCTCAGTTAGAGCTTTGGACAAACACTGCTGCTTACGAGAAAAAAGTATATGTGTTGCCGAAACACCTCGATGAGAAAGTGGCACGCTTACACTTAGGCAAGATCGGCGTGGAACTGGATGTATTAAACCAGGAGCAGGCAGATTACATCGGTGTAAAAATAGAGGGTCCTTTCAAAAGCGACGCTTATAGGTACTAAGATCTGTTATTCAATATAAAAAATCCCGTCACGGTATGTGTGACGGGATTTTTTAGTTTAGAGAGTTAGTTTTCGTTTACGCTCAGGTTCAGAATAAAGCGAACGCTCATTGTCTGCCCGTTTTGTTTACCGGGTTTCCATTTCGGCATGCCGCTGAAGAGCGCAACAAAGGAGCCGGTAAGTTTATCGGCGTTTGCGCCTTCGAGGCCTCTGACTAAAACTTCTCCAAATTCATTAACCAGATACCTGAGCTTGTAGGTTCCGGTTATTTCCGTTTCGCTTTGACAGAGCAAATCGCTCAGGCGTTTTTCCATTTCCTTTCGGAAAGCCTGGTCGCCACCGGGATAGATCGGGTTTTCTTCCACATACGCATAGAACTCCGGAGCATATTCGGCTGCTACCATTCCTACGCCTGTTTCGAGGGCTGTCGGCAGGCCTTTTTTTACGGTGTTTTTGAAAAGGCCTTCGGAGGTGTAAAACGTCCATGTATAGCAGGGTTCTCCGTTGCTATAGTATTCCACAGATTTAAGGATGCCGCTTGCGTAGAATGTTTTTTTCTGCTCGCAGGTCTTACCGGCTATCATGGTATCTCGTGATACATCCTCCAGGATGCCGTGCGAGCTATAGCTCCATTTGCTGTGTGGCAATACTCTCAGCATCAGAATGCCGTCGGGATAATAAAGTTCGGTTCCGGCGCTATTGGTGCGTTCCCGTAAAATTCCGGTGCTGTCCCATTTCGTAACCACAGAGTCCGACTGCCAGTAGTTTTTGATCCGGATGCTTTTGGGAAAGCGGTTGCTATACCATGTTTTGATAATGGAATCTTCGCCCTTTCTCAGGTTGTAATAAGTGCTGCTTTCCGGGTTTCCGTTGGGGTAATGGCGTGTGCTGGACACCACATGGCTGCTTGAAAAATAGCCCAGGTATGATTTGCTGTGCCTCCCTTTTTTCTGGTCGAGGCTGTCGGTCAGCTTTATCTTTCCCGAAAGGTCGTACTCCCGGTATACCTTTCCGGAGATTTCGGCACCTTCCATATAAAATTCGGAGATGAGCCGGCTCGACGACTTTACCTGGATTCTGCGGCGATTGGATGCCAGGTAATCGGAAAGGTAAGTGATGTCACCACTTCTGTATTCCGTTCCTTCAATGGAAGCATCGCCCAGTGTAAATACCTTGTGGCGGTTCGCTTTCAGAACGGGCTTGCAGGGATGTTCCTGGGAGCTTGCTGTAAAGCCTGAAAGAATCAAGAATAAAAGGCTCAGGGATCGGAAGGGATGAAAACAACGGTTCATTAAAACAGGTTTAATACAAGACGTCGTGGAGGCGTCATTCCATAAAACCGGTTTAAAGGTAGTGAAAGGAATAACAACAGCCGCCTCATGGATGGGGCGGCTGTTTGCATATCCCTATGCCGTTATGATAATTTCAGGACTCCCGTCTTTTCGGATAATGATGCCTTTGCTGCCTCCGGCGCCGGATTCGCCCGCTACGTCTATAGCATGATTGGCAATCGTTCCGTTGCCTTTGATCCACTGGATCGTGTCGCGGTTGTAGCTTTGGAAAATCCGGAAAAGAATAGCATTGTTCGAGTCCATAAATACAATCGCTTTTCCGAGTTCATCCCTGGTGTGATCCACCCAGGGGAAGCAAAAGCCTGTGCCGTCCCAGTTGGAGGCCGGAGTACCGGGTCGTTGTTCGCCCTGGAAATTCGTATTCTCGCCGTCTACCCATTTAACGGTTTTTCCGCTTTTGTTTTCGATCGAAGTGATCCATGTTGTGTCTGCCATAATTGTTTTTTTAATGATGATTAATGAAGTGAATAGTATACCTCAAAAGTAGGGCAGGCATGAAGGCATGCCGTACCCTGCAATACGGATTTTGTACGCGTAAAACTACCTGAATTCAAGAGGGCGTTTTTCCCGTGCTGTTTTTTTAATGCTGGTGGGTGGCCGGAGCCTTGATGTACTGTGGCTTCTGAAGGTTCAGTCATGCAGCGGCAATAGATTTTTCCATTGCACAGGGCCATCTTTCGATGCGTTTGGGATGCGTACAGGTTCCGTTAACCCCCTGGTACCGGGGATGATGGAAGAATACCTCAGTGCGTATTCAGGTAATGCGCCCCGATGATAATACAGTAAAACCAGATGCTGTAGAATACTGTAAATGCCAATCCATACAGGAGGCTCTTTCCGATATGGCCCTTGCAGGCTTTCGACCACTTAAATGCAAAACGTATGGCGCGGTAATAGACCCAATATAATATGGCCATAAAAACGAGGATGCCGGTCCACAGAGCCACCAGCATATTGGCCAGCAATACCAGGAGGGTGCCCGACATCAGGATGAGCGCGATGACGGCTCCAAAGTAACTGTCCGCTATTTCGATAAGGAATTCCGCCGGTTCCGGCACCTTATCGTAAGTATACGTCCGTGTTACTTTTCCCAGGTTGTCTTTCAGCTTAAAGCCCCTGTACAATCCCACAAAGAGGAAGGCGTATAAGGCGGTGGTCAGGATCCAGGCAGAGATGATGGAGTTCTCGAACAGGCTGCGGTGTGTGCCAAGCCCGAAGAGCCATACAAACAATATGGTAAGCAGCATGATGAGGACCGATACCGTAAAGATCAGTTTCGTAGTCACGAGCTGGTATGTGCGGGGTTGAGTGATCGGTTTTATTTTTTATGAGCTTCACCTGTGTAAATGAAATCCGTTTTCAGTTTATCGGTAGCCATATTTTTCGCGCGTATTTTATAAGTTATCAGGTTCATGCATGGAGAGCCACAATCTACGGAATCCAGCCAGTAATTCATACAGAGCGTATCGTCTTTAAATTCGCAGGCGCCTTTATAAAATCCCGGGGCCAGTTTTTTGTACATGTTGATAATGGTTGTATCATCGTGGTTTCCAAGAATCATCAGTTCCGAAACTCCTTCATTTCGGAATTCTCTGTTGGCGGCAGTGTCAATGGCGCATTTAAAGCTGATGGTCAAAACGCTATCGCCAAAATAAGGCTTCGGCTTTGATGCAGGTGTTTTTTTTGCCTGATTACTGCAGGACATGAGAGCCAATATCGTTACTATACACGCAAGCTTTTTTTTCATGCCTTCATTTCAAATACTTCTCATAAACCAAAAGTTCTGTATAAGGATCGCCCCTTAATCCCAATACCTGGGCAAAGGCAGGCTCTGTTTTGATGCCCTGTTCCTTGAGCGCCAGGATCTGTTGCCGGAAGGCTTCACCGTGGGTTTCGAGCAGGTAATGCTCTACCAGCAGGTGCCTGTAGCCCCTTTGCTGTTTCGTCGGGATATCCTGGCCAAAAACCTCGATCTCAAAGTCATCTGCCCGGAAATTGGCGACGATGGCCTTGGGCTCATCCGGCTCACTCAAAACAAAGCCCGGGTATTGGCCGAAGACGGCAAGCAGGTTCGCTTTGAATTCCGAAGGATTGGCATAGCAGCAGAGGATATCGAGATCGCTGGAAGCGATGTTAATATTGATGGGAATCGTGCCCGCCAGTACAGGGTCGAAGCCGCATAGTTTGGTGAGGATGGCATGCTTCGACAATACGGCATAAGCCTGTTGCTGGCAAGGGCTGCCGTTCTGTAAATAGTCGATGCTCTCGAATCGGTTAACCATAAAATTCCTCGTCGTATTTGATAAAGAAGCACAGGAAGCTGATGAATAATTCCAACTCATGGCCTTCAACGGTACCCTTCAATACCAGCTTCGGGTGCGAAAAGGTAAATGTATTTTCGGAAAGCTCAAAGAGCCTGATCCCATGGCGCTTACAATGGACCTCGTTTGTGGCAAAATCCCGGTACTCTGAAAAAGCCAGGTCGAAGCGCTCTCCGGTTTCCTCGTGGTAAACCACTTTGCGGCGGTCACTGCCGGTTCCGAAATGCACACTGGCAATGTACTGTTCCTGCATGCGGTTGTTGTAAATGCGAAGTGGGAACAGGTTGTCATTGGTAGCGTAAAAGCTGTGCCTGTCGCAGATCAGCTCATATTCCGTGTAATCGCTATTTCCGTAAGTCCGTTTGAAATAAACTCCTTTGCGGATCGGATAGAGCCACGCGTTGTCATATTCTTTATAAAGGATTTCGAAGGAGTTCAATGTATATGGGGTATTGTATTACTTAAATTTCCCGGGACTTTCAGGATATTTGCCGGGCTTAGTATCATCTAAAGAAATCTGAATGGAAACATCTTCCGGAAGCCATATAGTTGCTGTATGCTCTGTTATGGCATGAGCAGTTAAAAACGTGCTGATCTGATCCTGTAGCTGGGATTCAGAATTGGCAAGGGGAATGGAAAGAATGTCAGGATCATGCTGGCTTATACGCTTCATTCTGGTGGCCAGCGTTTTTATGTTGGCTGGCGAATAGCTTGTCGTTACATTGGTGGCAATATTAAAATTCTCGTCAAACATAAAATAGTCCATAAGGAGAATAGAGAAGAATTCATGGTCCAGTCTATCATAGTAGAAAAACTCGGAAAATCCCTCCTGTCCATTGTTAAAAGCACTGACCAGCCAATTATGTATCTGCTCCTGGCTCGTCATTTTAAGCCTTTGTCGTCGTAGTTTACACCGGTACTTTTATTCACAGCGCCTGTCTATTACCCTTTAATGCTCCGGATGATCTCTTCCAGCTGCGCCATGTCTTTACAGCGTACTTCGCGGGCTTTAGAGCCTTCAAAAGGGCCGATGATGCCGGCAGCTTCGAGCTGGTCGACAATACGGCCGGCGCGGTTGTAGCCCAGCTTGAGCTTACGTTGCAGGAAAGAGGCGGAGCCCTGTTGGAACTGAACCACCAGCTTCGCCGCTTCGTCAAACATCTTATCGCGCTCGCTCAGGTCAACTTCTTCCTTGCCGCCTTCTCCGTCTTCTCCCACATATTCCGGTAAGAGGAAAGCAGAAGGGTAGGCGCGTTGCGAGCCGATGAACTCGGTGATCTTCTCCGCTTCCGGTGTATCCACAAAGGCACACTGGATCCGGATGAGGTCGTTGCCGGTGCTCAGCAACATATCGCCCCGCCCGATCAATTGCTCGGCGCCGCCCGCATCGAGGATGGTGCGCGAATCGATCTTGCTCGTGACGCGGAAGGCGATCCTGGCCGGGAAGTTGGCCTTGATGGTACCTGTAATGATGTTTACGGACGGGCGCTGTGTGGCGATGATCAGGTGAATGCCAATGGCACGGGCCAACTGTGCCAGACGCGCAATCGGTGTTTCCACCTCCTTGCCGGCTGTCATGATGAGATCCGCAAACTCATCCACCACCAACACAATGTAAGGTAAGTACTTGTGCCCCTCATTCGGGTTCAGTTTGCGGTTAATGAATTTGACGTTGTACTCTTTGATGTTCCTCACCTGTGCGTCCTGTAAGAGCGCGTAGCGGTTATCCATTTCAATACACAGGGCATTTAATGTATGCACCACTTTTTTTGTGTCTGTAATAATCGCATCTTCTTCACCCGGTAATTTGGCTAAGAAATGTTTTTCAATAGTTTTATAAATGCTGAGCTCCACTTTCTTTGGATCCACCAGCACAAACTTTAATTGCGATGGATGTTTTTTATAAAGTAATGAAACAAGTATAGCATTTACGCCTACGGATTTACCCTGGCCAGTAGCGCCTGCCATTAGTAAGTGGGGCATGCTGGCTAAATCAACAATAAAATTTTCATTGTCAATTTTTTTACCCAGTGCAATTGGAAGCGAAAAATGATTGCTCTGGAATTTTTCTGAAGACAGTATTGTTTTCATACTTACAATTGTCTTCTTGGTGTTTGGTACTTCAATACCAATAGTGCCCTTGCCAGGTATTGGCGCAATAATACGGATACCTAAAGCAGCAAGGCTCAATGCAATATCATCCTCCAGGTTTTTAAT
>DGQK01000055.1 GCA_002390745.1 Bacteroidetes bacterium UBA4416 | reverse complement strand
AAATGAAAAGTTGGCGCATACGTGTTACAATCTCTCATTTTGTGTAGATTTAACCGATTAACACCTAATGGCAGAAGCGGAGACTTATAATCGGTTAATAAACAAGTTTGATATGCTGCTTTTGTCGGCTACTGACTATGCTTTTGCAGAAAGTGCAGAAAGCAGGCATTTTCTGAAACAAAAGAGCGACGAGATCAGTACGGAGCTGAAACAGTTGTTTTCAACGTCCGGCAACGCGATAGATTTAATTATAAGAGTTGCGGCTGTAGATAATGATGCTACCTTGATGTATAAGCAAAGAACAAAATTAATGCAGTATAAAGCATTACTGGTCGAATTTATGCAGCTTTAATCAGGGTGTATTAGCCAGAGCCATAATAGTAAGGGATAAACGCAGGGCATGGCTGGAACGGAAAGAATAAAGTATGTGCTCCTTCGGTTCAATGGTTTCAAAATCAGAAATTTTGAACCGTTCAATAGGGCTTCTCATAACTACCTGAACTTTTTTTTGCTTATCGCTTGAAGTGGGCTGGTATATACTTAGCTCAAAAGTAAGTCCTTCTTTGAATTGTTCTTGCTCCACTTCAATAATAAAAAGGCAGGATGCGGCATTAAATAATACGGGGATTGGCAGAGCGGTATCCTTGTTCTTTTCAAGTGCTATCGGTTTACGGTTAAGAATATAGTCTTCCATTTCCATAGTTTCTTTAAATTGGGGGATCAAAAATAGAAGTTTTTTTGGATTTTAAAACTGTTGTAACCCTGAATTTAGATGCAATCTTACCACCGTTTTGTCTTTATAGATAATTTCAATAGTCATGTTTAATCAGGCGATTGTTCTATTTTGGGCGTTGCTTGATGTGGTTACAGTTAAAGTTTTGAGGCTCCAGTACGATCACGGCGCCTTCATTTTATTGAGAAGCTAAATCTATTCAAAGCTCGACCCAGCTGCAACGGCTGCGCAGCTGATCCAACGGAATACGCCCCATGTTGGACGAGTAATACCCCTGCTGCTCATACCGCTTCTTCCACAATTCAAAATATTTTTCGCGGGCTTCTGTTGTTTTAAAAGGCGGTACGCCTATGCGGATAGAAAAGCCGTCCGGGGAGATCACGTCATAAAGCTTGGCCTTTGGCGCTTTTTTCGCCGGTGCTTTTTTAGTAGCTGTTTTTTTTGCAGCTACTTTTTTCTTCGGCGTGGCTTTGCGCGAAGCAGTGGCTTCAGGAAATGAATAATCGATCTTAAAACCACCAGGCACAGGTTTCATTGTGGCCGTGCCGCCGCGCTTTTTGATCTTTTGCAAATGTATATCTGCCACTTTTTTGCTGCTATGTGTTTTGGTGTATGGTTTCATATTACAGTGTTTTAGATTTATTTTTTCAGCTCAATAATTTTGCAGTACCGCTTTAGATTGTTAGCGATGATCAGGCCTTTGCTGGGTGACCAGTAGCCATGGCGGTGCTGCTTTTCGCGCCATTTTTCAAAATATTCGAGCGCGGCTTTTTTGGTGGTGAAAGGGGCCACGTCTCTTATGCGGATGCTTTTGCCATCCGGATTAAGCACGTCGTACTTCTTTTGCTTCTTCTTTTTTGCAGCGGCCTTTTTCTTAGGCTTAAAAAAATAGGCGAGGTAGTATTTTCCATCTTCGGAAAACAAAGTAGTGTGGCCGCTGCGGGCTTTAATCTTCTCTGCGTGAGCCAGCGCCGCTTTTCTGCTGGTGTGGGTTTTCATGTATGTTTCCATATTATTTATGTTTTAAATTATGCCGCGTTTGCCACGGCGGGTTTTTCTGTTATGATTGGACTTTGATAGCTGAGTACATGGTAGCGCAGAAGCTCACCGATGAGCTTTACTACCACTTCGTTTCGGTTCTTATAAACTAACCTGCCCTGGAAGTCGCGTTCCAGCATCATGCGCCGGATCATGCCATTCTCTTCGGTGTCCAGGTATTTTTTACAGGCGCGGATATAGGCCTGTACACTGCATCCCCGTAGCTGCAGCTTGCGCATGTTCACATACACAAAGTAGCGGATGTTGCCTATCAGGTATTGCTCTTCTACGATGAGCGTCGCGATGCGCACCAGAAAGTAGTTCGGGATCCTGTTGCGATAACGCGTTACATCGTCCACCTGCTTATGGAGCCTGAGCCAGGTACAGTTTTGAAATTCGGTAGTGGTGATCTTTGCAATGGACTGGTGAGAGATCATAATGTCCAAACCATGGTGTCTATTGGTGGTGAGCAGGCCCACAATGGTTTGCCCTTTGGCACCGGTCATGTATTTGTCAAGGTCTTCCAGCACCAGCAGGCCGTTGCTGAATTGCTTCACCATGCGTTCCACCATATCCCGTTTTTCTTCAATGGACATGGTTTGACCGTACTTATTTAGCGGACGTATGCGCCTTGCCCGAATGAACTTCAGGTCACGGATAAAATCGGGATTAACTGTGGTGTAACATTCATAATCGTCGTCGTTCACGTCGAAGATCAGCACCTTGCGCCCTTTGCGGAATAGTTTTGGGTTGTCGCGCAGGTAATGTTCTATTTCGAGAATGTTACGAAAGGTTTTGCCCACGCCGGTTTCGCCGCACACAAGCATGAGCATAGGCTGCCGCTCATCCTGCTTCGTGACAATTACAAGCCCCTGAAATTTGGAATGTTCGTTTTCCCCCGCCATACCATCTCCTTGCTCTTGCGTTAATAGGTTTCCAGTGCCTCATCCGGCAGGCCGGTTTTAGAGCCTTGCTGATGCGTATGCACCACTTCTTCGTAAATGGTTTCTTCCATCTGCGTTTTCTCGTTTTCATGTTTAGCTGAACTGTTCTCGGTGTGAGTTTTTTCTTCTGAGCTTTCGTTGTCCTGCTCGTCATCCCCTTTAGCTGCTCTAACTTCCTGGCGAATGATGTCGCGGATGCGTTCTACCAGCAGGTCGTTTTCGGCGCGAATCTCCATTACTACCTTCGCTTTTTTAATGAGGATAGATAATGCTACCATCAGCAGCTGTTTTTCCGGGCTCAGCGCTGCGGCTTTTTTGCGGAGAATATGCACAAGCAATGGACGGAGCAGCGCCTTATCCTCCTCATCCAGCTTCAGCCGTTTGACGTTCTTTACGTTTTGCTCATCAATAACCTGAATGAGTTCTTCGAAGTCATAAAAATCTTTGTGCTTGCGAATGGTTACAAAGTAGCCGCAGCCAACTTCCAGTACCGTGTTGTTAATAGAGCCAATGATACTGTCTGCCATTAACTGCGCATGCTCCAGCGGCATATTAAACTCTGCGCTTTCTTCGCCTGTCTTTTCCTGTCCTTCCAGGTCAGCGGGTTCCTCTTCAAATTCCTGTTCCGGCGCGTCGGTGGGTTGCTCCTTATTCACGGGCTCGTTTACAGGCTCTTTGCTGTTCACCTGGTTCGTCTGTGGTGTGGTTGTGCTTTGCTGGGCTTCGTTCTTGGAGGCTGTTACGTCGGCGGCTGTTGTGTTTTTCTTTACTACGGGCTGAGCAAAGGGGCTGTCGTTCTCTTCGGGGATCGGCTCAAATTCAATATCCTGGCTGTCTTTTTTCAGGGCACTTTCGATCAGTTCTTTATTTGGTTCTTCCATGGCGCTTAGTTTATTTTTCCTAAAAATTCAATGAGTTTCGATTCCAGCAAGGTGTAATTAGCCACGAATGGCATATTGCCCTTTGGCATTGACAGGCGTTCTTCGGCTGCTGTATGCCCGTAAATGACAGCACGCTCACTGCACTGAAAGGTGAGACCGATCTTGGAGAACGTATCATCGGTGTATTTGCGCAGCAGATGAAAGCAGCACATCCGCGCATCGCGGTAGCTGCGAACGTTGCTGATGTAAAACATCTCCGTATCGAGCTCATACACCTGCACAGCCAGGTTAACCAGGTAATGCGTTACCATTTTGATTTTTTCCTGCTGGGTTTGCGTAATGGTGGTGTTGGTAATAAAGCTGTTCAGCAGGGAAATGGTATGTTGAACGCCGATCTTGCCGATCACCTTGTCGAGGCTGCGTTGGAGAAATTGATAGTCATTCTGTTTTCTGTCTTTACTCACGGGCATAAATTGGGTTTTTAAAAAGGTTGCTATATTAGTTATATGTTGCCATTTTAGCAACTTTCAGAACATCGATTTATTCACCACGTAATACGATCTGGTAACAGGTGTCATACTTACCCCGGCGCAGGCAAAACTTTCCTACCAGTAATGTGCGGTGCCCTAAAACCCCTTTAAAGCCCTTTTTTCTCAATTCTGAGGGATGTATGCTCTTTTGACGGTCCTTGTGTAGTTCTTGCAGGATATCTTCGTCTGTGGGCTCCAAAACAGGTTCGGGTGAATGTTCCTGTTCAGATACCTCTTGCAAAGCTGGTTCTTCTGTTTCCGGTTCCTCGGCTTCCGGCGTTTCCTCCGGCATTTCTTCTTTTTCCTCTATCGCTTGTTCAACGGTGGTTTCTTCCCCGTTCTGGCTTTCCTGGCTCTGCTCTATGCCTTCAGCCGTAGTTTGTTCCTGCTGCTGTTCCTCTGTCAGGTCAGCCTCTTTTTTTAGTTGTTGCTCTTCCATTTGCGCGTTTGTTTCTTGGTTATTTTCTTGGGTTTCAATGGGTGTTTCTTCTACCTGGGTCACTTCTTCAGGTAACGTTTCCTGGCCGCGTTCTTCGGGTTCTGTTTCCGGCAGCTCTTCCTCTTCTTCGGCGTTATTTTCCAAATGGTCCTCAAAATAATATTCAAGGTCTTCGTCCAGCTCCTGCGAAAGTTTTTCAAGCCGGTGTAGCAGGCGCGCGTGGTCTTCGTCAGTAGTGTGTTGCAGGTCTTCCTGCAATTCCTCAAATCCAAGAATGCGCTTGCGAAGCATTTCGGGTAACTCATAACCGGCAAGAATGTCTTTGTTCGTTTCTAGGAACTGCTGGTGTGGAAATTTGATTGGTGTCATGGAATGTTTTTTAATGGTTAATTTTTCAGACGTTGGCCAATTCTTTGGTTTTGGGTTCTCCGCCCAGGACCATGGTTTCAGCGGCGCTTACAAGCAAACCAGTGAGTACCGAGGTAACCAGCACCAGGCCGGCCGTTTTCATCAGCTCGTGTCCAGCGGGCAACTTCCACTTGTAAGTGCTTCCAAGGGCTTTGGCCTCAGCTCCTTTTCCTGCATTATACACGATCAGCGCCTGGCCCACGTCGATTACAAAGCCAATGCTCATCAGGAGAAGAACTTTGGTCATGGTTTTGTTTTTTTCTGTTTTATCTTTCATGGCTTCTGGTTTTATGCCGCCTGTTCGTGCAGCTTTTTAAATTTTTCAATGAGTTCGTCCTGTATCGGTTTGATCTTGTTTAAGCCCCAGATCTCTTTCAGCTCGTTCAGAAATTTCAGAAGGGCCTTTTGCGTGCGCTCCAGCACCTCCGCATCTTCCTTCAGGTTTTTAGGGATCAGGTTCACGATCTTCATCAGGTCTTCGCGGAGCTTGGTGGATAATAATTTCTTTTTGGGTTTGCTGATCTCACCGGATTCGATTTTTTGTTGGCGGTCGTCTTTCAACCGTTTACGGCACAGCGCAAGATCATCGAGCACCTGTTCTGATTTTTCAATGATCTTTTTTGATTGCACTTTCTTAACTTCTTTTTTGGAAGCTTCTTCGATCT
>DGQK01000068.1:251-3123 GCA_002390745.1 Bacteroidetes bacterium UBA4416 | reverse complement strand
GCCAACTTTCAGGTAAGCTTACAGGAGCTTCCCCATCAAAAACAGCGGCACAATATTTAAACGAAAAATTTAAGAGCGGGCGAAGTACGATCAGAAAAACAATAAATGGCAATAAGATGCGTTTAAACCGGCTTTTAAGCATTTCCTCAGGGCTTTTGTTCAGACATAAAAATGCGCCAAAAAATCCAGCCATCAGGAAAAACAGGGGCATCCGAAATGCATGGATAAAATCCACCAGAAAGAAGAACACCGGGCTTGTCTCTCCGGCCCTGAGCGGCCAGGTCATGTCATCGGAACTACTGTAATTTATGGCTGAGTGAATGACAACGCCCAGGAACATCATGATTGCTCTTAAAGAGTCGAACGCGTAATACCGTTTAGTGTCTGCCATTGCTTTTATTTGTGGATATAGGTTTAAGGTACCGTGAACTATCTGACAATACTATCGATTCGCGTATTTGCGCACACACAAGGCGGTGAGCTGTAGAGGCAAAAATACAAGAACAGCCTCATCAAACGTATTTAGCTACTGCGCTTAAGCCAATCAGCAACATCCAACTTCGTCCTTTGCCTGCTTTATCATTCACCTCATCCTGTGATAAGACAGGTGAACCTCAACTATAATTAAGACCCCAGCCTGCGGATGCATTTCCAGATAATGACAAGGTCTTTCTCGGACCTGTAATCCTTGGCATAGCGCAGGTTCAGCAGCTTGATCTTGTCGGTATCGAGTGCGGCAACAGAGAGCATATCGGGAGACAGCACCGAGCGCTTGATGCTCGGCAGGGATTTGTCGGTGCCTTTGCCGTAGCCTACCCAGGAATAAAATCCGAACAGGACACTGAATACGTTTAAAAAGTAACGCGATTTCTTTTCCTGCACAAAGAAGAGGACTGGGCTCAACACCAGGATCAGCAGGGCCATCCCGAAATCCAGCAAACGCTTTTTACGCTGGTTCTCCGGCCTGGTAATGCTGTTCACGTCGATCATGTACAGATCGCCTGCCGTGTCGATATGGTTGCTGCCAATGATCGAAAGGCTATCCGGCGAAGCGATCTTAAAATCCACACCGCTGGACACCAGGGTAAGCATGTAATTGATGATGTCCTGCGAGCTGATGTCCTTTGCACAAAAAATAATCTCGTTGATGCCGTGCACTTTGATGACCTCATCGAGCTGGGCGATATGGCCGATGCTGGCAACACCTTGCCCCTCGCCGCTTTCGGTATTCACAAAGCCGATGAAGGAAGGCCTCAGCTGCGTTTCTTTCAGAAGCCCCGACACGCGCTCAAACTCCGCTGCATTTCCTGCAATGGCAATGCGCTTGGTCGTTTCCGATGAGAGGCTGTAGGAGCGCACTTTCAGGAAGTGCAGGCTCAGCCGAAGTAAGAGAAAGCTTACAAAAGCCCAGCCTGTGCCGAACAGGATGAACGCCCTCGAAAAGCGCAGTGTTTCCGGCAAGAGGGAGTAAGCCAGCAAAATAAACACGGTTCCCACCACAATGCCACGGGCGATCTTCAGCAGCTTCACCGGCTTATCATAGCCGCCGTTGAAGTACACCATCAGGATCCAGGTAAGCGCATAGGCGGGAAAGGCAACCAGCAGCAGTTTCTGGGAATACACATCCACGCTAAGCCCCGTTTTGCTAAGGTACAGGTCCTTGATAACAAAAAGCCCTGCCGTGAGCCAGATGAAATCGATCAGCGGCACGGTGAAAGCCTTGAAAAAGCGGCTCAGCAGGGCCGTTCCTGCTTTCAGGATAATGGCCAGATTGATGAGAAAGGTAAACCAGAAGGTATGAGAGCCGCTGAAATGCTTTTTCGAAAAAATAGCCATGGCCTTATAAAAGATAAGGACATAGTTGATGCTGCTGCGCTTCGTGCTTTCGCCTTTGTAATGAATGATCTGCGTGAGCGGAAAGTAATAATTTTTATAGCCGGCCCGGGTAATACGGTACGAGAGGTCGATGTCCTCCCCATACATGAAAAACGTTTCGTCGAGCAGGCCGGTCTTATCCAGGACGCTCCGGCGCATGAGCATGAATGCCCCGCTGAGGACGTCCACCGCGTTCACCTCGTTTTCGGGCAGGTAGCTCAGGTGGTATTTGCCGAATTTACGCGACCCGGGGAACAACTTCGAGAGGCCGAACATCTTATAAAAGGCAACTGAAGGCGTTGGCAGGCCACGCTTGGACTCCGGAGCAAAGTTCCCCTGCCCGTCCAGCATTTTCACACCGAGCCCGCCGGCATCCGGGTGCTCGTCCATAAAGGTGACCGTTTTTACGAAGGTATCCTCCTGCACCACGGTATCGGGGTTGAGCAGGAGCACATATTCTCCTTTGGCCAGGCGAATGGCCTGGTTGTTGGCTACGGAAAAACCGGTATTGGTTTTGTTCTCGATGAGGGTGATCTCCGGGAACCTGCTTTTAATGAGGCCTACGGAACCGTCTACGGAATTATTGTCCACCACAAACACCTCGCAGCTCACATGCTGTGCGGCTTTCAGCACCGAAAAGAGGCATTGCTCGATGAAGTGCTTGACGTTGTAATTAACAATAACGACAGATAGTTTAACCACGGCTTAAAGCGCTAAAAATAGCAAAATATTGCCTGATCCGGCGGATTAAAAAAAGTGGATGCGGAAATGAAAAAAATTAGTAAATTCGCATTCCGTTTTGGTCCGGTAGCTCTCACGACACGTTGTGAGGATAGAGCTGCGGGCCGGGAATGAAAATTGGTCCGGTAGCTCAGCTGGATAGAGCAGCTGCCTTCTAAGCAGCAGGCCATTGGTTCGAATCCAATCCGGATCACACAAGAAACCACCTCTCATAGGTGGTTTTTTCGTTTTAAAAGTTTCAGGCCCGTAGCTCTCA
>DGQK01000068.1:0-243 GCA_002390745.1 Bacteroidetes bacterium UBA4416 | reverse complement strand
AAATTGATCCAGTCCTGTAATGTTTTAGAACTTTGTCAATTTGTATATATGAAAACGAAATTAGTATCTGTATTCCTTTCCAGCTTTATTCTCCTGTCAGTTACAGGTTATTCTGCTACATTACCCCAAAACAATATTTGGCCCAAGGTTTATGATGTTCGTTTTGAACAGAAAGGTGCTTCTGTAATTCTTCAATGGAAAGCAGACGCAGAACCTAAAGAAATTTATTATGAAATTGAAACC
>DGQK01000030.1 GCA_002390745.1 Bacteroidetes bacterium UBA4416 | reverse complement strand
TCTTTCGTCCCGGTGTAGCGCCCGGTGGCGGTTCCCGGCGCAGGCGACTGTTGCTTCCGCTCCTGCTGGGCTGGACAGGAATGCGGGGCGTGGTATCGCTGGCAGCAGCATTGACAATCCCCCTGAGCCTCGGCAATGGTGCCGGTTTTCCCCACCGGAGCCTTATCCTGTTCGTTACTTTCGTGGTGATCTTGCTTACCTTATTGGTACAGGGGCTTACCCTCCCTTACTTTATTAAGCGCAGCCGCCTGTTCGATCCGGTAAACGAAGAATCGGAAAAGCTGGCAAGACAGAAAGTAAAACGCGCGCTGCGCGAACACATCAGCCAGTACCTCAAAAGCAAATATGAAGGAGGCTTTCAGGACCACGCCGGGGTACGCAAACTGATGAAGCACTGGGAAGAGAAGGCAAAAGCGAGCAACGACGACTGGATGGATGAGCAAACGAAAGCCATCTTTATAGAGATGCTGGATAGCCAGAGGGAATACCTGACGGAGCTCAATAAAGACCTTTCCATCGATGAGGAGATCATCCGCGACCAGCTTTACCAGATCGACCTGGAAGAAGAGCGCCTGAAATTGTTATGAGCGAATGCCGTACCGCTGCGGTAATCAACAAACGGTTTTTTATGGATTTTTACCCTTGTATCGGCATTCCGTTCAGAGGTGCCGCCTGCCTTGGCAGTGCGCTTGGGGTGTAGCCGCGGCAAGCTTATGGTGTTGCACAAACAGGCAGGCAACAAATTTGATGGAGGCTGGCTATGGAACGTGAACGAAAACATAAAAAATGGATCTTCGCCATCGTAGTCATTCTGCTGCTTGGCGCAGGCATCATCGCCATCTTCTTTAACCCCAAAAAAGGCCTCAGGCTGGCGCTGCCCGATCTCGACGATATTACCCTGGTGAATGCAAGAATAGCCAATGATACTGCCTATGTGGATGTGGATATGCTACTCGAAAACAAAAGCATTTTCAAGCTCAACCTCGACACACTTTTTTACAGGATTGTATTGGCCGACTCCCTGTTGTTCAACAAAACCCAGGTGCTGAACATCCGCCAGAAGACCGGAGATATCAATACCTTCAAGCTTCCCCTGAAAATTCCGGTCACCAAAACCATGCGCACCGTTAAATCCCTGCAAAACCAGGATTCCACCTATATCGAAATCGATTCCTACATCGTTTATAACACAATCTTCGGCCATGCAAAGATCCCCGTTTCCAAGCGGGTAAAGATCAAAGTGCCGGTGCCGCCCGAGATAACCGTAAATAAACTGGAGCTTGATAAGGTGAGCATTTCGGATAAAACCGTAGAGCTCAGGGCCCTTGTAACCATTACCAACAAAGGTGAGTTGCTGGACCTCAACATTCACGAAATCAGGTATCACCTCCGGCTTGGAGACAATCTCGTAACGTCTGATGGCGTTTATAATAAACCCATACGGGTGAAGCCAATGTCTGAAACCCGCGTAGAAATACCTGTGGCCGTAAAGGTGAACCGGATCGTGAAAACCGCCTGGAAGTATCTTACCAACGATGAGCTGCCATATCACATCGACGTGAAAGCGCAACTGGACGAAAACAGTTTCTATCACAAATCCAACATACCGGTACAGGCCCAGGCAGAAGGCCGGTCGAAGCTCCGTAAAAAGTGAGGGTTCAGGGCATTTGACCAAATCATTAAGTTATCTGCAGGTTCTGCGCTTCGCTTTTGGATCAGGCCAAATAATTTAAAAATAGTATAAATAAAGTTTGTTTAAATCAATACACTGTATAAATTTACGTGGTTAATTAAACAGTGTAAAAAGATGGACAGGTTAAAAGATAAATTTCGCGAAAAAGCAGTGCCTTTGGCGGCAGAAATTAAAGACATTATTAAGAATCACGGGGATCTGAAATTAGGAGAATATACCGTGGCCCAGGTTTACCAGGGTATGAAGGGAATGATAGGAATGGTGACAGAAACGTCGAAGCTGGATGCTGAAGAAGGCATCCGTTTCAGGGGTTACTCTATTCCTGAGCTTCGCAAGAGCCTGCCAAAAGCGCCCGGAGGAACAGAGCCTTTGCCGGAAGGAATTTTTTACCTGATGTTGGTGGGTGAGCTGCCTTCCCAGGAAGATGTGAGCTTTATCACCAACGAGTGGCAAAAACGCAGCAACGTTCCGAAGCACGTGTTTGATGTGATTGAAAAATTGCCTGTAGATACACACCCGATGACACAGTTTGTGGTAGGGGTAATGGCGATGCAGACCGAAAGCGTATTTGCAAAAGCCTATGCGAAAGGCATCAATAAAAAAGATTACTGGGATTATGTATACGAGGATTCCATGAACCTCATCGCCCGCTTACCAAGGGTGGCAGCATACATCTACCGTCGTAAATATAAAAACGGCGCTCACATCGAGCCTGATCATAAGCTCGACTGGGCGGCCAACTTTGCTCACATGCTGGGCTACGAAGAGTTCGATATGAAACGCCTGATGCGCTTATACCTCACGATCCACGTGGATCATGAAGGCGGGAACGTATCGGCTCACGCAACGCACCTTGTCGGTTCGGCCCTCAGCGACCCTTACCTGGCTTTTGCCGCAGGCATGAATGGACTGGCCGGCCCTCTACACGGCCTTGCCAACCAGGAAGTGTTGAGCTGGATTATGGAATTGAAAGAGAACCTCGGAGGCGGATTGCCAACCAAAGAGCAGATTGCAGAATACATCAAAAAAACCCTGGCCGAAGGAAAAGTAGTTCCGGGATACGGGCACGCGGTGCTGCGTAAAACCGATCCGCGCTTTACCGCTCAGCAGGATTTCTACAAAACCTATATCAAGCATGATAATATTTGCGAGATTGTACAAATGGTATACGAAGTAGCTCCTCCGATCCTGGAATCTACCGGGAAGATCAAAAATCCTTGGCCGAATGTAGATGCACACTCCGGAGCGTTGTTGGTACATTATGGTATGCACGAGTACGATTTCTATACCGTATTGTTCGGCGTGTCAAGGGCTTTAGGCGTATTGGCCAGCCTGATCTGGGACAGGGCAACAGGTTCAGCCATCGAAAGGCCGAACTCCATTACAACTGAAAATATCAAGGCAAAAATCAAAGCCGCTCAGGAAGCCAAAGCCTGATCCTGGTAATTTAAACCCATGTTTACTTCCCGCATGATTAGGTTCATGCGGGTTTTTTTATCTTTTGTCGACAAAAAAGTGATTTGAGGGGGTGCCCCTCTATCCATAGGTTTCCAATAATTGTAGTTTTATGTTAACTAAAACTCACGATACCATGAATAAAATTACTTTACTATTGGGCGGCATGTAATAACAAGCGCACTACGGAAAAATCCCGGTTAGTTTCGTAGGCTTGCATTCAAATCCCGATGATGATCGGAGATCCCCCACACAGCTACACACCGACCTTGCAGCGCCTTGGTATAAAAAAGATCCATTATTGTTAAAAGCAATTCGTATTGTATATTTTTTATACCTTAGTACTGTATGTGTCGGTTCCGGTTTTTATATATCCTTGTGCTAACTGGCCTGTGTATTCAGGCTCCTGCGCAGGAATCACCGGGCGTCAAAAAATTAAGAGCTGAACTTTCCCTTCATGCCACAGAAGACACGGTCCGTATCGAAAAACTGATCGATCTGGCCTATTACTTCAGCAATTACGGTTTCAAAGAATCTATTACCTATGCCTCGGAAGCCTTGCAGCTATCCCGGAAGCTGAATTATGTAAAAGGAGAAGTAACGGCCTACAACTGTATGGCCGATGCCTACTGGTTTCATTCCGATTACGACAAGGCACAGCAGTATTATTTTAAAGCCTACAGGATCAACGATTCCCTGAATGATCAGCAGGGGCTGGCCTTTTCTATGTACAACATCGGCTGGATCCTTTGTATCCAGCAGCATAACTACAAAGAAGACCATTATCTCTACAGGTCTTATGCCATCTACAATAACCTGAAAGACACAGCCGGCCTTCTCAAAATATACAATGCCCTTGCCAGCTATTACTCCGGAAGGCAGCGTGCCGACGATCAAAAACTTTATTTCGACTCGGCAATGTCCTATTTCAACAAAGGCATTGCCCTGGCTAAAATTTCGGGCCGTTATGGGGAGATGGGCCGTATTTATGGCAACCTGGGCGATCTGTTCTATTCCGAAAAAGATTTTAAATCAGCCGCCTTCTACAATGAAAAAAGCATACAGGTGCACCGCCGTCTGGGCGATTCGGCCAGCATGATGATCTGTACCCTCAATATGGGCTTGTGCGACCTGGAGCTGGGAAGGGTGAAGGAGGCAGAAGCGAAGTTTCAGGAAGTTTACGATTACAATGTGCGGCACGACATCAAGGACACGAGGCTGCTGGCGATGAACGGCATGGCTAAAGCGCAATATAAGCTTGGAAACTATAAAGAGGCCTACGATCGCTATGAGGCTTATGTAGAGCTGAAAGAGCAGCTGGACAAAGAAACCTATTCGACCAGCATCAGCAATTTGCAAAGCAGCTATTCGCTCGAAAAATCGGAAGCGAACATTGCGCAGCTCAGGCAAAGCAATGAGATCCACGAATTGAGAAACAGGAAGAACACGTATTTTATCATCGTGCTGCTTTCTGTAGGGCTCGTGGTGATTGTGATCGTGGTGTTGCTCTACCGGCAGAACAAGCAACGGCAGCTTGCCAATAAAGAGCTTGAAGCCAGGAACCAGGTAATTGCGGAAAAGAAGCTGGAGATCGACAACAGCATCCGCTATGCCAAAGGCATCCAGCAGGCCATACTGCCCGACCTCAGCGAGTTGAAAAGCAACTTCCCGCAAAGCTTTGTTTACTATAAACCCAAGGATGTGGTGAGTGGCGATTTCTACTGGTTTGGAAAGGTCGGGGAGGAATTTTACTGCATTGCCGCCGACTGCACGGGGCATGGCGTTCCGGGCGCCCTGATGAGCATTATCGGGATAGATAAGATCGTGCAGGCGGTTTATGAAAAGCAGATCTCCGGCCCGGGCGAGATCCTCTCATTTCTTAATGTGCAGATCAAACAGTTGCTGAAGCAGCATTCCGATACTTCCAGGCAAAAAGATGGAATGGACATGGCAGTGTTGAAGTTCAATGCATCGTGTACCGAAGTGCAATTTGCCGGGGCCAACAGGCCTCTGTACCTGGTGCGGGGAGCAATGCCCGGCACGCACGGGGCCTTACCGGAGCTGCTGGAATATAAGCCCGGCAAAGCCGCTATAGCAGGCTTTACGCCCGATGACATGGAATTTCATGTCACTACCATTCCATTGGCGAAACACGATGCTTTATTTATATTTACAGATGGCTATGCTGATCAGTTCGGTGGCGGGGACGGCAAAAAGTTCATGTCGAAGAACCTGAAGCAGCTCCTGGTATCGGTTGCCGCCTTGCCGGCAGACGAGCAGCAGCAGCGGATCGACCGGGCCTTTATGGATTGGAAGGCCGGCTATGAACAGGTAGATGACGTGCTGGTCATGGGAATAAAATTATAGGATAATGCGTTTGAAAAGAATCGGTATCATTGCCGCAATGGCCATAGGGATGCTATTCCTGCTGCCACAGGAGGCTTCTGTATCCTGGGGCTTCTACGGACATAAGCGAATCAACCGCATGGCGGTATTCACCCTCCCTCCCGAAATGGTAGGCTTCTACAAGAAGCACATAGAGTTTGTGACAAACCATGCTGTCGATCCCGATAAGCGCCGCTATGGCGTGGAAGGCGAGGCTCCAAGGCATTACATCGACATTGACCACTACGGCGAGCATGCCTTCGACAGTGTGCCTAAGTTCTGGAAGCCTGCAGTGGCAAAGTATTCCGAAGATACGCTGATGGCCTATGGGATTGTGCCCTGGCAGATCGAAAAGCATTACTATAAGCTGATGAATGCCTTCAAGGACGAGAACCTCGACCTCATCCTGCACTACAGCGCCGATCTTGGGCATTACGTGGCCGACGCGCATGTGCCCCTGCACACCACCGAGAACTATAACGGGCAGCTGACCGGGCAGCGCGGCATTCACGGCTTCTGGGAAAGCCGCATCCCGGAGCTGAAAGCCGAAGATTACGACTATTTCGTAGGGCGCGCCCGTTACATCGACTCGCCCATTAAGTCGGCCTGGAAAGTTGTCTACGACAGCCACATGGCGGTAGATAGCGTATTGAAATTTGAAGCGGCCCTCAACCGCGAGTTCCCCTCCGACCAGAAGTATGCTTACGAGAACCGCGGAAACCTGATGATGAAAGTATATTCGGTGGAGTATACGAACCGCTACGATCTGATGATCAAAGGGCAGGTGGAACGGCGCATGCGGGAAAGCATCATTATGGTGGGCAGCATCTGGTATACCGCCTGGGTCAATGCCGGCAAGCCTGACCTCGACAGGCTCGGGGAAAAGGATATCAGCGATTCCCTGAAACTGGAGCTTCAGAAAGAAGAGCAGCTGTACCTGCAGCAAAAAATCAAAAATGCCAAAGGCCATGATGATTAGTCTTTCATCAAATAGATAGCAGGAGAGGAAGGAGATCCCGGGAGCGGGCTACAGTCCGGCACGGATCATGAAATTCCTGTTGTTCGCTTTGTGGTTTTGCGTACCGAAACTGCCGGAAAAAAGCCCGGGCCAGTAAATTTAAATACATGGCGCAGGGGAGTACGGGGATAACACCGTTTTTTGTATCTTTAGGACGATTCTTAAAAACCATATTCATGAAAAAACTGACTTTAACCTTTGCCCTGATTCTTTGCGCTTTCTTCATTAACGCCCAGCCGCCGGCAGGCCATGCCAAACCGGGAGATACCTATGGCGCCAAAGTAAGCGAAGCAGGAGCCATCAATATTTCAGAAATTCCGGCTATGCTGAAAGCCAAAGACACCCTTGCCGTGAAAGTAAAAGCGAAAGTAGAAAGCTCCTGCGCTAAAAAAGGCTGCTGGATGAACCTGATTGTTGACGATAAAACAACTGCTTTCGTCAAGATGAAAGACTATGGTTTTTTTGTACCGACCGAGATCGAAGGCAAAACAGTAGTGCTCGAAGGCATCGCCTTTACCAAAACCACGTCGGTATCGGAGCTGAAGCATTATGCCGAAGACGCGAAAAAACCACAATCGGAGATCGACGCCATCACCGAGCCAAAACAGGAAATCCGCTTCCTGGCAAACGGCATCATGGTCGTGAAATAAATTTTTGTAGCCCACACATTTGAAAAGACCGGCATTAACCGGTCTTTTTTTGTTTGAGTAAATGAAGCACCGCAGAACCTGTAGAAAACATTTTTCTCTGTCGTTTCTGCGTGAAAGCATGATAAAAAATTAAGGCTCTAAAACCGTCCAGGCCTCTTTTGTGGAAAGGTGCTCGTGCCCGTTCAGTTTCAGGTTCACGAATAACTGCAGGCGGTAGGCCGCCAGCCATTTCACAGGCGCATTCATGATGGCCATACCGAGTAGCATCGGTTCTTTAGAAGGCAGCGTGACAACCTTCGTCAGCAGCTCTTCTTCCGAAATGGCGTCCATGTAGCGTTTGATGGTGACTAGCTGCTCATCGAGCCTTGCCGGAAAATTTTCGATGCTGAGTGTTTTCTGATGCTCCCGGATCTTTGCCCATTCTTCGGGGCTAAGGTCGTTGTCGATGAACCAGCGAAGCATATTGGCGCCGAGGCCCGAGAGGTAGCGCATGAGCTCGATATTGCTCCTGGATTTTTCGTGCGGGCGGAAATCGAGGTCTTTTTCTTCAATGACTCGGGCGAGTTGTTTCAGCAGAACGATTTCGCGTTCCAGGTTTTTGTATAAATGCTCTTTGTACATAAGTGTCTGTTTTTGATGACAGCGAATGTAACCGGTTTTTTCTTATCGGGATCGAAAAAAATAAAAAACGCCCACCTGAAAAAGTCTCAGGTGGGCGCCTCTTACTGGTTCGGGGGAGAACCTATTTCTTGCTACCGAGCATCACAAATTCGGTGATCTCGATATCGGTCGTATACCGTTTGATGCCTTCCTTGTCGGTGTAGCTATTGTTTTTAAGCTTTCCTTCCACCGCTATTTCAGAGCCTTTCTCAAGGTATTTCTCGGCAATTTCCGCCTGATTTCCCCAGGCAGTGAGGTTGTGCCAGGTAGTTTCGGTTACTTTTTCGCCTTTCTGCGTCTTATAGGTTTCGTTCGTGGCGATCACGATTTTCGCCATTTTACGTCCTCCCGGAAGGGTTTTTACTTCCGGAGCTGTGCCTAAATTTCCGATTAACTGTACGCGGTTTCTCAATGTGTTCATGGTCTTTTCTTTTTTAAAATGAATAATAATGGTTTTCTATAAACTAAGCCTATTGATTGTTTGAAGCGCTTCATCAAATAGCCGACACAAAGGTATGGCAACCCTCAGCGTTTATTCGGTTGGAAACTGTTTGTAGTTGTGTATAGCCGTTTGTTAAACGGTTAAACCGGCTAAGTTCCCTATAATAAAGGGTTTTTCTAAAAAGAGATTTTTGGTTTTGCCTGCTAATATGAAATTAAAAACGGCTCCTGGGTGGTTATAGAGCGGAACATCAGGTAAAACAAGCCGGCAGAAAATTTCAGGCATCAATTCCGGATGAACTTCGCGGTATAGTTAAATTCCGCCTTGTCCAGGTATACCTTCATCAGGTAGATGCCTTCCCCAAGCCCTTTGGTATCGGCCATCAGTTCGTTTTTTCCGGGTTCCAGCAGCAGGGTTTCATCTTTCACCACCTTGCCGGTGACATCAACGATTTGCACAGAGGCCTGCGATTTGGTGCCCGTATAGAGGTCGAAGAACAGATTGCCCGAGGTCGGGTTCGGGTGTATATTTTCTACGCGTGTTTTCAGGGCCGCTTTGTTTTCTATCGAAACCGTTTCCGAGTAGGCCAGGGTTCCGTCTTTATCTGTTTGCTTCAGGCGGTAGTAATTGATCGCATTTCCTGTAAAACCGTAATCTGCAAATTCATAAGCCGTGTTCACATGTCTGATGTTCTTGCCCGGCGTGGTGTAAATGCTTTCCCATTCCAGGCCATCAAGCGAGCGCTCAACGGTGAAAAAATCCAGGTTGCTTTCTGCGGACGTCACCCATTCGATGCGGTTGAAATCTTTTTCCTGGCTGCCGGTGAAAGAGATCAGCTCAATCGGCAGGAGGGAGCAGTTGAGTGAGGCGCCGCCGCTCAGCTGCCAGCTCAATGTGTAAGGCGCGCTGGTCGCGTTCCAGTTGTCCATCATCAGGATGTATTTCTGGCCGGCGACTACGTTCAGCGGCGCTACCCATCCGTTTCCGCCGGAGCCTTCATCCGTATCAGCTGCACCGTTCCCAAGGCCGGTAGCGCCACCCGTAGAGTTGGCCGCTGCGGCAGCAGAGCAGCGCAGAGGGGCGCTGGTCGGAGGGCAGGGGATGCTGGTATAAGGGCCCCAGATCGCCCAATCGTAATCGGTAGTTGCCGAAGACGGGGCGATGGTCATGCCTATAGTGCCGCTGGCAGACGGCGAGAAGTAATACCAGTGCGACTGGTGCTCGGCCGAGCGGTTCGGATTAGAAGCGTAATTGTTCAGGCAGCCGATGTTCCCGAGTCCGGAGTTTACATCATTGAATGCTCCCGGCCCGAGGCTTGTACCTGACAGTGACTGGTTGCCGCAGATGGTAGCGGCCCCCGAGCAATCCTGCTGTGAGATGTTTGTCGGGTAGGTCGCCTTTGGGGCGCACAGGATATTGGCCCGCCAGCCGGCCCGCGTGTTGCCGCCGTCGGAATAAAAACGGAAAGTGAGGCAGCCCGAAGTATTGATGGAGGTTGCCGTGAGCGTGCCCGGCAGCGTTGTTCCGGAAAAGGAAGAGCCTGGAAGCATGGGCGCAGAAGTGCTGTTGCCATCGTATACTGACAGGAAATCGAAACCGGCTTCTACATTGAATGCCGTGAACACCATCTGGATTCCCTGGCCGGCTGTAGAAGGGCAAATGGTTGTCGTATAGCTTTGGTTATTGCTGTAATTACTGTTGCCCCCCAGATCGTAAAAAACACCCGAACAGGTAAAATGCGGACCGCCACCCGATGAGTAGTTCTGCGCCCCTGCCGGAAACAGGGCCAGAATGAAGAAAAGCAGGCAGATATAGCGGCAGATTTTCAAGCGTTTGTCAGGGGTTATGGATGGGTAATCGGTAGGTCATTTCATTGATGGCCAAAAGTGTGAGTTTGAAACCGTATTTTTCAAAATACCGGACAACCCGCACATTTCTTTTTCTTAAGTATTCGTATTGAGAAATGTCGAAGGTATCAGCTGAAGGCGGCGTGCAAAGGCAGTCTGTCGTTTCAAATTCAAATGATTGGCGGTAATAATACAGCAGGCTGCTGAGTTTGGCAGGATCATTTTGCTGCATCGCCACCAGTTCCAGCGAATCATAATGCTGCCGGATCGCATAATTCTGAAAAGGATCGGCATTGCCTGTCTGAGCTTTCGTTTGCAGAAAGCCACAAAAAAAGATGAACCATAAGCAAATTTTCATCGGGGGCATAGCTAAAAAAAATGTGCTGTCAGGTAAATATACTTAAAATATTAATTAAGCATTCGTATGTGAAAAAACGCATCTCGGCGTAACAAATGATATTTCGGTAGGATTTGGTAGAATTTCTGGAGGTTAATCAAATGTTAAATATTTGTTTTCCAGATATTTAAATGTTGGTTTCATCTTGTAGTAATCATGTTTCGGGCAGGCCGGAAAACAATTTACCGAGACGAAAAAAAAGAAAAATAGGTGGAAAATACCCTGAAAAAACAGAGTACCAAATCCTGGCTCTATTGGATAAACCCTTAGTTTTTGCGGGCAATAATAAGCTTCTTGCTGACCGGGATCTCGTTATCGTAGCTCACCGTAACAATATAGCTGCCTTCAGCAAGGCCATTTGTAGAGATAGATGTTGTTTCCATCGCTTCGCTGAGGTTGACCTTCGTGTAGATCAGCAATTTGCCGAGCATGTCGGTAAGCTTAATGTCGGCATGGTTCTGTCCCGGCGCTTTTATCTGGATATTCACCTCGTTGCTGGCAGGGTTCGGAAAAATATTCACGACAGATGTTTCCTGCGCCTGGTTCTCGATCGAAATAATTGTGCTGTAGCGGTAGCTGCGGTCATCGTCAACCATCTTCAGCCTGTAGTAGGTAATTGGCTTATAGTAGGCATAATCGTCGTAACTGTAGAACGTTTGCTGGTTACTGACCCCTGAAGCAGCCTTCGCCGTGATGTTGCTGAAGAGAACGCCGTCAGCCGAGCTTTCCAGCTCGTAATGATTGAGGCCTGTTTCGGATGCCGCGCGCCAGTAAACATAATTGAATATACCTTTCTGCTCTCCGTTAAATTCGATCAGCTCTACAGGCAGCGGAACACTCGATTGCACGATCGAAAATTTGGAGAAGCCCGACATGTTCAAGCGCTGCACCGCTGTTACCGGTGTGCCGAAACAAGTGCCCTGTAAAGCCCATGCCGGCGCTGCTGAAGGGCTTTTGGCGATAGACCAACCGCTTGTAGCATTGGAATAGCCTCTGTTGTAAAGGGTCATCGTATAGTTGCCGGTGCTGGTTGCCGAGGAGTTAATGGTCCAGTAGCCATGGTTCAGATAAGGATCGTTGTACGTTACCGAGCATTCAGGCCCAAAGCCCGGAGCTCCCGGCATCGGGAAGGTGCCGCCCCATGGATCGAAACGGGCAACTAGCTGGAGGGCGCTGGCCGCTGCCGCCGTGCCGAAGTTTACGTTGGCACGCTCATAACCCGGGGTAGCATGCCCTACCGGAAAATCAAAAGAGCCTGTAGCGCCTGAAGCCAGGTAGCGCCTCAGGTTGCCTTCCACATAACTCGAGGTGTTGCCTGTAGTTACAGCGGCGATGGCCGTATTGCGCACTTCCACTTCCCGGGTATTGGTAATGATCTTTCCGGAGTTGAGTGTCAGGATGCCCGTGGTTCCCAGAATCATGTTAGGGGAATTGGTCGCAGAGATCGTCACACCCGAACCCGTATTCTGCATGGTGACATGATTCAGCACCAGCACAGGACTTGCCGCGTTCATGTTAGGGTTATACACCTGTGCCCCTGTTCCGTTAAAGATCAGTGAGCTGCTGGCATTGATGCCTGTGAAAGTGGTAGCGCCGTTGCTGTTCTTGAAATCCCTGCCGACAGTGACATTTACCCCGTTGGTATTCACAATGCTTGTAGCGTTGCTGGTAAAGAAATCCTGACCTGCTTCTATGTCATTTAAAATGTTTACCGTTCCTGATAGTTTAGTCACCATAAAGTTGGAGAACTTATTGGCACCCGTTAAGTTTCCGGAAACGGTTTGGCTTCCCGTCCCGTTGAAGTTTACCGTAGAGCCTGCTGCACATACCAGGTTCCCGTTATTTACAAAATCACCGCACACATCCAGCTTTACATTAGCGTTGATGGTAAGCGTTGCGCCCGGATTGATCGTCACACTTTTCACGCTTAGGTTTGCCGCCACGATGGGTTGAACCGTAGCTGAAGCAGCGACAATTGCATCTACTCCCGGGCTGCAGTTTGGCGTGGTGCAGCCGCCCCAGTTCGTGGTATTGGTTACAGACGTTGTATTGGCGCCTCCTGTCCAGATCACCTGGGTAGGGGCAAGCGTGTTCACCGTAGCGAGCCCCAGGCCGGTAGGAAAACTCAAGGTAAATCCCGAAGTGCTGCCCGAGTAATTCTGGATCACCAGCAGGAAGCGGTCGCCGGCAGCTACTGTGATGGTGGGTTCATAACTGGCGTCGTAGCATCCCGCAGAAGGAGCAGGGCTAATGCCCGAGGTGGGCTGGTTTCCTCCGGGAGCTATCCCCGTAACGCCGAGGCTGCTGAAATTGCAGGATGTTTCGCCGTCTCCGCTGGTACTTAGGATATTGGCGCAGTTGGTGATGGTACCCGAACCTACTGTTTTAAACAATACCCAGTCGTAATCCGTTTCGCTATTGCAACCTGTATAATCATTCGGGATAATATTAAAGTTGAAGTTTCCTCCTGTCAGGATGTTTATCTCAAGCCACATGGAGTTTTTTTCACCGGAAGTACAGTTGCCACCTGATCCAAAATCGCAAATGTTCCCTGTATTCTGATAACCCGGATTTCCGATGGAAGTAGGATTGTTGCACAGGGTGATCGGGCTCGTACAATCCTGGCCCGGAACGGCAAGGCCCGTCCCTACATTCCCTGTGGTAGCGGCCATGATCGAAAAGCCGCCGGTAGAGGAGTTTCTTCCGTCCACACGAATATAATACGTCCCGTTGGCAAGGCCTGTTAAATTCAGTTGCGAATTGGTGGTCGTTGATGATCCGCAGCCGGCGCCGGGTGCATTCACATTGCAGGCTACCTGCGTCAATGCAGCACAGCCGCCGCTGTATACTGCCAGTTGTGTATTGGCCAGGGTTCCGGAAGTGGTAAGCACCCCCAGGGTTCCTCCGGTAACGTTGATGGAATACCACAGGCTGTTTACCGAACCACCGCTCCAGCAGGACGCGGCAGCCAAAGGCGCTTCATCCGTGGCGCATGCATTATTGTCGCTGAGCGTGACCCCCGAAATGAGAGGTGTAGCTCCTGTACAGTCGTCGTTCGCTACTACCGCACTTCCGGTTGTAAACGAAAATGTTTGGCAACCGGTAGCAGAACCTGCACCGTTTTGAGGCACAATTTTCCAGTAATAGGTTGTGCTCGGCAATAACGCGGGAGTGCTGTAGGTAAGTACATTCCCGATGTTGGTGCCATTATTGATGTTAGTGGCAGCTGCATCCGTGCCGAAAAACAGCAGGTACTGCGTGGCTGCGCCGCCTGTAGTCGGAGCATTCCAGGTAAAATTGGTGCTCAGGCAGGGAATGGTGGAACCGTTGGCGGGCGCTGTGTATGCGGAGCAGCCGGGTGGTGAAGGTGTAACGCAGCTCATCGACAAGCTGTAGGAACCAGTAGCGCCGCTGAAGCCCCCCACAAAAATATAGTAATTAGTGCCGGTAACCGAATTGAATGTTACCTGCGATTGTGTGCTGCAGTAATCGTCATTCCCGTCAATACAGGTCATCGAGGCGCAGGTGCCTGAATACACCTGGATCTTGGTGTCGTAAGACGAGCCGCATAAACTGGCCGTCACGATCTGTCCGGTGCCTGTATACCGGAACCATACACCCGGGGTGACGCCTGTTGTGCCACAGGTCCCGGTAGGGTCATTGGTAGCCGTAGCCAGGCTTGTAGAGCCCAGGTACGTGCCTCCGCAGGTTACCGAGGTTGCGCCGGCACACTGATCGTTTGCGGGAGGAGGACTGGTCACACATATATTTCCGGTCATGTTGTTACTTCCTGTATTCATCCGCATCACCCTGATCAGGTAGGTTTGGCCTGCAACAGTGGAAAAGCTCACCGTTTCTGAAGCGCCCGAGCCCCCTGCATCCACGCAGGTGCCTGCTACAAATCCCCCGGCATTACAGGCTGTATACACGGCCAGCCCTAAATCCCTGTTGGCTGTAGCCGTGATCGTGCAGGAAGTTCCGCTTGCCGTAAACTGGTACCAGCCATCCCTGACAGGTGCGCCGCAGGAAGGGTTGGCAATCTCGCTTGCAAAACCCTGGGGAACAGAATAAGAGGTATTAACACAGGTGCTGCCCGGGGAAATAACGGTTGCGCCGGAGCACAGGTCGCTTTGAGAAAAAGAATATAGCGATAAGAGAGAAGCTACAAAAGCAAATAGAATTCTTTTCATACTATTATAATTGGGAGATCTTTTGAATAGGAACGCTTATTTTTTCTCAAGCATCTTTTTGTATTCATCCGGATAGTTCTTTACCCAGGCCTGTTTTTCTTTTTCATAGAGGATGGCATCGGCCTCCTTGTCGCCGCTCTGCCTCATTACCGGAAAAGGATCCATGTCCACTTCCAGATGCCTGATAGAACGCACCGGGTAATAGTGCTTTAACAGCTTCCCGGAAATGACCTGCTTATCGAGAAGGCGGTAGGTACTCAACGCAAAGCTGCTGTCGCGGGGCTCATAGCTCACCGTAGCCGCTCCGGTGATGGCATACAGCATAGATTCCATATCGGCTCTCGACTGTGCGGTTACCGAATAGAATTTAATAAGGTAGTGGTTTTTTTCGTTGTTCTGGGATAACAATGGAGCTGAACAAACAACCGAAAGAATAACAGTGAGCAGGGGTCGCCACATAATAACTGAGTACATTAAGTTTTTCTAAATGTATCAAACACTATACGAAATGGCGATAAAACAGCGCTCAATGAGCGAAAAAGTGTGTTAAAATATTAAGCTTTTTCAAGCTTGATTTAGTCGATAAATAGGAGGGATTCGACGGGGGTAAAAATACCTGAGTAAAATTACGCATGAGTGAACGGTTTCCGTTCGTATTACCGGGAATTTAGTTTTCGCTGAACGCCGGCTTTTTTTTCTTTAAGAATACGGCACACATAAAGGAAGCGCCGATGCTGATGAAGATGAGCGTAGCAAGCCTGCCTGTCACCGCTTTCATGGCCGATATCTCGCTGATAGCAGCTTCGATCTTGGCCGGATACTCAGCCGGATTGATCTGTTTGTTCTTTTCAAGGAATAATTTGAACTCATTGCTGTGGTAATACTCTACCGACAAATCGCGCCACACCCATTCAAATTCGATATAGTTGTATATGGAAAGAATGACGGCTGAGATCACAGCCATCAGGAGCCCGGTTTTCAAGGCTTCATTGCCGGCAATGTAGCCGCCTTTGTCCTGGCGCGCGTACCTTATCGTCAGGAAGATAAAAGGGATAACGGCCAGTACCGACAAGATGTTGGAGAAGTAGAAATTGAATTTGCTTAACGCCTGCCCGCTGAGTATCACGGCAACTTTATAAGTGATCACGAGTAAGGAATACGCGATGGCAAATTGCAGGGCCCTGTTCTTGAACATGTGCTTAACTGAGTTTTATAAGCGGGATTACCCGTTCATGCTGATTAAAAATTCTTCGTTGGATTGCGTTTTATTCATTTGATTCTGGAGGAACTCCATCGCTTCCACAGGGTTCATATCGGCAAGGTGCTTGCGCAATACCCAAAGGCGGGATAACATCTCTTTGCTCAGCAATAAATCGTCGCGGCGCGTAGAAGAGGCCGTAAGGTCTACAGCAGGGAAGATCCTGCGGTTGGCGATCTTGCGGTCCAGCTGCAATTCCATGTTCCCCGTACCTTTAAATTCTTCAAAGATCACTTCGTCCATTTTACTTCCGGTATCTACCAGCGCTGTTGCAATGATGGTCAATGATCCGCCATTTTCAATTTTACGTGCTGCACCAAAAAACTGTTTTGGNNGCCGCGCCGAAGAAACGCTTCGGCTTCTGTAAGGCATTGGCTTCCACACCGCCCGATAATACCTTGCCGCTGCTGGGCGCTACCGTATTATAGGCGCGGGCCATACGGGTGATGCTATCGAGCAGGATCACCACATCGTGCCCGCATTCCACCATGCGCTTTGCTTTTTCAAGAACGATGTTGGCAATTTTTACATGCTTCTCCGCAGGCTCATCGAAGGTAGAGGAAACTACTTCTGCCCTTACGCTGCGAGCCATGTCTGTTACCTCTTCCGGGCGTTCGTCGATCAGTAAAATAATCAGGTACACTTCGGGGTGGTTGTATGCAATGGCATTGGCAATATCTTTCAATAATACCGTTTTACCTGTTTTAGGCTGTGCCACAATCAGGCCGCGCTGCCCTTTGCCGATAGGGGCAAACATGTCAATGATCCTGGTGCTCAGGGTTTGGGTTGGATGGCCGGTCAGCTTTAATTTTTCACTTGGGAATAGAGGTGTCAGGTAATCAAAAGGAACCCGGTCCCTGATATACGAAGGCTCACGCCCGTTGATCTCATCTACTTTTACCAACGGGAAGAATTTCTCGCCGTCCTTCGGAGGCCTGATCCCGCCACGTACCACGTCGCCGGTCTTTAATCCGAAAAGTTTGATCTGCGACTGAGAAACATACACATCATCCGGAGAGCTCAGGTAGTTGTAATCGGCGCTTCTTAAAAAGCCGTAACCGTCGGGCATCATTTCCAGCACACCTTCGCCGATGGCAATGCCGTCAAAATTATAGAATACTTTTTCGGGCTTTTGATGCTGCTTGTGGTCTTCTTTGGGATCCTTGGCATCCACATTTTCCATGCCATCCGGTGTCTGAGGCTTTTCCTCCGTTTCCATGTTGATGGCAAGGTCGTTATTGATCACATTTTGCTCGCTCACTTCCTGGAACTCCTGTTTGGGCTGTTGCTTATGGGCCTGTTTATGCTGGTGTTGAGGGCGCTCTTCTTTCTTTTCAAAACGGGGCTTCTGGTGAAGCTCTTTCGCCGGTTCCGGCTGATCAAATTCAAGGACAGGCTGCTGGCTGAGGTTTTTTTCCGCAACCGGCTCATTCGAAAAGCCCTTGTCGTGTTTCGCCGCATCCTGTGCGGGTTTCTGGATCCTTGGCTTTTTAACCTTGGCTTCGGTTTTTTCCTGTTTCTTTTCGGGAGCAGGCGTATTTACTTCCACAGCCGCTGCTTCCTTTTTAGGGAATTTGGCCGCTATTTCCGCGGCCTGCGCCGGGTTTTCAGTTTGCGCTTCAATAATTTTCAGAACCATATCGGGCTTGGCCAGTCCTTTGATGTCAATACCGAATTGTTTACAGATGTCCTTAAGCTGGGGCAATGCCCTGCCGGTTAAATCTAATGCGTCAAACATTTTATGTTTTAAATAAGAAAGTAAATGATGAAAGAATTATATCAATAATGCGTTGTGATTTTTGGTACTACAAGAAAATGTAGTCATCTTTACGACAGTGCAAGTATAAGCATTAATTTTAGATTACAAAATAAATTGAATAATATATTTTGTGGACCTGGAAGGGCTGTAAAACGGGCTTTTTAGGGGAAACAAGCCTTAAGGAATATGAGTAAATTTTTAATAGTCGGACTTGGAAACATCGGCGAGGAATATGCCCATACACGTCATAATATCGGCTTCGATATCCTCGATTTTCTGGCGAAGGAACACGATCTCAAATTCAGGCCGGACAGGCTTGCCGATGTGGCGGAATTAAAATACAAAGGGAAGCAGCTGATCCTGATCAAGCCCAGCACTTATATGAACCTGAGTGGCAAAGCGGTGAACTATTGGTTGCAGGCCGAAAAAATTGCCATCGAAAACTGCCTGGTGCTGGTGGACGAGCTGGCCCTGCCCTTTGGCAAGATCCGTCTGGGACCCAAGGGAAGCGATGGCGGCCACAACGGCCTGAAGAATATCCAGGAAGTATTGGGAACAACGGCTTACCCGCGCTTGCGCTTCGGCATCAGCAACGAATTCGGAAAAGGAGCGCAGGTCAATTATGTGCTTGGCAAATGGAACGACGAAGAAAAGAAAACGCTGAACGACCGGATCAAAATTGCTGCCGATGCCGTGAAGGCCTTTGCCTTTGCCGGTCTGGCGAGGTGCATGAACGAGTTCAATACGAAGTAGCTGCCTGCCGCGTCTCCGCAGGCAATCTTCAATACAGATTGGCAATTTTGGAGATCTCCAATGGCTTGTGTAGGATTATTTTCCGGCCCCGGGTTTCAATGAGCCGCTCTTCTTTAAAATCATGAAGCAGCCTTACCAGCGTTTCGCGCGCTGTTCCAACAAACTTTGCAAGGTCATCTCTCGACAGGTCGAGCTCGACAGGCAAGGTGCTTTCTTCCTCTTTGTACTTGTCGCGAAGCAGGATCAGGCAAAGTGCGAGGCGCTCCCTCACGCTGCGTTGCGCAAATACCGTCAGGCTGTTCACCAGTACACCGAATTCATGGCTAAGGACCTTTAGCAGGCGGTTTGATAAAACGGAAGAGGTTTGCACGGCCTTTAAAAAATCATCTTTGGGGATGAATGCGATCTCTGACTCTTCAATGGTAGCAGCGGTGTCCGTATATTTTTCCTCGCTGATCAAGGCATGGTAGCCCAGGAGCTCATCCTTCTTGCATACATAAAAGATCTGCTCTTTGCCCTCTTTGTCGGTCTTATACTTTTTTACTTTTCCTTTTTTGATGTAATAAATGCCTGTGGGGTAACTGCCTTCCCGGAAGAGGATCTCGCCTTTTTTATACGAATGGCTTACCATGTGTTGTTTCAGCAGAGCAACATCCTCTTCGGGCAGCCCTTCTATAACCGAATTGCTTTTGAAATTGAATTTATCGTATGGAAAGTCGGAAAATTGCATGGCTTGGAGCCTGCAAATTTACGTAATTTTTTCAATGGAACTCCGGCAAACAGGACTTAAGTCACAAAATGCCCATAACAAAGGTCACATATTCCAGTATCTAAAAATCAATGTTTAAAAACCGGAGCCAAATTACCTTTGAGGAAATTTTACCGGTGCGCCTTCCGGAACGCTTGCTGATCCACAGGGCCGTTGGGAAATGATAATTTATCTGTAAAAAAAATAACAGGAACCTATGAGATACCCGGAAAATGTATTGTATACCAAAGACCATGAATGGATCCGGTTTGATGGCGGACAAGCCGTGATCGGAATCACTGATTTTGCTCAAAAGGAACTAGGCGACATCGTTTATTTAGACATCACCACATTGAATGAAAGCCTCGAAAGAGAACAGATTTTCGGTACGGTGGAAGCCGTGAAAACTGTGTCGGACCTGTATATACCTGTAAGCGCTACGGTGATCGAAATTAACGCGAAAGTAAACGAGAAGCCGGAGCTTGTTAATACAGACCCTTACGGCGATGGCTGGATCATACGTGTAGCCCTGAAAGACCCTGACGACCGGGCAGGTTTGCTGACGGTTGATGAATATAAAAAACAAATAGGTGCTTAGCGTTCTCCGTAGAAACAGGTTGGAGCTCACGGATGAAAACTTTAACCGTTTGCTCCCGGATTACCTCCGGCTCGCCGCGCGCCTGTATTTTACACCTATCCGGATCGCGCAGATGGCAGCTCAGTGGCTGACAGAAGACGACGCAAAAACCGTATTGGACATAGGAGCAGGCGTTGGGAAATTCTGTGTTGCGGGTGCCAGCCTGAACAGCAGTTTTTATTTCGGGATCGAGTACCGGGAAAGTGTTGCGAAGGTAGCAAACGACATGATCTCAACCTTTCAGCTCTCCAATAGCATCGTTCAGCATGGGAATGCCTTAGATATTGATTTTCGTGATTTTGATGCGTTTTACATGTATAACCCGTTTTTTGAGAACCTTTCATCTTCGAGGCGTCTCAATGATGAGGTGGAGCTGGCCGGCTCCTTATATAGCCACTACTCGGGGGAAGTGAGGCGTAAGCTGGATGGCTCCAGGCCCGGTACACGGTTAGTGACGTTTCACGGAAATAATTTTGACGCTCCGGAGTCATTCAAAAAAGTACAGGAAGCCGAAGGAGGCTTGTTAAAGCTTTGGGTCAGGCGATAAGCATAGCTGAATTCATAACACGTATCGATGAAAGAAAAAAAAATAACACGCCTAAAACATATCCTCAGCTTTTTTTATCCGCTTGTGGTTGAGGCCGTAGATGGCGACGTAACTCCCTTTCTTGAGATTACACGCTACAAAGGAAAATACCACCTCAACAGCCGGAATGCCAACTATTCCTTTGGCAGCCTGCATGCCATCTTTGATGGCCTTTTCAGGCAGATGCATGTCGGGAAGTACCATTTTGAAAACATCCTGATACTTGGTATGGGAGGCGGGAGCATCGTATCCCTGCTGCGGAATACGTATAACATCACAGCCCCCATTACTGCTGTCGAAAAAGACCCTGTGGTGATTGACCTGGCGACCAGGTATTTTAATATCGACCATTACCGGGACCTGACCATCGTAGAGGCGGATGCTTTTGATTTTGTATGTACAAGCCGCGACAGCTATGACCTGGTGATTGTGGACCTGTTTATTGATGCCATTGTTCCCGGGATATTTGCTTCTTCCGGATTTTTAACCCATTTAAGGCGTATTTCATCCGATGCCTCTTGTGTTATTTATAATAAAATGACAGAGGAGCGTGAACATAAATCCGAGTTTATGGAATTGTCAGAAACGTTCGGACGCTTATTTCCCGGCTACAAAGTGATCAAGGTAGAAGCAAATCAATCTGAGAACAGTCTTTTGTACTTTAATACCGGCATTATCAGGGAACCGGATGAAAAAGATACCTCGCGCGAAAAGCCGGCTGGCTTGTCCGGTCAATTAAGTGCTAAGGTCGCATGAGGCACACCTGATGTAATTTAATTCGTGATGAAAGATCTTTATAAAAAATACGCAAACTATTTTGTGGACTTCTGGCAATACCTGGTTATTATCGTTATCATGATACTGGCGGCCATTTTCATTCTTTGATGCTTATTACGGCATGCTGCAATTACGCATTAACATATTGGAGCGCGTTACGGGGGCCGAAAGCCTGGATCTGATCGGGAAGCTGCTGCATGACGCCATTCAGTGCTCCATTCGGGCAGGGTTTTCGACAAAACGGATCAGGCAGGCCATTTCGCTCCTTGAGTCGGATATGCTTTTTCAACTAAGACTGGACCACTGCGCAAAAGAGCAGGCGAATATCAAAGAAGCGCTACGGATTTTGAGGCGGGGCATTCAGCCGGATTTTATCTGCGTCAACACATGACCAATTTTTTAATCATATTGCTGGCACCCCTGGTAGCATTGTTTTTTTTGCCGTTGAAAACCTACAGCAGGAACCTCTTTTACGCCGGCTCCTTGCTCCTGGCCATGATTGCCATTTGGGCGGCATTCACCATGGAGCTTCATGTGAAATTCTCCATTCCGCAAACCGGGTTAAGCATCAGCGTCGACAGGTTTTCCCGCATCTTTCTGATGCTGATAAGCTGCACCTGGCTCATCTCGATCATTTACAGCTATGAATTTTCAAAATACCAATTCCAGGAAAAGAAAACCGTTTTTTTTGTTTACCTGAATATCCTCTTAAGCGTTGTGGTATTAAATGCCTGTGCCGGCAATATGGTAAGCCTGTTTGTGTTTTATTTCCTGGGCATCCCGCTGTCTTATCCCTTAATTACGTTCAGGGGCAACAAGGTTGCCCTGAGTTCCGGGAAAGGGTTCTTAAAGCAAACGGTATGGCCCTCTCTGTTTCTGTTCCTGCCGGCTATCCTGATCACGGAGCACCTGATCGGTCATGGCTCCTTTGACGGCTCAGCGACATTTGGCAGCATGCACATCCATCCCGCTTTAGGAGGTATTTTGCTTTTCATGTTTGTGCTTGGCATTTCCAAAAATTCGGTGTTCCCCTTTTCCTCCTGGCTACCCAATACCAATCCGGCGCCCGCTCCTGTAAGCGCATTGATCCATAGCGTCGCAACCGTCAAGACCGGTTCAATTGCCCTGATAAAAATTGCAGTTTATATTTTCGGTTTGGACTACACCCATCTTTTAACTTCCCATTTCCTCACAGGAGGCTGGCTGGTGTACCTCTGCGGTTTTACTGCGGTTTATACCGCCTATAGGGCATTGGCCGTAGACGATTTAAAACAACGCTTTGCATTCAGCACCGTCGGGCAATTGTCGTATATCATTTTAGCGATCCTTATCGGAACAAAAACCGGCATCATGGCAGCCATGCTGCATATCGTCACCCATGCTATCGCCAAGTCATGCCTGTTCTATGTGGCAGGCTTTTACAACAGCATCTATCACCTCACATCTGTCCGCGAAATCGGAAAACTAATGCCCCATACCAGGTTTATTGCTTTGGTGATTGCGATCTGCGGTTTATCCATAACAGGGTTTCCGTTTTTGGCAGGCTACTATAGCAAAGACCTTATGTTGATTGAGGAATGGCATTCGCACTATTATGCTTCCGCTGCTTTTTTAGCCATCGGCTCCGTCATAAACCTGTTCTACATCATCGGCCCGGTCATGAATGCCTTTAAACGCAAGGATCCCGCTTTCAGCCCCAGGAGGATTCCGGTGTCGATGCTGCTGACCTTTGTTATTTCGGTCCTCCTGATCATCGGTAGTAATTTTTATATGCCCTATGTTACAGGTTTAATGGCATAAATGTGTTGTGAATTAATAGAACCAGGTGAGCGGTGAATGGCTGTACAAATGAACGGAATTGACATTAGCAGAGTTATGAAACTATGTGAAAGACCTCTTATCTGAAATAAATCAATACTTTTATGCCGGTTTTTGGATGCAGAACGTTTTATATATTTTTTAGAAGTAAGTAATCATTAATCTTAGAATAACATGAATTTAAGCCAGGAATTAAAAGACAGGAACCAGGGAATGTGCGAATTGTGCAACACAAATGAAGCGAACCAGGAATATACCGTTACTCCCAGATCAGGAGAGAAGAACGAGGACATGGTGGCCATTTGCCCGGTGTGCGCGGAAAAATTGGATAAAGACAAGGAAGGCTTTTACTGGCGTTGCGTAGAAGGCAGCATCTGGAGCCCTGAACCAGCAGTGCAGGCATTAAGCTACAGGATCCTCCATCAATACAAAGACGAGGCATGGGCCGATAGTTTGCTCTCGGGTATCGACATTGATGAAACCATCGTACAATGGGCCCTGAGCGCCTTTGAAAAGCAGGAAGTGCACAAGGATGCCTTCGGAAATGAGCTGGCAAATGGCGACAATGTTGTTCTGACCCAGGCCCTAAACGTTAAGGGAACAAATTTTACGGCCTCCAAAGGAACAGTCGTTAAACGCATCAGGCTGGTCCCGGATAACACTGGTCAGATTGAAGGAAAGATCAATGAGCAGACCATTGTGATCCTGACCAAATTTGTCAAAAAAGGATAAACGAAACGAAGGCTTATATGCTGTACCTCGCCAGAGGTACGGCATCCAGGCCACAGAATTCTTTTTCAAGGAATTTGAAATAACCCGTCATGGCGATCATGGCAGCATTATCCGTGCAGTATTCAAACTTCGGGATATAAGTATGCCATTGGTGTTTGCAGCCCAGCTCCTGCAGCCTGGCCCTTAGCTCCGAATTGGCGGAAACACCGCCCGCAATGGCAATGTGTCTGATGCCGGTTTCTTTGGCCACAGCCAGCAGATTTTTCAGCAGGTAGTTGATGAGATGAGCCTGGTAAGATGCGCAAATATCCGGGAGATGGTCTTTTACAAAGTCGGGGTTGAGGGCTGTTTGCTCCTGGATAAAATACAGGAACGCAGTCTTCACACCGCTAAAGCTGTAATTAGAATTCGCTAATCTGGGTGTCGGAAATTTATACTTCGAGGCATCTCCGGATTGCGCATACTTGTCGATCAGCGGTCCGCCCGGGTAAGGCAGTCCGAGGATCTTCGCAGCTTTGTCAAACGCTTCGCCCACGGCATCGTCTTCTGTTTCGGCCAGCAATTCAAACGCAAGCGGAGCGCTGACCTTTACGATCTGGGTATGTCCGCCGCTTACCGTCAGACAGAGAAAAGGAAAAGAAGGAACTGCGTGCAGGGCATTGTCCGTTGTTTCTGGTTTGTTGTCTGCTGTCAGTTGCCCATTGTCTTGTGCCCTGTGCCTTATGTCTTTTGCTTCCCGTATGAAATGCGCCAGGATATGTCCCTGCATGTGGTTCACTTCGATGAGTGGAATTCCCAGTGCAAGCGATAAGGATTTTGCAGTAGATAGCCCTACGAGTAAACTTCCGCTGAGGCCAGGGCCGCGTGTAACTGCGATGGCACTAAGCTCAGAGAGATTGACTTTAGCATTTTTTAACGCCGCATCAATCACCGGGATCATGTTCTTTTCGTGATCCCTGCTCGCAAGCTCAGGAATAACACCGCCGTATTGCCTGTGGATGCTCTGGTTGGCGGTAACGTTGGATAAGATGATATTGTTTTTCAGAACAGCGCAGGACGTGTCGTCGCAGCTTGATTCTATCCCCAAAATCATAATATCCTCAGTATTATTCATTATTTTTATAGTCGATGAAAATGCTCCGCAAAATTACGAGAATATTAGGGAAAACACTAGTGTTTTTGATCCTGTTTCTCGTCATTGTGAGCGCTGCCCTGTTTTTAGCCCTGCAAACGGAAACGTTTCAGACCTGGGCTGCACAAAGGGTCACAGCCTATCTCAGCAGCGAGCTCGGGTCACGCGTCGAGATCGGAAAGCTGAAATTCTCACTCGTGAAAAACGTTACGCTCGAGGATGTCTTTGTGGAAGACCAGCACCACGATACGCTGGTGAGTGGCAGGAACATCACCGTTACCGTAAAGCATTTCAGTTACAAGCATACAAAGCTCGATCTGGATGAGGCCAGCCTCAAGGACGTGAAGGTGAAACTGATCAAATACAAAGGCGAGCCCGACTGGAATTTTCAGTTTCTGGCGGATTACTTCGACTCAGGGCCCGCCGGCCCGAAAGATACCAGCAGCTCTCCCTGGAAAATTACCTACGGCGCGCTGTCTTTGAACAATGTGGATTTCACCTACCGCCTGATGCGCGACACCGACAAGGTGGTGCGAAATATGAATTACAACAATATCCACGTATCGAAGGTACACGGGCGCATATCCGATATTGATTTTCGCGGCGACAGCATCTTTGCCCGGATCACCAACCTGAGGGCCGTAGAGCAATGCGGTATCGTGCTGGAAAACCTCACCACCAAAGCCACGGTAGCTCCCACCTTGCTCAGGTGCGACAGCATTTACCTCAAAACACCTAATAGCATCGTTCATGGAAATTTCAGCTTCAATCACACAACCTGGGAAGACTATTACGATTTCATCAACAAGATGTATATCAGGGGAAGGCTTACCGACAGTACGTATGTAAGCTTCAAAGACATTGCCTATTTTGCCGAAGAGCTCAATGATTTTAATGAAGGCATTTACCTGAAGGGAAAAGTGCGGGGCTTCGTCAACGACCTCAGCGGCTCCAATATGGAGCTGCGTTACAGGGAGCATACGCAATTCAAAGGAGACCTGAGCATTACCGGCCTGCCCGACATCGATAAGTCCTACATCCATTTTGATGCTGAACGCTTAGCGACTTCCAGATCTGATCTCGAAAAGGTGCCGCTTCCGCCTTTCGATAAGCCGACGTATCTTGAACTGCCCGATAACATCAGCCGGCTCGGTGTGATAAGTTACAGAGGGAAATTCGATGGCTTCATTCACAACTTTGCTACTTACGGAACCTTCAGAACCGACATCGGCAGCATCAAAACCGATCTCCAGGTGAACAATACCGTGGCCGGTAAGCCGGTGAAATATTCCGGTTCAGTGGCAACCACCAATTTCGATTTCTCAAAGATTTTCACAAAGTCGAACATCGTAGGGCCGATTTCGCTGAATGCGAAGATCACGGGCCAGGGACTTACCCTGGATGAGCTTGATACACGTTTTGATGGTGTCGTGCAGTCTATCACCTACAACAATTACAGGTACGATAACCTGAAGATCGACGGAGAATTCCAGAAAAAGATCTTCAAGGGGCAGCTGGTGAGCAAGGACAGCAGCGCCAATTTCGATTTCAACGGAACCGTCGATTTTAATAACAAGCTCCCACGCTTCGACTTTATTTCCACCATCAACAATTTCGACCTTGCCAAAACGAATTTTGCGACGAGCCAGCTCAACGGCCGGGTATCATCGCAGATCTACATTAACCTCAATGGCGATGATCTCGATAACCTGAGCGNNCGGGCAGGTCAACTTTGATAACACGGTATATACCACCGACAAAAAAAAATACACACTGCCTACCTTCAACCTGGAGCTCGATCAGGAAGATGTCGTGAAAACCATTGCCCTGCATTCCAGCATTGCCAATGCCACGCTCAAGGGACGTTATAAGCTGAGCACCCTGCCGGATGCTTTTACACAGTACCTCAACTCCTATTTCCCGACCTTCATCAAAACCCACACCCGTTATATTTTCAACGACGAAGCGGACATCGATATCCGCATCAAAAACTTTACACCCGTCCAGGAACTGTTTATCAAGGACCTCTCACTCAGCCCGAATACCACGGTAAAAGGATCGTTCGACGCTTCTATCAGCTACTTATACCTGAAAACCACCAGCGATCTGATTGACTATTCGGGAATCAAATTCAGGAACAATACCATCGATGTGAACTCGCTCATCAATGGCGTGAGCATCAGGTACGACGCCGGAAGCATTAACCTTTCCGACAGTTTTGCCTTCCGGAATCCGACTTTCAAAGTGGTGGCCAATGACAAAGTTTCCAGCTTCAACATGGGATGGAAAAATCTTTCAAAACCCAATAACGAAGGGGATATCACCGGTAACATTATCTTTGGTAACTCCCAGGCGGAGATCGATTTCAACCGGGTGAAGTTTGTAGTTAATGACAGCGCCTGGCAGATCGTGAAGCTTAATCCGGTGTTCATCGACTCGTCTTTTTACATTACGGTAAAGCCCATTACTTTTTACAATCAGAACCAGCTGATAACTTTCGACGGGCGAATGTCGGCTGATAGCAGCGAGAAGATCGACATATTTGTGCAGAACTTCAAGCTGAGCCAGTTCAATGGCCTGCTGGCGGATGCGCAGGTGACGCTGGATGGCTTGCTCACCGGAAATACCAGTGTTTATGGCATGTTTGGCAAAAGGATCATCGACAGTGATTTCAGTTTCAACGGCCTCATGCTCAACAACAAACTGATTGGTAATGCTGAGGTGAAGAGCACTTACGACCGGGCGAAACAAGTGGTGAAGGTGGATGGCTTTTCGGCATTTGCCAGGGATTTCGACGGAAACCTTCTCAAGAACATTGAGTTCAGGGGTTACTATTTTCCGAAGAAGGATACGAACAATGTAGACATTACCTTCAAGGCGGAGCCTTTTGATATTTCCCTGCTGCAGCCTTACCTCAAGGACATCATCACCATTAAGGTGGGCTACCTGAACGGCACGGGCCGTATTACCGGCACGCCGGCAGAGCCGAAGATCAGCGCCAGGCTGAAATTTTATAAATGCGTGATGCTGGTGGATTACCTCAACGTGCAGTATAACGTAAGCGGGAATGTGGATATTTACCCGACACAGATCAACTTTGAGAACATCGAGATCCGCGACAAATATGGCAATGTGGGCTCGGTGTACGGAAACATTTTCCATAACAACTTTAAGAATATGCGGATTGACTTCGACATCAATACCAATAAGCTGATGTTGCTGAATACCAATTCGTCCAATAACCCCGACTACTACGGAACAGCTTATGCTTCGGGGAACGCCGGTATTTACGGTTTTGTGGATGATATCAAGATGGAGATGAATATGAAGACCGCTGCCGGAACAAGGTTCTATATTCCTCTGGACGGCCCTTCGGAAATCGGTAACAACGAGTTTATCCGCTTTGTAACAAAAGATACGGTGAAGGTGGTGAAGGCGCCAAGCTCCTCTGGCTTCTCCCTCGATTTTAACCTGGAAGCGACGCCGGATGCCGAGGTACAGCTGATCTTTGATGAGAAATCAGGCGACATTATTAAGGCGCGCGGAGAAGGCAACCTGAACATGAAGATCAATTCCAAAGGCAAATTCGACATGTACGGCGATTATGTGCTTAATACCGGTGATTACCTGTTTACACTGGAAAACTTTATCACCAAAAAATTCGAGATCCAGAAAGGCAGCTCCATCAAGTGGAACGGCAGCGCCTACAAAGCAAACATCGATATCACGGCCATCTACAGGCAGCGCGCTTCGGTAAGGCCTATCTATCCGGCCGACTCTTCCGGCAAACGCTACACGGTCGATTGCAAGCTGTACATGAAAAATAAGCTGATGGCCCCGGATATTACATTTGGCATTGAGCTTCCGACCATTGATGAAAACTCACGTTCGGCGATCAACAGTGTGCTGATGGATGAGAATGAGCTCAACCGCCAGGTGTTTTCCCTTTTATTGCTGCGAAGCTTTATCACACCGCTCTCAGGTTCTACAGGTGGTAGCGGTATTACCGCCGGCGGCGCGGCAGCCAATACAAGCACGGAAATGCTCAGCAATAAGCTTAGCCACTGGCTCAACGGTGTGACCAAGGACGTGGATGTGGGCGTGAACTACCGGCCAGGAACGGGCTTAAGCAACGAAGAGCTCGATCTGACATTGAATAAGCAATTGTTCAATAACCGCCTGGTGATCGACGGTAACTTTGGCGTGTCCAATAATTCGAACTCCACGCGAAGCAGCTCCAACGCCAACAGCAGTAACCTCATCGGTGATGTCACACTGGAGTACAAGCTCTCTCCTTCGGGAAAATACCGTGTCAAAGGTTTTAACAGGAGTAACGACAATACGCAGGTCATTAATAACGGTGGGCCTTTCACACAGGGTGTCGGTATTTTTTACAGGGAAGAATTTGAAAGCCTCAACGAGCTCTACCGCCGCTACATCTCCAAGATGAAGAAAAGCAAAACAGTCAGCACAGCCGGAAATCCCTGATGAAAAACATTCTGCCGGCGGCCTGAATGTATCCCCGGCCGCTACTTCACGTCAATAATAAACGTTTTGCTCTCCAGTGTATCCTTATAGTTGATGAGGTGAAATTCCAATTCTGTTGTTCCTTTTTCCCTGCTCTCGAAATTGAAAACAACACCTTTTTCATTCCCATGCCATACCGAGTTCATGTAATCTACGGTGTTGATGTCGTAAGTATTGCTGAGCTGCCATAAATAACCGTTTGTGTGGTTTTCCGGCAAATTAATGTTGAATTTTGTATTCACCGGCAGGCTATTCACCGCAGGCGCTGTCTTGCTGACAGCTTCGCTTTTGGAGCAGGAAAAAATCAGCGGAGAAATTAGTAGAAGAAAACAGAGGTTTCGCATCCTGTAAAAATAGGGTTTGGCGTGGTACGGTATTCATATTTACATATTTTAACAGACAAAAAAGTGCTATCTTTATATTGGCACAGCTTTTGAAAAACCATAGGTAGAACAAAAGCGTTTTCAAAATGAAAAATTTAAAACACATCGCATTATTTGCTGCAGTAGCCACAGGCGCCATACTGTTGAGTTCTGCGGCGTATTATGTTTCTACCCAATCCCAGCTCGCGCAGATCATCGAGCAGCAGCAGGGGCCAAAGCCGAAGGAATTGCCGGGAGCCAAAAATGAAGCCTTTAAAGAAGGGGAGATCCTGACTTACCGCCTGCACTACGGGATTATTGATGCCGGCGTGGCGGTGCTCGAAGTAAAACCCGAAGTGATGGATGTAGCGGGAAGAAAAGTATACCACATTGTTGGGAATGGTTATTCCAAAGGGTCTTTTGATTGGTTTTTCAAAGTGCGCGACCGTTATGAAACCTTCCTGGATAAAGATGCCTTGTTGCCATGGATGTTTGTGAGGCGTGTCAATGAAGGCGGCTATATTATCAACGAGGACTACAAATTCAACCATTACACCAATAAAGTGGATGTTGGCCGCGAAGATAAAGTGGATGTGCCGCAGGGAACGCACGACATGATCTCCGCTTTTTATGCAGCCCGTAACCTCGACCTTTCCAATGCAAAAGAAGGTGATGTCTTTACCATCAACAGTATTGTGGATAAGGAACTGTTCCCGTTGAAGATCCGTTACGTAGGCAAGGAAAAAATCGACTGTGACCTGGGTACCTTCAACTGTGTGAAATTCCGCCCGATCGTACAGAAAGGACGTGTCTTTAAAAAAGAAGAAGACCTAAACGTTTGGATCACCGATGATAAGAACCACGTACCGCTGAGGGCTCAGGCAAAGCTGATGGTAGGTTCTGTGAAGCTGGATATTGTGAGCGCTAAAAACCTGGCCAATCCGACCTCCGAAGTCAAATAGGGTACTTATGAAATGTTATAAAGGATATTGTTAAAATCAATATCCTTTTTTTTATTTTTAAGCTCAGTTTAAAACAGACGCTTACTATGGAATTCACGCAGGAAATACTTGATAAGGTTAAGCTATTGCAGGAGAAATACAACTTAATGGGGCAAAGCCTCGATGGTTACCTCGATGGCCTCTTATTGGCCAATTACCTTACGTATTGGGACTATATACAAGTGGATACGCTGCTCACACTACAAAATCCGAAAACAGATTTTCCGGATGAAGAGATCTTCATCATGTATCATCAGATCACGGAGCTGTATTTTAAATTGTCGCTCCATGAGATGACGCAGATAGCGAACAACGGGAAGAACATTGCTCCCAACGGCCACGACCTGGGATGGAAAGAAACCCTCGACCCCGATTATTTTGCAACACGCATCATCCGGATCAACCGCTATTTCGAGTCGTTGACCAAATCCTTCGAAATCATGGTGGACGGCATGGAAAAGGAACAGTTCCTGCGTTACCGCATGGCGCTTCTTCCGGCAAGCGGCTTCCAGAGTGCCCAGTACCGCAAGATCGAGATCTGCGCAACGGATTTTATCAACCTTGTCGACAAAAATATGCGGCCTGATTTTCATGGGAAGGACAATTCCATTGAAGAGCTATTCCAACACATATACTGGAACAAAGGCGCTACCGAACTGGAAACGGGAAAAAAGACCTTAACGCTGAATCAATTCGAGAAAAAATACGGTGCCGAGTTCCTGGCTTTGGCCAATGAGTACAGCACTAAAAATATGTGGGCCAAGTACAAGGCCTTATCGCCCGAAGATCAGAAGAATCCACGGCTCATCAATGCGCTCAGGGAGCTGGACATCAATGTGAATATCAACTGGCCGTTGATGCATTATAAAAGTGCCGTACGTTACTTACAACAAAAAGAAGGCGACGCGCCGGCAACGGGCGGTACCAACTGGCAGAAATACCTGCCGCCGCGCTTCCAGAAACGCATTTTCTACCCGGAGCTCTGGACTTCCCAGGAGCAGGAAGAGTGGGGCAGAAGCTGGGTGGACACCAATGTGTTCAGGACAAAAGCTTAAGCTTGCTGGCATCAGATTTTAAAGGAATCCTCAGCATTTATGAATATGATTCCCAATCCGAAACTGGCTCCCGAAGGTATTTTTGGGAGCGTCGACTATTACAAATTTCGTCACGAAGACTTTGTCAGGCGCTTTCCGGACAAGGAGCCGCCCGCTTATTACATGATGTATGGGGATAAGTATGTGAGAAAATTCACGGAAGAGCTGTATGAAAAACTGACAGAGGAAGGAAAAGCCTGGATGGAGGAAACGAAGCTCCTGTTGCAGCGGGCTATTGAAGAGAAGCTCATGCAGGCTCCCGAAATTGAGCTCGATGGCGAGGCCTTTAAGGACTTTGCATTTAAGTCGCATACCGATGTGTATGAAGAAACGCATGCCATGGACCTTTGCCTGTCTGATAAAACTGCGATTGTGAGCTGTATGGATATCAGGGATCTCTTTGGCGAGCTCGGATTGCAGGTCATCAAGGTGGCGTTTCGCATCGCTTAGATCATTCCATGATCCGTTCCAGATCGTTCAGGTAATCCTGTTGCAGGTCTTCGTGGAGCGCGCTAATGAGCGTGTTGATCTTTTTGAGCTCCTGTTCATAAAGGTTTACCAGCAGCTGGCTTTTTTTATAGGGAATGCGGGAGTCTTTCAGCTTTGAACAGAAGTGAATATGCAGCTCGGCCGCCAGGGCTTTATCGGCCACGTACTTGCAGTATTTGTTGATGATGCGGAGGAGCTTGCGCAGGCTTTTTTTGACGTAGTATAAATTCGACTGGAATTTTAGTTCATCAAAATGTTCATCGATCTCCTTTTTGACCTCCTGTATAAAATTGGGCTTGTTATGGGCTTCGAACAATAAATAATCCAGGAGCTCCTTGTTGTCTTTTTTGTATTTGGCCAGGGTAAGGCATAATTCTACCAGCTTCCTGGCTGGCAGGTCATTCAGTTCCTTTTTCAGTTCGCTGACAGTGGCGGTTTTCATGGACTTAAAAGTAAGGATTATCGGCACATGTCCTACCGGTTTTTTGTGATTTGATTCCGGAAGCAGGAAGCGTTATCTTTAGATCATGGAACAGAAAGACCTACAGGAGCTGGCCTCCCAGCTTAGCCACCCGAAAGGGGAAAAAGGCATTGAGATCGCGGACATGATGAATGCCACAAACATTGGGATGACACGGCATGCGATTGCCAGCCTGGAGCTTTCGGGAAATGAAATGGTATTGGAGCTGGGACATGGCAATGCAGGCCATGTAAAATACCTTCTTGAACTATACCCTGCTATTCATTACGATGGCCTAGAACTTTCGGAGCTGATGCATGCAGAAGCGAAAAAGATCAACCGGAGTTTTATTGAATCGCAACAAGCCGCCTTTCATCGCTATGATGGCGGAAAGCTCCCCTTTCCTGATAATTACTTCGACGCTATCTTTACCGTTAATACCATCTACTTCTGGTCCGATCCGCTTGCTGTACTCGCGGAGCTTTACCGTGTGCTGAAAGCAGAGGGCAAACTCTGTATTACCTTTGCACAGGAGAGCTTCATGAAGCAATTGCCTTTTACAGCCTATGGCTTTGAACTGTATAACACAGATAAACTGGAAAAGCTACTCGCCGGATCGGCCTTTAAGATCCGGAAAATACAATCACAAACGGAGCAGGTGAGGAGCAAAACCGGCGAGCTGATGGACCGTGAGTATACAACAGTAACGCTTGCAAAATAAGTTATTTTAAAATTCAATGGACAGCCCGTGCTATACCGTTTCCTGGTAAATCAGGCCAGCAGTATAACGAGGATCAGGCTTTAATGACATGGAAAATCTAAAAGCAGTGGTGAATAGCTTCACAGAGCTTTCAAATGAAAGTTGGGAGATTCTCTCCGGCTGTATCTCAGCGCATACTTATAAAAAAGGAGAGATCCTGTTGAAAGAGGGTGAAGTTTGCCAGGCGATATACTTTATTGCTACAGGCTATTGCCAATCTTCTTTTAACCAAGACGGAAAAACTGTCAATACGGCTTTTTTCTTTGAAAACGATTTTGCGACAAATATTAAAAGCTTAATAAACGGAACCAGCTCGGACTACGAAATCAGGGCTTGCGAATCGGTGCAGGTTTTCAAACTCGACAGGTTGTCATTACTCAGCGCCTATAAAAAGTCCGGTGAGATCGAATCCTTTGGGAGACGGCTTCTGGAAATGATGGTTTCCAGGCAGGAAGCGGAATTACATGATCTTAAGCTCCTGACACCGCAGCAGCGTTACGAAAAGCTGATCCTTACACAGCCTGAGCTGCTGCAGAGAGTTTCGCTTACCCGGCTCTCATCCTATTTAGGAGTAAGCAGGGAAACACTTAGCAGGATCCGCGGAAAATAATTTCATTTTTGTGACGTTTGACGCAGGTAGATTAGATCGGGCAGTCAGATCTTTGCGTCTTAACTACTAAATATGAAACAAGCAACCATTATCGCTGAGTTTATAGATCAGATCTGGAACCAGGGAAACTTCGAAAAATTAAATGACTTTATTCACCCCGATTTTGTGGACCATTCTCTCCCTCCTATGTTCACGCCTGATGCAGAGGGAATGAAGAAATGGATCCTGGCAACCGGGTCTTCTTTTGAACATCATACGCGTATTGATGAGCAGGTAACGGAAGACGACCGGTCCATTGTGAAAATAACAATGGCTCTGAGGCACATTGGTACCTGGAGAGGGATAGAGCCTACTGGTATAAGCTTGAAAATTTCAGGATTCCGGTTTTATAAACTAAAAGACAGGAAAATTATCGGGCACTGGGGCTTAATTGACGGTCAGTCCATAGAGAACCAGTTAAAGGACCAGGCGCATGGTTGCAAAATCGCAGAATGACGTCTCTCAGCTTCCCTGTTAGTGCAATCACTAACAGGGACTGAAATTAATTATCTGTGCTTCCAAAAAAATCGCTTTCGTTGAACATAGAACCCAGGATGTCCTTGAACTGCGTACCGCGCTCTAACTGGTTTTTGCCGATGAGCGAATTTTCTGCCAGGCCGAATAGAATAAATTCCATCGCGATGAGCTGATCTGTTTTGTTCTGTTTCGGGAAATAAGTCGCAGCAAGCTTGCTTAAGCCGGGAACAGCGTTCAGGGTTTCCTCATAAGTTTTCTGGTCTTCCAGTAGCAGGAGGTCGATGGTATTGCCTTCGCCGAACCAGCTAACCACAGGCTGATAAGGGCTCGGGTCTTTTTTCTTTTTCAGTTTTGTGGGATCCGGAAAGTGTTCCAGGAATTCGTTGCGGATGGCTTTCCCAACGAGGTTCTGGGCAACGATGGCGGCACCTTCCTGTTCTCCTTCATATACCAACTCGATCTTGCCATTGACGGCAGGAATAATGCCCATGAGGTCGCTCACACGCGCTACGGTTGATGTTTCCCCATTGAGTAGCATGCGGCGCTCAGCAGTGCTCACCAGGTTTTCGTATGCAGAGATGGTTAAGCGCGCCGACACGCCGCTCTTGGAATCCACAAATTCGCTTTCGCGCGCTTCAAAGGCCACGCGTTCAATGAGGGTTGCGAGGAGGTCGTTTACAGAGATGTGTTCTTTCTGGTAGTCGCTTAGCTTTGCTTCCTGCGCCGTAATCTGTTTGGATAGCGCGATCTGTTTCGGGTAGTGTGTCAGGATCTGGCTGCCGATGCGGTCTTTCAGGGGAGTGACAATGCTTCCGCGGTTGGTGTAATCTTCCGGGTTGGCGGTAAAGATAAATTCTATGTCGAGCGCAAGGCGCAGCTTGAAGCCACGGATCTGGATATCGCCTTCCTGCAGGATATTGAACAGCGCTACCTGGATGCGGGCCTGTAGGTCAGGCAATTCGTTGATCACAAAAATGCAGCGATTGCTCCTTGGAATAATGCCATAATGGATCACACGCTCATCGGCATAGTTCAGTTTTAAATTAGCGGCTTTGATAGGGTCTACATCGCCGATAAGGTCAGCAACGGAAACATCCGGAGTCGCAAGCTTTTCCACATAACGCTCCGAGCGGTGCAGCCAGGTAATGGGAGTCAGGTCTCCCAATTCTTTGATCTTCTCTTTGGCGAAAGCAGACAGAGGATTCAAAGGATCATCGTTCAGGTCGCTGTGTTCCACTATCGGAATGTACTCGTCCAGAAGCCCGATCATTTGCCGGGCAATGCGCGTTTTGGCCTGTCCGCGCAAGCCCAGTAAATTCATATTATGGCGGGAAAGGATGGCGCGCTCTATCTCGGGGATCACGGTATCTTCGTAGCCGATGATGCCTTTGAAAACAGATTCTTTCTTTTTGAGCTTGTCAATAAGGTTGTCGCGTAATTCGTCTTTGATCGTTTTCGATTGGTAGCCAGATGCTTTGAGTTGTCCTAAGGTTTTGAGGTGTATCATAAAATAGTATATATAGCTTTTGTAGTAATTGGTGATGTTGTATTCGAAAGCCTCAGTCAATATATAAGGGTGGTTGAGGCTCTCGAAACCACCCGCAGGAAAAAATAATTACCTCACATTCCTGCGTTTATTCCGTTCAAAATCTTCAAAAATGAAATCGCCTAATCCTTCCAGTGTTGTGTAGAACGCCTTGCCATTGTTGGCTTCCGTAAATTCATGCACGAATTGCTGCAGGTAAGGATCGCTGGCCACCATAAAGGTCGTGACCGGGATTTTCAGTTTACGGCAATTCTGGGCCAGCGTTAAACATTTGTTTAAAATTTTCTGATCGATACCGAAGCTGTTTTTATAGTAGCGCCCGTGCTCTTTGATGCAGGTTGGTTTCCCGTCGGTGATCATAAAGATCTGCTTGTTGGCATTTTTCCGCCGCCTCAGGAGATCCATCGCCAATTCCAGGCCAGCCACGGTGTTTGTGTGGTATGGCCCTACCTGCAGGTAAGGGAGGTCTTTGATCTCGATCTGCCAGGCATCATCCCCGAACACGATGATGTCGAGCGTGTCTTTTGGATAGCGCTGCCTGATAAGCTCCGCAAGCGCCATGGCGACGTTCTTCGCCGGTGTAATGCGGTCTTCGCCGTAGAGGATCATGGAATGCGAAATGTCGATCATCAGCACGGTCGATGTCTGCGTTTTATGTTCTTTTTCCCTCACCTCGAGGTCGTTCTCCGTCATCCGGAAATCGCCGATGCCGTGGTTTACCTGCGCATTCTTAAAAGACTCCAGCATGGAGATCTGTTCCAGCGAATCGCCAAACTGGAAAGGCCGGAGCTCACTGCCCATCTCCTCGCCGCTGCCTGTGTACTTCGTGGAGTGATTTCCCGATTTTCCCTTTTTCAGCTTCCCGAAAATACGCTCCAGTGCCTGCTGGCGGATGGCTTTCTCGGTTTTAGGTGTGATGCTGATGCCGCCTGAGGCAGGGTCATCCTCGCGGATATAGCCGCGGTCTTTCAGCTCCTGGATAAAATCGCCGATGCCGTAATCCGGTTCGGTGAGCTTATATTCCTTGTCAAGCTCTGTAAGCCAGCTGATCGCTTCGTTGAAATCGCCGCTGGTGTAGGTGATGAGCTGCTTAAAAATATCAAACAGCCTGTCGAAAGGTGTTTGGTCGGGTTTGGTATAATGGGAAAAACGGAATCCAAGCATGGTTTAGTAACAGATTAAAAAAGGAATAGTTTATTTTTTATTTAATGGGGTCTCGGATCTTAAGCCACCACATCGACCGGCTTAGGTTCCCGAAGCTCTATAGGAATTTTCAAACCGGATCTCCTTTTTTTACGTATATAAAACTATGGGAAAATTATATCAAATCATAATTTGCTTAATATGCGCCGGAAATGCGATGAGGGCTCAGGTTCCCGATTCCCTGTCAAAGCCCGAAAACTACATCAGGGTTAATTATGATAATGATTTTTTCAGCGCTACCGACCGCTATTACACGCAGGGCATCCAGGTGCAGTTCATTCACCGTATCATGCGTTATTCTCCCTTTTCTTATGCGCTGATCTCCCTCGGGAAGGGTTCCAGGAATTACTACGGGCTTAACCTTGAGCAGGATTGCTTCACGCCTAAAAGCATCCGTTATGATACCATCAATTACCTCGAGCGGCCCTTTGCCGCTACCGCTTTCTTTTCACATTTCCTGGTGTCGCTCGATGCGAAGCGAAAACACATATTGCAAACACAGCTCGACCTCGGTGTGCTTGGCCCCTGCGCCCGCTGCGAAGATGAGCAAAAGGCCATCCATAAAGCCCTGGTCAATATCCGGCCATTGGGCTGGGAAGCGCAGATCGCCGAAGATTATATTATCAATTACCGGGTGAAGTATGAGAAGGCCCTGTTGTATTCGCGCTATGCTGAGCTCATGGCCAATGGCGCCCTTCGTGTCGGAACCTTGTATACGGATGGCTCTTTGGGCATTAACTTCCGCGCCGGCTGGATGAACCCCTATTTCAATAATTTAGGGATCGAAAAAAATGCTGGCCGCAGATTCCAGCTCTACGTGTTTTTCAAAGCCAATGCACGCGCCGTGGGCTACAATGCAACGATGCAGGGGGGCTTAATTCATACCAACAGCATATTTACCATTCCGGATAAAGACATCAGCCGCCTGGTATACGATGGGACTGCCGGCGTTCACTTGGTAATCAGGCGCGTGCAGCTGGAATACAGCCGCTCCTACATCACACCGGAGTTTGTGCGCGGCGTAGATCATGGCTGGGGCAGGGTAGCGGTGGTGGTGTGTTTTTAATCATTTAAAACGGAGCCATACCAGTTTTTCTATTTTACTGTCCAGCATGGTGGTTTGTATGACAAAAGTCCGCGTTACTTCATTAAATGATGACGATGAGAAATTGAACCTCGCGTTATCACCCCAGGGTTCTTTTATAATCTTCTCAAGGGTATAGCTTTTTTTGTCACATATCGCAATCATGGGAGGAAATATGTTTTTTGTTGTTTCCAGGCCAATGCTCTCACATATTTGTTTGTTAACGTCTTCAAGCCTCATATTATTGATAATTATTGTGTTTTCCCCTATCCTGATGAATCTGCTGTGCCAGTAATTACCTGAAGCCCGCATATCAGTAAACATGGGTTCAGGCTGAGTATCAAAGGAAAAATGGGTAAGGGCTCCTACAGGATAAAATCCACTGCGAACAAGGGTTGGGGAAAATGTGATATGCTCAGGCGACAAATCCTTGTTATAGGAGATGATAGCCAGGTCCTTCCTGAACATGTTGATGTAATTGTTTTTGCTGTATTCGTGGCAAACTGTTTGAAAGATGATGGAGATATTTCCCAGGGAGTCTGTAAAGAAGTTTTGCGGAAAATTCATAAATACATTTTTGTCTATCTCCATGCCGGGATATTTTGCTGCAGCTGCTTTACAGGCGTAGTCGTTGGAAAGCTGCTTTTTTAATAGGGGGGTTATGTCGATGGAAGAGAAGCGGTAGAACATATTAAGTGTAGCTGGAACGGTGGCATATTTATCGGCCGGATTCACAGCACTCAACAACAGATCCATTTCATGCCTTATAGGGTTCCGTACAAATTGCGCTTTTGTAGAGTATATGATGTTGGGAAGGTCTAAGGCATGCTCTTTCACACTTTGTCCCGGACCGAGCTTTACCACTACCACTTTGTTTTCAGGTATGTAATTAACTGTCGGTTTAAAAAGCGGATCTTTAGGATCTTTAGGTTCGGACTTTTTATTTAAGCACAGATAAATAGCTCCCTGGTCCATGTGGGCATCCAATAACTCCAGAGTGTAGCAATCTTCAATCGTTAAGTTTTGTTTCTGACCGGGTAGATTGTCCGTAGCATCGAACCAGATTGTCTCTATTATATGCTCCCCGCCTTTCTCTTTATATCCTAAAACGGTAGCATACCTGGTTTCATCCTGATTTGTCAATACTTTTATGAAGCAGTTAGTTGTTTCGAAAAAGACTTTTGTACCGCTGTCGAAGGACGAAAGCGTACTGTTCGCATAAATTCCGGATGAAGGATCGATGGTTAAACGGTTAAAGCTTACTATGCCCTTATTGAATCTGGTGTAGAACAATACCGCTTTATGGTCGAGCTCAATAAACCTGACAAGATTGATCGAGTTGATGTCTTTCAGCTTCTCAAATTTTATAATTGTATCTACTTTTTGATGATGCTGCCTGTCGTAAATTTTCAATAACATGCCTTCAATCCTTGGCTCCACCTGTAATAGAACGGTTTCACCACTGTTCAGCTCAAGCAGAAAAGAATTGTAAACGCGCGATGTTGTCTGGATGTCTTTTTCGGAAACAATATAAAACTGTGCGAATCCGGATTTTAGTAAAAATAGAAGAAAGAAAAGAATGTTTTTTTTCATACATTAATTTTAGAGAATCACTTGATCTCCAGACGGAAGATCTCCGATTCTTTTTTGTCCGATTTGATGCGGTCAACAATCACATTTTTGTTTACCGATTCGAAGCTTCTCGGGAAAACCCTGATCTCTTCCTTGCGAATGTCGAAGATGGAGCTCTTTGTCATTTTGCCGTACTTATCCATTTTCACGCAGGTGAGGTAGCCGCCCGCTCCGGCGCTGTGTGGAGCAGGGGCTTCCGTTAGTGGCAGGTCAATGTTCTTGATGTTGTCGAGGTAGAAGAAATAATCTTCGTCATTGTAGTTGTGGTGATGGTAGGAAAGGTCGGCAGTTCCGGAGCCCGACTGGAATTTCGGGATCTTGTTGCACCACTGGGTTTTTCCGTTCTTGTCAGCTTTCAGCACCAGGATATCGTTGTAGTAATACGTGTAGGTAGTATAGCTGGTACGTCCGTTGTAGTAGGTGTGCGACACAACGTAATACTCCTCGCCGATGAGCAGCACGCTGCCGTCTTCATAGAATACGATCTTATCCAGGCCCAGGTTAGAGGCTTCCAGGTCCTGGCCCTTGTCTTCTTTTTTCTCCATCTTCTTTTTGGTGCGCTCCGATTCGTAAGCTTTCAGGATCTCTGCCGGAAATTCGCAATACGTGGTACGGATGTCTTTGATGGCCTTGTTTTCATACTCGAGGCGGATGATGTAGGCGCCGTTGGCGCCGCCGCTGTTCTTTTTGTCGGAGTAGTAGCCGGTGATCACGATGTCGTGGCTCAGGTCTTCCGCCAGGATCACCGATTTGATGAACTTGTTATTGAGGCTGATCTTGATGGCTTGCAAGGTATTGTTGCTTTGATTGACACGGATAAGCTCATAGCGGTACATGTCCTTTGCGCCTTTTTCCTGGCTCACTTCGCCATCGAGCGAATTGTTGATGCGAACGGAAGCCAGCATGTAGATATTGCCACGGGAATCGATCTCGTAATCGAGGTTGTTCATGTCGTATTCCGAATAAGGCATTTCAATTTCGGCGGCGTAGATCTTGTTCAGCTTGTCATCAAACAGGTTAAAGCCAATGATGTCCTTGTTGAGCTTATCTCTTCTCTCTTTTGGTTTTACGCGGTAGGTCACCAGTAGTTTGTTGCTATCGGTAGAGTAGTAGAAGCTGTATTTGTTGAAAGGGTCAAGCTTACCGGTTTCCACCAGCTTAATCTCCTTATCATTGAATTTCAACGATTTTTTATCGAAAGGCAAAGCGAATAAACGTTCGGTCTTTGATTTTTTGTCCCAGGTGGAGTAGAACCAGAAAAAATCATTCTTCACGCTGAAAAAGCCTTCGTTCGCGAATTTGTTGCTTTTCTCAGGCAGGGCAACGGTTTCCTGGCGCTTCACACTTTTGAAGCCCGGGTCAAAAATCTGTACGATCATATCTTCGCCTTTGCGGTAATACATCTCGGCATACTCATTATCCGAAAATTTATAGAAACCCAGGTCGGCATGCTTTTGCACGGTTTCAAAAGGCTGGCTGAAGCCATAGGTAATCTTTTGGGCGGAGCATGTAAAGCTGAGTAAAAAGAGTAGCAGGAGGGACAGGTATTTCATGGGAATTATTTTTGCTAAGATAATAAATAAAAAAGCGCTTGTCATACAACAAGCGCTTTTCACTATAAATGAGTAGTATGCCGGATCATTTCTTTTTGGCAGCTGTTTTTTTTGCCGCCACCTTTTTCGGGGCCGCTTTTTTACTGGCGGCTTTTTTCACGGCTGGTTTTTCGCCGGCAATCTTCACGACCTTTGCTTTCTTCGGAGCTGCTTTTTTCGCGGCGCCTTTTTTGCCTTTAGGGGCGAAGGCGTTGGGTACCTGGGCCTCGATCATTTTTTTCACATCTTCCAGGCTCAGTACCGCCAGTTCTTCCGGCGTATACTTTCCACCTTCCGCTTTGCTTAGTTTCAGCATCAGCTTCCCGAATTTGATGAATGGCCCCCAGCGGCCGTTCTCGATCGCAATTTTTTCTTCCGGCCAGTTCTGAATATAGCGGTTCGCTTCCTTGTCGAGCTTTTTCTCGATCAGCTCTTCAATGTCTTTTTGCGACAGGTTATCGAAATTGTAAGCCCTTGGCACGTTGATGAACAAGCCTTCATATTTGATGAATGGCCCGAAACGTCCTTTGCCTTTGGTAACGCCTTTGCCTTTGTAGTAGGCCACCGGCGCATCGGCTTCCTCCTTTTCTTTGATCAGCTCGATCGCCCTTTCCAGGTCTACCGTCAGAGGGTCTTCCGTGCGTGGAATAGAAATATATTGCTCGTCGAGCTTCACGTATGGGCCGAAGCGGCCCACCCCGATAATGACTTCTTTTCCGTTATACGTTCCCACCGTCATTGGCAATTTAAAGAGGTCGAGCGCTTCTTCCAGGGTAATGGTTTCGATGCTCTGGTTCCTTCTCAGGCTGGCAAATTTCGGTTTCTCTTCCGAGTCTTCCACCGTTTCTCCGATCTGCGCCAAAGGGCCGAAGCGGCCAATGCGCACGGATACCGGCTTACCGCTTGCAGGATCTACACCCAGGATACGCTCGCCGCTGGCGCGCTCGCTGTTCTCCGTGGTCGATTCCACTGTCTGGTGGAAAGGTGTGTAAAAGCTTTTCAGCATTTTCTGCCAGTCGAGATTCCCTTCGGCGATCTCATCAAATTCTTCTTCCACTTTGGCGGTGAAATGAAAATCAAGAATGTTCGGGAAATATTGTAAAAGAAAATCGTTCACCACCATACCGATATCCGTAGGAAAGAGCTTCGCTTTTTCGGCGCCGGTATTTTCTGTTTTGGTTTCTTTTTTCAGGTCCTGTTTTACCAGCGACAATTGCGTGTAGTTTCTTTGTGTGCCTTCGCGGTCGGTCTTCTCCACGTAGTTGCGTTTTTGCACCGTGCTGATGGTTGGTGCATAGGTAGAGGGCCGGCCGATGCCAAGCTCTTCCAGTTTTTTTACAAGGCTTGCCTCTGTATAACGCGGCGGGTGATGCGTGAAACGCTGAGTCGCTGTGATCTCCTGCCTGTCGAGTACTTCGCCCACTTTCATCGGCGGCAGCATCGATGAGTTCTCGTCATCCGAATCCTCGTCATCGGTTCCTTCCATGTATACTTTCAGAAAACCATCAAACTTCAATACTTCGCCCTGAGCCACAAAAAGCTCGGAGGTGCCGCTCACATTGACTTTGGCAGTGGTTTTTTCCAGTTCGGCATCGCTCATCTGCGAGGCGATGGTGCGTTTCCAGATGAGGTCGTACAGGCGTTGTTCGTTCCGTTCGCCGTCGATCACCGTTCGGTCGATATAGGTAGGGCGGATGGCCTCGTGAGCCTCCTGGGCGCCTTTACTTTTCGTTTTATATTTACGTGGATTGTAATATTTGGCGCCGTAGTTCTCGTTGATGGCCTTGTTAGCCTGATCCATGGCAGTATCCGATAAGTTCACGGAATCTGTTCTCATGTAAGTGATCTTACCGGCTTCGTACAGGCGCTGCGCAATAGTCATGGTTTGCGCTACCGAAAAGCCCAGCTTGCGGGCAGCTTCCTGCTGTAGGGTGGACGTTGTAAAAGGCGCGGCCGGAGAGCGTTTCGCCGGTTTTGTTTCAAGGCTTTCAATGGTAAAGGAAGCCGCTTTGCATGTTTCGAGAAACGCCTGTGCTTCTGCTTCCGTGGCAAAGCGTTTGTCGAGTTCCGCTTTTAATAATCCGTTTCCTACTTTAAAAATAGCCGATACCTTGAAGGCAGAGGTCGATACGAATTTCTGGATTTCCCTTTCCCTTTCGGCGATAAGCCTTACAGCAACCGATTGTACACGGCCGGCCGATAAGCTCGGGCGTACCTTGCGCCACAGGATCGGCGATAATTCAAAACCCACCAGCCTGTCGAGCACACGGCGCGCCTGTTGGGCATTTACCAGATTAATATCGATCTCGCGTGGGTTTTCAATCGCTTTTAAAATAGCCGGCTTGGTGATTTCATGAAAAACAATGCGGCGTGTATTCTTTTTATTCAGTCCCAGGGTTTCGTAGAGGTGCCAGCTAATGGCTTCTCCTTCGCGGTCCTCATCGGATGCCAGCCATACCATGTCGGCTCCTTTGGATAATTTCTTTAATTCGGCGATGACTCGTTCCTTATCCGGCTGAACTTCATAGGTCGGGGTAAAATTATTTTCGATGTCAACTCCAAATCCCTTCTTTACCAGGTCCCTGATGTGCCCAAAACTGGATTTTACCGTAAAATCCTTGCCTAAAAACCCTTCAATGGTTTTGGCCTTGGCGGGGGATTCCACAATAACTAAATTTTTACTCATCTTTTCTTTATATAATATATAATATAGTATGTACTTTTATGACTTAGAAAATCGAAATTTTGCACAAAAGAACTAAATATTGATTGATAAATACTATTTATAAAATGAGAATTATTGTTATTTCGGGTGTAAATGATTATTTGTCAGTGATTTAAAAATATTAGAAAAACACGTTGAATTTTTTAAGCGTCTCCTTTACCCGTCGAAAACCTCTTGACCGCGGTTTTCAGTTCCTGCTTTTTATTTTTTGCTTCGGGCCGGTTTTGGGGCAGGATCTTACCGTTAATTCCTCCATTGTTTCGTTTACCGATCAAACCTACATCACCTTAAGCCAGGGATTGGGGAACCGGGTCACACCTGCCGGCGTCAAAAAGCTGGAACCTCTTTTGTTCGAAGGCCAGATCGCACCCTTGTTTTCCCTGCAATTCAGGCGCAGGGTTCCTTTTGGTTTTGCACTCTGTCCCAAGATCGTTTTCCGGATGTACAACGAATACAGCTACCCGGTAAAAACGCCCAGCTATATGCCCTTTCTGCTTATCTACCACAGGGTGAAGTTTCCTTTCCTCAAGCGCTACAATATCTTCAAGCCTTTTCTGAAAGTAAAGCCTACCTTTTATAATACCTATAAATACGGCCATCATTCCAACGGGCAGAACGGGCCTTACTTTGTTCCGGGAACCAGGGATATCAATTATATGAACGGAAACTTTGCCACCGATTATACCGAGGTAGCCACCAGTTTCCTGTCGGGCGATACCATTCACGATAACCTCGACCTCATCAGCGGTCGCCTGGCATTTGAGCATCACCTGGGGCTGAACAGGGAAGACAGCATGTACAATACGTATTATTACGAAAAGCTGAGCCTCGAATTACGCTTCCTGGTATTCAAAAAAATTACCGTGGCTACAGGCTTTTCAGCCATGTTTGGCCGCGAAGGCTTTCAGCCGCATTATGCCAGCGATACCTACATCAGCTACAGGCCGCTGCCCCGCATTTCCGATATTTCGGTATTTGCCAAGGTCTATTTCGGCCCCGATTATTACAACCTGCGCTACGAAAATAACATGAGCTTTATAAGCTTTGGCCTGCTACTCGAGCCCAAGGCCCTGGCGATCATCAAAAAGAAGTAAGGTAAGCAGCAATCATACAGGGTGCCTGCATTGATTTTTTTACAGGGGCGTCCGGGCGCGCTTTGCGTTTCAATCTTTGCCGGCAGCAGGCTTCTGGTTTTGCGCCAGGGTAGCACCCGGTAGCCGGCAAAGGATTTTCACTCCAATCGCTGACGCGGTACATGCATGGAATGTAAATGTATAGACCCCGGGGCGAGCCGTCCGGATGCCAGCCTCAGCGGTCAGATTACCGAATCTAATTTAGAGTGGGATTTAATTTAGTGTCAATTTGTCAGAACAAAGCTTTATCTTTGCTGTTTAGTTAAAATTAAATGGAAAGTAAAGTTATAGACGAGTCAAAACAGGGAGAAGCACTGGTAAGGGAAACGGGTAACAAGAGCGGAAAAAAGCTCTTCCTGGAAAGTTACGGTTGCCAGATGAATTTTGCGGACAGCGAGATCGTGGCGTCTATTCTGATCGATAAAGGCTACACGACCACCACCGACTACAAGGAGGCCGACCTCATTTTTGTGAATACCTGCGCCATCCGCGAGAATGCCGAATCGCGTGTGCGCCAGCGCCTGCACGATTATAAAAAAGTAAAAAAGACCAACAAGGACCTGCTGATCGGCGTATTGGGTTGTATGGCCGAGCGCCTGAAGCATCAGTTCCTGGAGCAGGAGAAACTGGTGGATATGGTGGTTGGGCCCGATGCCTACCGCGACCTGCCCAACCTTATCGCTGTGGCCGAAGGCGGGCAGCAGGCTATCAATGTGATCTTAAGCAAGGAAGAGACCTATGCCGATATCTCGCCGGTGCGCCTCGATCATAACGGCGTGAGTGCTTTTGTGAGTATCATGCGTGGCTGCGATAACATGTGCAGCTTTTGTGTCGTGCCTTTTACACGCGGGCGTGAGCGCAGCCGCGAGCCCGAAACCATTGTTCGCGAAGCACGGGAAGCCTTTGAAAAAGGCTATCGCGAGGTGACCTTGCTGGGCCAAAATGTGAACTCTTATTTATGGAGCGGCGGCGGCCTGAAGAAGGAAAGCCTGACCGAAGAGCAAAAAGCCAAGTCCACCACCTTTGCCCAATTGCTGGAAATGGTGGCGCTGATCCATCCCGATCTGCGCGTGCGTTACTCCACCTCCCATCCCAAGGATATGGGCGACGATGTGCTGCACATGATGGCGAAGTACGAAAACATTTGCAAATACGTTCACCTGCCGGTACAGAGCGGTAGCAGCGAGCTGCTGGAAAAAATGAACCGCGGCTACACACGCGAGTGGTACCTCGACCGGATTGCCGCCATCAGGCGGATTCTGCCGGATGCCGCGATCAGCGCGGATATCATCGCCGGTTTTTGCGGCGAAACGGAAGAGCAGCACCAGGAAACCTTATCCCTGATGGAAGCCGTGAAGTATGAATTTGCCTATATGTTCTCCTACAGCGAACGGCCTAAAACCCTGGCCGAGCGCAAGTACGAAGACGATATTCCTGAAAGCGTAAAAGGGCGCCGCCTCACCGAGATCGTAGACATGCAGCGTAAGCACAGTGAGATCCGTACCAAAGAAGGCGTGGGGAAAGTGCACCGCGTGTTGGTCGAAAATGTGTCCAAAAAATCGGCGGAGATGATGAGTGGCCGCAACTCGCAAAACACCGTCGTGGTGTTCCCGAAAGGAAGCATCAAAAAAGGTGACTATGTGAATGTGCTGGCCACGAGCTGTACCAGCGGGACCCTGATTGGGGAAGTTGTGTAGGAGATCAAAGAATTTGAGATTAAAGATGTAAGAGATTGGCGTAAATACAAAAACAAAAAAATATTCTTATGAATCATAATTTTAGAGAACTGAAGATCTGGCAAAAAGGAATTGATTTGGTTGATTTAACTTATGATTTTGTGGAAACTTTGCCAGGTGATGAAAGGTATAACCTGGTTTCTCAAATGAAGCGTTGCTCCTGCTCAATTCCCAGCAATATTGCAGAAGGTTGCAGCAAAAGAACTCCTAATCATTTTACAGAATTTTTATCAACCTCTTTAGGTTCATGTTTCGAATTGGAAACACTATTGGTTATTTGTGAGAGAAGAAAATTTGGTAATGAGGTGTACAGATCACAACTCCTCGAAAAGATCAGCGAACTGAAAAATATGAGTTTCAGTTTCAGGGAGAGGATCGCGGACTCTGCAAAACCTTAACTCTTTTTATCTTCTTCTATCTTTTTATCTTTTATCTTTTGTCTTTTTATGAACATCAACGATATTAAACAACGCTTCGGCATCATCGGCAACAATCCTGCGCTGGAAAGGGCGATTGATATTGCCAACCAGGTTGCTCCTACCGACCTCAATGTATTGATCAACGGGGAGAGCGGCACAGGGAAAGAAGTATTTCCGCAGATCATCCATCAGAACAGTTCCCGCAAGCACGGGCAGTACATCGCCGTGAACTGCGGCGCGATCCCCGAGGGAACCATCGACAGCGAGCTGTTCGGTCACGAAAAAGGATCCTTTACCGGCGCCAATGAAGCGCGTAAAGGGTATTTTGAGGTAGCAGACGGCGGTACTATTTTTTTGGATGAAGTAGGCGAGTTGCCGCTCACCACACAGGCGCGCCTGTTGCGTGTACTCGAAACGGGAGAATACATCCGCGTGGGCAGCAGCAAGGTGCAGAAAACGAATGTACGTGTGGTGGCAGCAACCAATATCAATTTTGCGACAGCCATCGAAAAGGGGAAATTCAGGGAAGACCTCTACTACAGGCTTAATACAGTGCCTATTCTTTTGCCGCCATTAAGAGAACGCCGCGAGGACATTCACCTGCTCTTCCGGAAATTTGCAAGTGATTTTGCCGCCAAATACAGGATGCCGGCCGTGAAGCTGAACGCGGAAGCACAACAGGCGCTTGTTAATTATTATTGGCCCGGAAATATCAGGCAGCTGAAAAATATTACCGAGCAGATCTCCATCATTGAAAAAGAGCGCGATATCACGCTGGAAACCTTGCTGAACTATCTGCCGGATTATAATACCAACAAGCTGCCTGCCGTTATCGGCGCCACGCCCGCCGGTTCGGCTGCGGGTTCGGATATGAGCGAGCGCGACCTTCTTTACAAGGTGTTGTTTGAAATGAAGAAAGACCTCAACGACCTGAAAAAGGTGGTACACAATATCGTGAATGGAGGTGGCAGCGTAAGTGCCATGCCGCACGATGATCTTCAAACCATCAACCGCTTGTACCGCAGCGACGACAGCTACCCGGTGATCGCGAATACAAGCGATGTAAAGGTACATAACCCGATCATTGTGAAAGACAATGCCGATGGGTTCAGTCAGCCTATCATGGTAGAAGAATCTCTGTCGTTGCAGGATAAGGAGATCGACATGATCAAAAAAGCCCTGAAAAAACATAAAGGCAAGCGCAAGTATGCCGCACAGGAGCTGGGAATCAGCGAACGTACCCTGTATCGCAAAATCAATGAATACCATATTGAAGAGTAAGATGGTGTATCGCCTGCTACATACTGACTGCTCCCGCAGGCAGCGTTTTCTGGCATTAACAACTCAATAACAAATTTTAAGAACCGTTTTTTCAGAGTAAACACTACATTTGGAATTATGATGAACATCCTCGCCAAAACCACAGTCCTGATCTCGGCTGCTGCGATCGTATTGGTATCCTGCCACGGAACCAAAAAAGGAAGCACGACACAAACAGCTTCGTCTGCCCCACCGGCAGCCACGCCACCACCGCCACCTGAGCCTCTTGCCCCAAATCCTGCCGGCGCGGCAACTCCCTTATTGGTGCGAAACGGGATTGTACCAACCGACCTCGAACTCCAGGCCATCAAACAAAAATACCCGGAAACTACGGCGCAAAATCTTAGCAATGGCCACGAGTTATATATCGGAACCTGCACGGATTGCCACCGAAAGAAAAATATTTTCGCCTACAGCGAAAGCAGGTGGAAAGAGATCATCGACGATATGGCGCCGCGTTCAAAGCTCAATGCTCAGCAAACCGACGATCTTTATAAATATGTGTTGTCGATGAAAGCAACGCAGAATGCCTACGCCAGGTAAGTCAGCTCCTTTCTCCCGGCCTTATCGGCCAACTGTCCTCTTCTTGTTTCTTGTTGAACGTCATACCGGTAATTATGAACGAGGCCCTTTTGCATACGATCTGGAAATACAGGCTTTTGCAGCAGCAGGAGTTTACCGGCACACGCGGAGAAGCGATCCGGGTTGTTGCTGTAGGTGAGCATAACCACAATTCCGGCCCCGATTTCTTTAATGCAAAGATCAGCATCAACGGTATTTTACTGGCCGGCAATGTGGAGATCCATGTTAAAACTTCCGACTGGCTGAGGCATGATCATCAACATGATAAAGCCTACAACAACCTGGTGCTGCATGTGGTTTACGAGCATGACGCCGAATTGCAGCAGAATCAGGAGTTCAATGTATCCGTGCTGGAGCTGAAGCAGCTTGTGAAACCATCGCTGCTGGATGCTTACCGGGAGCTGGAGCACTCGCGGCAGGTAATTCCCTGCGGGAAATCCATAGGCGCTGTTCCTGATTTTCACTGGACTTCCTGGCTTGAAAGGCTCGCGGTAGAACGCCTTGAGAGGAAAGCCTCTTATATGGCTCATATGTTCGGTTATAGTGGAAACGACCTGGAAGAAACCCTGTACATCATGCTGTGCCGGAATTTCGGCTTTAAGATCAATGACGACGCCTTTGAGTTGCTGGCGAAATCGCTTCCTTACAGCATCCTGAAACGCTATGCCGACAACCTCCTGAGGCTGGAAGCCTTGCTGTTTGGGGTTGCCGGCCTGCTCGACGAACCCTTTGAAGATGCCTACCCAAGGCTTTTGCAAAATGAATTTGAATTGCTGCGGCACAAACACCAGCTGATCCCGCTTCGGAAAGAGATCTGGAAATTTTCGAAAACGCGGCCGGTTAATTTCCCGACGATCCGGCTTTCCCAACTGGCACACGTGTTCTTTAAAAGTCAATCCCTGTATCATCTGCTGGAGCTTTATCCGGATATGCAAAGCCTGCAGGCATTTTTCCAGGTAGGCACCCATGCTTACTGGGAAACGCATTTTAAGTTCGATACCAGTTCCCGGAGAGCTGCCAAGCCATTGGGGAAAACAGCATTTCAGTCGTTAGTGATCAATACCGTGGTGCCTTTCCTTTTTTTCAGTTATGCCAGAAGCGGGCAGCAGGCCCTGATGGATTATGCCATGGATCTGTTAAGCGCCTCGGATGCGGAAGCGAACAAAAAGACGAATGTGTTTGCCGGCCTGGGAAAAAAAGCCTCCAATGCGCTCGAGAGCCAGGCTCAAACAGAGTTGTATGATGTCTTTTGCTCAAAGAAAGCCTGCCTTCGCTGCCATGTAGCAGAGTTTTTGCTCAAAGCTTCCCTGTAAAAGAACAGGCAACGGACAAATTTCCTATATTTGTAGAAATGGTAAGTAAAATTATAGACTGGTTTGAGCAACAAACCTTCGGCGTTTGTGAGTGGTGGGGCAAAAAGCTCGGCATCCAGACAACGCACATCCGGATGTATTTTATTTACCTGTCGTTTTTCACATTCGGCTCTCCCATCATCATTTACTTCATTATGGCTTTTATCCTGGAACACAAGGAAAGCTTTAAACCGAAGAACTACAGGCGCAAGAGCATCTGGGATCTTTGAAATTTCCATCTTCCGTTTTCCAATAGTTTGGTTCATGCATCGAGCCGTTTTCGGCTATCCATCCGGTAGCCCGCGCTTTGTTATCTTTTCACTATCTGATTCGCAAGCAAATGTTAATTCTGCTGTTTGGTATGCACATTTGCCTTATCTTCGCACGGCTTTTTTCAACGCAGCTGAAGCCAAGCGGTTCTGACGCAAGCTTCACAAACCAGATGAACATGATAAGAACAGTTTTATTTTTTATCTTATCACTTGCCTGTGTAGTATGCAGCCATGCCGGCGTGACGGGTTCTGACTCATGAGGAATAGTTGTTTTGTAATATTTGTATTCCTTTTTCTGACGGCAAGGCCCCAGGGCGTAAGTCCGCAGGTAATCAACGCTGCCGGAGGCGGTGGTCCGGTAGGGACTTCGGGCATAGAGGTATACTTCAACATTGGTGAGCCCTTTTATACCACCCTGAACGGAAACGGACAACTCATTACCCAGGGCTTCCTGCAGTCGGAGTTGGCAGGCGAGTTTGGTGTCACGGCCAGTGCCTTCATGACGCCGGCAAGTTGTGCTGATAAAACCGACGGAAGCATCCGTATAGAGACAAAGCTGCCGGTTGGACTTGATCCTGCCAATTTCAAGATCAGTTATTACTGGAACATCCCGTCGCTTTGCCCGGCAGGCACTACCTGCTCAGCGGTGGCCAACCTTCCGGCCGGCACGTATTCGGTGATGGTGCTATGCGAGTACACAGGTTCGGGAAGCCCGGCGTCTGTCGATACGGTAAGGCTGAGTGGCCTGGTGGTTAACGGCAGCTCCGAGCCTTGTCAGATCACGGTTTACAATGCCTTTTCACCGGACGGCGACGGAGTGAATGATGTTTTTTATATCGAGAACATCACCCAATTTCCGGGCAATACAGTAGAAATATATAACCGCTGGGGGCAGAAGCTCGCTGAGATTAAAGACTATGATAATGCCAACAATGCGTGGCGCGGAACCATAGGCGCCTCCTCTCAACAAGCAGTGGCTGCTACTTATTTTTACATCATCGACCTCAAGAATGGAAGTGCACCACTCAAAGGCTGGCTGGAACTTACGAATAACAGATAAGAAACTTAAGAACATGAAACATTGGATCATTATCTGTTTATGGATTGGGTTGATGAAGCCCTTAGAGGCGCAGCAGGACCCGCAGTTTGCCCTGTACCAGTTCAACCAGCTGGCTATAAATCCGGCCTATGCCGGCGCGCGGGATGCGATTGCCGTTGTGGCGGATATGCGCAAGCAATGGGTAAGCTTCCCGGGGGCTCCTGCAACACTGGCCTTTACGGCGCATGCTCCCGTATGGAATGATAAGCTGGGTGTTGGTGTCAATGTCCTGTCTGACCAGATCGGTGCGAAGAGCACGACCGGTATCTACGGAAACCTGGCCTATATCCTGAAACTCGGCAACAGCTTCAAATTGTCTTTCGGTCTCCGTGCCGGATACATCAATTACCGTTTCAATTTCAATAAGGTCAGTTATAAAGACCTCAATGAACCTTCTGCAGCCGGTCTTTCAAACATCAACCGCAGTGCGGCGGATATCGATGCGGGCCTTTACCTGCGAAGCAATTCCTTCTTTGTGGGGATCAGCAGCACACACCTCAACGGTGCCAGGCTTTACAGCAAGGACTATACCGTCACCGGCAGTTCCGGGCAGACGCAGCATCTGAATTCTTCCTATGTGCTTGTCCCGCATGTTTTCCTGACGGCAGGTAAAGCGTTTGCGATCAGAGAGAACCTGGTATTCAGCCCGACGGTAATGCTGAGGTATGTGAGGACAGCTGCTTCGGCTGATCTTAATCTGAATTTCCTGATGTATAAACGCCTGTGGCTCGGGGCATTCATCAGGCTGGATTATGGTGCGGGGCTTCTTGTTCAGTTGCATGCCACTGATGAGTTAAGGATAGGCTATACTTATGATGCGGCCATGGGTAGCAGGAAATTGCTGGGCTCCTCTCACGAGATCATGATTGGGTTTGATTTCGGAAGCTATAAATCCAAAATTCTATCTCCCAGATTTTTATAGACGTGACGAAGCATTGCTTTTATATTTTTTTCCTCTTAGTGATGTCGGTTGCAGGGCTTTCCCAGGCTAAGCCGCAGGAATATACACTCACGAACCTCGAAAGCCTGAATACAAAGAACTCGGAGTTTTGTGCCTATGGTTTAGCCAATAGCCTTGTATACACGGGCGAAAAGCAGACGGACCTGCTGGAATCTGGATACGGGGGACAGCAGTACATGAATGTATTATCGGCCGAATCAACCGGGGGCGTTTACAGGAAAGCCCGTTCTTTCTCGGCGAGCGTGAATGCCAGTTACCACGATGGGCCTGTGGCCTTTTCGGCTGATGCAAAGGTGCTTTATCTGACGCGTGTAACCTACGTGAAAAAAACAGCTCAGAATTTTGTCAATTATGCCAAGCTATACACCTTGACGAAAGAGGGCAGGCACTGGTCGAAGGCAGTACCTTTTCCCTATAATTCCGATGTCTACTCCTGCGCACACGCCAGCGTCAGCACCGATGGCAACAGCCTGTTCTTTGTGTCCGATATGCCCGGAGGATACGGAGGAAAGGATATCTGGGTATGCACAAAAAGCGGCGACAGCTGGGATAAGCCTGTAAATCTTGGCCCCGGTGTGAATACCCAAGGTGATGAGATGTTCCCGTACATCCGCAAAGACGGTCTGTTGTTTTTCTCCTCAAATGGCCTTCCGGGTTTTGGGGGGCTGGATGTATTTTCCGCCAGGTATGTGAACGCTGCCTGGCAGCTGAGGCGCAACGAAGGGCTCAACCTCAACAGCAGCGGCGACGATTTCGGGATTAGCTTCACCACAGACTCTACCGGTTATATCTCTTCTAACCGCGGGGGAGGCAAGGGGAAGGATGATATTTACAGCTTTCTGTTCAGAAGCAGGTATGTCCGGACCGAAGGGCAGGTGTTGCTGACGAGGAATCTGGATGAGCCCGCCAAACAGGTAAAGGTATTTTTACTGGATTCTCTCCTGAAGCGCATTGATTCTACGAAAACGGATGATAAAGGCTATTTTGCTTTCAATGCGTTGGAAACCGACAAGTACTACCTGGCCGAGCTGGAAAACGATGATCCGAGGTTTAAAAACAAAACACGCTACTACCTTGCCGGCAAAGACGGAAAGCTGGTGCGGGTGACACACCGGCAAAACGGGATGAACTTTGTGTTCAGGAACCTGCCGGTAGAAAAGAGCGGTATGCCTGATCTTTACGATGATGGGGAGGATGAGGTCAATATTGCAGGCAATGTTATGTTTGGCTCCGGTCCAACGAAGCCTGTGGCAGGCAAGAAAGTAACGATCACGAATGAGAGCAACGATATTTCAGAGGAAACCACAACCGATGGGCTGGGAGCTTTTGCTTTCAGGAACCTGCCTTCCGACCAGGACTACCTGCTCAGCATCGAAGACTCCGATCTGCCGGAAGACGTGAAAGTCATTCTCACCAACAAAAAAGGAAAAGAGGTGAAGGTTCCGCTTACCCGTACAAAAGACCGCTTCGACTTCAGGCTGCTCGCTACCGATAAAGCAGCACTCGAAGAGCTGGTGGTGGAAGACAGTGAGCTGATCATGAACCTGAAAGGCAGTATGTACGATCAGGATAAAAAACCGCTGGCCAACGCCAGGATCACTGTTTTTGATAAGGATAAAGTCATCCGGAATATCCTTACCGATGAAAAAGGCCATTTCGAATTCCGTAACCTCAGCGTCGATAAAGATTACCTGCTTAAGCTGGACGATAGCGAGCATAAATTCATGCATGTATCCAGGATCTACATCGCCGATTCGAAAGGCAAAATCTATAAGGAGTTGGAAAAAGGAAAGAATGATAAGTTTGAATACGCTTTGCTGGGAATAGATAAGTCGGCGCTCGGGGAGTTCTCGGTGGATGACCCCTGGCTGGAAGTGATGAACCTGAAAAATAAAGGGAAGCACGCAGAGATAACGATCATAGAAAGCATTACTTATGGAAAAAACGGGTATAGCCTTGATGAAGCCGGTACTAACATTCTTGATAAGGTGATCTCAGTGCTGAAAAACGATCAGAGCCTGAAGATCGAGATAAGCTCGCACACCGATTCGCAGGGCTCTGATCACTACAACCTTTTACTGTCGCAAAAACGGGCAAAAGCGGCAGTGAATTACCTGGTGGCAAAAGGCATTTCGAGGGACCGCCTTACCGCTATCGGCTATGGCGAAACCCGCTTGCGGAATGGCTGTGCCGATGGGGTGGAATGCACCGACGAACAACATGGTCTCAACCGCCGCACGGAGTTTAAGATCCTCGGCTCGCAGAATCCCTGAAAGTATCCTTTATGCTGCATGGAACAAATCACGGCCCGGCTTCGTGCAGCTCCTCAAAAGTCCTGTATATATTTACGGCCTGTACTTTTCCCTTTCCTAAAAAATGATGATATTGGATACCTCAAACCATCCTGAGATGAATTACATTTTATTCGACGATTATTCCAGGTTAAACCTGCTGCCATTTACGTATACCAAGCCCGTATGCGAGCTCAGAACGGGCATTCTCACCATTCGCGAAAAATGGGAGCTTGAGTTGCAAAGCAAAGTCAGTTTCCACACACAGGCTTATCTGTCGGGAAAATTTCCTCTGAAAGCGGAGCGCGATAACCTCTTCATCAACGGTAAGATTGCGCCTACCGCAGAGCTTCTAGGCCTGGTAAAAAACCTGAAACCGCATGAAGGCATCCGCAGGGGCAACGATCTCCTGGCCTGGAGAAGCGATGATGCAGGCAGTTTTGATGCGGAAGCACTCCTGGGCAAAGCGCGCGAAGTAGAAACAGAATACATTTCCATGAAGGATGTCTGGAATTTTTTCTCGAAGAACGATGCTGCCATCAGGCAGGATTTCGAACGCCTTACCAAAGGAAGAACCTCGCAGCCCTTGCCGGCAACCAATACGGTAATCGGGGATCCCACGCTGGTATTCCTGGAAGAAGGGGCCATCGTCGAGGCGAGCATCCTCAATACAAAGTCTGGGCCTGTTTATATAGGCCGCGACGCCGAAGTGATGGAAGGCAGCATCATCCGCGGTCCCTTCAGTCTGGGAGAACACGCCTCGCTGAAACTGGGCACCAAGATCTACGGACCAACCACCGTGGGGCCGCATTGCAAAGTAGGCGGCGAGGTCAACAATTCGGTGGTAATGGGTTACAGCAATAAAGGGCACGATGGATTCCTTGGCAACAGCGTCATTGGCGAATGGTGCAACCTCGGTGCAGACAGCAATAACAGCAACCTGAAGAATAATTACGGTAACGTTAAACTATACAATTACAAAAAAGATCAGATGGTTGACACGGGCCTGCAGTTCTGCGGGCTTATGATGGGCGATCACAGCAAATGCGGCATAAACACCATGTTCAACACGGGCACCGTAGTAGGTGTAGGCGCGAATATTTTCGGGGGAGGTTTTCCGCCGACACACATTCCCTCCTTTGCCTGGGGAGGTGCCGAAGGCATGGAAGTATATAAGCTCGATAAAATGTTGGAAACAGCCAGCCGCGTATATGCCAGGAGAAACGCCACGGTGTCCGACGAGGAAGCGGCCATTCTGAAAGCGGTATTCGCCGATACGGAAAAATACAGGAAAGCATTGTAAGCGTGGCCCGGCGCTGGCCTCAGGTGCTTCAGTTCACCGCTACAGAGGGCTTTGAGAAATTGGTGACTGAGGGCAGCCGGAGTCACCATGGCATTGTTTACTGCGGTAGCTCAGACATGCAAAGACACCGTAAAATAAAAATCCCGTTACGATATACGTAACGGGATTTTTTATGATGTGAAACTAATTATTGCAGGATCAGTTTTTTAGTGTAGGTTTTAGTGCCATCGGAAATTACCGCCATGTATGCGCCTTTCGGGAAGCTGCTAAGGTCGATGTGAGCTCCCGCACTTTGCAGGACTTTCTCTCCCATCACATTATACACCTCTGTGGTTGCATTTACTGTTTCCTGCGGGAAAAGGATTGTAAAGCTGCCATTGGACGGATTCGGATATACCGTTACCTCCTGCGCAGGTTTGCCTGCCGGGCTTTCGAAGCCCACGGTAGAAGCGCTCTTATACACTTTCCAGTAAGGATTAATGGTAGGGCTGAATACTTTCTCATAGCCCGAGGCATCGTTCTGCGCCGTGACGATCAGGTCGGGTTTTTTATCTCCGTCGATATCCATCGTGCTCCAGGATTGGTTGTTGTTGGTGCTGTTGACGGAGGCAAGTCCAAAGGTGGAATTGTAACCCCAGTTGCCGGTGCTGTTGTACAGGCCGCCCACAGGCACGGTCCAGTTGGTAGCCGTTGCCGAAAAGCGTGTGCCTGTGTTGAGGTAAGCTTTCCAGTACGGGTTGATGGTAGGGCTGAATACTTTTTCGTAGCCTGAGGCGTCGTTCTGTGCGCTTACTACGAGGTCTGCTTTGCCATCGCCGTCAATATCCATCGTGCTCCAGGTCTGGTTGTTGAGCGTGCTGCTGGACGAGGCATCAGCGCTGGTAGTGTTGTAGCCCCAATTGCCTGCGGAGCTGTAATAGCCTCCCACGGGAATCGGCCAGTTGCTGGCTGTGGTGGAAAAGCTTGTGCCATTATTGAGGTACACGATCCAGTAAGGATTGTTGGCAGGGCTGAACACTTTTTCATAACCCGAAGCATCGTTTTGCGCTGTGATAATGAGGTCGGGCTTTTTGTCGCCGTCAATATCCATCGTGCTCCACGACTGATTGTTGAGTGTGCTGCCGGATGCGGCATTTCCGAAGGTGGCATTAAAGCCCCAGTTGCCGGCGCTGGAATAGTAGCCTCCCGTAGGAACGCGCCAGGTGGTAGGTGTTGTGGAAAAGCCTGTGCCTGTGTTCAGGTACACGATCCAATAAGGATTGTTGCCTGGGCTGAATGCCTTATCGTAACCCGACGCATCGTTCTCGGCAGCTACGATTAAGTCCGGCTTATCATCGCCGTTCATATCCATCGTGCTCCAGGTTTGATTCTGGACAACAGAGTTGGCAGAGGCAGAGCCGGATGTATTGTTGAAGCCCCAGTTTCCGGCATTATTGTATAAACCGCCTGTAGGAACAGGCCAGTTGGTGGCCGTTGTCGAAAAGCCGGTGCCTGTGTTAAGGTATACTTTCCAGTAAGGATTGTTGGCAGGGCTGAATGCCTTGTCGTAGCCGGAAGCATCGTTTTGCGCAGTCACCACAAGGTCGGGCTTATGGTCGCCGTTTATATCCATCGTTGCCCAGGTTTGATTATTAACGACACTGTTCGTTGATGCATTTCCGTATACGGCATTAAAGCCCCAGTTTCCGGAAGTATTGTACAGGCCGCCTACCGGCACAGGCCAGTTGGTAGCTGTTGTGGAAAAGCCGCTGCCATTGTTGAGGTACACTTTCCAATAAGGGTTATTGGTTGTGCTGAAATTTTTGTCATAACCCGAAGCATCGTTTTGTGCCGTGACGATGAGATCCGGCTTACCATCTCCGTCGATGTCCATCGTTGCCCAGGTTTGGTTGTTGTTGGTGTTATTGCTTGTAGCGCTCGCACTCAGGAGATTAAATCCCCAGTTTCCGGAAGTATTGTACAAGCCGCCAACCACTACATTCCAATTGGTGGCGGTTGTCTGGAAACCTTGTGCCTGTGAAGTAGAAACACTGATGGCCATGCCCGCCACCAAAACACACACTTTGCTTAGTAATTGTTTTTTCATAAGGTTTGATTAAAATTGATCTTTTTTTTACTCCTGCAATTTGGAATTTAGGCCGTGTTTATCCGGCTTATGGTGCCAATGCAGGTGCCCTTACAAAAATAAGCTCTTTGCAAACAGGAAGGTTTTGAAATGTATATTCGTTCCAACCTGGAAAGTATCCGTTGCGGTAAGCCGAAAATGCGTTAAACCGGTAACCTGAGAGAGTGGGCTGCGCTGAACGCAAAAACCGTTTCACAGGATCAGTCGACCTGTGAAACGGTTTTGCAGGAATACCGGGATTATCGGTTGTATGCGTCCTGCAATGCCTGGATATCGATCTTTCCCATTTGCAGCATGGCTTGTACAACCTGGTTGGCTTTTTTTGCATCCTTATCGCTCATCAGTCTGGTCAACGCGGAGGGAATGATCTGCCATGACAGGCCATACTTATCTTTCAGCCAGCCGCACTTGCCCGGCTCTCCGCCGTTGGCGGTAAGCTTGTCCCAAAGCTCATCTACTTCCGCCTGTGTTTCACAATTTACATACAATGAAATGGCAGGCGTGAACTGGTACATCGGGCCTCCGTTGAGTGTATGGAAATGGCGGTCTTCGATCCGGAAGCTGCCGCCGAAAACCTTGTCGCCCACACGGTTGATGCTGGTGATTTCAGAATCTTTAAATACAGAAGTGTAGAATGTCATCGCTTCTTCTGCCTGGTTGTTGAACCATAAAAATGGAGTAACGTTGTGCATGGTAGGTTGGTTTTGGTGTTTGACAAAAGTACGGCAACATCATCGGTTTTGAATGTGCAATAGCGACATTAAGCAGGTGAATTGCGACAAATTCCTTTATTCACTTAAAAGAGCTGCCATCAGCTTCTTTGCAACCTGGCAAGCCTCGCTTTTCTTGCGGCCTCGCGTGCTTTTCTGATAGCGATCTGCTTTTGGGGGGAGATTTGCAGCCTGGTGTTATACTGCACTATCATATTTCTAAGGTAAGAACTTCCCGTTTCAATTGGAATGCGATTGTTTATAAAATGCCGGCAGATCGCATCGATATCATCTGTAACATTAGAAGTAATTCCTGCTCCGCCTCTGAAAATGAATTGCATTCGCCAATAACCTCTGCCTTGTGGAGGAATATATACCTGCACGATATCGGTGTAAGGATAGCGGTATGTCGCTCTAAATGGTTTTGAATAACAGAATCCAATAATGAATTTGCCGGTTATGCGTATATGTCTAAATGCCAGGGCTCTGTATATCCAGCCTAAACTGAAATACAAAACCGTGCCTAAGATAAATTCGTTATGCATGCATAAAGCCAAAAAAAAGCCAATAGGGAAAAGACCCGCTTCGAACCAACTTCCTTGTTTTATAGTGAAAAGTGCTTTCCTTTTCATGTCAACGATTTGCTTAATTTTTTAATTACATCTTTTTATTCGTCGCGCATTAGTGCGGTGCTATTTATTAAAAACCGGAACCGCTTTCCTCAGCTTCAGGCCATTGTTTCACTTCGTCGGCCGTGATCTTTTTTCAAACGGGTTCAACTGTTTTTTGAAATGAATTTGCCTCTAAGTCTATAAAAAAAATGACCGGATCATCATGCATGTGACCCGGTCAAATATACAGTCAAAATCCTGAAAGAACTAAGGGCTAGTGATCGTTGATCACTTTGGCTTTCTCGCCTTTTTTGTAGCGGATCATCAATACCACCGGGATACAGATCAGGATCACAAAGCCTACCATCAAGAATCCCATATCGTAGCTCACCAGCGATTGCTGTTTAAAGAGCATGCCCTCCAGCATTTTGTAAGCCAGGCTCTGGGCTTCTTCCAGCGAGTAGCCGGAATTCAGGAAATTCTGTGTGAGCATAGAGATCCTGTCCGAGCTTACGGTATCATAGGTGTTGATATAGCCCAGCATGTTTCCCCTGATCTGTGAATTGAGGTTGACGAGGTATACGTTGATGAGCGCAATACCCACGGCACCACCCAATTGGCGGATCATGTTGGCAAGGCCGATGGCCTGCACCATGTCTTTTCCTTTAAGCCCGCCCACAGCCAGTGCCAGGATCGGCGACATCATAAAGGCCATGCCGAAGCCACGGAGCACAAACGGGAAATAGAAATTGGATTCACTCGAATCGGGTGAGGCAAAGCCCAGGAGCATGAGGAAGCCGAAGGTGAGCATAATGCCGATGATGATGATTGTTTTGGGATTTGATCCCTTGCCGAGCAAAGCGCCTACCATGGGCATGGCTACGGCAGAGCACAAGGCGCCGGGAATCATGAATACGCCGGTTTGCGTTGCTGTCCAGCCCAGGGTGATCTGTGCGAACAACGGGAAGATGAACACCGTTCCGAACAGCAGCAGCCCGAGCATGAAGTTCATCACGCTCCCCATCACGAGGTTGTAATTCTTATAGAGCTTGATGTTCACAGCGGGGTAGTCAATGCTCAGCTCCCGGTAAATGAAGGCGATGAGCCCGAGGCCCGAAACGATGGAGGCGATCACAATTTCCTCGCTTTCAAACCAGTCTTTCGAAGTCCCTTCCTCCAATACGAACTGCAAAGGCCCGATGGCAAGCACGAGGAACACAATGCCCCACCAATCGATCTTCTTGGGTTTGGTAGCCCCGGGCCGGTTGGTAATGTAAGTCCAGGAAAGGAAGGTGGCGAGTAAGCCGATGGGAATGTTCACAAAGAAAATCCAGTGCCAGGAGATGTTGTCGGTGATCAGGCCACCGATGGTAGGTCCGAAGGTAGGCCCCATGATGATGCCCATCCCGAAGATGGCATTGGCGGTACTGATCTTTTCGGGAGGAAAAGCGCCTACGATGATGGTTTGCGCCGTGGATAGCAAGCCGCCGCCGCCAAGCCCCTGGATGAACCTCCAGAATACCAGTGTCCACAGGCTGTCCGAGAGGCCGCACATGAGCGAGGCAAAGGTGAAGATGATCACCGAGCCGGTAAAGTAAACCCGCCTTCCGAAGAGGTCCGACAGCAAACTGGTGAGCGGAATGATGATGATGTTGGAGATGGCGTAAGACGTTACGACCCAGGCGATCTCCGTGGTGGTAGCGCCAATACTTCCGCTGATCTCACGAAGGGATACGTTCACAATCGTGGTGTCGATCAATTCAAGGATCGCACAACTGATCGCCGTAATGATGGTGATCCACTTGGTGAAGCCTGTCGGGTAAGTGATGGCTGGTGCTGTTAGGGTCTGGTTCACGGTGTGTGTGGGTTATTTTGTTTTAACGTCGACTACCACGCTCAGTCCCGGAATGATGAGCCCGGCCATTTCCTGTGGGAATTCGGTGATGGTGATCTTCACGGGAACGCGCTGAGTGATCTTCACGAAGTTTCCGCTGGCATTGTCGGGAGGAAGCAGTGAAAATTTAGCGCCGGTAGCGCCGCCAAAGCTTTCCACCTTGCCCTTCAGTTTTGCTTTCGGGAAGGCATCCACTTTCAGCTCAACCTCCTGTCCCGGTTTCATGTGCTCGATCTGTGTTTCTTTGAAGTTAGCGCTCACGTAAAGGTGTGTGAAATCCACAGCAGAGCAGAGCGGAGAGCCGGCCTGCATGTACTGGCCTACCTCAACGGATTTTTTGGAAATGATGCCGTCGAAAGGCGCAACGATCACGGTATTGTTCAATTGCGTTTTAGCCAGAGCGAGTTCCGCTTCACGCTGTTTTACCAGGGCCGTTGATAAGGCGATCTGCGATTTTTGCCCTTCCGCCTGCGATTGAGCTCCCGTGGCCTGAGCAGAAGAAGCCTCGTATTGCTTTTTCAGCATTTCCGATTGCGCTTTGGCGGTTTCGTATTCCGCTTTCACGCTTTCGTATTGCTGTTGAGTCGTGGCACCGTCTTTCAGCATCTTTTCGATCCTCGCCATTTCTTTTTCGGCTTTGCCTAAGCGCGCCTGTGCCGTGGCAATATTTTCTTTCGCTGCCTGGCTGGTAAGCACAGATGCATTGGCGTTCAGGCTGGCTGTGGTTTCACCCGCTTTCGATAAGTCGAGTTGCGCTTTAGCACTTTCCAGGGCCGCTTCGGCCTGCGCTACTCTGGCAATGTAGTCGTTCCGGTCGATCAGGATCAGCGTATCGCCTTTTTTTACCTGCTGGTTGTCGGTAAATTTAATATCGGTCACAAAGCCCGGAACAATGCTGCGTACAGGCGTAATGATGGCGTCGATCTGCGCGTTGTCGGTACTCTCATGCCCGAGCGACGACAGCCAGGCAATGCCGGCAAAGGTGCCGATCACAAGAACGGCCGATACCAGGATCACCAGTCTTTTTTGTTTTTTCTTTCCCTTTTTCTTTTTGTTGGATGGGTCGTTTGGAGTTTCGGGTGCGTTGTTGGCTGTATTGTTGTTTTCCATAATCAGGTCTGTTATAAGTCGTTTTTAAGTATTAATATCCGAGGGTTGTATTGTAATTTTCTTTGGCCATCATCAGCTGGATCTCATGGAGCTTTAGGTTGAACTGCGACTGGTTTTCCGCATTCAGGTCTACGATGAAGTCGGAAGAGGTGATGATGCCGTTGTCGAGCTGGCTTGAAGATGCTTTGCGGATAGCCGTTTTGGTTTCCGTGATCCGGGCATCCATCGCGATCATTTTTTCGAGCTTGCTGATCTCTTCCTGCTGCTGGATCATGGTAGCCTGCAGGTTAATTTCAAAAATGCGTTTCTGGCTGGCAACAATATCGTTATTCAATTTCAGATTTTTCGTTTCCTTTCCGGAAGTATAATAGGCAGAGATATTCCAGTTCAGGCCCGCACCTACCATACCATAAGGCCTGAAATCGTTGTTGAGGAAATTGTAGCCCGGGCGTCCATAGTAGCCTCGTCCGAACACAAAAAGCTTCGGAAGGTTATTGCGGTCCATCATTTTTTTCCTGAGTTCCAGTGTGCTGCTTTGCAGTTCGAACACTTTCATCTCAGGCCTGATGATGGCAGATTGCAGCGGGATATCTTTTTTAGTATCGCTGAAAACGACAGACGTATCAAGCGGTTTGTTGGTGAGCAGGGTCAGGGTCTTGAACCAGGCCACCAGGTTGGAATTCACCTCTTCGATCTTTTGCTCCGTAGAAAGGTATTCCGATTCCAGCACCAGGAAATTGCTTTGAAGCGCCGCGCCGTTGTCTACAGCCGATTTCATTTTTTTGCGCTTCGCATCCAGCTCGCCGATCCTCAACAACAGGATCTTTTTATTTTCCTGCTGTAAATAAATGTTGCCGTATAAGGAGTTGACGCGTTCCTTCAGTTTGATCAGCTCGGCATCTACCTGCCTGGTTTGAAGGTCGGCGCTTTCGCGTTCAATTTGTTTTTGCGTTTTAATGGCGCCGTAGTCAAACAGCGTTTCTTTTAATTCCACTCCTATAGCGTACTGATCGGGCTTTTGCTTGAAGCCGCCGCCGACAACACCCGGGATCGGGATATTCAGCTCCGTTACCTCAGTCTGGTAAGTAGCCTGCCCAACCACACTCACCTGCGGATAGAAATTCGTGGATAGCTGCTTGGTTTTATTGGTAGCAATGTCGGTGTAGCTTTGCTTTTGCTTTAAAAGAGGGTAATTCTCTTTAGCGAGTGCCTGCAATTGTTGAAGGGTTACTTCTTCCTTCTGTGCGTTGAGCTGTACGCTGAGGGCGAGTAGCGAGGCAAAGAAAAAAGCGCGTTTGTTAGGGATCATATTTTGGTTTTTTTGTTGCTGTGTTTAATAGATAAGATCAGAAAGTCGGCGACATGCTGCGGGTAATGTTCCAGGAAGGCATCAAAGGCAGCCTGATCCATTTTGAGGGTACGCTTGAAAATGATCTGGTTAATGAGCGGGTAGGAGCAGAGGGAATGCATGAACACGTAAACCAGCTGCAGATCCACCTGTTTCAGGATTCCTTTTTCCTGGAGCCTCTCAAAGTAGTTCATAAAGCCCACCTTTTTTTTCTTGGGCCGGTTGGCCAGCAGGTCCGGATTCCGGTTGATCTCCCTGAGGATAAACAGCAGGGAATTGGTGCGCAGAAATTTGAAGAACTCGACGAGAAACACGCGGAGCTTCAGCTCCCAGTCTTCTGTATCGTCTTCCCAGGTCGAAAGTACTTTCATGAACTCTTCCATCGTTTCGCTGAAAATACGTTCAAACAGATTTTCCTTGCTCCTGAAATAGTAATGCAAAGAGGCCTTGCTGATGCCTGCTTCATCGGCGATCTGTTGCATACGGGCGCCGTTGTATCCCGAAGCCTCGAATATTTTTTTGGCGGCGTCGAGGATCTTTTGTTCCGAATCGGTTACTGAACTCATGGTTTAACTTTCGGGTTTAATTAAATGGTTTGACCAAATGGTCAGCGAAGGTAATTCTTATTCCGATATCCCAATCGGTTTTCGGAAACTAATCGACGAAAACGAGTTTCCTTATCGACGAATGCAAGCGGGGCACGGATGACACGCCCGCCCTTGCCGGTACGGACGGGATGATAAAGATGAGAAAGAATCAGAACAATGAGGTGATAGGGAGTAGCAGGGATAGCATGCCTGGAAGATCATAGGAATTGACGGCTTTATAGTTTCCGTTTTGTTTTGATCTATGACCTGATCCGCGCTATCAGCGTCATTTGCGTTCCATTCCTCAAAAATCAATACCAGTTCACTTTCAGGAACACGGTATCATCGATCCCGATCGCATTGTCTTTGGAGTAGAAATAAATAGAATTGCCGTTTTTGGTTTCAGCAAAGTACTCGAAGCCATATCCGTTGAAGAAAATATTGGTCACCCTCACCTGTATGTGTGCTGCAGCTTTGCTTTCAACGATCTGGAGCTGGTTGGGCCTGATATAGCTTTGTTTGTCTGACAGTTTGGTTTTAGAGGAAATAAGGTCTTCTTTGTCAAGAACAAAAAAGCGCCCCATCAGGGCAGCCACCTGTTTGTTTTTAGGCTGATAGTACACCTGAAATGTCGCATCGTGCTGGATCAGCTTCCCATTGTCCATAACAGCCACTTCATCGGCATAGCGCAGGGCCTCTTCCGGTTGATGGGTTACCAGCACCACGGCAGTATGTTCCTTCGCAGCCTCCTGGCGGATGTAGGTGAAAATTTTGTCGCGCAGGGGGAGGTCGAGGTTGCTGAAAGGCTCATCCAGCAGCAGCACCTTCGGGAATTCGGCCAGGGAACGCGCTATTGCCACGCGCTGCTTTTGGCCCGAAGAAAGAGTTACCGCCCGAAGATCCTTGAAGGTCGCCAGATCCAGGAGCTTCAGCAGTTGCCGGCTGCGTTTTTCCTTATAGGCATCCGTATAGCCTGCCAGCTTGTCTTTGATATTCTCTTCCACCGTATGGTTGTCGAGCACGTAGAAATCCTGGCTCACAAAACGCATATCCTCATGACCCGGGATAAGGTTATAGGCAGGGCCGAGCACCCGTTTTCCATCGATGGTAATTTCTCCCTCCGCCAGGTCTTCCAGGCCATAAAGGCATTTGAGCAAGGTCGTTTTTCCGCTTCCGCTCTTGCCGATGATGGCAAGGATTTTTCCGGGGTAAGCATTCAGGGAAACATGAGAGATGCCTTTAAACCGGGTTGCGCCGGGATAATTAAAGGATATTTTTTTGACCGATAAAATAGTTATTGCTTATAGTATCCGTTGGTAAATAGCTGCACGAAGGTTTTCTCCTTGTATTTCTTGCCGTCTACGCCTGTGGCAGTAAGCACGCAAAAATAAGTGCCATCCGGACAGGCCTCACCGCCGGTTGTACGGCCATCCCAAAAGCCGCGAAGGCGCTTGGTCTCAAAAATCAGGTTGCCATAACGGTTATAGATGCTGAATTCCAGCTCCGTGATCTCGTCAAGCATAGGCCTGAAAACATCATTGATGCTATCGTAATTCGGTGTAAACACATTCGGCATGATGATGTTGGAAATGCCATCCGTTTGGTCAAAACTGGCGGCGCTTTGCGCGTTCGTTTTCAGAACACACATCAGGCTGCACCAGAAAAAGATATAAGCAAGGGATTTCAACTGCTATAAAAGTATCAAATTATAATGTATTTAAAAAATCCAGAGTGTTAACGTTGTCGGCGAAGTCAAAAATACCCGGTTGCTGCGTGGTTCCAAAAGCGGTGGTCTTTAAGCCTTCTATTTCAAAATTACTGACTGTGCATTGCAGATTTTCCTCCAGCCCTTTAATTTTTTCAACAAACGGAAGCTTATTAGTGTAATGCTCATAATACAAGACCGAAGTAGGGGCGTGAAGGTCCTCGTTTTCGCGGATCATCAGGAAATTATTGTCCAGGAAGGGGATCTGCTCGAGCAGGTAAATGGCGCGGTGGTATTCGTGGTTATTGAAATATTTTTTGTTATTGGATACGTAGCCGAAGGGGAACACCGCCTCGAAAAATACCTTGAAATCGTAGCCTTTCGGAACGTATAATTTGGAAACGTTTCTGCATCCCAGCCCGAAATAGTAAAAGATGTCCTTGCCCAGCTCCAGCAGTTCTTCCGGAGTTTCCTTCCCGTTGAGGACGGCCACAGAGGTCCTGTTTTTGCGGATGATGTGAGGGTATTTGCCGAAATAGTATTCAAAATGCTGTGCCGAGTTATTGCTGCCGGTAGCGATCACCGCATCAAAATCCTTCATCCGCGCCTCCGAAAAGTTGATGGACGCCGCAAAATCAGGGGCATAGTAAATAAGCATGCCGGCCAGGAACGGGATGAGGGCCGGGTCGTCGCCGGATACTTTAATGAGGATGTTGTGCCCGCTGAGCAGCACACAGAGCATATCGTGGAAGCCCACGGCAGGGATATTGCCGGCCATGATCACGGCCACGGTTTTAGGTGTTTCAGGCTCTTTCACCCCTTTGGAAAATTCCGACAGCGACTGTTCCTCCAGCATGAAGGCAATGCCCTTCAATGCCCGTTCTACCTCTTCGGGCGTAAACCAGCCATTGTAGGAGAAGGCAATGCCGGTGAGTTTGTCAAGATCCTGATGAAAACGCTCCTCTTTGGGCTCGCGGTTTGTGGAAAAATGCCGGTTTATAAATAATCCTAATTGAACAAAAGCTTCTTGTCGTTTTTTCAGGGTCATGAAATTAGTGTTATATTTGCAGTCTTAATTACAAAAAGCAAAACTAGTTAAAAAATGGCTATAAAAATCACGGATGAATGCATTAATTGCGGCGCCTGCGAACCGGAATGCCCTAATAATGCCATCTACGAAGGCGGCGCCGAATGGCGTTTTGCCGACGGCACCAAGATCATAGGAGAATACAAAGGAAGAAATACCGGTATTACCGCTGACGCGGGAGAGCCGCAGGAACCATACAGCATGGACGTGTACTACATCGCTACCGATAAGTGCACCGAATGCGCCGGATTCCACGACGAACCTCAGTGTGCGGCCGTTTGCCCGGTAGATTGCTGCGTACCCGACGAAAATCACAAAGAAACGACAGAAGCGCTGTTGGAGAAAAAAGACAGCATGCACTTGTAAGCGTGTTCCTCTGAAATTTAAAAAGCCATCTGTCGCCCGACCGATGGCTTTTTTGTTTTCCGCCTGCCTTCCCGGTTTTCAAAAACCTGTACGAGGTCGTCGTAGTTTGAAACGTACTCCGGGCTTATTTAAAACGTTCTATTCTTAGCACCCTGTGCGAGCCATCATCTGTAAAATAGAATAAGTTCACCAACGCCGAATCGGTGATGCGGGCGTGTGAAATGTCGGAATAGCCACATCCGTACCATACCGTGTTATTCGCAAATTCAAATTTCAGTCCATTTAGCGTAAAGCTGATCACGTCATGTTTGCCCGGATGCCTTTCAGTGTAACTGGTGATGTATCCGGTTGTTTTTTTAAATGTGCCCGTCTTGTAAATGGTTTTGGTTTGGATATAATCTCCGGGCTTCAGGGTTTCGTAACCCACCAGAAAGCAAAAGCATCCTGACAGGATTGGGCCCACAATCGATTCTTTGGTGTAGGCGTGGTAAGAGGCTGGATGTTTGCGGCGTTCTTCTCTTATTTGCCTCCATGAATACCAGCCGCATCCCAGAGAAACAGCGAAGAAAATAAAAGAATAAAAATGCGGATAGTCATCTGCAAAATCATAAATAACTCTGAATGCCATAAGGTCTTACTTCACGGCGGTATTCATAAACACATACGAAATGATATTGGCGCCCATCCTCAGTGCGCGCTCATGCGCTTCGGGGCTGTCCTTGTGGATGTCGTAGCTCTCCCAGCCGTCGCCGAGATCACACTCGTAATCGTAAAAGCACACCAGCCGGCCTTTGTAGATGAGGCCGAAGCCTTGTGGCGCTTTGTTGTCGTGCTCGTGTACTTTCGGCAGTCCCTTATCGAAGTTATACATCTGATGATAGATCGGATGAGAAAAAGGCAGCTCCACCAGATCCAGTTCCGGGAATACTTTTTTGAGTTGCGTTCGCACAAACACGTCCATGCCATAGTTGTCCGACACATGCAGGAAGCCGCCGCCGATCAGGTAATTGCGCAGGTTCTCCGCTTCCTGGTTCGAGAAGATCACGTTGCCATGCCCCGTCATGTGGATGAAGGGATAGTTGAAGATCTCGGCGCTGCCGGCTTCTACCACCGCCTGCTCCGGATTGATGGACGTTTTAAGGTTCGCATTGCAGAACCTGATCAGGTTGGGCAAAGAGGTTTCCAGGTTGGCATACCAGTCGCCGCCACCGCTGTATTTCAGCAATCCCAGTTGATAGGATTGTGCGAAGCCGCCCAGGCCCGTTAAACACAGGCAGCTCAGCAAAATAAATATACGCTTGGTCATCATCGTTTTTTTAGATGGTAGTTTTTCTTTTCTTCGGAAATGGGCAACCCGAGGTCCGAAACCGTGATTTTATCCTTCTGCTCGACATAGCCCTCAGCGCTTACGGTAATGTCGAATGTGCCTGCGGGCAGCGCCATCACCAGCTTTCCGTTGGTTGGATTCGGAACAAAACTCAGCTCCTCCTGTGTGCTTTCGTTCACCGCCAGGATATTCACCACATATTCTTTGGGCTGTGCTGCCGAATCCCCGAGCATCACCTTGCCAAGGTACAAGGTCAGCTTCTGGTCGATGTCGTTGAACTTCACCCGGTAAAGGTCCAGGTCGCCCAGCCCGCCCGGGCGCAGCGCGCTGATATAGCCTACCCTGTTGTCGGGGGTGAGGCTGATGCTTCGGTCGTCGTCGGTAGTATTCAGCGGATAGCCCAGGTTCTCAGCTTTCGTCCAGGTATTCTCATCCGGGTTCCATACCGATTTGAAGAGGTCGAAGCCGCCCATCGAATTATGTCCCTCCGAGGAAAAATACAGCGTCACGCCATCCGTCGACAGGTAAGGGAAATCTTCGTTATAGGGCGTGTTGATCTCTTCGCCCAGCTTGAAAGGCTCGCTCCAGTTGCCGTTTGGCAGCCTGCGGCAGATGTAGATATCGCTTTGTTCCTCGCGGCTTTCGCTTCTTACGAACAGCAGCGTGTTGCCATCGGCACTGACCGATGCCGAGTGCTCGGTTCTTTTATTGATGTAGTCCGGAAAAGCCAGGTACTTCGTGTAGGCCCCGTTTTTTTTGAATGAAAAATAAATGTCGCCGTATTTATCGATGTGGTCAATGTAGATCAGCATTTCGTTGCCGTCGGCGGTTAATCCCACCACCTGTTCATCAAGCGAAGAGTTGATTTTTACGCCGGCGTTCTCCGCTCTTGTCCATTTTCCGTTTTCCACTTTGCTCGTATACACGTCCGAAGCGTAATAGCCATCCATTTCGAGGCGGCCCGCTGTCGTACCCTTGCGGCGCGTGGTAAAGGCAAGGAAGCTTTCGTCCTGTGTGATCCAGGGATAATAGTCGGCAAACTCCGAGTTGATCTCTTTGCCAAGGTTTGTAAAGCTCACATTCACCGGGTTCAGCATCAGCTGTTTGGCGTTCCTGCAAATTTCGACCTGCCGCTCGGTCGCCTTCTTTTTCTTAGGCTCCAGCTCTCCGTATTTTTCAAAGGCTTTTAGCGCTTCATCTATCCTGTTTCCGAGCCGGTACGAGATCCCTAAGTAATACCAGGCATCGTTATTTCCTTTCGGGTTTTTAGTGCAGGCTTCGAAATACTTTGCCGCTTCAGCTTTGTTAATGTTGGTGTTGAGGTAGCACTGTCCTAATTTATAGTTGATGTCCGCATTGTTCTTGTCTGTTTTCAGCAGCTCTTTGTAAATAGGGAGAGCCATCAGGAAATTACGGTGCGAATAATGTTCATCGGCATCGGCCACTTCATATTTTCTGCCCGGCTGGGAATAAGCAGAAAGGATAAAAAAAAGGGCAGGGAGAAGAAGAAACGGTCTTGGCATACTGGTTACAATTTAATAAAAAAAAGTAAAACCCGGCTATTTTTTCTGAGAAAGTTTGAACAGTAATTCCTTTTCTGCCTTCGAAAGATTGTCGTAGCCAATTTTGGAGATCTTGTCAAGCAGGCTGTCGATGGTATGTTGCTGGCTGGCAGAAGCAGGAGTAGTGCCGGCTGTTGCACTGTTGTTCTGTACCACGCGCAGCACCGGCTTTTTCCGGGGCTTCAGGAATGACAAGGACGACAGGTCTTTGCCCTGTTTCAGGAGGTAGCCGAAGAGGAGGCCGAAGAACACACCGCCGAAATGAGAGATCTTGCCACCGGTGTTGATATTGAAATCGATGATGGTATACGATACGAAAATAATCAGCGCCATGTATTTGTATTTCATTTCCACAATGCCGAAAAAAAGCACAGGCATGTTTGGTCTGTAGATGCACATGCTTGCTACAATTCCCAGCATGGCAGCTGAAGCCCCTGAGAGCTGCGCAAAGGCAAAAGTAGACGGGAAGAAGGCTGATAATACCAGGAGCAGTAAGGCGCCTGTAATGCCGCTCATGATGTACACGAATAAAAATGTCCGCTCGCTGAGAAACCTCAGGAACAGCTGTGCCGAAAAATAAAGCAGGAGCATGTTATAAAACACATGGCCTAAGCCCTCGTGCGCAAACATATACGTGAACAGGGTCCAGGGCTTCAGGATAAAAGTATGGAGGTTCAGCGGCAATACCAGCTGGTCGGCCAGCGCATGGGTGTTAAAAATGCCGATGCTGACGTTCAGAATAAAGAACACCACAATATTCACGGCAATCAGGATGGTGAGCGTGCTGTGCCTTTTGAGTTCGTTCTTAACGTTTTGGAGCAATGGCATAATTTAATAGAAGAATGTTTTGTTTCGTTTCCAGATAAGCATGATGATCGCTCCCACGATCAATCCGCCCAGGTGCCCGAAATGGCTGATGTTATCTCCTTCCCGGTTCATAAGGCCGCCAAGCAGCTCGAACAGGCCATAAGCTATAACCAGGTATTTGGCTTTTACAGGGATCAGGAAATAAATATTAAGGTAGGTGTTGGGGAACATCATCGCAAAAGCCACCAGCAGGCCGAACAGGGCGCCTGAAGCCCCAAGCAGATAGGAGAACTGTCCGTTCATATAATAAATGCCCACCTGTAAGGCCGCCGCGCCAAGCCCGCAGAGCAGGTAGAAATTCAGAAAGCGCTTTGAACCCCAGATGTTTTCGAGGATAGAGCCGAACATGTAAACCCCGAACATATTGAAGAAAATATGGGAAAGGCTCCCATGCATGAACATGTAGGTGATAAACTGGTAGGGCTTGAAATAAGAGGTGTCCAGCGGGGCCAGCGCAAGGTATTGCGCCAGGTCGATTCCCGAGGAAGCCATCAAAATCTCCTGCGCCACAAAAAGGATCACATTGATGATTAAAATATTTTTGACAACCACAGGGATCTGCTGAAACTGCCTGGGTCTGAATTCCTGGTAACTCATACTAATCTACTTTTTAAAAAAGGCATCGAGCTCCGTTTTTCCCATCTCCATGATCACCGGTTTCCCGGAAGGGCTGTACATCGGGTTTTCGCACAGGAACAGGTGCTGTAACATCAGGCTGATCTCCTCGTCCTGCAACACTTTCCCATACTTAATGCCTGCATGTTTCGCCATACTGATGCACATGTTCTCAAACGGATCGAGCTTCGTGTCAAAGGTATTTAATTTGTAAGTTTCTAAAATACCTTCGATCATTTCCTGGGTGTTAAATTCTCCTAATTCGGCGGGCGTTCCCTGTACTACCACGGTGTTCTTTCCGAAAGGCTCAATGTCGAAACCCAGTAGTTTGAAATGGGGCATCAGCGTAGCCGTAAGTGCAAAATCGTTGGGCGTGAGCTCCAGCGTTACCGGGAAGAGCATCTGCTGCGATGCAGCACTTGTTTTTTGTGCACGCGTGGCGATGTAGTGTTCGTAAAGAATACGCTCATGGGCACGCTGCTGGTCGATCACCAGCAGGCCGTTGGGATGCGGCGCTACAATGTATTTGAGGTAAAGCTGGAAGCCTTTATAGTCAGTGTGTTCGTAATCGAGCATAGCCTGCTGTGGCGCTTGTTCCACCGGCAGGCCCATGCTTTCCGTACTCAGGTCGGTGCTGCTGTAACTGGCATACAGGCTTTCCCAGTTCTGTTTATTGTTCTTTTGTTGAGCGCTTTCCGTTTCCCTGTGGTACGTATGCTTTTGGGCAGAATCCGTCCGAAAAGGGTTGTAATCCTTATTCACAGTCACCTGCGGCTGGTTCACCGCTTTGGTATAATCAATGTCGAAGCTCATCTCCGAATTGAAATCGAGGCTCGGGGCCAGGTTGGCTTTGCCGAGTGCCCGCTTCACGGCGCTGTGGAGCAGGGCATAGATCATTTTTTCATCCTGGAATTTCACCTCCGTTTTGGTCGGGTGGATATTGATATCAATGGTATGCGGGTTGACCTCCAAAAACAGGTAATAAGCCGGATGGGCATCGCCGGGAATCAGATCGCGGTAGGCTTCCGCTACGGAGTGGTTGAGGTAAGCGCTTTTGATAAAGCGGTCGTTAACAAAAAAGTACTGGTCGCCGCGCCGTTTTTTAGCGCTTTCCGGTTTGCCGATGTAGCCGCTGATCTTCACCACATCCGTTACCTCGTTTACCTGTACCAGTTTGCTTTGCATGGTTTTGCTAAACAGACCCGAGATCCGCTCCATGAGGTTGGAGGCAGGAAGGTTATACAGTTCGTGTCCGTTGCTGAACATCTGGAAATGAATGCCCGGATGCGGCATCGCCACGCGTTCAAACTCATCAATGATATGTTTCAGCTCAATGCTGTCTTCCTTCAGAAAGTTGCGCCGGGCAGGAATATTAAAGAACAGGTTTTTGACGCTGAAGGATGAGCCCGTAGGGGCCTGGCATTCCTCCTGGCGAATGAACTTATTGCCTTCAATCTCAATAAGTTGCCCGACAAGGTCTTCTTCCCGTTTGGTCTTGAGCTCTACCTGGGCTACTGCTGCAATACTGGCCAGGGCCTCGCCTCTGAAGCCTTTGGTATGCAGGTCGAAGAGATCCTCCGCCTTTTTGATTTTGGAGGTGGCATGGCGCTCAAAAGCCATGCGCGCATCCACGGGGTTCATCCCGATGCCGTTATCGATGACCTGTACCAGCGTTCTGCCGGCGTCTTTTACGATCAGTTTAATAAATGTAGCTTTTGCATCTATCGCATTTTCAAGCAATTCCTTCACAATGGAAGCGGGCCTCTGAACAACTTCACCGGCGGCAATCTGGTTAGCAACGCTTTCAGGTAAGAGGGTAATCACATTTTGCATGGGCATAAAGATAAATGTTTAGTTGGCTTATGGGCCATTCGTTAAGGAAGATAACTATTAATAGTGATTTTTTGTTTTTCATTGTAAAAAATATGTGAGATAATTTTTTAAAGAATAATATTATTTATATATTTCCCGAAAAATTTATCGGTTATGTCGACAAAAACCAAAGCTTCATCAAAAAATAAGAAAGCTGAGCCTAAAAAAACGGTTAAGAAGGCTGTGCCTCAAAAACCGGCAAAAAAGGCTGTAGCAAAGAAGAAAGCAGTTAAAGTGTCGAAACCCTCCAGGCCGGTTGTCGCCAAAAAGCCGGTTAAGAAAACGGCAGCCAAATCACCAGTGAAAAAAGTGGTGAAGCCTGTGAAAAAAGCAGTTGCGAAAGCACCTGTGAAAAAAGCATCGAAGCCGGTTGCTGTTAAACCTGCTAAAAAGGCAGTAAAAAAAGCCGCCCCGAAAGCGGCCCTTAAGAAAATCGTTAAAAAAGCAGTAAAGCCGCTGAAGAAGGCGGTAACGAAAAAAGCAGCGGTGAAGAAGGCCGTGGTGAAAGCGCCCGTAAAAACAGCCGCTAAGCCTGTTGTGAAAGCCAAATCAGCCCCTGCAAAAAACGCGGTAAAGCCCGTTGCTCTTAAAAAACAAGCAGTGGCGCCTGTGAAAGCAGAGAAAATGCCTGCTGTTAAAGCCGAAAAGCCTGAAAAGGCACTTGTGGTAAAGCCAGCCAAGCCGGCAGTTTCCAAAGAAAAGCCGGTCATTAAAAAATCCATTGTTGCACCGATCACCTTCCGCCAGGAAGATCCGGGGCCGGTGAAATTCGTGAAAGAGCCGAATGGCAAATTTGAGATGGAGTTTGTGATCCGGGCATCGGAAGACATGGTGTTTGAATTTGTCAGTACAGAAAGTGGCCTTTCCGAATGGTTCTGTGATGATGTGACGATCCGTAATGGTGTCTTTACCTTTATCTGGGACGGGCAGGAGCAGCAAGCCAAACTGGTTAAGGAGCTTCCTCCTTCCTATATCCGCTATCAGTGGATGGATAAGAACGATGGCAGTTACTTCGAATTCAAAACCCAGAAAGACGAGCTTACGAATGATATCTCCCTCATCATCACCGACTTTGCCTCCGATAAATCAGACGAGGAGTCGGCAAGGCTGCTGTGGAACAGTCAGGTTGATAAATTACTTCACGTACTAGGGTCTTTCTTTTAATAACTGAACCCCCACTTTCGCCCAAATTAACAAGTCGATCGCGGCCTTTTAACTATATTTGTCATAATAACTTCTTAAAAGCATTAAACGCATAGAATAGACTTCTACTTAAATTTTTTTCTCAGTAAAATCTAATTTGTAGTTTAATGTCTATGCAGTTTCTATCTGACAACGAGCTTGTACGGCTTTACATGAAAGGCAACGAGGAGTGCCTGTCCATCCTGATCAAACGCCACAAACGCCGTATTTTTTCTTACATTTACCTGATCACGCGCAACAAGGAGCTTTCCGAGGATGTATTCCAGGAGACGTTTTTTAAAGTGATCCAAACCCTGAAAAAGCAGCAATACAATGAAGAAGGGAAGTTTTTACCCTGGCTGCTCAGGATCTCCAAGAACCTTATTATCGATCATTACCGCAAAGCCAAAAAAATGCCTGGTGTTTCCTGCGTGGTAAACGAGGAAGGCGAAGAAACCAGTATCTTCGACATCATTCCCGAGCAGCATCACGCACGGGATACGGAAGAAGCCAAACAGTTCAAGGAAATGATCCGGCACCTGGTGAACGACCTGCCTGTGGATCAGCGCGAGGTGGTGATCATGCGTATGTATTACGACATGAGCTTTAAAGAAATCTCAGAGTTTACCAATGTGTCCATCAATACCTCTCTGGGCCGGATGCGCTATGCCTTGCTGAACCTGAAGAAAATGCTGGAGCACCGGAAGACGGAGATTTTTATTTAAGGGGAATAGAAAACCCGGGATTTTTGTTTGTTAAAAAGCCTCTCCGATACAGTTCGGAGAGGCTTTTTACAATATTTAGAATTATTCTATTTTAGTGGCACTTTAAATGAAAAAAGAGGTTTACTAGTCCAAACCGTAATTTGGCTCAATTGGAGCTTTGATCCGTTCAGTTTGGTAAATGAATGGATAAAACCCTGCTATACTCATTTATAGTGATTTTTAAATTTTGATAACATTCCTTAACAAATCGGATCGTTATTGACAAAAAACTTTGTTACTTTTGCGCCATAATTCTAAACCTTAAAAAATGAAAAAACAAATTTCTAAAGTCGTTGCAGCTCTTGCAGTTGGAACATTATTATTCACAGGTTGTAAAAAACCTGCAGCTAGCTTTACATCAGACAAAACTGCTGTTAAAGTTGGAGAAGCCGTTAACTTCACAAACACTTCTGAAGGTGACGCAAAAGCAATGTGGGATTTTGGTGATGGTACTCAGTTAGAGTCTAACCAAAACATGGTTTCTCACGTTTACGCTAAAAAAGGTACTTACAATGTAACTTTAACAGCAGCTAAGAAAAACGGTAAAAAAGCTTCTGACGCTCCTGCTATTCAAATCACTGTATCTGACAAAGGTACTTCAGCGATGTTCACATCAAAAACAACTGTTCAGGCTGGTGAGATCGTATCTTTCAACTCAACTTCTGTTGACGCTGACGAATACACTTGGGATTTCGGCGACGGTATCCAAACTAACCTGACTCAGCCAGTTAGCCCGGTTCAAACTCACGTTTACACTCAAAACGGTACTTATGTGGTTAGCTTAACTGCTTTCTCTCAAAACCGTGGTGTATCAAGCACTTACACTTCTACTATCACTGTAGTAGGTGGTACAGGTGACAACCAGGTAATGGCTATGTTAGCTGGCCAGTGGAAACTGAGCAGCCACGTATTAGTGCACACTTTCAACGGTACTCCTGTTGCAACATGCCCTAACATCGGTAACATTCCATACTCTACAACTACTTTCACCAGCAATGCTAAAATCGACGTAAGGCCTTCTACTTCTGGTTCAGGTGTGATCAACACTTACGACGGTGACGGTAACATGAAATCTAACGGTTCTTACGCAATTAAAAACGCTACTCAGTTATCTACCTGGAGCCACCCAACTTTACAAGCTGACGGTACTGGTACTTTGATCCTGAACTCTGGTGTTAGCCCGTTTGTTGGTAACAACGCCTGGACTATCACAACTTTAAATGCTACTACTTTAGTATTGACTTACAACTACAAAGACGTTAACAAGACTGGCTTCAACGGTGCTACTTGTACTCCGGCTAACCAGAACGTAACTGGTACTGAAGTTGTTGTTGAAACAGTTTCTTACACTAAACTGTAATAACACTTTTTACTTCACTGGAAGTAAAACCAAAAAATCCCTCATCACGATCTGTGGTGAGGGATTTTTCTATTTATGCATCGCTTACCTGGCCACTGAAATAGGCGTAAGCCTTTCCTGATTTGGGTCAATGGAATATCGCCTAGAGCCAGAACCGGTGATAATAGCCCAGGCGCCATGGGTAGTTTATAATTTCATGCAATACCTGCAATTGGAAGCGCTCACGGGCAGGCGCTTTATGCTGCGCTCCGGCCGGAGAGTCGATGTAAACAAATTTGGAGCGAAGAGCTGGGCAGACAAGCAGAGAAGCTCTTAAAGCAGGAAACAGGTTTACAAAAGCCGTCGGTGGTATAGATGATTTAAAGTCAAAAAGCTTATCCCTTGATCACCCGTTCCTTGATCTTCTGGGCGGGGTTTCCCTGGTAGATGCTCCAGGGCAATAAATTGGAGGTGGCAATACTGCCTACGGTAAGTACCGCATGGCTTCCTATCTTCACGCCCGGGCATACCACGCACTTCGCACCAATCCAGGCGCCTTCTTCCACGGTAATGTTGCCTACAATGAGATCGAAAGCTACTTTCTTATAATGATGGTTGCCACAAAGCAGCATCGCACCCTGCGATACACACGAATTGTCGTTCAGCACCACAAAGCCCAGGTTGTCGATCCACACCCGTTCGCCGATCCATACATGGTTGCCTATCTTTAAATTCCAGGGATATTTGACATTGACGAAAGGCTTGATCACCACGCCTTGGCCCACACGGGCGCCAAAGAGACGCAGGAGAAAAACCTTTGCCGAATTCACAGGGAAGGCCGAATTAAAGAAGGCCGCATTCACCATATACCAGCAAAGGCGCTTGGCGGGATTGCCGCCTTTTTTGTACCAGCTGTTATTGAATTTCGACAGGTCTGTTTTCAGTTCCATGGCTTAACGGATGCTATCGCATGGGCAGCCGGCAATGGCCGGCTGTAGCTTAATATCATTGATAAACGTGACGGTATCTTTGTCTTCCACCAAAAGCTCGTAACGCGAAGTCAAGCCTTTTTTCGGCTGCAAATAATAAATTCCGTATGGCTTTTTATGCACATCGCTCAGGTCGTAATTCACTTCCATGTCGCGGAGGGTTACCTTAAAGCCGTTCTCTGTCAGTACCAGGCATTTTAGTTTGCATTTGGCCTTATCGCCCAGGAGCAGCTGCTGATGGCTCAACTCAAGCATCTTAAGCTCATTGGGACTTGTGCATCCTTTCTTATTCAGGATCATGATGAGGATAATCGTTCCGGGAATAAAACCGATCAAAAAAAAGCGAAAACGTTGCCAGAAATTCATACTGTAATTAGTGAGTTATTGAATGGTTGAGTTGGTTGACCTATAGAATTCGGGAATTATTGATTTTGAGCACAAAGGTAAGGTTTACACTCCGAATAATAGCCCATGCAATCATTTAATTCATCAACTCTCCAACTATTCAAATCAACAATTCTCCAACTGTTACATCGCAGCCATGATCAGGTTAATGTCCTTGAAAGGAAGGTTAAAGGATTCGCCCAGAAACTGGTTTGTCAGGATCCCGTTGTACATATACACTCCTGTGCGTACGCCTACATCCTTGCGTACCAGGCTGTCGAAGCCACCTTCGTCGCCCATCGATATGAGGATCTGCTGGAAAATATTGCTGAAGGCATAGGAGGCAGTGCGGGCCACGCGCGACGGGATATTGGGCACACAATAGTGCACCACGCCATGTTTGCGGAACACAGGGCGTGTGTGGTTTGTTACTTCGGAGGTTTCGAAAACACCACCCTGGTCGATGCTCACATCAATGATCACAGAGCCTGTTTTCATTTCGGCTACCATGTTTTCAGATACGATGCAGGGCGTTCTTCCTTTTTGGGCGCGGAGGGCGCCAATCGCCACGTCGGCCGACTTCAGATGTTTTTCGAGGACCTTAGGAACGATCACCGAGGTGAAAATGCGTGTTCCCAGCTGGTTTTGCAGGCGGCGTAAGCGGGATGTGGAATTATCAAATACTTTCACCGTAGCGCCTAATCCCAGCGCTGCCCTGGCGGCAAATTCGCCCACAGTGCCTGCACCGATGATCACGACTTCGGTAGGAGAAATGCCGCTGATGCCGCCAAGGATAGCACCCACGCCATTGTTGGCATTGCTCAGCAGCTCAGCTGCCACCAGGATGGATGTGCCTCCTGCGATCTCACCCATGGCCCGGATCACCGGGTAAATGCCGGCATCGTCGGTAATGAGATCGAACGCCACGCAGTTCAGTTTTTTGGCAATCAGTTTTTTCAGAAAATCTTCAGGCTGTACCGTCAGCTGCAAGGCAGAGAACAGGGTTTGCCTGGTTTGCATCAACTCGATCTCTTCGAGCGTGGGTGGGGCAATTTTTAAAATGATATCCGCTTTAAAAACATCCTGCGCCGAATACACGATCTCTGCACCCGCTTCGCTGTAGTCCGTGTCCTCGAAGTGAGCGGCAGAGCCGGCTCCCGCTTCGATCACAATGCGGTGCCCGTGGTTGGTCAGCAGGGCCACCGCGTCGGGAACCAAAGGCACCCGGTTCTCCTGGTAAGCCATTTCCTTGGGGATGCCGATGTATAATTTCCCTTTTTTGCGGGCCACCTCAAGCATTTCTTCCTGCGGAGCATAACCTCCTTTGGTGAGGGAAAACAAAACGTCCTTAGTCATTACCATAGTCATGAGTCTTTAGTATCCGCTTCCATGAAAGCGCGGTGCATTACAATTGTCTAATCTCTTTTCAGGCCTGTAGATCACGCCCACGCGCAGTTCCCAGGTACGGTTGTTGAACGCAATATTGCCGATCTGCTTGTTGATGAGGTCCGGATTATAGTGCAGCTCCACGAAAGGCTTGAACTTGCTGTAGGTGACAAACTCATAGCCGAGCGCCACATCGGGGCTCACATTGATCTTTGGCAGGGCGCCCACCACCGTTGGGTAAATGCCGATGGCCCGCTGTAAATTGTATTCGATGCGCCCGCCGAGCATGATGTATGGTGTGCCGCGGTAACCTTCATTGAAAAAGATCTTCGCAAAGTTGTTCCATTGGATGTACGAGAGGGCGTTGGCGGTTGCAGGGCCGCGGTCTTCGGTAAAAGGAGAGAGGAAAGGATGCTCCACCGCGCCCTTATTGCAATACTCGAGCTCCGTTTGCCAGCGGATGTGGTCGTACTTCAGGAATTCGCCCAATATCCCCACGCTCCAGCTTACATACTCCCTCGATTTGTGGGAAGGCGCCGGAAATTTGTGGGCGTAGGAACTGTCGATGGCAGAGGTATTGATGTAGCGGTGCCTGGAGGAGGTTACGCCAACGAACAAACCGATGCCTCTTACAAATTGTGCATGCACTTCCATCGAGAAGTACAGGAACATGGAAAGAGCGATGATCTTTTTCAGCATAATAATTAAGCGCTTGTGGTTTCTATTGTACTATCGGGGGCAACGGTCGATGCCACTTTTTTTACCAGGCCCTGCAATACTTTCCCCGGGCCTACTTCTGTGAAGTGTGTGGCGCCGTCGGCAATCATTTGGGCAACGGTCTGGGTCCATTTTACCGGAGCTGTCAGCTGCGACACCAGGTTCTTTTTGATCTCGTCCGGATTGGATACAGCGCTGGCAGTGACGTTCTGGTATACCGGGCAGATCGGTTGATTGAAGGTGGTCGCGTTGATCGCCGCTTCGAGCTCGACCCTGGCAGGCTCCATCAATGGGGAGTGAAAAGCCCCGCCAACCGGAAGCACCAGGGCACGCTTGGCACCCGCTGCCTTCATTTTTTCGCAGGCCATGTTGATACCTTCGATCGATCCGGAGATCACGAGCTGCCCCGGGCAGTTATAGTTGGCAGCAACCACCACGTGGCCGCTGTCGCTTATCTCCTTGCAAATGGTTTCGATCACGGCATCGTCGAGGTTGAGCACCGCAGCCATGGTGGACGGATTGATCTCACAGGCCTTTTGCATGGCCTGTGCACGCTTCGATACCAGGGTCAGCGCACTTTCGAAATTCAGTGTTTTATTGGCTACCAGGGCCGAGAATTCTCCCAAAGAATGGCCCGCTACCATATCCGGACGGAATGAATCGCCCAGGGTTGCGGCTAAGATCACCGAATGCAGGAAAATAGCGGGCTGTGTCACTTTGGTTTGTTTTAATTCTTCATCGCTTCCCGAGAACATCACGTCTGTGATGTTAAAGCCTAAAATATCGTTGGCCTGGTGGAACATGGTTTTTGCAAGTTCAGAATTATCATAAAGGTCTTTGCCCATTCCTGAAAACTGGGAACCTTGTCCCGGGAATATAAAAGCGTTTTTCATAGAGAGTTTAGAAAGGTTTTGTGTGAAAGCATAAATATAAGAAAAATCGCCCTGAAAACTAAATACCTAAGCAATTAAGTAACTAACGGACAGCTGTTAAAAGGAACCTCATGGCTATAACTCCAAAACAACTTATTTAGAAGAACAAGTACTCCGGAGGGCAATGGATATGCGAAGAAATTATTGTCAGCTAAAACTCATGGAAACGCTCATTTGCGAAGGAAGGATTTTCTCATAGCCCGTCATATCAATAAAGCCGGCGTTACACGCATCATGAAGATCTGTGGCGAATAGAAGCAGATTGCTTCCCTGGCACACACAAAGGAAAAGTGGCGTTTGATTGCAGCGGGACTGTCTCCCACAGGCTAAGTGATTACAGGCACCGGCTCTTGAACCTGCAAGTAGCATGATATGATCAGTATATAAACTAAATCCCTAAAGACGATAAGATAACATACATTTGTTGCCGAGATTGTCGTTGTTAATAATAAAGTCTGAAAAATAACGTTGAGCATGAAAACTGGAAATAGTACAATGAAACTGCATCTTACCTACAGCCTTACAGTCCTTCTGGGACTAGTCTATCACCTGAGCCGGGCGCAAAGCCATGAGCTCGTATTCAAAGCCGGCCCGGCTTCTTACAACAGTAGCCATGGGCCGCTCGACTCACGCATCGAAAATTCCAAATCGGTCGACAAAGGATTTAGCATCGACCTCGGTTACGGACATTACTTTGCAAACAACAATTATTTCAGGCTTTCCGGAACCTATTCCGCCACCAGCTTCGAGACAAAAGGATCCAGTAACTGGGGGAGCGTTTACAACGAGTGGGATAATAAACTAAAAGTGCAGAGCATTGGAGGTAATCTGGAGTTCGGAAAACGACTGAGTTATAAGTTCATTGATTTTCTGGCAGGCCTGGGAGCCGGCTATTACGTAAGTCCTGATTACAAGGGAGATGAATATTCTGTGAGCAGAGCAATGCCCGGAAATCCCAATTCAATTGCGGATAACGAAACCAGGACGGTGAAGGCATACCCCGGCATACAGGTAGCGGCCTTGTACCTCAATACCAGTCTTTACTTTAAGATCTGGAAGCCGCTCTACCTGGGCGTGGAAGTGGGAAATGGTTTTAGTTTCTCAAAACAAAAAGGTGATTATACCATAGAAACCACACGGGTACAATCGAGTGGATCGACATACGTGGATAGGGAGCAGCATGCCGTTGACGAATCGCATTTTACGACGCGGTTTTTCGATACAAAGCTCGCTGTCCGCTATGTATTCGGGGCACAGAAAACAGCGGCGGCATCCGGCGTAACGCCCTGATCAGGCAACATTGCAAATGCCTGCATAGGCGCAGTACTCACAGGTTTTAAGGTCGGGCGTCTGGTCGAATAGCGTTGTTCTGTTCACGATTGATTCAATCTCTTTTTTTAAGTGGAATTCAAACTCAGCGAGGAGCTCGTCCGTGAAATTCAGGATGCTTTCGGTCTTGTCGTCCTGAAGGATAAAGCGCGGCTGCTCTTCGAATTTCCGGAAGGCAATGATGCAGGGCTGAAGCTCTGCGGGCCTGGCAATGCCGTTCTTTACTACCAGCCAGGCGTAAATGAAGAGCTGCAGCATTTTATTGTATTTGCGGTCGCCAAACAGGTCTTCAAATCCGCTGAACTTAAACTTATCGTCCTGCTTCACCGACGATTTATAATCCACGATCCGGATCTTTCCGCCCTTCCGGTCAATCCTGTCGGCCGAGCCTTTGATGAATACTTCCGTTTCGACGCCATCGATGGCAACGTAAAGGCTCGATTCAAGGCCTCTTTCCAGGTCAATGAGGCTCAGTAATTCATTGCTCTTTTTTAGCTCGCCGATCATCTTCTGATCGGCTTTCAGCAATTTGGCAACGTATTCGTAAAGCACCTTGCGCTGTAAGAAGTTCTTGCCAAAGAGGCTTTCCTTCTGGCTGAAATACCGGCGAAACACCGTGTTCACGGTTTCTTCCGTTTTGTTTTTACAGTCGCGGATATCGGCTTCGGTAAGTACCCGGCCGATGTAAGGCGTATACAGTATTTCCAGCGACTCGTGCAGGATGGAGCCTTGTGTGTTGGCTTCGGCGCTTTCCTCCACGTCTTCCGTTTCCTTAATGCCCGCACCATACCTGAAGAAGAACCTCAGGGCGCAATCCTTATAGGTGATCAGGGCAGAAGGGCTCAGGCCTCCGTAGTCATCGCTCACACTCAGCTTTTTGATGATGGGTTGTAGGTTCAGATCGGTTTTGGCAAAGGCGATTTCATTCCGGGCACTGGCTTTCAGTGCATCGCCGCTCAGCATCTTTTCGCTGAGGCGGTGCTGAGGATTGTAGGACTGAAGCTCGAACTGAAGCTGTGTGATGAAGCGGCTTTTCTCGCCGGTGCCCATCATGCTCTGCTCCGTGTTATAGGTGATCAGCACGTTGGTAGCGCGTTGCAGCAGGCGGTAAAAGTGATAGGCATAGATCGCATCCTTGTGCCCGTACAGCGGCATGCCGAAATGGCGTTTGAGGTCGTTGGGGATAAAGGAATTTACTGCCTTGCCGCTTGGGAGCACACCTTCATTTACGCCCAATACCATCAGATGCTCAAAGTCCAGGGTCCGTGTTTCCAGCACTCCCATGATCTGCAAACCCTGCAAAGGCTCGCCTATAAAAGGAACGGTAGCGCTGCCGATGATCTGTTTATAAAGGCTGCGTAAGGTCGGCAGCGAGTTGAGAAAAGGCTGCGTATGAATCAGGCTTTGGAGGCGGTTGAAATATTTGGTGAACACGTGCAGGTATTCCAGTTCGGCAGAGGAGAGGCGGAGCTCTTCTTCCTCGGCGCTGTTGAAGCGGGCAATCACCCCGGAAATAGCGGCCACGCCGTCGGACGAATGCTGCCAGAAGGCAAACAGCTTTTGCACGGAGGCATAGTCGCTGCCAAACAATTCTCCAAGCATGGCCGTAGTGATCCAGACGTAGTTCTTGTCGATGATCTTGCGGATCACGTCCTGCAGGGCCGTGGCAGGCGCGAAAGACGCGTAGTATTTTTTAAAGAAGGCGTTATGCAGGATGCGGAAAACATCTTTGAAATAAAAGGAAAGATTGGATTGAGCTCCTGCCTTTTGGCCGGCCTGCTGTAAATTGATGAGGTTATCCACCAGGTCGTACAAAGGCGACAGGCGCAAGGGGTATTCCATGGTGACGTTCACATGCTTCACCTGTTCGGGGAGCTGGTTCAGCACTGAGAACAGGAGGCTTTCGTCGGCCAGCACAATGGCGATCCGGTTGAGGCTCTTGCCCTCGGCGATCCAGGTGCGGAGTTGCCGGGCCACGGCCTGCGATTGGCCCACCTGGCGTGGAACAGCCACGATGTCCACCTGCTTTGGAATGTCTTTGAAATCGGTGCTCAGGGGCAGCTTAGGCTTCAGCCAGGAGTTCTCAAAGTTCTCCCGCAGGAACAGGCCGGCTTCGTAATTGGGGTTGTTGACGTAGTACTCGTCGGCATCCCAGAGGATATCCGCTTTCTTTTCCTTAAGCCAGTCGGTGAAGATCAGTGTTTCCGCCTTGTTGAGCGCATTGAAGCCACAGATCAGCAGTTTGGAAAACTTCTGAATGTAGGCGTTGCTTTTGTACCGCTCTACTGATTTGCGGTACATCAGGCCCTGGTATGCCTGTCTTTTAGCCAGAAGGATAGATGAGAACTCTTCATAAATACTGCCCATCTGCCACATGAAGTGGATGTAGTCCTGTTGGGTAGGCGTGAGGCTGCTCTCGCCCAGCGACCAGTTCTCTATTTCCTTGATCTCTTTCAGGTTCTGATACAGCGCTTTGGTATCGATGAGGTAACGGTCGGCTTCATTGAAGTCCTGGAGCATCAGGGTTCCCCATTTCGAAAACGCATCGAATGACTCCGCTTTTTCCTTCAGTACATGGCTGTAAGCCACATACAGGTCGCAGATAAGGTCTATGTTATCGGCCTGCTCGAGCCCGGAAAGCTTTGCCACGAGCTCTTCGGCGCTGATGATTACCGGTAGCCAGATCGTTTTCCGGTAGACGTTTGCAAGGTGCTGCTTGAGGTATAAGGCACCCCGTTTGTTGGGAAGGATAATGCATAAGCGCTCCGTTTCGTCCCGGTAATGGTCATAAATATACTGTGCCGCCTGGAATAGAAATGGAGTCATCCGAAAACCGGTTTTGATCCGGAAAAATACTAAAAAAACAGGGTGCTTTGCGAATTAAATTGTATAATTTTGTGCCTGAAAAATTACCGGCTTAAAGGAGAATTTTTCCGTTTGTGTAGAAGCGCAGGCGCAACCGCTTTTTTAATTAAATTTACAGGTATTCTTTTCATCCACTAAAACCAACGCCTGCCATACAAGCCGCTCCTGTGCCCGTGCTCATGAGTAGTATCGCCGGTTCAGAAAGAAACACTATGAAATACTTACTATTCGGATGCATTATTAGCCTGGCTTATACGGCGTCTTCCCAGTCCAACACCTGGACGTTGCAGCAATGCGTGGAATATGCAAAAAAAAATAACATCAGCCTCAAACAGGCGGAGCTGAGCAACTTCATCAATAAGAATAATACCAACCAGAGCAAAGCCGCTATTTTACCCACCATCAATGCAGGAGCCCAGCACACCTATAACTTCGGGCGTACGATCGACCGTTACACCAACACCTTTGCCAATACGCAGGTGCTTTCGCAAAACTTCTATATCTCCAGCAATGTGGTTCTGTGGTCGGGGCTGGCGCAGTATAACAATATCAAGGCCAACGAGTATAATTTTCTCTCAGGTACCGAAAACTTCCTGCAGCAGCAAAACGACCTGTCGCTGAATGTGGCCACAGCATACATTAATGTGATCTTTACCGACGAGCTTCTGGTGGTATCCAAAAACCAGTACACCATCTCCAGGCAGCAGCTCGACCGCACGGAAAAGCTTGCGGAAGCCGGGTCAGTAGCCAAGAGCGCTGTTTTCGACCTGAGGTCGCAGATGGCAAACGACCAGGTAAACCTGACCAATGCGGAAAACAATTACCAGCTGGCTCTGCTCAACCTCACCCAGTTGTTGAACCTGCGGATCGATACGATGAAAAATTTCTCGGTCATAAAGCCTGACATCGAAGTTCTGAACTATGAGCTGGAAAGCGTTTCTATTCAAAAGATCTATGAAGAAGCATTGAAGAACCAGCATTCGGTGAAGAGCGCTTCTTACGGCCTGATGGCTGCGGAGAAAAACCTGGCAGTGGCGAAAGGACGTGTGAGCCCAACGCTGAGCATGACAGGCTCTCTCGGCACCGGTACTTCCGGATTGGATAAGAACATCGATGCGGTGAACATTGTCGGAAGAGAGCAGGCTCCTTACTTTGTTGATGCAGGTTCTGCGGGGATCATCCCGGTTTACCAGCCCAAAACCGAGGTAATAAGCTCTCCGAAACCGTTTGCCGATCAGTTTAAAGACAACGTCAACAAGAGCGTTGGCTTTACCTTATCCATTCCGCTGTTCAACGGTCTGCAGACTTACACAGGTGTTCAGAATGCGAAGATCAATGCCCTGAACGCGAAATACTCGCAGGACCTGCTGGCTCAGAATTTGTATAAAACCATCGCTCAGGCCTATGTGAATGCACGGGCAGGCCTCAATAAATACAATGCCAGCAAAGCAGCGGTAGACGCAGCCGAACAGGCCTTTGGTTTTGCAGAGCAGAAATTCAATGTGGGTGCCATCAGCAGCTTCGACTTCAATGATGCCAAAACACGCTTGCAAACCGCGCAGAGTAACCTGGTACAGGCCAAATACGATTATGTGTTCCGCCTCAAAGTACTGGACTTTTACCAGGGCAAACCATTGACGTTATAGTAATAGGATTTTGTAAAAAAGACATTAAAAATCAACGCAGATCTGCGTGATCAGCGGAAGTATAAAAACGAAAGGTATGAAAAGAACATATTGGGTCATCGGAATTTGTGTGCTGGTAGTGGTGCTGGCCATCTTTTTTAAATTCTTCAAAGGAGCGCCACCCGTGGATGTGACGACGGAGAAAGCCGCGAAGCGCAGCCTGGTTGAAACGGTGTCTGCCAATGGCAAGATCCAGCCTGAAGCTGAATTGAAAATCACATCCGATGTATCGGGAGAGGTTGTGGAAATGCTTGTGAAGGAGGGCGACCAGGTAAAAAAAGGTCAGTTGTTATGCCGCATCAAGCCAGATATTTATGAGAGTGCATTTGAGCGTGTGAATGCCACAGTAAGCAGCTCGAAGGCCAATCTACAAACCACGGTGGCCCAGTTGGCGCAGGCCAAAGCCAACCTGGCCAATGCAGAAGCATCGTATGCCAGAAGCAAGAAGCTTTTCGATCAGAATGTGATCTCCCAGCAGGAGATGGACGCATCCAAAGCATCCTACGAATCGGCGAAGGCCAATGTGGAAGGGCTGTCGGAGAGCATCAAGGCTGCGGATTTTAATGTGAAGAGCATGCAGGCTTCCCTGAAAGAAGCGAATTCCAACCTTGATAAAACATACATCTATGCACCGGTGGATGGAACCGTTTCCAAGCTCAACGTGGAAAAAGGGGAACGGGTAGTGGGGGTACAGGGCTTGCAGGGAACGGAGATCCTGCGCCTGGCTAACCTGAACGAGATGGAGGCCAGTGTGGAAGTTAACGAGAACGATATCATCAACATTCATAAAAATGATACGGCCATCATTGAAGTGGATGCATACATGGGAAAAAAGTTCAGGGGGATCGTAACGGAAGTGGCTAATTCAGCCAATACCACCGGTATTTCTGTCGACCAGGTCACTAATTTTGTAGTGAAGATCCGCATCATAAGGCAATCCTATCTCGACCTGATCACCGATATCAACCCGGCCCCGTTCCGCCCGGGAATGAGCGCCAGCGTGGAGATCCAGACCAGGCGCGCCAATGATGTGATCACCGTGCCTATTCCGGCAGTGACCACGCGCAGCGGCGACACCACCGAAACCAAAAAATATGGCCCCGAAGGAGAAGATGATCCGAAGGTAGTCGTGAAGGATGAGAAGCAGGAGAAGCTGAATAAGAAGCAGGAAGAGATCAAAGAATATGTGTTCCTGAATGTGAATGGCGAAGCGAAAAGGGTGCAGGTAACCACCGGGATCCAGGATAACGATTACATCGAAGTCAAAACAGGACTCAAGCCCGGCGACGAGGTCATCTCAGGACCTTACGGAGCCGTTTCCAAAACTCTGAAAAATGCCTCCAGGATCAGGGTCGTAACCAAAGACCAGTTATTCTCTGATAAGAAATAAGCGTCGCCTATCCCTGAATAGTGGCTTTCCTGTTACATATCGAATCAAGTTCTACCATGTGCTCCGTGGCTTTATCAAACGGCGAAAGCCTGGTGGCCCTGAAAGAGCTGGATGCAGGCTACACGCACGCCGAAAATCTTCACGTCTTTATCAAAGAGCTGTTGCAGGAGCAGGGCATAAGCCTTTCTCAGTTACAGGCCGTTTCCGTTAGTTCCGGTCCCGGCTCTTACACAGGTCTGCGCATCGGTTTTGCTACGGCCAAAGGTCTGGCTTATGCCCTGCGTATTCCGCTTATAGTGGTTGATACCTTAAAAGTGCTGGCTTCGCTTGCTGCCAGGCTGTATCCCGGCGCCTCCTTGTACTGCCCGATGCTCGATGCCCGCCGCATGGAAGTATACACCGCACTTTATAACAAAAGCCTCGGTTTAGAGATGGCTCCTGTTGCCCTGGTGCTTAACAGCGAAAGCATTGCCTGTTTCCACAGGCCGGGAACCAGCATTTGTTTTTTCGGCGACGGCATGCCCAAAGCAAAGACCTTGCTGGAAAGCATTCCTTCGGCACATTTCCTGGAAGGCATACGGCCCGGCTCGGAAGCGATGATAGCCCTGGCTTACCGCAAATTCATGGACCGGGATTTTGCCGACACGGCTTATGCCGAACCCTTTTACCTCAAGGACTTTTTTTTCACAACGCCTAAAAAATAAAGCCTTACCTTTCGTGCATGTCACCAGGAAACCAAAAGATCGCCTTCGTTATCAATCCCAATGCGGGTGTGAAAAAGAAGATCGATATCATCGAATTCGTGAAAAGCTATTTTCCCGAAACCATTCCTTATGACCTTATCGTATGGAAAAATCCTTACGACTTTGAGTCGGTGAAGCAGCAGATTTTATCCGGCAATTACCGGGTTGTGGTAGCTTGCGGAGGCGATGGTACTGTGAACATGGTGTCTTCTGTCGTGATGAATACTCCGATGGCGATGGGGATTTTACCACTGGGATCCGGCAACGGCCTGGCCAGGAGCAATGGGATCCCGCTCGACCTGGAAGATGCCCTGGCGGTGATAGCCCGTGCAGAAACCAAAACGATTGACGGTGCGCTCATCAATGGCATTCCCTTTTTCTGTACAGCGGGTGTTGGCTTCGATGCGCTGATTGCAGAGAAATTTGCAGCGAGTACTACACGCGGCTTTCTTACTTACATCAAAACCAGCATCAGCGAATTTTTTTCTTATAAGCCCAACGATTACAGGATCACGGTTGATGGCCAGGTGCTTCAGAGCAAAGCCTTTTTGATTACAGTAGCCAATGCCGGCCAATGGGGCAATAATGTTTACATTTCGCCGGAAGCGTCCCTTAACGATGGGATCCTGCATGTCAGCATCCTCAAACCCTTTGCCCTTCACGCTATCGGCGGAATAGGCCTCAGGTTGTTCCGGAAAAAAATCCATACGTCCGCGCACCTCATTTCCCTGAACGGAAAAATCATTGAGATCGAATTTGAAGGGCAACTGCCGGTGCACTACGACGGCGAGCCCCTGAAAGCAGATGGAAAACTCAGGATCGAAGTACAGCCCAACGCACTGAACGTGGTATGCTGATTCGTGTTATAGCGCCCTTAAGTAAGCCATCGTAACATTGAATAGTTGTATAATGTTATGGAGCCATTGTGTTCCTTGCTTTGTATGAATAAGATTGTTTCTCCGATCGGCCTGTACATGTTCTATAGCTCCGTTAGAGACTTTATGTTATAAATTAATGCAGAGATACAGCACGCCCTTAGGTACGCCCTATTGTTCTATAATGAAAGGAAGTGCCTGGTTCAGACCCTTTCAGGCCTGCCATTTTAAATGAATCTTTTTTTGGGGATGTGGAAGCTCTTCCTGCTTCGGGATTATACGGTCACACCGATGATCAGCATGTCATCCACCTGTTCAAGGTTCCCGCGCCAGTTTTCGATGGTTGTATTGAGCATGTCTTTCTGGCTGTCGATCGGGAGCTTGCTGGCTTCCACAAGCAGGTTACGGAAATTACCTGCCATGAATTTTTTGCCTCTCGGGCCCCCGAACTGATCGGCATAACCGTCGGAGAAAATGTAGATGGTGTCGCCTTTCTGTAGCTGGATGCGGTTGTTGGTAAAGTTTTGCTTGGAGCCAACAAACATGCCCACCGGAAATTTATTGGCTTTGTATTGCAGCAGCTCATTGCCGCGGACAATGTACAGCGGGTTGAACGCACCGGCATATTGAAGCTCCAGGGTTTTGTAATTCAGGGCGCAGAGCGTCATATCCATACCATCCTTGGTCTGCTCATCGGACGTTGAAGTATGCAGTGTATGTGCCACGCCGTCGTTCATTACATCCATAATCGCGGCAGGGTCTGAGCGGTCGGTTGTTTTCAGGATGTCCTTCAGCAGGTTGTAACCAACGATGCTCATAAAAGCGCCCGGTACGCCGTGGCCCGTGCAGTCAACCGCTGCAAAGTAGCACCAGTCGCCTTTCCGGTCGATCCAGTAAAAGTCGCCGCTTACAATATCCTTTGGTTTATAGAGTACAAACGATTGGGGGAGAATGTTTTTTACCACGCTGTTTGGCGGAAGAATGGCCAGCTGGATGCGCCTTGCATAATGGATGCTGTCGGTTACCTGCTTGAAGAGGATTTCCAGCTCTTTCGTTTTCACTTCGATCTCCTCTTTCTGTTTCACCACCTCTTCCGTACGCTCCATTACTTTTTGTTCGAGCACGCGTTCGTTTTCCGAAAGGCTGTCCCTCATTTTCAGGAGGGCATGGCCCAGGGTATCGTCTTTACTTAAAGGCTTGTAGTAAGCATCGAAATTTCCCCGCCCTGTTTGCTTCGCAAATTCCGTTGTACTTTCCATGGATTCCACAAGGCTGTTGAGTGCAGTGCCCATTTCGCCGATCTCGTCGGTGCGGTAGCTGATGCGGGCTTTCGGCAGGATACCAAGCCCCATGGAAAGCAACATGCGTTTCAGCAGCTGGATAGGCTTGGTGATGGATCGTGTTGTATAAATGGCAATCAGTACCCCGCCGATAATAAGGCCGATGCCGAGTAATTTTACAAAACGGTCAAGGAAGGTGAGCGATTGGAACATTTCGTTCGTAATCGCCTCCGCTTTGTTCTGCTTTTGTTCGATAAGCTGGTTGAGCTGCCTGTAGAGCGGTTTGATCTTTTCTTCCGTTTCATCGTAAGAGAACTGCGCCGTAAAATAAATGCTGGCATCGCTGTATGACTCAAACGACGAAAGCACTGACATGATCTCGTTCTGGTACACATTGAAGAGCCCATCGGTAAACACCACGATGGTTTTGAATTTATCACGGTCTTCTTTTGTCCAGTCTTCTGAAAGCGAAGAGATCTTGGTTTTAATGTTCGGGTATTCCCTGTTGATGAGGTTCCTCAGATCGGTTTTAAAAGGCTCGTTATTCGGGGTAGGATTGTAATACCACTTGGCAATGAGTGTCTGCGATTTCTGCAACAGGAAGTTGTATTCCTTAAGAGCCGCAACAGAAAGTGTTACTTTGCTCACAACTGCTTCTGTTTGCTGCTTGCTTTTGGTAACCGTTACAATCGTCAGGATAAAGGCGATCATGGTTAAGAATAACAATACTCCAAACCCTGTTCCTATTTTTCTTCCAATTGTAAACTTAAATGCCATACAGCTTCAGCCTTATTTTTGATCGCTTAAGGCTTCCCTCTTTAGTTTAAACTCGTTTGCTTTTTCTTCATCCATCAGGGCCGAATAAATACCCTGCAGGCCTTCCAGAACATTTTTGTTTTTAGGGTCAATCTCATATACTTTGATCATGAAAGGCAGCGACTGTTTGAATATTTTTTTTGCATTTTCCTGGATAACGTCCAGCTGCACCAGGTCAATGTCGTAATCGCTCATGTGCATGAGTGTAGCGCCCTGGTTGTAATAGAGAACCCCCAGGTTCATATTGGCGGAGATGTTTTTAGGATCGAGGTCAAGCACTTTCAGGAGCGCTGTTTTGGCAACATCCCCATATTTCTGGCTGAAATTGGTTTTTACATACTGCTCGGAAAATACGCCTCCCAATGCTTTATAGTACTCAATGTCCTTTTCTTTGAAATCGAAGTTCGGACTGAAAACCGCCAGGCTCTTCTTGTATTTGTTGTAGCTCTCTTCCGATTTCGGCGCATTTAAAGAGTCCTGCATGTAAGAAATACAGAGTTTGTAATAGCCCGCTGATGCGGCTTTCATAAAACCATAATTATTCTCCTTGTACGTGCCGTCCTTGTCAAGCGCCATCGACTGCTCTGTCGATCTTACAGAAGTATCGAGGAGGTTGGATTTTTGTGTGTTGCTGATGCCGGGCCGTTTGAAAAGCTGGAGGTAAACATACGAGCGGATATGCCAGGAAGCAGGATCGTCTTTTGTTTCGTCATGCAGAATCACCTGGTCGAGTAAAGGCTTCGCTTTGTCGAATTCCTTGTTGTTGCTCAGCTCCTGAGCTTTCATCAGCAGGTTCATCTGTGCTTTGGTGCAAAAACATAGGAACACAAAAACAAAACACAGGCTGTTTTTGATGCAATGATATGATTTTGAAATGTTTAACACCTTTACAAACTTACTAATTAAATCAGATTAATCAACGGCAATAGCTAAAATCTTTAGTTCATCGCTGGTTTTTAAGCCGGCTGCTACAGCATTGGTTTTATTATATTCAAATTTTTGTTTATTGTCGACTGCCACAAAATTGATGGCGGCGCCGGCTCTTGCCAGTCCGTTTTTTTCCGTCACGATGAGCGCACCTTTGCCCTTGAATTTAACACATACTTCCTTGAGCATATCCGATGCGTCGTTGAGGATATAAATAATATGCGGGCGGAGGTTCACATCCACCGTATTATTGACTTTGATCTCCAGTTTCTGGCTGCCTACCTGTTTCACAGCGGCCATGCGGTTCAGCTCCTGGTTAATGTTAGGGTTGCTCCCGATCACCTGAATGATAAAGTTGCCCGCCTGCATTTTTTCGGGCCATTCAAAATACCTGGTAAAGTTATAAAGGAAGATGGCTTTGCCTTTGGCAACCGGGTCAAAATTCTGTTGTTGCTGAAAACTCAGGCTCGAAAAAGCCAGAATAAAAACGAAGCTATGTCTTAAAAAAAACTTCAAGCTTTTCAGAAACGTTACAAAGAAATTGCCATTTTTAGTACAATTAACAAATATAGTGTTTACAGGCTGAGAATTCAAACGCAGATAAACTATTTTTAACAAATTAATCCATTATATTTAGCTTCACTATTTTGTAGTGTTATTCAACGAAAAATATAATCATTACAGCGATTCCGAGCTGATTCTGGAGTACAAACATTCTACAGAAAGGGCGCTGGTAGGAATTCTCTATAAGCGATATGCTCACCTGGTGCTGGGCTTGTGTTTTAAATACCTGAAAGATGAAGACGAAGCCAAAGATGCCGTGATGCACATCTTCGAAAAACTCATGGAGGATTTGTTAAAACATGACGTGAAATACTTTAAAAGCTGGCTTTATACATTTTCCAAGAACCATTGCCTGATGGTGATCCGGAGCAGGCAATCGAAACTCAAAAAGGAAATGGACCTCAGGGTTCATGCCTCTTCGTTTATGGAAACAGATACAAATTGGCATCTCAAGTCACATGAAGCAAAAGAGGAAGAGTTGAGCGCCCTGGAGCAAGCCGTGGAAGAACTGAATGAAGAGCAGCGCAAATGCATCCGCTTATTCTACCTGCAGGAAAAATCATATCAGGAGGTTTCCTCGCTCACGGGCTACAGCATGAATGAAGTAAAGAGCTTTATACAAAACGGAAAACGAAACCTGAAATTAAAATTGGAAAAGAACAGTGAACGGGAATTCTGATAACCATAAGCCCTTAAGTCCGGAGGAGCTGTTCAGGCTCCTGGAATCAAAAAGGGAAGAGGCTTTGTCCGGTAACGAGCTGGACGATTTCGAGCGGGAGGCATTGGAAGGTTTTTCAGCGCATACTTCAGCCGAACGGGCAAAAGAGCTGACAGAGGAAGTGCATCAGCGCATTCACCGGCAGCTTGATGAAACCAGGAAGAAACGGCCTGCGGGCAGGATCATCTGGCTGGGGGCAGCGGCATCCTTAGTACTGGGGCTGATCATTTCCGCCTATATCATCACTCAGAACGCGAAATTTTCGAATGAGCTGGCTCTCAATAAAGAAGAGGCAGCTAAACGACCTGGGTATGTACCCGCAACACCTGTTCCTGAGGAAACAGGAAATGGTATTGCAGCCGGGGCAAAAAAACAGGAAGCCGAAGCCCGGCTCCCGGAAAGGGAAAACCTGGCTACCGCGTTGCAGCCGCAGAAAGAAGTATCTGGCCAGGAGATTTATACTGTACCGAAAGACGAGGCTTCTGGCCGGTCGGAAAGGAAGGTTGCGGCGGATGCTACCCTGGAGCAATCGAAAGACAAGTCAAAATCAGGGCAGGCGCAGGCGGACAGTGACTATGACCTGAGAACTGCCGGGACACCGGCGCAGGCGGATCAGAAGGCAGGCTATGTGGCTAATGGCGTCGCTGCTACCGACAAAGCACTTGCTGCGCCAAAAAAAGAAGACCTGGCAGCAATGGCCCCGGCAGCAGAAAAAGCGCAGATGGAAAGCGAGGGTGTTGTTGATGCAAATCGCCGGGATGCTCCTGTCGGAAAATCAAACTATGCCTTTAAAAAAGGGAAAACGGCGGAGGAGAGCAGCGCCACATCCCCTGCGGTGACGGCAAGCGGCTCTGCACGAACGGAAGATTACAAAAACGCTCCCGGGAATTTAGGGGCGGCTTATTACACAGGCGGGAATCAGGAGCTGAAGGCAGAGATTGTTGCCTGGTTCAAAGAGCATCGGTATGAAGCGCCAAAAGGTAATTACAAGGTGCGCATGAAGGTAAAGGCGGATGGAACGGCACAAGTGCTTGAGCTTAAAGCAGAAAGGAACGCTGATGCAAAAGCGATCAGTAACCTTGAGGAATGCCTGAAAGCTCTGAAGAACTGGAACCCGGCGATGAACAAACAAGAGGCATCGGAGAGTGAAACGGCATTCAGCCTGAGCTTCTAAACGCTTTAACAGCAGCTTCTTCTGTTTAAACCGGCCTGTTTTCAGAAGGCAATTGACTTAACAATAAAAAAACTTCCCTTTTTAGGAAATATTTTAAATAATATTATATTTGCAACATTTAAATTCTAGACCATATGAAAAGAAATTTTACCCTGTTCTCCCTTTTTCTTGTTTTCTGTGCTGCTAAGTTCAATGCGCAGAACTACACAGGAATACCTCTGACAGGATTTAACCAGGACGTTGTTGCTGAGAGTAACCCGGCGACAGGTAGTACAGGAACCACGATAGATGCGGCAGGCTATGTTCTGTACTCGGCGTTATATACGAATACGACAACATTGGGCGGCCTCAATGCTACTGGTGTCTATACGACCACAACCCGTTCGTACACCCTGGCATCATATGCCCAGAAAAACACCCTGCGCGTGCTTAGCAATGCAACCGATTCATTGAGCTTAACAACTCCGGCAAGCTATTCAGGCCTTAGTATTTTAGGTTTCAGCAGCGACAACGATGCCCTTACGGATGTTACGTTGAGGTTTGCTGATGGTACTTCGGCGACATACTCTTCAAGAACTTTATACAACTGGTCTTCTACGCAGCCTGCCATTATCCAGGGCTTCGGTAAAACGAACAGGGCATCGAACTCGATCTATTTCACGGCCACCGAGCCTAAAATGTACAGCATCGACATTCCGGTGATTTGTGCGAACCAGTCGAAACTGATCACCCGTATTGTGGTGAAGAACAAAACCATCGGTGCAACGGTGTATTTGTTTGCAGCGGCTGGTATCGGTAAATCCAATTTTGTAGCTAACTCCATTCCTGCAACCTGCAAAGGCACAGCTACAGGAACAGCCAAGGCGCTGGGCGTAGACGCTTACGGCCCGTTGAGCTACACCTGGATGCCGGGAGGGCAAACGACCCAGACAGCCACTAACCTGACTGCAGGCATGTATACAGTAACGATTGTGGATGGAAATGGCTGTAGCTATACCCGCACGGTAAATGTTACTGAGCCTGCAACGGCTTTCTCTATCACGGCTATAAGCGCGACATCCCTGAGCTGCGGCTCTGCCAGCACTGCTACCGCCCAGGTAAGCGTAACCGGAGGAAACACACCTTACGTGTATACATGGATCAATACTGCTCCGGTAAGTTCGACATTAACAACCAATTCTTTAACAGGCTTATCTGCCGGAAACTATTCTGTTTCTGTAAAAGACAACAACGGTTGTACGCTGACAGCGACAACAAATGTGGCTACTCCAAATGTGGTGATCTCTGTGAACACTTCCAGCCTGCTTTGCGGTTCCACTGCCAACGGCAGCGCTACCGTAACGTCTATAACAGGAGCTACAGGGCCGTTTACTTATAGCTGGACGCCTTCTGCTCAGACAAGCAGCGTAGCTACAGGCCTTTCGGCACAAACGTATACCGTGCGTGTTACAGACAATGCCAGCTGTACGATTTCCCAGACATTATCGATCAATGCACCAAGCATCAGCCTGACGTCTTCTGCTACCACCTGTACATTATCTACAGGCTCTGCAACCGTGAATTCGGTAACCGGCGGCGCAGGCGCTCCTTACACATATTCATGGACACCTTCGGCTCAAACCGGCAGTGTGGCTACCAACCTGGCAGCAGGAGTTTATACGGTTATCGTAAAAGATAATGCCAACTGCCCTGTAACCAAAACACTTACTATCGGATCCGATCAGCCAAGTTTAACGGTATCTACAAGCTCATTGCTTTGCGGGACCCTGGCCAACGGAAGTGCAACCGTTACTTCTATAACAGGCGGTATTGGTCCGTTTACTTATAGCTGGATGCCTTCTGCGCAAACCGGCAGCGTGGCTTCCAACCTTGGTTCCGGTGTGTATTCTGTTACTGTGAAAGGCACAAGCGGCTGTACGGTAACGCAAACCCTCGTGATCACGAAGCCAAGCGTTACCATCGCGACAAGCCCTACAGGCTGTAAAGGTACCCAACCTACTGGTAGCGCTACAGTAGTTGCTGTAAACGGCGGCGTAGCTCCTTATGCTTATTCATGGGATTCAGGTACGATGTCGAACATTGCCAGCGGTACAACGGTAAGCAATATCGACGAGGGTGCTTATGTGGTAAACGTAACGGATGCTAACAACTGCGTCTTTTCACAGTCCTTCAATGTGCTAAGCACGGCTCCGAGTGCATTACTTGCTACAGCAACGGCAACCAACGCTACCTGCTCAGGCATCAATAACGGCCAGGCAAGGGTAACGCCTACCGGCGGTGTAACACCTTATTCTTACTCGTGGAACACAAACCCTCCTCAGTACACAGCTACGGCAACAGGCCTGGCTTCTCCGAAGGATTATGTGGTTTCGGTGATTGATTTTAACGGCTGCCTCATCAGCAAAGTGGTTACAATTTATCCGGCGCCTATAGGATTGACGGTATACGCAAGCCCTTCCACTACCATCTGCCCGGGTACTTCCGTCAATTTAAGCATTACAGGGCTCTCCGGAACAGGAACTTATACCTGGAGCACAGGAGCCAACACAACTTCGATTACAGCAACTCCTACGGCCTCGCTTACAGTATATTCTGTTACAGCAACTGCTACATCGAGCTGTATTGCACAGGGAACTGTAGCGGTGGTTACCTCAACCAATGCTGCTGAAAATTGCCCTACCAGCCTGAAAGAAGAGGCATTTGTGTCTTATAACCTGTATCCAAACCCGACAGCGGGTGTGTTTACAATCGCATTCAGCCATGTGCAGAATAATGCAACGGTTGAAGTGATGGATGCTTTAGGGAAACTGGTAGTAAGCCAGCCTGTAAATGGTATGGAAACGACTGTGAATACAGAAACTCTGCAAAACGGCATCTATTTCGTAACGGTCAGGGACGAGAAAGCGATCCTGGTGCGTACGAAGGTGATCAAGCAATAATTCATTTCTTTTCAATGGTATCGAAAGCGTCCCGCAACACTGCGGGACGCTTTTTTTATAAGCGCTCCGGCTATACGGTGCGCTTTTTGAGTATAGCTTGGCGTGTGGCATCTTGCGTTCCTGTATTAAGCGGTTAGATCAGACAGTTAAATCCCGTGTTTTCAGGGTGCTGACTGGTCTCTGCTTCATAAATTGGCCAGGAGCGTGCGATGAGCATTGGATCATCATAAGGCAAGGTGCTGGTAGCCAGAGAAGAGGCTCAACGGTATCGTGAGTTTAGTATGATGCGGGTAAAGGCGCGTTTGTATGCGCTGTCCCGGCGTCAGGGATTGCAGCGAAAAGCCTCCGACGTGTCGTGACGGACGCCCTCATGAAAATAAAGTAATTTGCCGAAGAGGAAAGCTGAGTATCTCTATCCGTTCCGGGTTATATCAATCCTTCCTTTTCCCGTTTGCTATAGTCCAGGATCAGCACATAATACAGCATGACACCAAAGGCATACATGGCGGCGGTGATGAGGAAGATGTTGACGTAAGGATAACCGCGATGGAACATGATCTTCACCATGAAGCCGCTGATGACCCAACTGCCGCTCCAGATGGCGGCGGTAAGGGCGCTGGTAATCTCCCGGTTTTTTTCGCCTACATAGTTCATGACCAACTCGGAGGTCATAGGGCCGGCCATATTCATCAGCGGCTGCCGGAGGAGGTAGCACACAATGGCAATGTAGAGAGCGATGGTGTATTGGCTGTAATACTGCGTGGTAGCAAGTGCTACCAGGGAGATCACTGCCAATGATTGTGTGGCCGGTATGGCAATCTTAAAGCCGATGTATTTTTTGATCTTTGGCACCAGCATAGCGCCCCAGGCAACTAATACTGCTGCAATAGCGCTGATCACAGAAAAGCCACCTTTGTCGAGGTGATGCACCTTATCGAAAAACAAGCTTATGAAAGGAATGGTGAGGCCCGCGCCGGTAGCGATGATGAGGGTGGGCACCAGTCCTTTGAAGATGAGAAACCAGTCGTTCTTTCCTTTTTTTGTTTTTATGCGTAAGCTTTTCCTGTCGTCGAGCTCTTCTTTATGGTGGATTTTCGCGACAAAGTAAATGCCCCCAAAACCCAGCAGTGAAAAGAGGATGAGGATGTTTTGCTCATCGAAGATGATTGGATTGATGCGGTCAAGCACCGCGATCACCACGCCGCTGAGGATACCGGCAAAGCTCCAGGTGCTGTAGCTGAGCGCAATGCCCGAGGTATGGTTTTCTTTTAGCTCATTTCTCAGGATGTAAGGCGTGATAGGGATCTGCATGAAGGTGAAGGAGGCGCCCCATAAGAGCAGTGAGGCAAACAGCAGGATCGTGAGCTTGCAGTATACGCAGTACACGATGGCCAGGCCGAAGAGGGGAACGAGCACCGAGGAGGCCATAAAGAAAGGCTTCATGGCACGACCCCTGATGATGTTGCCGATGGGCAGCGCAAGAGCAAATACTCCCAGGAAGCGGAAGGTAATGAACAAGGCAATTTCCTCCTCGCTGAAACCCTTGCGGCTCATATATAAAGGCAGGATGTTCATGAAGGTGGCATTCACCAGCTGGATAAAAAACTCGCCAATGATGACGTTGATGATGAAAGACTTTAGTCTTCTGTAATCTTTAATGAAGTCGAACATACATCAGGAATGAAGAATAACAATGTCCAGGTAGGCTTTTATCTTTTCGAGGTCGTCAGGCCCGAAGCTTTCAAAATCCCCCTGGTTGTTGAACCAGGTGAGCTGGCGCTTGGCATAGCGCCTTGTATTTTGTTTGATCATGGCAACCGCTTCTTCCAGCGGCAGCTTACCGTCCAGGAAATCGAAAAGCTCCTTATAACCTACGGTATTGAGCGAATTGAGCTGCCTGTACGGATACAGGGCTTTTACCTCGTCGAGCAGGCCATGGGCCATCATGGCATCCACGCGCCGGTTGATGCGGTCGTAGAGAACTTCCCGCTCCGTATTGATCAACAGAGGGATCGCCTGGAAGGGCCTCTCTTTTTTCTCTTTGGTGCGGAAAGAAGAGTAGGGGCGGCCATTGTGCAGGCATACTTCGAGTGCGCGCATCAGGCGTTGCGGGTTGTTGAGGTCTACCTGTGTATAATAAGCAGGATCATGTGTTTTCAGCAGGTTTTGCAAATACCCGATGCCTTGTTCCGAATAGCCGGCCTGGAGTTGTTCGCGGATCGCTGCCGGTATCTCTTCAAACTCATCCACACCATGGAGAATAGCATTGATGTAAAGTCCGGAGCCACCCACAAGGATGAGCTGGTTATGGCTACGGAAGAGGGTTTCGATCCGCGCAATGGCATCGCGCTCATATTGCCCGGCATTGTAGCTTTCGTGAATGCTGATGTGATCTACAAATTCATGCGGCACTCCCTGCATCTCCTGCGGCGTGGGCTTTGCGGTACCGATGCTCATTTCCCTGAAGAACTGCCTGGAATCGGCCGAGATCACCGGGCAGGCGAAATGCTTGGCCAGTTCCACAGCCAGGGCTGTTTTTCCAACTGCCGTAGGGCCGGCAACAATTATCAGGTGCTTTTTCAATATTTAAAAACGGAACTCCGCTTTGCTTTCGGGATTGGTGATTTTTTTACTATCTGTCGTCTCAAAGCGGTTCACACGGATGATGTGTGTTTGAGCCGGAAAATAATCGTAGAGGATGGTGTTGTCGACCCTGAGCGTTTTAAGCGCCACAGGCTTTGTGTTCCTGATTTCCAGGTAAGCCCAGGTGGATTCCTCCTCTTGTTCATAGCCGATGTAGTGCAGCGCCTGTAGCTTTGCATTCAGGGTCACCGACAAATGTTTGCTGATGTAGTGGAACAGAATGCTATCGGCTTCCGCCTTGTTTTTGGGGTTCATGATGTCAAGGGCTTTGCCGGAGCTCTTCCTCAGCGCATCCTCCAGGTCGTTGGTGAAAATACGCACACTTACCTGGATCTCCGGCTTTCCTTTACTGCTGATCTCTGTCAGGCTGATGTAATAAGGATGTTTCGCGGAATGGAAAGAAGACGCTAAAAACGCGGCCAACCCTATAAGCAGGTATTTTGCCGCAGGTGTAATATTTTGCCGGAGAGAGGCGATATTCCTTATTTTTAGCACACACAAAAGTAGCAAAATTTATGAACGAATTCTGGTTGTGGTTCAGTACGGGCACCGGTCATATTCTGGACTGGAGCGGCTACGACCATATCCTGTATGTGATGGCGCTTTGTGTGCTGTTTTCGGTGAAGGAATGGAAGCAGCTGTTGATACTGGTCACCGCCTTTACGATAGGCCATTCGCTGACCCTGGCAGCCAGCGTCCTGAAGCTGTTTACCGTCAGGCAGGCCTGGATCGAAGTGCTGATCCCGCTCACTATCCTGTTGACCTGTATCGTGAATATCGCCGGCAGGACCAAGGGAACGAACCGGCATAACCCGGCAACCATAAGCTACCGGCTTAACTACAGCCTGGCATTGTTGTTTGGATTTATTCATGGCATGGGCTTTTCCTACCTTCTCAAGTCTATGTTGGGAAAAGAGGAAAGCCTCGTGTTTCCCTTGCTGAGCTTCAATCTTGGCCTGGAAGCGGGGCAGATTATTATCGTGGCATCCATGCTTATTTTATCCGTTTTTTTAGCTAGATTTACCCGGATCAAACGGGCCGATTACCAGTTTTTTGTGTCTTCGGCTGTGTTTGGCATTGCTTTTTTATTATTTGTACAACGCTTAAATGATTTATAACATGACCCGTTTTCTTTACCTGGCTGCCATGGCTGGCGCAGTGATTTCTTCGGCTTACGCACAGAATATCCAGAATAACCCGACGTCCAATCACGGTAATAAATTTGAACAGCTGGGAACGATCCTACCCACGCCCAACGAGTACCGAACAGCTTCAGGGGCACCCGGTGGAAAATACTGGCAGCAGAAAGCCGATTACAACATCGAAGCTACCCTCGATGAAAAGAACCTGATGCTCATCGGTAAAGAAACTATTACCTATTCTAATAACTCTCCTGATAAGCTCGATTACCTGTGGCTGCAACTGGATGAGAACCAGCATAAGCCAACAGCGGAAAATAATTTCTTCGATAGCAATAAGCTAAGCCAGCCAGGCGATGAAGGCGCAGTGAAAGGGCTTGATGTGGAAGAACGCCTGAAGGGCCTCGGTGACCAGATCCTCAGTGTGACTGATGAAATGGGAAAAGCACTGAAGTACACGATCAATGAAACGATGATGCGGGTTGATCTTCCGAAGACGCTGATGCCGGGAGCTAAAGTGAAATTCAATGTGAAATGGCAATACAAAATCGGCCATAGAACGGTGATCGGCGGCCGCGGTGGCTATGAATATTTTGCGGAAGACGGAAATTCCTTGTTTACGATGACGCAATGGTACCCGCGCATGTGTGTATACAGCGACTTCCAGGGCTGGCAGCACAAGCAATTTACGGGAAGAGGGGAGTTTGCCCTGGCCTTCGGGAATTTCACGGTAAAAATGACGGTGCCTGCCGATCACCTGGTATGTGCTACCGGCGAGTGCCAGAACTACGCCCAGGTGCTGACGCCTACGCAGATGGCGCGCTATACGAAGGCAAGCACGAATTACGGCGATGTAACGGAAATTGTGACCCTGAGCGAATGCACGGAGGCTGAAAAGAACAAGGCGACTGCCACCAAAACCTGGGTATTCAAGGCCGACAGCGTCCGGGATTTTGCATGGGGCTCGTCACGCAAATTCATGTGGGATGCCATGCCAATCAAGCAGGATGGAAGAAAAGTCATGTGTATGAGCTTTTACGCCAAAGAAGCGGCGGGCCTTTACCGGAAATATTCGACCAAAACCGTAGCGCATACCATTAAAACCTATTCCAAATTCACGATCCCTTACCCATACCCTGTGGCGCAAAGCATTGAAGCGGCCAACGGCATGGAGTACCCGATGATCTGTTTCAACTTCGGAAGAACGGAAAAGGACGGCACCTACTCCGAATCTACCAAATACGGGATGCTGGGCGTGATTATCCATGAGGTGGGGCACAACTTTTTCCCGATGATCATCAACAGCGATGAGCGCCAGTGGAGCTGGCTCGATGAGGGCCTCAATACCTTTGTACAGTTTTTAACCGAGCAGGAATTCGATAACAATTACCCTTCCAACCGCGGGCCGGCTTACAAAATGGTGGACTACATGAAGCTGCCGAAAGACCAGCTGGAGCCGATCATGACCAATAGCGAGAACATCATCAACTTCGGGGCGAATGCTTACGGCAAGCCCTGTACCGCACTGAATATCCTGCGTGAAACGGTGATGGGCCGGGAGCTGTTTGATTTTGCATTTAAGCAATATGCCACACGCTGGGCATTCAAACACCCGACGCCTGCTGATTTCTTCCGCACCATGGAAGACGCGAGCGCCGTTGACCTCGACTGGTTCTGGCGTGCCTGGTTCTATGACATAGAGCCCGTGGATATCTCCATGGACTCTGTAAAGGCCTACACTTTCGTGAACAACAAAACCGTTCCTGTAAAAAACGACACCCTCCGGATTTACCCGAAAGGGAAGGAGTTTGAGAGCATTTCCAAAGTAAGGAACCGCGAATCCGGCATGAAATTCTTAGTAGATGTGGATACGACCCTGCGCGATTTCTATTACCATTATAAGCCGGAAATAAAAACAGCCGTAGAGAAAAAACCGGTGAATTATTACGAGAACTACGAGCCTCTGAGCGATTCGGCGCTGGCTGCACTCAAAGGAAAATACATGTACGAGCTGTATTTCACCAACAAGGGCGGGGCGGTGAGCCCGCTCATCATCCAGTGGAATTACAAGGACGGCACGTCGGAAATTGACCGCGTTCATGCTTACGTGTGGCGCAAGAACGAAAAGAATGTGGTGAAGACCTACGCGAAAGAGAAAGAGGTGGCCTCGATCCTGTTAGACCCTTATAAGGAAACCTGCGACATCAATGAGAAGAACAACACCTGGAACATCAAACAGGCTCCGGACCGTTTTGATGTGTTTAAAACCAAAAGTGTAGGGCGCGGCCAGAGCACCGGAGGCAACCCCATGCAGAAGGCGAAGGCAACGAAGTAGTTGTGCCCATGATTAAAAGCGATAATACAACAAGAACCCAAAAAGCCAACACCTATGAGAAAGATAATTTCATTTATGCATATTTCGCTTGACGGCTATGTAGCAGGCCCTCATGGAGAAATGGACTGGATTAAAGTCGATGAGGAGATTTTTGATCACGTCGGCAAAAGGGTGAGTGAAAGCGATACGGCATTGTACGGGCGCGTCACCTATCAGATGATGGAAAGTTACTGGCCTACCGCAGGAGATATGCCTGATGCGAGCAAGCACGACATTGAGCATTCGAAGTGGTATAATAAGGCACAAAAGATTGTCATGTCAGAAACAATGAAAGACGCCCCGGCCAATACAAAAATTATCAGCGGCAAGCTTTCGCAAAGCATACATGAACTTAAAGAGCAGCCAGGGAACGATATACTGCTGTTTGGCAGCCCGACAGCAACACACGCGCTTATTCAACAGAACTTAATTGACGGTTACTGGCTGTTTGTCAATCCAATTATTCTCGGGAAAGGGGTTTCGTTGTTTACAGGTATCAAAGACCAGGTAAAACTAAAGCTATTGACTACCCGGCAATTTGCCTCCGGGGTAACGGAGCTGAATTACATAGTGGATAGATAAAACATTACGCTGGCAGCCCTTACCCCGGGAGGCAGCCGTGCATGCATTTCAATAACCTGATGATTGTGCCGGTTTTCTGAATCCGCAGAATGATAAAAACACGCTTAACAGTATCGACTCATGAATCATAAGATCCTTATAGGCTTTTTGTTTTCTCTGCTGGCCCATGTTTCCTTTTCCCAGGTCAAAGCCTTTACCCGCGAAGATACCTTGATTGGCAGTAACAGCGCTTACCGCAACTGGTGGGATGTGATGCATTATGATGTATCGGTGAAACCCGATTATGCAGGAAAAAGTATCGCGGGAAACGTGTTGATCGCTTATCAGGTGACGGATTCTGTTTCCAATCCGGTGATGCAGATCGACCTGCAGGAACCTTTAAGGATTGACAGTGTTTTGTATGACGGAGCCAGGCTGACCGGCATCCGGCAGGAGAAGAACCGCTGGATGCTAAATTTACCTTCACAGGAAACAAAAACAAGGCATGCGTTGAGGGTGTTTTATCATGGCCAGCCGAAAGTTGCGCGGAACCCACCCTGGGATGGAGGCTTTGTCTGGAAAAAAGACTCTTTGGGGAATCCCTGGATCAGCGTGGCCTGCCAGGGCGCCGGCGCCAGCGTATGGTTTCCCTGCAAAGACCTCCAGGCCGATGAGCCGGACATGGGCGCGCGCCTGTCGATCACCGTTCCTGACACGCTGAAAGCGATCGGCAACGGAAAGATGACAGGCTTCAAAAAAGAAGCTAACGGTCTGGCTACTTATGTGTGGGAAGTGAAAAACACGATCAATCCTTACGACATTATTCCTTACATCGGGAAATACACAGAGGTAAAGGATTCCGTTATGGGAGAAAAAGGGAAGCTCTATACCGATTACTGGGTGCTGGACTACCACGTGCAACAGGTAGCTTCGCATCTGAAGCCTAACGTTATAAAGACCATCGCATGCTTCGAGCATTGGTTCGGGCCGTATCCTTTCTACAACGATTCCTATAAGCTGGTTGAAGCGCCTTACCTCGGCATGGAGCATCAAAGCAATGTGGCCTATGGCAATTTTTTTCTGAACGGCTATCTGGGGCGTGACCTGTCGGGAACAGGCTGGGGATTGAAATGGGATTTTATCGTGGTGCATGAATCGGGGCACGAGTGGTTCGGGAATAGCATCACAGCGCGCGACGTGGCGGATAACTGGATCCACGAAGGCTTCACATCCTACAGCGAAGTGCTGTTTACCGAATGTGAGTTCGGAAAAGAAGCCGGTAATGATTATTGCGAGGGAGTCAGAAAATCTATAGAGAACGATATTCCCATCATTGGCAAGTATGATGTGCGCACCGAAGGGAGCGGGGATATGTATAATAAGGGCAGTAACATCGTTCATATGATACGCCAGGTGATGAATAACGATGAGAAGTTCCGTGAGCTGTTGCGGGCGATTAATGAAACCTACTATCATAAGACGGTGAGCACCCGGGAGCTGGAAGGCTTTATCTGTCAGAAAACAGGGATCGATTTTAAACCGTTTTTCGACCAGTACCTGCGTACCACACAGATTCCCTGGCTTCAATATAAGCTCACGAAAGGGAAGTTATCCTTCCGCTATGTGCATTGTCTTCCCGGATTTACGATGCCGGTAAAGATCACCGCAGGGAAAGAAATCCTGATCCGCCCGACCACACAGTGGCAAACGATTGCGATTGATCCGAAAGTAAAGGCTGTGAAGCTCGACCGGAATATGTACGTGGACCTGGTGAAATAGGAATACCTTTCTGATCCCGCGCCTTAACGCTCAGAAAATGATCCGGGCTGAGCATTCTATTGGCAATTTTTTTATTTTTTTGTTTCGAAAGCCATAGAAACATTGTACCTTTAAATCACTTGTCTGCTTTAAATAGCCGTTAACCTGCCCGGAACCATATTGCCGGGAGGGTAATGAGGATGAATAGCACAGGCTTTGCTATCAGCACGTGACGCAGAAAGTACTCAATACGCATGTTGGATAACTAAAACCCTAATGGAATGAGGAAGGTAGTTTACATAAGTTTTATCGCAGCTTTCATTGGCTGTATGATAATTTCCTGCAAAAAGAAAAACACGGCCAGCGATGACACGCCCGCACCGGAGTACGATGTCACACAAGCTTACAATTTGACGGATGTTGTGTATGGCAGTGATCCGAAACAAAAAATGGATGTGTACCTGCCCGCAAACCGAAGTGCCAATTCAACCAAAGTTTTCGTGATGATCCATGGTGGCGGTTGGACTGCCGGTGATAAATCCGATTATACGTCTACCATGGCTTCGTTTAAATCGTATTACCCTAACCATGCGATTATCAATATCAATTATCGCCTGGGTGTTCAGGGAAGTCCGGGGTATCCGAAACAAATAAACGATATTCAGGCAGCATTGAACGAAATTCAAAAAGAAAAATACAGCCTGTCGAAAAATTATCTGCTTTATGGCGGTTCGGCAGGTGGGCATTTATCGCTTCTGTATGGCTATGCCTTCGATCCGAATCATTATGTAAAGGGCATTGTAAATACGGTTGGTCCAGCTGACTTAACAGACACTTCTTTTACGAAAAATATTTTTTTGATGGGCGTTGTCGGTGGCTTGCTGGGTGATGCCGTATACAACTATCAGGCGAATCAGGCATTATTTGCGGAAGCCAGTCCGGCAAAGCAGGTCACGGCAAGCTCTCCTCCTACAATTTCGTTCTATGGCGATCAGGATCCTCTCATACCGGTGACGCAAATGCCTGCATTGCGGGCGGCACTGCAAAGTAAGGGCGTTTGGCACTATGATACGATCTACCCCGGTGGAGGGCACGCTGTTTGGGCGTCGCAGGCGCAGAATCAGGATTACATCAACAGAACCGTTGCATTCATCAATCAGTTCTTCAACTGAAAAAATTGGCAATATTCAGGATCCCGCTACGATCCACGTTTCTTGTTGATTTGCCTTTCATAAGCACTGGCTACAGCCTAAGCTAATTATCCGAAAAGAGGTTCACTATTTCACACTGTTTGCTATGTGCGTTGCTTTCCGGATTACGATTCGGGAGGACCATCGCCGGAAAGGTATCCTGATTCGCCCGACCACCCAGTGGCAAGATTGTCCTTGATAGGCGTGTAAAGGGGTGTAAGCCTATAAAACCTCAAGGCGTTTTCCTAACAGAGCCAAAGCCTCTTGAGCAGTCGACCTGGTGATCAGTTTGTGTATGAAAAAAATGGAAACAGCGACAGGTATGGGGAGGAAAAAATTACGGATCGCTATGACAACAATACAGGCAACAACAACCAACATGATGCCGAAACCAGCCACCGAAAATTCAAGCTCGAGTCCTTCGGCGCCCAGATAGATCACGCCGCGCTCTATTCTCGACAATGTTGTTTGCCCGCCCGAAAAAGCACCGGATTTGAATTCGATTTTATCACCGTGGTTTGCCGTGATGGTAACTCCGATTTCATCCAGGTACTGACGGATATACAAATTGGCTTTGTTAACCTGAAGTTCGGAAAACGGCTGGCTGTAGCGATACGCTACTTTATCCGAAAAGAGTTTCACAGCTTGACGCTATCTGCAATGTGGTTGTTTTCGCACATGAGGGTGCGCGCCTGGAATTTGCTATACAATAAAATATCGTGTGTGGCGAAAAGGATGCAACGCCCTTGTTTGCTGATGTCCAGCAACAACTTCATGATCTCTTCCGAGGTATCCGGGTCTAAGTTGCCGGTCGGCTCATCGGCCAGGATGATCTCCGGATCGTTGATGAGAGCCCTTGCAATGCTGATGCGTTGCTGCTCGCCACCCGAAAGCTGGTAAGGCATGACCAGCTCCTTACTCTCCAGTCCTACTTTAATCAAGACGTCCTTCACGCGCTTCTTGATCTTGGCCTCGTCTGTCCAGCCGGTGGCTTTCATCACAAAGCGCAGGTTCTCAAACACGCTGCGGTCGCTCAGCAATTGAAAGTCCTGGAATACAATGCCCAGCTTGCGGCGCAGAAAAGGGATTTCCTTGCGCTTTAGGCTGTGGAGTTTGAAGCCCGCAACTTCTCCCTGTCCCTGGGTGAGCGTGAGATCGCCGTAGATCGTTTTCAGTAAGCTACTTTTCCCGCTGCCCGTTTTTCCAAGCAGGTATACAAACTCCCCTTTGTTGAGCGCGAGGTTGAGGTTAGTGATCACCGCGATATCGCTCTGGTAGATCGTAGCGTCCTTAAATTCTATAACAGAGTCGTTGACCATAATTGATGCTCATAAAAATAATGGCTATTTCGTTAAAGATGTGTAAACAATCCCGCCATGTTTTAACACGAACGCGTTAATAACTACAAAATCAGGCGGTTAAGCGGATTTATGAAACAGCTAATTTTAAAAGCGTGGTTGAACCACCTCCGTTTTATTTTTTTGAAGACCATGCCATGCATTTGTTGTGGCTGTTGCTATTCATCAAAATTTAACGTAACAAATCATTAACATAAGAATTATAGGACATAAAAGCATGATGGTTTCCAGGTATTTTATAAGTGTGTTGCTGCTAACGTTCTCCGGCCTGCTGTTGGCGCAAAAGACACAAATTGTTTTGGATAAGGAAGGGCTTTACAAAACAGGCATCGAGCTCTTTGATAAAAAGCAATATACTGCCGCCCAGAAAGCCTTTACCGATTATATGCTTAGCGTTCCCGGCAATACCCTTTTGAAAGCCGATGCGGAGTATTACGCTGCCGCCTGCGGTATTGAGCTCTTTCACAAAGATGGCGAGTGGCGGATGAAAGAATTCATCGAGCTGCACCCTGAAAGCAGTAAAGTAAAATGGGCTTATTTTTACCTGGGGAAATCGAATTTCAGGAAGAAGAAATACGAGGAAACGATTGAGTACCTTGAGAAGGTGGATATTTATGAGCTCAACAAGGAAGACCTGGCCGAGCTGTATTTCAAACGCGGTTACAGCTATTTTTCGGTGAAGAACAATGAAAAGGCAAAGACCGACCTCTACGAGATCAAAGACGTTGATAATAAATATTCGCAGCCGGCCAATTATTACTATTCACACATAGCTTACCAGGAAAAGAATTACGAAACAGCGCTTCAGGGCTTCAACCGCCTGATGACCAGCGAAACCTTCGGGCCCGTGGTGCCTTATTACATCACGCAGATCTATTTCATCCAGGGCAAATACAAGGAAGTGATCAAAACGGCACCTTCGCTGCTGGACGATTCCATGCATGTGCAAAAAGAGGGGGAGATCAACCGCATGATCGGGGAGTCGTATTTTAACCTGAAGGATTTTGCGAACGCCCTCACATACTTCAAAAAATCCTATTCCACCGGCGGGAATTTCAATGCCTTTGGAAATTATGCCCTGGGCTATTGCTATTACCAGATCAAGGATTATAAAAATGCCATTACCCATTTTGAGAAAGCAACGGATGGAAAAGACAGCCTGGCGCAGAATGCCTGGTATCACCTCGCGGATTGCCATGTGCAAACAGCCAATAAGACCAAGGCCCGCAATGCCTTTTACGCGGCATCAGGCATGGATTTCGACCCGGTGATCCAGGAAGACGCCCTGTTCAGCTATGCCAAGCTCTGCTACGAATTATCCTTTGCGCCTTATAACGATGCCGTGCTGGCTTTCCAGAAATACATCCGGGAGTATCCCGCCTCACCGCGCAAATCGGAAGCCTACCAGTACCTCGTGAACGTGTATTCCACAACGAAGAATTACAGCCAGGCCATCGCGTCTATCGAAAAAGTACAGCCGCTGGACCCTATTTTAAAGATCACCTACCAGAAGCTGATTTACTTTAAAGGCGTGGAGTTCTTCAATAACCTGGAGCTCGACAGCGCCACACGCTACTTTAAAAAATCCATTTCCGTCAATTTTGACAAAACCTACAACGCCTTGTCGTACTACTGGCTCGGTGAGATCTCCTACATTAAAAAGGATTATGCCACGGCTGTAGAAACCTGGAAAACCTTCCAGATGAATGAAGGCGCCTTTAGCTTAAAGGAGTATGATCTGTCGAATTACAACATCGGCTATGCCTATTTCCAGCAGAAAGGAAAAACCGATTACGAAAGCGCGAACCTCTCGTTCCGTAAATTCCTGCTGACCAAAAATACCTACGACGCCAAAAAAATGGCAGATGCCACCGTGCGCACAGCCGACACCTATTTCATGCAGAATGTTTACCCGCAGGCTTCGGACTACTATAGCAAGGCCATCGCCATGAACCAGCTCGACGTGGATTACAGCATGTACCAGAAAGCCTTGTGCAACGGGCTCCTGAAAAAGCAGCAGGAAAAGATCAGCGACCTGAAACAGCTGATTGCCAAATACCCGAAATCGAATTATTACGCGCCGGCTCTGTTCGAGATTGCCGAAACCTATAGCAAGGACCTGAAGGATGCCGGCAATGCCTTGACCTATTACAAAATGGTCATTGATAAATACCCTAATTCTACGTATTCCAATGCTGCCCTGGCAGGTATGGGGCTCATGTATTATACGCAGAAGGAAGACGACAAGGCTTTTTCTTATTTCGACCAGATCGTTAAGAAAGATCCGAAGAGCGAAGAAGCCCGGGATGTCCTGCCTCTGGTCAAAAAGATTTTTGAAGCGAAAGGCGACATTGCAGGGATGAAAGAGTATTTTGATAAAATAGGCGATCCTATTGCCGATGATGAATTGGAGGAAAAATTATTTGAATCGGGCAGGGAAGCTTACATCAACCAGAAAAGCTGTGATCTGGCGATGCCTAAATTCGAAAGCTATATCGGCAAATACCCTAACGGAAAATACCTTGCCGACGCTCATTTTTATTTTGCAGAATGCGCCTATGGCAAAGACCTGCTCGATAAATCCTTGCCGTCTTACCTTTATATTGCAAACAGGCCGCGAAGCATCCATACGGAAACAGCGCTGCTGAAGGCGTCGTACATTTTATATAAAAATAAATCCTATACCGAAGCGTTGCCTTTATACCAGCAATTATCGGAAATGGCGGAAACACCGGCCAATAAATTATCCGGGAAAATGGGCGCCATGCGCTGCGCCTTTATCCTGAAGAGTTATGAAGTAGCCCTGGAATACGCGGTGAAAGTGCTGGCAACCGACAAGATCACGCCGCAGCAGATGACGGAAGCCAAATACGATAAGGCGAAATCGCTCTATGAGCTCAACCGCCTGGATGATGCTGCCAGTGATTTTAAAGCCATTGCCAAAACCGCCAGGAACGTGACCGGCGCGGAAGCCCTGTACTATGTGGCAAAGATCCAGTATACGAAGCAGGATTACTCGGCGCTTGAGAAAACCATTACCAGCCTCATTGCTTACGATTACTCCAACGACGACTGGAACACCAAAGGCCTCTTGTTATTGTCGGATGCCTATATCGCCAAAGGCGAGTATTCGGATGCTGCGCTGATGCTGCAAACGGTGATTGACAGCAAAACGAAAGCCGAATACGTGGATGAGGCTACGAAGAAGCTGGAGAAAGTGAAAGCATTGAAAGAGCAGGGGAATCCGGGTACTACTCCCGGCAATAGTATGAAAGTGGAATTCAAATCGCAGCAAAGCTCGGACAAAGACCTTTTCGATCAGCTATACGAGGCGAAACAGGATTCGTTGAAACAGTCACCTCTACCTGCCGACAAGACAGGGAAAAAACCATAAACAGCATTCAGGAACAAACGACCGGACATGGGATATATCAAATTCAACAAAGACACAGCGGTATTAGACTCTGACAAATACGGAAATACCACCTTATATCAAAAGCAGCAGGAAAGGCGAAAAAGCCTGATCCGGAAGCTGCAATGGCTTTTTGTGATCCTGATGGTGCTGGGCTACCTGAGCACGGCCTTTGCACAAACGGGAGGGATCAAAGAACTGACCGTGGAGAACATCAGTGTGTATCAGCCAACCATCAAAGATGCCGTCAAGCTGGGCGACCTGCCGGAGATCAAAGATACCGTGAAGAAAATTTCGAACATCAATTACGGCATCCAGTCGAAGCCCCTGGTGAGCAAATATGAAGTGATCCCGATCGACGCAGCAAAAATGCAGAACGAGCCTCTGTCGAAATTATACCGCTCGCTCATCAAGGCCGGTTTGGGTACTTATACCACTCCTTACCTCGAGCTGTGGCTCAACAGCCTGCGTACCCGCGACGTCGCCTATGGTGTGCATTACAAGCATTTCTCCTCTTCATCGCACCTGCGCGATGTAGGTTACAGTGGTTTCAGTGATAATGAAGCGGAGATCTTCGGAAAGAAATTCTATAAAAAGCATACGCTCCTCGGAGAATTCAATTATAAACGCAACGTGGTGCATTTCTACGGCTATGATACCACCGAGAACAAGCTCACAAAGGATTACACCAGGCAGCGCTATCAGCTCTGGGAGCCTAAGCTTACCGTACAAAGCCATTATACCGACAGCTCGAAAATCAACCACACCCTGAAGCTGGGATATTATAACCTGACAGACCTGTACAACGTTGCGGAGAATAATGTGAAGCTCAACACGGCCTTCAACACCTTTATCAATAAAGAGCACCTTTTCACCAATTTCGACGTTGATTTTTACAACCACAAATTGCCGAAGGATACCTTCAACGATGTAATCGTAAAACTGAATCCTTACTTTGAAGCCAAAGGAAAAAAATGGAAAGCGGATATCGGCCTTTCTGCCGTGTTGGACGCGCATGGGCGGCAGGACAACGTGAAGTTCTATTTCTATCCACAGATCAATGCGCAGTACGATGTGTATGAAAGCATCATTATTCCTTATGCAGGCATCAACGGCGGCCTCCAGAAAAATTCCCTCCGGAGCCTGTCGAATGAAAACCCTTTCATTAAGGCCGACATCAATTACAGGAATACCAATACCAAGTTCAACATCTTTGGAGGTCTGAAAGGTAATTTAAGCTCCAATACCAGCTACGACGCCAAAGCCAGCTACAGCCTTGTGGACAGCATGCACTTTTTTGTGATCGATTATTCCGACAATACCACGCTCGACAACAAATACTCGGTGATTTACGATAATACCAGCCTGTTCAATGTTTCGGGCCAGCTGAAGTACCAGTATAAAGAAAAGATGCATTTCATTGCCAAAGGAAATTATTACCTGTACAAAACGAAGAACATCGAAAAGCCTTATCATAAGCCGGACTTCGATCTCACCTTTTCTGCGATCTATAACCTGAAAAGCAAGTTCATCCTGCGCGGCGATTTGTTCTTTATCGGCAAGCAATACGCCCTCACACAGGTAGAAAATAACATGGTATATACTACCGAACCCAGGCTTCTGAAAGGCGTGGCAGACATTAACCTGGGTGCGGAATACCGCTATACCAAAATGCTGTCCTTTTTTGTGAAGTTCAACAACATTGCCAATGTGCGCTACTACCGCTGGGAGAAATACCCAAGCCAGCGCTTTAACCTCATGATCGGCTTGACCTTTGTGCCGTTCTAAATATCTGCATCGTTGGTCTCGTCATTGCGAGCGAAGCAATCTCATCATAAGAACGAGCCGTTATTATGGTTTGTTTTGGGCACCCGGGCGGGCTTTTTGTTTCAATCTTTTTGTCGTGCTTCGGCTTCGCTCAGCAAGCGGCAAAAAGGATTTCCACGTCAATCCCTGGTGCAGGTATTCGCTGCTTATGGAGTTTAATTCATAAATCATGGGCTAGACCCGCGTTAGGGATAGAACGAAAATCCTTTTTTGCCTGGCGGCTGAGGCTCCCGAAGCCCAGGTAAAAAAGATTGTAGTGATAGCCCGGGCCGAAGGCAACGCCCCCAAATGCTAACTCTACATAGTTGTTACACGAAGCTAGGTTTGCTTACGCCACCGGCTTATCCTCATCTTCCTCTTTAAGCGTCGGAGACCTTAATTCCACCGGCTTGTGCGCCTTCCTGAATTTCAGGTTGAGGAGCTCCACCGCGAAGGAGAAAGCCATTGCAAAGTAAATGTAGCCTTTCGGGATTTCGATCTTATCCACATGCACCCCTTCCACTACCAGGAGCACGGCAATCAATACCAGGAAGGACAGGGCCAGGATCTTAAAGGTAGGATGCTTATGGATGAAGGCGGAGATCTTCGGTGCGAAATAAAACATCACAAACATGCTGAGGATAACCGCAATCATCATGATGACAATATTGTTGGCCATTCCGATAGCCGTCACAATACCATCGATGCTGAATACCATGTCGATGAGGATGATCTGTACCATGATGGCTCTGAAGGAATTGCCTTTGCGCTTATTGAGCTCCTCATCGGGGTCTTCGCCTTCCAGTTTGTTGTGGATCTCGAGCGTCGAGTTTATCAGCAGGAACAGGCCTCCGGCAAGCATGATGATGTCTTTCAGGGCGACAGAGTGGCCGAAAAGCTTAAACAGTTCCTGCTCGCCTTTGATGAGGTAGCCGAGAATAAACAAAAAGAGGAGGCGCATGATGATGCCCACAACCATCCAGATGAGGCCGGCGCGCCGGGTTTGCTCCTGTGGCAGGCGGTTCAGAACAATAGAAACGAAGATCACATTATCGATCCCCAGCAGGATCTCCATCAGGGTCAAGGGGATCAGGCTCAGCAGGGCTTCGGCAGAAAATAACTCAGACATAATGCTAATTTTAAATAAGATGAATAAAATGCAAATGACGCATTTATTTGTGAAATAGCCAATGTGTTGCCCCTGTAAATTAATGGCAAACATTTCAGGGGTATGGTACTGTGGGGGCATGTAAAATACATGGATTTTACACAGAATTGCAGCTTTCGAATAAGCAAATTTTTACTCAAAATAATCCCTCATTACAGGACTGTTTTTATTAACAATTGTTAGTAAAAATGCCTTACATAAATCGCCTGAAATCCTAATAAAATCAGTACATTTAAAGGATAAATCATAAAAAACGAAGAAACTGAATTTATGGAAGAAACGACAGCTACAGACAAGGGAAATTACGGCGCAGATAACATACAGGTACTGGAAGGATTAGAGGCGGTAAGGAAAAGGCCCGCCATGTACATTGGCGATATCGGCATGAAAGGATTGCACCACCTGGTATATGAAGTTGTGGATAATTCAATTGATGAAGCCTTAGCTGGCCATTGTGATAAAATTACCGTTTCGATTCTCGAAAATAACTCTATCCGCGTGAAAGACAATGGCCGGGGTATCCCTACCGGTATTCACCCGAAACTGGGCATCAGCGCCCTGGAAGTGGTTATGACGGTACTGCACGCCGGCGGTAAATTCGATAAAGACACTTATAAGGTATCCGGCGGTTTGCACGGGGTAGGGGTAAGCTGTGTGAATGCCTTGTCCTCCCATATGAAAACGGAGGTACACCGCGACGGAAAGATCGTGGTGCAGGAGTTTAGCTGCGGGAAGCCATTATACCCTGCCAAAGAAGTAGGGGAAAGCAGCGACCGAGGTACGATCCAGACCTTTACGCCCGATCTCAGCATTTTTACAGTTGGGGAATATAATTACGCCACCCTGGCAAACCGGATGCGCGAACTGGCCTTTTTAAATAAAGGGATCGCGATCATCCTGGAAGATTATAGACAGGTTGATGAGAATGGAAACCCTCACATGGAAACCTTCCACAGCGAAGGCGGGCTGAAAGAGTTCGTTCAGTACATCGACGGCGGCAAGGAAAAACTGATGGAAGATGTGATCTACATTGAAGGGGAAAAAGTTGGCATTCCGGTGGAAGTGGCCATGCTTTACAATAACTCCTACAGCGAAAGCATCCAGAGTTATGTAAACAACATCAATACCCACGAGGGAGGAACGCACCTGGCGGGCTTCCGCAGGGGCCTCACGCGTACCCTGAAAAGTTACGGCGAGAAGAACGGCCTGTTCAAGAACGTGAAATTCGAGATCAGCGGCGATGACTTTCGTGAGGGCTTGACAGCCGTGGTTTCCGTAAAAGTGCAGGAGCCGCAGTTTGAGGGTCAAACCAAAACCAAATTAGGGAACAACGAGGTAACCGGCGCCGTTGACCAGGCCATCAGCGAAGCCCTGAACAATTACCTGGAAGAACACCCGAAACAAGCCAAGCTGATCGTGGATAAAGTGGTGCTGGCAGCCACAGCCCGTCATGCAGCCCGCAAAGCCCGCGAAATGGTGCAGCGTAAGTCGGTGATGTCCGGCTCGGGCTTACCGGGGAAACTGGCCGATTGCGCCAATAACGACCCTTATGCATGTGAGTTATTCCTGGTCGAAGGGGATTCGGCGGGAGGAACAGCCAAACAAGGCCGTAATCGCGATTTTCAGGCTATTTTACCACTCAGGGGCAAGATCCTGAACGTGGAAAAAGCCCTCGAATACCAGATCTATGAAAATCAGGAGATCAAGAACATCTTTACGGCACTGGGCGTTTTCCGCGGAACCAAGGAAGACGACCGCGCCCTGAATATGGACAAGCTGCGTTACCACAAGATCGTGATCATGTGTGATGCCGACGTCGATGGCTCTCACATTACCACGCTGATCCTGACCTTCTTCTTCCGCCACATGAAAGAGCTGATTGAAAAAGGACACGTCTATATTGCCGCACCGCCTTTATACCAGGTGAAGAAAGGCAAGGATGCCCGCTATTGCTGGAACGACGAGCAGCGCGAAATAGCCATCCGCGAGATGGGAGGTGAAAAATCCGATAGCGTGCACGTACAGCGTTACAAAGGCTTAGGTGAGATGAACGCCATCCAGCTGTGGGAAACGACCCTGGATCCTGCTACCAGGACCTTACGCCAGGTGAGCATCGACAGCGCTGCGGAAGCCGACAGAACCTTTGCCATGCTGATGGGAGATGAAGTGCCGCCACGCCGCGAGTTCATCGAACAAAATGCAAAATATGCAAAGATCGACGCCTAAACAGATAGAGAATTATTGAATTAGCGAGTTAAGAATTAATCAACTATTGTTCTAAATTTGCTGCAATCATTCTTCATCGGGAAAAAATTAACAATTCTAAAAATCAACAACTCAATAATTAATAAAAATGACTAAAGTATCAGTAATCGGCGCCGGAAATGTAGGCGCAACCTGTGCAGAGTACATCGCACAAAGAAGAATTGCCAGCGAAGTGGTGATCCTCGACATCAAAGAAAACTTTGCAGAGGGCAAAGCCCTGGATCTTATGCAAACGGCTTCCCTGAATGGGTTTAATACACGAATCAGCGGCAGCACCAACGACTACGCTAAAACAGCAGGAAGCGACGTTGTGGTTGTTACTTCCGGAATTCCACGCAAACCGGGCATGACCCGCGAAGAGCTGATCGGAATCAATGCGGGCATCGTAAAAACGGTTACTGAAAACGTTCTGAAACATTCTCCGAATGCCATCATCATCATCGTTTCCAACCCAATGGATACTATGACCTATCTGGCATTAAAAGGCAGCAAATTACCTAAAAACCGTATCATTGGCATGGGCGGTGCCTTAGACAGCGCACGCTTCAACTGCTATTTGTCACAAGCCCTGAATGCTCCTGCAAGCGACGTGCAAGGTGTGGTAATCGGCGGTCACGGCGATACAACCATGATCCCTTTAACGCGCCTGGCAACGTATAATGGCGTTCCGGTTTCTCAGACGTTAAACGCAGAAACCCTGAAAAAAGTAGCAGCCGACACGATGGTGGGTGGCGCAACCTTAACAGGCATGTTAGGCACTTCTGCCTGGTATGCTCCGGGAGCAGCTGTGGCAACAATCGTAGACAGCATCCTGAACGACCAGAAAAAACTCATCCCTTGCAGCGTTCTGCTCGAAGGCGAATACGGACAATCCGATATTTGCATGGGCGTTCCGGTGATCATTGGCAAAAACGGATGGGAGAAAATCGTTGACTTCAACCTGAACGACGAAGAAAAAGCCTTATTCGCAAAAAGCGCTGATGCCGTAAGAAGCATGAACAGCGTACTTTCTACAGTCACTGCATAATTTTGCAGATTATTTATAACAGAAACTCCCGGCAACACTGTCGGGAGTTTTTTTATATTTGACAGCTTATGACAAAGCTAAAACAACTCCTTATCCTTGCGCTTATAGTAAGCCTGGTCAGCTGCCGGCCTATCATGCTCAAGCTTTACGGCATCAAAAACCCCGATGTCGAAAACCGTAAAACGATCCTGAAAAAAGCGCGGAAATTCGGTCTCGATACCGCCAATATCGTTACCGTGAAAAGTGGTGATTTTCTGAAAACCGTGAAAGCGGCAGGCGGCATTCCTGATGCTGCTGTGTTTAATTCGGAAGGCGCATACCTGGAATACCGGGCAACGGACACTTCCTGTAATGCAGGCTTGTTTGGCTTTATTCCGGAACTCAGGCCGGACGGGTCTTATAATAAAACCGGCAAGACCAGCTTAAGCAAGGAGGCAGCTACGTGGAATGACCTGAACGGAAAGGCGTTTGACCGGGCAAACCTGAAGCCTGCTGATTTTTATGTGTTGATCTACTGGACCGTATGGACCGGAAGATTGAATAAGGATCATGTGAAGGTATGGGAAAATCTGGCCAAACAGAATAAACAGGCCCGCGTGGAAGTGATCAAGGTCAATCTGGATTTCCAGGAATACTGGGATCAGGCGGAGCGCGATCTGATCATGGAAAAAATGTCGAAAAAGAAAAAGTAAGGCTTTCGGATCAGCCGTATTTTTCTGCAAATAATAAACCGTAACTGCCGGATAATAAAGCGCTGCTTTATAACAGGAAAGAGCGTTCTACTTTTGAGTGAACTAATCACTCCAACATGCGATCCTCCATCAAAGAGCCCTGTTATATCCTGGTTGGCTGCATCAGCTTTTTTACCAGCCTGTCTTTTTTCAGCTCCACTTCCGACGGTTTTAAACAGTACGATTTTTTTGCCGATGTTAAACGCGACCTCCGGCAGCCGTCACTGGCTCTGGCGGATACAGGCAAGGCCGGCAAAACGCATCATAAAAAAACGAAAAAAACTGTCACTGAGGAAAACTCAAACCTCGTGCATTTTTTCGGCTGCCTGGATTCGCTCGGAAAAACAAAGAAAAAAATACGGATCGCCCACTTCGGTGATTCCATGATCGAGGGCGACCTGATCACCAGCACCCTTAGGGAAGAGTTTCAGAAAACCTTTGGAGGAAGCGGGGTAGGCTTCGTGCTGGCCTCTCCTTTAAATCCTTCTTTCCGACAAACGATCGCCCAGAGTTTTTCCGGGAATTGGGAAACGGTGAATGCGAAAGATCATAAACCGGGAGAAGACATTGGTATTGCAGGCTATACTTCTTTTACGCAGTCAAACTCATGGGTGAAGTTAAAATCAAAGGAACACACAGATCTTCTGAAACTATTTTATGGGAATACCGCTGCTGATTCTGCTTTGACGGTGGAGGTGAATGCGTTGAAACACAAGCTGCCGACAACAAAAAAACTGAATGAATATGTTCAAACGCTTGCGGCTTCGGATGTCGCCCTCAGCTTTGCATCCACGACCTCTGTGCCGGTGTACGGCTTAAGCCTGGAAAGCGATTCCGGCATCATCATCGATAACTTTTCCTTCCGCGGCAGTTCCGGAACTTATTTCACAGAGTGCCCGGCGGAATTATTGATGCAATTCCAGGATTATTTGCATTACGACCTCATTATTTTTCAGTACGGCATCAATGTGGCCACGCATAAAAACACTGATTACAGCTGGTATGAGCGTAAGATGCTGGCCAACCTGAAGCACATGAGAGCAGCGTTCCCCCATACGGATTTCCTGATCATCGGGTGCAGCGACCGCGCGGTGAAGGTAAAGGGCGAATATACGAGCCTCAATGGCATTGAGCCGCTGATCGATACACAGAAAAAACTGGCCCGGCAAACAGGTTCAGGTTTTCTGAATTTGTACGAACTGATGGGCGGGAACGGAAGCATGAAGGCCTGGGTGAACGCCGATACCAGCCTCGCCAACAAAGACTACACGCATTTCAACCACAAAGGAGCCTCCAAAGCAGGAAGGCTGATCTACAGCGCCATCATGAAGGACTATAACACATGGAAAAAGAAACATGAAGCAATTTAGTGTTTACATCCTGTGCCTGCTGTTCTCCGGATGTCAGGCTCAGACAGGGAATCCGGCCGCGGGAAGAGCATCCGGAAATGTCATTTCGGGAAGCGACAGTGCCCTGGTTCATTTCTTTGCAGCACTGGACGCCCTGAAGCTGGATCCGAGCCGGACGCTTTCGATTGTTCATATAGGCGATTCCCATCTCCAGGCCGATTATTTTTCCGGGATGCTCCGGGTGTTGCTCCAGGAAAAATTCGGAAATGCCGGCCGAGGGCTTGTTTTTCCCTATACGGTTGCCCGCACGAATGAGCCGGCCAGCTACAGCTCCGCGTCTTCGGGCGAATGGAGAGGCGTGAGAAGCGTGATCAACCCTGACAGCGCAGCCATTGGAATTTCCGGGATTTCTCTTTTTTCAATATCCCCACAGGCAGGCTTTAGCATCCGGACGAAGCCCCAAAACAATATGAGCTACGCGTTTAAGAGGGTCACATTATTTTCGCAGGCGGCGAATCCCGGAAATACGCTGCTTTTCGCTGACCGCGGCATGACGGTCAATGCGCAGAAATCGTCCGCATGCGTTTCGGTGTACGATCTGTCCGATACCAGCAGCCGCGTGACGATCCGTTTTTCTGCCGGTGTGGATGTGCATGGGCTCGTTTTAAGTAACGGGCGTGGCGGCATCCTCTACCATACCATCGGGGTGAACGGCGCCACCTTTCAAAGCTATAACAGCGCCAACCTCTTTTTGCAGCAGCTGCCGGAGCTAAACCCCGATCTGCTGATCGTTTCCCTGGGGACCAATGAGTCGTATGCCGGGAAGTTTGATGTAGACGGATTCGAAGTGCAGCTGGGGGTATTTATCGAAGCTGTGAGAAAGCAATGCCCCTCTTCCTCCATCCTGCTGACAACACCGGCGGATAATTGCCGGGTGAAAAAAGGAAAACCGCTGAGCAATGCACGCGTGCCCCTGATCAGAAATTTGTTGAAAAGCTACGCAAGCCGCCATGCCTGCGCTCTGTGGGACCTGTATGAAGTAATGGGAGGCCGGGGAGCGATGGCGCAATGGAAAAAACAGGGATTGGCTACCGCCGATTATGTACACTTTACGCGCAAAGGCTATGAACGCCAAGGCCGTCTTTTGTTTGAAGCCCTGATGAATTCCTCTGTTCAAAAACCTTAAGCCCTTATTCCCCTATACCGTATGATCGATTTCGACCTTCGCAAGATCCTGGATCAGCTGGCCTATGACCCGGCGAACCCTTTATTGTTCAACAGCAGTTTTTTCCTGGTGTTCTTCACCGTCTTCCTGTTTTTCTATCAGTTTGCGTACAAGCATAAGATGACGCGGGTGCTGATGTTCACGCTGTTTTCTCTTTATTTTTTTTACAAAGCCTGCGGCTACTACTTTCTCATCATCATCCTGTCGGCCATTGTGGATTTTATAATCTCTAATGCCATTTATACATACCGGGAGCGGAAGGCCGTTGCCAGGGGCCTGCTGGTGTTCAGCATCATGATTAACCTGGGCCTGCTTTTTTATTTTAAATACACCAACTTCTTCATTGATATTCTCAATGACTTTACCAATAGCGAGATCCATCCCCTGCACCTGGTGCTGCCCATCGGCATCTCCTTTTATACGTTCGAAAACCTGAGCTATACCATCGATGTATACCGTGGTGAGTTTAAGCCCGTGAACCGCTTCATCGACTACTGCTTTTTCCTGTCGTTTTTTCCGAAGCTGATGATGGGGCCGATTGTAAGGGCAAAAGATTTTATTCCGCAGATCCGGAAAACCATTGCCATTTCGCCACAGGACATCGGCACCGGATTTTACCTCATTGCCGGCGGCCTCTTCAAAAAAATGGTGATCTCCGATTACCTGTACACGCAGCTGGTGGAAGGTGTTTTCGATGCCCCGCTGCAACATACCGGACTCGAATGCCTGCTGGCTGTCTATGGCTATGCGCTGGTGATCTATTGCGATTTTTCAGGCTATTCCGATATGGCCATCGGGATGGCGCGCTGGATGGGCTTTGTGATTCCTGCTAATTTCGATTCGCCCTACCAAAGCCTTAATATTACGGAGTTTTGGAGACGTTGGCACATCTCTTTATCGGCCTGGTTGAAGGATTATGTGTACATCCCACTGGGAGGAAATAAAAAAGGACATTCCCGGAAATACATCAACCTTGTAGTGACCATGCTTATCGGAGGCCTCTGGCATGGGGCCAGCTGGAATTTTATTTTATGGGGCGCAGTGCATGGCCTTGCCCTCGCTTTCGATAAGATCATGCGCGAACGGTTTGGCCTCTTTAAAACGAATAATGCGTTTACAAAAACACTGTCCCTGCTGATCACCTTTCACTTTGTTTGTTTTTGCTGGATTTTCTTTAAAGCGGAGTCGTTTGAAGCTGCCCGCCAGATGATCTCACAGATCGCCTTTCATTTTAACGGAGCAGTCATCCTTGATCTTATTGCAAACTACAGGAATGTGATTCTGCTGATGCTGTTGGGATATATCCTGCATGCCCTCCCAAAGCAGATGGAGTGGGCCCTTCAGGGCCGGCTGGCATCCACAGGCATTTTCCTGAAAACGCTTATCCTCATCGGCATTGTCTGGCTGGCTATCCTGACAAAAGCGGCGGAGCCCGTGATGCCAATCTATCTGCAGTTTTGATGCGCCCTGAGTACAGAAGCTAAGATCGGGCTTTCACATGAAAAGACTCCCGGAAAGCCTTTGGGCTCATGCCTTTTTGTTGTTTGAAAAATTTATTCAAATGGCTTTCATCGGTGAAACCTAATTCAGAGACAATCTCGTTAATGCGTTTGTCGCTGTGTTTGAGGCGATGTTCTATCAGTGTTGTTTTGTAGTGGTTTATGTAAGACTGCATGGTTTCGCCGCAATGTTTTTTAAAGTAACGGCCCAGATAATTTTCAGAAATGCCGAAGTGCCGGCTGATAGCTTCTGTGCGGATTTTTTCACTTTCGTAAATATGGCTTTGAATGTAATTGAGGATATCGACTATTTTTTCTTCTGATGACGTATCGACGTTCTCCGGTAAATATTTGGCAATGTTGCGGGCTACGACCACGATCATCGTGTTCACCAGTTGTTGCGTAATTTCGCTGTCATAGAGATCGCGGTTCACGGCCTCACGGATCATGGCTTCAACCACAGGCCGCACGAGGCTTTTGTCCGATTGGTTCTTTAAAATACAGCCCGGTTTATGATTGGCATTTTGTAAAATAAATTCCAGGCGCTGAATATTCTCCATCTGCAGCCCATTCCTTTTCAGATAAATATTGTTGAAGCGCAGAAAGAAAAAGCGCGTGGTCGTCTCGATTGAAAAGACATTGCAATCCTGCGGTGTGATCAGGAACATGTGGTTCTCCCCGTACCTGAAAGAATGCTTGTTGATGCAATGTGTGCCGCTCCCGGAAAGGATATAGACCAATTCGAAAAAATGTTTTTGTGTTTTTACAACAGGAAATTCATCCAGTGTCTCAAAGCTGATGGAATACGGCTCGTACAGATGATCGTTTTTCATGAAGCAAATATATACCTTAAAATAGAAAATATATACCACATATATGTGTTTTAATCGGTATATTTTTGCGTTGCCGGAGTAGAACCTTCCGCTAAACGTTATATGATAATCTCAACTACAAAACACAAACTCATCATGAAAGCCATTGGATTTAAAACCTCATTAGCCCTTACAGAACAAGACAGTTTCATCGAATTTGAAACGGCAAAGCCGAAAGCCACAGGCCGCGACCTGTTGGTAAAGATCAAAGCCATCAGCGTAAACCCTGTTGATTTTAAGGTCCGGCAGAGTGCCGCTAAAGATACGGTGCTTCCCGAACCGAAAGTAATCGGCTGGGATGCGGCGGGCATTGTCGAAGAAACAGGCAGCGACGTTACCTTATTTAAAAAAGGCGACACTGTCTATTACGCCGGCGATCTCACGCGCACCGGCTGCAATGCCGAATACCAGTTGGTGGATGAGCGCATCGTTGGTCGTAAGCCTCAAAGCCTGACGGATGCTGAAGCTGCAGCCTTGCCGCTTACAACATTGACTGCCTGGGAGATCCTGTTCGACCGCATGCGCATCGATTCCGGAAAGGACAAGGGAAAAACCGTGCTCATCATCGGCGGTGCAGGCGGTGTTGGTTCCATTGCCATCCAGATTGCCAAAAAAGTGGCGGGACTGAAAGTGATTGCCACGGCGTCGCGCCCCGAAAGTGCAGATTGGTGCAGGAAGCAGGGTGCCGATGTTGTTGTCAACCATCAAAGCCTCGTAGATGAAGTCCGGAAAGCAGGCATCACGCAGGTCGATTTTATTCTGGATTTTGTAGATGCCGGCTTGTATTGGGATGCAATGGCAGAGCTGATTAAGCCGCAGGGACATATCGCTTCCATTTCTCCCGCGACACCGGTTGTGGGCTTGAAAAACGTGTTTAATAAAAGTGTGAGCTTTAGCTGGGAGCTGATGTATACGCGCTCCATGTTCCAAACGGAAGATATGTCTGAGCAACATGCTATCCTGAATAAAGCAGGGGCTTTAGTGGATGCCGGCATGTTGAAAACAACGCTTGCCAAAACACTGAATGGGTTTACGGTAGAGAACCTGAAAGAGCTGCACCGACTGCAGGAGAGCGGGAAAACGATTGGTAAAAATGTGATGGTGTTTTAAGAAATAACGAGATAATTATACGCGTTGAGATGACTTGAAACTGTTTAAAAATTTGGGCGTGCCCGTCCCGAAAGGAACCGGGCCGGTCAGGCTATCACTCCAATCTCCCGGGGGCTAAGGAACCAAAGCCTCCGGGAGGATTTCCGTTCTATCCTTCACGCCGTGGGTCTTTAGTTTCAGATTTTCCCTCCCTTTTGGGCTAAGTCTGCTCTTTACCTTGCCTCATATGTCCACATAATATATTCTGTTAATATTAGTTGCTGCTGAAAATACGTATAACTTTCATAATACATTTTAAAGCTATTATTGCTTAATTCGACAATATGCATTGTGTCTTGTCCTACAATGACCAAATCGTTATCGCTATTAATTAATTTCCAACGGCCTACGTCTTCTGTAAGTGTAGCCGGGCATTTAGGACTTTTTTTAAACTTCCAACGTCCATCAAGCAGAAACAGATTTTTACTGTCCCACTCACATGTATCGTAGATGTCCATAAAATCTACAGTTGATGGCAATGGCCATTCAGTCAGATGCGCTTTCGCATAAGAAGTAGAATCTATGTATTGGTGGGTCATAGACCAATCGTGCCCCGTCAAAATTTTTGTACGTTCACTTAGCTCGAGCAAGGGAGTGTCCGGCTTTTTTTCTTTTTTACATGCGATCAGGGCAATGACTAAAAATAACAATAAGGTTTTCATCATTTTTTTAATTTAAAGTGAAGGCCAATTGAAGGCAATAGAATTGATTGGTTTTTTATGGTATAAGCCAAATACGTCTGTTTATTACTTTGATTAAAGACAGAGCTGTAATCAATAAAATCTGGCTCTTTGCGATCGAGTGTCACAGCATATATAAATGATAAATTGAAGCGTATTCCAATATGTTCTGTGGGGTTAAACATATAAGACAATCCCAGCCTGAATCGAGGGAAGCGACCAAAGTCTGTATCTTTGTTATTGGCATTTTTTGTAGCTATGTATTTTGTGGTATCGCTGGTTTGACCGGCCCCATAATAATTGTCGATCTTAAAGTCATATCGTAATGGGACCAATAATTCAGCTGATGGGCTCAGGGTATGTTGCAGTCCCAATTTGATATTAAGTCCATACCCTGCGCTGAAATAGTAAACGTTATACTTGATGCGCTGATACATAGTATAAGTGTACTGATAGCTTGTACCACTGTAAACGCCCGCACTTGTATTAAATAGATCTCCTTTAAAATCACTCTGTATAATACACGCTCCAAGCAATATAAGGTTTTTGCCGCGAGCAATAGAGAATTTTATATCTCCGCAGCTTTTTAGTTTGCTGTTAACTTTATATTGCTTGCTAAATCCATTAAACTTGTCCAGAGTCAGGCTGTTATATACGGGTATTCCGTAGTTTACTTCAATGCCAATATAGTTTTTACCTTTTAAGGTATCTGCGTTTGCCGCAGATACCCTAAATGATAATTGTACAAGGCTAATGAATAACGCTAATCTTAAAAGCTTTTTCGTTGTTTCCATATCTTAATTTCACTATGTACATGCCATCTGGTAGATTACTTGTATCAAATTTGAATTGTTCAAGCCTGTCAAGTTTGTATGCTTTACCAAGCATGTCATTACACGAGATTGAAGGATTCCTGATAAATTCTTCGTCATAATAAAGATAAACAAAATTATTGGCCGGATTAGGATAAACCGAAGCTTTTCCCAGATTACCGGCAATCCCTGTATCAGTTACTACCATATAGAAACGATTCGTGACAGATGTATCACCCTGACTTGCCTTTGCTTCCATGTCTACGATAAAGTTGCCTTCCCTTGCATAACTAACTCTGGCAAAACGCTCTTTTAAATTAAGATTCTGTAATGAGCCTGACCAGTTAAATTCATAGTCCTTATTTTCATTTACAAACCTTGATTGAAGCGTGATAGTATCAGATGTAGTCATGTAGATAGTATCGCATGCAGATATTGCATTATTCTGAGATATTCTCCAAGATGATGAGGGTTTGGCTATAAATGCATAATCGGGGTTAAAAGGATCATCAATGTAAGAGGGCATTGTACGCCTAAATGTCAGTTTCCCCGAAGCGCTTGTTGTTTCAGTTTTAATCTCCTCTTCATTTGCATTATTATAGGTATTGTATATTTTGATTTTGTAAGTAGTAAGCGGAAGCAAATTTTCTACGATTGTTTGAGGATTTTGGTTAGTTGAAAAGCAAGTGTAGTTAGCGAGCGTATATTCATAAATTCGTGTAGATAGCACAACCTGATCTCTTTCTGGCTGTGTCAGATTTCCCAAATCCTGAAATACATTCGCACTGTTATTTTTAGTCCAACCTGCGGTAAAATTCTTTGCGGCATTGGTCAACCACCATGTATGTATTTCTCTAACGTAATACTGCGTATTGGTTTGCCCCCGATCTTTGCTTTTGCCAGGCTCTAAGCGTTGGCTAAAATCAATCATATCAGTAAATGCCCTGAGCGCCTGAAAGTTCTTTCTATGATTGACCCCATATTTCTGTTCCCAGTCATTCCAGTACAATCCGTTACTGATTCCTCCGGTGAACGCACTTGCCCAAACTGCATTGTGAAAGCACCTATCGGATTTTTTATCCATAACGACTGCACTGTCGCCGATTCCAAGCTCACCCCAAAAGAAGGGTTTGTATTGTGTAAAGTATCCTGAACCTGGTTTTATCATAGCATTTGCTCTGCCTTCATAATCCGGGTCTATATATTCATTGTTTGATGTGTAGCCATGATAAGAATTACTTGAATAAACATTTAAGTTATAAGATTGGGTCAACTGGTTGGTATCTGAAACAAAACCAGTAGTTACAGGGCGTGGCGGATATTGTTGTTCCAAAATGAATTTATTATCCTGAACCCAATTTTGAACATCCATAAAAAAAGAATGGTCGTCAATTGCATGCTTCTGAGCATACGAACTGGCTACATTGGCTGTTTCGTTAATCAATTGCCACATCGCAACGCTGGTACTGTATCCATATCTCGCCTGAATATAATACAGCCATTTCCGATATGTATTAATTGCTTGTTGATTTGTGAAAAATGCTTTACACCCGGCAAGATTATTACCTGTAATTGTGCTATATGGATTATTGTTCCAGGTATATTGGTGGTAAGGGTCGTAAGCACCATCAACAGAAAATGCCTGGTCCTGAAGCAAACACAAGACAGCTTTAATTCCTTTGTTTTCCATTGTAGCGAAAGTTTTGTCATATTCCCATAAATAGCGCTGATTATCGTTGTAGTTCGTCAGATAAGAGCTTAATGGCTTATTTGGTGGGACAGGGTCTGTATTCAGCTCCTGCCGGTAAGGCCATTCGCAAAGCATATTTAAAGCATCCAGTCTGACACGTGTGAAATTTCCACCGTTATCCGCCAGGTCAACTAAATAATCCCTCTGTTTCTGAAAGGTGTAAGGCGTGTTGCACTTTCCTGTAGGCCCGCCTGCACAATTGAGCCCAATGCTATCAGGAATAGGATAAGCCACATTCTGACCGATACCAAAAAACACATCCCCATTGCTATATTGAAGCTTTAATAAATTTCCGTTTGCCATTTGGAGATGTCCCTTATTTCCGCTGTTATCCGTTCCGAAATAACGGGTAACGGTTTCTGTCAACACACCATTGATGTATAAATTAATATCGGCTCTGTACCCATATAATACTTCGGGGGCCAGGCGTATTCTAAACGTGTAGTCGGTTGGCTGCTCAATCCAGGTGTTATTTTGTACGTTGTAATCGCGGTAATAAAAACCGTAGCGGGTATGAGCACCTCCGTTAAAGATACATTCTACCTTTACCTGATCGGGGTCATACGGATTAAGCCCCGGTTGCCCGCTTAAAAATGCGTTAATCTGACTTTGAATAGTTGCCGGTAACTTTACCCCCATTTCAAATTTGTCATAGCGTGGTATGTTTTGCCACCCGTTAGGGTGAAATGAAACAATGCTCATGGCTTCCGGTGCAATTACTGCATGAAACTCCCCGGTACTATAGCTGCCAGCTATGGCATCGGGTGTTATAACAATCTCTGCCGCCGCTTTCAATTCCACATCGGAGCTTTGTGTCGCAGAGGCTTTATAGATAAAGGTTTCTGCATTGGTAAGACGAACGGTCCCGGTAGTCCATGCTACAGAATCGATCGTAACTGGTGGGTATAGCTGTTGTGCCTGAGTGAAAAATCCACTCAGCCAAAACAAAATAATGATATATCTCATAACTATGGTTTTTTAAGAGTGTTAATTTCTTGTTGCTGGGCTTCCAGCTTCTTTTGTAATTCAATGGTGTAAAGCGTCAATTCTTCAATTTTCTTTAGGAGTACCGCGCTGATCTCAGTCACCTCTACGCCATTTTTTTGGACATCCTCAGAACTCGGCACCTCGGGCAAGTGCTTATTTACTGTAATATATTCTTCTACGTCCTTTAATGGCATTAATTTGTAATCTTTCTCAAACACATAATCCGCCCAATGCGTTGTAGTTGAGATAGCGACCCTCACTTCTTTGGCTAAAATTGTTCCGTCTACCGTTAACATCGCATTGGCGCAAATGCCTGTCGCTAAAGGCCGCCCAATACCAATGTGCGTCCTGCCGTTTCCATACACCACGAAGGTTTGATCGCCATTTGGATTGGTTGCTGTATTAAGCACGGTCAAGGCTTTGATTTTGCTGCGGTTTACAAAGAGCTGGGTGTTATAGGCATCCGGTGGTGTTGGGTAGCTTTCTGGCCAGACAGAGCTTACTGTTACCCGTTGGCCTACTTTGTTGGGAGCGTTGATGTTCACTGCAATGCCACCATTGCGAGTAGGATTTCCTACTTCAAGATAAGTTCCGGCACTTACATAACCTCCTCCTTTGGCAATTTCCACATCACCATAACAGAGGCTGTTGATCTTCAAAGCCGGAATGGGTGCCGGTGAATTGCCATTAGCAGGGAAAGCGTGTAGTCCGATGTCATAGCCATAGTCAATAAATCCGTTTGCTCCGTCGTTATTAAAATCCAACATATTGGGACTGGAGCTGTTAATCACTCCGGCTCTGCTGTTAAAAATTGAAAGTGAGCTGCTGTTATAAGGCTTAACACAGGTTGTAGGCAACTGCTGAATTGGGCCTGCAAAACCGAAGGCAAGAATTTTTCCACCACCCAGGGTTTGCAAGCTGATCTTCACATTATCGGTTGCATCACCAATTAACATGCCGGGAGTAAGTAGGCCACCCAGTAGATTGGAAGTGCCATTGACTTTAAGATTCCCGCCAATATCTGCTTTACCGGCCACAATCAGATCATCTTCTGCACGTAGTACATCTTTGGCGATCATTTCACCGCGAGAGGTAATATCTGCTGCTTCCAGATTATTAGATACACTTAAAGAATCGTTTACTTTGAGAGAGCCACTAATGGTTGTGGTTGTTACAGATTGAGAATACACACTAAATCCTGAGAAGGTCAGGATTGAAAAAATAAAAGTTTTCATAGGTTAAATTATTTGAATAAGTTGAAAGATATGATTTGGGAGGCGGTGCAATGTTACTGTATGATATACTGGTTGTCAATGCGTAAGATTACGTGTTTTTGCCCGTATTAATACGGGTTTGCGGCAAGCGCTGAACAGCCCTCCAATAATGGAAGATCAGTCTTTAACGAAGGAATAGCGACATCCATGTATTCTATTCATAGGTTCGGTTTAAGATGGTTACTGATGAGTGCCTGTTCACCGGAATAAATTATAGATTTGTTGTGAGGCATTTCTGCCGCCCAGGCAGATTGCTTATATAGTCTTTCATTTTTATTACCAGTTCATCATCGTAGAAACTCTTGACTTCAGGTACATGGCATTGCTCATAACATTCCATAAGGCAGCAATATTCGATTTGATACCTTAGTGAAGATTATTCAGATTCACGGCCTGACATTAGAGCAATTTTTCTCTGAAGGCTTCGAGGATTAACAAATCTGCCATACTCCATAAGTCCGATACATACGAAAAGTTTTTGGCGTTTACAGAAGATGGCTTTCTCTGTTGATTTACAGGCAACAACATATTAACAATATGTGCCTTCCTGTTAAAAAAATGCTCTCTGCATAGCCCGCAGATAGCGTATCTTAGTGATTTGAATATCATTTATGGCAAAGAGCGGAGAAGTCAAGGAAACCCCTTTAATGAAGCAATACAATGAGGTGAAGGGGAAATACCCGGATGCGGTGTTATTGTTCCGGGTAGGCGACTTTTATGAAACATTCGGAGAGGATGCTGTGCGGGCTTCCAAAGTGCTGGGCATTACCCTTACCAAGCGTGCCAACGGGTCGGCGTCGCACATTGAGCTGGCGGGCTTTCCACACCATAGCATCGATACCTACCTGCCCAAGCTGGTGCGTGCGGGTTACCGAGTGGCCATCTGCGACCAGCTCGAAGATCCCAAACTGGTGAAAGGCATTGTGAAGCGTGGCATCACAGAGCTCGTCACACCGGGTGTGAGCTTCAACGACAAAGTTCTCGAGCATAAAACGAATAATTTCTTAGCGAGCGTTCACCTGGATAAAGACCGTGCCGGCGCATCCTTCCTCGATGTATCTACCGGCGAATTTTTGGTGGCGGAAGGCTCGCATACCTATATTGAAAAGCTGATCCAGAGTTTCAAGCCCAACGAGATCCTGTTTGAAAAGAACAAGCGCCAGACGCTGATGAACCTCATTGGCGATCGCTTCTATACCTTTGGCCTCGACGACTGGGCCTTTACACGCGACTTCGGCTTCGAGGCCCTTACCAAACAATTCGGCACACTGTCCTTAAAAGGTTTCGGTATCGAGCACCTGCCGATGGCCATTTCCAGCTGCGGTGCCATCCTGCATTACCTGGGAGAAACCAAGCACGACCGCCTGCAGCACATCACGGCCGTATCGCGTGTTGAAGAAGATCAGTACGTCTGGCTCGACCGCTTTACCGTGAGGAACCTGGAGTTATTCGGCAGCAGCCACGATAACGGCAAATGCCTCATCGACATCATTGATACCACGGTGAGCCCGATGGGTTCGCGCCTGCTCAAGCGCTGGCTTGCCCTGCCGCTTAAGCAGCTGGAGCTCATCAACGAGCGCCTGGATGTGGTGAGCTTTTTCGGCGCCAACAGCGAACTGCAATCGCAGGTGCGAAATCATTTTGAGGAGATCGGCGACCTGGAGCGTCTGATCTCAAAGGTGGCTGCGGGCAAGATCAACCCGCGCGAGCTGGTGCAGTTGAAGCGCGCCCTCAATACCATAGAAGCCGTGAAGGAGTTGCTGCAGCCTTGCGAGAATCATTCCCTGCAAAAGATCGCGGAGCAGCTGAACCCTTGTATCCTGATGCGGGACAGGTTGCAGAATGAGCTGAATGAAGAGGCGCCGGTATTGCTGAACAAAGGCAATGTCATCAGCAAAGGCGTTAATGCGGAGCTCGATGAGTTGCGCTCCATTGCCTTTTCGGGGAAAGATTACCTGTTGCAGATCCAGCAGCGTGAAACCGAGCGCACGGGAATTTCCTCGCTCAAGGTATCGTACAATAACGTATTCGGCTATTACCTGGAAGTGACCAATGTGCATAAGGACAAAGTGCCGCAGGACTGGATCCGCAAACAGACGCTTACCAATGCCGAGCGCTACATTACGCCGGAGCTGAAAGTGTACGAAGAGAAAATATTGGGTGCCGAAGACAAGATCGCGGTACTGGAGCAGGGTTTGTATGAAGCATTGGTACGCGACCTCATTGATTACATCATTCCGATCCAGCTCAATGCCTCGCTCATCGCAAAGCTCGACTGCCTGCAGTCTTTTGCGAAGCTCGCGAAAGATAACCGGTATGTGCGTCCCGTGCTCACCAACGGCTATGCCATTGACATCAAGGAAGGCCGCCACCCGGTCATCGAAAAGCAATTGCCGATCGGAGTGGACTATGTAAGCAATTCCGTTTACCTTGATAATGAAAGCCAGCAGGTGATGATGATCACCGGCCCCAATATGAGTGGTAAGTCTGCCTTGCTGAGGCAGGTGGCGCTGATCACACTGATGGCGCAGATCGGCTGCTATGTGCCGGCGCAAAGCGCGGAGATCGGTATCGTCGATAAGATCTTTACCCGTGTGGGGGCCAGTGATAACATCTCTTCCGGAGAATCGACCTTTATGGTGGAGATGAATGAAACCGCCAGCATCCTGAATAACCTGAGCGACCGCAGCCTCATCCTGCTCGATGAGATCGGACGCGGCACCAGCACCTACGATGGCATCTCCATTGCCTGGGCCATTGCCGAATACATCCATGCGCAGCCTAAGAACAGGGCTAAAACCTTGTTTGCCACGCATTACCACGAGCTCAACGAGATGTGCACCTATTTCCCGCGCATCAAAAATTTCAATGTGTCGGTGAAAGAATCCAACAATAAGATCATTTTCCTGCGTAAACTACAGGAGGGCGGCAGCGAGCATAGCTTCGGGATCCATGTGGCCCGCATGGCAGGTATGCCGAAGCAGGTTGTGGAGCGCGCCAACGAGATCCTGAAGAAGCTTGAGAAAGACCACGAGCTGGAACTTTCGGAAGTGGAGGCTGTGCCGGCAGGCCAGGAAGAAGACGGGATGAATAAGGCCCTGGCCAAAACGAAAAGCAAAGCGGATTACCAGCTGAGCTTCTTCCAGCTCAATGATCCGGTGCTGGAGCAGGTAAAAGACGAGCTTTTAAAAACAGACATCAATACCCTCACGCCGGTAGAAGCCCTCATGAAGCTCAATGATATCAGGCGATTGATCGGAGGCTAGGCTATGGGCTTACTTTCCGCATGAACAGGTTATCTGGATGTCATTAATCATATTGCCATGAGCTGGGTCAAAGAAGCATTAGAACAATTAACGAAAGGCAACGAGGTTTCCGTGAGGCCGGTTGGCGGCTCCATGCGGGGGCGCATCGAAAGCGGGCAGTTGGTGACGCTTAAGCCTGCGTTATATGATGACGTAGAGGCGGAGGATGTGATCTTCATCCGCTGGAAAGGCAATTACCTGCTTCACCCGCTCCTTGAAAAAAAAGACCAGGAGTTGCTGATAGGAAACAACATTGGGAAAATAAACGGATGGATTCCTGCGGATGCTCTCATCGCAAAAGCCATCACCGTCGCACCTTAAACATAAACCGTGAACGTTCATAACTATTACCTCACCTGTACCCTGGCAACCGATCCTCATCGCTTTGTGGCGGTTTCCAGCAAGCTGGAGATCTCTCTGCCCTGTGTGAATTGCCGGCGCGATTACCGCACCGTCGTCTTTGAAGGAAAGGAGAAAGACGGGATTTGTACGCCCCGCGAGAAGTGCAGTGGTTTTCGGGGAAAGGTTATTGAAAAGAAGATTGACCGCCTGGCAGACAGTGTAGAGATCCGGTATACCCTCGAATTCGATTACGAACCCTTCAAGGATGAGCAGCTTGGCAAGGAAACCGTTTTGGGAAAGTACGGCTGGGCAAGGATCTGTTTTTCGGCCATTTGCCCGGCTTGCGGCGAGGAAGGCCTGTTCAGCACCCAGGAAAATATGGTAAGGCCGTATCTTCATCAATGCAGCTGCGGGCATACGGTGATGCAGGAAAAGGAAAGCCCGTTCCTTTATGCCGTTGCATCAAAACAGGTTAATCTATGAGAGTTGCTGTTTTTTCAGATATCCATGGGAAAATCCTGTTGCCCTTTAAGCTGGCCGCGTTGTATCAGAAAGAAACAGGCCGGAAACTCGATGCCATCCTGCAATGCGGCGACCTCGGCGCTTACCCCACCATGCAAAACCTCGATAAGGCCACGATTAAGCACGCGCAGTACGATCGCGACGAGCTGGGCTTCCATGATGCATTTACAAAATCAGACCCGGAGATACAGGCCTTTCTTGATGGGCTGGGTCTGGATATGATCTGTGTGCGCGGCAACCATGAAGACCATGATTTTCTGGATGAGCTGGAAAAAGCCAGTACGGCCTCCCGTTTTTCCATTGATGCGTACAAGCGCGTCTGGATCTGCAAAACAGGCCATGTCCAGGAATTGAAGGCCGGGAACGAAACGCTCAGGTTTGCAGGAGTCGGCAGGATCGGCGATCGCAAGGGGCGTTCGGAGAAACGCTTTATCCAGGAGTATGAGCGTGATGTGCTCAAGAACCTGTACAGGGCCAAAGATGTTTTTGATGTGCTGATCACGCACGACAAAAGCGGAATGCTGGCCGGCGATTACGGCATGGCAGAGATCCGTGAGCTGTTGGACCAGGTCATTTTCCGCTGGCATTTTTATGGACATACGGGCGAACCCTTCAAGGAAGAAACCGATGACAATGGCATCACCCAATCAGTGAAAGTAAAAGAACTGGAATTTGATGAAAGCGGCTTGCTGCCTGAAGGCTGTATGCTGATCCTGGAAAAGACAGGCGATGGTCAGTTTGACCTGGAAGTCGTTGGCAAACACTTCACGAACAAGCTATCAAAACATAATTGGAAATACAATCTGTAAATTCATGAATCCTTCCCACATCCGCTTCCAATTTGTAAGCCCTGAACATATAGCGGACATTGATCTGATAGCGGGCTGGTATGCTTCCGAATGGGAGATACCGCAGGAAAAAAGCATCGAAAAGCTCAGGCAACTGCCTTCCGGAGATCACCAGTTCCAGGTACTGATGTTACTGAATGATGTGCCTGTAGCCAGCGGCGGAGTCTATAACCATGTAGGCATCCTGGATAAGGTGCCGCACCTGAACGCCCATAAACACTGGCTGGCTTTGGTGTATACGCTTCCTGAATTCCGGCAGCGCGGTTATGGTGCCATGCTCTGCAACTTTCTGGAGGAGCATGCCAGGATTCTTGGTCTGAAAGAGCTACATCTCTTCACGCATACAGCCGAAAGCCTCTACAGGCGCCTGTTCTGGCAGCCTACAGAGCGTATCCGTATGGGAGCTAAAGAAATTGTCGTGATGAAAAAAGTACTTTGAGGCTTTCTGTAAGGCAGAATTTTTTTGTTTTTTCTGTGACATTTGGCAACAAGCTGCGAATCATTGTATAAATCGTCATACAAAACGCACTAATGACAGAACATGGAACTGCATTTATTGAGGTGATAGAGGCTCACAAAGGCATTCTCTATAAAATAGCCAGGCTCTATGGCAGAGAAGCGGACGACAGGGATGACCTTGTGCAGGAGATGATCATTCAGCTCTGGAAGTCGTTCAGCCGCTACGATCCTCAGTATAAGTATTCGACCTGGATTTACCGTATTTGTCTCAACGTGGCTATTTCCTTTTACCGTAAGGAGCGCAGCAGAAAAAATATTTCTTATCCCTTAACGGATGCCATCATCCATTTCAGTGGTATTGATCCGGTAGCCGATCGTCAGGAAGACATCCATCAGTTGTATCTGTTTATCTCAGAGCTCCGGGAGCTTGATAAAGCGCTGATGCTGCTTTACCTCGATGAAAAGTCCTATAAAGAAATTGCAGAGATCATGGGCCTCACGGAAACCAATGTCGCTACGAAGCTGAACCGGATTAAAGCACAGCTAAAGCAAAAATTTTTAACCCTTCATTCTTAAAATCATGGAAGACAAAGATATCATTGGCTTATGGAAAAACTACGATAAAAAACTGGAAGAAGGGCTTCTGCTGAACCGCCGGCAAGCCGAAGACATGACAAAGCTCAAGGTAAAGAGCTTCCTGTCCTCCATGAAACCACTTAAATGGCTTACGATCCTGGCAGGTGTGGTATGGGTGTCCGTCGGAAGCATCATCGTGGGGAGCCTGTTCATCTATGCCTCTGACGAGGTAAGTCGCTTCTTTCTGTTCTCTGCTGCCATTCAATTGCTGCTGACCTTCGCAGCTATTGTCATTTACCTGTATCAGCTGGTATTGATCCGGCGTGTAGGCATCCACGAATCAGTTATGGAAACACAGGAAAAATTGGCAATGTTGCAATCGTCCACGCTATGGGTCGCGCGCATTTTATTTCTTCAACTGCCGCTATGGACCACCTTTTATTGGAGCAGCGCGATGTGGGAACATGCCAGCCTTTGGGTATACCTGATTCATGGATTGATTACGGGAAGCTTTCTGTTTGCTGCACTCTGGCTCTTTTTCAATATCCGTTATGAAAACAGGGAGAAGAAATGGTTTCGCCTGATCTTCCGTGGAAAAGAATGGGATCCTGTGCTCAGCGCGATGGAGCTTTTGAAGCAGGTAGAAGCTTACAGAGCTTAGAAAGCATCAGGAAAGAGTCGTTTTTATGAGGAATTCAAAACACGTTACGAGGCGGAATAGGTTTGATTTCTGATAAATGTTATCTTTAAATAAAAACAGAATCAAATGGAATTAAGTGAAAAATCTCCCGGAAAGCCGGAAATGAGGGTTGGCGATTTGTTTTACGTCAATCATGATGGGGCTTACCATACCTACAAATTGCTGGCAAGCGATGCAGCAAATTCCTGCTATCATGTGCTGGCATACGAGCCCCTGGGCGCAGCTCCTGTGCCGAGAGAAGTTGGTAATTTAAAGATCCGTATATTTCATTTGCCCATAGACGCCGCCGGATTTGAAAAGCCTGTTGTATTGGGGAACATGGCGGTAAGCGCCTATGAGCTCACAGGCTATCACGCATACCTCAGGCAAACACAAGAACCGAAAGACTACACGGCCCTGGCCATCGATTATTTCAATCACGGCCTCTTTCTGACGGACGAGCAGAAGCATGAGGAAGCCATCGATGCCTATTCGAAAGGCGTTGATTTATTTCCTTTGTTTTATGAGGCCATCGATAACAGGGCTTTTTGTAAAATGAACCTGGGCCAGTGGGAGGCCGCTATTGAAGACTTTCAGCAATCCCTTGAAATAAACCCTGTGAGTGTGCTTGCCGAATTTTCCATCGGCGAGTGCTACCTGAGGCTCAAGCGCTATGAGGAGGCTCAAGCGCAGTTTGAGAAGGCGCTTGCCATTGATCCGGAGCACCAGCTATCGAAGGATTTCCTGGCGCATGTTCATACGCTTTTGTAAGAAGAGAATGTTCATGCCTGATAATGAAAAAAGCCGGTCGAATGCCGGCTTTTTGTGGGTGTGGGAGGGATTTATTTCTTCAACAGTTCCGCGATTTCCACCAGCTTGATGAATTCGGCGCGGTAGCCTTCTTCATCTGCACCTTTGGCGCTTTTTGCAAGTTCAATCACCGATTTGAAATCCGAGTCTCCCCTGAATTTGGAATCACGCAGCAACATCCCGAATTCCGCTACGGCAACAGAAAAGCGGCAATTTTCGCTGCTGTTTTCAAAGCCGGTTTTTTGATCGGATACAACGTGTGTCATCAGTTTCGATGTTTTTTCCTTTGGCTCTTTGTACCTGAATTTGATGGTCATCATCTCTGCACCGGAGGCGGCGCTGTTAGGCTTTGTTTCCTGGTATTTGAGGGCATCGGTAGAGGCAACCAACTCCTCCGAGCCTGCCGGGATGATCTCGTAAATAGCCGTCACCGTATGGCCCGAGCCGAGCTCGCCCGCATCTTTTTTGTCATCGTTGAAATCTTCCTTGTTCAACAAGCGGTTCTCGTAGCCTACCAGGCGGTAAGCTTTCACTTTGGCCGGGTTGAACTCGATCTGTAGCTTCACATCTTTCGCAATCGTGAGCAATGTGCCGCCCATTTCTTTCACCAGCACTTTTTTCGCTTCCAGGATATTATCGATGTAAGCATAATTGCCATTGCCCTTATCTGCCAGTTGCTCCATCTTGCCATCCTGGTAGTTGCCGGTGCCGAAGCCCAGCACGCTTAAGAAAACGCCGTCTTCCCGTTCTTTTTCAATGAGGCGGGTCAGCTCGCCGTCACTGGAAATCCCTACATTAAAGTCGCCGTCGGTAGCCAGGATGATGCGGTTGTTGCCTTTGGCATTGTAGTTTTCCCGCGCCGTTTTATAGGCCAGTATAATGCCTTCGCCACCGGCTGTGGAGCCGCCCGACTCTAATTTATCCAGCGCATCTAGGATGCGGTCTTTGTGATCGCCCGAAGTAGGAGGGAGCACCACGCCCGCAGCGCCTGCGTACACGACCAGGCTGACCTTGTCTTCCGGTCGCATTTGCTCCACCAGCAGGCGCAAGCCCGATTTCAGCAAAGGTAGCTTATCCTCCGAACTCATAGAGCCCGATACGTCAATCAGGAAGGTGAGGTTGTTTGCCGGGAGATGGTCGAGCTTCACTTCCTTGCCCTGTAAGCCGATATGGATCAGGCTGTGCTTCTTGTTCCAGGGGCATTCGGTGTATTGGGTGGTGATGGAAAAAGGATCCTCGCCTTTGGGTTGAGGGTACTTGTAGCTGAAATAATTGATCATCTCTTCAATGCGTACGGCATCGGCCTGAGGTAGGGAATGCTGGTTCAGAAAGCGGCGCACGTTGCTGTAGGAAGCTCTGTCCACGTCGATGCTGAAGGTAGAGAGCGGATCGTGTCTGGAGTCTTTGAACTCATTATCGTAAATGCGGTTATAGCCTTCGCGGTTGTAATCCAGGGCATAAGCTGTGTTTTTGTCGCCATCGTGTTTTCCTTTTCGTTTATTGTAAATTCCGGCGCTTGTACCAGCTACTGAATTGATATTTTTGGCGGGAACACTCCGGTATTCTTCGCGGGTAAGGGTTTTCACCGACATTTGTTGAACCTCTACCACTTTTGGCGCATGTCCGGTAATGGTAATCTCCTCAAGCTCCACACCCGAACTCAGTTGGATGTCCTGGATCAGTACCTGGTTCGCTTTTAGGGAGAGTTTACTGAATTCCCGGGGAGTATATCCTACGTAGATCGCTTTAATCCGGTAGGTGCCCGGAGCGAGGCCGTTAAAGCTATACTTTCCTTCAAGATCGCTTGTGGAAACGGCAATCTGCGAAGAGTCACGGTAAAGCACGAGCTGTGCAAACGGAATGTCTTCTGCGGTTTTAGCATCCGTTATTTTTCCTTTAATTTTTGCAGTGGTGCCGGGTTTGACGGCCTGTTGCGCAAAACCCTGAGAGGTAGCGCATAGCGACAGAAATAAGATCAGCGCACGGAAAGAATAGGTAAGCATGGCTTATGGATTTAAGGTGAATAAAAGAGCGACTAACGGCATTAAGACGCTGTGCTTTTTACCATTCCATAATTTTTTTTGAAATTTATTTTTCCGTGGAACGGATCAGCTTTTCGTAGCTGGCATCATCGCCTGTACGGAGCTTGAGCCAAACCCCCGTCCGCGCCCACAGCCGGCATTCCATCGCGCAAAAGAAGGGCATGTCCGCGATGGACCCGGACTTTATTTCAGAAACCGGTGCTTGTTGAATCAGGGGCATCACCTTGATAACAGGTTGCGTTTGTGTTATGCTTAGGTTATGAAAAAAATGCAAAGGCGTATGATGTGTGAAGCATGAGAAGGAATCAACAGGGCTTATCAACCTGCTTTGTGCGTCTGTACGCGAAGAAAAGGCCATGTAGAAAAGGCACAGGATGATAAGTCGTTTTCTCATAACAGAAAGGTAGTGATTATTCGAACTATTTCAGTTTTGAAACCATATAAGACAAATAAGTTCATGTAAAAAATAGAGATTTTAGCATCAAGATATTTATCCTTACGAATTCATTTTATCAGAAGCCTCTCAAAAATACCTGTTGCCTTCTAAACTTATATGTTCTTATATGGCTTATATGGTAAATAAGCCTTGACTGATAAATACACAAAGATGTAAGAAGTGAGTTGTAAAGAAATCTTAAACGAGAATTTCCTTACTCCGCTGGTACCACCGTTTCTGCCGGCGTTGAGCTTGTTTTCTTTCTTGTGGTAAATAGAAACTTGAATCCCATCTGGAACACCATATTGTTTCCGCGGTTGAAAGTCTGGCTGATGAGGCCGTTGACCAGTGTACTTCGCTTCACCGCCGGGATCAGGGAGTTGCTGTACCTGAAGTTGAAGCAGATGTTATTGGTGAAATTGTAGTCCATTCCTGCCAGGAGGCTGATGTCGTTCGAGTTGTAATAAGGCTCCGTATTGTTGAGTTGGTAGTTGGTATTCCCGATCACCGTGCGCTGGAACATCTTGCCATAGGAGGCGCCGAATTCCAGATCGACCTTGTTGATTTTCTTTCCTTTCCAGTTGAAGAAAATTTGTTGGCGGATCAGTAGCGGGATCTCGATATAGCCCAGTGCAATTTTATAGTAGCCGTTGTTCAGGGAATCGGGCGGTTGCATGCTGCCTTTCTGAATGTAGTTGATCTCGAATTGAAACAGCGTTTGCCGTGCGATGTGGAAATTAGCAACGCCACCTACCGTTGCGCCGAGCTTATGAAAACCGCGCCTGTTGGGGTCCGTGTTGGCACCGTTGATCTCGCTCACAACCAGGCCGCCGCCAATACCCGCATTGAAGCTTTGGGCCATCGCCGAAACAGCCGCTATAAGAAAAAGACCACTGATTAAAATCCGCAAGCGAACGATCATGAGTTGTAATAGTTAACGTGTCATACAAATATCGCCTAATGCATGCGCTGGTCATAGCACGGTATGCCTCAGGCCTTCGTTCTTGCTACGCCGGGGCGTGATTGTTTCTTTTTTCCTTGATGAAAAAAGAAACAGATAACGTTATTCTGTAACACTATCTATTTAACGGAGCAGTCAGAGAAATAGTATGTCACAACGGCACCTTCTTAAGCCAGCATGCTTTTTAATTTTTCGATGGTGTAATCGATCTCTTCCTTTGTGGAATATTTGCAAAACGAAAAGCGGATGGAAGCCCTCGTCTGATCGGCGCCAATGCCCCGGAGCACGTGTGAGCCCTGGTTGCTGCCGCTGCTACAGGCGCTGCCGCCGCTGGCCATAATGCCTGCAATATCGAGGTTGAACAGCATCATCTCCGCATCCGGATGTGCGGGAAAACAACAATTCAGGACTGTGTAAAGGCTTTTGTCGTTGTCGGTTTCCCCGTTGAATGAAATCCCCGGAATATGTTTTTCCAGTTGCTCCTTCATGTAATTTTTAAGGCCCTGGATGTGTTTGATGTGCTCGTCCATTTCGGCATAGCAGATCTCCAGTGCTTTGGCCAGGCCTACAATGCCCTGGGTGTTTTCGGTGCCACCGCGCATGTTCCGCTCCTGGGCACCGCCATAGATCATCGGCTGGATCTTGATGTTATGGTTTACATACAAAAAGCCTACACCCTTAGGGCCATGAAACTTATGAGCCGCGCAGGTAATAAAATGGACGTTTATTTTTTGAAGGTCCATCGGGTAGTGGCCCATCGTTTGAACCGTATCGCTGTGAAAAATCGCATCGTACTTCGCGCAGAGCTCGCCTACTTTTTCAAGAGGCAATAAAGTGCCGATCTCGTTGTTGGCATGCATCAGCGACACGAAGCTCCGTTCGTTGTTTTTGAGAAGCTCTTCGAGGTGGTTGAGGTCAATATTGCCTTTGGCATCCACATTCACCCAGCTCAGTTTGATTTTGCCCTGTTTTTCGAGCTCATGCAGCGTTGTTTCTACAGCGTGGTGTTCGATCCTGCTGGTAATTGCGTGTTTGATCCCCAATGAATGGATGCTTTGATTGATGGCCATGTTGTCGGCCTCTGTACCACCCGAGGTGAAAAAGATCTCCGCGGGGCTCACATTTAATAATTTGGATACCGTTTTACGCGCACTTTCAATAGCAGAACGCGTTTTGCGTCCAAAAGCGTGGATGGAGGAAGGGTTTCCGTATTCCTCTTTCATATAAGGCAGCATGGCCTCAAACACCTGTTCATCCAGTCGGGTCGTGGCGGCGTTATCTAAATATACTTTCATTGTGCAGTTGTTGAATTGTTGAGTTTTTGATTTATTAAGTTACCTATCCTTGATTCTTTAAATCTCCAACTCTTTAATTCTTAATTATTTCTTTGATATCCTCAATGATCTTTTTAGCCAGGGCATCCGCCGTGCTGATATTTTCGCTCTCGCTGTAGATCCGGATGATCGGCTCCGTGTTCGATTTGCGGAGGTGCACCCATTCCTTGTCAAATTCTATTTTTACGCCATCCACCACATTCACCGGCTGCTTGGCGTATTTTTCCTTGATGCTCAACAGCACCTTATCAACATTTATCTCCGGCGTTAGTTCGATTTTATTCTTGGAAATGTGGTAATTGGGGTACGATTTGCGCAGCATGGAGCTAGTTTTGCCATAATGTGCCAGGTGGGTCAGGAAAATAGCAACGCCTACCAGGGCATCTCGGCCGTAGTGTATCTCCGGCAGGATCACGCCCCCGTTGCCTTCTCCGCCAATGATGGCTTTTGTTTCCTTCATCATCGTCACCACGTTCACTTCTCCTACCGCCGAAGCAGAATAAGAGCCGCCGGCTTTCTCCGTCACGTCGCGCAGGGCGCGGGTCGACGACAGATTGGAAACCGTGTTGCCGCCTTTATGGTGCTTTAATACGGCATCGGCCACCGCTACCAAGGTGTATTCCTCTCCAAATACCTCGCCGTCCTCGCATACCAGTGCCAGTCGGTCCACATCGGGGTCTACGCTGATCCCTACATGGGCCTTGTTTTTTACAACAGCTTCTGAAAGGTCCCTCAAATGCTCAGGCAGCGGCTCCGGGTTGTGCGCAAAGTTTCCTGTCGGTTCGCAATGGATCTTGTGGATCTTTTGAACTCCGAGCGCCTCCAGTAAGCGCGGAATCACGATCCCGCCACTGGAATTAACGGCATCTACCACCACCGAAAAATTGGCTTTTTTAATGGCTTCCACATCCACATAGGGCAGTGCCAGTACTTTTTGAATATGAATGTCCGTCAGGTCGTGGCGCTCCGTGTAGGTACCGAGATGATTGACCTCTTTGTAATTGAACTGTTCGTTCTCTGCCAGCTCCAGGATGTACTTTCCTTCGCTGTCGGAGATAAATTCGCCTTTGTCGTTGAGGAGCTTCAAAGCATTCCACTGCTTGGGATTATGGCTTGCTGTGAGGATAATGCCCCCCTGAGCTTTCAGCTCGGTTACGGCTATCTCTACGGTAGGAGTCGTGCTCAGGCCGAGGTCTGTTACATGGATACCAAGCCCGGTCAGTGTGCCGCATACAATGCTGTTCACCATCTGCCCCGACAGGCGCGCATCGCGACCGATGACTACTGTGGGATGTTGGTTGGGATTTTGCTCGATTACCCAGGTTCCGTAGGCTGAGGCGAATTTAACAATATCAAGGGGGCTTAAGCCTTCACCCGGCTTTCCGCCAATGGTTCCCCTGATTCCGGAAATGCTTTTTATTAAGGTCACGCGGTTTTAATTTAATCCGACAAATATACCATTAGCAGCCGCAGGCAACGCATTTTTTTTTCTACAATATAGTACTTTTATTGTTAAAAAAAATCGCTGTCAATTGCATTTTAACCTTAAATTTGTGCTTATTAAAGAATTAGGATTTTCGTATGAGTGAATTTGACGGAGAAGGCTTAAGTAATCAGGATTTTGAACAAAGTTTAAAGCGATTTGAAGACATGGTTTCCTCCGGCGCCCATCATTTTTTTGATGCCGACGAATTAGAGGAGATCATCGATTATTACATGCAGTGGTTCAATCTTGAAATGGCTAAAAAAGCACTCGATTACGCCCTCGAGCATTATCCTTATTCCAGCAGCATTAAGATCAAGCAGGCCCAGTACCTTTCTTCGCAGCATAACACGCGCGATGCCCTCAATCTCCTCAACGATGTGGAAATGGTGGAAAGCAACAACAGCGAACTCTACATGACCCGCGGCTACATCTACAGCCAGATCGGGCTGAGCGAGCAGGCCATTGAGAATTACAAAAAGGCCCTTCCGCTGGCCGAGTTCAAGGATGAGGTATATGTGGCCATCGGCATCGAGTTCCTCAACGACGACAAGGCGGAGGATGCGCTGTACTACCTGAAAAAAGCCATTAAGATCAATCCCGACAACGATGTGGCCCTCAACGAGCTTTCGCTGTGCTTTGAAATGACAGGGAAAAGCGAGGAAGCCATCTCCTTTTACGAAAACTACATCGAGGAGAAACCCTATAACCATTTTGCCTGGTTCAACCTGGGCATCAGCTACAACCGCCTGGGCCTTTACGAAAAGGCCATCGACGCCTACGATTATTCCGTAGCCATCAAGGATAATTTTTCTTCAGCCTATTTCAATAAAGCCAACTCCCTGGCGCAACTCGACCGCTATGCGGAGGCCATAGAAGTATACAAGGAAACCTTTAAGCACGAGGAGCCCGATGCCAGTACCTATTACTACATCGGCGAGTGCTATGAGAACATGAGCCAGTATGAAGAGGCACTGGTGAATTACAACCGGGCCATTAAGCTGGACGCGGCTTATGCGGATGCCTGGCTGGGTGTGGGCATTGTGCTCGACTATCAGAACAGGATCACGGAGAGCATCCATTACATCAAGAAAGCCATCGAGATCAACCCGAACGTAGCCGAGTACTGGTATGTGTTTGGTGAGGTGCAGCATAAGCTCGGATTCCTGGAAGAGGCTGCCTCGGCTTACCAGCGTGTGTTGGAGCTTGGCTATGCCGAATTTGATATTTACATCGATTATGCCAAGCTGCTCTATGAGGGCGGCTATTACAAGGATTGTGAAAAGATCCTGGCCGAGGGCATCCAGAAATTCCCGGAGTCGCCCGAATTGTTCTACCGTATGAGCGGCCTGCTCATGGAGCTCGGCAAAAGGCAGGAAGGCCTGGTCTTCCTCGAAAATGCCCTGGAGATGAATTACGAAAAACACACCGAACTTTTAGAATACCTGCCTGTGCTGGAGAACGACCAGGTCGTGATGCAGCTGATCCAGTCATTCAGAAATAAACCACTCTAACAAACGATTTATGCCAAACTATAATGTGAACCTGCCCCATATACCTGAACGTACAGAAAGACCGCGTAACAGCGGGTTGACGATGGTCATGGACAAGGGAATCAGCCTGAAGCACGCAGAGGATTTCGTGGAAAGCTACGCCGATTACGTGGATTTTGTGAAGCTGGGCTTCGGAACGTCGGTAGTATCGAAAAACGTTAAGGAAAAAATCAAGTTGTACCAGAAGGCCGGGATAAAAACCTACCTGGGAGGTACCTTGTTTGAAGCCTTTGTGGCGCGCGGTAAGTTTGACGAGTACCAGAAGTTCATTGAGAACTTTGGCCTCGACACGGCCGAGGTATCAGACGGAAGCATTACGATGGAGCACGACAGCAAATGCGAATACATCAGCAAGCTGGCCAAAAATTTTACCGTGCTGTCGGAAGTAGGTTCGAAGGAAGAAGGCATTATCATCCATCCTGCCAAGTGGGTGAGCATGATGAAGGCGGAACTGGAGGCAGGCTCGTTCAAGGTCATTGCCGAGGCCAGGGAAAGCGGAACGGTGGGGATCTTTCATAAGAACGGAAGCGCGCATTCCATGCTCATTACGCGCATCACCAACAAGATCAATGTCAACGATATTATCTGGGAAACACCTCAGAAAACACAGCAGGTATATTTCATCAACCTTTTTGGCGCCAACGTGAACGTGGGCAACATCAGCGTGGATGATGTGATCCCTCTGGAAACACTCAGGCTGGGCTTACGTGGCGATACGTTTTTCAATTACCTGCCGGAAAACGTTAAAGAAAAAACCTTTTAAGTATATCCGTATTCAACAACATATCCCCACGAATCCTAAAATTTAAAGCCATGAAAGAAATAAGCGCTAAAGAGTTAAAGCAGCTAATGGATGACAAAAAAGACTTCCAGCTGATTGATGTACGCGAAGAGTACGAATTTGACGAAGTGAATATCAACGGAGAGCTCATCCCGATGGGAGAGGTGATGGAGAACATCGATAAGATCTCCAAAGATAAGCAGGTGGTAGTGCACTGCCGCAGTGGCAAGCGAAGCGCGACTGTGATCAGCGCCCTGGAAAGCCAGCATGGGTTCACCAACCTCTATAATTTAAAAGGTGGTATTTTAGCGTATATCGACGAAGTAGGTTTGTAGTTATTTATTCCAGGTTCCTTGTTCCGGTTTTTAACCTGCAACATGAAACCCTGAACCAGAAACATTATCATGATTGAATTATTTAAACACATCCTGCACCTGGATTTCGACTGGCTCTTTGCTAATTATGGCACTGCCATTTATACTGTTCTCTTCCTGGTGATCTTTATTGAAACCGGCCTGGTGGCCATGCCCTTTTTGCCCGGGGATTCCCTGCTGTTCACGGCCGGCCTCTTTGCCCGCACAGGGCATCTGAATATGTCTTACCTGCTCATCCTGCTCTTCATTGCAGCGGTATTGGGCGATAACTGTAATTACTGGATCGGGAGGACCATTGGTGTGAAGATCTTTGATATTAAGGTCCGGGGTAGGGCACTCGTGAAAAAGGAATACATGGATAAAACGCATGAGTTCTTTGAGAAGCACGGTACCAAGGCCATCATCATGGCCCGCTTTGTGCCCTTTATCCGCACCTTTGCGCCCTTTGCGGCCGGCGTGGGTAAGATGACCTACCGTAAGTTTTTCAGCTTTGATATCCTGGGCGGCGCCCTGTGGATCGGCGGCCTGACAACAGCCGGCTACCTGCTGGGCAATGTGAAATTTATCCGCGAGCATATCGACCTGGTTTGCCTCGGCATCATTGCCATTTCCGTATTGCCTATCGTCATTACGATGATCAAGAATAAAATGGCGGCAAGGGCTTAATACGACTTGCAGTAATAAACAAATCGTTGCGATATCCCGTGACGCTTTTTTTGTGGTTTATCAGAAATCAGGCAGCTTCGCCGCAGCGGTCATTACCGGAAAAGGGATTTTTTGCACAAAATTTTGTGACAAAGGCAGCCGGGCATTTTATACATTTGCAAGATGCCCCGGGTGAATTCCATACTCACAGTACTGTTTGTTATCCTTTCAGGGATGGCCGGTGCCCAGCTCTTAAAATTCGAGCAATTTACCACCAAAGACGGCCTGCTTTCGGATGAGGTGTTCAACCTTCACCAGGATAAAAAGGGGTATTTGTGGCTTTTTACGGAATATGGTCCGATGAAATACAACGGTAAGGTATTTGAGCCGGTATTGAAAAACCTGCCATCCAAAGAGTCGGTTATTTATGCGCTATATGAGAATCGGGAGGGGTGCATATGGGTGGCCAATTCCAATAAAAATATTTATGAAATAAGGAATGACAGTGCATTTATCATTAAGGGTATAGAGTCGACGTCTCAGAAACTACAGAGCGAGGCGCAGGAAATTTACCAGCTTTATGTGGATGACAGTTTAAATATTTATGCAAAGACCTGGGTTCATGCCATAAAATTCCTTAAGCATGATCGTTACCGTGCGGTAGATCTCGATCAAGGTGTGCTTAAAACGCCTTATTATGAGCAGGTTTTAAAGATTGGGGATGTGTACATGAGTGTATGGAATCATACGGTAGTACCTGCTCTCATTTACCGAAAAAACCTTTTATATAAATTTATTGATAAGAATAATGGACACGATAATTTTGTTGTAACATTGGATGGTGCGGGAATGATTAAATATTGCAGGCGTTTTGGCAGTGATTTATATTTTTCCTGGCACAATAAAATCGTCAAACTTGATTCTTGCTTCGAAAAGACAGAGATCCCGATCAAGGATATTATCCTGAACTTTACCAAGGACGGTAACAATCATTTGTGGGTAGCTTGTTACCGCAATGGCTTACGGGAATATGATGAGAAAGATTCTTTAATTAATCATTATTTCGAAGGGATCACAATAAACGATGTGATGGCGGATAATAGCAATGGCTTGTGGGTGTCTACCGATGGGCAAGGGATTTATCATTGCCCCAATATCAACGAATCCTATTATGATAAATCTTCGCCTTTAGGGAAGCCCGTTAGTTTTATCAAAGAGATCAAAAAAGATCTGTTTGTTGCAACAAATGATGTTCATGTTTTTAAAATAACGGATAAAAATATTCGTACTGTAGAAAAAGCTTTGTATGAACTTAATGATCAACCCCTCGATATTATCTCATTTAAAGATAATTTTCTCGTTTGTTATAATTCACATATAGAAACCATTAATAAAAAAGGTTTTGCTAAAGTTTTTTCAAAAAAGCCTTTTTTTCTCCCCTATAGAGCATTATCCTGTGATAATGATACTCTGGCTTTGCTGGGGCGCAACCGAATCACTTTCGTACATGAAAATAATGAGTATTCCTTTAATGAATATCTATTTCATAATATCAAATTTGATTTTAAAACCTATGCTTTTATAAGAAGTAAAAAAGGCCTTTTAGTTGCGTCGGATAAAGGGGTTTTTTGTTTTGAAAATGGCAGAACATTTCAGCCGGCGTATTTAAAACAAACCGGTGATTTTCTGATCAAGCAGATCAAGCAGGATTTTGAGGGTAATTATTGGTTCTGCACAAAAAATAACGGGCTTTTCAAATTAACTCCCGATGAGAAGGTGTTGCATTATGCCTTGCCGGCCGGCCTGGAGCGCGACATCATCAATGACCTGTACTTTATAGATGCCAATAGCTTTCTGCTATGCAACAATACAGGATTGTACTATCACTCAGGGCCGGTACATAAGTCCATAATAGGGAACTTAAAGAAAATATATACCGGAGAAGTGCAAACGGCTGCTTTTTATGCTGATCGCATATACGTTGGAACCAAAAATGGCCTGGTTGTCTTAAACTCGCGGGTGTTGTCTGCAAAACAGAGGGTGAACTTTAACCTCAGAGCCATTTACGTCAATTCTCAGTGGGCGGATACATCGGATCTGAAAGGCCTTCATTACTGGCAGAACGCTTTGGAATTGAAATTTGATGTAATAACCTATTCCAATGCTTCTTTTGCGATCCGGTATCGCCTGGAGGGCGCCATTAGCGATAGCGGTATCGTGAATTCGGATAAGCTTAATTTTATGGAACTACCCCCAGGAAATTATACGCTCACTGCGAATCCGGTCAGCGACCTGTTGCCGGCACCGATTGTAGTTAGCTTTGCGATTGTCCCTGCTTTCTGGCAAACCACCTGGTTCCTGCTCCTCATGGTCCTGTTGGGCCTGCTGTTGATCGTGCTGGCAGGCTGGCTCCTGTTTAAATACTACAGGGCAAGGGCTCTCAAAAAGAGTGAAGCAGAAAAGCTTATTGCAGAATACAGGCTCATCGCCCTGAAGGCACAGATCAACCCGCATTTCATGTCGAATTGCATTGCCGCGATCCAGCACCTGATCCTCCAGAATAAAGTGAATGAAGCGAATGAATACCTGGCCAAGTTCAGTTTTCTCGTTCGGCAGGTACTGAACCTTTCCAGTAAGCCTCTGGTGCCGCTCAAAGAAGAGGTAGAGATCATCGAATTATATATTAAGCTTGAGCGGCTGCGCTTTGACAAGATTGCCGTGGAATTTCACATCGACCCGCAGATCGACGTACAGTCTACATTCATTCCGCCCTTGCTCACTCAACCCATCATTGAAAATGCGATATGGCACGGCCTGCTGCCCCTTGGGCAGGACAAAACACCTTTGCTGTCTTTATCCATTGTACGGGAAGGTGGATTTATCCGGTTCATCATCCAGGATAATGGGGTAGGACGTGTCCTGTCGGGAAAAAGCATCAGCAACTCCCGGGAATCCAAAGGAATTGCCATTACCAGGCAGCGCATCGAAAATCTGAAATTTATCAGCGGGCAGGATCTGGCGTCTCTTTCTTATGAAGATCTGGTAGATGCAAACGGAGCGCCCGCAGGCACGCGCGTGGTTATTTCATTGCCGGATAATTTACACCTATGATACAGATGATCAATTGTATAATTATAGACGACGAATCTTTCAACCGGGAACTCATTCGTGATTTTATCACGCGGCTCAACCCGGCTTACCATATTATCGGGGAAGCGGATAACATCGACTCGGGCTATGAGGTCATCCGGAGACTTAAGCCCGACCTGGTTTTTCTGGATATTAAAATGCCCGGAGGAAGCGGCTTTGACCTGCTGGAAAAATTTGAGACAAACGAGTTTGACGTGGTGTTTGTAACAGGTTTTGATGAGTATGCCATTAAAGCCTTTGAATTCAACGCAATGGATTACGTCCTGAAGCCGATCGACCAGAGCAAGTTCAGGCATACGCTGCAACAAGTGAAGCATCGCTTTGATAATAGGCTTTCCAAAGTGGATAACCTGAAAGAGATCATTAAGCTGTATAACCGTAAGGACGCTATCATTACGAAAATACCCGTACACAGAGGACATGAGGTGGTATTGCTGGATGTTGACAGTCTGATTTATGTGGACGCGGAAGACGGTTATACCAATTTTGTTACCAAAGACGAAGAGCGCTATACCAGCTCCAGGAAACTGAGCGAGTTTGAGTTTATCCTCGATGCTTATCCTTACTTCATTCAGATCAACAAAGGTATTTACATTAACCTCCGCTTCGTGAAGAGCTACACTAAAGGGGAGGTCTGTATTATCAAGCTTATCAACGATGCGACGTTTGAAGTGTCGCGCCGCAAGAAAACCGAGATTCTGGCTCTGCTGGACAGGAAATAGGTCTATGTCAAATGATTGAGATGCCGGCTATGATTCGGCTTAACATATTAAAATAGAAGAATATAAATTTATGTCTGCATCTTTGTGCAAATTCTATCCCGAAATGTCTGCGAATAATTGGTTCAGAGCGTTTTTTTCAAAGAAAATAGCTAAGGCTTTCTGTGTTGTTTGCTTTGTATTGAGTAAAAATGCCAATGCGCAAATCAATCTTATAACTAACCCCGGTTTTGAAAATAATACGATCTGCCCGACTTTCGCAGGACAGATTAACTTAGCGACCGGGTGGAATAACGTTAATCTTATCTATGGGAATTTTAGCGTTGGTACTCCCGATTATTTTCACACCTGCGGTTCAGGCACCGCAGTGCCTCCGAATACGTTTGCGGGGCAGTGCAATCCTCATACCGGAAATGCGATGGCAGCCCTGGTAATGTATAACTCCCCGTATCCGGGGTACAGGGAGTACATGTCGACTCCATTGTCTTGTCCGATGACTCCGGGAAATACATACACCGTTTCTTTTTGGACAACCAATGGATTGAATCCGATTTCCCGTTACACAATAAGGAATATCGGGATCCATTTTTCCACAGCTCCATTAACGCAATCGGGATATTCTTTGATTAATGTTGTACCCCAGGTGGAGGTGACAACCATGTTGGGTAGCACAAGCTGGGCAAATTATACATTTACAATTACTCCTACTGCAAGCTGGCAGTACCTTACTATTGGTTCATTCAGAGCTGATGCATTAAATACGCCGACATCTACATACTCTATTACTACCGGCGCTTCATCAGTATATGCCAATTACTTTTTCGACGATATAGAAGTTCTTGGGCCTGCAACCACTACAATTGGCGTGAATTCGATCAGCAGCCCCAGCATATGCCTGGGGCAGTCTACAGTAATAGCGCCGGTTGGTGCAGTTAATTACTCCATTGCTCCCGGGAATATGACCGGTCAAAGCTTTACGGTAAGCCCGCTTGTATCTACAACATATACGATTACAAGTGTGGCGCCCGGATGCAGTTCAGCTTCTACAACAGCTTTTGTGTATGTAAGCCCTACGCCGGTAGTTTCCGGTTCGACCCTGAATATATGTTCAGGGCAAACTCTAACCCTTACTGCAAGCCCGGCTTTCGGTTATACATGGTCGCCGACAGGTGCCAATACACAAAGCATTGTCGTTCAGCCAACAGGTTTAATCAATTACCTGGTTGAAGGAAATAATGGCATTTGCACATATAGCACAACGACTACAGTATCGGTTACCGCAACGCCTACAATAAGCGTAAACAGTGCAACGCTTTGTGCAGGGTCAATGATGCCGTTGACGGCTGTAGGGGCTAACACCTATACCTGGCAGCCATCCGGAATAAACGGGCCTGTACTTAATGTTCAACCGTTCGTAAACTCGACGTACACGGTAACCGGATCTAATGGAACCTGCACCAATTCGGCAGTGGCTGCTGTTACTGTTGTTCCTACACCAACGGTAACTGTTTCCCTGGCTACGATTTGTTCCGGCGAAACGGCTACTCTTTCTGCAAATTCTGCGTATGGGTATACCTGGTCTCCCTCCGGTGCGGTGACATCAACCATACAGGTGCAGCCTACAGCAACTTCTGTATACACCGTGCTAAGCTCCAATGGCCCCTGTAGTTCGTCAGCCACAGCAACGGTATCCGTTTTACCCTTGCCTGTTGTCTCCGTATCCGGACAAACCGTGTGTGCCGGCCAAAGCGCCACGCTTTCAGGGGCCGGGGCAAGTTCTTATACCTGGCAGCCCACGGGAGCTATATCACCTACAATCACCATTCAACCTTCTTCTACTACTGTTTACACCGTTACCGGGTCTAATGGAGCCTGCTCATCAGGATCTACAGGGACAGTGGTTGTGTTGCCTGCTCCCGTTATTTCAATAACGAATGCATCTGTTTGTGCGGGAACTTCAACGACGCTTCAGGCGAACGGAGCCGCTACATATACCTGGAACCCGTTGAATATGAACGGCCCGGTGGTTTCGGTACAACCATCGGCCAGTACATCATATACGGTTCTGGGATCTAATGGAGTCTGTACATCCTCCGCAGTAGCAACCGTTACAGTTATTGCTCTTCCGCCCTTATCCGTTACGTCGGCAACTATATGCGCAGGGCAGGCGGCTACATTAACGGCAAGCTCGGCATCGGCTTACACCTGGTCGCCGTCTGGGGCCAACACACCGACATTAGCAGTACAGCCTACAGGCACTGTAGTATATACGGTTTCAAGTTCCAATAATATCTGCGTATCGGTAGCTCAGGCATCGGTTACGGTACTGCCTTTTCCAACAATATCCATCATTAACCCAACGGTATGTTCGGGTCAGGTATCGACATTAACAGCAAACGGTGCTGCCAGTTATACATGGATGCCACAAAATATCAGCTCTGCCAGTGTTACCGTTCAGCCGGTGTCAAATACAAATTATACCCTTACCGGCTCAAACGGCACATGCCAGTCGTCAACGGTTATTCCAGTTACGGTGTCCGCCCCGCCTTCGGTGTCGGTTAACTCGGCTACCATTTGTGCCGGACAAGGACAGCAATTAACCTCTAACGGGGCCTTGAGCTATACATGGCAGCCAACTACTGGATTAAGCAACCCTAATAGTGGTGCCGTTACCGCGAATCCTCTTTCAAGTACGGATTATACCGTATCGGGGAGCGATGCCTTGGGGTGCGTAGGATTTGCCGTAGCCACGGTAAGTGTGATACCCTTGCCCTCGTTGGCACTTGCATCCAGTAATTCAACCATCTGCAGCGGATCTTCGGCTACCTTAACTACTACAGGCGGTGCAGCTGGTTCTTACACCTGGACTTCCTTTCCGCCTGGCTTGTCGGGTAGTGTCAATCCTCTTGTCGTTAGTCCGTCTGTGACTACTGTTTATGCAGTAACAGCTACTAACGGAATCATGCCTTATCTATGTTCTTCGACCCAGAGTATTACCATCACTGTTTTACAGAATGTAAATGCTGTAGCCGGTTATGCAGATCCTGTGTGCCTTGGAAGTTCGACCTTATTAAGCGCCACAGGCGGGTATGTGTATCGCTGGCAGCCCACTATCGGCTTGAATCGACCGAATGATTCGGTGACAAAAGTCACACCGCTCTCCACAACCGTATATACGGTTACTGTATCCAAAAACGGATATTGCCAGGGAACTGCTACGGTACAAGTGCAGGTAAATCCGGTGCCTTACGTTTATGCAGGCCGAGACACCACTATAAATATCGATGAGTTCACTGTTTTAACGGGAACCGGAAATGTAGACGTAGGATTTATTCCTCTCAACGATGATTTGCTTTCATGTAATTTTTGTTCCCGGGTGGCTGTTTATCCTAAAGAAAATACCTGCTATGCACTAAAAGGAACGAACCAGTATGGATGTACAGCTATGGACACGGTATGTGTTGTGGTGACGAAAGACTGGGATGTATTTATCCCGAATGCATTTACTCCCAACGGTGATGATTATAATGAGATCTTTATTCCTGTGGGTTATGGTTTATCTGAAATCCATCTGACTATTTTCGACCGATGGGGTAGCCGGATTTTCAAGAGCCACGGCGAAGTTATTGGCTGGGATGGCACCTATCAGGGACAATTATGTAAGCAGGACGTTTATGTTTATCAGGTTGAGATCCTTACTATGGCCGGGAATACGGTAAAACGGACAGGGCATGTAACGCTTCTTCCCGGAAATCGTCTGCCTAAGCCGTAAAGAAGTTTTCCGCACAACTTTTTGTGATGTATGGCTTTATCATGACGTGGTGTTTGAAGTTTCGCGCCGGAAAAAATGGAGATCCTGGTACTGTTAGACAGGAAATAACCTGCCGGTAGCTTATTGAGAAGTATTGTCTTCCACCTGATAATAGACCCGGGCAAACATAGCACATATGCTCAATGGACTATATTTGTCTTTTAGCTGTAATGAAATATTAAGATTATCAAAAGACATAGTATAGGCGGCTAAGATCTTCTGTTTCCAATCGGTTTTTGTATTATCGGTAACAAAACCGTTTGCGGGGTTTATCACTTCCCGGGCAATGCCTACGGGACTTGTAACCACAGGCGTTCCCGAAAGAAGCGCCTCTGCAATGACCACGGAAAATGTTTCGAACTCGGAACCGTGTAAGAACAAATGGCTTTTATTTAATTCAGTATTTATCTGGCCGGCTGGCATATTACCTTTGTAGTCGATTTCAAATCCATAATTTTTTGCTTTTATAGTTTCTATCAGGTGCCCGGTACCGATCAGCACCATTTTTACGCGTTTGATGCTTCCTTCAGAAACAAGCTCTTGCAAGGAGTCCAGGAAATAAAATGGATTTTTTGGTTCGGCCCAATGCGCAATTGCTATGCATGTATATATTTCATGCTTCCGGACGGTAGGATCGTAAAAAAATTGTGAGCCGTCTATAACATTAGGAACGACACTGATGTTTCTGTTGGATGTATAACGTTTTATAGTTTTGAGCAAGGTTTCGGAAACGCAGGTTATGGCATCCGCCTTATTTAGTGCCTTTTTTCCATAAGACCGATACAAGCTTACCCGGAAAAACTTATCCAGTTTACTCCAGTGTTCTGTAATGACATGCCTGCAGTTAAATGATTTTGCAAGCCAATGACCAACAATAGCACAGGGAAATAGGACAGAAGAGTGGATAATGTTGAAGGAATAAGACGGGTGAATCGTTTTCCTGATGTAATTCTTCAGGATGAGGTATTGCAGGGGAAGTAACAAGTAAAACAGCTTGTAAAATCTTGATTTGATGTAGATGTGGTGGGTTTCTATATTAAGCTCGTCATTACTACAAAATGCTTCCTTTTTATACAACGTATTGCCATATAAAATACTGATTGCAAGTACCTTTATTGAATTCGTTTGCGATATACTTTGGGCATGGCGTTTTACAAATATGCCAATGTTAGAGTTGAGAGCAGACGGATACCAGTAAGTGAAAAACAGGATTTTATTTCTCATGAATACAGAAAATATTGTCGTGTTTCGGCAGTTCCTCTTTCGACGTAATTTCAACCAGGTGGCCCGGGTGCTCTTTACTGGTGCTGAGTTTATAAATCTTGTAGCTATTGACCGCTTTGATGAAATCATAGATTTCATACACCGAGTCGTAATGGTTATTCCTGTCGGCACTGCATTCAATGATGAGCTTAGGCGGCACCGGTCTTATTAAAACCTCCTTAAGTCCTTTCAGTACATCTAATTCGAAGCCTTCCACATCGATCTTAATCATGTCGATAGCTGAATTTGAATATTTAAAAATGTCGTCGATTCGGATCAACTCTACTTCAAAAGAATTCATTTGCTTTTCAGGCTTTATCAACGTGGCACCGCCGCGGTTTACACTCCAGTTATCATAAATCCTGATCCTGCCTGTATCGTTACCTACAGCCTTATCTACCACTTCTATGTTGGAGATCTTATTGAGGTCAATGTTATAGCTCAGAAGCCTGGCAGTTTCCGGATTCGCTTCAAACGAATAAACTTTGCCGCTATCGCCCAGGCAGCGTGCTGCAAAAATGCTCATCAAGCCGATATTGGCACCAATGTCGAAAAAAGTGCTTCCTTTTTTTAAATGCTCTTTGATGAAATTCAGCGTGCCTTTCTCATAAGTCCCAAAATAATACAGCGTTCTTTCCACGCCATTGTCAATTACAGGATTCAGGAGAAGGTCGAATCCATATATGTTTTTAGAAACGACTTCGCCTTTTGGTTTTGGGATTAGTATCCTGGATAAAAAACGGGATAAGGTTCCTTTGCCGATCATTCGGGAATCCCAGATTTTTGAAAGTAAGATATATGTCTTCGAAAAATCGACGCGTTTTAATTCCATAGGAGTCAAAAATGTTTCCAAAAATACTTAAAAATTGACAGCAAACCCATATTTATCTTATAAAGCCCCATATGAAAGGATTAACGATAAGTCTGTATTTCTGTAGTTTACATAACCAGCAGGTAGGAGTTTTTGAAGCCGGATAACGATTTTAGATTTAGATTCATAAAAAAAAGCTAATTTCGCCTGATAACGATGATCAGGGGAGTAATTAAGTGGCAAGGCATAAAATACGGTGATCACCTATATTGGGATTCTTATAGGTGCTGTCAATATTATCCTTATCCAGCCTGAATTGCTAAGCCCAGGAATTGGGTCAGGGTTTCATCATGATTTGTAAATCTATGCTCGATGTGATGCGGAAACGATGAAAAGATTGTTGGCGATATTGGCTTTTTTAGAGGAAAAGGATTTAATCTACTTTATATTATTTTGAACAAAGCTTTAGCATAAACCTGTAACATAATGCTTACCGATTATTTGCTTTTCAGACGTTAGAATCAGGAATAACTTTTTAATGCAGGCGAGAAAACAAGAAATGAATGATTTCGTAAATATATTGACATCAAATGGCTGAGTTTACTTTCGAGAGGATACATAAGGATAACCTAGAGCATCTGGTGACCTTATACCGGAATGCTTTTAACCTGAAAGTCAAGAAAGACTATCTTGAAAAAAAATATAATACCTCCATGTTTGGCGCCGGATATATCGGCTACCTGGCCCTTGCGGAAAATGGAACCCCAGCCGCTTATTATGGTGTATTTCCCATTAGATGCGAATATGAGGGCAAAATTATCATGTGTGCACAATCGGGGGATACGATGACGCACAGCAATCACCGAGGAAAAGGATTGTTTATAGAATTAGCAAAAAAAACTTATGCTTTAGCTAAAGAGTCAGGTATCTCATTTATTTATGGCTTCCCTAACCAAAATTCATATCCGGGTTTTGTAAACAAGCTTTCATGGCAACATCATGAAAACCTTAATTTATACTCAATAAAAGTTTTCACACTGCCATTAGCAAAGTTAGCCAGGAAGATAGCTGCTTTTAGGCCTCTTTACGGTTTGTATGTGAAATTGATATTGTCGTTCTGTAAAGAAAAGACATACGGTTTTCCAAATTCATTGACCGAAGCCGGAGAAAATGGCATCATTCACGACAAACACTTTTTTGAATATAAAAAGTACTCCGATAACGTTGTTTTGAAACTACGAGGAAAAAAAGTGTGGGTAAAAATAGATGGAAGGCTATGGGTAGGAGACTTCGAGTATTTATCGGAACGCGGGTTTGTTGACGTTATCTCTTCCTTGAAAGTCGTTGCTTTTTTTCTTGGAACCGATGAAATTCATTTTCATACCCATCCAGGTACGAGCTATAATGCATTTATGAGCAAACTTGGCAAAATCAAATCAACAAATCCTATTGGGTTTCTTAACCTGGAGAGTGGAATCAACGTGGATTCTTTTAAATTTCAATCCGGAGATTTCGATACATTTTAAAAACCCGATTTACGAAATTGGCGGTTGATCATGATTTTGTTGGTATTAGTGTCTGTGGAATTGCTGATGCTGTAGCGGCTTCGGATACGCGGATCCGAATGGTCCTTTGACGACAAAAAAGAAACGGCGAGCTGATACCTGTAACCTGCTTTTTCACTGATATTCTTCACGGTTTCGGAGTAGTCGCCGTCAGGGTAGCCGATACTCACGACGGGTTTTCCGATAATATGCTCCAGTATCCGTTTTGATTTTGTAAGCTCTTCCTCCACCAACCCGGGATTTATCCTCGATAGGTTGTAATGCCTGTGGGTATGCGAGCCTATCTCCACAAGGGGAGATTGCGACATTTCCCGGATCTGTTCTTCAGAACAAAACGCTCTGAGTTCCGGATCTATTTTTTTGAGCCGCTGCTTGATGCCATACGTATGGATGAACTGCTCAAAAGCCTCCTGGCGCTCTGCCCCCATATTTTTTACGTAGTCGGAAATCGATGTACGGGTCTTCGCATGTAGAAAATGGCCTTGTTCAAAATGGAATTCTTCACGGTTGAAGACAATGTGGCTCATTTGATCTCCGATTTTTAAAGCATCGAATATTTCAGGCCACAAGCAATAGTCAGCAATTTCAAAACTTTCGGTAACAATATAGAACGTGGCGGGCAACTGGTATTTCTTTAAAAGCGGGAAAGCAACCGTATAGTTATTCAGATAACCATCGTCAAAAGAAATAGCAATTCTTCTTTTTTTGCTTTTAGATGGTGTAAACATGTCCTTCACGGAAACAATGTCAAAGTTTTTTTTAAGATATATCAATAAATCCTCAAATTGGCCTACATCCATGTGGCGTTTATTAATGTTGCTTGTAAGATGAGATACGCCATGGAAGCATAAGATTAAATTCCTGTTTTTTGAAGTTTGTGATAAAATTTTTTCCAGCCCAAGCCTTGTGAGAATAGGGAAAATCAGGTTTTTAGATATTTTTTTTACAATTAGCATAAATACAAAAGTATGATTAATTTTAGGAAATTTATAGGACATTGGGAGTAATTGCGAAACAGGGCATACTGAGCAGTATTTTTAGCTATATCGGCGTTGTTTTGGGCTTAATCTCGATCATTTATGTTCAGCCCAATTTTTTAGACAAGTCGGAGATCGGCTTAACCAGGATCCTGGTTTCATTTTCTTATATGGCCTGCATTTTTATTCCGCTGGGAATAGGATCGGTGACAACGCGTTTTTTTCCCCGGATCAGGAATATCGAAAATCAACATCACGGCCATTTTTTTATGATCTTCCTGTTTTGTACAATCGGATTTTCCATATTGTGTCTTTTTTTCGTGGTCTTTAAACCTAATATTATTGCGTACTACGAGGAAAACTCTGCTTTATTCAACGAGTACTACTATTTGGTTTTTATTTTTCCGTTTATTCTCGCACTTATCATCGTTTACAACATTTACGCGGCCTCTTTGTACAAAACAGTATTTGTTGTTTTTCTCAACGAAGTATTGATCAGAGTGCTTCAGATCGTCAACGTCTTCATCTATTATTTCGGTTACTTCAACCTCGACCAGTTTATTATCGCCTTTGTAGGGGCATACCTGATTCAGTTGCTCCTGTTGATTATATACCTTTACAGGGTAGACCGATTTTCGTTCAGGATCAATTGGTCTTTTTATCGTACGTTTTACTCCCGGGAAATAGTGACGTTTTCTTTTCTGATGATTTTTACCGCCTTTGCGTCAATCGGAATCAAAATGGTGGACCAGGTTATCATGGGGCATTATCTGAGCCTGTCTGCCATTGCAATTTATACTACCAGTATTTTTATGGTTTCGGTTATGGAAGTGCCGTATAACAGCCTTGAACGGATTTCGAATACCATTGCCGCTCAGTCCTGGGCAGATGATGATATCGCTAACCTGCGAAAAATTTATTACGACTCGGTGAGGGTCCTCATGCTTGTCGGAGGATATTTGTTCATTGGCCTGGTATGCTGTTCGGCCAGTGTGTTTAAGATGCTGCCCCCGGAATTTGCCAGTGGCGAAAGCTGCATGATCGTTATGGCATTATCTTCATTTTTTAACCTGTCTACGGGTATTAACACCACGATCATTGCCACATCGCATAAATACTTCGTAGTCACCGTCTTTTTGGTTATACTCATCGCTACCAGTGTCGCCGGCAATATCATATTGATACCGGAGTTTGGAATTGTAGGATCGGCATATGCCAGTTTTATTTCTATGGGACTTTATAATTTGCTCAAAGTGATTTATTTATGGTACAGGTTGAAAATGCTGCCTTATAACAAAACCAGCATTCTTATTCTGTGTACCATGCTGGTAGCCGGAACCGTTTATTTTATTCCTGATTTTGAAAATCCATACTTAACCATCCTGCTTAAAGGCAGTCTTGTAACGCTTGTATTTACACTGGCTGCTATCAAGTTTAAGCTGGCCCTGGAAGTAACCTCAAAGATTCCGGTATTGAAAAACATCAGACTGTGAAAAAAGTACTCATCATTACCTATTACTGGCCGCCCACTGGCGGAGCAGGGGTGCAGCGCTGGCTCAAGTTCAGCAAGTATTTCCGGGGCTTTGGCTGGGAGCCGGTGATCTATACGCCTTCCAATCCCGATTTCCCGATCTTCGATGAAACCCTGCTCCAGGATGTGCCGGAAGACATCACCGTGCTTAAGACTGCGATCACCGAGCCTTATGATATTTACCGCAGGATCATGCGCAAGAAGAAAACAGAAACGGTCAATCAGGGCTTCCTGTCGGAAGGAAAAGAGAACACACTTCTGCAATCGGCCATGATCTGGATCCGCGGAAATTTCTTTATTCCCGATGCCCGGATGTTCTGGATCAAGCCTTCTATAAACTATTTATCGGACTATCTTCGCACAAATACCATCGACGCGGTGATCAGCACAGGGCCGCCACATAGCATGCACCTGATCGCGCTGGGATTGAAAGAAGAGTTCAATATTCCCTGGATCGCCGACTTCCGCGACCCCTGGACCCAGATCGATTTTTACGACCAGCTTAAGCTTTCAGCCTTTGCTGATAAGAAACACAAGCGCCTGGAAAAAACGGTATTGACCAAAGCCGATAGGGTGGTCACTGTGAGCAAGAGCTGCGCTGCCGACCTTGAGGTGCTGGGCGGAAGAAGCGTAGAAGTGATTACCAATGGTTATGATGAAGATGATTTTAAATTCAATGAGGCGCTTAAACCGCTTCCGGGATTTCTCATTCATCATACTGGAGCTCTCAACAAAGACCGGAATCCCTATACCTTATGGAAAGTGCTGGGCGATCTGTGCCGCGAAGACGCGCAGCTAAAGAAAGACCTGGTGCTGAAATTTACCGGGAAAACCGATGCTGTAGTGTTTGAAAGCCTCAAAGCGCAGGGGCTTGAGGCCAATGCGCAAAAAACGGAATACATGCCGCACAGCGAAGTGGTAAAAGTGATGGCGCAATCGCCTGTGCTGTTATTGCCTCTGAACAATACGCCCAATAACAAAGGCGTACTGTCGGGGAAATTATTCGAGTACCTTGCAGCCAAGCGTCCCATCTTTGGGATTGGCCTTCCGGATGGCGACGCCGCAGAGATTCTCCGGGAAACCGGTGCCGGAAATCTATTCGGCTTTGAGGATTACGAAGGCATGAAGCAGGCCGTTAGGGTATTATACCAAAATTATAGAGCGCAAAACCTGGTTATTCAGCCGGGAGCGATCGCGAAGTATTCCCGGAAAAGCTGCGCAGCTTCCTACACGGCACTTCTGGATGGCATCACTCATTCCGGGTCTTAGCCCTGCTCATAAGGATAAAAAAACGCCTCCGGAAAAACCGGAAGCGCTTCCTGCAGTCTTTTTTGTTTATTTTTACAGCATTAAGTTTATTGGTCTGCAAGGCCCCGTGATTTAAGAGATTAAATCACCCGATCGCCAAATCAGGTCTCGCAATCAGTGGATTTACAGGGGCTGTATCTGCTATGCAGATGCAGCCTTTTTTACAAGCAAATACCAATGAAAAGTTGCGGGCCGGCAACAGGCCCGGTCTTTAACCAATATTCTTAATTAACCTTGACTTTGAAGGTGATGTCCACATCCGTTTCTCCCGGAGCATAGGTGCCATTCTTCGCTCCAGGCTGGTGCCTTAGGGCAACGGTGAGCGGATACACTGTTCCCGCAGTGGAAGCGGCGGCCCTCCAGCGTGTTTTAAGGCCTACACTGCGTTGAGGAGTTCCGTTGTCGATATCCAGGTACCTGATCACGATGTTGCTCCCGTTTGTCTGAACGGTGTAAGGAACCGTACTGCTGATGATTGTATTGGCATTGTTTCCGGTAGCCGCCGGGTTGCCATTGAAGAACAACATGTGCTCATTCGACTCGGCTCCTGCAATCACATTGGAAGTGCTGTCCGTCGGATTCTTTGATTCATCGAGGATGTACACCTGCGTGAAATAAGTAGTGTTGGAAAGCAGGACCAGCGTATCGTGTGTGCCGCTCTCGTTCAGGAAAGCACCCGCTGTTCCCCCGTCGCCGTCCGGATCTTTGTAAGC
>DGQK01000031.1 GCA_002390745.1 Bacteroidetes bacterium UBA4416 | reverse complement strand
ACCGGCAGCATCAAAGAACATCAAATCTCCCGCATCCACTCCGGTAGTTGCCTTGATCGTGATCCCATCGCCTCCTATGGCTCCTACTTCCAGGCGCGAGGTGGGAGCGGTAGAGCCCAGTCCCATATAACCGTTACCAGCCAAAATACGGCCGGCTTCCACGTTATTTGTTTTAAACACAAGGTTGCTGGCGTTGGTGGTGCCTAAGAAATGAGCTGCTGTAATATTTGAATTGCCGTTGATCTCCCAGCTTAAGGCTGAAGGCACCGCAAGGCTGTCATAGATCCGTCCGTTGGGCGCCGCAAATAAGGTACGCACACCTGGCCCTACATAAATCAAAGTATCGCTCCGGATGGCCCCGGCCACATGCAGCTTCGACAAAGGGTTATTCGTTCCGATACCGACATTCTGCGAAAATGAATTCGCAGAAAAAACAACACATAAAATAACTAAGAACTTTTTCATACTTATAATTTATAAAAATAATCAAGAGGGGAGTTCCTATTTATTTTTTTCCATTAATTCTGCCAGGGCCTTTTCGAGTTTCTGAATGCGTTGCTCCTGCGATTCAATGACCTGCTGTTGCTCCTGCATAGCCTTGGTGAGCATAACCGAAAGCCTTGCATAATCCACTGCCCACAGCTCATTCCTTTCGTTTTTAGGCTTGCTTACGAGCTCCGGAAATACCTCGTAAACCTCCTGGGCAATAAACCCAAAATCATTGATAGCCTCATCCGCTGTATGGATGATCAGGTTTCCACTGGCATCAAACCCGGAGCTATGCTTCTGATAAGTGCTGGGCTGAAGCTTCATCACCTTTGCCAGAACATTATTTTCAAACGCTTTGACATCCGTTTTCAGCCTGCGATCGGAAGTAAAATAATTCGTTCCGGAAATGGTGAGGTTCCCAAGGCCATTAAGCACCATCAGGGAATTTTCGACACTGTTGCCTGCCACGAGATTGAAGTTGCGCCAGTTGAATCCGCGGTCGGTTGCTGTCAGTGCGGCCATACCGTTGCCTGGGTCGGTTCCGTTCCAGAAATCCACGTTGCTGGTTCCGGGCATCCTGTTCATCCCTGTTACCAGGGTGCCCACGCCATTGATCCAGCATGGAACAGGTGCAGGATTTACCGCCGGATCCGAGTTGAAACCACCGAAGGCGGAGTAGCCCGCTGTTACTGCCAGCTTTACATTGGCCGCGTCCGGAGAAACGGCAACACCGGCATTCTGTGTATTATAAAAGCGGTTTCCGATCCGCATGTTCCCGGTGCCATTCACCACGACTTTCGGAACACCGTTGGACACAACACTTACCAGGTTGGTGGCATAACTTCCGAGGCTTACATTATCTTTTTGTACAAAATATACTCCCGTGTTGGTATACGATGCATCAATGCCTCCGATGAATCCCGCATCGCTGTTGGCAACGCCGTTGAAATTACGCGTAGCATAGATAGCTGCATTGGTGGATGAAGCAATGGCCAGGCGTTGTAGGGGATTGGTGACATTGATCCCCACATTTCCATTTGGCAACATGGTAGCTACCGTAAGCGGAGTAAAATTCGTGCCGTTGTATTGCAGGAATTTAAAATTCAGGGGCTCGTTGCCGTCATCTCCCCAATAGATCAGCCCGCTGGCATCATTAGTGGTTGCCAGGTTCCCGTCCATATCTTCGGTAGACATGCCTATGAAATCTGTATTATCCTCTGCCGAGATTCCGGTGAGTTTAGTAAACGGATTTAAAACGCTGTAATTGCCGTCGAAGCGTTCCTGTACCGTGAGCTTCGATAAGGGAGCGGTATGCCCTACACCCACATTGCCGTTGGAGGCCAGTGTCCTCACACGCTCCAGGTTATTGGTTTTAAACACCAGGTCCTGCGCATCGGTGGTTCCCAGGAAATTGGTTCCTGCCACTGTGCCTGCATTTCCCAGAAGCTTCCAGGCATCTGATGCCGAAGGCATGAGCACCACATCACCGTTGACGTCCACGCTCAATGCTTTGCCGTTGGCAGCAACGGTAGGTGATGCAGAGGTCAGGTTCGTAAAACGAAGGCCGGAGGTGTTGGCAGCTGCAGAGGTGATTTCCAGGCGATTGGCAGGAGTGGTTGTTCCTATGCCCATATTGCCGGTACTGTTGATCATCACAAAATAGTTAGGTGCTGTTGCTGTAGGTACGGCTCTCCTTCCTATATAAAATGCATCGTTGGGATAGGCATACGTACCGGTACCATATTTCATTTCCCAGTCCGGGATGGCGGCATTGGTGGAATTGGAGCGATGCACCACTTCACCCGCGCTCCGGATAGCCATAGAAGCCAGGTTGGGAATAGCCGCAAATGTTCCGTTCAATTCAATTAATGGGTTTGTAGAGGATACCCTCGCCCTGTTATTCACCTCCAGGGTAACGGCAGGGTTGACGATGCCGACTCCCATATTGCCGCTGGCCAGGATCCTGGCGCGCTCCACACTGTTGGTCTTAAAGATGACATCGTTGGCATTGGTCGTGCCCATGAACTGGGCAGCCGTGATGTTATTGTTTCCGTTGATCTCCCAGCTAAGCGCAGAAGGCAGGGCAAGACTATCATAGATCCTTCCGTTGGGTGCCGCAAACAGGGTTCGTACTCCGGGCCCGACATAAATCAGGGTATCGCTCCGGATAGCTCCGGCAACATGAAGCTTCGACAAAGGGTTATTGGTTCCTATACCCACGTTTTGTGCCGGAAGCCAAAACGTTAAAGTCATGGAAAGGACCAGGAGGAACGCTTTTCTTCTCATAGGAATACGATTTATGCCAAAAGTACAACAAATTTATCTTAGTTTGCCTGCAACAATGAGCAAAATTCTATAATGAATGAGTATAAATCGTTACCCCGGGCTTATTTTCCTTTTAAATCAGATTCTATGTAGGAAGTAACCGCTTCGATCTGTGCTGTTGTCAATACATCTTTGTAGGACGCCATGCCGTTTTTTCCCTGGGCGATGATGTCTGCAATTCCTTTATGATCGAGCTTTGTCACCGACAGGTCTTTCGCCCCATTGAGGCCCAGCTTTCCGTTATCTCCGTGGCAGAGGCTGCACTTATCTTCGAAAATCTCTTTCCCGCTCACGGCAGCAACTGCCCCGCCTGCCTTGGCCTGCCTCACTTTCTGGGCAAGGCCAAAAGACACGATGATGAGGAAGAATGAAAAGGAGGCAAGCACCTTATTTTTCTTTTTAAATCCTACCACAGCCAAAGGAATAGATAATACAACAAGTGCAATTTTCACGATCAGCATCGCAGGAATTGCAGGAAGCTGCGTCATCAGGTAAATGCCTGTGGCCAGGAAGCCGAAGCTCACGATCATTTCGGGCACTTTGGTTTTGCGGCGGAAGCTTTCAAGCAATTCATGCCTGTCGCTCAGCAGTAAAATGGTTTTGACTAGATAGATAAGAGTAAACAAGATCACACAGAGGTAATGTGTGTGTAACATGCCTGTTGCCATAGGGTCAGGATTAAAATTTAAAAATCAAAATTAACAATTAAAGCCATAACTAAAAGGCGAAATCCGATTTTTATAAACAGGCCATAATCTTATATTTGTTTACTATAACTATCCGTATGCCTAAGCTTTCTTTTCTCCTGACCAGCGTTCTTTTTTGCCAGGCAATAGCCACAGCCCAAACGACCTTCCCGGTAAACGGCGCGCCCGATCCCAAACACACGCTTTATGCCTTCAATAACTGCAGCCTGCACGTGGATGCCGAAACCGTGATCGCAAATGGTATCCTGCTGGTGAAAGACGGAAAGGTGATACAGGCCGCGGCAAAGGCAGAGGTACCGAAAGAGGCGGTGCTTGTGGATCTGAAAGGCAAGCATGTATACCCTGCCTTTATTGACCTCTACAGCGATTACGGCATGCCTGAGCAAAAGTGGGGGCCCCAGCCCGACAGCCCGAAGAAAGGTGCCTATGGGTGGAACCAGGCTATCAGGAGCGATGTGGATGCCTATAAGCTGTTTCTTCACAACCAGCAGAAAGCCGACGAATTGCGGAAGCTCGGCTTCGCTACGGTGCTAACGCACCAGAAAGATGGCATCGTGCGTGGAAGCGGCAGCCTGGTGAACCTTTGCAGCAAAAAAGAAAATGAAAGCATTGTCAGCGACCGCGCGGCGGCATTTTACTCCTTCAACAAAGGCAGCTCGCCCCAGGACTATCCTTCCTCCCTGATGGGCGCCATTGCCCTGCTGCGCCAAACGTATTACGATGCGGACTGGTACAAAAACAATGCAGGCAAAACAGAATATAACATCAGCCTCGATGCTTTCAACAAATTACAGGAGTTGCCTGCTGTGTTTGAGGGCAATGACAAGTACAACGACCTTCGCGCCAAAACGATTGCCGACGAGTTCAAAACGAAGTACATCATCAAGGGCGGAGGCAACGAATACCAGCGCCTCTATGAGGTACAGAACACATCCTCGCGATACATCATCCCGGTTAATTTTCCGGAAGCGCTTGATGTGGAAGACCCTTTTGATGCGGAACAGGTATCGCTCACAGACCTTAAACACTGGGAGATGGCTCCTGCCAACCTGGCCATGCTGGAAAAGAATAACATCGAATTTTGCATCACTACCGCCGATCTCAAGTTCAGGAACGAGTTTTTGAAAAACCTCCGTAAAGCCGTGAAATATGGCCTGTCGGAGAAAGCCGCCTTAAAGGCCCTGACCTCCAACCCTGCTGCCTTCATCAATGCGCAGGATAAGCTGGGAAGCCTGAAGCCGGGCATGTATGCCAACTTTTTCATTGCTTCCAAACCGGTCTTCGATGAGGAGTGCGTGATCTACGAAACCTGGAGCAACGGCATGCGCTATGCCTACGACGACCTCAATGCCCCGAAGGTCGAAGGCAATTACCAACTGACCATCGGGACGGCGATGTATAAGATAACGCTCAGCAAAGACAAGCCCAACAATGTGACCATTACCCTCGCTGATAGCATCAAGGCCAGAGGCAGCTACAGCCTCTCGAACAACCTCATCACCCTTACCTATCCTTACGATTCGGCGTCTACAGTTCGCTTATCCGGAAACTACAATGAAGCCCAGGGCTATTTCTCAGGCAAAGCCCAGTATCCCGATGGCAACTGGACGGACTTTAAGCTGAGCTTCATCAACAACACGGACAGCGCTTCGAAAAAAAATGAAGCTGCCAAATTACCCGACTATGGCAAGGTATACTATCCCTTTATGGCTTATGGAGAGCCACTTCCGGAAAGCGAAGGCTTTATCAGGGACACCTGGAAAAAATTCAAAAGCCGCTACAATGCCATTCTCATCAAAGACGCCACGGTATGGACCAATGAAAGCGACTCGGTATTGACCGAATACGACGTGTACATCACCGATGGCAAGATCGTGCGGATTGCCCCGAACATCGATGTGCCGGCAACGGCCTTCGCAAAGGTTATCGACGGCAAGGGCATGCATCTGACTCCGGGCATCATCGACGAGCACTCGCACATTGCGCTGTTCAGCGTGAATGAAGGCGCTCCGGCGAGCAGCGCCGAAGTGCGCATGGGTGATGTGCTGAACGTGGAGGACATCAACATTTACAGGCAGCTTGCCGGTGGCGTTACCACAGCGCAATTGCTGCACGGCTCGGCAAATCCGATCGGCGGGCAGAGCTGCCTCATCAAGCTCCGTTGGGGAAAAGGCCCTGAGGAATTCAAATACGAGAATGCCGATCCCTTCATCAAGTTTGCCCTTGGAGAAAATGTAAAGCACTCCAACGGCATCAATCCCGACCAGCAACGCTTCCCTCAAACCCGCATGGGCGTAGAGCAGTGCTACTACGATTATTTTATCCGGGCGGCAGCGTATAAAAAAGCAATGGCCGATGTGGCGGGCTCCACGCTGAAAGTAAAGCCGGCGGCACCCCGCCGCGATCTTGGCCTTGATGCCCTGGCGGAGATCCTGGACAACAAACGCTTCATCACCTGCCACAGCTATGTGCAAAGCGAATTGAACATGCTCATGCATGTAGCCGACAGCATGAAGTTCAGCATCAATACCTTTACGCACATCCTCGAAGGCTATAAGGTAGCCGACAAAATGAAAGCGCATCATATCAATGCCTCCACCTTTGCCGATTGGTGGGCTTACAAGCTGGAGGTAATGGATGCCATTCCTTACAATGCAGCCCTGATGACGAAGGTGGGGATCAACACCGCTATTAATTCAGACGATGCTGAAATGGGCCGCCGCCTGAACCAGGAAGCTGCCAAAACCATAAAGTACGGCGGCTTAACGGAAGTTCAGGCCTTAAAGCTCGTTACCCTCAACCCTGCCAAAATGCTGCACATCGACGATAAGGTAGGAAGCATTAAAGCAGGCAAGGTAGCCGACCTCGTGCTCTGGACGGACCATCCTCTGAGCATCTATGCAAAGCCTGATAAAACCATCATCGACGGACAAATTTATTTCGACCTGGAAGAGGATGCCAGACTGCGCGAAGACATCAGGAAGGAGCGCGCCCGGATCATCGGCAAGCTGATCCTGGAGAAGAACAAAGGCACCCGCGTCATCAAGCCCCAGGCAAAAAAACCGAAGCATTTTCATTGCGATACGGAAGACAGCGGCCTGGAATATATGCAGCGCTAATTCATTAGAACCCGGATAAAACAGGTGATGCGGAGTTTCACCGGTAAGATCCAATGTCTGATGATAGAAGCCACCTTTTGATGTGACAGAGCCGGATGAAATATCCGGCATCACATGTTTTGTTCTGATCCGCCTGGCCTACGAAGCGCCGTGTTCCATGCTCATTAATAGAACGCGAAGCTTACTGCCAGATCCCGCTGCCCACTTTGGCTGTGGCAGGAAATACAGGTAGCCGTTGGCTCCTTGGTGGTACTGAAGGCGACGCTTCCATCGGCATTGATTTCTGCCCACAACCAGTTTCCCTTCTTTTTATACATGAGTGCATATTGCCCGTTGCTTTGAATGTCCTTCACAATGAGCGAGCCATCCGGGAACGTTTTGGCAGCCGGCAATTTTCCGTTATCGGTCAAGGCCGCGTAAGCCGTTTTATTGAAACGAAGCTTAAAGGCGCCGTGCGGGCCATGCACGCCGGAATATACTGCGGCAGGGTCATTTTTATAATAGCTAAAGGCCGGGATATTCCGGCAGCTGTCGTACAGGGCACGGTCGCTGAATGCCAGATCGGGATTAAGACCCTGGTCTTTGGCACATGAATAAACCAGACACAGGAATGCAATACCTGAAAAGACAGCGGCTGCGATACCTGTTTTCATTTATGCTTTACTTTTTACGAGGTACTTCGAAAGGTAAGTTTCCTTCAACGGCTTTTTCCAATTTACGGCAAGGTCGGCAGAGGTGGTGATGGTATTGTCGAACACAAGCGTGTTTTCGGTAATGCTACCGGCATTCAATAAGCCGGCGATCTCCGACGCTTTCACAACAAGCACCTCCTCCCCTTTTTCATAGGCTACCAGCAAACGGTTCAGGAGCTCTACGGAGAATTGCTGTTCCAGCTCCTTCACCAGGCGTAGCTGCTTATCGATGCTACAGCCGCTGGCATTGTAGCTCGCTTCATTTACCTTAAAGATGAGAAACCGGTTTTTATAAAGTTCGAAAGAGGCGTCGAGGCTTACCTCGTGGGCCGTCCAGGTGCTTACAAAATCCTGGCAGCGTTGTCTCAATTGCCTAAGCTGCTCTTCCGGTAATAATTGGCTGATGGTATAGATCCAGATGCGTTCCATGTTCAGTTGATGAGTTGGAGAATGAAAGAATTGATGAGTTAAAAAATGATGTAATAAAGTTACAAAGAAATCACCAATTCAATAGAAGCTATCTCATAAATAGGTTTTAGGCTATTTGCGCAGGATTTTTCATTCAGGCGAGGCTCTTTTCGAAGCTCATACTCTTGTAGTCTGGGCTAGAAAAGAAACGAAGCATGAATGGAAAAGGCGCGCAAAGAGGCAACAGGTATTTTTGAGATGGCTTCCAGCTCATTAAACGAACAACTCCAACTCCATGATTGTTTTAAATGAACTTGCACTTTCTGCTGGCAAAAGCGCACATGCGCAGGAGGATCAGGCCATGCTTGAAGCGGGAAATATTGGTGCTTCCGTAAGTACGCTCCCTGTAGCGGATGGGCACTTCCACAATTTTCAGGTTCAGCTTATGGGCCCCGAACAGGAGATCGAAATCCCCGAAAGGATCAAACTCCCCGAAATATTTCCTGTTTTTGGTCAGCTTAATATAGTCTTTCCGGAACATGACTTTGGTGCCGCACAGCGTGTCTTTAAAGCGCTGCTCCAGCAGCCAGGTAAAGGCCCAGCTGAAAAAGTGGTTGCCCAGGTAATTCAAAAAGCGCATCGCTTCTTTGTCCATCGGGTACACCAGGCGCGTGCCGTTGATGAAATCGCCTTTGCTGCCGGCAATGGCATCGTAGAACTTCGGAATGTCTTCCGGCGGAACCGTTAAGTCGGCATCAAGGATCATCAGGATATCGCCGGTCGCGATCTTATAGCCTTCGCGCACCGCGTCGGCCTTGCCTTTTCCTTTCTGCTGCCCTATTTTGATATCGTGCGTGGCCGCGTATTTTTGCTGGATCTCCTGGATCTTCTGCCAGGTATCGTCAGTACTGTTCCCTTCAATGAAGATAATTTCCACGTGCTTTCCGAACTTCGGCAGGCGCGTAATGGCGTTCTCAATGTTGCCGCTTTCGTTGCGGGCAGGGATCACCACCGTGGTGGAATACTTTGTTTTATAATCTGCTTCTTCGCTTGCCGGCAAAGGCTTGGCAAAAGAATAGGTGTTTAGGCTGAAAAAACGGAAGAAGGGAAACTTGGCCAGCACCAGGTTGAACATCTCTGCAATCAGCGGAATATAAAACGGAAAAATAAAGCGCTTGCTGTTGCGGTACACATCAAAACCCGACACAAACAACAGGTTGTTCACGTCTTTGGAGTTGAGCCAGTTCTGGGTAGGCGTTTTTGTTTTAAGGCCCGTCAGCTCTGCAAACTTCAGCATCGGCTCCCATAGCGAATTGTAATACTGCACAATGATCTTCGTATTGGCATGCGATACTTTCCGGGCCTGCTCAAATACCTGCTGGATATCGTCCACAAAACCGATGAGGTTGCTGATGATGATAAAATCATAAGTGCGGTTGAGCTGGATGTTATTGGCATCCATCACCAGGAACTCGATGTTCTTATCCTTGTGTTTCTCCTTTGCCCAGGCAATCTGCTCTTCGCTGAAATCGATGCCTGTTTTGGTGCTGCCGGCAATACCTGCCAGCAGGTCGCCGCTTCCGCAACCGATCTCAAGAACCGAGCTGTCTTCGTGCGAAAAATAATTACAGTAATTGGTAATTTCCTTCCAATAGTAATTCGTGATCCCACGTTTTTTTCGTTTAGACGCCAGCTGGTTAAAATATTCCTTGATGTTTTGCAAAAGGTTCTTTTTAGAGGCTGTAAAGATATTAATTTAAATGAATTACGGGATGCCTGGAAAAGAGGGTTGAATTATAGGGCCGGTAGGTCACTTAATCAGATCATTGGGCCTGTCCCTTCCGCCAAAGAACGGCGCGGAAGGGCCGGGCTGCCCGCTCCAATTCCCGTCCGAAAGTATTCAGGACAGGAGATTTCCGCTCGCATGCCTCATGCTAAAGTCACTTCACCACCCACTTCAACTCATTCATAATCATAGCGGTGGCCCCCCACAGGATCTTTTCGCTGATGTCGAAGTAAGGGGTTTTGAGTTTCAGGCCGGGAGTTGGCTCCACAACGGTTTCTTTAACCGTTTCGGGCATGACCAGGGCTGACAGCGGCCATTCGATGAGCTGCTGCACTTCCCGCTCGCTGATGCTGAATTGTGGGCGCTGATTCAGAAAAGCTACAAATGGGTGAACCACGAACTTGCTCACGGGAATATAGACGGGCGTGAGCTTGCCGATGATCTCGGGGCTGGCATCGCTACCCGTTTCTTCGAAGAACTCGCGCAGGGCTGTCGCCTCCAGGCTCACATCTTCAGGATCGGCCTTTCCGCCGGGCAAGGCGATCTGCCCGCTGTGATAGCCGTTATATGTCACACGCTCAATCAGCAGCAGGATGGGCTCGTTACGCTCATTGGGATAGGTAACGATGAGTACTGCGCTGGGTCTGTAAACAGAAGCTTCCGGCATGTTTTCCAGGATCTTCTCCCGCTTTACATGCGCCATCTCAAACTGTGCATCCATGCCCGGCAAAGGCTGCTGCAGTTTTATTTTTAAATTCGCAATAAATTCGTCAAACATTGTCCCCCCGATAATTGTCGTAAGCTGTAAAGATAATTGATATGCAATTCTATTCCATCAAAAGCAGGCAACATTTACCAATTTCTTTAAATGAAGCCTGGGCCTTTTTCTCCTCGCCCAATAATTTGCAGAAGATCACGCCTGCCAATATGAATTTCACGGTAACCTCCGACAAAAAAGACGGGGAAAGCATGTACCCCGGGCAGATCATCACCTACACCCTCACGCCCCTCTTTGGGATCCGCGTGAAATGGATGACGGAAATTACCCATGTTGTGGACGGCCATTATTTCATCGATGAGCAACGCTTCGGCCCTTACAGGCTCTGGCATCACAAGCACAGCTTCATTGCCACTCCCAACGGCACCGACATGTACGATGAGGTGCATTACGTGCTGCCCTTCGGCTTCCTCGGAACCATCGCCCACAGCCTCTTTGTAAGGAAACGCATTGAAGACATTTTCAGGTACCGAACAAAAGTGGTGAAAGAATTGTTTGGAGAGTAAGTTTATTTGCGTGAAGACCGTATACAATGACGAAGTCGGGCAGGGATAGAACGGAAATACTTTTTTGCTGCCTTTTTGGCAATCACGCCATGGCGTGAGGAGTGATAGCCCGACCCCGCCGCCTCTTTTCGCGGGGGCACGCCCCAAATATTATTAACCAACAGAAGATATTATACTTAGATTTGCAGCGCAAAATGGAAACAATACAAGTCAATACAATCGAAGAAGCAATTGCCGACATCAAAGCCGGTAAAGTGATTATTGTGGTAGATGATGAAGACCGCGAGAACGAAGGCGACTTCTTAACCGCCGCACGCAACATTACTCCGGAGGTGATTAATTTTATGGCCACGCATGGCCGCGGCCTCATCTGCGCCGCTGTGACCGAAGAGCGTGCCAGGGAGCTGAAGCTGGAGCTGATGGTGACTTCCAACACGGCCTTGCACGAAACAGCCTTTACAGTTTCCATCGACCTGCTGGGTCATGGCTGCACGACGGGCATTTCGGCCTATGACCGCGCCAAAACGGTTCAGGCCCTGATCGACCCCGACATGAAGGCGGCGGATTTTGGCCGTCCCGGGCATATCTTTCCGCTCATTGCTAAAACCGGCGGTGTTTTGCGCCGCACAGGCCACACTGAAGCTACTATTGATTTTGCACGCCTGGCAGGCTTTGAGCCTTGCGGCGCTTTGGTAGAAGTATTGAACGAGGATGGCACCATGGCCCGCCTGCCGGACCTCGTGAAGGTCGCTAAGCAGTTCGACCTGAAAATCGTGACCATCAAAGACCTGATCTCTTACCGCCTGGCAAAGGAAAGCATCGTGAGCCGCCAGGTAGAAGTGAACATGCCTACCCAGTGGGGAAACTTTAAACTCATCAACTACAAAGTAGACACCAACGGCGAAGAGCATCTTGCCCTGGTAAAAGGCGAGTGGGAAAAAGACGAGCCTGTATATGTGCGGGTGCACTCTTCCTGCGTTACCGGCGACATCTTCGGCTCCTGCCGCTGCGACTGCGGCCCACAGCTGCACAAGGCCATGGAGATGATCGAGAAGGAAGGCAAAGGTGTGATCGTGTACATGAACCAGGAAGGCCGCGGTATTGGCCTGTTGAATAAGTTAAAAGCCTACAAACTCCAGGAGCAGGGCCTCGATACGGTAGAAGCCAATCTGGAGCTCGGCTTTAAAATGGACGAACGCGACTATGGCGTGGGCGCGCAGATCCTGCGCGATCTGGGTGTGAGCAAAATGAAGCTGATGACCAATAACCCGGTGAAGCGCGTGGGCCTGATAGGCTATGGCCTGGAGGTGACAGAAAACATTCCGATCGTTATTCCTTCCAATCCCCACAACGAAAAATACATCCAGACCAAGAAAGATAAAATGGGCCACAGCTTTTAGGCCTAAGCCCCTTGTGCTTAGCGGTAGCTGTGCCGGATCTCCTTACGGAAATTCTCCGGCGACGCGCCCGTATTGGCTTTGAAGAAGCGGCTGAAGTAAGAGGGATCGTTGAAGCCCAGCTGGTACGCGATTTCCTTTGTAGCCGACGATGAATGCAGGAGCAGGCGTTTCGCTTCCAGGATGATCCGCTGGTGGATCAGCTCTCCGGCCGTTTTCCCGCTGATTTTTTTCAGGCTGTCGCTTAAATGGTTAGGGGTAAGACCCAGCTGATTGGCATATTCATTGACCTTATGAAATTTGGTAAACTTCCTCTCCAATAGCTGGTTGAAGCGCTGGATGAGCTGTTGCGCGCTTTCGTCGTTGCGGCGGTAATCCACGGTATCGATAACCAGCGCTTTGCATTTGATGAGCAGGGCCTGGATGTATGCTGCCAGAAGCCCTTCCTTGTAATGTGCGATCTGCCTCACTTCCTGCTCCATGAATTGAACCAGGCCGAAGATCCCCGCGAAATCGCCAGGCGACGCATGCAGTACGGCCGGAGCGGTTTTATTAAAAGCCGGAAAATCATTCAGAACCGCCAGGTTCCCGCCATTAAGGGCCATAAAATCTTTGGTAAAAGTAACCAGGTATCCGTCGGTATCCTTATTCCGGTTGAGGGCATGGATCTGCCCCGGGAAAATAAAATGAATGCTTTGCGCCTGTACGGGATATTCCTCAAAGTCGATCCTATTCGTACCGCCCGCCTGATCGAACAACAGGATCTCGTAATAGCTGTGACGATGGCGCTCCTCCATATCAATGCCGCCGTAGCGGCTCAGGCGCCTCACCATGACGGAGCTTTCTCCATGATCTGTAAGTGTATGAACGGGGATCGGTGCAGCCATCAACATGCCTTTGTGGGGATTATAAATATAACGCTCATTCGGCGAACCTGTAACTCTTTTCACGAAGCCGATCGTATTCTTAAAAAAGTCATTCCCCTGACAAGGCCCCGGGTTTAACAGGATAGGCTGCTGAATCGGCAAAAACCGCTATCTTTGCAGGCTATGACACCCGATTACCGCAGCGGAGAGCTTCTCCTCATCAACAAGCCTTACACCTGGTCTTCCTTCCAGGCGGTAAACAAACTGAAGCATGCGCTGAAACGCCATCCTTCGCTGCTGCTCGACGGTAAGTACGTACACCTCAAGATCGGTCATGCCGGTACGCTCGATCCCCTGGCCACTGGCCTGCTCATTATCTGCACCGGCAAAAAAACCAAGGAGATCTCCTCCTTCCAGGACCTGCCAAAAGAATATACCGGTACCTTTTTTATTGGCGCCACCACTCCCTGCTACGATAAAGAGAAGCCTGTAGACCAGACCTTTCCAACGGAACATATCAGCAAGGAGCTGATCCTTGAAACGGCCAGGTCCTTCATCGGCAAACAGGAGCAGGTACCTCCCATGTTCAGCGCGGTGCGCGTAGACGGCAAGCGCCTCTACACGCTGGCACGCGCGGGCGAAGAAATCGAGCTGAAGGCGCGCCCGATCGAGATCCTGGACTTTGAGATAACGTCCTGCGAACTGCCTCTGGTAGGCTTCCGCATTGCCTGCACGAAAGGAACCTATATCCGCAGCATTGCCCGCGACTTTGGCCTGGCGCTCAACAGCGGCGCCTACCTGGATTCGCTCTGCCGCACTAAAATCGGGCATTTCTCGCTGGAGGATGCGCAAACTCCTGAGGAGTTTATTGCTTCTGCCAATCAACAACTTTCCGGTTCCACTACCCTGTAATTTCGGTTGGATTTACAAAAACATAATCAAAAAGCGTCCACTCTTAAGAAAGAGAACAGGGCTTTTTATGACAAGCTGAAGCGCAGCAAACCGAAGAACCTCGACGATAAATTCCATCAATTGCATGAGGACGTGTTTGAAGAGGTGGATTGCCTGGCCTGCGCCAACTGCTGCAAAACAACGTCCCCTATCTTCTACAACCGCGATGTGGAGCGCCTTGCGAAGCACCTGCGCATGAAGCCGGGCGAGTTCATCGGCAAATACCTCCGCATTGATGAGGACAAGGATTATGTACTCACACAAGCGCCCTGCCCTTTTCTCGGAGCGGATAATTATTGCTCGGTGTATGAGGCCAGGCCCAATGCCTGCCGCGAATATCCCCATACTGACCGGAAGCGCATGGAGCAGATCTTAGACCTTACTTACCGCAATACGATGGTGTGCCCGGCCGTGTTAGAGATTACGGAGCGGTTGAAAAAGATTGTTTAGTAGTTTGATGTTGGTTGATTTCTACTTCGTGCCCGTATGCCCGAAGCCGCCGGCGCCACGTTGGGTTTCATCCAGCGAGTCTGTGAGTTCCCAGTGGATCTGCTCATGCTTAGCGATCACCATTTGCGCCACGCGCTCCCCATCATTGATCATAAAAGGCGTGTTGGATAAATTCACCAGGAGCACTTTCACTTCACCCCTGTAATCGGCGTCGATCGTTCCCGGGGAATTTAACACGGTAATCCCGTTCTTAAAGGCCAAGCCGCTGCGCGGACGGATCTGCGCCTCATAGCCAGGGGGTAATTCGATGAAAAGGCCGGTGGGGATCAGAGCCCGCTCCAAAGGCTTTAACTCAATGGAATGATCAAGATTAGCCCTGAGGTCAAGCCCTGCGGCGTGTTCAGTGGCGTATTCCGGTAATTCGTGTTTGGATTGGCTGACTACTCTGACGATCATTCTTCGAGGTGTTTGAGTTTCTTTAAATTATCGAATTCTAATTTATAAAAAAACCAGGCGAAGAGCAGCAGCAAGATATTATTAAATGTTAACTTCAGGAACTCATTCTGCATCCCGGCATAGCTTGTAGAAATGAGGTAAAGCCCCAGCGCCAGGAAGGTGAATACGGACATGCTCCGGAGGTTATAGTTCACCGGATAATGTTTTTGCCCCAGGACATAGGAAAGCACCATCATGGTGAAATAAGACGCCAGTGTTGTCCAGGCGCAGGCCATATAGCCGAATACCGGGATAAAGCTGAAGTTGAGCACCAGCGTAATCACTGCGCCTATGATCGTAATGCCGGCGCCGAATTTGGTTTGCCCGGTCAGCTTGAACCAGATCGACAAATTCCAATAGACGCCCACACATAAGTTAGCCAACAGCAGGATCGGCACTACTCCCAGGCCCGAACGGTAATTCTCGCTCACCATTAATTTCAGCCAGGGCAGGTTCATCATGATCCCGAGAAAAATAAACAGGCAAAACAAGACATAGTACTTCATCACCAGTGCATTGAGCTTTTTAGAATCGTCGTTGTGCGCACGCGAAAAGAAAAAAGGTTCAACGGCATATTTAAAGGCTGTGGTGAAGATGGTCATCAGCATCGCAATGCGATAACAGGCGCCATAAATGCCCAGCTCGTCCCGGGCTATATCCTCCGGCAGCAGGTATTTTAGAATAAAACGGTCAAAGGTTTCGTTGATCATCCCGGCAAAACCGAGGATCAGCAAAGGCCAGGCATACAGCATCATTTTCTTCCACAGCTCTTTGTCGAACACCATTTTGATTTTCATAAACCCGAGCGAGAGGATTAACAATGGCGGCAGGTTAGCGATAAGCCCGGCCAGGAAGGCGTAGCCTACTCCAACCCCGGGATTGTAGCAAGAGGCGAAGAACGAATCTTCTCCTTTCATGAAAGCGGGTTTGCAGATGTTGAAATAAAAAATGTTGACCGCCATAAAAACCACAATGTGCAGCAGTTTCAGGGCGGCAAACACTTTAGGGCGGTTGTTTAAGCGCAGCCTGGCATAAGGAATGGCCATGAGCGCATCCGTGGCAACAGTCAAAGCACACCAGACAACGTAATTGGCATGACCCGGCTCCTTCACAAGTTCTGCAATACTGTTAGAGAACAGACACAGGATCAGGGAAAAAACGATGCTGCTGGTAAAGATCGAAATGAAAGCCGTCGAAAATACTTTTTCTTTATCTTCTGTGGTTCTTGAGAAGTTAAAGAAAGCGGTTTCCATACCGTAGGTAAACAGGATGTTGAAGAAGCTGATGTAGGCATAAAACTCCGTGTTGGCCGACATCTGCCTGGGTTCTTTGAACACATAGGTGAGAACCAGGCCGTAAAGAAAGGTGATCACCCTGGGCAGGATACTGCCTAAGCCGTAAATCACGGTTTGTGAAGCGAGCTTTTTGAGTGGGTTGGCCAAGTTTCGATCGGATTAAACTTCAAAAATAAAGCTTATTTAGCATAAGCTAAGTGAGATCCGTCACAAGATATTAACGGACAGAGGTGCTTAATTCCTGCTGCTTACACCAAATTAAGCGTTTTTTAACCCCGGATCCTATAAAAAAGCCCGACCTGTTTCAGAAACGGGCCGGGCTTTGAATTTCCAAATGCCGCTGATATCAACGGAATAAACTGACGTAGCCTTGCTGTTTGATCTCATCTCCGACTGTGCCGGCAGCTTTGATCACATAAAAATACGTGCCTTCCTCGGCAGGGTTGCCGTTGATCTTCCCATCCCAACGCTCTTTTACATCCGTTGAATGAAACACCTGCCTGCCCCATCGGTTAAACACCGAACAATCATAGCGGTTGAGATTAATGCCTTTGATATCGAACAGCTCATTCACTCCGTCGCCGTTTGGTGTAAATACATTGGGAATGATAATCTGCGGTGCAAGGTCAATCACCCGGATCTGCAGCGTATCATAGTCTGAACAGCCTTCGGCGTTGGTAACTGTGTAAGTGACCATGTAATTCCCACCGTTCACATACTGTGTAGAGGCCTGTTGTGTGTTGCCGAATGTACCGTTACCGAGGTTCCAGTTAAAGACGCCTCCGCCTGTTCCGTTATCTGTAAAATGAACCGTAAGCGGCGCATTGCCGCTCAGGGAGTCGGCGGTGATACTCGCAACGGGCTGGCTGTTTGTTACTACGGTGAATGTCAGGTTGAGGGCAGGATTGCAACCATCCGATAGGGTCAGGCTATAGAGCATCATGCCCGGAGTTCCGGCAGCATGCGCCGTCACACTGGATGCCGTAGAGCCATTGCCCCACAGGTAGGTATAAGGGCCTCCCGTTCCGGGGCTTGTGATCACCGGGCTCAGCACAACCGAATCGCTGGCACAAAGATTCTGAACGGACACCGAAGCCGTTAATGGCAATGTTACCTGCACATCGGCTGTCCGGCTTTGCGAGCAGCCATTGGCATCCGTTACGGTACAGGTGTATTGCGTGGTAGATGCCGGGTTGACGCTCACAGAGCTGCCGCTGACGGCTCCCGGGTTCCAGGTATAGGTATAAGGGCTGGTTCCCCCGCTGGCCGTTGCCGAAAGGCTGACGGAATTTCCGGCGCAAATCGTCGCATTGCCCGGAGCGCTCAACGTCAGCGAAGACGGCTGTGTCACACTCACTGTTCCTGAAGTGGAACAGCCATTATTGTCCAACACATATACCGAATAGGTTCCTGCGCCGATGCCACTAACGGTTTGCGTATGTTGCAAAATTCCCGGGGTCCAGGTATAGCTGAAAGGCAGGTTGCCACCCACGATATTCGCTGTGATCTGCCCGTTGGTCTGACCGCTACAGGCCGGAGATGTGACGCTGAACGAGCTGATCGACGGGCCCGAATTATTGGTGACCTGCAGCGTTTTTGTAATCGTACATCCACCATTGGAAAGCGTCACGGAATAGGTGGTGTTGAACGAAAGTCCTGTGGCGCTTGGCCCGTTTCCTCCCGCAGGCAACCAGGAATATGTCATGCCGGTAGTGCCCGACATAACAGCTACTGTTGCCGATCCTGTGCCTCCTGAAGAACCGCAGCCTCCGCCCGAAGTCGTGATCGACGTTGAAATACCAGGTGTTACCGTGATGTTGGTGGAATAGGTATCCATACAGGACCCGTTGATGGACTGATGGGTAATGACGTAATTGCCGGGAAGGTCGAAGGTGGGATTGAAGAAGGGCGTCGTAGATGTGTTGGGGGTGACACTGGTTGTAGGGCTCACCGTCCACAGATCAACCGGTACGGCGGAGATGGCAGATAAATTAAGCGTGGTGCCCGAACAGATCGTAGAAGGTGCGCTAAACATGGCATTGGCGGTGGCAACATACACCGTAATGGTAGGAATGAAAGGAATACCGCAGCCTACTTTCCGTGCAGGATTGCAGGTATCCCATGATACCGTATAAGTGCTTGTCGTCATCGGATTTACCAGAACCGTCAGGGTGTTTACGGCAATAACAGTTCCTCCCGGGCCGCGCCACACAATGGTGTCGCAGGTCGGGCAACCCGGCGGGATGGTCCTTTTGGGGCCGCAGCCCGACGGAGGAGTCAACGTGAGCAGAACAGAACCGCCACAGGATGGATTGGACGGTGAGGTCGGAGGATTCGCCGTAATAAATCCCGGCACATCCGCCACGGGCGTTCCGGGCACCGTAAAGGATACCACCGCACTGAAAGGCCCTATGGAATTGGAAGACGTGACCAGCTCGCGCACAGCGAAGTAATAGACTTTGCCGGGGCACAGATCTGTGTAAGGAATAAATATGGGATTATAGGGCTCTAAGGCACACTGATCGACCCAGCCGCCGGCGGCTGTATAGTTGGGCACATTAAGCAGGGAGCTGTACCAGGGAAACGCATTATAAGTTACTCCGGGCCCGGCCCAGTTCTGCAAATGCGTTTCCGCACAGGCGTCGGGCAAGGTATTGGCAAAGCTCGTAGGGTTACAGGATACCTTGGCCTGCATCCAGTAGGGGCCGGGAGGGCCGCAGGTTGCGGGATCGGAAAAACCTGCAATGGTCACGCCCGTTGCACCGATGGTATAGGTAAGATTCACAATAGGCAAGCCGTGTGTGGCATGTACTACCTGGGCCGAAACAAGAAAGAAAACAGCGAAGAGGCAGGAGCGGAAAATTGTTTTCATGGACGTACGTTTTTTGTATGCTCTAAATTAGTCCATACAAAATCCTTGAAATAACTTTTCACTAAGTGGAAACGGATATTAGCTCATTTCCCTGAATGAGTGAGCTTCTCAATGAGCCTGGTCGTTGAAAAGCCCTGTACCAAAGGAATAGTGATGACCTGCCCGCCTTTGGCAGATACAATGTCGTAGCCTACAATCTCTTCGGCCTTGTAATCGTTGCCTTTCACAAGCACATCGGGCTGTACAAAGCGGATCAACTCGTAAGGCGTATCCTCATCAAATAAAATAATGGCATCTATGCATTCGAGCCCCGCCAGGATCGTCGCCCTGGTTTGCTCATCGTTTACAGGCCTTTCGGGGGATTTTCCGAGGCGCTTCACCGAAGAATCGGTGTTGAGGCCCAGCACCAGCTTATCGCCCAGGTCGCGTGCGTGGCAGAGGTACTCCACATGGCCCCGGTGCAGGATATCGAAGCAGCCGTTGGTAAACACCACCTTATAACCGGCTTCGCTCCAGCTCTTCAGGAGAGGCTGCAACGACTCTTTATTCCTGAATTTTTCCGATAACTTTTTATGAAACGACATCCGCTGTTCTGTTTTTGTTAATGATAGGGAGAACGATCAGGCTGATGATGCCCAACACCACGATCAGGATAAACTGCGATGTCCAGGCCATCCAGGGCATAGCCACCGCCGAGATTTTTTCGACATGATAGGTGTACACGAGCAGGCTGAACATAATTGCCTGGTAGGCTCCCAGGCCTCCCGGCGAAAATACCACGCCGAAGGTGCCGAACAAGAGCAGCACCAGGCTTTCCGACTGCCCCAGGTGCGCCGTGCCTCCAAAGGCCTTGAGGCAAAAATACAGGCTGTAAAAATAAGAGGCCCAGATAGCAATACTTAACACAATGAACTGAAATTTATGCTCTATGTCTTTCACCGAGCTTAAGCCTTTTCCGAAACCCTTGATGATGTTTCCGAATTTGCCGGTCAGCATCCGGGAAATGCGCTTGCGCACCAGGAAGAACGCGATAACGACCGCTGCAAGGATACAGATAAGAATAATCAGCTTCACCGGATTTTCGGACATGGCGCTGAATTTTTTCGTAAGCGGCGTGAAAATATAATCTGCAGCCAGCGTGCTCAGCTCCGAGAACTGGGCAAAAAGCGTGAGCACAAAAATAACGAGCAATAACAGGGTATCGATGATGCGCTCCGTGATCACAGTGCCAAGTGCCACCTCAAAAGGGACTTTATCATAGCGTGTAACCAGCGTACAGCGCGTGATCTCGCCCATCCGGGGCAAGCCGTAGTTGGCGAAATAGCCGACCAGCACAGCGCCAATAGCATTCGCCGTCCTTACGGAATAACCGGCAGGCTTCAGCAGGTAATTCCAGCGGTATGCCCTCAAAAAATGGCTGAACGCAGAAATGAGCACTGAGATAAACACCCAGAAATAATCAGCGTTTTGAAAAGAGCTTAAGATCTTGTCCCTTTCTCCCCACACGGAATTTAAGGATAACCAGGTCAGTAAGATCCCTACGCCAAGCAGCACCATAAACTGTATAACGGATTTCGTGCGCTTGTTCACAGATCTTATTTTAAAGTATTCGTTTCTGTATTAGGAAATACAACCCAGGGCTTAAAGCTTTTGGCTTTTTCAAATTCCATATCGGCATAAGAGATGATGATCACCACATCGCCCAGGCTTACCTTTTTGGCCGCCGGCCCGTTGAGGCAGATCACTCCGCTTCCGCGTTCGCCCTTAATAACATAGGTAATAAAGCGTTCGCCGTTATTCTTATTTAAAATGTGTACCTGTTCGTTCTCTATCAGATTGGCGGCGTCCATCAGATCCTCGTCGATTGTTACACTGCCTATATAATCCAGCTCTGCCTGCGTAACGGTTACACAGTGCAGTTTGGACTTCATCACTTGAATTATCATGGGCACAAATGTACTAATAAACTATAATAAAAAGAACCTTTCCGGTCTAAGCGCAGGATGCCTTTGTTTACTTGTTTCTTGCGGCTTCGCGACGTTCATCCCTCAGTTTTTTCAGGAAAATGCGTTTTTCTTTCCGGGTAAGCCTTAACCCATAGTTCACCACCTTGGTATTATGAAGAATAATCGATCTGTATTTCTTCTTACGGCGGCCCAGCTCCTTATTCACATAACGCTCACGTTTCGCCTCTACCCCGTTCTCTATCCTGATCAGTCCAAGGGCATTTCCCTGCCGGGCTGTAAACTGTTCGAACATCCGGAACAAACCTTCAAGCTTAGGAGCGTTTCTCTCGAACCAACACAGGTCGGACCTGTTCTTATCGATCATCCTCTTTTTATAAGCGCTCAGGCCGGAAGGCTCTGCCTGCGAGCGCCGTACCAGTTCCGAGCGTATCTTAAACGACTCTTCTTCATAATCGTTTCTCTGGAACAGCATATTGAATAAAAGTTCACCCAATTCGGCACATTTCGCAGAAGGGCCGTACACATTCAGTTCCAGGTCGTTCATATAACGGCTCTTCGAACGTTCGATCTTTTTCCGCAACTCTACCACATCCTTTTTATAATTGTCGCGCATATAATACCGCAGGCGGGTCGACGCTTTAAATAAAGAGAAGACCGAATCATGCTCCAATAATTTATCTTTAAGCCCTGTAGAAAGCCCGCTAAGCGCAACGGCAAATACCTCTCTCAACGAATCGATCCTATAATCGCAAACGCCAACAAGCGAATCAAAATAACGTTGTTTGGCGTTCAGCTCCCGGAGCTTGATGGGTGTGTTTTTCACTTTGTTGTTCGGCACTTCCTGATCACTTAAGCCCTTCGCGCGGCCGAGCCTCCTCACCAGGCCCCGCACTGTCATGTTGGTTTTCCGTTGCAGATCCTTCACCGATTTGGCCTGCACCTTGATGTTAAATTTTTCGCCCATCACAAAGCGGGAATAAGCATTATTCTCTTCATAAAGCAGATCGGCCTTTTTACCATTCTTGCTACGTTGCAGGTAATAGTCCTGCTCAATGTTGAGAAAAGACTGATACAGGCTGCCCTTAGCGCGCTCGTGCCAGGCCAGCGCCGTATCGATCAGAGTGACTTTTGCCAGCGAATCATCAAAATTCCTGCTCTCTGCCAATTTCAGTTTTCCAATAGTGTATTCACAGTCCATGGTCACAAAGCGATTCCTGCGGTTAAATTTCAGGCTCTCTTTTCTCAACGTGATGCTTTTATTCAACTCGTCGTAGCCAAGGAAAGCATCGCAGCCGCCACAGGGCCTCCCATAGCGTTGCTGGACCTTATAAAGGCTATCGTGAAAATGATAATACGCGCTGTCGCCTTCAAAGTCCCTGACGGTTTTCTCCGAAACAAGGCTCCACACCGGATCATCCGGGAAATGCGTCACTGCAAAGGTTTCAGGGTTGCAGAGGTAGAAAGCGGTGTCAAGCTTTTGGGTGCTGTACCTTTTTACTTTGGGCCTGAACTTCTGCAGGCGGCTAAGCAGCAACCTGTTCCAGAAACGCTGTTTGTAGTAGGTTACCGTGTCCGGAACCTTCCACTGGTCCGGATCATCGCAATAGCTGATAAAGAATTTACGAACGATTACCTTTTTGACCTTATACTTCGGCGGATGCCTGAGGTACAGTTTATAAATGAAATTACTGAATTTGGTGAAGCGGTACTCCGGCTGACCCGAGGCCCAGGTCACATCATACACATACCACAGGCCATCGAGCTTCACGGCATTCCAGGCATGGTTGTCCAGGTACAGCGAATCGTTCACATCGAAGATCTCGTCCTTGGCATAACCGGAAACAGACACATTGGTAATTCCCGAAAGGCTGCAAAGCGTATCCATCAAATGCGCGTAGTCCACACAAATGCCGCTGCGGTATTTCAGAATTTGTTTCACGCGCGGCATTCCGCTACCTCCGGAAGAGAAATAGGCCGCAAAATTATAACGGATGTTGCTCGCTACCCAGGCAAAAATGGCATCAAACTTTTCCTTTTCCGACGATTTGCCTGCGGTGAGGCGCCGCGCCAGTGTGCCGGGATTCTTGGCGATGGCCCTGCTCAGGTGGATATCTGCTTTGCTGTATTGCGGCAGCATTGTGGTGTTCTGCCCCTTCGCCATGAAAGACCAGATGCAAAACAAAACAATACAGTATTTGAAAAACGGGGGAATAAAAATTCTAAATTTATTAAAATTTGTCGTTGTTAATTGCCTCACACCATCATTGTTGACCGATCGGGAGCCGTAGCGAAATCAGGAACAAAATGCCGCCTTGGGTTATAACTGATATCGCACGAAATAGTAACGCCGGACAAGTCTTTTTATTTTTTACAGCCCGCTTTTTGATAGTTAAAAAAGTAAATATAATGTGCCGAAAACGGGCTTTCGTAGAAGGAATTTTTTTAAAGATTAAATCGCCCTGGAAAACCGGAAACAGGCGGGTTTTAAAATATCCTTTGATCTGCAAAATTTCTTTGCATACATACCTTAAATGTGGTACTTTTGTCTATCTTTTAGATTTAATCTAAATAAGGATAATCGATAAGTAATTAACTTTTAAATACTTAAGCAAAATGATCACAGTAAGCAACGCGGCAAAAGAACATGCCATCCAACTGATAAAAGAAGAAAACAAACCGGAAAATACCTTCATTCGCGTAGGCGTTGATGGCGGTGGCTGTTCCGGCCTGATGTATAACCTGGAGTTTGACAATGTGATGAAGGAAGGCGACAAGGAATTTGAAGACAATGGCATTAAGATCGTGGTCGACAAAAAAAGCTTCCTTTACCTGGTCGGAACAGAGCTCGATTACACCGGCGGGCTCAACGGCAAAGGCTTTACGTTTAAAAATCCGAATGCGTCCCGCACCTGCGGCTGCGGCGAAAGCTTTTCAGTATAACACGAAGTCAAAAGGGTTAAGTGAAACGTCAAAAGCACTTTCGACATTTAGCTTCCTTTTCCTGCTTTTGAATTAAGAATTTTTGAATTAAAAAAATGGCTAACGAACTTTTAGAAGAACATATACAGAACGAATACAAATGGGGCTTTATCACGGACATCGATGCCGACGAAGCGCCCAAAGGCCTGAACGAAGACATCATCCGCTTTATTTCCGCTAAAAAGAAAGAGCCGGAATGGCTGCTGGAGTTCCGCCTCAAGGCTTTTCGTAACTGGCAAAACATGGTTGAACCGGAATGGGCGCATGTGTCTTATGAGAAACCAAACTTCCAGGACATCATCTATTACTCGGCGCCTAAGCCTAAAAAAGAGCTGGCCAGCCTGGACGAAGTAGATCCTGAATTACTGAAGACCTTCGAGAAGCTTGGCATTTCGCTCGAAGAGCAAAAACGCTTAAGCGGCGTGCAAAGCAACATTGCCGTGGATGTGGTATTCGACAGCGTATCCGTCAAAACTACCTTCAAGGAAACACTGGCGGAGAAAGGCATCATTTTCTGCTCTTTCAGCGAAGCCGTACAGGACCATCCGGAGCTGGTAAAAAAATACATGGGCATGGCGGTTCCGCCAACCGATAATTTTTACGCAGCCCTAAACTCAGCGGTATTTACCGATGGCTCTTTCTGCTACATTCCCAAAGGCGTTCGCTCACCGATGGAGCTTTCCACCTATTTCCGCATCAACGCCAGCGGTACCGGGCAGTTCGAACGGACGCTCATCATCGCTGATGAAGACGCTTACGTTTCTTACCTGGAAGGCTGCACAGCGCCGCAACGCGACGAGAATCAACTGCACGCCGCGGTCGTAGAGATCATCACTCACAAAAATGCCGAAGTAAAATACAGCACGGTACAAAACTGGTATCCCGGTGATAAAGACGGCAAAGGCGGCATCTTTAACTTCGTTACAAAACGCGGCTTATGCCTCGAAGATAATTCCAAGATCAGCTGGACACAGGTAGAAACGGGCTCTGCCGTTACCTGGAAATATCCTTCCGTGATCCTGAAAGGAAATAATTCTGTAGGTGAGTTCTATTCGGTAGCCGTTACCAACAACTACCAACAAGCCGATACAGGAACCAAGATGATCCACATCGGGAAGAATACGCGCTCTACCATCATCTCCAAAGGGATCTCCGCTGGCTTTAGCAATAACAGCTACCGCGGTTTGGTGCAAATCAAAAAAGGGGCGAGCAATGCCCGCAACTTCTCACAATGCGACAGCTTGCTGATGGGCGACAAATGCGGCGCACATACCTTTCCTTACATTGAGATCAAAGATAAATCGGCGATCGTGGAACACGAAGCGACGACCAGCAAGATCGGCGAAGACCAGCTGTTCTACTGCAAGCAACGCGGCATCGACACCGAGAAAGCCATTGGCCTGATCGTAAATGGCTACTGCAAAGAAGTATTGAATAAGCTTCCGATGGAGTTTGCTGTGGAAGCGCAGAAATTATTAGCGATTAGCCTGGAAGGAAGCGTCGGATAAACAGGTGGATTCCCGGAAAACATATTCTTATTCGGCCTGGTCCATCTGGCTATGCCTGCTTTGCTCCCTTCCGCTCGCCTGGCTCTACAGCTGGCATGATGCGGATGCGGTAAATATGCTCGATGGCGACGCGCGCTACTATTACTATTACCTGCAATCCACATTCATCGATCCCGCGCTCGCCAACTACGACTGGCTGAAACAGGCCGCACCTGTGACACATCATCCGGTAGGGCTCAATATCCTGTGGCTGCCTTTCTTCATGCTGGGCCATGCATCGGCTCACCTGTTCCATTACCCGCTCAACGGCCTGAGCCTGCCCTACCAGGCGTCTATTGCGCTTGCCGGGTTAACGTATGGTATCCTGGGCCTGGTATACCTCCGCAAACTGTTGATCCTGGCTGATGTTTCCGACAAAGTCACTGCGCTTGTGATCCCTTTCATTTTCCTGGGAACCAATTTATTGCATTACACCCTGCACGAAGCCGGGATGTCGCATGTGTACTCGTTTTTCCTCATCACGGCGTTTATGTATTATAGCTGCCGCTTTGTGAAAGAAAGCAGGAGAAGCGATCTGATGCTGGCAGCGCTCTTTTTCGGATTGGTATTGCTGGTACGCCTGAATAACGTCTTTGCCGTGTTCACGGTGTTCTTCTGGTTCAGCAGCCGCACCGAATGCCTTCACTTTTTCAGGGGATTGATCCGCAACCGCGCCTTCTACACGAGCATGGCTGTGTTGATGCTTGTCCTTTGCATTCAGCCGCTCGTCTGGCTCTGGAAAGAAGAGGTACTCTTTGCCAATCGCTATGCTCCATACGGCTTCTACTGGACAAGCCCGGCATTTTTTAAAATGCTGTTTGGTTTCAATGCCGGCTTCTTTATTTATGCGCCGCTCTGCCTCTTGTTCCTGGCAGGATTGGCGGCATTTTATAAAACCAACCGTTTTTCATTTTATAGCGCTGCGCTTTTTGTGCTGTTGTTGTTCTATTTCTTTTCGGCCTACAGCGCCTACACCTATTACGATGGCATTGGTATCCGCGTGCTTATTGATTATTACGCTGTATTTGCTGTATTCGGCGCCAAGCTTTTCAGTGCCTTTGAAAGCAACAAAGCCATGCTGATCTGCTTAAGCGCTGTGTCTTTCGCTTTGCTGGCCATCAACCTGGTGTATGCCTACCAAAGCAGTCATCGCATCATGCTCCGTTCCGGCATGACCTACAATCAATGGAAATACATCTTCCTGAGAACCGGCAGCTCATACGAAAACTGCCTGGGCGGCTCTAACGACCTCCTGCCTTTCTCCAAACATCCTGTTCCGGTAAGCCTTTCCGGAGATGCCATCGCTTCCGGCCCATTCGACTTTTCGAAGAAAGAATTCGGGCCATCGCTCATGTTCAGCCACCTTGGCTTCATGAGCCGCCGCATCTGCATGAAGCTGAAGATCAAACGCACGGAAGCATTTACCAATTCGAGCCGCGATGCCTGGGTTTGCGCTGTGGTGGAAGACCAGGCAGGCAACCGCAAAGGCTACCAACAATTCAGGCTCAACGAAACACCTTCGGAAAGCTGCTGCTCAGAATCCGAATACAGCTACACTTCCACAATGGAGGGAGATTTCAACGCATCCGACCGACTGTCTGTTGCGCTCTGGAATCCCCGGAAACAACCTTTCTTTCTTAACGCATTCTCCGCAACTATCTATAACTATCATTATTAATAAGTCATCTATACACCATGATCACAATCAAAAACCTGCACGCGTCCGTTGATGGAAAAGAAATTTTAAGAGGCATCAATTTAGAAGTAAAAGCCGGTGAAGTTCACGCCATTATGGGCCCGAACGGCTCGGGAAAATCAACCTTATCAAGCGTTCTTGCCGGGCGCGAAGACTATGAAGTGACGGAAGGCGAAGTCACCTTCAACGGCAAAAACCTGTTGGAGCTCTCTACCGAAGACCGCGCCAGGGAAGGCTTATTCCTCGCATTTCAGTACCCGATCGAAATTCCGGGCGTAAGCAACATTAACTTTTTGCGCACGGCATTGAATGAGATCCGCCACTACCACGGACAGGAAGAAATTCCTGCCAAGGATTTTCTCGCCCTGGTAAAAGAAAAACAAAAACTTGTGGAGCTCGACGTGAAGCTCACCAACCGCAGTGTGAATGAGGGTTTCAGTGGTGGCGAGAAAAAACGCAACGAGATCTTCCAGATGGCGATGCTCAATCCGAAACTGGCGATCCTTGATGAAACCGACAGCGGGCTCGACATCGATGCGCTCCGCATTGTGGCTCAAGGCGTGAATACCCTGAAATCGAAAGAGAATGCCACCATCCTCATTACTCACTACCAACGCCTGCTGGACTATATCGTTCCTGATTACGTACACATCCTGTACAAAGGGCGCATCGTGAAAAGCGGCGGCAAAGAGCTGGCGCTCGAGTTGGAAGCAAAAGGGTATGATGAAATTAAAAAAGAATTTGAAATAGCAGAGTAATATGTCATTAGCAGAAACGAAAAGTGCCGTCACCCAGCAACTGATGGAAAGCCTGCAAAAGCAGGCCCCCAAGATTGCCTTCATTCCCGACGCGGAGATCGTATCGGCCATCAGGCAGCTCGAGGAAAAAGGCATTCCCAATAACAAGCACGAAGATTACAAATACTGTAACATCGAGGCCTGCATCCGCCGGGAGTTCAAATCGGTGGAGCAAAGCTTTCAAAGCCTGGGCATAGAGGACATAGCCGCCTACAAGATCGATGAAGCCATTAACCTAGTGGTGTTGAACGGGGCATACAGCGCTGAGCTCAGCGAAAAAGTGATTGCCAAAGGCATCAGCATCAAATCGCTGAACGATATTTCCGGTAAGGAGAAAGACCTGATTGCCAGCCAGGCAAAATCGTTCTCGGATTCGCTCATTGCGCTGAACACGGTGTTTTGCAACAATGGCCTGTTCTTTAAAGTGGAAAAGAACAATGCCATCCCGATGCCCGTACATATCATTTACATCAATAACACTGATAAACCTTCTCTTTCCAACAGCCGCAGTTTCATTCACATCGAAACGGGCTCTGAGCTTACCCTGATCGAAAGCTTCGTGAATGCCGGTACAGGAAAAGTCTTCTCCAACTATGTGAGCGAAAAGCTGCTGGATGAGAATGCGAAGCTCACCTGCTACACCTTCCAGAATGAGGGCGCAGCCTCTTACTCGGTTCACACCAACAGCGTGAAGGTAAACCGCTATGCCAACTACAGCAACACCACACTGACCCTGAGCGGCGAGCTGGTACGCAACAACCACAATGTAGAGCTGGCAGCTTCCAATTGCGAAGCGCACCTGAACGGACTTTTCCTAACCAAAGGCACCCAGCTGGTAGACAACCATACCCTCATCGACCACCAGATGCCGAACTGCGAAAGCAATGAATTGTATAAGGGCATTGCCTCCGGAAAATCCAGCGGCACCTTCAACGGGAAGATCTTCGTGAGAAAAGATGCACAAAAAACAAATGCTTACCAAAGCAGCAAAAATATCTTACTCAGCGACGACGCGACGATCAATACCAAACCCCAACTGGAGATCTATGCCGATGACGTGAAATGCTCGCACGGCACGTCCACCGGAAAGATCGACACAGATGCCTTGTTCTATTTAAAAGCACGCGGCATCGGTGAAGAGAGCGCACGCAAACTGCTTTTACAGGCTTTTGCGGAGGAAGTGATCGAAAAAATAGAGGTAGAGTCCTTAAAGGAAAGAATTTTACAACTGTTTGAAAAGACGTTGTAGAGTATCATTACCGGATGTTGCCAGGCGGACGATGAGGATAAAATTTTAACCGATGATTTCGAGAGCCTCAACCATCGGCTCGTTGACTGAGGCTCTCGAAGTCAATGAACCGATGACGCTTCCGGATACCATGAAGCATCCATTTTAAAAATTGAACCATGTTCGACATACAAAATATCCGCAAAGATTTTCCCATTCTTAACCGCAGCGTGAATGGAAAGCCTCTGGTATATTTCGACAACGGCGCTACGGCCCAAAAGCCACAGGCAGTGATCGATGCACTCGTGCAGTATTATACAAACCAGAACAGCAACATTCACCGCGGCGTGCACACGCTGAGCCGCGAGATCACCATTGCTTACGAGGAAGCACGACAGACCATCGCCACACACATCAACGCCGCGCAGCCATCGGAACTTATCTTCACCCGTGGAACAACGGAATCCATCAACCTGGTTGCATACTGCTTCGGCAAGCTAGCCATCAGCGAAGGCGATGAGATCCTGATCACCGAAATGGAGCATCACAGCAACATCATTCCCTGGCAGATGCTCTGCGAAGAGAAAAAAGCTGTCCTGAAATACATTCCTATCAATGCTGCCGGCGAGCTGGTTCTGGAAAACCTGGAAACTCTGGTGACCGGGAAAACAAAGCTGGTTGCCTTTACCCATATTTCCAATACACTCGGCACGATCAACCCGGTGAAAGCCATGATCTCCAGGATCCGCGCCGTTTCGGATGCTGCGGTTTTGATAGACGGCGCACAGGCCGTTCCGCACCTGAAGCCGGACGTACAGGACCTCGGTTGTGACTTTTATGTGTTCAGCGGACATAAATTATTTGGCCCTACCGGTGTCGGCATCCTGTATGCACGCCACTACTGGCTCGATCAGTTCCCTCCTTACCAAACGGGTGGCGGAACGATCAAGACCGTGAGCCTCAACAAAACGGAATTTGCCGATGCGCCCCTGAAATTTGAAGCAGGCACCCCGCACATTGAAGGCGGTATCGGGCTGGCGGCAGCCATCAACTATGTGAACAGCATTGGCTTCGATGCCATCCGGCAACATGAAGATGCCCTACTTAACTACGCTACTGAAAAACTTTTGGAGATAGAAGGCGTCAGGATCTACGGCACGTCAGCACACAAAACTTCTGTGCTTTCGTTCAATGTGGAAGGACTTCATCCTTTCGATGTGGGCTCTATCCTCGACAAATACGGCGTGGCCATCCGCAGCGGGCATCATTGTACTCAGCCGATCTGCCAGTTCTACAACATTCCCGGTACTATCCGGGCATCTTTTGCATTCTATAATACGTTCGAAGAAATCGACATTCTTATCGACTCGCTTAAGAAAGCGATTAGGTTGTTGAGCTGATACTACTACGTATTGATAAGCTTAATTTCTCCTTGTGTTTGGGCGCCCGGGCGGGCCCTTGCGACTCGCTCTTTACCTGCCCTTCGGGACAAGCAAAGGAGCTCAGACATATCGCCTGGTCCCTGGCGCAACTCCATTCACAGACGAGGTGTACCAAATCCCGGGCCTTACCACATAGCAGCAGATTTCTGCCAGATATAAAGTCCGGCAGGCCGGTTTAAAAAAATTAGCTAATTTTGATAAGCCACAAACCACAGCTATGAAACCATTCTTCGCCATCGGCCTGCTTTCTGTCCTGTTCGCTTCCTGCGGCATGAAAGACGACATCACCAAAAAAGATTCGCCGACCACGGGCAATCTCAGAATTTTCTACGACGAAGGCCTCAGGCTACATATCGAGAACCAGGTGTTCACCTTCAAAGCCACCTACAAAAACGCGGTCATCACCACGGTTCCGTCCAACGAAAAAGCCTGCATAGAAGCCCTGTACAACGACAGCTGCAAGGTCATTGCCATTACGCGCATGCTCAGCGAAAAAGAGATGCAGCAATTCAAGGCAAAGAATATTTACCCGGAAAGCTCTGTCGTAGCCAGAGATGCCATCGCTTTTGTTGTCCCTGTTTCTTTTCCGGATTCTACGATTTCGGTAGCAATGCTCACGGAGATCCTCAAAGGGAATGATTCTCTCTATGTAAAAGGCAAGCACATCAGCGTTATCTTCGACAACCAGAACTCAGGAAGCACCCGCCAGCTCAAGGATTCGCTGGTGCCGGCCGGAAACTTCGGAAAAAACTGCTCGGCAGTCGCTAACACGCCCGAGCTCATCCATGCGGTTGGCGCTTCCGCCAATAGCATCGGCGTATGCGATTATGCCTGGCTCAGTGATAAGGACGACCGTACGACCAAAGAATTTCTGCAACAAGTAAAGATCCTCGCGGTTTCCCGCGGCGATGCAAAACTGGCCTACATGCCCGACCAGTCAAACATTGCTACAGGTGATTACCCTTTCTGCCGCAGCATTTGCATCATCCGCCGCTCGCCGGAGTTCAGCCTCGGAAAAGGCATCGAAACGTTTATTGCCGGCGAAAAAGGCCAGCTCATGTTCCTGAAACAGGGCCTTGCCCCCACCAGGCAGGAAGAGCGCCTCATTGAGGTTGATATGACACCAATTGGAAGTCGTTAATCTCTGTCCATAAAAAACGAAACCCGATTCTTACCAAGGTAAAAATTATGTTAAATTTAGACTCAAATTGGCCTGTAAATACCGTATTGGCAGGTAAATTGATTTTTAAAAACTGTATTTTAACGCTTTTGTAAAACCTGAAATTTGAAAAAACTATCTGGCATATTCATCGCTGTTTTTCTTCTGACCTCCGCCCTGAACGCGCAAGACCCGGGAGATGTGTTTTCCGAATCCCGTATGGTGATCCGATCGGAAGATAAGTTTCAAAAAGTGTTCGAGGCATCCACCGATTACTCGTACATTATCCTGAATACCACCAATGGCGATTTCCAGGTCCGGACCGATGCCTTTAAACTCAGCACCGGAGATCCGGCGCTCGACAGTGCCCTGCAGAGCAAAGGAACTCAATACATTCTCTTTAAGGCAAACCTGAGCGATAAGCTTTTTTTATTCAACCAGCAGATCGACGACGAAAAGCTATACACCATGCCGGGGCAGCTAAGCATCAACAACCTGAGTGTAAACTGCGTGGCGCAGTTTGACCCTGTTAACTATTCCGACAACCCGCAAACCAAGAACTACAGAATCGATTTCCTCCTGGCCCTTGAGCCCGGAAAGCTTAGCATAGCGGGACTGGAAGGAAAGATCAACAAGCAGCTCTTTATTGAGATCAAAGGCGGAAAACTTAACATCAGACAATAATTTCTAACTAATACCAGACAGACACGATGAAAAAGATCACATTAATTGCATCCTCTCTTATTCTTACCAACATGTCTTTTGCGCAATCCCTGCAGGACGCTATTATCAAAACAGAAAGCGAGCGCTATGAAGCAGCGGCAGCCGAATTCAGGGCTCTCATTGCCAAGGACGCAGCCAAGGGAGAGAACTACTTTTACTACGGCGAAAATTATTTTCAAAACGGCGATCTGGATTCTGCCAATATTTTTTACAAAAAAGGTGCGGAGGTAAATGCGACCTACCCACTCAATTATGTGGGCTTAGGAAAGATCCTTTGGTACAAGGGAAACACTGCCGATGCCAAAACACAATTCTTCAAAGCAGCGACCTTAGGGGCAAACAAAAACGCAGAGGTCATGCGCAAAACGGCGGAAGTATACATCAACGCGGAAAATAAAAATCTGGACGAAGCCATCAGCCTGCTGAATGCAGCCATTAAGCTGGAGCCGAAAAATGCAGAGAACCACATTCTGATGGGCGATGCCCTACTCGAAAAAAATCCTACCGACGGCGGCCCTGCCATCAAGGAATACAACAAAGCCACGGAGCTGAACCCAAAATCTCCGAAAGGTGTATTGCGCTCCGGCAAGCTTTACAAAAGGGCCCGTAACTTCCAGTTAGCCCTGGATCTGTACAAGCAGGCAGAAGCCATCGACCCGAACTATGCTCCGGCTTACCTCGAAAAAGCAGAGATCTATAATCTCGCCGGACAAAAAGCAAATGCCGTACAGGCCGGTAAAAAATATGTGGAACTGAATAACAGCGACGACGCCCGCAAACGCTACGCGGAGTTCCTGTTCATCAACAAGCAATATGCAGAAGCCGTTGCAGAGATCGAAGCCCTCCAGAAATCCGGAAGCACCAGCAAATTCCTGGACAGGTACCTGGGCCACTCTTATGCCGAGCTTGGCAACAAAACCGATACAGCAGCTTACACCAAAGGCCTGAAAGCCATCAATACCTTCTTCGAAAAAGCAGGGCCTGATTTCAAATATTCCCCGCTCGACTACAAGTACAAAGGCATTCTCCTTTCCAAAACAGGTAAAGACAGCCTTGGCATTATTGAAATGGAAAAAGCGGCGGCAATGGACCCGAAAATGGCCGGCGACATCAATACGACCATCGCACAGTCTTACATGAAATCCAAAAAATATTCCAAAGCGATCGATGCCTACAACAAAAAATTAGCGGGCGACAAGAACAACCTTCAACTGCAAGACTGGTACGACTTTGGCCGCGCATACTACTATGAGGGCGGAGCAAAACAGCGTGAGAAAAAAGATGCGGAAGCGCTGCAATTATTTATCCAGGCCGATACCTGCTTCTCTATCCTGGCGCAGAAAAGCCCTGACTATGCGATCGCTTATTTCTGGAGGGGCAAAGCCAATGTGCAGCAGGATTTGAAAAACGAAAAATGGCTGGCAAAGCCATATTATGAAAAAGGCCTGGAACTGGTGAAAGCCCAGAATGCCCTGGCTGCCAATAAATCCAACGTGATTGAAGCTTGCGAATATTTAGGGTTTTATGCCGTGAGTACCAAAGACTATGCAAAGGCTAAAGAATATTTCGGTATCATCCGCGACCTCGATCCAAACAATAAAAAAGCGGTTGAGTTTTTCAAAAGCCCTCAGGGGAAATAAGAATGAACTACCAGGTTATTCTTGACGAACAGCTTCTTAAGAACTTTATTGCCTGGCTGCCCGAGTGCAATGCTCAGGAACAGTATTACATCAGCCTGCTTGCACGCAGCAAGTACCTCAGCGGCGACGCGGTCATTAAGTCCGACAAGCAGCAGCTGAAACGCTTTACAAGCAGGAAAGACATGCTATTTGATAAGATCCGGCAGCTCGAATGTGCTGTCGGATCTTACAGGCAAAACGGAAATCCCATTCCCCAGGAGGCGCTTGCCCTCTACATTAGCGTCAACCCACGCGATCTCTGGAAAGCTACCTATTCCTCACTGGTGAATTTTGCCAAAAAAATCCAGGCGGGTCATAACACCATTAATCCTCAACAGGAAGCCATGAACGAGATACAGGTGTCGTGTAGCAATAAGTATCACATTGATGTGGATGTGGACGTGAAAGACCCGCAAATCCTGGAGCAGATCAAAACATTCATCAATCCTTCATGCCTCACGGTATTGGAAACGCGAGGCGGTTATCATGTGTTGGTAAAAGTTGCAGACATCGATCCGTCTTATAAGAAAAGCTGGTACAATAACATCATGAACCTGGCCGGCATCGACCAGAGCGGCGATAACCTGATTCCCGTTCCGGGCTGTACACAGGGCGGCTTTACACCACGCTTCATTTAACCCGGTAATTTATTCTTCTCCACCTTCTTCCGCTTTGCTCCTTCTGATGGTGAGGCTCATGCGGTAGGATCTGTATACAGCATAGATCAGAAAGATACCTGCCAGGATATAGCGGTTTTTTCCCCAGACCCTGTTGCTGTAAAAATCGGTAAATAAAAACAGGATAGCCCCGGTCAGGGTTACCAAAACCATCAGGCCACTGAAGGCCAGATTGATCAGTTCGTTTGGATGACGTTTCATGGCATGAATGAATTTTGTTAAGGGGATAGATCTATTGTTTTTTCTTGTAAATCAATCGCCGGGGCTCTTTAACTGTTCTGACTTTGGCCTCCAGCAAAGGGAGCCAGAGGCTCTCAAAAGTACGCATGATAAATCTTTGCTTAAAAAAAATCCTTCCACCGGTTTTGGGGAAGGATTTTAAATGTTTAAAACAAAGGTTTATTTCAACTGGAAGTTGATCGGTAAGTTGAAGAATACCGGCACGGAGCGGCCGTTTTGTTTACCCGGCTTCCAGTTCGGCATGGACTTCACCACGCGGATCGCTTCTTTATCGCACTCCTGGCAGCCAGGAACACCTTTTAATACCTGTACGTCGCTGATGTTACCGTTACCGTTTACAACGAATTTCAGGAAGCATTTACCGCTTAAGCCGGCTTCTTTCGCCATTTGAGGGTATTGAATGTTCTTCTGAATGTACTTCATCATTTCCATTGGCCCACCCGGGAACTCAGGCATCTCTTCTACCACGGTAAAGATCTCCGGCGCTTTTTCCTCAACCACACCGTTGCCGGTAGGGCCTTCGCTCGGAACAACAACCGCATCCCCGTCACCTTCCTGAGTCACAGTACTGACATTCGTTTCCGTCAGCTTTTCCTGAGGAGGAGGCGGATCGGTTTCTACCGCGTCATCCTTGATCACCGGAGGAACGAATTTCACTGTTTCCATTACCGGTGGCGGTGGTGGTGGTGGTGGTGGCGGTGGCTCGTTTTTATCAGCCGGCGGCGGTGTCAAATCAATGGTGGTCATATCGAGCACCGGTTGTTTTTCCACTTCCTCCCCCCTTAATCCTAAGATGGCTTTTACACCCATCCCTAACAATAAAGTCCCAACCATACTTGCCAGGATGATGGTGACTGTCCAGTTGTACCTGCGACGCAAGTCGTACGCGCCGTACTTCTGGTTACGCCCTTCAAAAACGATATCGTTCCTGGAGTCGTCTACTACGCTATTCCAATTTCCTGCCATGATTATTTGATTTTTTCTTGTAATAATGCATATTCCGGCGCAGACATCTCAACACCTAAGACACGCTTACCAACGTTATTAATCTTTAGCTCATCCAGCATATCAATAGCATTTTTATAAGTTGCCTGGTCGTCTGTTTTGATAAGCACAGTGATTGCATTCGGATCAGCTGTTTTTTCCACGGCGAGACGCTTAAAAGTACTATCAGCCAGCGTTTTTGCTTTGTTTTGTGCTGTCAGCTTTTCAATCTCATCTATCGCCCACTTATTTTGTTCCGCAAGTAATTTGTGTAAACCGTTCGGGCCAAAATTGGTTTCAGATAATTGAGTAGCCGGTTTTCCTTTATCATTTTCCGGGCCGTAAAATTGACCTACATAATAAAAAATACGGTCATCTTTTGTCAATAAAAACGTAACACCTTTTTTAATTTCAGGTGGGGGTGGGCTGTTTGGAGGTGGATCAGCCGGTAAGCTCAACTCCATGCTTTTTGGCTTACTAAAGGTTGAGGTCAATACGAAGAAGGTCAATAATAAGAAGGCCAAATCCACCATCGGTGTCATGTCAACACGCGTGCTTTGTTTCTTGGCCCGCTTCTTACCGCCTTTTTTATGACCGCCACCGCCACTGTCTGCTATCTCTGCCATATCAAGTTAATTTAATTAGTTATTAATGTCCTGCTCCTGCAGGCTTGGTTTCTCCACCTTCCATCGACGTGATCAGATTGAAGGTATAAATTTTCATGTCGGTAAAGGTTTTGAATACATCTTTTACATAAATGTATTTAGCCTTCGCATCTGCTTTGATCGCGTAGCGTGGCTTTTCACCTTTAAACTCGATATTCTTTTCCTTGGCTTCGTCTCTGTTCCTTGTATAAATTACATTCAACTCTGTTGCCCCATAAGTGATCCAGTCTTTCAGCTGGTTATTCAAAGAGTCGAGCGGAACACCTTTCTGAGGCTGGAACCTCAAACGCTCAGCCTCCGAAGCATCCAGGTAACGCGGCAGGTCTTTCACCTCAACCCCGAAGCTGGATAAGCCACCGAATTTCTTCACCTGGTCGGCTGTGAACTTCACTCCGTATTTCTCGCTGATCTTGGCTAAGGCATTGATTTTTGCTTCACCGTTTCCGATCCCGAAAAAGGCCCTGCCGTTATTATCAACGGTTACCAGGATGGTATTCTCCGGCAAGGTTTTATCCGAATGAGACGCCGGAGGATCAACCACCACAGGCTCAGCCATCCTGAAAGATGCCGTGAGCATGAAGAAGGTCACCAGAAGGAAAGCCAGATCCACCATCGGCGTCATGTCGATAGACGGAGCGTGTTTTGCGACTTTAATCTTTCCCATGTCTTATTAATTAGTTCTGTTAGTATTTAGATTCGATCGGTCTTTCATTTCCATAAAGGAAGATGAACTTATTTTGCACGTGTCTGGAACTCCTGTACGATAGAGAAACCAGCCTCGTCCATTGCAAAGGTGATCTGATCCACACGGTTTGAGAAGAAGTTGTAGAAAATGATCGCTAAAGCAGAAGACAAGATACCAACCAGTGTGTTTACGAGGGCCTCGGAGATACCTGTTGCGAGAGCCGCTGTATCAGGAGTACCAGCTGCAGCTAAGGCACCGAAGGCACGGATCATACCTACAACCGTTCCGATCAGACCAACGAGGGTACCGATAGACGCACAGGTAGAGATCACGCTTAAGTTTTTGGATAACATTGGCAATTCGAGCGCAGTTGCTTCTTCGAGTGCTTTGGTGATCGCTGCTACTTTTGCTTCTTTATCCATGGTAGGATCGTTCTCAACGAATTTGTATTTTAATAAGCCTTCGCGAACAACGTTTCCTAAAGAGCCTTGCTGTTTGTCGCACTCAGCGATAGCTGCATCCAGGTCGCCTGAAGCTACGAGGTTTTTGATCTTGGCAACAAATTTATCAGCAGCACCGCGGCCGTTTGCTTTTTGGATCGTGATTAAACGCTCGAAGAAGAATGTCAATACGGTAAATAAAGTTCCGAGGAGGATTGGTACAATAAACCCACCTTTGTACATGATACCGAAGAAGTTCAACGGGTGACCTTTTTCAGGACCGTCTGCATCAAAATTACCGGCTGCTCCCAATACAAATTTGTAAACGATGATACCTATTACAAGGCAAATTACAATCGCTAATGCGGACACGATTAGTGGAAAACCTCCTGATGTTTTGTTTTGTTTCATAATTATTGATTTTTAGTTAGTTTCTGATTTTTAGAATGACGCCAAACATAGTAAAAAGGTTTTTAAATAACAATAAGCCAATACTATCTTTTTGTTAATGTTTCTGGCCCCTTTTCCGTGTGTATTCACGTTATTCCACTGCAAATATTGCCTTTTCATATCGAAATTAAATCGCGATTTTGTAAGTGGTTATTTTTGCGGGATAACTGGTAAACTTGGTGCCTCTTTTCTGCGAAAACAGGCTTTTCAGCGGTAAACAAAAGCCAAAACCTGTTATAAATACTTGTGCCAGGGCTATTTCAGGTAACTGATGGCGATGATCTGGATCTTTCTTTCCGCTGCGGCATAAGGGCTGTAGACAGAGTTCCTCACATCTTTGACGTCGTCGCTGACAGTACTTACGGGAAGTTCGCCGATGTCTTCGTTAAAGAACTCGATCCTTCCTTCTTTTTCGTTGGGATTATCGACGTATTTAACAAATTTTCCGTTCTCATATTCCATAAAATAGTTCCGCAGGCTGCTGATGCGGCGCTTGGCCAGGTTCACATTATAATCAGTACTGGCAAGCGGGCTGCAATAGCCTTTCATGGTGATCTTCACTTTTTCGCCACGCTCCAGCACCTGGCCGAGGAGAACCGCAAAGCGCTCGAGGTCCTGCATGCCGGCATCCACGCTGTCCTCAAAGAAATTTTCCACGCGGTTCAGCGCATAATCCCTGCCATCGCCCTCAAGCCCTTTCGGGTATTCGGCAAGGTAGCGCGGCTTTAAGGCGATGTAGTCCTCATACGTTTTTTTGTAGTTCTTTTTGGTAATGATCGCTTTTGTTTTCGGATCGGGCTCGTCGTTATGAAAATACAAGGTCAGAGGCACCAGTACTTTCATCTGGTTAATGATCAGCTCTGTTGTATCCACTGGTTTTACAGGCTCTGTAAGCGGTGTGATAGTAAAGGTATAGATGTCGTTGCAGCAATTGGGTTTGTCCTCGAAATAGGAGCCGATGCGATTGGAAGAAATATAAGCGCGGTCTTTTTTGGAGCTGACGCTGTAGTAAATATCGTTGTTGCTGCTGTTGATCGGGTAACCCGCATTCTGAGGCTCTGCAAAGGCATTGTCTTTATAGACCGACTGAAAAATATCGAAGTTGCCGAGGCCCTTGTGCCAGGTACTACTAAAATACAGCATGTTGTTTTCCTTCACAAACCAGGGCGTGATATCATCTTCCACGGTATTGATCTTATTGCCTGCATTTACCGGTGTTTCAAAGCTCCCATCCGCATTCATGTAAGCATACCAGATGTCCATGCCCCCTTCTCCGGGACTGCGGTTGCTGGAAAAGAACAGTACCGGCTTGCCGTTTAGCTCGCTCAGGCAGGGCTGTGTGGTGTTGCTTCCCGGCACATTGATGGGCGAAGGCAGCTTTTTTAATTCCGTCCAGTGCCCTTCCACAAAGTCGGAGCCGTAGATCTCGCAGGTATACTGGCTTGCATTGACAGCCCCGCAACGCGACACCAGGAGCTTTGTAAAATCGCTGTTGAAGGCTGTGTTTGCATTATGAATGCCGTGCTTGTTGAAAAGGCTGTCGAGCTCTTTTGCTTTTTGCCAGCGGTTGGGCTTTAGCGGTGATTTATGAGCTGTGTACAATTTATTATAACCGATTGCATTTTTATCTTTTTCCGACTGATCGCGAAGCGAGGAAAAATACAGGATGCTGTCGTATTCGAAAGGCGCATACTCGCTCACCCTGCTGTTCACCATGCTGTCGAGGTGATACACTTTTACAGCAACCGGATTTTTGATGAGAATTTGTGCAATGTCGCAGGATTCGTATTCCTGTTTGGCTTTGGCAGCGAGCTTCTTCTTTGCCGCATCTTTACTGTTGCGTTGCTTTTTATAATATTTATCGAAGAGCTTTTTGGCTTCCTTGTAACGGCCTGCGGTTTTCAGGTGAGTAGCCATGTAGAAGGGAACTTCCTTGTATACCTTGCCATTGTCTTTTTTATAGATCTTCTGGTACCAGTGCAGCGCCGTTTCTTCATCATAGTTGAGGCGTGAGGCATCGGCAAATAAGACCTGGTACTCGATGCGCGAAGAGTCGAGCAGAATAACCTGGTTATAGATCTGTGCTGCCGATGAGTAATCCCTGATCTTCATAGCATCCTCACCCTGTTTCAGGAGTTTTTTGATGCTTTGTGCACCGGCTGTCCCCGCACAAAGGCAACACAGCAATATGATTATAGAGAGCTTCTGTTTAAGCATAACACATTTACATATAGATTGGACAAACCCTTGTTTTAGGGACAAACGGAACGATCTTCCGGATGATGTAGGTAAAGTAAATTTCGAAGGCGCCCTGCTTATTGGTAGCGGCCATAAATTTGCTGGTGTTCACATCGTAGGCAAGCCCGGCATTGAGGGTTCTGAACTGGTAAAACAAGCGTGCCACCACAGCATCTTTAGCCCTGTAGTTGAAGCCGAGCCCCACCTGCTGCTGTGTCTTTTCATCCAGGTGAAGTTTTAACATCGCAAATGGAATCACCTCGTTGTATTTGCCCTGGTTCTGGTGAAGCAGCTCTATCATGACGTCTACCGCAGGCGCTACAGGATACTGGAAAGACAGGTAGTTATACACCTTTGGATCGAGCTTCACGGATGCATTGTTCTGGTAGGTAATGCGGGGTGTATTGATGTGGCTATAGGTGAACCCGTACTGGATATAAGCCCTTTGCCTGATGTCATATTTAAGCACAGTGCCGGCGCATACATCCATGTAGCTGGTAGACGTTGCCGCGAAGTTCTCCCCGGTTGCCAGGGACGAGCTGTAGCGGGTTCCGTCATATTGGCTATCGAAGGTCATTTTGTTATAATTGAAAGCCAGGTTGGAATAGCCTGCCGTAATGCCTGTGCTCCATAATAACGTAGAGTCGGCATTGAGCTTATGCATGTACGAGCCGGAAAGGTAGAGCTGGTTGATCGTGTAATTGGCATAACCTGCCTTATCATTGTTGAAGAGAATGCCTACACCAATGGCATCGCTTTTGTTTTTTTTCAATCTAAGCTTTGTATCACCAAAAGCTGAAAAGGTTGAGTACGACACCGGAACCGATTGCCATTGGCTGCGATAAATGCCACCGAATCGGTAATCGCCGTCGAAAAAGCCTGCGAACGCGGGATTGGCATTAAGCAGGGAGCCATTGTACTGCGAAAAGTGAATGTCCTGGGAAAACAAAGGAGAATGCAGCAGGAAGCAAGCAACAAGCAATGCTTTCAGAAAATAAGTATGCCTCCGTATTTCCTTCATCAACGTATCAGAGTTACATTTCCTTTTTTGAAGATCTCTTCGCTTCCTTCGCTACACTTAGCCTTGATGTAATAGCCGAAAACTCCCGGGTCGGAGGCTTTGCCTTTAAAGGTTCCGTCCCAGCCCTGCGTAGCGTCGGTGGTTTCGAACAGCAGCTGCCCCCAACGGTTATAGACGGCGAAATAGAACACCGCAAAATCAGGGCCGCGCACTTTGAACAGGTCATTGTAGCCATCGTTGTTGGGCGTAAACGTATTGGGAACATAAATTTCCGGGTTGGTCACCACATTAATGGTTTGTGCGGAAAGGGTATCGGAACAGTTGATGGAGTTAGGGATAGAAGCCACCAGGGTGATCGGAAAATTTCCGGAGGCCGTGTAATGATGATTCGGGTTCTGTAACGTGGATGTCATACCGTCTCCGAAGCTCCATTTCCAGTCTGTGCTTGTTCCCGGCGGGTTTTCGGCGAGGGCTGTAAAAGCCACCAGGTTCTCCGAACAGGGAATAGCGGTGAAGCTAAAGGATGCTTTAAAGGATTCGCTGATGGATACTACGGTATTGACAGTGTCATTGCAGGCCGGTTTGGAGCTCACATAAGCCACCATGGTTACCGAATAGCTGCCTGTTCCGGGATAGCTGTAGCTTGGACTCGTGGCATGCGACGTGTCGGCCAGGGTGGTTGGATCACCGAAATACCAGTTGAAGCTCAGGCCCGAGCTCCCGGTGCTGTTGTTGGTAAAAGAAACCGTGGTTGTTTCGCAAATGGCCTGTGGCACCTGCGCTGCTGCCACTACTACCTGCGGGCAGGCTTTCACGATGAGCTGGAAGTCGCGCTTGGTTTCACTCAGAAAAACACCATGGCGGTATTCTTTAACCTTGATGCCTATCACAAAATAGCCCTGCAGGTTTGGTGTAGCCGTTACCTGTCCTGTAGAAGAGTTGATCTGCATCGGCACTCCGCCCAGCATGTTAGTTGTGGTATAAGGGCTCTTCCATACAATAGATGGAAAAGGCGGGCTTACCGGTACCGGCGGACATGAAGAAATAGAGTTGGGGCAGGTAGACCCGGCAGGCGAAGGGGTGGGATTGGTAACTACGGGACAGCTGGCTGTGAGGCCATCGTAAGGCATAAACAGCTCATACACCAGAGAGTCGCCATCCAGATCAATGGCAGACTGATCGAAGACCCAGGGTTTGTTGACACAGATAAAAGGCGGCGGCCACAATTTGAAAACCGGGTTGCTGTTCACCGCAACCACTTCTGGGCCGGGAATGGTGGCATAATAGGTGGCGCCTACACATTCGGGATTCACAATGTTTAAAATGTTCTGGTTCCGGCAACAGCGCTGGTAAGAGATCTGGTAGCCTCCGGCGCGTGGCGGCAGGTTCACGGTATCGATGTAAGTGGTGACCTCATAGCAAAAATCCAAAGGTGGAATCATACAGGGATCGTTGATGGCGGGAGGAAGTGTATCTAGGCCGCGGAAAGGCATTTGCAGGGTTTGCAGTAAATTGTTGTTGGAATCGAAAATACCTACAAAAGCGGGGTTATCGAAGGGAGGCACGCCTACATAACAATCGCGGTAAACGGTGAGCCTGATCTCGTAGTTATTCGCACCAAGGTATTTGTAATTCAACTCGCCACCAACGATATGCGTTCCGTATGCCTGCTGACAGATCAGGCAGGAAAGGAAAAATAATACGATGCTGTGGAAATGCTTTTGCATGAAATTAAATATAGGTAATTAAATTATATTAACTGTATTAGAGGCCATACGGTTTATCATCACTGGTTTCTTCTATCGCAGGAAGCAGTCTTATTAAGATATGCCCCGTTGACTTCGAGAGCCTCAGTCAACGGAATGGTGGTTGAGGCTCTCGAAACCACCATGAAAATTTCTACATATAAACAGGGCATACCCGGGTTTTTGGAACAAATACTTTCGGTTTGGCGTAGATGTAAATGAAAGATATTTCAAACGCGCCTTTGCCGTTGGTGGCTCTTTTAAATGCCGAGTAATTATAATCGTAAGACCCCTGCAAGCGCATGTTGTTGTGCTGCAGCCCGAGCGTGGTCACCATGGCATCACCGAAACGGTTGAAGAAACCGATGTTGAGGATGGTTCCTGTTTTGGGCTCTATGGTGTGGTAATAGGTCAGTCCTGCGAGGTTCTCCCGGAATTTCTGCTGCTGGTTTCCGTAGTATTCCAGCATTACGGACGAGATGTTGGAGAAACTGTACTTCAGCTGCAGGGATTCGTTGTGCCTTGGCCTGAGCACGACGCCTTTGGTATTGTAGAAAGAGATATTGGGCTGGTTGATATGGCTGATGCCGTAGCCCACACTTAGCAGCCATTTCCGGTTGATCTGTTTTTGGATCACTGTACCGAGCGCTACATCGGCATACACTTTACTCAACAGCTGAAAGTTCTCTCCGTTCTGCAAGCCGCCGTTGTAGGCATCCCCGTCCCATTGCCGGTCGTAGGACAAGCGGTTGGGATCGATCTTTACATTGCTTACGCCGGCCAGCACCCCGAAGGCAATGGTGAGCCCCGAATCCTTCCGGAAGGAAAATTTATGGTTGAAAGGCACTTTAAAATCTGTCACAGTATATTTCCCATCGCCGGCCGCATCGTGGTTGAAGATCAGGCCAAGGGCTTCCTTTGTACCTTTGATGAGCGGCTTATTGAGATTGAAATCCCCACCGAAACTAAAGGTAGTGTAAGGCACCTGCACACTGCGCCATTGGGTGCGGTAGTTGAAGATCAGGCGCCCGTCGCCTTCAAACATGCCTGTTTGAGCCGGGTTGAGGTTCAGGGGCGACATCTGCCAGTTGGAGAAATGGATATCCTGGGCAAAAGAGTAGTGAGTCGTGAGTATAGAGAATGCGAGAAGCATGCTTCTAAAAAAACAAGTATATGTTGTCCTGTTTTTCATGTTATCGCATCAGCGTAATGTTGCCTTTCTTAAATGATTCCTGCCCGTTGTTGCATTTAAAGGTCATGTAATAACCATACACGCCCTGGTCGAGTTTTTTTCCTTTGTAAATCCCATCCCAGCCTTTTTTGACATCATCGGTTTCAAAGAGTTTCTCGCCCCAGCGGTCGTAAATGGTAAGGTACACCTCCGTAATAAAATTGCTGCGGATGTAAAGGATATCATTGGTTCCATCGCCGTTAGGAGTAAAGCCCGTTGGAAGATAGACGGTGCTTTCGTTGCAGGCATCGGTGATCATCTGTACGAAAATGGTTTTGAGGCGCTGGGTGCAGCCATTCTGAGTAACGAAGGTAATTTCATATTCGCCGGTCTTGGCAGGTGTGAGCACGTAAGTTTCGTTGTTTAGTTTCTTCACCGGAATATCGGGGCTGATGCTGAGCGTACCGGTATAAGGAAATCCGTTAAGCGTTAGCGTTGTGGTTTCGCCCACATTGACGGACGTAGAAGACACCGTGATGGAGCCTGTGTTGTAAGCAAAAGGGTATACGCTCACCGTTGTTGTAAGCACGGATTTGCAGGTATCTGCGCCTACGATATTGCCGATGGTAACCGTGTAAACTGTTGTTTCGGACGGGAAGGCTTTCGGGTTTTTGATCGTTGTTGAGGATAATCCGTCAGGGGGCGACCAATGGTAATAGCTTCCGCCCGATGCGTTCAGCTGCACGGTGTCGGGCTTGCATTTAGCGATAAAGCTATCAACGGCCACGGGATCGAAACCTGCCAGGTTGATCGGCTGCACGATGGTGTCTTTGCAACCCGCGCTATTGGTCACAATCAGGGATACCTGGTAGAGCTGGGGATGGGAGTACAGGTACGATGGGTTCTGGCTGCCGGAAACCGCCCCGTTGCCAAAGTCCCAGGACCAGCTCACCGGGCTGATGGCAGAGGCATCGGTAAATTTCACATCGTTGCGGCAGGCGCCGATGGTATAGGTAAAGGCCGCGTTGATCACAGGATGTACGGTGACTGAAGTAGTCAGTGTTTTGATGCAGGTTTTATTCAGCAGGCTGTTCTGTGTGATCGTGACCGTGTAAATGGTGGTGGTTTGGGCCGTGCAAAGCGGATTGGCAATGGAGGGATTGGAAAGCCCGGCCGTTGGCTGCCAGCTATACGCATCGCCACCTTCTGCCAGGAGGGGCACAATGGCTTTCGCGCATTTCGTTTGCGGAACGTTGATATTGACGGAATCCACGGGCACGGTAATCACCTGCGTCATAGTGTCTGCGCAGCCGTAGCTTGTCCTGGTAATCAGTGTGGCGGTGTAGGTGCCGGCGCTCACGAAGGACTGGGCGTAATGGGTTGTAGTGGCCACCGGCGAAGCATTGATGTACCAATAGGCCGGTGTTGCCAGTGGATTGGTTTGATTGATGAAGCTGACCTTATTGGAGCAGGTATCGATCACCGCAGTGAAGCTGGCTGTAGGCACGGGCTGCACGGTAATGACAACATGGGCGGTATCATAAAAGTTATTGCAGATGGATTTTTTGACGTAGAGACTGGCGGTGTAGGTACCGGCTGCCGTAAAGATCCGCACCGGGTTCAGGATCAGAGAGGTCGTATCATGGTTTCCGAAGTCCCAGGTAAACCCATGCCCTGCGGTGCTGATGTTATTAAACTGAACGGTGAGCGGTGCGCAGCCGCCAAGCGTAGAGGTAGCGATGCTTGCTACAGCCGAATTCAGCTGAAAATCGAGCTTAAACACGCCGTTATTGCAATTGGTACTATGGTTGGGATTCCCGGGCGTGTTGGGCCAGGCGCCTGGTGTCACCGGGAAATCATCCTGGCCTCCACAACCTGCACATACCGACTGGTACATGATGCCGGACTTATCGAAGCGGCTCGTGCCGCCATCGGAGTGTTCCTGGCTGATGGGCCCTCCGAAATAACTGCCGAATAAAATGTTGGTCATGTTTGGTGCGAGCACCATCAGGTAAAAATTAAATCCATCGGTGGTTGGCTGTATGGCATTGCCTGTGATCGCCATGCCATTGGTGGCATTGCCTGTGAGGATATTTCCGCCCCAGCCGGAAATGTAGATATTGCCGGCACAATCCACCGAAAAGGCCGAAGGGGCAATGCTGATGTTACTGGTGCCGTTTCCGAACACCGTTGCTACCAATAAATTACTGAGCTGCGGATTGAATTTCTGGATGAACTGCTTGCTGCCGCCATTGGAATACACGCCCGGTGTTACCGGCATATTTCCCAAGGACTGGCCATAAAGGTACACGTCCTGCTGCTGGTCGAGCTGAACAAAATAACTCTGGTCGTAATCCGCCGTGCCGATATAACTGGAGTGCATCAGGTAAACGCCATTCTTTTTGATTTTGCAGACAAAGCCATCTGCTTTTCCGCCTCCGTAAATTTGCTGGTGGCTTCCCGTGGTAACCGGAAAATCGGGGCCACAGGTGCCGCCGGTAATGTAGATATTCAACGTATCGTCGAGCGCCAGCGAATTTCCGCAATCGTTGTTGCTTCCTCCTATGTAGGTGCTGAAATACAAATTGCTGAGGCTGGAATTGAATTTAAAAAGGACGGCATCCTGTTTCCCTCCGAGCGTATTGTCGATAGCGTTAAGCGTTGGGAAATCGGCGGAACGGCTGCTGCTGAGCACATAGATGTTTCCGGAAGTATCGGTCTGGATCTCACCCCTGTATTGATCGCCGTAGTTGTATTGCAGGGAATCGATGTAATACTCGCTGGCGCCCCAGGCCGGAATAAATGTCAGGTGGTTGACGTGGTTGACCCCATCGTTGCCGCTACCGCCAATGTAGGTGGAAGACAGTAAAGACGTACCGGTAGGGTTGAATTTGGCCACATAAATATCGGTGCCGTTGTTGAAGGTGGTTCCGTTGGCAACAAAGCTTAAGTAGTTTCCACCATTGAAAGTAGCATCGTAACAGCCGGTGGTAGTCGGGAAATTTGAAGAGCCGGTGGCGCCGTACAAACAGAGGTTATCATTCTTGTCCACGATAAGGCTGGAAACAGTTTCTGCGTTATTGCCACCGAGGTACGTAGAATATTTTAAAAAGGTGCCCGCCGAATCGTATTTGGTAATGACCACATCCGTTCTTCCGGGCGCCACGGCATTGTTGAAAGAAATATCGTAAGCGCCCATGGTGGTCGGATAGCCCACATTGAACACGGTTCCGCCGGAGTAAAGGCTTCCGCGGTCGTCGTAGGTGGCCGTCATCCCGAAATTATCGGCCGTGCTCCCGCTTTGTGCCGCAAATACCAGCAGCGGGTCAATGATCAGCGGAAGTGTGTGGTCATAAGCCTTCATGAGCTTAAAGCTCACCGTGTGGTCTTTCAACACAAACTTAGAGGGAATTTCGATGGTGTCGCCGCCCACGACCTGGTAAACAAAAGGCCTTTCCTCGATCATGTCCTTCACCGAGGTGCTGACGTACAATTTGCCGTCTTTGATACGGATGTCATCCACCCCTGTGTAGCGCATCCTGATCTCTGCGGGATCGCCGCCCGGCTTCACAATGAAATTGTATTTGATGGATTGTTTCTTCCCGGTATAGAGCACGTCGATGAAGGGATAGAGGTTTTTCAGGCTCAGCTGCCTAAAGTGCCTGACACCGGAAGACCAGTATATCCGGTCGTTTCCGATATAATAATTATCGTAGTCTGGGAAGGCCTCTTCCGGAAGGATCTGCGGATTGGCCAAGGCTCCCGGAAATTCTACCGAGTACGCATGGAATTTCAGGTTGGGCGATGTGATCCTTCCAAGGTGCCGGGCACGGTAGCTGTCTTTATCGTAAAAATGGAAGGTGAGCTTCCCGCTCTGCTCCAGGAATAAGGCCCCGCCATCGAGCTGCGCCCTGTAGGCAATGTTGGCCTCCCACTGATGCTTGTTTTCTGTAAAGCGAACCTGCGAACCGGAATGGAGACCGGGCGTTTTCACTCTTTGGCTATAGCAGCCTAAATTCAGGAGCAGGAGTAACAGTATGAATTTAAGCGAATCCACTATGAGTAAATTTAATGAAAATAACGCGCAAATGCCTGTAGGGTACTTCTTTTTGAGCCAAGCAGGCTTATCGCTGAGCCATCGTATACAACAGGTGATTCAATTTTTCAATTCCGGGATCGAATCGAGGATCTGCTCTGCAATGATGGCGTTGGCAAAAGGATTTGTGTGCGCGTTCAATGGATTGATGATGAGCTCAGAGGCCTTGTGTTTCCGGAAAGCCTGATCGACGGTGATATAGTGTACGCCGCGTGTTTTCAGAAAAGGAATGATGTGCCGGTCGAAGAGGTTTTGGGTGAAGTCAATGTCCCTCGCATCGGGAATAAACAGGACATACAATTTGGTGTGATTCGCCTCCGAATAGCGGATGATGGATTCCACATCGTTCAGGTGCTCCCTCACGCAGGCCGTATCGCTGTATGCTTTCGTCAAACATTCCTTATAATCGTTCCCTGCTTTTTGAAAGAAAAAACCGGCGCTGTTGAAGGCCGTGTAATTGAGAAAGAAGGAGCATTCCAGCGGAATGAGCCCGATGAACATGCCCGCCTTCTTAAGCAGGGAGGGTTTTTTGCTTTTGTAACCAGTTTGGCTGGCGTTGAAGTAGCCGTATTTTGCACCCACTTTTTCGATGTCGTTGTGATAATATTGCAGAACCAGGTAATCCGGCTTCAAACCAAAATCAACCAATCTCAGGTATTCATCGCGTGTGTCGGTATTGCCGCGGCCGAGGTTAAAGGCTTCGAATTTTGAGGAATCCATTTGCGCATACACCATGTCGGGGAAGCGCTCGCGGTTGTGGCGGATGCCGATACCATGTGTATACGAATCGCCCAGGAAGATAACCGTTTGTTTATGGGTATTCATTCTTCCCGCAAGCGGCTTATCGCGGAAGCGCAGCTCGTTCTCCGGCTCGCGGTAATAGAGGTTCCACACTTTGTTGGCGAGGCCGAGCCTGTATACATCCTGGGTTTGCGGCACGAACATAAATACCAGCTCGAGCAGCAGAAAGAGCAGCAGCAGCGACGTGCCGAGCAGGGCGCGGTTGGCTTTTTTCGCGCTTAGGTTTGCGGCGCCCTGCGGCTTCGGGGCAATGTATGTTTTGTGTAGCCATTTCAGCACAAGCTTCATAAAATGCAGCAACACCAGGGCGCGTAGGAAAAATAACGTAAAGAATAAGATACTGTATGCCCTGTCGCTATGCATAACCTGCCGCAGGCCCGGGCTAAGCAGCAATAGGGGCACCAGCACCACGAACAGGATCTCAAGCCAGAGGCGTATGCGGAAACGCGACCATGTCATCACCAGCTTTTTTCAAAATCTTCCTTTGCTACCAGGTGGTTCCGCTCCCTGAAAAGAGAAGCGCCGTGCCGCGGCTTGCGAAGGACGTAATTGACCGCTACTTTTTTACGGAACAGGGTAGCATAGGGTGTAATGATCAGGAAATAAATAAGGAACAGGATGATGGTGGAGTTCACCATGCCGAGGAGATGGGAGAATTTAAGCCAGATCCATAGCACGGCTTTGCGGGCAGCGCCACTCAGCAAGCCCGCCAACAGCACCAGCCCCGGAACGATGTACCAGAGCGGATCAACCCCGGCCAGGAACAGGATCAGGGAAATAAACACGGCAGAGGCAAAGAGGTTAATGTATTGCTGGCGTTTGGTCATGTTAGCTAAGATCATATGACAGAATAAAATTTAATCTTACGTTTATTATTTACCATTTCTTTTTTCTTGATGAAAGAACCAATCGCGCTCTGGCGTGACCATCTTATGAAGTCGTTCTGTTTAGTATCTGGCCTCTTATATTAAAAAATAGAATAAATAAACGGCGCTAAGGCACTGCTGCCGCTAAGCAAAAGCATCACCGTGATCAGCAACAAAATGACGACCACTGGCATCAGCCACCATTTTTTACGCTCTTTCATGAATCGCCAGATATCGCTTAGTTCGCTCATGGTCTTTAATCGGGGGTTTGGTTTGGGTTCGTGACGATCTCTACAGGATGATTCTTTTTAATGATGTAGTTTCCTAACACAAGGTAATCAATATTTGTATTCATCAAACAATGAAGTGCATCGGAAGGGCTGCACACGATGGGCTCGCCGCGCAGGTTGAAGCTTGTGTTGACCAGCATGGGGCATTGGGTTTGCTCATAAAATGCGGAGAGGAGCTCATGAAAACGGGGGTTGGTGGCTTTGTGAACGGTTTGGATCCGGGCAGAAAAATCGACGTGGGTGATGGCCGGGAAATGGCTTTTGGCTGTATGCAGCTTATCACCAAGGGCGCTGTTTGCATACGTGGGTGGCAAGGGCAGGCGGTGAGCTTCTGAAAGCGGCTGTGTTTGCAGCATATAAGGCGATGTGCCGCGCAGCCCGAAATACGCTTTGGCATGTTCCTCCAGCACGGCCGGTGCAAAAGGCCGGAAGCTCTCGCGGAACTTGATGCTGAGGTTGAGCCGTTTCTGAATCCCCGGATCGCGGGCGTCAGCCAGGATGCTGCGGTTTCCTAAAGCGCGCGGCCCGAACTCCATCCTGCCCTGGAACCAGCCGATGATCTTTCCTTCCTTCAGGTAGCCGGCTGTTTGATTCGCTACCTCTTCGAATGTTTCCAGATAGTTTGCGCTCACATCAAAACCAGGCAGTGCTTCTGCAATTTCTGTATGTGTGTATTCCGTGCCAAGGTACGCACCCTGCATGCTATCGGGTTGTGTGATGCTGCGTTCATTTCCAAAATAGATGTAGTGGGCGGCCCAGGCGGCTCCCAGCGCACCGCCACAATCGCCGGATGCCGGCTGAAGGTAAATGTCTTTGGCTATTCCTTCGCGTACCAGTTTCCCGTTGGCCACGCAGTTGAGCGCCACACCACCGGCCAGGCATAAATAATCGCTGCCGGTAAGCCTGAGCGCCTCCTTTGCCAGGAGCAGCACCACGTCTTCCGTGATGAGCTGCGCCGCCAGGGCCAGGTCGATGTAGGGCTGATCCAGCGGGCTTTCCGCTTCCCGTTTTTTAAATCCCAGAAGCTCCTCCCAAAGCTTGTCTTGCGCCATCGTGAGGCCGGTAGCATAATTGAAGTAGCGCTGATCGAGAAAGAGAGAACCATCGTCGTACACATTGATGAGATGATCCTTCAAAAGCTTCGCCAGGCGCGCCACCTCTTCCGAATCCCTGTTGCCGTATGGCGCCAGCCCCATAAGCTTATATTCCCCCGAATTGACCCTGAAGCCGCAGTAATAGGTAATGGCCGAATAAAACAAGCCGAGCGAATGCGGGAAATGGGTTTCTTTGAGTATGGTGAGCGTATTGTCCTTGCCTTTGCTGATCGTGGTAGTAGCCCATTCGCCAACGCCGTCGATGGTGAGCACAGCGGCCTCCCTGAAGGGCGAGGCAAAAAACGTACTGGCCGCATGCGACACGTGATGTTCCGTGAACAGGATCTTTAATTTTTTCTTATCGTATTCCCCGATCCCATCCAGGGCTTTATAGAGCTCCCGTTTAAAAAACAGCTTCTGTTTGAGCCAGAGCGGAATGGCTTTCAGAAAAGAGCGGAAGCCTTTTGGTGCATTCACCATATAGGTTTCCAAAAGGCGCTCGAATTTCAGAAGGGGCTTGTCGTAAAAGACAATGGTTTCGAGATCCGATAAGGCTATGCCGGCCTTCCGGAGGCAAAACGCTATGGCATGTTGCGGAAACGCATCATCGTGTTTTTTGCGGGTAAAGCGCTCTTCCTGTGCAGCTGCTACGATCACGCCGTCTTTGAGAAGCGCCGCTGCCGAATCGTGGTAATAGGAGGATATACCGAGGACGTACACGTGATTTTTGAATAAATATAGTCATTAAGTTTTTGAATTCTTAGGGTAAGGCGCCAGAATATGCGCGAATGCGCACGACGGTAAGCGTGATATCAGGAGGAGAAAGGAATGCCTGGCTCCTGCAGAGCACCAAAACATAGCAATAAAAAAGGCCGCCTGCGTTGCAGATGGCCTTTCTCCTCTTCCTAAAAAAAGAAGCTTATCTCAAGGTGCCGTTTTTGTCGGCATCTTTGGTTTGTTTGATGATTTGCAGGGTTTGGTATACCAACAGAACAAAAATAATCGTCCATAAAATAATATTCGGACCATGACCTAATTTTTTCATTCCGGCAAATACCCATTGAGAAAAGTCGCCGATTGCATAAAAAACATCTGTCCAAGTTACCATTAAAGAAGTCATGTTGATCTTATTTTGTAAGTTTACAGCGCAAAAATATACATTTTCTTAAATAAATCACGTTTTTACCAAAAAAATGATCGCAGGGCCCTTAAAAAATAACATTCAGCTGTCTGTGATCATATTGCTGGTAATCTGTATTGGTCTCTGGGTCAACACCATTGTGTTTTCCAGCTCCTATGCCCCCGATGTATCGTACGACGAGCATGTGCTGTACTATTTCATTTTCACGCATAAGCTTTCCTTTGTGGCCACGCAGATCATTGCCTGTATCGTGGTGCTCCTGGGTGCTTTCTTTGTCAATTTGATGGCCGTTCAGCAGGAGATCACCTCCAAAACCAATTTCCTGCCATCCTTTTTTTACATCCTCTTTGCCTTTTCGGCTACTGCCAAAAACTCCCTGGAGCCTATCCTAGTAGCCAACCTCTTTGTGATGGCCTCCCTGTATTTTATGATCAACAGCTACCGGCGCGAGGAAGCGCTGGCTGATTTTTTCAATGCAGGCCTGTGCATGGGACTGGCTTCTTTTTTCTACATCGACTACATCGTTATTTTTCCTATCCTGTACATTGCGACGCTTATCCTCAGGGCTTTCAACTGGCGCGAGTGGGTGGTGTCCTTCCTGGGCCTCATCGCTCCCTTGTTTATGTATATGTGCCTGTGCTACCTCACGGACGGAAATACCTTTCATTTTTATGAGCTCATGAAGGACGCCATTAACCAGCTGCAATGGCCGGTGATCTCCGAATACTACATTGGTTTCATGATCGTGAGCATCCTGCTCTTCGCCTTTGCGCTCTTCCACTATTTCAACAAAGGCTTTGGCAGCAAGGTAAAGACACAAAAAACGAAATACATCATGCTATGGCTCCTGGGCCTGTGTGTGCTGATGGCTTTTTTAGAGCAGCTGCCGGATATGCTGCTGCTCTCTTCCATCATCCCGCTGAGTGTTCTGCTGGGCGACTACATTGCCGAGATCAGGCAGCTCAAGATCGCCAATACCCTGCTGGTGCTATTCATGGGCACCTTTGTGCTGGTGTATTTCTATGCGCTGGGGATTATTTAAAAGTTCCTTTAATAAAACCCGATCATTTTCTGCGCCGGGTACAGTTGGCAGCAACAAATACTTTGTATGAAATTTGGGCGTGTCCCTGCGGGCCGGGCTATCACTTCAATTCCCGTCCCGAAAGCGTTCGGGACGGGAGATTTCCGTTCTATCCCTCACGCAAGGCTTAGCTCAAAACGAATGTGTGCCGTTCATGAGCAGATTCATGCGCCAGGGACAGAGCGGCCTGTCTGAGCTCCTTTGTTTGTCCCGCAGGGCAAACAAAGAGCGAGTAGCGATGACCCGCCCGGGCGCCCAAAAAATAATGAATTTTCAGGTTTAAGTGTTTTTAAACTCTTCTCCTTTTCCTATCTTCACAGTCTTAAAAAAAATCAAGATTATGGCACGAGTAAAAATCAAAGACGTCTTAAAAGGCGGGCTTATTGATCAAACGATCAATGTGAAAGGTTGGGTACGAACATTCCGCAACACCTCATTCATAGCCATGAATGACGGTTCCTGCATCCATAATCTCCAGGCAGTAGTCAATTACGAAACAACGGATCCTGAAATCCTCAGGCGCATCACTCCCGGCGCCTGCATTAGCGTAACCGGCAAACTCGTTACCTCAACGGGCAAAGGCCAGTCGGTGGAGATCGTGGTGTCGGAGATCGAGATATACGGCGATGCGGAATCTGATGTGAGCAAACCGAATGTCTTTCCGTTGCAGCCAAAAAAGCACTCGCTGGAATACCTGCGCGAGATCGCTCACCTGCGCTTCCGCACCAACGTATTTGGCGCGGTGTTCCGGGTGCGCCATACACTGGCCTATGCAATTCACAAATTTTTCAACGATAAGGGATTCCTGTACCTGAACACGCCGATCATTACCAGCAGCGATGCCGAAGGCGCAGGCGAGATGTTCCGCGTAACGACACTGGATGCGAAAAACCCGCCGCTGACGGGAAACGGCGAGGTGGATTTCAAACAGGACTTTTTCGGGAAGGCCACCAACCTCACGGTGTCCGGGCAACTGGAAGGTGAGCTGGGTGCTATGGCTTTCAGCGATGTATATACCTTCGGCCCTACGTTCCGCGCCGAAAATTCGAACACGGCCCGGCACCTGGCGGAGTTCTGGATGATAGAGCCGGAGATGGCGTTCTACGACCTGAAAGACAACATGGCTTTATCGGAAGAGATGCTGAAGTACGTGATCAAATATGCCCTGGAGCACAATGCGGACGACATTGAGTTCTTATCGCAGCGCCTGAAAGAGGAAGAGCAAAGCAAGCCGCAGAATGAGCGCAGTGAGCTGGGCCTGCTGAAAAAGCTGAACTTCTGCCTGGAGAATGAATTTGCAAAGATCACCTACACGGAGGCCATCGACATCCTGCGCGAGTCGAACCATAACAAGAAAAAGAAATTCCAGTACATAGTGGAAGGCTGGGGAACGGATTTACAGAGCGAGCACGAGCGCTACCTGGTAGAGAAGCATTTCAAAAAACCGGTGATCCTGACGGATTATCCAAAAGACATCAAGTCCTTTTACATGCGCATGAACGACGACGGCAAAACGGTAGCGGCCATGGATATTTTATTCCCGGGAATCGGCGAGATCATCGGAGGCTCGCAGCGGGAAGAGCGCCTGGAGAAGCTGGAAAACCGCATGAAAGAGATGCACATCCCAACCGAAGAGATGAGCTGGTACCTGGATACCCGCCGCTTCGGCTCCTGCCCGCACGCCGGCTTCGGCTTAGGCTTCGAACGCCTCGTACTCTTCGTCACGGGTATGACCAACATCCGCGACGTGATCCCATTCCCAAGGACGCCGAATAACTGCGAGTTCTAAGACGATCCGTTATTTGTTCCGTTCCTTTACAACATCTGCCTCTCTTCCGCTTTTTTTTGAAGAGTTGGCAGATGTTTTTTAGTTTTGCTATACTACCCAAACCATTTCATGTATGAATAAGATCAGTACTGCCATCTTAACATCCCTAACCACCATCGCCGTGAGCCAGACCAAACCTCAGTATCCTGCCACAACAGCCATCCCGGTGAGGGATACGCTTCACCATGTATTACTGACAGACGATTACCGCTGGCTCGAAGATGCCAAAGACCCCAGGGTGGAAGCCTGGACGAAGCAGCAGCACGACTTCACCCTCGACTATCTCAGGAAAACCCAGAAATCGCATCCGGATCTGAAAAAGAGCGTGGAGGAATACCTCGACATGGATTATGAGGGCCCTTTGGATAAGCATGCCAAACGGGTGTTCCAGACGGTAAAGCGCAAAGGCGACAAGCAATACAAATTGTACACGATCCTGGGAACGGAGAAAAAGCTGATCTGGGATCCTGTGGCCATTGATCCTTCGGGCAATACCTCGACCTCGGGAACGCAGTATACCTATAATGGTGAAATGGCTGCCATTACCGCCCAAACGGGCGGCGGAGAGATCTCCACCCTCTACATCATCGATACCAAAAACGGAAAAATACTGCATAAGCCCCTGGAAAACGTGTTTGGATTTTCCTTTACCAAAGACCAGCAGCATGGCTATGTAACAATCCGCACGAAAGAAGACATCGACAAGCAGAGGCCTCTGAAAACCTACTACTGGAAGATCGGGGAACCTTTCAGCAAAGCCAAAGTGATCGGGACGACGAAGGATGCGAAGAACAGCTTTTTCATTTACGATAACCGCTACAGCGATGTGACTTTCTCCGGCGAAAGTGATTTTTACGCCAACTCCCTGCACATCAAAAAAACCGGTACTGCCGGAGAAGGCCGGCAGATCTACAAAAGCGATAAACACAGTGCTTATCCTTTTGCCAAAGGCAATACGTTTTATGTCCTTACCAACGATCATGCGCCGAACTACAGGCTGATGACGGGCAGCGTGGACAATCCGGATTTTGCAAACTGGAAAGACCTCATCCCAGAGAACGAAAATGTGAAGCAGGATTACAGTGTGACCAATACACACATCATTGTGCAGGAGAAAAAAGACATCATCAGCTCGTTGCTTCTGTACGACCTTAACGGAAAATTTGAGAAAAAACTGGAGCTTCCGGAAGCCGGTGACGTGTCGGGCCTGAGCTACGATGCCGAAGAAGATTCCGTGTATGTGACGCTCAGCACCTTTACTTCCACCACAAAAACCTATGTGGCTTCTGCCAAAGATTTTAAATGGCGGTTGTATTACCAACGCATCCTGCCGATCAACATGGACAACATCGTTGGAGAAATCAAATTTTACAAATCCAAAGACAGCACCAGGGTTCCGGTATTCGTCATCCACAAAAAAGGCATTAAGATGGATGGCAACAACCCTACGCTGCTCACGGCATACGGCGGATTTAACATCGGCATCTCCGTACACTATTACGGCTTCTATTCCCATTTTCTGAATAACGGCGGCATCGTGGTGCAGGCCGGGATCCGCGGCGGGGATGAATACGGCGAGCAATGGCACCGCGACGGAATGCTGGGCAAAAAGCAAAACTGTTTCGACGATTTCAATGCCTGCGCAGAATGGCTGATTGACAGCAAATATACCAACTCACAAAAACTGGTAGCCATGGGAGGCAGCAACGGCGGCCTGTTGATGGGTGCTGTTGCCACGCAGCGGCCCGATCTTTATAAGGCCATCGTGTGCCAGGTACCTCTGCTGGACATGATCCGCTACCACAAATTTTTGATTGCCCGCTACTGGATCCCCGAATACGGCTCTTCCGAAAATGAAGAAGATTTCCGCTGGCTCCTGCGCTACTCGCCTTACCACAACATCCGCAAAGGCGTTAACCTCCCGAACATGCTGGTAACCACCGGCGCCAACGAAAGCCGTGTGGATCCTATGAATGCCAAGAAATTTGTAGCGGCCCTGCAAAATAACGAGGGACAGGAAAGCCCCGTACTCCTGTACGTAGATTATAACAGCGGGCATGGCAGCGGGCAAAATACCAGGCAGGCCATCGAAAACTGGACCTTTACGTTTGAGTATATCATGAACCAATTAGGGATGTAGCTCTTGCTTTTGAATCTTTACGGATGGCTACTCAAGTAAGAGGACAATAGAAAATTACCAGCGTGCTCTTCTCCATGGATCCTGAACGCGTTAATTTGGAGCCTTTGCATTCAGGTGCTTCGCCAGCGCATAGCCCATGCTGAAACAGGCCTGCAACAGGTAGCCCCCGGTAGGGGCGTCCCAGTCGATCATTTCACCGACCGCATAATGTCCAGGCAGTTTTTTCAATTCAAGATCTGCACTCAGCTCATCTACAGCAATGCCGCCAACTGTTGAGATCGCCTCATCAATGGGTGCAAGTCCGCTAACCCTTAGCTTAAGGTTTTTAATAGCATAGGCAAGGTGTTGCGGGCTGTTGTATTCATCTTTAGTAGTATGCCGCTTCAACAGCTCTGTCTGTACCGGCGTAAGGTTCAGCTTTTTTTCGAGGACTGCCCTGACCGATAGCCTGCCTTTATTCTCCAGGCGAAACCTTAGCTCCTGATGGTCAAGGTCCGGTTTCAGATCAATAACGAGCGCGGCACTGCCGTGTTCCGAAAGGGCTTTACGGACAGCCCCGCTTAAGGGATACACACCGCTGCCTTCAATACCAAAGTCTGTGAGGATGGCTTCGCCTTTCCGCGTGAGTGTTCCGCAATGGAACACCGCATTTTTGAGGGCGCTGCCGGCATACTTGTTTATAAAGTCTTTGTCCCACCCTATCTGGTAAGCACAATTGGAAGGAAAGAAGGGATTGAGGCGGACTCCCTTCCCGGAGAGGAAATCCATCCAGCTGCCGTCGCTGCCGGTTACTTTCCAGCTGGCGCCACCGGTAGCAAATACAGTGAGGTCGGGTTTCAGTGTTACCCGCTTCCCCTCGTTTTCAAACAAGAGCGCTTTTTCCTGCCAGCCTCTCCACTCATGCCGGTAATGCAGGCTTACTTTGTTGTTCAGCAAGCGGGCTTCGATGGCTTTCAACACATCAATGGGCCTGGTACCTTTCACCGGGAACACGCGCTTGCTGGTGCCCACATAGGTTTCAATGCCAATCCTTTTCAGCCACCCGCGGAAATCCGCATTGGAAAATACCTCCAGGAATCGATGGATAAAAGACCGCGGTGTATAACGGTCTGCAAACTGCACGGCATCTTCCGAATGCGTGAGGTTGAAGCCTCCTTTCCCGGCCACCAGGAACTTGCGCCCCAGGGCCGCATTTTTTTCATAGATGGAAACCCTGTATTTTTCCGGATCGAGGCTGCAAGCCAGCATCAGGGCCGCCGGGCCGCCTCCGATAATGGCTATGGTCGGTTTATACATTGTTGTAAACTCTCCCAAAGTTTGGAGCTTTGGGAGGTTTTCAGGTTACCTGAACTTAAGCAGTGAAATATTTATAGAACAGAGGGATCGTTTCGATACCCTTGTAGTAATTGAACAAGCCGTAGTGCTCATTTGGCGAGTGCAGTGCATCGCTGTCCAGGCCGAAACCGAATAAAATACTGTCGAGGCCAAGCTCTTTCTTGAAAAGCGCTACGATAGGAATACTGCCGCCTCCGCGTGTCGGGATCGGCTTCTTGCCATACGTTTCCTCCATGGCTTTGCTGGCTGCTAAAAAGCCTTTTGATGTAATAGGAACCACAACAGGCTCTCCGCCGTGGTGTGCTGTTACTTTTACTTTCACGGATTTCGGAGCAATGCTTTCGAAATATGTTTTGAATAAATTGCTGATCTCTTCCGAGCTCTGATGAGGCACCAGTCGCATGGAGATCTTTGCAAAGGCTTTTGACGGCAATACCGTTTTGGCACCTTCGCCGGTATAGCCGCCCCAGATGCCGTTCACATCCAGCGTCGGGCGAATGCCGGTTCTTTCGTTGGTGGTGTAACCCGCTTCACCCCGCTCCTCTTCGATGTTCAGATCTTTTTTGAAATCGTTTAAGTTGAAAGGCGCTTTGTCAAGCTCCGCACGTTCTTCTTTGCTTACTTCCTGTACCTTGTCGTAGAAACCGGGAATGGTGATGTGGTTGTTTTCATCATGGCAGGAGGCGATCATCCTGCACAAAATATTGATCGGGTTGGCCACGGCGCCGCCATACACCCCGCTGTGCAGGTCGCGGTTCGGGCCTTCCACTTCCACTTCCATATAGGCAAGGCCCCGCAGGCCCGCATCGATACTCGGTGTATCGTTGGCAATGATGGATGTATCGGAAATTAAAATGATATCACCTTTCAGCCTTTCCTTGTTCTCAATGATCCAGGGGCCCAGGCTCGGCGAACCGACTTCTTCTTCCCCTTCGATCATGAATTTGACATTGCATGGCAGCGTATTGGTTTTCATCATCGTTTCAAAAGCCTTCACATGCATGTACATCTGGCCTTTGTCGTCGCAGGCTCCCCGGGCAAAAATAGCGCCCTCAGGATGAATGTCCGTTTTTTTGATCACCGGCTCAAAGGGCGGAGAGTCCCACAGATTGAGCGGATCGGCCGGCTGCACATCGTAATGCCCGTACACCACCACGGTCGGCTTTGCCGGATCAATGATCTTTTCGCCATACACCACCGGAAACCCTTTGGTTGGGCAGATCTCTGCCTTGTCTGCTCCGGCGTCCACCAGGCGCTGTTTTACAGCCTCTGCCGTTTTCTGCACATCTCCCTTGTACTTGGGATCAGCGCTAATGGAAGGGATTTTGAGGAGCTCGAGTAGTTCGTTGAGAAAGCGGTCTTTATTGGCCGATATGTAATCCAGGATCTGTGTTTTTTCCATCATTTGGGAATTTTCGGGACTAAAGTACTTTATTTTTATATAAAATGCAGGTTTCAGTGATTGGAAAACTGATAATGCTGGCTTTTTTTGCTTAATTTTATTAACCGTTAAAGATAAATGTTCTAAATTCGATAGAGCTAAAATTGTTTCATGAGGTATTTTTGTTTATTCACCTTTATTATGTTTCAGGTCCTGGGAGTAAAAGCCCAACTGGTGACATCGAATACCATGACACCCACCCAGCTGGTAACACAGGTGCTTTTGGGCCCGGGCGTAACGGCAAATAACATTACCTTTACAGGAGACATTAAGCAGCGCACACAATTCAGCGCTACTCCGTCCACCAACCTTGGCATTTCTTCCGGCGTATTTTTAAGTACGGGAAATGGTTTAACCAGCTCTGCCGATGGCCCCCAGGGACCGAATAATTCCGGCTCCACGTCCACTGCTTATTTTACCCCGGGAGATCCTTTACTCGACCTTGCTTCGGGCAACCAGACCTTTGATGCTGCGATCCTTGAATTTGACTTTGTACCCATGGGCGATTCCGTGAAGTTCCGCTATTCCTTTGCTTCTGAAGAGTATACCGAATTTGTGAATGCGGGTGTGAATGATGTTTTCGGCTTTTTCTTAACAGGGCCTAATCCCTCCGGCCCGAATTATGTGAACCACAACATCGCTTTGGTGCCGTCAACAACCATTCCTGTTTCCATTGACAATGTAAACCACCTGGTCAACACAAGCTATTTCAGGAATAATAACGGCAATACCATCAATGTGGAATTCGACGGGTTTACGAAAACATTGTACGCCCTCGAAAAGGTGGTCTGCGGGCAAACCTATCATATCAAGATTGCCATTGCCGACGGCGGAGATGAAGTGTGGGATTCGGGCGTATTCCTCGAAGGCGGCTCTTTTACCAGTGCGGCACCAATCTCCGTATCGTCTTCCAATACCAACCTTAATTTCAGTGATTCCCTGCTGCTGGTAGAGGACTGCAATACCAACTGCGTGTACTTTGTACGCCATGGCAACGTAGCACAGGCCGATTCCTTTGCCTTGCAGATCGGCGGGAATGCCATACTGGGTACGGATTACATCCAGCAAAGCAACCCGTCCTTTACCTGGCCTTCTAAGATTTATTTTGCTGCGGGCCAGGACAGTGTACAGATCTGCAGCATTTATGCCCTCAACGATAATGTTGCGGAGCCTGTTGATACCATCCGCTTCAGCATTTCCACCTTCACCACGGGGCTATCGGTCTGCGCCCTGCCTGCCACGGTAAGCTTCAACCTCTATATCAAAGATTATACACCTATTGTCATCGGCCAGGGCGACAGCTCCTTCTGCAACCAGGTCCCGGTATTGGTAGCCCACGCCAGTGGCGGCGTTCCTTCCTATGCCTACAGCTGGCAACCCGGTAATGGCGGCGCTGCTACCTATACTGTAGGGCCACTTACAGAAACTACGGTGTTCACGCTTACCGTCAACGACGCCTGTAACATGACCACTACCAAAACTTTTTCGGTCAACGTCACGCCTACGGTCAGCGTGGCCAGTGTTTCGGTCTGCGCCGGTGAAGCAGTCGTCTTAAATGCGACGGGCGCTTCCAGCTATACCTGGAGTACGGGCGCTACCACCAATCCGATCACGGTTTCACCACCTGTTACCACAAGCTATACCGTTACGGGAGCCATCGGCCCCTGTACGCACAGCACGGTAACGACTGTCAACATCATTACCTCTCCGAGCATTACCGTAAGTGGCAACAGCAACATTTGCGAGGGGCAGAGCACCGTGCTTTCCGTAAGCGGAGCAGCCTCGTATACCTGGAGCACGGGCCAGAATACCTCTTCCATTACGGTCAGTCCGGCATCCTCCACGGTGTACCAGGTAAGCGCGGGCTCAGGCACTTGCATGGCCAGTGTCAATTACCCCGTAAATGTGACTCCTATCCCTGCGATCGGGATTGCCGGTTCCGTCATCTGTGCCGGGCAGCAGGCAAGCCTCACCGCCACGGGCGCAGGCAGCTACCAGTGGAGCACCGGCGAAACAGGCAGTACGATCCACCCTTCTCCAACAAGCAATGCGACCTATTCGGTAATCGGAGCCAACGGCAGCTGTAGCAATACAGCAGTGTACACGGTTACAGTAACTACCGACACGCCTCAGCTCATGCCTACCGGACCTTACAAATTTTGTGTAGATACCGTAAGGCAGGTTCCGGTAATCGTTGTGAGTAACAATCCGAACTATGCCATCACCTGGGCCATTCCTTCCGGGGGAGTAGCCCCTAAAGATACGGTGGGCAACGTGTATTATGTTGCCTCATCGCAGGCCGGAACCAGCATCTACACGATCACGGTCACCGACCTTTGCAATCACCAAAGCTCCATCACCGTGGACATCACCATCACGGCCTGCGATATCCAGGTCCCCAATGTAGTGACAGCCAACAACGATAATGTCAATGATTATTTCAGGATCCGCGGACTGGAAAGCTTCACGGGTTCTGCGCTCTCGGTGTACAACCGCTGGGGCAAGCAGGTGTATAAAAACGACGATTACCGCAACGACTGGAAACCGGACATGAGCTCAGGAACGTACTTCTATGTATTGAACCTTCAGGACGGCAGAAAGTACAACGGGTTTTTTGAATTATTTAATTAACTGAATTATCAAAGGGATTAAAACATACTGGCTCCTCCTCTTTCTGCTGGCTTTCAGATTTGCAGAGGCTACCCACATCGTGGGCGGGGAAATTTACTATGATTACCTGGGCGGGAACAACTACCGCATCACCATGAAGGTGTATCGGGATTGCATCAATGGTGTTCCTCCTTTCGATAATCCGGCTTTTATGACGATTTTCCGGGCCGATGGCTCGGTGTTCACTACCATGAATGTGCCGATCACCAGTACTATGACGGTTCCTCCTTCCAACAACAGCCCCTGTGCGCCTACCACTGCTGGCTCGGCTTGTGTGGAAGAGGCGATCTATGTGACCACGGCCAATCTTCCGCCATTGAACGGAGGGTATTATGTGGCTTACCAAAGGTGTTGCCGCAATGGAACGATCTTAAACCTGGTGAATCCGGGAGCTGTGGGTGCAACGTACTGGGAGCATATACCGGGACCGAACCAGGTAGCCGTGAACAGCAGCCCGCGCTTTACCTTACGTCCGCCGATCTATATCTGTAAAGGCGTTCCTATCAAGTTCAACCACGCCGCCACCGATCCTGACGGCGATTCCCTGGTATACAGCTTGTGTACGCCATTCAACGGGCTCGACCAATGCTGCCCGATCGTAGGGCAGGCAGGCTGCGCGACCTCATGCCCTACAGTCAACACATCTCCTCCTTATGTTTCGGTACCTTTTTCTTCGCCTTACACATCCAGCTATCCGCTGGCCTCGAGTCCCGCCATCAATATCAATCCCCAAACCGGTTTTCTGAACGGAAGCCCTACTACGCTCGGCCAATGGGTAGTAGGTGTGTGTGTGAGCGAATACAGGCACGGCGTACTCATCGGAACACATCACCGCGACTTCCAGTTTAATGTGATCCCCTGCCCGAATATGGGTGTCGCCGGCATCACCGCCCAGACAACCACCAACAACGGCGCAGGAACAGGTTACTGCAACGGCTTTACGATTTCCTACCAGAATGCCAGCCAGGGAAATAATACCTCCTATTATTGGGACTTCGGTGATCCTAACTCAACAACAGACACGTCTTATGCCTATAATCCTACCTATACGTTCGGAACCGTCGGCATCTATACGGTTACCCTGGTCACCAATCCCGGAAATCCATGTGCGGATACTACGCATGAGGTTTTCCATGTATACCCATTGCTGAACCCAAGCATCATTACACCCACTGCCCAATGCCTCACCAATAACAGCTTCCAGTTCAGCGCCAGCGGAGGCTTCATGGGAACAGGCACCTATACCTGGAACTTCGGCCCTCAGGCCACGCCTTCCGTAGCTGCCACGCCTTCCGTTTCCAGCGTACACTTCGGCGCTGCCGGCGTTTACAGTGTTTCTTTTGTGGTGAGTGAAAATGGCTGCACGGCTACCGACGGCGATACCATCCGCGTATTTCCGCCGGCAAAAGCGGAGATCGGCAATTTTGAAGGTGTTGGCTGCGACCCTTATACACTCACCTTTCCGAACCTGAGCTCAGGATCCAGCATGAATTATGTATGGCAGTTCAGCGACGGCTCCACATCAACCGAAGCCACACCGACCCATGTGTTTACGCCACCCGGCGTATACAGCCTTTCGCTGACAGCAATCAGCATGCAATATTGCATGGATACCAGTAAGGTGATAGCCGTCAACAGCATTACGGTAAATCCAACTCCTACAGCTGGCTTTGTCGCCACACCAACCCTCACCACGATCTTTGATGCGGACATCCGCTTTTATAACACCACCATCGTTTCGGAAAATATTGTGAGCTGGTATTATAACTTCGACGACGGCTACGGCTCATCGGACATCAACCCTTTCCACACGTACCAGACCTGGGGCGATTTCTACGTTACCCAAACCGTTACAAACGCGTTTGGCTGCCCGAATACGACAAAGCTTCTCGTACGAATCCTTCCGGAGTTTCGGTTCTGGGTACCCAATGCCTTTACACCCGACAGGGATGGCCTGAATGATATCTTCAAGCCTGTGGTGATCGGCGTGGAAGAATACAACTTCATGATCTTCGACCGCTGGGGTGCACAGATCTTTAAAACAGAAGACCAAACGGAGGGTTGGGACGGCCGCTATAAAAACGATCCCTGCACCGATGATGTCTACATCTGGAAATGCGATTTCAAAAATGTGGTCAGCAAAGAGCACGAGTACCACATCGGCCATGTGATGCTGGTAAGGTAGTTGATAATAAACTGCTGTTCATAATCTGTGCCCTTAATTCCTTATTTTCGTGTAAAAAATAGCTTCTTTTGTTAAGCGCTAAAGATGAACACTGTATTCACCAGGATAAGAGATAAGCATGCCTTATGGTATAAGGGCATTGTGTTCGTTGCCTGTGTACTGGTATGCAGCTACCTCCTGCCAAAACATACCATTTTAGCCAGCTATAAATCCAAGATCGGGGAAACCTGGCTATACGATGATGTGGTGGCTTCTACGGACTTTCTGCTGAAAAAAACACCGGAAGAGCTCCGTGCCGAAAAGGAGCATAAGCTCGACAAGGCATCCTACTTCAAAAAAACAGAAATCAATACCATTGAGCTCCTGTCGAAAGCCGACCTGACGCCCGCGGAAAAAGTAAATGCGAAGATCTACCTCGACAACCTTTACCGCACAGGCGTATACCTTTCGGTGAGCATGCCTTCGTCGGCAGACTCCATGATCAACGTTGTTACGGACAACGAAGTATACCAGGTGTCGAAGAACAGCCTTTACAACCGCGACAGGGCTTCCTTGTTTCTCAATAAGTACCTTAAACAGGAGCATGTGGTGAATGAGATCCTCGACCTCATGGTGCCTAATATTGTTTACGACCCTATCCTGTCGAACCAGGTGAATAACGAATCGGATGCCGCCAGCTATATTTATAAATCGAAGATCGAAAAGGGAACGATGCTTATCCGGAAAAACGAGCTGGTAACGGATGAAAAGAACAACCTGCTGCTGAGTTACACCAACGAGCTTGCCACACAGGAAAACGCCAGGCCCATGTTCTCCGTTCTGCTGGGTCAACTCCTCTGCTGCTTCCTGGTTCTCGGCATCATCATGTTGTTCCTCGCTTTTTTCCGCAAGGCCATCTTCAGCCAGAATTCCTATGTCACCTTCATCTTTCTGATCATTGTATTGTTTATCCTCATCAGCAGCGTCACCTATAAGTACGACCCCAAATACATTTATGCCGTTCCTTTCTGCCTGGTTCCTATTCTTATCCGTGTGTTCTTCGACAGCCGCACATCACTGTTCACCTTCCTCAATATTGTTCTGATCTGCGCTTTCTTTACTTCCGACAAGTTCGAGTTCGTGTTTGTGCAGCTGATCGCCGGCATTGGCAATATTTTCAGCGTGGCCGATATGGGTAGGCGCTCAAAGCTTTTTGTATCGTCGGGGCTTACCTTCTTTTTTTACGTGTCGGCCTTCGTCGCCTTTCACCTGGTAAACAACACTCCTGATGCTTTCTATAACGTACAGAATTTTATACCCTTCCTCATCAGCAGCGCCTGTGTGCTCTTTGCCTTTCCGCTGATCTACCTCTTTGAAAAGCTGTTCGGCTTTGTTTCCGATTTCACCCTCCTGGAGCTCTGCGATCTCAACTCTCCTCTGTTGCGGCAGCTTTCCCAGAAAGTTCCGGGCACCTTTCAGCACTCGCTGCAGGTAGCCAACCTGGCGGAAGAGGCCTGTTATAAGATTGGTGGGAATGCGCTCCTGGTGAGGACGGGAGCCATGTATCACGATATCGGGAAAATGGAAAATCCCCGCTTTTTCACCGAAAACCAGGTAGGCGAAGTAAGCCCGCATGAAGACCTCAGTCCGGAAGAAAGCGCCAGGATCATTATTTCGCACGTCATCAAAGGCGTTGAGCTGGCTAAGGAGCACAAACTTCCGGAAACCATCATCGACTTTATCCGCACGCACCACGGCACCACAACCACACGTTATTTTCTGCACAACTACCGGAAGGAACATGCCGGCGAGATCATCAACGAAGACCTTTTCCGCTACCCGGGCCCTATCCCATTCAGTAAGGAAACCGCTATCCTCATGATGGCCGACGGCGTGGAAGCTTCCTCGCGCAGCCTCAAGAAATACGATGCTGTTACCATCGACGAGCTGGTAGATAAGATCATCAATTACCAGATCGGCGAGAACCAGTTCATCAATGCTGATATTACCTTCAGGGACATCAACCAGGTGAAGAAGATCTTTAAAAAACGCCTGATGAATATTTATCATGTAAGGATAGAATACCCGAGGTAAGGCCCGCATGATGAGTTTATCTTCGTTAGTCCACATGAATTGGAATTTCGAACGAAAGATTTCATGAAGTTAATGATTTTGAAACAGGCCCTTTGTCTACAAACCATGTCATAGTAAACTTTTTATACATCGTTTATTTTTAAGGCTGCTCGATCGCGCACGTTTCCCTGTGTAATTACAAAATAAAGTGCTGTTTTTGAGATGTATTGAACGCTACCAATTTGGAATTGAAAAAGGGGGAATTCCCTGATATAAGTTTTTGGCTTGATCGATACCTTTGCCTTCATAACAAAAACATCAAAACCATGAAAAACAAATTTCGCAATCACGCTTTAAGATTTATAAGTGTAAGCTTGCTTTCTCTTGCTATTATCTCTTGTAAAAAAAAGAATGATCCAACGCCTGAGCCTTCGGCTGAACCAATCACGTTGGATTGCAGCTACTTCAAAACTAATCCAAAAGCGGTGCTGAAACATAATCCAGAGCTAGCCGTTGATTATATCGTTACCTGCAAGATGGAAATTGACGATGATGTAACTATTGAACCTGGTACTATTATTTCGTTTCAAGAAAATGCCGGTTTCGAGATTAATGACAATGGTTCCCTGGCTTCAAATGGAACTGCTGTCGAGCCAGTAACGTTTACAGGGGTTACTAAAACAAGAGGATATTGGGCAGGCGTTATTTTCTATTCAAAAAATTCTAAAAACAAGCTTTCTTACACAAGGGTTGAATATGCCGGTGGTGATAAATTTAATAGCAATAACGACCGCGGTGCAATTGTACTTTATGGTGAGGCCAGCCTTAAAATGGATCATTGTCATATCACCAACAGTAGCACTTATGGACTGAATGCCAATTACAACCAGGTAAATATGACACTTTCAAACAATACCTATTCTGGAAATGATGTCCCAGTGACTATTGTTTCTGATCTTATTAATATGATTTCCAGCACAGATTCATATCTTGGAAATACAAATAACTATGTGCGCTTGGTAAATAACATTTCCGGAATAAATGTGCCAACGGTAATGCGCAAACTGGATGTTTCTTACAAAATGGAATACGTTTCTACCGTGCCACTTTTAGAAATTTTCTCAGATATGACTATTGAACCGGGTGTTATTATAGAGTTTAGCACATCTACAGGCCTTTATGTAAAACAAACTGGTAGTTTATATGCAGTAGGCACCAACCAAAATCCTGTTATTTTCCGTGGATTTACAAAACAAGCGGGTTCATGGGGGAATATTACTTATGAATTTACAAATAGTGTAAAAAATCAATTGAAAAATGTAAAAATTCAGCACGCTGGCGGCGATCCAACTCAGACACAAGGTGCCGTTTATATGTGGGCAGAACCGACACTAACGATTGAGAATGTAGAGTTTTCTGATATACTGCCATGTGCTGTTTATGCAGCTCCTTCCGGTTCTAACCCAAATATTAATTTAACCACTAATAACCTTTCTTATATAAACTGTGGAGGCCAGATGTGTGGCGATTAAGTATTGAATTTCCTTACACAGGATCATACAATCAGCACAAAAGATGTTATAAAGGATCATCAATAAGGACTTTGTATCTACGACACCAAAAAACAAAAAAAGGCTTCCTACCGTAGTCTTTTTTTGTTTTTACAGACGTGTTGCTGTTTTGTGTACTGTATATATATGCATTTGGGGGGCGATGTAAAACAAGGTAATTTTTTACAAGTTCTCCAAACGCCTACTGTTGCTTTCCTCCTTACTCTTGTTCATTTTGATTAGACATATCCTTCTAATACGGCTTTTTTTACCAAGCCTGCCAAAAATTTCACATTGAACTTCAGTAATAAATTAGCACGATAATTTTCAACTGTTTTTTCGGAAAGAAATAGAATTGCTGCGATTTCTTTGGTTGTTTTTTCGTTAAGAATAAGGCTTAACACTTCCTTTTCTCTTGGTGTCAAATAAATTTCTTCTTTTTTTATTTTCACTACTGAATTTTCCGTCAGAAGGGATCTTAAACCTTTTGAAAAGTAAAAGGTGCCATTCTCTACAGCAACAATAGCATTCAGTATTTCCTGGTTTTCGTCTGATTTTAAAATATAGCCGTCAATTCCCTGGTTTTTCAAAATTTGAAGGTTGTTTAAATCGTCAAACGAGGAAATGATTACAATCTTTAAAAGCGGGTATTGATTTTTTATTTGCTGAATAAACAGCCTGGCATCTTCTTTCCCAAATCGAATATCCTGAAACAACAAATCAATAGGCTGGCGCTCCAGCAGATTTTTTAACGCATCAAGGTTATTTGCCGAAAATATGTTTTTGTCAGGATATTCCTTCTTAATGACTTCTATAAAGCCATTAATAATTAAATCATGATCGTCTGCTATCGTAATATTAAGCATGTTGCAAATTTAGAAAATACAAGTTAAAAAAAATACGGCAAAGGTCGATAAATGGATAAACAAGCTTGTACCCACGCCCGGCTGGCTTTCTATTTCCAGTTCTCCACCTATCTGTTGCATCCTTTTTTTAAGATTTAAAAAGGCAGCGTATATTTTTCCGTCAAGCTCAAAACCTTTTCNNTTGTCTTCAATAGAGATCGTCATTTTTTGTTTTTCTGCATTTATCAAACATTGTGCATTTATTGTAGTTGCTTCAGCATGTTTTACCGCATTTTGAATACATTCCTGTACTGTTCTATACACGATCAGGGAGGACGTATTCTTTAAGAGATTTTCTTTTGAGTTGGTATAAAAGGTTACAGGTAATGTAGGCGTAGAGATTCTTTGACAAAAATTTTCAATGGCATTTTGAACAGGAACGACTGTAAAGTCAATCGGTGATAAATTATGCGCTATGCTTCTTACTTCTTTATGTACTTGTTGCAAAAGTAAAAGTAGTTGTTGGTGACCTGCATCGTCTTTATATTTAGCATCCTCCAGTTTTACTTTAAGCGCCACCAGGTTCGAGGCCATTCCGTCATGCAATTCTCCGGCTAATCTTAACCGCTCCTTTTCTTCCCCGTTAGAAATTGCCATTTGAATGGCGTTTTCTTTTTCATGCATCTTTATCTTATTTTGCTGCATCGTGTAACTTCTATAGGCAAAAAGCCCCAGAATTGACATTCCTAAAAAGACTATTAATCCAAAAATCCATATGCGTTGCCCTGTCAGATTTTTCTGTTGCAACAATATTTGATTGTCCTTCTTTTTTGCTTCGTATTTAAGCNNATTTTTTGGTTTTTAGCATTTGATTTTTTACTATAAATAAGCTCGGCTCTCTCCATTAATGGAAAAGCTTTTTTAAAATTACCCAATCCGGCATAACCTTTGGCTAAGTTTTTATTTAAGTTATATTCTATTTCAGAATGCCCCATAGCTTCTGCAATTCGCAGAGCTTCCTCTCCATTACTTATGGCTTCTTTGTAGTTTTTTAAATGCAGATTCCCCGTCGCTAAAGATGCTTTGATGGCCAATATCAATTGGAAATTGTGAATTTTACCGGCAAGAGCTAAGGCAGAGTCAAGCTTTGCAATANNCCTCCAATGGATGGCCGGATTCCAGATCTATTTGTGCATTTGCATATTGTGCAAAAACAATTCCCATACTATTATGATATTTTTTACTAATTGCCAGGCCCTCGGCTGCATACTTTTTTGCGACTTCATTTTTGCCTGTTTTGCTACTGGTAACTGCCAATAACCCCTGACAAATAGGCAAATAAAGGGTGTCGTTTAATTTTTTTAATTTTTCTGAAGCTTTAAGGCTGTATTCATAGGCTTTTTCATATTCCAACCTGCCCATAAATAAATTAGCAAGATTAAATTGAATAGCTGCAACCTGCTTTAAATCATTGGCATGTTCAAAAATTTTTATAGCGTTCGAAAAATTAGTAATGGCAGCTTCTTGTTCGTTTTTTAAAGCATGTACACTTCCAAGAAGGTTATAGTATTTTCCTGCATTGAAATTTAAACTATCAAGCCCTATGTTTTTCAGGCCTAATTTGGCAATACTATCTGCCTCTGCCAGTTTTCCTGTTTGGATATAAAGCTTTGAAAGCCCATAATGAAAGATATCGATCAGGGTTGAATTACCTTTTCCGGATTTTGAAGCAACGTTTATCAGACTGTCTTTTTTTTCCGGGTGTTGAAGAGCATTTTGTAATGCAACGGCAATTAAGATAGAATCTTTAATATAATAGCCTGGCCGTTTATAGGATGGACCGCTATTTTTTAAATGGCATGAGGCAATAAATAATCCAAGGAAAATCAGTAGAAAGTTTTTCATCTAAAGTGAAATTAGTAATGACTTCTTGCTTCAAAATATTACTGCTCGGTTAATACTTAACCGGCTCGTGCATTCTGCGTTCTGGCACCTCAACTCTATTTTGATAAGCCATGAACAAAAGTACTAATTTTAGCCGACAGTGCCCTTTTTTGCTATATGATTCAGACTACTAAAAATCCCTGTAGAACTGGTGGATGCTGGTCTTCACACCAAAATAAATGTAAGGCGACTGCAGTTCGTAGCCGAGGTCATCTGTGATGCTCCGCTGAATATACCCAAGCTCCAGGCGCAGGTTCATCTTCGGGATAACGTAGTAGGTGAACCTGATATCGCTTTGCATGAGCCTGCGCTTATTGCCCTGCGTGGTTTTATGCCCATAATCATAAGGGCGCGTCGCATAGCTTAAGAAAATGTTCTGTCCCAGGTTGGAGTTCAGCGTGTCCTCACCTATCACGGCCGAAAGGCCCTGAACGCTAAGCATCCAGCGATTGGCGCGATAGCTTGCAAAACCCAGGAACTCTTTGAAGTTGGCACCGAAAGGATGAGCCAGCGCCGCACCATAATGGCTGTAATTTTGCTGCACGCTACCGTGCGAATACGTATAGGGCCTTACTTCGTTGTATTCCACCTGAAGGCTCAGGTTTTTGACGTTAAAAGCATTGATGTATTTGGCTCCGAATTGCCAGCCCTGCTTGTTGGCCCACCAGCCCTTGCGGGCACGGATCTCTTTCAGATAAAATTCGTCAGCTACTCCTTGTGCATACAATTTGAGGCAGCCAAACAATTTTCCGGTAAGCGTTAAGCCCATCATCGAGTTATCCGAAGAGCCCACCGAATATTCCTGCGGCCTGTAAAACACCACCGGGTTCAGGTAATTCACATCAAAGGTCCTCACACGGTTGGTGTCTGTGCCCTGCCATACCACATTTTCAAAAAAAGAAATGTTAAGCTCTTTCAGGGCATTGAAACTCAGGTAATGAAAGGTTCCGAACTTATTTTGCAGGCTTTTCTGCGAGCCATCGTAGCGGGAAAAATCCTGCATCCACGAATACCACACGTTGTACTGGATACGCCAGACATTGGCATTGATGCCGAAGTAAGGATTGTTATTCGAAAAGTCGGATAAAAGCAGGGAGCGGTAACCATCGCCAATGAAGTGCTTGTCTTTGCCGAGCTGAAAGTTAAAGGTTTTGTTAGGGCTGTACGACAGGTAACCCGTGAGGTTTGAAAAGTTATAGCTCCCGTCGCTGTTTTTATAAGCCCTGCCCAGGCCCGGGATCAAACCCGTAGTTTGAATCACCGTATCTGTAAAGCCCGGGTAGCTCACCCTGCCGCCAATAGCGGTTAGCGCAAAGGTAAAATCGTTGTTGATGTTAATCTTTGCATGTGCTCCCCCAAACGTTTCAGAAACAAAACGCGAGCCAAGCATATCGTAGCCCGCCTGCAGATCAATGAGCGGCAGGGCCTGGAAGTTATACTGGTTATGCTTATCAGGCCCTTCGTTGAAGGTTTTACTCAGAAAAAAATTCCGGACCGGATAATGAAGGTATTCCACCGCTGTATCCGAAAAGTTTTCGAGCGTGGCGCTCAGGTAAGGCTTAAAGCCCGAATGAAAGCGCAAATCCGGATAGCGGATATTCCACTGATCGATGCTCTGCTGCATATCCTGGTTGATGAACACATTCTGCGCCTGTGGATCGTTTTGCGAAATCAGGCTTGCGCGGGTACAAAGCAACACCATCAAGCCAAAGAAATAACTATGTGGGAGGCGCATCAAGAAGCAGGGACTTGTTTTTTCTGTGCAGCTTTATATGAAAAATGAACAAACAGGATAAACAGGATACAGCAGCCCACCACAGCAAACAACGACAGGCTGGGGTTCAGAAAATAGCTGAGCAACGATACGCCAACCGTGATAAAACTGAACAGGTAAATGATGATTACCGTTTTCACATGGGTGTAGCCGCAATCCAAAAGCCGGTGATGCAGGTGGTTCTTATCCGCCGCAAAGGGCGACTGTCCTTTGGAGGCGCGGATGATAAAAATGCGCAGCGTATCCGTGAGCGGGTAACACAACGCGGCTATCACCACAATGGGTTTGGAGATATGCACCCAAAAATTATCCAGGCTGGAGAGCGGGTATTCGATGAGCTTAATGCTAAGCACACAAATAAACATCCCGATGATAAGTGAGCCGCTATCTCCCATAAAGATCCTGGCCGGAGAGAAATTAAAAATGAGGAAGCCCAACAGCGCTCCGGAAAGCGAAAAGGACAAGGAGGCCAGCGTATACTCATTGGCAAACACAAACCAGGTGCCGAATACGGAAGAGGCGATAAAGCCCACACCGGCCGCCAGCCCGTCAATCCCATCAATAAGGTTCATCGCATTGACCACCACAATGTAAGTGAACAGCGACAGGAAAACGCTGCCCCAATGCGGGATGCTTTCCACGCCAAATACGCCGTGCAGTCCGGTAATGCGTATATCACCCATCAGCACAAGGATCATTCCCACAAGGATGTTGGCAAACAGCTTTTTCACGGGCGAGGTACCGATGATATCATCTTTGACACCCACGAAAAAGAGCACAAGGCTCGTCGCCACCAGGATCTTAAACTCCTTTACCGATTCATAGATCTGGGCAAAGTCGTGCAGGTCGTCGATGTTGTACCAGAGTGAAAAGGAAAAAAGAGTGGCCGCATAGATGATGATGCCCCCAATGGTTGGCACGGCGCGCTTGTGGATCTTGCGGTCCTCGGTTGGCATATCGATGAGCCGCTTAAGCACCGCTACCTTGATGAGCGCGGGTGTAGAGTATAAAACAACTGCAAAGGCAGTGATAAAGACGAGTATAAGTACAACCATGTATTAAAAATCGTAATAAGTATTATATAAATTGGTTTTCAGGCTGATCGAATAAAACGATGTTGTATTGTTTGATGCGCTGAACGATAAAAAATCCTGGTACCTGTAATTGTATCCTAAAGATACGTTAAAATTGTACGCATGGTTTATGGTATAACCTATTTGTAAGCGACCGAGTGTATTATGGTAGAGCGCATATTTGTTCAGTGTCAGGTACTGTAGATTCACCTTCGCATTGGCAAAGATGCGCTTGATCTTATAATCTGCCAGCATCACGACTTCCCTGCCATAGCCTGGTGTAAAAGCAAGTCCCTGATTGTAGTGCGAAAAACTCTGGTTGGCCCTCGTGCCGAATGGGCTGTTGTACGACCCTTCTGCCACATCGTTATACTCGACCTGCAGCATCAGGTTCCTTAACTTAAAGGCATCGAAATACCGGATGCCGGCCTGGTAGCCAAAGGCATTGCCCAACACCGTTTTATTGCTGAAATCGTCGGCCATGAACTGCCCGTAAATACTCAGGCTGTTCGTCAGCCTGATGTTGAGGTCCGCTCCAACCAGGATATTATTCTGATTGCTGAGTCCGTAAAACCCCAGGTTGGTAAAGATCACCGGGTTAAAATACTGCCAGTCGAGGTGCTGGCGGTTCATGCTATCGGCGGCATTCCAGATCATCCCCTGGAATAAGCCAACTGTGATGCGCTTGCTGGCATTAAAGCTCAGGTACTGGAAGGATGCGGCTTTTTTCTGAAACAAAGGCTCTGTATGCAGCGGCGTTTTGGCTCCTCCTGTTTCCAGGTTCATCAGCACAGCATAGATGTTGGTGTATTGGAGCCGCCCTTTGAGCCACTGGGAAGTTACACGCAGGTATGGGTAATTAAATGCGTTGTCGCTCAGAAGCAGGGAGCGGTAGCCGTTGCCGATCTTTTGCTTTCCGTGCCCGAGCTGGATGTTGAGTTGCCGGATGGGCTGATACGATACAAAGCCTGAAGAGAAAGCATAATCGAAGCCCGTTGTTTTATATACCTTATACCGGCCCTGGCCCGGAATCACACTGGTTTGTTTGGCAAAATGAGAAACATAATACGGGAACTGGCTCTGGTTTTCGGAGAACAGGCTTTCAAAATAAAAATTACGACCGATGCTTCCGCTGGCAACAAACCCGCGGGTGTTGGTAAACGTATTCCTGTAACTGGTGGTATCCGAGTAATCCCTGCCCAGCTCCACATTCAGGAGCGGGTCTACCTTAAACTCGTAGGCATTGGTCTTTGAGCGGATATGGATCAGGTGATCGAAAAATACCTTTTCCAGGAGTGGGTCATTCTTCACGTATTTAAAAATGCGAAAGGTGTCGGCCACATAGCTGTATCGCTTACTGAAGAACGGAATGTAAGGCTGTATGGCAGGATGCACCTGCTCCGAATCGATCCTGGCCAGCTCGCGCTGCGTCAGCGTATTGAAAAAATAATCGTTGGGAAGATTGTAGAACTGCCCGCAAAGCCTGCCGGACAAAAGAAGCAAGACAAAAAGATTTAAGATTGGATTATATGAAAATATAGACTTTAATTTTATCACAGATAAGAATCATTGGTAAACATTACTGGTCTTATATCTTGTTATCTTAAATCTTTCATTCTTCTCACCATACTTTCACGCCTTCTTTGTTTTTAAAATCTTCGTACACCTGCCTGATGCCTTCCGGCAACCCGATGCGGTGCTTCCAGCCAAGGGAGTGGATATAGGAAACGTCCATCAGTTTTCGGGGCGTCCCATCGGGTTTTGTAAGGTCGTGCCTGATCTCGCCTTTGTAGCCCACAATATCCTTGATAAGCAAGGCCAGGTCTTTAATCGTAAGGTCTGTCCCCGAACCAATGTTCACAAACTGCTCGCCGTCGTACGTATTCATCAGGAACACACAAGCATCGCCCAGGTCGTCGGCATGCAGGAACTCGCGCATTGGGGTTCCCGTACCCCACATCTCTACAAAAGGCGCATTGCTTTCCTTCGCATCATGAAACTTCCGGATGAGGGCCGGCAACACGTGCGAGTTGCTCAGGTTGTAATTGTCGTTAGGGCCGTACATATTGGTGGGCATCACCGAAATAAAGTTGCAGCCATACTGGCGCTTGTAGCTTTCACACATTTTTATGCCCGCGATCTTGGCAATGGCATAAGGCTCGNNCTTCCTTCAGCGGCTGCGGCGCCATCTTAGGGTAGATGCAGGACGAGCCCAGGAACATCAGCTTTTTGGCTTTGCTGGCGTATGCCTCATGAATCACGTTATTCTGGATCATCAGGTTCTCGTAAATAAAGTCGGCGCGGTACACATTGTTCGCCTGGATGCCGCCCACTTTGGCAGCCGCCAGAAAAACGTACTCGGGCTTCTCCTTCTCAAAAAAATCAGCAACAGCCTGCTGGTTGCGCAGGTCGAGCTCTGCCGAGGTGCGCGTCACGATATTGGTGTAGCCTTTTGCCTGCAGGTTTCGCATAATAGCAGAGCCAACCATTCCGCGGTGACCTGCTATGTATATTTTAGAATTCAGTTCCATGATGATATGATCTCCCGTAAATATCGCAACTAAAAAAATCCTTATTGAGCGGCACAGGCCTGCGTCAGGCAGGCGACCTGCGGGAATTTAAATATTACTCTTTATAATTCAGGATCTTGTGGCCGCCTTCCAGCAAGTACTTATCGCGTTTAAAAAGCTCCAGGTCGGCAGCCATCATTTCCTTGCACAGGTCCTGCACAGTATACGTTGGTTTCCACCCCATTTTGGTGCGGGCTTTCGTAGAGTCGCCTACCAGCAAGTCCACTTCTGCCGGGCGGTAATATTTCGGGTCGATCTGCACCAGCACTTTACCGCTGGATACGTCTATTCCTTTTTCGTTCTCCGCTTTTCCTTCCCATTTCAGCGTAATGCCCACTTCGGCAAAAGCCATATTGATGAATTCGCGTACAGTGATTTTAACGCCGGTGGCGAGAACAAAATCCTCCGGTTCCTCCTGCTGCAGCATGCGCCACATGCCTTCCACATAATCCTTCGCGTGGCCCCAGTCCCTTTCCGAATCAATGTTGCCCATAAACAGCGTGTCCTGCAGGCCCAGGCTGATCTTGGCCACACCGCGGGTGATCTTGCGGGTCACGAAGGTTTCGCCACGCAGNNCAGCGGGCTCTCGTGGTTGAAGAGGATTCCATTGCAGGCATACATGCCATAAGACTCGCGGTAGTTCTTGGTAATCCAGAAACCATAAAGTTTGGCAACACCGTAAGGGCTGCGCGGATAAAAGGGCGTGGTTTCTCTTTGAGGAACTTCCTGCACCAGGCCGTACAGCTCAGACGTAGATGCCTGGTAGAAACGCGTTTTCTTTTCCAATCCCAGGATACGGATCGCCTCTAAAATCCGGAGCGTCCCGATCCCATCAGCATTGGCGGTATATTCGGGCGTATCAAAACTTACCTTCACGTGCGACATCGCCGCCAGGTTATAGATCTCGTCAGGCTTTACCTCCTGCACAATGCGGATCAGGTTCGTACTGTCTGTCAGATCACCGTAATGCAGCTTAAAATTAACGTGTTTTTCGTGCTGGTCCTGGTACAGGTGATCGATCCTGTCCGTGTTGAACAAAGAGCTCCTGCGTTTGATCCCGTGAACAATATACCCTTTGCTTAATAATAATTCTGACAAATAGGCCCCGTCTTGTCCCGTTACCCCTGTAATTAATGCTACTTTACTCATGTGTGCGTTTATAGAACAACAATATTACGAAAAATTAACTAAAAGATTGGCTGAAATTTTCAGGCCTCTACCCGCTCAAAGCCGATTTTTTTGATAGCTTTGCTTTTCTTAAAATTCAGTTTTAATACCTATGAAAACGACATTCGGAAAACAAAATTATCAGATCTTCATCGCCGGCATTGTGCTCATCATTTTAGGTTATCTCCTGATGATTGGCGGTGGCAGCGACGACCCGAATGTGTTCAATCCCGCTATTTTTGATACCCAACGCATTACCATTGCTCCCATGGTGTGCCTACTTGGCTTCATTGTGGTGATTGCCGGTATCATGTGGCGCCCTAAAACCGCAGCAGCCCAGCAATCTGCCAAAACAGATTCTGTTAAGAACTAAGCCTTCCATTCTTAATCCTATTCTTTTCCCGTATGTCGTATTTACAAGCCTTTATCATTGCTGTTATCGAAGGGTTAACGGAGTTTTTGCCTATTTCCTCTACCGGCCACATGATGATCGGCACAGCCCTCCTTGGCATGGAGGCCACGCCATTCGTCAAGCTCTTTACCGTGGCCATTCAGCTGGGAGCCATCCTGTCGGTCGTGGTGCTCTATTTCAAGCGCTTTTTCAAATCCGTTGATTTTTACGTGAAGCTTGTCGTGGCCTTTATCCCGGCCGCTATCTTCGGGCTTTTGCTGGGCGACTACATCGATGCTGCCCTCGAAAACCTGATGGGCGTAGCCATTGCGCTTTTTGCCGGAGGCATCATTTTACTGTTTGTCGATAGCTGGTTTAAGAACAACCGCTTAGATGATGAGAAAGACATCAATTACTCCAAAGCCCTGAAAATAGGCCTCTTTCAGTGCCTGGCCCTTTGGCCGGGGATGAGCCGCAGCGCTTCTACCATCATCGGGGGCATGACGCAGGGCCTTACCCGCAAAGCTGCTGCCGAATTCTCCTTTTTCCTGGCGGTACCCACCATGTTTGCCGCCACGGCCAAAAAGCTGCTCGATTTCTACAAAGACGGCCTGGTGCTGAACAGCCAGGAAGTCAACCTGCTCATTTTCGGGAACGTTGTGGCTTTTGTGGTGGCCTTACTGGCTATCAAAACCTTCATCGGCTTCCTCAGCAAGCACGGCTTCAAAACCTTTGGCTGGTACCGCATCGTGGTGGGAGCCATTCTCATCGGCCTCTTCCTGCTCAAAATTCCGATCGCCATCGTGTAGGTCCTCTGTCAGTCATTTCATGCTGAAATGGCACGGTTCCCGCCTTGGTACAGGCTTTGATTTCCCTTATATAATAGTACGTTTTAACACTGTTTTTGTCGCGAAAAGCCATGATGGCAGGTTAAATTACGTATCTTTACAATCCCAATTTTCAATCATGGCAAAATCAGGCCCCATCGTATGTTCGTTCTGCGGACGCGATAAAAAAGACGTTAAAGTATTGATTGCCGGTATTACCGGCCATATCTGTGATGTATGCATCTCACAGGCTTTTAAAATAGTGAATGAGGAGGCTGGCGCACAAAACAACCAGCAGGTGCAGCATGCCCTCAATGTGCTGAAACCACAGGCTATCAAAAAACACCTCGATGAGTACATCATCGGGCAGGACGATGCCAAAAAGATCCTCAGCGTGGCGGTTTATAACCACTTCAAGCGTATTGCCCATGCGGCCAGCGCCAAGGAGGACATCGAGATCGACAAATCCAACGTAATCCTGGTAGGCGAAACCGGTACCGGAAAAACCCTCCTGGCCCGCACCATTGCCAAATTGCTGCATGTGCCTTTCTGTATCGCCGATGCTACCGTGCTCACGGAAGCGGGTTATGTGGGCGAGGACGTAGAGAATGTGCTTACCCGCTTATTGCAAGCCGCCGACTATGATGTGGCTGCCGCCGAACGAGGCATTGTGTTTATTGATGAGATCGACAAGATCGCCCGCAAAAGTGATAACCCGTCCATTACCCGCGATGTGAGCGGCGAAGGCGTTCAGCAGGCTATGCTGAAACTCCTGGAAGGCTCGGTTGTCAACGTTCCGCCGCAGGGAGGAAGAAAACACCCCGATGCCAAAATGCTCCAGGTCAATACCAAAAACATCCTTTTCATTTGCGGTGGCGCTTTCGACGGCATCGATAAAAAAATCGCACAACGCATGAACACCCAGGCTGTGGGTTACTCGGCGTCTGTTTCCAACGAAAAAATAGATAAAGGAAACTTATTGCAGTATGTATCGCCGCAGGACCTGAAAGCCTTTGGACTCATTCCTGAGCTCATCGGCCGTTTACCGGTACTCACCTATCTGAAACCGTTGGATAAAGCGGCTCTTCGCTCCATTCTCACCGAGCCCAAAAACGCCCTCATCAAACAATACGTTCATTTATTCAAAATGGAAGGCGTAAACCTGCATATTTCGGATGATGTGCTCGACCTTATTGTGGATAAGGCCCTGGAGTTCAAGCTCGGAGCCCGCGGCCTGCGCGGTATCTGCGAGGCCATCATGGTTGATTTTATGTATGATATGCCGGGTGATGAGAACGGACCGAAGGAACTCGTGGTAACCCTCGATTATGCGCTTGAAAAACTCAGCAATTCACGGCTCACACAATTAAAGGTAGCTTAGGCAGTATGCCTGATTCAGTTCCTCTCCGGTCTTTGATTCCAGAAGTAGTCATTTATTAAAAAGCGGATAGGTTGTTAAGGATCTATTTGATAACGACTCTCAGGTCATTGACCTCATAGCCCTTTTTCATAGCACGCATCACCGCATCGTGAAAGAGCGCTTCATCCAGCGTACCCGTGCGGCTCATGATGTAGAAATACAGTTTTTGAGGATGGCCGATAACTACATAGGAATAATCCGGCGCTATTTCTTCTACCATATAGCCTGAGGTGAAAGGCCATATAAATTGCACTTCCCATTGGGTATTTTTATTTTCTTTATACGGAAAGCCCTTGGCCTTTTTTTCCCTGGTCGTTGTCTCCCCTTCTTTTACATAAGTAATGCTGATGTTCACATCGCCATTCTTCGCCAATTCGAAGCTCTCTGTGATATTATTCCAGTTCCTGTCGAAACAGGTAGGGATGCTGGCTATCACGTACCATTTTCCTGAAAATTTATTGAGGTCTAAGGTATCGGTAGGAGTTGTTTGTGCGCTTAACATCCCCGACAGCAAAAGAAGCAGAATATGTAGCCTGTGTTTCATAACATAACACATGCAAAGCAGATTCCCGCACTCTTTTTCGTAATTTTTTAAGGCTGTGGAAAATATTCCCCCGCTAAAACCAGCCCCCTTTTTTCTTGCCTCCTAGCCCAAGCACTCCNNAGCAGGCCGCGGGTTACCTCTTTCATCACAGAACGGCCCACTTGCCTTACCATTGTGTTCTCACTGAGTTTTTCGATAGTGCTTTTTTCCGGTTTCACGGTTTTCTTTTCAGGCTTTATCTCCTGTTCAGGAGCTTCCTCCTCTACCGTTTGCAGTTTCTTTTGAAGGATCTCAAAGGCACTTTCACGGTCAATCACCTCATTGTATTTCGAGGCCAGGAAGCTTTTAGCGATCAGCTGTTCGCTTTCTTCTGTGCTTAGCACGCCTAAGCGGCTCATCGGCGCCCGCAGGTGAACAGCTGCCAGAGGTGTGGGGATGCCCTTTTCGTTCAGGGCTGTTACCAGCGCCTGCCCGATCCCAAGGCTCGTCAGCACATCCGCCGTCTTATAAAATTCTGAGATCGGATAATTTTCCGCTGTTTTTTTGATGGCCTTGCGATCCTTTTCTGTAAAGGCCCTCAGGGCATGCTGTACTTTTAACCCCAGCTGGGCCAGCACCGCTTCCGGAATATCATAAGGATTCTGCGTGCAGAAAAACACCCCTACACCTTTGCTCCGGATCAGCTTAATGATGGATTCTATCTGGTCGAGCAGAGCA
>DGQK01000010.1 GCA_002390745.1 Bacteroidetes bacterium UBA4416 | reverse complement strand
GAAGGAAAAACAAATTGGCAACATGAAAATCAAAAAAAATCTTAGTTTTTAGTTCACGGAACTAAAAAAACAATTATCCGGTTGGAACCTGAAGAGGAAATCTTTAACCCCAACCTTCAATGACGGCATACCCCAAGGAAGCCCCTGCACCCGATGCCCTGCGGGCATTTTGGAACGCCCGGCATGTGGAAACACCTGCTGCGCCCGNNGGCTAAGGTTCATTCTGTGATAAGCAATATTCATTCGGCGCGCCAGGGATTTCTGTCCCGCGCTTCGGATTTCCGTTTTGTCAATCCGGTTTACTGGGGCGCGCTTCGGATTTCCGGTTTGTCAATTTGGTTTACTTCGACGCGCTTTGGTTTTCTGAATTGTCAATTCGGTTTACTGCGGCGCGCTTCAGATTTCCGTTTTGTCAACTCGGTTTACTGGGGCGCGCTAAAGTGTTTCTTTTACCTCCCACGCCCCGCTAAGCGACAAAAAATCCCTCCAGGACGCGCCGTGGAGGGATTCTTTAGTTCTGCCTTTTCAAACTATTATTGAAAAGCCGTGCAACTGCAAAGCAGGATAGATTACCCCCGCACCGAAACATCGCCCTGGCGCTTGACCTTGAACACAAATTCCGTGCGGCGGTTTTGGCGGTGCTGCAGTTCGCTACAGGGTACGCCGTTGGTGCAACTGTTCAGCGGGCGACTTTCGCCATAGCCATATGTTATGATGCGGTTTGCGGCAATGCCTTTTTTCACCAGGTAGTTCTTGATCTCGTTGGCGCGCTTCACCGACAAGGCCAGGTTAAAGTCGTCGTTTCCGGTAGCATCGGCATGCGAATTGACCCGGAGAGTAAACTGACTATTGTTTTTTAAAACACTGGCAATGGCATTCATATACTTGCGGTTCTCTTTCGAAATGAGATAAGAGCCCGTTTCGTAATGAATGTATTTTTTCACCAGCAATTCGTTTCCTATAGCACCGCTTTTAAACTCCTTGATCTTGGCATCGAGATCGTCGTCCTGCATAGAAAGTGCATCGAATTCGAGTGGCAGCAACCTGAACTCGAAGGCTTTCCGAAGATCGATCTCTTTTATTTTTTTCCCATCCATGCTGGCTATGTAAAACACGCTGCCTTCCAGTTTTTTAGGAATCGAGTCAAGCTCTATCGAATAGGTTTTACGGCGCTTTACCCCTGTGAATTCAAAAAAGCCGAAAGCGTCGATCTCGGTGGTATAGGCAGCCTTGTCGTTTCGTTTCAGATGAATTTTCTGATGCACCAGGTAAGGTAATTTTTGCGGAACAATCACTATTTTTCCCTGAAGTGCAGTTTTGGAAACACAACCCGCTAACAGGAAAACGGCAAGGACAAAAAAGAAGCCTACTGGCTTAGGTAGGAGTTTTTCCATAGGTAGGGTTTTAGGACAGTAGCTTTTACTTGATAAATGGATTTTAGTTACTTTACAGACACCTACAAAAGATGTCCAAACAACAATTCAAATCTGATACCACCCGCGGCACCCTTGCTACGAGCGGCACATCAAACTTGCCATGCAAAACGCTGGTAGTTCTTTTCCACAGTTTTACTAAAAAAAGCACATGGAAGTGCAGTACCTGGCTCTGCAAAAAACCAGCCACTAAGGGTTTACCATTAGCTTTCAGACCTGTGATTGTTCGGTTGTTGTGTGTTCAGCTCAGGCAATACATCGCATGCATTGCCATCCCTTCTGCAGCACACGTTACCGGTCTATCTTCACCGGCTTCTTGTGCTCATCAATGGCTACAAAGGTAAACTCGCCGCTCACGGCTTTTTCGCGCTGCTCGCTGTACATCTGCTCAATAAAAATATCGACGCGTACTTTCACGCTGGTTTTGCCCAGGTAAGCCACCTTACCTATCAACTCGATGATGGTGCCTCCGGGTATCGGCTTCTTAAAGTCGATGCGGTCGCTGCTCACCGTTACCATGCGCTGCCTGCTGAAACGTGTTGCTGTAATAAAAGCCACTTCATCCATGAGCTGCATGGCAGTACCGCCAAACAGCGTGTCGTAATGGTTGGTGGTATTGGGAAAAACGGCCTTGAACAGGCGTGTTTCCGAGCGTTCAATTTTTTCTTCAGTGGTCATAAGTTAAGGGTGATTGGTGAAACGTGTGATTAAGTATCGAAATAAGGAATAGTGCATGGGCACAGGAAAGCGCTGCCCGGCATTTTGCCTCAAAAAGAAAAGAAAGAGACTGCCGGGGTCGCGCGCAGTACCGGTGTTATTTTGCATCAGTAGCATTTAAAGGTTACAGGATTCCTGAAAGCTCTTTTTGCAGAACTTCATAGATGCCCATGAACTGAAATTGTGAAGAAACTAAAATGCACATGCCTCCTGCCCTGACTGCAAGCGGCATCCATTCTACCCGACCAAACAACTTTATTCGCGAAAGCATTTGTCAATCCGAAAAAGGCAGGTCTCCTGACTTGTAACATGTTTACCGTCCTTCCCGCCATCAAAGCGATAACAGTGGATCTAAGCGGTAAACATTCTGGTGTTACTTACAGTTGCGCGACAGTTCGTGATTCTCACACGATTCCCTATTAATCTACAGCGAAGCAAAACCTTTCCGGTTGTATGAAGAAATAAAAAAGAACTTACGGGCGTAAATGTAAGGGTATTTGACGGACATATCCTAATAAAATGCTCGTCTTCTGAAAACCTCTGTAGAAGGGCTTCTACAGAAAAAAAGAAGGTGTAAAAATAATTACACCTTCTTTTTGCAAAGCATAAAAATCCCTTTCTATTCAGCCGCTTCGGCCTCCTCTTCGGATGCCTGAATGTTAATGGTAGATTCGGCGATCTCCGTCAGGGTTGCGTCCGCATTTTTTTCTTCTTCCAGGATCTCATCCAGGATTTCTGCCGCATCCGTTAAGCCAAGGATCTGGGCAAAGGTTTTCAGAGTGCCGTAAGAAGCGATCTCGTAGTGCTCCACTTTGTTTCCGGCCGAAATGATTCCGGCATCGCGCATGGCACCTTTTTCAGTATCCTTCATAATTTCTTCGCCTTCCTTCACAAGGCCTGCCATGGCTTCGCATTTTTTAGCAACAGCCTTCTTGCCAATGAGCTCAAACACCTGCTCTACCTTTTTGATCTGCTCTTCCGTTTCTGCCAGGTGATTTTCAAGAGCTTCCTGAAGCTCCGGAGAGGTCGCATTCTTCGCCATTTTAGGCAGGGCTTTGGTGAGTGCTTTCTCCGCCCAATAGATGTCCTTGAGCTCGTCTTCAAATAATTTCATCAGCGCAGATTCTTCCATGCTGTATTCGGCCGCTTGCTTTTTGCTTCCCGATTTTTTTTTGGTTGTTGTGGTTTTCATAATGGTTAGATTAAAAAGTTATAGCCCTGAAGATTCAAAGCCGATGCCTGAAAAAAAGACCCGGGCTGGCATTTAGTTTTAATTGTGCATGTGGAACCTGTTCTATATATGAATCTATCAAGCACACCCAAAGGAAAGCTCATCCTCATCGGAGGCGCGGAAGATAAAGGAAGCATTGAAACGCCCGACATCAGCAGCAAGAATATTTTTTATGAGCCTGCAGAAATCCTTAAGCATCTGTTGCCTCCGAAAAGATCGCGGAAAACCATCGAGATCATTACCACGGCCTCCGGCGAGCCTGACGTTATCAGCCAGCGCTATAAGCAGGCTTTTCATTCGCTTGGCCTGAAAAAAGTAGGCTTCATCAATATGGGCAATAATTACGATGCGGCGAATCCCTTATTTATAGAACGGATCAAAAAAGCGCATGCGGTCCTTTTCAGCGGCGGCGACCAGTTCAGGCTGTCTACCATCCTCGGCAATACGGATGTGCTGGCCGTAACCCTCAACCGCTATCTCAACGATAAGGATTTTATTGTGGCAGGCACCAGCGCGGGGGCTGCGGCTGCGGGAGCCCTCATGATGTATGAAGGCGAGAACAACGAAGCCATCCTGAAAGGAACCGTCAAGATCAGCTCGGGGCTGGGGTTTATCAACGGCTGTATCATCGACACCCATTTCACCAAACGCGGACGCTTCGGAAGGCTGGCACAAGCGGTGGTGATGAACCCTACCTGTGTGGGAATAGGGCTTGGGGAAGACACGGCCCTGGTGATCAGCAAAGGGAGAATTGCCAGCTGCATCGGCTCCGGCATGGCAACCATCATCGACGGGCAGATGGTTGGCCACACCAACATGGCTTATGCCGAGGAAGGCGAACCGGTGAGTATTGAAAAGCTCCTGGTGCACATCATGGTAAAGGGCAGCTCCTTTATGCTCGACTCGCGGCAATTTGTGGCCTCAAAACGGGATATAAAAACAGAGAACAGTTTAAAATAACGACACGATGAAACCAACAGCCCTTCCGCATAAAGCCAACTTCTTCGAGCGCTTTTCCGGCGCGGTAACCAAAGCTACCGGAAGCACGCCGGCATTTATCATCGCCCTGGCGGCCGTGCTGGGCTGGGCTATCTCAGGACCTCTCTTTCACTTCAGCGAACAGTGGCAGCTGGTGATCAATACCGGCACCACGATCATCACCTTCCTGATGGTGTTCCTGATACAGAAAGCGCAGAACAAGGATTCACTGGCTATACAGCTCAAGCTCAACGAACTGGTGGCGGCACACGAATACGCCAGCAACCGCCTCGTCAATGTGGAGAACATGACCGAGGATGAGCTGAAAGTGATCAAGAAGTATTACTGCAAGCTCAGCGAAATGACCAAAAATGAGGAAAGCCTGCAACAGTCGCACTCCATCGATGAGGCACAGGAGAACCACGAGCATAAAAAACAAAAGGATAAACACAAACACCTGAAACCATGATCACATCCAGTTTATTCAGAGTAGAGGCATCGCACCAGGAGCGTAAAATTGTAGCGGAAAAAGACCTTCCGGCAGACACCCTGCTGTGCCGCTTCTGGGGGCCGCTGATCAGCTACAGCGATACCAAAAGCCTGAACCAAAAAGAAAGCTATGCCCTGCAGGTAAGCCCTGACACCTACCGCCTGCTCGACCCTCCTTACCGCTACTTCAACCACTCCTGCGAACCCAACTGCGGACTGAACCCTGCCCTCGATCTGATCGTCATCAGGCCTGTCAAACAGGGTGAAGAGCTCTGTTGGGATTATTCCACAAGTATGCTGGAACGCGACTGGAATATGACCTGCCACTGCGGTAAAACACTGTGCAGAAAGGTGATCGGCGATTTCGACCGTCTGCCTGCCCCACTACAGCAATTTTACATTTCCCTTAATTGTGTACAGGCCTTCATCCTGCAAGCCCTGAGCCGTAAGGTACAGAAAGCCTCCTAAAAAAAGCGGAATATGGACAAACGCGTGGCATTATTCATTCGCACCCTTAAGGAGAAGAAGCTCAAGCTTGCTTTGGCGGAAAGTGTGACCTGCGGGCTGGCAGCTCAGCTCCTGGCCGGCGCACCAGGCACCTCCGAGGTGCTGGCGGGCTCCATTGTGTGCTACAGCCCGGAAGTGAAAACAACCCTCATGGGAATCCCTGAGAGTATGATTGAGCGTTACAGCTGCGAGTCGATGGAAGTGACGGAGGCCCTGGCTAAAAAGCTGCCTAAGCTGCTCGGGGCCGATGTGTATGCCGCCGTTACTGGGCTGGCTTCCCCGGGCGGCAGCGAAACCAATGCCAAACCTGTGGGCAGCGTCTTCCTGGTGGTATACTACCAGCAAACGCTTTTCCGGCAAAAAAAGGTATTCCGGGGCACACCGCTCGCCATCCGCAAAAAGGCCTGCTTCGGGCTTTACCGGATGATCCTCGATAAACTGCCATAAAACCGTAAAGGTTCTGCAGATGCTGAAAAACACCTACAAAACCCCCGGCAAACAACAAATAATAAAAAATTAACAAAAACTCTTTGCAAACATACTACTAAATGTAGTATCTTAGTGCTACAAATCATAGCATTTTAAAATCATGAGTAAAGTATTCAGCAATCTTAAATACCTGCGCCTGCAAAAAGGGCTGTCGCAGGAGCAATTGGCCGAAAGCCTGGGGATTACACGCTCCCGCCTCGGCGCTTACGAAGAGAACCGCAATGAGCCATCCATCGATCTGCTCATTGCCATTTCCGACTTTTTCCATGTGGCCGTAGATGCCTTGGTCCGCGGCGATCTCAGCAAAACAAGCCTCGACGGCTTAATGAAGATCGGCAAGAACCGGATGCTGTTTCCGGTACTGATAGACGACGAAGGAAAAGATGTGGTAGAGCTCGTGCCGCTGAAAGCCAGCGCCGGCTACCTGAAGGGCTACGCCGATCCGGAATACATGGAGCGCCTGCCGCGCATGAAGCTCCCTTTCCTGCCTACAGGCAAACACCGCGCCTTCCCCATCAAAGGCGACAGTATGCCCCCGGTAAGAGAAGGTTCTTTTGTGGTAGCCAAGTACCTCGACCGCGTGGAGGATGTCAAGAACGGCCATACCTACATCGTTGTGACCAAAGACGATGGCCTCTCTTACAAACGCATCTTCAACCTCAACACCAAAAAGGGTTTCATGGAATGCCACTCGGACAACAAAATGTACCAGCCTTATAAAGCAAACCTGAAAGATGTACTGGAGCTCTGGGAGTATACCTGCTGCATCAACATGACGGACTACAAGGAAGAGGAACTGAACGTTGGCAGCATCATGAACATGCTCCGCAACTTACAGGTGGAAATGGAATCGATCAAAAAACAGGGCGCCCGGAAAGCGAACTGATCTTTTTTGAGCACTGCTTTAAAACAGATGTTGGTAATCCGGCATCTGTTTTTTTGTGAAAGAAATTTAAACGCAAAGAATCAAAAAGAAAGCGCGGAGAACGCAGAGCTGCTTTAAACAAACCTTCCGCATCCGTAAAAGCAAAAAGTTCTCTGCGTACGTTGCGAAAATACGTAGCAGGCTCTGCGGTTAAACTAGATATCTACTGCACCACAATATAACCCTGCTCAGAAGTATTGGACGAATGGTAATTGCAATAAAAGCTGTAAGTGCCCGGTTTATCAAAAGTATAGGACCATGAATTTTCGCTGGTGATCTTGCCGCTGTCGAAAAGGCCATTGATATTGGTAGCCGTGTGGTTGGCGTTGTCTTTATTGGTGAAGGTCACGGTGGTGCCGGCTTTCACCACCAGCTGCTGTGGCACGAATAACTTATATTCGAGCCATATTTCGTTTTCTCCGCGCGTGCCTTTCGGCTTCTTGTTGCAGCCATTCATTAAAAACCCTGCGCACACTGCTAAAAAAAGAACCTGTAATTTCATGAGACGATCATTTTGATACGCCTAAAGGTACTAATAATCATCATAAACTCAAAAGCCCCGGACAGCTACGAACCGGGGCTTTTCTCCCATCCACCACTAAACTACTTTACAATCACCAGCTTCCCCTGCCCCAGCAGGCTCTGCCCTGAAAAGATCTTCACAACATAAATCCCGTTACCCAGCTCCGCCGTATGTACCGTTGCCTGTGGCGAATCAGTCGTTTCCTGTTGCTTTACCAGCCTGCCGTTCAGGTCATACAGCTCCACCCGCCCGAATGCCTTGCCGCTTTTCAGGTTGAATGCATCTGACGACGGATTCGGATATAACAGAACCGACTCATCTGCACCTGCCTGCAACTGCTCAATACCTGAAGGAACCACGGTGCCACCCGCTACAGGCTCTGTTTGCAGGTACACGCCATCGCAGGCGCCTGTAGGGCCAGCATAGCCATCGGAAATGAGGGCGATAAATTCATTGCTTTTGAAGAAATGCATTTTATACACTTTATTTCCAAGCAGGTTGTTCGGTACGGAAAATGAAGTATTCACCTCCGCCCAGCTGCCACCGCCATTGAGCGACACGTGGTAATAGGTTGCAGTATTGCTGATAGCGCTGCTGGCCCCGCTGATCATCACCGTGTCGGTGCCAAAAGTTTGCAGGCGCGCAAGATTGTAAAATTTAGGAATGGTAGCTACGGGCGCCACTGTTTGCCAGGCATTGGTCGTTTTGTAAACGGTGGTAATGTTTCCGGCAGTATTATTGGTTAAGAAATACCCGACCTGGTCGCTCGCCATGTGCAGGTCCAGAACGGACTCCGTGCCGATAGAGGGCGTGGAGATCGAAGAGAGCAGGGTTTTATTACCGCTTACGGGATCTATTTTATTAAACTCCCAGGCACTGAGAGTGAAATTAGGAGAAGGATACAAGCCTCCCACATCGATGACATCGCCTGCCATTGGCTTTTGCGCCTGAACATGCTGGCCGCCGCCTACCGTCACGATCGCATAACTAGCGCCTCCATCCGTTGAAATGAGCGGTTGGCCGGCCCTCACGCAAACGATGGTATTGGTATTCTGCGAATACATAAACTTCACAGGCACGAGGTTCGTAGTGTTGGAGTATTTTTTGCTCCAGCTTTGCCCGTTGTTGGTGCTTTCCCAGATATTCGACTTGCGGTCGGCAGCTAAAAACTTATTCGGCAGTACTTTCACCGCCATGATGTTTTCGCTGGTAAAAGCCACCGCCTGCTCCTCGTTGAAGGTTCCGCCCCGGTTGGAAGACACCAGTACCTTGCCATTGCCCATTCCCATCAGGCCTTTGTTGCCTGTGAAACTCACGTCGTACGCGCCGTTTACTTCCATCTGAAAAAGCTGGGGCCAGGTGGCACCGCCGTCGTAACTTTTATAACCGGGAAACAGAATAAAGCACTCGCTGGAAGCCGTTAGCTCCTGGTTGCTTGCAAAATTGGTAGCGACAGAAAGTTGGTTCCAGGTAGCGCCACTGTTGGCGGAATAATAATAGAAGTACTGTGTGAGCTGCGAATTTACCGTGCGGATCATGAGCTCTTTTCCGTTTTTGCAGGCCGCGGCTGCCACCTGCAAGGTGGAAGGCAGTGTGCCGGAGGTCCAGGTGCTGCCGCCGTTGACAGAGATCCTGAAATTATTACCGCCGATGATAAAGAGGCTATCGTCGTCGGCAGCGTACAATTTTCCGGCACCCTGAGGCCCCGGGAAGTTGACTGTGGTGTAGGACGCGCCGCCATTGGCAGAAACATGCATCCGATCGTTATCGTACAGAAATAATTTGGTCTTGCCTTTCACGAAATTGGGAACGGTGGTCATCGTGGTCACTGTGGTCCAGGTTACCGCATCTGCCGAAAAATGGATGTTATAAGGAGCAGAGCCTGAGTAGCTGCTGTATCCGGCGGAGCTGGCGCTATAGGGCGTATACGTCAGTGAGGCCAAAGGTGTGCTGGTTTGCCAGCCGTCGCCTGTTGTGTAACTACCGGCAGAAAGGGAATAGATAATTCCCTGGCGCCGGTTCTTCATGAGCATGGTGGGATTCACACTCGGCGTAATCGGTGAGCTGAAATAGGTCCAGGTATTGTCGTGAGGATTGGCCAAGGCTATGGCATTGTTGCCCCCGCTCACCGTTCCTACTTTACACAATGTCAGTATGGTATCTTTATGATAGCGCTGCATCATCGTGTTGTTTGCCGACGTCTTATGAAACTGGAAATGCAGGCCTGTCTGAGCCTTTGCAAGCATTGCCGGAAACAGGATCCAGCATAGTAAAACTATTTTTTTCATGGGCTTAAGATTTAGGATATCACAAAATTACAGGGCACACCCCGGAAACAGCTACCCTCTGTTGGGTATTTGCAGTGGGTATTAAATGCCGGATGTTAGTTAAAAAAGCAAAAAACGGGTCTACCCTGGCGGGATAGGTCCTATTTTAGAGAAAATTACAGCCATGAAACGACTCCTCCCATTATGCTGCCTGCTGAGCCTTGGCAGCGTGCTGAACGCGCAGAACGCGACAGCTCCCGAAAAAGACATCATCGAAGTAACCGGCAAAGCCGAAAAAGAGATCGCACCGGATGAGATCTATGTGCGCATCCTGCTCCAGGAGAAAAACGAATCGCGCGAAAAAATCACCATCGAGCAACAGGAAGAGAAATTACGGACAGCTGTTACCAATGCCGGCATCGAGCTGAAGAACCTTTCGGTCAGCGATATCAATGCCGATTACATGAAAGTGCGCTGGAAAACAAAAGACGTGATGACCCAGAAAGCCTATATCCTGAAAACATCAACGCCTCAGCAATTAAGAAAATTATTTACGGAGCTTAATAAGATAGAAGTGAAGGATGCGGGCATCGACCATGTGTCGCATTCCAAAATAGACAGCTTAACGAAAGTGGTCAGGATCATGGCCATCAAAGCGGCCAGGGACAAAGCCTCTTATTTGCTGGCAGCCATTAATGAGAGTCCCGGACGCTGCCTGGTGGTAAGGGAGGAAACCCCTTTATACGTTAATGAGGCAAACATCAGCAATAACAGTTACCGTAATTACATCGGAGGGCGGGTCGCATATGACGCGGTCGGTGAATATGCCGAAATCGACTTTCAAAATATTAAGATAGACTATTCTATTTATTGTAAATTTGAGATCAAACATTAAGGACCTTAAGCAATCGCGATTATGAAAAAATTCCTCTCTTCAAAGCTGTTCCGCCTTATCTGGTCGCTTGGCCTGGCGGCATTCCTGTTTTATGTATGCCCGCCCTGCTTCAGCAAAACAACCATCGCCATCGTGCTTGGGATCCTGGTGCTCCTGGTCAATGGATCGGGCTTCATCGGAAAATTCCCGATCATTACCCACCTGGCAAGGATCATTGTGGGCGGCCTGTTTATATTTTCGGGCTTTATCAAGGCCAACGACCCGGTGGGCTTCAGCTACAAGCTTGAGGAGTATTTCGAAGTATTTAAAACCGATTCGGGATGGGGCATCTTCGAAAGCTTTGCGCACATTGCCCTGCCGCTGGCCATCGTGTTATGCGTCAGTGAAATGGCTCTGGGCTTCATGCTTCTTGTGGGATACAAAGCAAAGCTCACCCTCGGCCTGCTCTTTGCACAGATCGCTTTTTTCACCTTCCTCACCTTTTACTCCGCCTGCTACAATAAGGTAACTACCTGCGGCTGCTTCGGCGATTTCCTCGTTCTGAAGCCATGGACCAGCTTTTGGAAAGATGTGGTGCTGCTCATCCTCATCACCCTGCTGATTTCCGGAAAAGACAATATCAACGAGCTGTTCTCCCCGATGATCATCGCTTCCCTTACACTCATCGCCATTGTCCTTTCCTTTGCTTTCCCGATCTATGCTTACCGCAACCTGCCGCCGCTGGATTTCAGAGCCTATAAGATCGGCGATAACATCAAGCACAACATGGAAACTCCGGAAGGCTATAAACCCGCAGAATACGAGTCGGGCTTTATTTATGAGAACTTAAAAACCGGCGAACAAAAACATTTCAATATGCAGAATTACCCATGGCAGGACACCCTGAACTGGAAATGGGTGGCAACGGATAATGTTCTGATCCATGATGCCATCAACGCACCGAAGATCGTGGACTTCTCCATCCTCTCGCTCGACGGACGCGACATCCGCGACAGCGTGCTGAATGTAAAAAACTATATATTCCTGCTGGTGTGCTACGACCTGGATAAAACCGATGGCGATGCTACGCTGCACGCCAAGATCAACGACCTGTATAAGCTGGCCTCAGCCGACAAAATCGGGATGCTCGCCCTCACTGCCAACGATGCAAAACGGATCGACGACTATAAGCATGCCCACCAGGCACTTTACGATTTTGCAAATGCCGACGGCATTGTCCTGAAAACCATGATCCGCTCAAATCCGGGACTAATCCTCATCAAGGACGGCACCATCATCATGAACTGGCATCATAACAACTTCCCGACCTACAGCGAGGTGAAACAAAAGTATATGAAATAAAAAAAAGAATCAGATACAAAAAAGGCAGACCTTCGATCTGCCTTTTTTAGTTTTGGCCTGTCCGGCTGTATCATTCAGACGGTTTTATCCTGTTTTCTTATTTACCGCCTCTCAGTTTTTCATATTCGCGCTCTACCGAATCCTTGCTGGTAAACACATAGGCATTGAGAAAACTGAACAGGATACCGATACCCCAGCCCAGCATCGGAAAGATCGGCCAGGGCACTCCTGCGGACTCATTGTTGCGATCGGTAAAGTACCACAGCAGCCAAAGAAACGTATTGATGATAAGGTAAGTGGCAAAGTGCCTTTTGAAGCCGACGCGCTTCCTGGCGAGCTTCCAGAGCTCTTTTTCTCGTTCTGTTTCCATATTAGTTATCGGGTTGATGATTTATTTATTTGCAGAATGAATATCCGTTATCGGATGTCATTTCGTCTTAGGTGTCAGGTATTCTTTCAGGCTTTCCACATATTCGTCAAACGCCTCTATGCCTTTCGGGGTGATTCTACAGGTGGTTTGGGGGTAATTATGTTTAAATGATTTTTCGATCTCAATGTAGCCCGCTTCTTTCAGCTTTTGCAATTGCACACTCAGGTTACCCGCTGTAGCACCGGTCTCTTCTTTCAGGTAAGAAAAGTCCGCCTCGCTCAGGCCCGCCAGCAGCGACACCACCGCCAGCCGAAGCTGCGAATGCAATAAGGGGTTGAGCTCCTTCAGCGCCATTTAGGATCTGAATTTCGCCCTGAGCAGGTGCCCGGGAATAATATACGACACCAGAATGGCCAGGGCCACGATGAGGAACTGGTATTCGCCGTGATTAAATGTAAAATAACCGCAAAGCAGGAACAGCGGGAAGCACAGCGCACCGCCGATCATCATGGGCATAAAGCGGATGATACGCCCGGTGCAAAAGATCCCGATGCCATATAATAAAATAAAGGTGGGCATGATCTCGAGGTTCACGCCCATAAAAATGGAAGCGATCACCGTGACGATAGCAATCCCCAGGGTAAGCCACACCTGTCCGACATGGTTTTCGAGGTGGGTTTTAGCCTTTTGGCGCTTCGACTGTTTCCTTCCGTAGAGGCAGGAAATAACGCCGCCCAGAGGCATGAGCAGCCACACCAGTCCCGTACGCTCTTTCAGCACAGGCAACAGGAAAAAGCTTAAGCTTGCCGCCGCAAAGGTGAGCCAGCCCCACATGATGTAATAAAAACTATCGATGCTGTAATTCTTTTGAGCCCTGGCAATCATATCCTGTATGATGCTCAGGCTTTCTGCCGGGTTGATGCTTCGTTCTTCCATATTTATGAGTTACCTGGTTTATCGTTAATGGCTTTCAGCTCCTTTTCCGCTTCCTCTTTCCCCCATAGCGGCGAAAATTCCGTTTCAGGCTTAAAGGTTTTGAATTTTTCCAGCGAGGTTTCAAGAACAGGCTTGGCTTTTTTGGCTCCCCCGCCGAAGGTTTCGGGCGTATACAGAAGTGCGCGGCCTTTCAACAGATAAGCCCGCGGATTAGCGCCATCGAGCCTGATGGCTGCGTTGGCATGCCTGCTTACCTGCCCGCCGTATTTTTGCCCGCGTTTTTTTTCATCCACCATGATGCGGGCAGCGGCCAGCATAGCTTTCAGCACGGCAATTTCCGAATTTTGCGGGTTCAGCGAATCGGCCGTTCTGGCCAGCCTGTCGCCTTTGGCGCACAGGGCATCGATGTCTGCTTTTGCTGCCGAAAAAGCGCCGAGCGCCTCACACAAGCCGGCATAATAATAAGGCAGCCATTCCGTTTTTTCGGCAAGGGCCAGTGTTTCGAAACTGCCTGCCGCTTTGACGAATTCGGTTTTGCTGTTGGCACTGTGAAATTGCGCCAGGCATTTTTTCATCCCGGCTTTGTAAGAGGTACTTTGTCCGAAAGCCGCCATGGATAAGCAAATCCATGCAGCAGCGACATAAGGTATGACTTGAAAATATCTTAACATGCCGCAAATATAAACTAGTTTATAAAATAAACCAAATTTAGTTTTACCTGGTTTTCGGTACGGAATTCCCGGCAAATAATAGTAGGTTTGTTTCCTGATGTTATGCCATTCATGTTCCGTTTTTTCACCTTAGTTTGCCTCATTATTTCCTTCTCTGCTTATGCTTCTTACCCTGTGGAAGGGAAAGTGACCGACCGGTTAACAAAGGAGCCCCTGGCTTTTGTGAGCATTGTGATCAAAGGCACGCAAACGGTGGCCTATACCAACATCGAAGGCAAGTTCAGGATCAGCTCCGAAACACCCGGTGCAACCCTCGTCTTTTCGTATGTAGGCTATCGCCGGGTAGAATTAACGGCGGATAGCAGCGGCCCGATGCTGGTAAGGATGGAGGCGGTCGATCATCAGCTCAGCGAGGTGAGCGTTGTTGCCGGTGAAAACCCGGCGCACCGCATCATCCGGCGTGCCTCGCAAAACCGCAGGCTTCACGATCCGGAACACATCGCCTCGTACGTCTGCACCATTTACAGCAAAACCACCTCCGATATGGTAAGGCACATCGCACCGAAAAGCGATTCGCCGGGTGCCGACAGCCTCGCTGAAAAAACAACACCGGCAAAGGGCGACTCCCTTGAAGATTTTGCCTTGTTCAGACGCCTGGCGGATGAATCGCATGTGTTCATGATCGAATCGGTATACGAGCGGAAATACCTTGCTCCCGGCCATCTTAACGAAACGGTGCTCGCCACAAAGGCGTCCGGGCTCAGGCACCCGTCTTTTTCAACGTCCGCCACCGCGCTTCAGCCGTTCAGCTTATACAGCGATGTATTTACCATGCTCGATAAGGACTACCTCAACCCGATTGCTTCCGGGAGCACCTCTAAGTATTTTTTCCAGCTCGAAGACACGCTGTACGAAGGGGTGGATTCGGTCTATATCATTAGCTTCCGGCCCTTGAAAGGGAAAAACTTCAACGGCCTGGAAGGCGTGATATACATCAATACCAATGGCTACGCCATGCAGAACGTGATCGCCGCTCCTTATGATAAGGGCCTGCTGGAGCTGAAGATCCAGCAGCAGTATCAGCTTGTGGAAAACAGGCAGTGGTTTCCGCAGCAGCTCAATTATGAATTGTATTTCCGGAATTATCCTTCCAAAGACCTGGGCATGAGGCTGACAGGAAAAAGTTTTATCAAAGAGGTAAACCTGAATCCTCCTCTCAAAAAGAGTGACTTCGGCTTTGCCACCGTTACCATGGAACCGGAAGCTGCCTTCAAGGATTCTGCTTACTGGAGAGCCAACCGGCAGGATACGCTGGATAAAAAAGAACAGCTCACCTACCACCTTCTCGACAGCCTGGGCGAGAAAGTGAATTTCGACCGGAAGCTGAAAATCCTGGAAGCCCTGACAACCCTACAATTGCCGGTGTCTGTGTTCAATATCGACCTTAACCGTATTATCCGCTTCAACGATTATGAAAGGGCCCGGCTTGGTTTTGGCCTGCACACCAACGACCGTCTGTCGCGCTGGTTCACAATAGGAGGCTATGCGGGTTATGGCCTGCGCGACAAAGTGATCAAATACGGCGGCGATGCCAGAGTATACTTTAAAAAGAACAGCAAAGATTATTATGTTCAGTACAGCTATTCTGACGATATCGAGGAACCCGGCAACCCGCGCTATTTCTACAGCAGCATCAACCTCACGCGCAACCTCCTTGCCTACCGTATGGATCATGTGATGAGGCAGGAAGCATGCTTTAACTTCAGGGCCTTGAACTACCTGACCCTGAATGTGGCCCTTAGCCAGACCCAACGCACACCAAACTATCCCTATACCTTTTATGAGGATGTGTTTTCCCTGCCCCAGGGGCCGGTGTTCCGTTCCACAGAGCTACGGATCAAAGGGCGTTATGCCTACCGGGAAAAGCTGGTGCAATCGTTCGGGCAAATGCTCTCCTACGGTTCGGCATATCCTATCCTGCATATAGCGTATACCAAGGGTTTCAAAGCTCCGGGCTACGGCGATTACCGCTTCCATAAGCTATCCCTTGGGATCGAAAAGACAATGACACTGAAACATTTCGGGAAAACAAATTTTTTGGTGGAAGGTGGAACGTTGGAAGGCATTGTTCCTTACCCTTATTTATTTCAGGGAAATGGCAGCTTAACGAAAGACGGTTATTTGTTTGTGAAGCACACGTTCCAGACCATGGGCCTGTACGAGTTTCTTTCCGATAACTATGTAAATGTATTTTTGTCGCACAACTTCGGAAGTTTGTTATTCAAAACCGAAAAGTTCCGCCCCGAGGTGCTGATATTTACCAATGTGGGTTACGGCACCTTGCGCGATTCATCACGCCACCGGGACCTTGAATTTAAAACGATGGAAAAAGGTTATTACGAAAGCGGGCTGATGATCAACAATATCATCCGCGCCAATTATTTCAACGTGTGCTACCTGGGCCTGGGCGGTGGCGCCTTCGTACGTTACGGTGCTTACGCTTTTCCCAAATGGGAAGATAATATGGCTTACAAACTCTCGCTGACGGTGACGTTTTGATGCAAACCTCATTCGTAATACTATCATAAAACATTGGTAATATAGGTCTGCAAGCCTTACTGTATTTTTGCAGGCGAATTAATTTATTTCATGTTTTCGTTTCTTCTCAGCAATTACATTTCCCTTTTATCGTTGATCAATCCTCTTGGCGGCATCCCTGTGTTTCTGTCGCTTACAGCCCGGCACCCCGTCAGTTGGGTGAGGAAGCAGATCTTCAAAACAAGCTTAAACGTGTTCGTCATCTGCATCGTGTCGTTTCTCATCGGCAACTATGTGTTGGAATTTTTCGGTATTTCTATCAACGCCTTGAAAATTGCGGGGGGCATCATCATTGCCCGGTCGGGGTTTCAGCTCCTCAATGCAACGCATAAAAAAGACATCGGCCGGAAAATACAGGAAGAGTCCCTGCATAAAGAGGACATCTCCTTTACGCCGCTGGCCATGCCTCTGCTTTCGGGCCCCGGCTCCATTTCGTTTTTGATCAACCTTTCGATACAGACCGATCATCATGTGGCTAACTCGGTGTACGTGATCCTTTCCATTTTGCTGGTGAGCCTTAGCATCCTGCTCATCTTTCTTCTGGCGCCTAAAATCCTGCACTACATGGGGCAGGCGGGCTTAAAAGCCATGTCGAAGATCATGGGCTTTATCGTGCTGTCTATCGGCATCCAGCTCATCATTAGCAGCGTGATTTCTATTACGCAATCGCTGAAACTCTAAACGGTTTTTTATAAAATCCGAAAAAATCGGAACAGGCCTTCATCAGCTTCACCCTCTGTTTCTCCTGGTACTGTTCCCTGTTCTTCTCATCGAAGAAGTGCTGCATGTTGCTTTCATGCAGGTCAGGACTGCCACTTTTTTCATTTTTGAGGCAGTTCTTGTACTCTTCCGAACTTTCAAATTTCTTACAGGCATGCTTACCTTCTTCCGTCATGCTACAGGTGCTGCACTCCCGAAAGCTGACGACAGTCAACAGTTTTTTAGATTCAAGAAAAGCAATCGCTTCAAAGACCACGCTGCTCTGGATATGTTCTCCGAATTCGTCTTCCCAATCATTGGCTTTATATACTGTGAAACTTTTAAGACTGCGAAGCTGCTCGTTATAGGTCTGCTGAAGCAGTAAATATGCCGGGTAATAAATGGTCATAAGGAATTTATTAAATGTATAAAGCCGCCGTTACAGCTACCGCTAGACTCTCTCAAATTTCTGTTCCCAGGCAGTTCCTTCGCCAGGAGCGGGATTTCGTTCGCCAAAGATAAGCTCAAACTCATCGGCATAGGTCACATAATAAATTGACTTTTCGAGAAACAACAATTGATCTTTCTCCCACCTGGATGATGTAGAAATCTCATCTATGGAAGTCAATCCTTCTTTTGTCCTGGTGATAAGGAGTTTCCGGTTGTTGATCTTAATGGATATGTTCATTCCATCGCTTTTCAACATCCATTCACCAAACATCATTTCAACGATCTTATTCTTCGTGTAATTGTCCCCGTCCTTCATTGCAGACCGCTTTTATAATTCCTGACGGTATTTAAAGCTACGCTTAATTTCCGAATCAGGAGGCTTTTAAATTAACCAATGTGAGGCGATTGCCCTGAACCCTTGAAAACACTACACTTCTCATAAGCCTGACTGAAACGGCAATTGTTCAAAACCATCAAATTCTGTTAATAATTTGCTATTAACGAAAATAGTCGTATCTTTGCGCCGCAATAGATTTAATATTTGCATCCAATCACATTGTAATCGCGCCTACGTCGGGCTATCAAATGGTTACAGCTACTGCGGAAATTAAATCTCGTTAAGCAGTTAGTATAAACAATTTAATTTAAACAAATGACATTTCAAGACTTAGGCTTGGAGCCCATGCTCCTTAAAGCCGTAACTGAAATGGGCTTCGAAAATCCTACGCCCATTCAAGAACAAACTATTCCTCAGTTGCAGAATACGTCTACCGACATGGTAGCGCTTGCACAAACAGGAACAGGAAAAACAGCAGCATTTGGCCTGCCTTTATTACAAAAATTAGACTTAAATTCTAAATTCACACAGGCTTTGATTTTAGCGCCGACGCGCGAGCTGTGTGTGCAGATCAGCAAAGACTTAATCAACTATTCAAAATACATCAGTGGCTTAAGGGTAACTGCCGTATACGGTGGGGCGCCTATCATGGGCCAGATCCGCGATGTAAAAGCGGGCTCTCAGGTAATCGTTGCTACTCCGGGCCGATTGATCGATATGATCGAACGAAAAGCCATCGACTTATCTCATGTAGATATCGTGGTGCTGGATGAGGCGGATGAGATGCTGAACATGGGCTTTAAAGACGACCTGGATGAAATTTTAGGGAACACACCTCCTACAAAAAACACCTGGCTGTTTTCGGCCACCATGCCACGCGAAGTTGAGCGTATTGCAAGCAAATACATGGAAACGCCTTTGGAAATTTCTGTAGGCAAGAAAAACTCCGGCAACGAAAATATCGAGCACATCTATTACCAGGTACAGCAACGCGACCGTTATGCGGCCCTGAAGCGTATCGCCGATTTTTACCCGGATATTTTCGGTATCGTTTTCTGCCGCACCAAAGCGGAAACACAGGATGTAGCCGATCAGTTGATCAAGGACGGCTATAATGCTGATGCATTGCACGGCGACCTTTCGCAGGCACAGCGTGACCTGGTCATGAAGCGTTTCCGCAGCCGTACCTTACAGATGCTGGTAGCTACTGATGTAGCAGCACGCGGTATCGACGTGAATAACGTCACACACGTGATCAACTACAACCTGCCTGAGGATGCCGAGAACTACACGCACCGTAGCGGACGTACTGCCCGTGCCGGCAAATCCGGTATTGCGATTGCCATCGTTACTCCTAAGGAGAGCTTCAAAATTAAAGAGATCGAACGCATCATTCAAAGTAAGTTCACCAAAGCGGATGTTCCTACAGGTGTTGATGTGTGTGAAAAACAACTCTTCCATTTGGTGCATAAGCTGCATAATGTAGAGGTGAAGGATGACGAGATCGAGAAATACCTTCCGAAAATTTATGACGAGTTGAAAGACCTGGATAAGGAAGAGCTGATCAAGCGTTTTGTTTCCGAGGAATTCAACCGCTTTTATACCTACTACCAGAACTCACAGGATCTCAATTCCGGTGGCGACGGTGCTCCGAACGGAAAAACAACCCGTTTCTTTGTGAATATGGGCCAGCTCGACGGATTTAACCGCAACTCGATTAAAGATTTCCTGACTGAAATTTCGAATGTACACCCACGGATGATCTTCAACATCGATGTGAAAAACTCTTTCTCATTCTTTGAAACGGAAAACAAACACATGGATGATTTCTTAAACCTGAATAAAGCAGGCATCGAATTCAACGCCCGCCCGGTATCGTTTGAGGTATCGAAGGCCAAAACCGGCGGATACGGAGAGAAACGCTCTTTCGGTGGCGGATCACGTGAAGACGGACAGCGTAAATCATTTGGCGGAGGCAGGTCTTTCGGTGGAAACCGCGAAGGCGACCGCAAATCATCTTTCGGTGGAGAACGTAAATCTTACGGCGAGCGCAAAACTTACGGTGGAAACCGGGAAGGTGCCGAGCGCAGGGTTTATGGCGGATCGAAAGAAGGCGGCGAACGCAAAAGCCGTTTTTCTAAATAATTCGTAACGATTCCGGAACAGGTTTTTGCGCAAATACCGCAAAAACCTGTTTTAGTTTAAATTTTCCGGATATTATTTATGAAAAAAGGGCCGGATTTTTTGCAGGATAAAAAAAAGCTAGTATATTTGCGTCCCTTTTTGAGGGGAAACACATTTTTAAGAATATATATAACATGTCACGTATTTGTCAATTAACAGGAAAAAAAGCGATGAAAGGAAACCACGTTTCTTTCTCTAACAGGAAAACACGTCGCCAGTTTAAAGTAAATCTGAAAACTAAAAAGTTTTTCGTTCCTGAAACAGGAGAATGGGTGGTACTCCGCGTATCAACTTCTGCAATTAAAAACATTAACAAAAAAGGAATTTTCGCTTGCTTAAAAGATGCTGTAGAAGGCGGAATTTTAGCTTAATTCCATAAAATCATAGAATCATGGCAAAGAAAGGTAATAGAATTCAGGTAATTTTAGAGTGCACAGAGCACAAGGACAGCGGTAAACCGGGAACTTCCCGCTACATTACTACTAAAAACAAAAAAAATACGCCTGACCGTATTGTATTGAAAAAATACAACCCGATTTTGAAAAAAATGACGGAGCATAAAGAAATTAAATAATCCTTTAAAACGACAATACAATGGCAAAGAAGGTAGTTGCAACACTCAAAACCGGTAAAGGAAACAGCTTTACAAAAGTGATTAAAGTGATCAAATCCCCAAAAACAGGCGCTTACGCTTTCAGGGAAGAGATCGTGCAAAACGAATTGGTAGCAGATTTTCTGAAAAAATAATTTCTGCACGCAGATATACATTAAAAGCTTCTTCAGCAATGAAGGAGCTTTTTTGTTTTATAGCACAATCGCTTTATAACCACATCCCGACGCATCGTGACAGAAAACATCCAGAGAACAAGGATACAATTGCCAATCCATCACTGCTGCATGTTGTGCTTCTTTTGCCTTCTATGTCTCTATATGCCTATGTGGTTTTAAATATATAATTAATACATTTGTAGCCACTAAACAGGACGTATTCGCACTATGGGATTTTTCAGTAAACTATTCGGAAAAGAAGAAAAGGAAAGCTTAAATGAGGGCTTATCGAAAACGAAAGAGAGCTTTTTCGGAAAACTGGCCAAGGCGGTGGCCGGAAAATCGACGGTAGACGCCGATGTGCTCGACAACCTGGAGGAAGTCCTGATTTCGGGCGATGTGGGCGTGAACACGACCTTAAAGATCATCAAGCGCATTGAGGAGCGCGTGGCCCGCGACAAATACGTGAGCACCAACGAGCTCAACAATGTCCTGAAAGAAGAGGTAGCCTCCCTCCTGACGGAGAACAATTCGGTAGATGCCACCGGCTTCGAATTACCGGCCGATAAAAAGCCTTACGTAATTATGGTGGTTGGTGTGAACGGCGTAGGCAAAACCACCACGATCGGCAAGCTGGCCCACCAGTTCAAAAAAGCGGGTTTTAAAGTGGTGCTGGGCGCTGCCGACACCTTCCGTGCCGCTGCCGTAGAGCAACTTACGATCTGGAGCCAGCGTGTGGGCGTTGATATTGTTTCGCAGGGTATGAATGCCGACCCGGCCAGCGTGGCCTTCGATACGCTGAGCAGCGCCAAAGCCAAAGGTGCCGATGTGGTCATTATTGACACCGCGGGACGTTTGCACAATAAGATCAACCTGATGAACGAGCTCACCAAGATCCGCAACGTGATGAAAAAGGTGATCCCGGATGCGCCGCACGATGTGCTGCTGGTGCTGGATGCCAGCACAGGGCAGAATGCCGTGGAGCAATGTCGCCAGTTTACGGCCGCTACCGATGTTAGCGCACTCGTCCTTACCAAGCTCGACGGAACGGCCAAAGGCGGCGTGGTAATTGGCATCTCCGACGAATTTAAAATCCCGGTGAAATACATCGGCGTGGGCGAAAAAATGGAAGACCTCCAGGTGTTCAACCGTACAGAATTTGTCGACAGCCTTTTCAGCAAGAGTTAAATTCGACGTAAGCGCCACCCTGTTCTTGAAATAATAACTAATTTGATGCGGAATTAAATTCCGTGAGTATTGATTTTGAAATTCTCCTTATGACATTTTTTTTGAAGCCTAAGTGCCGGGGCATTTTTCTGGCATGTCTTTTATTTGCAAGCATTTCCCTCATTTCCCAGAAGAAATATCCAAGCCTGCTGTGGGAAATCACCGGCAACGGCCTGAGCAAGCCATCTTATCTCTATGGCACCATGCACGTGAGCAGCAAGCTGGCCTTCCATTTGTCCGATTCCTTTTTTGTAGCGATCAACAGCGTGAATACGGTGGGTCTCGAATCGAACCCCGACCAGTGGCTGAAAAACATGAAGCAATCGGGACTGCTCGAGCAACTCAACAATGTAAACCCGGGCACCAATTCGGATTTTTACAGCGACGCATTCAAGCTGCAGATCCCGACCAACCAGCAGTACGGTGAAATGCTCAACAACGATCCTGACATCATCAACAACCTCTTGTACCGCAACAGCGCGAGGGGCAGCGAGCACGAAGAAGACACCTACGTGGACCTGTTCATTTACAAAGCGGGATCGAAGCTGGGCAAAAAGATCGTAAGCCTGGAAGACTTCAACAATTCCCTCGTCATGGCATCCAAGGCAAGCGCGGCAGATGTGAACTACAGCTACAACCCGTCGCGCTCCAAGGTCGATTATTTCAAAGTGCAGAACGACATCAAAGAGGCTTACAAAAGCGGCGACCTCGACGCCCTGGACAGCCTTACCCAGCTGACCTACAAATACCAGAACACCAAAAAATACCTCATCGATGACCGCAACATCATCATGGCGCATAGCATCGACTCGATCTGCAAAACAGGCAGCCTTTTTTCGGGTATCGGCGCCGCGCACCTGCCGGGCAAAACCGGAGTCATCGAGCTCCTGCGCGCCATGGGCTACAAGCTGCGGCCTGTAGCCAACACCATCACCAAAAAAGGTACGAAGCAAAAAGAGGCCATCGAACATATCCAGAAAAAAAATCCGTTCTCCCTGCAGTATTCCAGGGATTCCCTGTTTACCTATGAGCTCTTTGATGCTCCGGTGAATCTCGCTACCATTGGCGGCCTTTCTTTCGACCTGGCAACGGATATGACAAACGGCTCTTATTATGTGATCTCCCGCCAGCTGACCTATGCCTCTCTCTACAACGGCAACGAAGCGACGATGATGGCCAAGATCGACAGCCTGCTGTACGAGTACATTCCCGGTAAAATCATTTACAAAAAAGAAATCACCTCAACTACCGGCGTCAGAGGCCTGGATGTGATGAACCGCACCAAACGCGGCGACTACCAGCGCGCCATGATCTTTTTCCCGGAAAATGAAGTTCTTGTGATCAAGATGAGCGGCAAAGGCGATTATGTGAAAGGCAGCGAAGGCAACCGTTTCTTCAGCTCCATCAAATTCGTTCCCAAAAAGCAAACGGAAAAGCATACCTATTCCCCGCCAACGGGAGGGTTTTCGGTGAATGCCAGCCAATCTCCGAAATACATTTATTACAAACGCTCCGGCACACAGGGCCTGGCAGAAACATGGTTTTCTTATGATAAAAAGGAGCAGACCACGAATGGGGTCATGCACTATTATTACAATGATTTCGATTACCTGGAGGAAGATACCTTCGAGCTGAATATCCTGAGCAGGAACGCCCTCAAAAATTTCAACTTCAATACCAATACCAAACAGGAGCTCACCCGTGAGCAGAATTATTCCTGCATCCGCTTTTCGGGCGAGAATACTGCTATCGGCCAAACGTTCTACGGAAAGATCTTCATCAAAGGCGTGCACTACTACCTGGTGTATGCCATTGCCAACAGCGCCGCCACCTACCCTGACGGTTTCTTCTCGTCCTTTAAGCTCACGGATTTCAAATACATCAATGAGTTCAAGGTCATTACCGATAAAGACTACGCTTTTAGCGTGCGGGACGAGCTCACTCCGCAAGACAAGAACTACCTGGAAGAAGCGATGGCGGTTTTTTATGAAGAACAGCAAAAAGAACGTGACAAAAAAAGCTATAGCTCCGACTTCGATTACAACTCGAAGGCGAAAAGCTACTATTCCCCTTCTTCCGGCGAGCGCGTGCGCGTGCAATATGAAAAGTTCAACGACTACGATTACCGCAACCCGGCTGAGTTCTGGGGCGATGTGAAGAAGCATGTAACGCGCGGCTTCATTGTGGGTAAAGCAACATCCGGTAAAGAAAATTCCTGCGAAACGATGGACCTGATCCTGAAAGATACCGCCTGTTCCTCGATGATCCGCCAGAAGCTGTACCTCAAAGACGGGCTGCTCTACAGCATTTCGTCGACATGCGACACTTTAAACGGCCTGACCGGCTGGGCAGCCGGCTTCTTTGAAACTTTCAAACCAAGCGACAGCGTTTTTACAAAATCCATCTACATCAATAAGACTGCGCTCCTGCTCAAGAACCTCAGCTCTGCCGACAGCTCCATAAAGTATGCGGCAACGCAATCGCTGTACAACAATTACATGGACCCAATCGCGGCTAAAGATGTGATCGCCTACCTCGGAACTCCTGAGTTTCTGAGTATTGGCGAAGAAGCCAGGGCCGTACTGCTGATCAATGCCGGAACGTTCAAAAATGAAAGCGTGATCCCGGTCTATAAAAAGCTGTACGACCATTATGAAGACAGCAGCTACATGCAGGTTTGCATCATCAAAGGCCTGGCTTTCCTGAGAACAAAGAACAGTTACGCCACGATCTTCGACCTGCTGAAGAATAAAACCCCGCTCACCGGCGATCAAAGCACCGTAAGCGATGTACTCGCCCCGCTTTACGATTCACTGGAACTCTGTACCGGCTTTTTCCCCGACCTGCTGTCGCTTTCCACTTTCGAAGAATACCGTAACCCCATATTGACGCTGTTTTCCGACATGGTGATCCGTGACCTCATCCCTCCTGCCAAATACGCGCTTAAGGTCCCTGTGCTGCTCAGCGATGCCTCCAATGAGCTCAAACGCTACAACACGTCTGCTTCCAAATCCGGAAAAACGTCTTATGACGGAGACGGTGAAGCAGCAGCCATGCAGATGGCAGAAGAGATTGCTGCCATGTATGCGGATAAAGAGGATGCACCGCCAACTACAGGCACAAAGCCCGTAAAAAAAACATACCCGAGCTACAGCGCCATGATCGAAAATTATGCCGTGGTACTTGCCCCTTCTTATGCATCCAATCCTGGTGTGAAAGCCTGGTTCGATAAATTGTTCAGGATTAAGAACGAACGGAACCTGCTCAATATCGCCGTGATCGCTACCAAAAACAAAATTCCGGTAAACGATACGCTCTGGAAGTTTTTCAGCAACAGCCCGAAGACAAAGCTCAAAGCCTATAATGAATTAAACGCCCTGAAGATGGCCGACAAGTTCGACAAAAGCAACCTGTCGCAGGAAGCGTTCTGTAAGACGAAAGTCGAAATGGAGATCGAGCTGTACGACTACAGCTACGCCGACAACAACTCTTCGTTGAAGGAGAAGACCAAACCTGACAGTGTGGTTTTCATCCGGAAGGAAGCCGTGAAGAACAAGAACGAAAAAGGCGATATCTATTTCTTTGAGCGCATTAACCAGGAAAGCAAGCAGAAAACGCTGGCCTGTGCATTTGTGCCTGCTTCCCCGTCCATTACAACTAAAATCGATATCCTGGAAAGCAATTACGTTTCGGAGATTGGAAAAAGCACCGATGAAAGTATCAAAACGATCTGCACGGAGTTTTACTACAGGGGCCGCTTGCGGTATAATGCGGCAAAGAGCACGGATCTTTCTTTTTTGAATAACTACAACCAGGAGGATTGATCCTTTACCCGCACCGGGTGCCAGGCAACATGCAAAGTACACGGCGTGTGCAATTAGGCATATTACTGAAAAATGGTTGGTGAAACGCTCTGAATGCCAATCTGAATAAGGGATTGAAGAAAGTTTAGTGAAAGTGGTTTCACTAAACTTTTTTTGTATATGAAAAAATCAAAAAAAGCGCTGTTAGGCTTGCGGAAGTTTGGATGTTATCCGGTGGGGCCAAAGATTAAATAAGCAGAGATTTAAGTGCAAAAATTGCGAGATTCTATTTACGCGGAGCGATTCAAAGCAACGGCTTAAAACCATCTCGATTTACACAGAGGCCTAACCCTAAAGCATAGAATTGATTTTATAAAGTGGTATATATTCTTCTCAAACGAAAGGTGAGTTTTTTAGCCATAAGGCTAAACAGCAGAAAAAAGGAGTCAGCAATTAACCAACTCCTTCCTGCTTTATTAGCATCAATTTTATTGCTGGTAGGTTGTTCTCCAACAGAGCCTACTTCCTCTTCAAATTGACAGCGACATTTTAATCAATTTTTATCAAACAGCCACCAACCATTTTTCAGTACATTACCTGTAATTATTTTATGAACAGGCAGCCGAGTTGCGCCCGCAACATGTGCGTGTACCGACCACAAGGAGAATATCGTTAAATACGTCCGCTTCGCCCGATGTGACAAACCAGTGAGCCGCGCAGGTTGAGCCACAGCCTTGAACGGTAACATAGGAACTCCTAAAGAACCTTCCCGGCTTTCGCAAAGCTGTAGGTTGGGACACAATCAGGCATAAAAAAAAGAGCAGCGATATGCTGCTCTTCTTCGTTAATTAATTTCCCTTAACTAGAAGTGGAAAGTCACGCGTAAAGAAGCGTTAGGTCCGAATACACCGTTTCTTGAATCTGTATCAAATCCGAAGCCAGATGATTTGCCACCTTCGATGTTGGTTTCACCAACCGTGGTATTGGCAGCACCGTTAGGTAAACCAACGGACTCATACGTTGATTTTGCTTTTCCGGTGAACGAAAGGCCTACACCCCAACCGAATTCGCCGCCGATAGACATTTTAGGGATGATGAAATATTCCGCACCCACAAATGCCCTTACGCCAAAGGAGAAGGTAGATCCTGATTTTGCTTCCAGAGCCCTTGCGGCGCCGGCCTGACCCGTAGATAAGGCAACCGTGGTTGTATTGGATGCACCCAGCGCACCGCTGAAGTCGTCTTCCGCTACCACATTTACGGCTGTTGCAGGGTTTGCATTGCCTGCCAGGGCGTTTCCGTAAGTGTATTTATCTTTCACAGAGCTGTAGTAGATGCCCGCATCTGCTCCGTAGAAACCCTGTAAACGTGTTTTACCACGGCGTTTTTCAATCCCTGCGGAAATACCGATGTTGGTTCTGGTTTGTTTGCGGGTATTCTCCACAGTAGGATTTGCTGTCGGATAGGTGTTTACAGTGCTGGTAGGCAGTGCTGTTACCATCCTGCGGTCTTTTCCGGTAGCAAAACCAAGGCGTAGACCTACCCTGTAAGCTGTGTTGGCATCCACAAAGTACTTACCTGTAATAGTGTTATTACCATTGAGGAAGTTCCAGGTTGGAGCAGGGTTTCCGCTGGTGATCAGGCCATTGTTGTTGGTGAAATTGGATTTTCCGAAAAAATTTCCGGCATAATACAGGAACGGGGTAGCATCAATGCTTACCGCGTAATCTCCCGCTTCCGGCAGATAAGGTTCGCCTTTTTTTGATGTCAGATCCTGGGCTGAGGCGCTGGTAATTCCAAATGCCAAAGCAATGATTGTAGCTGTTTTTTTCATGTGATATGGTTTTTAAGTACACAAAAGTACCGCTCATGAAACCTAAAATCATCTCTTCTAAAAACAGATTGTAAACAGGCGGTGGTTAATTTTTTCCGCACTCATGAGCCTGAAAAACAGCTGGCTACAACTGACTGTCAGGATCTTTTAAAGCGAAGGCGCTGACCTGTCATGCTTTCGTCAAACGATCCGTTGTCGTATACCAGGTGCCCGCTCACAATCGTCTTATGGATGCTGGACGAAAACGTGGTTCCCTCAAAAGGGCTCCAGCCGCACTTATAAAGCAGCGATTCTTTGGTAACAGGCGTCGGCTTGTTGAGGTCTACCAGCACCAGGTCTGCAAAATAGCCTTCACGGATATAGCCGCGCTTTTCCACCTGAAAAATGTCGGCCACATTATGCGCCATCATACGCACGATCTTCTCCAGGCTGATCCTGCCCTGCTTATAAAATTCAAGCATGGCCAATACCGAATGCTGCACCAAAGGCCCGCCGCTCGGAGCTTTCAGGTAAGGCAATTGTTTTTCTTCGAGGGTATGAGGGGCGTGATCCGTGGCTATCACATCGATCCTGCCATCCAGCACCGCTTCAAAAATATGGGCGCGGTCGTACTCGGTTTTCACAGATGGATTCCATTTAATGAAATTGCCTTTTTTGTTATAATCATCCTCATTGAACCATAAATGGTGAATGCAGGCTTCGGCAGTGATACGCTTTTTCTTCAAGGGAATCTGATTCGTAAAAAGGTCCAGTTCCTTCGCTGTGGAGATATGCAGGATGTGCAGGCGGGTATCGTATTTTTTTGCAAGGTTTACGGCAAAGGAAGAGGAGCGGTAACAGGCTTCCTCACTCCGGATCACCGGGTGGAAATAAGCCGGCAGGTCTTCTCCGTACTCCTCCACGATCCGGGCCTGCGTTTCTTTGATCATCGGGTCGTACTCGCAATGCGTGGCAATGAGTGTGTTGGCTTTCGAGAAAAAACCTTCCAGCGTTTTCTCGTTATCCACCAGCATATCACCGGTGCTGGAGCCCATAAACAATTTAAGGCCGCACACATCCCGGTAATCCACCTTCAGCGTTTCCTCAAGGTTGAGGTTGGTGCCCCCCATGTAGAATGAGTAGTTGGCCAGCGAACAAGCCCTGGCACGCTCGTATTTTTTTTCCAGTTCCGCAAGGGTAACGGTTTGCGGGTTGGTGTTGGGCATTTCCATGAAAGACGTGACTCCCCCGGCCACAGCGGCTTTGGCCTCGGTATAGATTTCCCCTTTATGCGTGAGCCCCGGCTCCCTGAAATGAACCTGATCGTCGATAGCGCCCGGAATGAGCAGAAGCCCTTCCGCCTCTATGACCCTGGCGGTATCGTGGCTAATGTCCCTGTCTATTTGTGTGATAATGTCGCCCTCGATCAGGACATCCGATACAAAAGACTCATCTTCGTTGATGAGCGTGGCATTTTTTATAAGAAGTGTTGACATGGCAGTGCATTTGGCCTATGGTTATACACAGGTGATTAACGCTGCAAATTACTAATTATTTAAATCCCTGTGGCTATGATTTTACGATTATACCGAGGCGTGTATCCGGTAGAAACGAACCCGTTTGCCCGGCGGCTACGGGGACATACACCATCGTATGGATACCTCTTGTCAGTTTTTTGCCGTGTCTTTATTCTCCGGGTTAACTTCCGCCTGGTCGAGCACGGTGATTTCGACCTTGGCCAGGCCGGCTCTCATGAAATTGAGCTGTTTGGCGGCCCTCTGGGTGAGATCAATACTGCGTTTTGAATGCCTCGGCAAGCGATCGTTGATCCTCACCACCACCGTAGAGTCGTTTTTGAGGTTTCTTACCCGTACGTAAGTGCCCAGTTTCAGGGTTTTATGGGCGGCCGTGAGGCTGTCGTTACTGAACTTTTGCCCGGAGCAGGTCTTACGGCCATTGAATTTAGAAGCGTAAAAGCTGGCAACGCCTGTTGTTTTTAATGGCTTCGGGATCGTATCCTGGCCGTAGCCCGTAAGACTGAGCAGGAAAAAAGCGACAGCGATCAAAATTTTTAAAACGTTCATAGTCAAAACTAATTTATTTTGACAGGATGCAAGGTACAAACCATGCTAAATAAACCTTTCGCTTAACCTAAATTAACAGGAAGAGGAAAATAATACACAGATAGAGGCGCTTTTCATAAACCACATTAATTATAGTATATTTACACTTTGAGATTTATGGGCAAGAACCTGGTTATAATTCCTACTTACAACGAGATTGAAAACATTGAAAAGATGGTCCACACGGTGTTTTCATTGCCACGTGAATTTGAGCTGCTCATTGTAGATGACGGATCTCCGGATGGTACGGCAGCCAAAGTAAAAGAGCTTCAACAAACCTACGCCGGCAAGCTTCATATCGAAGAGCGCAAAGGCAAGCTGGGACTGGGCACTGCGTATATTCACGGCTTCAAATGGGCGCTCGCCAGGGATTATGATTACATCTTCGAAATGGATTGCGATTTCAGCCACAATCCTGCCGACCTGCCCCGACTGCTCGAAGCCTGCGAGAAAGGTGCCGATGTGGCTGTGGGCTCCCGTTATGTGAAAGGCGGCAACGTGAGCAACTGGGATATGAAACGCATCCTCTTATCGTATTTTGCCTCTCTTTATGTGCGTATGATCCTCTGGATCCCCGTCAAAGACACCACGGCCGGCTTCAAATGCTACAAACGCAAAGTGTTGGAAAGCATCGAGCTCGACAGGATCCGGTTTATGGGCTATGCCTTCCAGATCGAAATGAAATACCGCGCCGTGAAAAAAGGATTTAAGATCGTAGAGGTTCCAATTATGTTTACCGACCGTGTACTTGGTGTCAGCAAAATGAGCACCAAGATCTTTAAAGAAGCCTTCATCGGTGTGGTGCAAATGCGTTTTAATAAATCCTGAGGCTTTAAGCCTTGTGATTCCCGACAACCCTTTTCCCCTACTCTTTCGTTATGAAATATATTCTGAGCGTTTGCCTTTTTTTCGGTTGCCTGTCGCTGTTATCCCAAAGCACAACACAACCGCCCCACATCAGTGTTACCGGCGAAGCGGTAGTAAAAGTGATCCCGGATTATGTGATCCTTGGGATCCGGATCAAAAAGCAGCTGAACAGTGGCGACAACAAACCGGCCTTCGAGATCTTTAAGGAAGAAGACACCAAAATCAGGCTCTTTGATTTCAACGAGGCCGATATGTCAAAAACATTCATACAGCTGGACAGCGCTGCTTACTACAAGGAAGTGTTTGTAACTATCACTGATCTCAAAAAGCTCGACAAGTATTTGCTGGAGCTCTACACGCTTGGTTACAGGGACTATGTCTACATCGACTACAGAACGTCGTTCTATGACAAATATAAAACACAGGCAAGGGAAGAAGCCATTGCGGATGCGAAGAAAAAAGCCAGGCAAATCAGTACAGGGCTTTTCATGGCATTAGGCAAAGCCTATAGCGCTGAAGATCTGAACACAGAAGATTATAACTGGTATAATCTGAAAGACAAAAAAAACGCCGGTAAGCTTACCTATAAAATGGGAAGCGACAACTACCTCATTGAGCCGGGCTATATTACCGTAACCGCACGGGTGAACGTGAGTTTTTATTTGCAGTAACCGGCCTCCTGCATTTTCTTCTGAACCGGAGAGTTTATATCTTTATCTGACAACATCATGAAGAAAAAGATCTTTCAATTCGTCCGCCTTCTCCTGTCGCTGGCAATCTTTTATGCCCTGCTCATGCTCTGGATCGGCTATTTCAGAGTAGCGGAAAAACCTTCCGGCGAGGAGCTCTATGCCGCACTGGCGGTTTCTTTTCTCCTCTTCATCGCCGGCGGGCTTCTGCTCCGGTCTTATTTGCGGAACCGGGCAACACACAGGGCAATACCGGATGATGACTCCAGCCCCTTCTATAAGCGTTTCAAAGGGCTGGTGGATGTATTTGACGGGGGCAGCATTCAGGGTTTTGGTACGAAGTATTTTCTGTTCACGGATCAGGCGGCCGATGGCTCCGTGGCAGCCACCAAATGGCTCATCCTCGCCACTTTTCCGATCGTGCCCCTGTACCGCAAGCGCATCAAGGCAGGCAGGGAGCAACACAAAATCCGCTTGTTTTATTCGGTGACATCGCTGCCCGTGGAGGCGCTGGATCCGGAACCGCTTTCTCCTCAATCGAACCGCATGGTTTACCTGTTTCATTATGGTATTTTTATTCCCCTCATTACCGCGCCGGTGGTAGTGTGCCTTGCGAATATGGATGCGGTGAACAGGCTCTTTCCGGGCAAATCGTTCTGGCTTTTGTTCCTGCTTTGGTTTGCCTGGGGAATCGGCATGGTATGGGTTTCAGAGCTTTTTCATAAACGCTGGTTCCTCCGTAAGCATTTCACCAAACACACACACGGGTGAAGCGCTGCGGCAGGCCTGACAGAAACACCTATTTTACCAGGGCGCCGTTGGTCCTCAGCAGTTCTGTTTCGGCTAGTTTAATGGCATAGAGCGCATTGATGTACCTCACCTGGGCATCTTCCAGGTTCTTCTGTGTTTCGATCGTTTCCAGCAGGCTCGCTTTACCGATCTTGTAACGTTCGAGCGATACCACCTGCACGTCTTTCGAATCGCTGAGGTTTTGAGATTCCAGCTCCACAATCTGCTTGTTCATTTGAAACGCTTTGAAATTGACGTACACAGTGCCATCTACCAGCTGTTCGGTCTGTTGGGTAATGTAGCGTTGATTCAGTGCCAGGAGGTTTGCTTCTTTTATGAGCTTCTGGTTGCGCATGCCGTTAAACAACAGCCAGCTGGCGGTAATGCCGCCATTGATGCCTGTTTGCCGGTTCAGGAAAACGATCCCGGCCTGGCTCTGGCTTCTCAAAAATGTGTACGACGCATTAAGTTGGATGAATGGTAAATTTGCGGAGCGGTATTCCTTCACACGCTGCTGCGTGATCAGCTCACTCTTTCTTGAAATCTGGATAGCGGAGTTGGTCGACAAGGAACTTTTTTTCAGATCTTCATAGGTCGGGTTGTAATTCACCATGATGGAGTCCGTTGTCTTAAAATCCGTGTCTGCCGGCTGGTTGATGAGCATATTCAATTGCGTTTTGGCATTCAGCAAATCGAGTTCGAGCTGCATGATGGCCGTTTTGGCCTTGTTGTAATCCGACTGCGAAAGAAGCACTTCCACTTTGGAATCGGAACCGATCTCCAGCCTCAGCTTGGCGATTTTCAGCCGTTCGTCGTAGATCTCCAGGTTCTGCTTCGCTGCCTTGATGAGCTCATTGACCCTTACAATATTGTAATACGCGGATACGATGTCGTAGATGGTATTTTCCATCTGTTGTTTTAAATAAATAGCCGACAGTTGCTCATTGGCATCGAGGCGCTTTTTAATGGCAAACATTCTCAGGCCGTCGAATACTGTCCAGTAGGCATTGAGGGAAGCACCCGTGGTGTTGGCCTGGGCGCCGTTCCTGTCCTGCACCACACCGGTGTTGAACTCCTGGTGCGAGTTTAAGGAAGAGAGGTTGAGGTTCCCGTTCACCGTTACCGAAGGCGACATGCCCGCTGCCCCGAAATTATTCTGTGCTTTAGCGATCTCCTGGTTATTCCTGGCGATCATCACATTGTAATTTTTTTCCAGGCCCGTCTTAATGGCATCCTCCACCGTAAGCGTTGTCTGGGCTACCGCAGCACGCCCCAACATCAGGACCAGGATATACAGCGTATAAAAAGACTTTCTCATTATTTTTTTTCTTTTACAGATAAACTGCTATCATCCCCGTGTTCGTCCACTATCAAAGGATGCAGGTCTTTTTCGTTCCCATCCTTCATGCTTTTGTCTCTTACCAGGAACGAATAAATCGCAGGGATCACGAACAGCGTCAACACCATGGAGAACAATAAACCGCCTACGATCACAATACCCATTCCCATGCGGCTTTTAGAGCCTGCGCCCAGCGCCATGGCAATCGGCATCGCCCCGAGGATGGTAGCCAGGCTCGTCATCAGGATAGGCCTCAGTCGCGCAGTCGAGGCTTCAATCAATGCTTCCCGGACTTTAAGGCCACGCTCACGCAGCTGGTTTGCGAATTCGATGATCAGGATCCCGTTCTTGGTGACCAGGCCAATGAGCATGATCATCCCGATCTGGCTGAAAATATTAAGCGTCTGATCGAAATACCAGAGTGAGAACAACGCTCCTGAAAGCGCCATGGGTACCGTAAACATAATGATGATCGGCTCCACAAAGCTTTCGAACTGTGCAGCCAGCAATAAGTAGATCAGCAGGAGCGCCAGGCCGAAAGCGAAAATGATATTGGAAGAGCTTTCCGCAAAATCCCTGGAAGCCCCGGTAAGTGCGGTCGTGAAATTGTCATCGAGCACTTCGGACGCAATTTTGTTCATGGCATCGATCCCGTCGCCAATGGTTTTACCCGGTGCCAGGCCAGCCTGCACGGTAGCCGATTGATAACGGTTGAAGTGGTAGAGCTGTGGCGGGCTGCTCCTTTCCACAACGCTGATGATATTATCCAGTTGGATCATCGCCCCCAGGTTATTACGCACATACAGCCGGTTGATGTCTTCCGGATCATCGCGGTTTTCGCGGGTCACCTGCCCGATTACCTGATATTGCTTGTCTTTTGAAATGTAGTAGCCGAAACGCTGACCGCTCAGGGCAAGTTGAATGGTTTGTGCCACATCGGCAATCGACACGCCCAATGTTCTCGCCTTGTCGCGGTTGATCTCAATGATCAGCTCGGGCTTATTGAATTTCAGGTTCACATCCACACCCTGAAAGGTAGGATTCTTATTCGCTGCCTCCAGGAACTTAGGAAGCTTTTCACGCAACTTATTAAAATCATTGGTCTGCAATACAAACTGCACAGGCAAAGCTCCACGCGGCCCTCCGCCCGAAGAGATCGACTGCTCCTGGATCACAAACACCTTGCCTTCCGGGAACTGCGCCAGGTTCTTGCTGATGTAAGCAGCAATGTCCTGCTGTGAGCGCTCTCGCTTATCCGATTCCGTCAGTGCCAGTCGCACAAAACCGGTGTTCACAGCGCCAGAACCGGCAAAACCCGGCGCGGTTACGGTGAGGCAAACAGATTTTTCGGGAACCGAGTCGGAGATAAAGCCTGAAACCCGGTCGATCAGTGCATCCGTGGCTTCAAAGGAAGTTCCCTCCGGGGCCGTTATCGACAGGCGCAACCAGTTGCGGTCTTCCAGTGGCGACAGCTCCGACTTCAACTGCGAGCCGAAGAGGAAAATAGCACCGAAGGAAACCGCCAAAATAACCAGAGCCCACCATCTTTTTTCCAGAAAATGAGTTACTGTCTTTTTGAACCAGTGATCGAGGCCTGTAAAGAACGGCTCAGTCCATACATAGAATTTACTTTTCTTGTGCGGATCTTTCTTGACCAGCTTGGCATTCAGCATAGGTGTCAGGGTCAGCGATACAAAGGCAGAGATAAGAACCGCACCGGCAATCACGACACCAAACTCGCGGAACAGGCGGCCTACAAAGCCTTCGAGGAAGATCACCGGCATGAACACCGCAGCCAGTGTCAACGACGTGGAGATCACCGCCATGTATATTTCCCGTGTGCCTTCTATAGCGGCCTCTTCCGGCTTCATGCCTTTCTCTATCTTCTTAAAGATGTTTTCCGTCACTACAATGCCGTCGTCCACCACCAGGCCCGTCGCAAGCACAATAGCGAGCAGGGTAAGCACGTTGATGGAATAATCCATCAGGTACATGATGAAGAAGGCTCCAATGAGTGATACCGGGATATCGATCAGCGGGCGGAAAGCGATGAGCCAGTCGCGGAAGAACAGGTAGATAATGAGGATCACAAGCACCAGGGCGATGATGAGTGTTTCCTCTACTTCCACGATAGACTTCTTGATGAAGCGTGTATTATCGAGAGCAATATTAACGGTATAATCTTTCGGAAGGTCGCGCTTCAGTTGTTCATAGCGCTTGTAGAACTCGTCAGCAATGTCGATGTAATTGGCTCCCGGCTGCGGTACCAGCGCCAGGCCCACCATCGGCGTGCCCGATTCTTTCAGAATGGTTTCCTCATTCTCTGCTCCCAGCTCTACGATCGCGACATCGCGCAGGCGGACAATATTTCCGGCTTCTTCTTTCAGGATCATGCCCTCGAACTCCGGAATCGTGGAAAGGCGGCCAATGGTATTTACCGTCAGCTCGGTCATATTCCCTTCGATCTTTCCGGAAGGCAGATCTACGTTTTCCTTGTCGAGTGCCGTTTTCACATCGAGCGGCGTGAGGTTATAGCTGGCCAGCTTTTCAGGCCTCAGGCGGATCCGCATCGAATAACGGCGCTGCCCCCAGATCTGCACGGCACTCACTCCCGAGATGGTCTGCAAATTCTGCGCAATCACATTTTCGGCATAGTCGCTTACTTCCAGCAGCGAGCGCGTATCGCTCACCAGGGTCATGGAAATGATCGGGTCGGAGTTGGCATCGGCCTTCGACACAACCGGCGGCGCATCGATGTCCTGTGGTAACTGCCGCAAGCCCTGCGACACCTTATCCCGCACGTCGTTGGCAGCAGCTTCCAGGTTGGCGCTGAGGTTGAATTCCACGGTGATCACACTCGATCCCTGGTTGGAAGAAGAAGAAATGGTCCGGATCCCATCGATCCCATTGATCACCTTTTCCAGAGGCTCGGTAATCTGCGACTGGATAACATCCGCATTGGCACCGGTATAGCTGGTTCGCACCGTAATAACCGGCGGATCCACTGATGGGAATTCGCGGATGCCCAGGTATTTGTAGCCGATGGCGCCGAACAACACAATGATGATCGACATCACACAGGCCAGCACAGGGCGCTTGACGCTAAGGGAAGCTAAATCCATTACCTGCTTTGTTTTAAGAGTTTGAGTTTAGCATCTTTCTTAACAGACAGCAATCCTGTGGTTACGACAGTATCTCCGGGCTGCAGGCCTTCCAGCACCTGGATCTTCGTATCGGTTCTCACACCGATGGTCACAGGCACTTCTGTTGCTGTGTTATTTTTTACAACAAATACTTTTTGTCCTTTCAGGGTCGGGATCACACATTGAGTCGGCACCATCAGGGCATTTTTGACCTGCCCCAACTCTGCATAAACTTTTACAAAGCTGCCCGGGTAAAAGGAGCTGGAGCCGTCGTACATGGCCCTGGCACGGATGGTTTTGGTATTTTCGTCCACCATTGGCTCAATAGCGTAAATCCTGGCACTCTCCGTTTTATCGGTCACCTGGTTATCATTCGAAAACTTCACATCGAGGCCTTTCGCAAAGAGAGCGCTGTATTTTTCAGGCACAGAAAATTCTACGTACAATGGCTTTACCTGAACCAGTGTGGCAATAGGCGTGAGTGATGACACAAAAGAACCTTCGCTGATGTTTTTAAGGCCTACCACGCCGGTAAACGGCGCTACAATATTGGTCTTGGCAATTTGTGCCAGGATGTAAGCCTGATCCGCTTTATAGGAGTTGAGCTCGTTCTGCTGGGCATCTAGCTCTTCCTGGCTGATACCATTGATAGCGATCAGCTTTTGCAACCTTCCCAGTTTCAGCTCCGACAATTCCATCTGCGTTTTGGACTTGAGCAGCTGGGCCTGCAGGTCGGCATCGTTCAACTTCACCAGGAGGCTTCCTTTGCTTACCGTTTCGCCTTCTTTAAAATGGAGGGAAGTAACTTTGCCGCTCACTTCAGGCAGGATCTCGATCTGGTTGAAAGCGCCGATCTTACCGGTGGCAAACACATCGTTATTGAATGTATCGGGCTGCAATACATAATAGTTAACCGCTACAGGTGCATTGCCTTTTCCTTTGGCTGCCGCGGCCGGATCTTCTTTTTTACTGAAGAATAAAAATTTGGAACCGATCAACAATCCGAGGATCACAAGAACGATAAGCCAATTCGGTATTTTTTTCATATACTGGGGTGTATTGCGGGTAACTATTTAACCTGGGAGGTTGAGATTTGTTTTCTCTTTTTCCTGCCTGTCTTTTTATAATTAAAGAACAAATCGGTAGATGGCATCTGCTTAAGGTGAGAGGTCAGGTGGGTCAGGACACTGTCAAAGGTATGGCGGTCTTCCGGTGTAATGCCTTCAAAGATATCCTCATCGAGGGCTTTAAATGAATTGACAATCTCCTCGGTTTGTTTCAGCCCTTTTTTGGTCAGAACAATAAAATGCTCGCGCCTGTCCTCGGGGTTCACATTCCTGTCTACAAAGCCCGCTTTGATGAGGTAATCAATAACTTTTACCATAGCGGTTTTATCGACTGCCAGGTTATTGCAAATGTATTGCTGATTGCAGCCGTTGTTCTCATACAGGAAATTGAGAATGGAATAATAACGCTCTACATCCAGGTTTTCCAGGTTCTTGCTCAACACGCTGTAGTAAAGCTTGGAAAGAATAAGAGCCCGGGTTCCAACCGGCATGCAGGTTTCTTCATTTAATTTCATATCGTCTGTCCTTAAAGATATTTCCGTTTTATACATCGGCTACGTTTTTTTGATGAGGTAATCGCTGGAAAACGCATTTGGTTTCCCTTTATTGCCAAATTAAGTATAAACACAACTGTTTACAAAGACAATAGTTTGCGAATGTAACTATTATTTCAATCGACAAAACTGGGGTTTAACGCTTTTTAACGTGTGCGTTCGGACGTGTTTTGCCGGTGCGGAAAAGAAATAATTTGTACCTTAGAGCTTCTCACAGGGCTTATCTATGAAACATTACTCCACCTATGCCATCGAACAACTTTGCAGCCACATCCAGGGAGATGTAGCGGCGTTCAACTGGCTCGTCAATAATGATTACAAAGAGTTGCTCGCCGTGCTCGACGCGATCCGCGACGACAAGAAAGCCTTTAAATTCCTGATCGAAAGCAAGCAATTTGTGCTGGCTGCATTTGTGAATGCCATCTGGGACGATGCCAAGGCCTTTAAATTCCTGATCGATGCCAAAGCTTACGACTGGGCGGCCTGTGCCAATATCATCAACGGCGACGACAAGGCCGAAGAAGCCTTGAAAAGAGCCGGCAAACATCACTTCGTAGCCCTCGCCAAAGCCATCCTGGGCCGCATCCACGAAGACGGCGACCGGGCCACTACGCCGATGGGCGTGTTGAAAAACTTATTGAACTTTAAAAAAGCCTTTGAAAAAGATTGAAGTCTGTTTAAAGTTTATCTGCTAATTTTACACTTAAATTCAAACAGGCTCTATTCTATGCGCATCATTGATTCCATTCCCCATCCATCCATGACGATCTCCATATTCCAGATGAATGATAAATTCATTCTGAAATTTGAAGCCGGGCCTATGGAGCAGGCCTTTAAGTTTTATGTAGAAGACGTGAGGTCCGTTGAGGGCCTGAAAGCCCTGGCAGATGAGGCGTTTATTGAAACGGTCAGGCAGCGCTTCAACGATATGTTTATGCAGATGAAGGCAAGCAAAGCGTGATCGCTTCTTTTTTTTTAATTCCTCATCATGAGCTTAGCTCCTAAAAACATCCTGGCCATTTGCGGCAGCACACGAGAGGTGTCTGCCAATTTACAGATCATCAGAGCACTGGAAGCTATTGCCGGAAAAGCCTGGAAGCTCACGCTCTATAAGGGTTTAACGGAGCTCCCCTATTTCAACCAGGACGTGGGTAATGAGCAGGCGCCGCAGAGCGTGAAGGATTTCAGGAATGCTATAGAAGGTGCGGATGGCGTGCTGATCTGTACGCCGGAGTATGTATTCAGCTTACCGGGTATTTTAAAAAATGCCCTGGAATGGACGGTATCCACAACGGTATTCTCCGATAAGCCTGCGGCATTGATCACCGCTTCCAGCTCCGGCGAAAAAGCGCATGAATCTTTAGTGCTGGTGATGAAAACGCTGGGCGTAAAAACAAGCGAAGAGGCATGCCTTCATATACCGGGCGTGAAAGCCAAACTGGATGCGGAGGGACGTGTGAACAGTGACCTGCTGAATAAGCAATTGCAGCAGCTGGTGGACGCTTTCAATAAGCTTTGACCCTAGAGCGCTCCCACATAGTGGCGCACAAGCAGGAAATATACCAGGAAAAGAATGATGAGGATAAACACCGGGTGCATGGTGGTTCCGCCTTTATTGCTCAGGTAGGCCAGCACTTCTTCCTTATTAGCCGACTGGCTTTTCGCAAACTCTACTTCGGTAATGGCTTTTCGCATGTACAGGTAATTGCCGAATACACCGTAAGACAGATTGAGCAGGATTGTTGCCATGAAACTGATGGATTGCTGATGCGCCGCGATAGCCGGGAAACGAAAAAGATAGGTTTGCATCAGGCCAAGGCTGACCGAGATCGCAAAGAACATAAGGGCCTCGCGGTACAGCTTTCTGAAAAGGAACCAGATAAGCCCCATGATAAGTGCATAAGGATTGAAGACGAATTGATGCCCGTTCCTGAATCTCTCCAGCACGTCGAGGTAATAATCGGCGCTACTACCGAAATAAGCGGCATACAGGTCTTTGTCGTCTTCCATAAAGCAAAGGTAAGGTTATTTGCACAGACCTCACAGATTTAGCGGATTTTGCAGGAGCTTTCGTTAAACACCACACTTCCGTAATTCGCATGATAATAATCCTCGCACTTCTGCTCTGCCCGCTTCTTCGTGTCTTTGGTGCGGAAGGCCGTGAGCGTGCCCGCGGGATCCGTACACTCGCACACGTATTCTTTTTTGCAGGAGAGAAGAAACGCTGCTATGATAAGGCTCGGGAGGATAAGTATTGTTTTCATAAGTACGTGTTTTAGCAGGTTATAGATTGCGCATTCAAATCTGTTGCCAGAAAACTGGTCCTTCTCCTATAAGTTATAGAAAATGATTCTGCTCCTTGCCCTGATCGGCCTGATCTGTGCCATCTGTGTTCCATTTTGCAGGCAGGTAAGACAGCTCCGTATAAAAACCAAAAACCCCTCACGGTAACGTGAAGGGCTTCGGCTCTCAAAAACTAAAAACCATGGCGTGATTTTTAGTATTTCTCATTAGGCAACCCGTGCCAGATGATTGTCTTTTAAATCAGGTGACTTCGTTTCCGGCTTCGCCCGAAATGGCAGTCACCTGATTGGTGCGGTCGGATTATTTACCTTCCATTTTATCTTTCAGTGCAGATAAAGCAGAGATATCACCTAAGGTGGTTTTCTCCTGGTTATCTTTCACTTTTTTCACTGCTTTTTTGGTTTCTTCAGAATCCGCTGCTTTAGACGCTTTGTCCGCTTTTCTTGCTTCTTCTTTCACTTCCTCGTGCAGACGGGCATGAGAAACAACAATGCGTTTTGCTTCTTTGCTGAATTCGATTACTTTGAAATCAAGCACTTCGTCCATTTTAGCGGTAGTACCGTCTGCTTTCACTAAGTGACGTGCAGGGCAGAAGCCTTCCACACCATAAGTTAAGCTTACAGTAGCACCTTTATCGTTTACAGAAGTGATGGTTCCCTGGTGGATTGAATCAATGGTGAACACTGTTTCGAAAACATCCCAAGGATTATCTTCCAGCTGTTTGTGGCCTAATGACAGACGACGATTTTCGCCATCGATCTCCAGTACTACCACATCCATTTTGTCGCCTACTTTGCAGAACTCAGAAGGATGCTTGATTTTTTTGCTCCATGATAAGTCAGAGATATGCACTAAGCCGTCAACACCTTCTTCCAGCTCAACAAATACACCGAAGTTGGTGAAGTTGCGAACGGTTCCTGTGTGTTTAGAGCCTTTAGCGTATTTATCAATGATCATATTCCAAGGATCAGGAGTTAATTGCTTAACACCTAAGCTCATTTTACGCTCTTCGCGGTCTAAAGTCAACACCTGTGCTTCCACTTCGTCGCCTACTTTCAGGAACTCCTGAGCTGAGCGTAAGTGCTGTGACCATGACATTTCAGATACGTGGATCAGGCCTTCTACACCCGGAGCGATCTCTACGAATGCACCGTAATCAGCCAATACAACCACTTTACCTTTTACTTTATCGCCCACTTTGATGTCAGTGCTTAACGCCTCCCAAGGATGAGCAGATAATTGTTTCAGACCTAAAGCGATGCGTTTTTTGTCGTCATCGAAATCTAAAATTACCACCTGGATCTTCTCGTCTAATTTAACGATCTCCTCAGGGTGGTTAATGCGGCCCCATGATAAGTCTGTGATGTGGATCAAACCGTCAACACCACCTAAATCGATGAACACACCGTAAGACGTGATGTTTTTCACTACACCTTCCAGTACTTGTCCTTTCTCCAGTTTAGAGATGATATCACGTTTTTGAGTTTCGATCTCAGCTTCAATTAACGCTTTGTGAGAAACTACCACGTTTTTGAATTCGTTGTTGATTTTTACCACTTTGAACTCCATCGTTTTTCCAACGTAGATATCGTAATCGCGGATAGGTTTCACATCGATCTGAGAACCCGGTAAGAATGCTTCGATACCGAATACGTCTACGATCAATCCACCTTTTGTGCGGCATTTTACAAAGCCTTTGATGATCTCGTCATTGGCAAGCGCTTCGTTCACGCGATCCCATGATTTACCTGCACGTGCTTTTTTGTGAGATAAGATCAGCTGACCGTTTGTATCTTCTGCTTTTTCAATAAACACTTCGATAGAATCGCCTACTTTCAGATCAGGATTGTAGCGGAATTCTGATAAAGCCACCACACCGTCTGATTTGTAACCGATGTTTACTACTACTTCGCGGTTGTTTTTAGCAACCACAGTACCTTGCATGGTTTGAGAGTCCGTAATCGAGCTCAACGATTTACCATACATTTCATCTAATTTAGTGCGTTCGTCAGATGAATAATTGTCATTCTTTTTTCCAATAGAGTTCCAGTCAAAATCCGGATTTCCAACTTGGGCATTTTTGTCTGCCATTTTGTTTTTGTTAATTGTATCCGGTAAATTAAGGTTACCGAAGAGGTTAGTTTATGATTTTGGTACCGACTTTTACCTTAATTAAAAATCGGGCTACAAATATACGCCTTTTCAGGGGATATCCGGACCGGAAATAAAATAATTTTTATTTTTAAAAGACTGATTTACAAGTGTTTAATTTCGTTAAAACTATTGTCAATCTATCAGATAAAGCCTATATTATTATTAATTTTAGGCTACCCGGAGCTTTATTTTGACTACCCGGGCACACAATGCTTTTATAACGGCAGGTGCTTATGCGCTGACACCGGAAAAGCACAGGAATTGATTTAAAACTTTAGTTAACGATGATGAACTGTATTACCAATGGCATAGAGATCTCCGTAAAAACCAGCTATTTCGCCCCGCAATCGGATCCTAAGGCAAATTATTACTTTTTTGTATACGAGATCACGATCACAAATAAAAGCGATTATACGGTGAAACTTATGAAACGGCATTGGGATATTACCGATGCCCTGGGCGAAAAACGCGAAGTGGAGGGCGAAGGCGTGGTAGGCGAAACACCAACCCTTGAGCCCAACGAGAGCTTTACTTACAACAGCGGCTGTAATTTCTCAACCGAGATCGGCAAGATGAGCGGCTTTTATACCATGCAAAAACTCATCGACCGCTCATCGTTCCATGTAGCCATTCCGGAATTTGTGATGGTGCTGCCGGCAAAGCTCAATTAATGCCGCAACCCGGGCCGGCTGCCCGCTTCTGAGTCTTCACGTGCTTTACACTTGTCTTTTGTCTGGCGCCTGCTACGCTCCTGTTAAACTTTTAAAACTCTGCGCGTTGGCGCATTGCTTATCTCAAAATAAATAAGATATTTGAGCTTCATTAAAACGTCTATCACCGAATGAAACCTCTTTTTTATGCCCTGGCTGTTTCAGCCGTTTTGTATTCCTGCACCGGTTCTCAAAATCCTTCCGGCTTCGAGCTGAAAGGAAGCCTCCAGAACTCAAAAGGCGAAAGTGTGTACCTTGAAAAACTATCGCAGTCGGGTACTGTGGTGGTTGACAGCGGCGTCATCGACGACAAGGGCGATTTCCTGTTAAACAAGTATTCCCCGTCTGTAGGTTTTTACAGGCTCCGGATCAACAATGCCAACTTCGCCATGCTGGTACTGGACTCTGCACAAAAAGTTGTGCTTAAAGGCGATGCCCGCGACCTTGGCAATACCTTCAGCGCCGAAGGCTCTCCCGATACCAAATTGTTTCTCGAATACAGCCTGATGGGGCAGCAGCAGAAACGCCGCACGGATTCCCTGGAAAATATTTTCAGGACAGCGCTTGTTACGCAGAAAATGGATTCACTTACAGCCGACTCGTTATCCAAAGAGTTGCAGAAACCGTATGAAACGATGATCGCTCAATACAGCGACAAGGTTGCTAAAAAGATCAGGGAAAACACTGGCTCTTTTGCGTCCATTATGGCCATCCAGCAACTCAGGCCCGAGAATTACATGGATGTATACAAAGCGCTGGATCAGGGACTTCAACAAAAATACCCGAACAGCGACGAGGTAAAGGCCTTTCATGGAATGGTGCAGCAAACACAGATGATGGTGGCACGTGCCGAAGCTACTAAAGTAGGCAACGAAGCGCCCGAGCTGATCCTGCCGACACCTGATAACAAAGAGCTGGCCTTATCCTCTCTTCGCGGCAAGGTGGTGCTGATCGATTTCTGGGCAAGCTGGTGCGGCCCATGCCGCAAGGAAATGCCTAATGTAAAACTGGTTTATCAAAAATACAAGGACAAAGGTTTTGAGATCTATGGCGTATCGCTGGATAAGGACCGCAATGCCTGGCTGGAAGCAATTGAGAAAGACGGACTGAAATGGCCACAGGTGAGCGACCTGAAATTCTGGCAAAGCGAAGCGGCACAGACCTATGCTGTGCAATCCATCCCTTACACAGTACTGATCGGCAAAGACGGGAAGATCCTGGCTTCAGGGCTCAGGGGTGCCGAGCTGGAAAGCAAGCTGGCTCAAGTACTGAAATAACCGGCCGGCACTTAAACGGCCACAGGGATTTAAGCAACTACCTGATCTTTCTTGTTAAAGAAGGTTTTCGGCCCGTTAAGTTGAGAGGCTCTTTAAACCAATAACACCGTTTATGCTGAGATTTTTTTATACAGCAAGCCTGATAGTTACAACATGGCTGGCATCTGCACAACAAAATTATTTTCAGCAGGAAGTAAACTATAAGATCGATGTAGCGCTTCATGACAAAACACACGAGCTCAGCGCTTTTGAGAAGATCGAATACATCAACAACTCAAACACGACTCTTACCTACATTTACTTCCATCTCTGGCCCAATGCTTATAAGAATAACGAAACAGCGCTCGCTAAACAGCTGTTGAGCCTTGGGGAAACCACGATGTATTTTGCCGGGCCCGAAGACCTGGGCTACATCGACAGCCTGAACTTCATGATCGGAGGGAAACCTGCCAGGTGGGAATACGACAAGGAACACATTGATATTTGTAAGCTGTACCTCGACGAGCCGCTCAAGCCCTGGGATACGGTGACCATTACCACTCCTTTTCATGTGAAGCTTCCGAGCGCCGCTATATCCCGCCTGGGGCATATCGGGCAGGCTTATGCCATTACACAGTGGTATCCAAAGCCGGCGGTATTCGATAAATACGGCTGGCACCAGATGCCTTATCTGAACCAGGGCGAGTTCTACAGCGAATTCGGCTCATTTGATGTAAGCATCACTCTTCCAAAGAACTATCTCCTGGCGGCTACTGGCGACCGGATAGACGAACCCGAAGAGGAAGAATGGCTGGCGGCCAGGGTTGAGGAAACTGAAAAAATGATCGCAGAGAAAAATTACTCCGGCGATAATTCCTTTCCCCCCTCCAGCACGGTATTTAAGACTATCCGCTTTAAACAATACCGCGTCCATGACTTTGCCTGGTTTGCCGACAAGCGTTTTCACGTGCTCAAAGGCCAGGTTCACCTTCCTTATTCAGGCAATACGATAGACTCCTGGGCTTTTTTCACCAATAACGAGCCCAGGCTATGGAGCAATGCCCTGGAATATATCCATGATGCGACCGCTTTTTATTCTGAGCTCAACGGCGATTACCCGTACAACCATGTAACGGCGGTGGACGGCACTATCAGTGCCGGTGGCGGCATGGAATACCCAAACATTACCATCATCGGTGAAAGCAACGATGCCTTTACTCTGGAAACAACCATTATGCATGAGGTAGGACACAACTGGTATTATGGCATCCTGGGAAGCAACGAGCGCGAATTTGCATTTATGGATGAAGGCCTCAACTCTTTTTACGAGATGCGCTACATCCGCAACAAATATCCGGAGAAAACCCTGGCCAGTATCCTTGGAAAAGACAGCACCTTTAAATTCTTCGGCCTGAATAAATTCAAGCACAAAGCACAGTATGAATTTTCGTACCTGCTCGCCGCCCGGAAAAATACCGACCAGCCCATCATGACGCCGGCCCAGTATTTTACCAATTACAACTACGGAGCGATCGTTTATAGCAAATCGGCCATTACCTTCGATTACCTGATGAACTATGTCGGCCGGGAAAAATTTGATGAGGCTATGAAATTTTACAATGAGCAGTGGAAGTTCAAACATCCTTATCCTGAAGACCTGATAAAAACCCTGCAGTACTATTTTAATGCCGACCTGAATTGGTTTGTGGCCGATCTGCTGGTGACCAAAAAGAAAATAGACTATAAAATTTTAAAGCATAAACAGTTTGAAGACCGCAGCCATGCGATCGTGATCAAAAATGTGAAGAAAGTGTCGGCTCCTGTGTCTGTATCCGGCCTCAAAGACGGCAAACTTGTGGGAACCGTCTGGTATAACAGCATTCCGAATAAAACCAAGCGCGTCGTGGAGTTCCCGCCTTCGGAGATCGATGAGTTCAGGATTGATTACGGAGGATTTATCCCCGAGATCAACCGTAAGAATAACGCCATGCGTACACACGGGTTATTTAAAAAAGCGGAGCCGCTGAAATTAAGCTTTGTGGGCAGTATCGATGATCCCCGCTACAATCAGCTGAACTACCTACCCATTGCCGGTTACAATACGCACAATAAATTCATGCTGGGCTGCGCTTTCTACAATTACAGCTTCCTGCAAAAAAAAGTAGAATTTACCCTTGCGCCGATGTATGCGTTTGGCACCAGGACACCGGTGGGCTTTGCGGAAATCGCCTGGAATATTGTGCCGCGCGCGGGCCGGATCCGGCAGCTGACGCTGAGCTCCAAAGCCAAAAGCTTCGCCTATCAGCGCTATGATGCCTCCTACCTCAATGATGCCTATGGCACGCATTTCAGGTCGCAGGACCTTAACTATTACAAGGTGTCAGGTACTCTGGATATAGAATTTCAAAAGAAAAATCCACTCAGCAAGATCAACCAGCATATCGGTTATACTACCAACGTGCTAATGGCCGATAACATCAGCACAGAAGTGAAGCCCGCTTCGGTTGTTCTCACCAATGCCCTGAACACGACGATTATCAACAACCTGTACTACACGCTTGAAAACAAGCGCGTCATCAATCCCTTTTATGCGATCCTCAGTGCGCAGCACAACGACCGCTTTGTGAAGCTGAGCGGTGAGATCAACTATGCGCTCACGTTCGCCAAGAACAACAGCCTTGATATCCGGCTGTTTGCAGGCGCCTTTGCCTACAAGGCTGATAATCTCTACAACGATTACCGTTTCCGGATGAGCGGCTACAGCGGTTCCCAGGATTACCTTTACGATTACAATTACATTGGCCGTAACGACTTCAACGGCCTGCCCTTTGCCCAATTCGTGGAAGGCGATGGTGCTTTCAAAACCTTCACCTACCTTGGCCAGTCCTCCAAATGGCTGCTCGCCCTTAACCTCAAATCGCCTACCGTGAAAAAAATTCCGCTGAGGCTGTTTGTGGATGTTGGTACCAGCGAGTTCAACGAAGCCATGCTGAACCAGCGTGTTCTCTATGATGCAGGGGTCAACCTCTGCCTTTGGAAGAATATTTTTGAGATCTATATTCCGGTGCTTTACAGCAGCGACATCAAAACCAACCTGAAAGCCATCGGCAAGGATAAATTTTTTGATACCATACGATTTACATTAAATTTGCACAATATAAAACCGCATCAGTTTATTTCCGGTTTTCTACAATGACGCCTGGCAAAAAAATATATTTCGCTTCTGATTTCCACCTGGGCGTTCCTACACATGAGCTTAGCCTTGCCCGTGAGAAAAAAATAGTACGCTGGCTCGACTCCATCAAAGCAACGGCTGAGGAAATTTACCTGGTGGGCGATATTTTCGATTTCTGGTGGGAATACAAATACACCATCCCCAAAGGGCAAACGCGCCTGCTGGGCAAGATCGCGGAAATTACCGACAGCGGCATTCCTGTTCATTTCTTTACAGGCAACCACGATTTGTGGATGCGCGACTACTTTGGCCAGGAGCTGAATGTGCAGGTACACCACAAGCCCATTGAAAAGATCTACAACCATAAAGTGTTTTTTATCGGTCACGGCGATGGCCTCGGCCCCGGCGACAAGTGGTACAAGTTCCTGAAAAAGTGCTTCACGAACCCTTTCCTGATCTGGTGCTTCGACAGGCTTCACCCTAACCTGGGCTTCTGGATCGCGCGCCGTTCCAGCCGCCGAAGCCGCATTACCACCGGCGATTCCGATAAGCATTTCCTCGGCGAGGAGAACGAATGGCTGTTCAGCTTCTGTAAGGAAGAAATCAAAAAACGCCACGTGGATTATTTTATATTCGGCCACAGGCACCTGCCGCTTGACCTGAACGTGGGCGAGAACTCACGCTACGTCAATCTGGGTGAATGGATCAACTACTGCACTTACGCCGAATTCGACGGGCAACACCTTGAGCTGAAAACGTTTGAGGGATAATTTTAATACTCAGCGGACCTAACGGAATGAAACCACAATCTCACGGTTTATAAGCTGATGAGAGAGCGGATTTCATAAAATGTTTTTCACACGTGTTATGGAGATTGCTTCGCTGCAATGCAATAACATTATCCTGATTAGAAGCCCCCACGCGGCGGGATTAATTCGGATGACAATGTTTGCTGCGGTTACCGCCCTTCACAAGATCACGTTTCATTAATAGAAATCCTGCGTATCGATCAAATCCTGAACGTCGGATGGCTTGATGTTCTTCACTTTTTTATACCGTGCCGGAATTTGCGAATTGCCGTTGCTGATATTGTCCGCATCCTTATTGTTGAGGTCCTGCGCATCATACAGGTTGTAATTGTTATAAATGGATTTCACCCTGCCGAATTTAAAGACCAGCCCGAAATTGACGTAAACGCTGTTATCGATCTTTTCCTTGTAGAAAGGTGCCAGGCTGCCTTTATTCCGGCGGTTGAAGGTTTCGGAGTAAAAGCCGATATAATTCTGCGTGGTAATGCCGGCGCTGACATAGAAATTAAAGAGGTTCATCGGAAACACATCCACCCTCGCCCCTCCGATAAATTCATAGCGGCCAAAATTGATGCTCCGGTCGTTGTTGAGGTAGTACAATGAGTCGACATTGGCAAAGGAATACAGCCCGCCCAAAGGCTTTGTATACAAACTGGTTTTCACATACCTGCCAATAGGCACATTGAAGGTGATACTTCGTGGGAACTGTACACTGAAATTTACGCCGTCCATTCTTCCTACCCTGATGCCGATATAGGGCAGACGGTTGCGGTTCCCGAACATAAAGGAGCGGGTAAAGCCCAAGCGAAAGCTGAAGTAGGGATTGACGGTGCAGTTATATAACACTGTTGTGGCAAAACGGTATTTCTGTGTGTAGTGGTAGCCATTGTCCTGGGTGCTGAAGGGCGTGAGCTCGACGTAAAAAATACTTTTACGGCCTGTGTTGTAGATCGCTCTGAGGCCGACCGAGGTTTTACTTAAGCGGTGTGTTGTCTTGATCCCTTCGAATTCAGGCGCAAGCGCAACATAGCTTCCCGTAAGCAAAACATGAAGATTGGAAATACGCGTGCTATCCTTCCGGTAAAAGTCCTGGGTAAACACCGGTGCATTGAAGCCCAGGGTGAATTGATTGGACCGGTAGGTTTTCAGCTTATCCGATACAAAAGTTTTCCGGGAGAGGTCGCGGTTTCCCGTTCCATAAAAATCCGTGTAGATAGTAGTTTTGAAATAGTGCCTGGCAGGTTTTACCGTTTTGAGGCTATCCCTGCCAAAAGCTAACAGCTTTGTATGGACGCATACAAAACTACAGAGCAAACATCCTATCAAAAGCGCGCGGCTCATTGTTCCGTAGCATTTGCTTTGATGTTCCTGATCAGCTCTTTTCTGAACTCTTCTTCCGCTCTCCGCAGCAGAGCTACTTTTTTGATTGGGAGCACTTTCTTAAACTTCTCAAAATAATCTTTGTAAAGCTCATATTCCTTTTGCTTAAGGCTGAGCTCTCCGTTCAGGTAGGTTTCCGCATCCTTATCGGAGAGTGTTGTAAAATCAATATTCTTCACACATTGCTGCCGGAAAGACTTGCGTGCCTGCTCGATCTTGTCGTTATACTCATTATAGAGCGGCCAGAATGCCTGGCTCTCCGCTGCGGTAAAATTTACTTTCTCGTTAATAAAAGTCACACGCAGGGCATCGATCTTGTCGCGTTTGCTTACAGGCTGAGCCAAGGCGGAGAAAACCGTCAGGCAGCATAGCGCAATCAGCAGATATGTAAAGCTCCTTTTCATTTATAAAGCATCCAGTAATTCATCCGTACTTGTATCCTGTAACATCACTTCGCTGGCTTTCAGAGAGTCTGTCCTAGCAATATCCAGGTTTAGCTGCTTTCCAAGTGAGTTCACATCGACCAAATCCATCAGTTGCTCCTCATCGAAATTATTGATCGCTTTGTTATTCAGTATCTCATTTCTCTCGAGGCAGGCCAGTGTTTTGCAATCGCCGGTTTCTGCCAGGAACTCTGTTTTTTGGTTGAAGTAGAACGCAAGCCCGATGATGAGCGCCAGACCGAATGCCCAGGCCGTTCTTCCTCCAAATACAAGGTGCCACAGGCTTTCCCAAACAGAGTTCCGCGCGGTATTCGCCGAATAGATCCGCTCTTTCACACGCCCGGCAAACGAGTCGAAATATGCATCAGCCACAGCGAAGGCATTGACCTTATCCTGGCTGTATAACGTTGGATAGGCTTTCAGCTCATCCGCCAACTCTATTTTATAGTTCAGTGACTCCCGGAGCTGCTTTTGATAATCCTCTTCCAGTGCTGCCACTGCTGGCCTGGTAAGAGCTTTCAGGGCCGGATAAGCCGCCAGTTCGTTGTTATATTCCAGCTTATTTTCTGCCTCACTGAAATACTGTTCCGGAATGCTAAATACCTGCTCTTTCCGGATAGAAGACAGCAGAGAAAATTCTTTCAACTCGTCTTCTGCTTCTATTTTATTCCTTAGCTTTTCCTCAAACGATGAGAAATAATCCGACGGCAAACCGAACGGGCGCTTTTCTCCTTTGTTGAAGGAGAAATCCGGATCTTCAGGTAAGTTATCGTCGTGGGGTTTCATCGGTTGTTGGATGCTTGCTGAGTTTTAAAGTTTAACGTGATATTAAAAATTCTTCGACCTTTTTGGCGGCAATATGATAGGAGGCTTTCAGGGCGCCTACAGAGGTTTCCAGCACTTCCGACATTTGCTCATAGGGCATTTCGTCATAGTAGCGCATATTGAATACAATGCGTTGTTTCTCGGGCAGTGTCAGGATCGCTTTCTGCAGCTTCAGCTGGATCTCGTCGCCTGTAAAGTAGGTATCGCTTTCCAGTGACTTCGACAGTTGGTATTCGATCGGGTTGATAGACGTTGTATTGGCTCTCGCCTTTTGCTTCAGGAAAGTGAGCGATTCGTTGGTAGCAATCCGGTAAAGCCAGGTAAAGAGCTGGGATTCTTCTTTGAAGCCTGCCAGGCCCTTCCACACTTTGATAAAGGTATTTTGCAGCACGTCATCGGTATCGTCGTGGCTGATAACGATCTTACGGATATGCCAGTATAGTTTTTGCTGGTATTTCTGAATAAGGTAGTGCAACGCCATATTCTGTGAGGATTCATCGCGATAGAAAGCCAGTATTTCCTGATCAGAATAGTGCTGCATATAACAAATTTACCTAATTAAGCTTAGGTATTGGACAACATTGGTTTAAAAAGGTTTAATCTCCAACGTATTTTCCGGCATGTTTTCCAGTCGCCCTGGAATTCACCTTAAATCCGGACACCTATCACGCAGATATCGTCGACCTGCTCCAGGCTTCCTTTCCATTCCGCAAGTGTATCGCTCAGGAGCCGGAGCTGCCCGGCCGCCGCAAGCCCATGGGCTTCCGTTAGAAGCTCCTGGAATTGCTTATACATGAATTTCTTTCCTTTTTCTCCTCCAAACTGATCAGGATAGCCATCTGTAAAGGTATACACCATATCTCCGGGCCTCAACGCGACTTCTTTCTGTGTAAAAGGCCGCAGGCTGCCGGTACTGATTCCTACCGGGAATTTATCGGCTTTTATGATCTCTACCTGTCCCTCACGGATAATCCATACCGGGTTATTGGCACCTGCCATGGTGAGTGTGTTTGTCGGTTTGTGAATGCGGCAAAAGGTCATATCCATTCCATCTTTATTTTCGCCTACTTCGCCCTTTTGCTTCAGCGACTGAATGATGCGCTGCCGCAGGAGGTTAAGCACTTCTGCAGGCTCGTGTACCTCATTCTCATTCACAATCTCGTTGAGTAGCGAGGATGCCAGCATGCTCATAAAGCCGCCCGGAACGCCATGTCCCGTACAATCTGCCGTCGCATAAAAAACAGTATCTTCTTTTTCACTGATCCAATAGAAGTCGCCGCTTACAATATGCTTCGGTTTGAACAGCACAAAGGCATCTTTAAAACGTTCTTTAAATTCCAATTCCGTAGGCAGGATGGCGCTCTGAATTTTTTGTGCATAATTGATGCTATCGAGGATCTCTTTATTCTGATGCTCTACCAGGATTTTTTGCTCGCTGATCTCGGAATTTTTACGGTTAAGCGCCGTATTCGCTTTTCGTTTTCCGGCGTAACTCCACAAGGCTCCTGCCAGGAAAAGCAGCAACAGCAAGGCCCCTGCAATAAGGATGTTTTGAGTCCTGTTTTTGAGTTCCAGGTTTTTATTCAGTTCCTGGTTCTTAAAATTGCTCAGCTCAATCTCTTTCGACTTTTTCTGGTTCTCATAAATGGCTTCCAGCTTGGCGCTTTCGGCCGCTATACTGGAGCTATAAATGCTGTCTTTTGCCAGAAAGGCTTCTTTCAGGAAAGGATAAGCCTTTTGAGTTTGCCCGGTTTCATCATAAAGCTCATAGAGATTTTTGGAACTTTCTCCGATTGTCTTGATATCGCGCACCTCCTTCGCCAAATCATAGGCAAGCCGATAGTATGTTTCCGCTTTTTTGTAATTATGAATGTACTGGTAGAGATTGCCCAGGTTCCCGTAAGACGTGGCTACTCCTGTTTTATTATCGGCATCTGCTTTCAGCTTCACAGATCGTTCCAGGCATTCGATGGCCTTCGGATAATTTCCGGTTTCCTTATAAAGGATACCGATGCTGTTGAGGTCTATCCCGATCCAGCGATCGTTGTGGATCCGTTCTGCTTCTGCCAGGGAACGATTGAGGTAGAACAGGGCTGTATCATAGCTTTTACGGTTTCTGTAGAGTACGCCGAGATTTTTATCATTATCGATTTTGCAGATCAAAAATTGCCCGTAAAGGCTGTCGGTCTGTTGAAATTTTGCATCGGCCTTCAACAAGTAGTCCATTGCTTTCCGGTTGTCTTTCATTTCCTTGAAAATCACGCCGGCCCTGTTGAACAAGGCTGCTTCGTACAGAGCATTTCCCGGTACTTTTTTGAGCTCCGAGAATACGCAGTGCGTTGCACTGTCGAGCTCATCCCTGAGGATAAAGGTTTTGGAAATCCCGATCACTGTTTCTATGACTTTATCAGGCACAGCAAGCCTGCGATAATAGTAACAGGCTTTCCGATACAGGTATAATGCCCGTGAATAGGCTTTGTGCTTGTTGGCTTCCGTGGCAGCTTTAAAGAAGAGAGTTGCTGCCAGGCGTTCCGGAAGTTTGGGTCCTGCTTCATTTACCTCGATGAAAGCAAGAGAAGTATCCTTCATGAACAAGTCAGGCAGTTCGGTTTGGATATAGCGCTCGCGGGCTGTATCGGCTTGTCTGAGGATCTTGTCGGCAAGAGCGCTTTGTGCATACAATGGCGCTAAGGGAAAACAAAACAGCACTAAGAAAAGGTGTTTCAAAGAGGGGGACATATTGATCCAAAAATAACAATTCTTTCAGTAAGTCGCTGCAATCATGGAAAATGATTTTAACGGACGTGCGAGGCATTGCCTACTGATCGTCCGGCTCACGGTCATGGAGTATAATGGGATCGCAGCTGTCTAAAAGCACAAAACCCTCAACTTTTCGAGTTGAGGGTTAATTGTGAAAATTGGCATCGACATACTCTCCCGGGCTTTAGACCAAGTACCATCTGCGCTGGTGGGCTTAACTTCTCTGTTCGGAATGGGAAGAGGTGATCCCCACCGCTATAGACGCCATAAAACGTTTGTTATTTCCGGTTTAAGGTTTCTGGTTTGTTAACCAGTAACAAGAAACTTGAAACAAGCAATGTGATAACATATTTGAAAAAAGACACGAGTATCAATGCATATAAGAAGAAAATTTGGATGCGCATAACAGAAAGCTTACGGATAATTAGTATTACTCGACTTTGACATTACTGCCTTTACATCTGTAACCTATCAACGTCATAGTCTTTGACGATCCTTATAAAGAAAACTAATCTTGAGGCGAGTTTCGCACTTAGATGCTTTCAGCGCTTATCTCATCCACACATAGCTACCCAGCGATGCCTCTGGCGAAACAACTGGTACACTAGCGGTGTGTCCGACTCGGTCCTCTCGTACTAGAGTCAGCACCCCTCAATTTTCTAACGCCCACAACAGATAGGGACCGAACTGTCT
>DGQK01000066.1 GCA_002390745.1 Bacteroidetes bacterium UBA4416 | reverse complement strand
CTTTGCCCACTTCGACCCGGTTTACCCGCCACACCGCTGAAATCAGCCAGCATCGCTCCTTTAAAATCCAGGTTTAGAATCAGCTCATGCCTGAGCTCCGGGTTTTTTGTCATATAGGCTTTTACTTTTACCTGGTAGTTGTTGATGTCGGCCGGGTTGCTGCTAACAACCACTTTTCCATTGGAAAACGTTCCTCCCTCAACTTCTACCGAAAACCGGTCCCACTCGATGCTCCGGAAGGACCCGTCCTCCGGGAAGTCAGGAGTTCTGTATTCCTTGTTTTTATCGGTTTTTACAATGATGCCAATGGAAATACTTTGTCCCGGTGAGATGCCTGTTACGGCTTTGCTTTTAAGCTCGAGGCTCACAAACTCTTTCCCACTGATGAGGATGCTGCTTTCGCCGGAAGCAGTCGTATGCCCGGAAGATTCCGGTTTGCCGGCAGTAAGCGTGCCAATGCCAAATCCTGTAAATACAAGGCCCAGGAAGAGGCCCCTTGCGTTTTTCATTAAAGGTGATAACATGATGATTGACTGATTGAGGGTACTAAATTAGGGGACTATCGCTATCACCACAAGGAGAATTCCCCAAAGGGCTCATTCTGTGAACCGGCGTAGGCTTTTGGAGGATATCTGTCGGAGGGAAATTGCTTATGACAGCCTGTTTTTCCTGACCACATAGGCGCTCACAAAAATACTTCCTTCATATAGGAGGTACATCGGAATGGCCACCACCATCTGGGAGGTCACATCCGGAGAAGGGGTGATCACAGCAGCGGCAATGAGGATCACGACTACAGCATACTTGCGGTACTTGCGCATAAAATCCGGGGTGAGCAGGCCCAGGCGGGAAAGGAAATACACAATGATCGGCATCTCGAACACCACGCCCGATACAAGCGTCATGGTAGAGATCAGGGAAATATAGTCGTCCAGCGTATTATTCGTTTGCACGATATTGCTATCCGAAAGCGTATAATTGATGAGGAAGTTGTAAGACATCGGGAACAGTAAAAAATATCCGAAGAAAATCCCGATCAGGAATAAAACAGAGGCAACAATCACAAACCATTGAGCCGGGCGTGATTCGGTATCTTTTAAAGCAGGCTTGATGAATTTCCAGATCTCGTAGAGTACATAAGGAAATGCAATAATGATCCCGCCTACCAGGGCAATCCACATGTGTGTGAAAAACTGCTCGGAAGCAGAAAGCGTCTGCAGGTGCGGCACTTTTACCGTCATGCACATCACATCCCCGGCACCGATGTTGTGTCCTAAGGCACACAGCGCCCGGTAAGAAATGAACTCCTGTTTCAGCGGGCCGAAAATAACCGTATCAAACAGGAAATTATTGTTGAGGAACAGGACGATGGCACACAGGGCAATGGCAATGGCGCTGCGCACCAGGTGCCACCGCAGAGCATCGAGGTGCTGCATGAACGACATTTGAGCTGTATCCTGTGGGCCTGCCATAAAGTGCGGTAAATTTACGTAATATTATTCAGCCCGTTCCATAAAAAATGAGGGAAAGACCTGCCCCGCGCGTCAATTAACACCCCGTTAAACCCTGATCCCCACAATTAAAATGTCGTCCACCTGGTCGTGGCTTCCCTGCCAGTCTTTCAGGGTACTTTCCAGGATTTGCCGTTGCTCGTGGAGAGGAAGAGGGGCAATGGACGCCAGCAGATCCTGCAATGGCTTGTATTTGAATTTTTTTCCTTTGCTGCCGCCAAACTGGTCGGCATAGCCATCGGAGAAGAGGTATACCATTTCACCTTTCTCTACCGAGATGCTTTTTTCTTCGAAGGGCAGCACCTCTTCCCTGAACTTGCCGATCGGTCGCTTGTCTGCCGAAACCTGCGACAGCTGCCAGGGTTCATCCCACAAGGCGGTGGTGATACCCGGCGGGCTTGCCAGCCATACGGGATTATTGGCAGCGGCAATGTGCAGCTTCATCTCCCGCGCATCGAAGAGGCAGAGGACTGCATCCATGCCATCGCTCACCTCATAGTCGCTTTTCGAAAAGGTTTCCTGCATCAGCTCGTTCACCTTATCGAAGATCCTTGCAGGCTGAGACAAAGCAAATTCCTTGACAGCCCTGTTCAGGGCATTGCAGGCCACAATGCTCACCATGGCCCCCGGTACGCCATGCCCGGTGCAATCGCCCACTACAATAGCAGGCATGTCACCGATCGTTTCCGTCCAGTAAAAATCTCCGGCTACAACGTCTTTTGGCTTGTACAGGATGAAATGCTCATTGAACAAGCCCTCGAGTGTCTTGGCCGAAGGCAGCATGCTGCCCTGGATATGGCGGGCATAGTGGATCGAATCCATGACATCCTTATTCTTCGATTCAATGATCTCTTTTTGCGTTTCCACCTCTTGCTTCTGCATACGGATCAGCGACAGCAGGCGCCGGATCTTACGGCTGTAGTAAAAGAGGAACAGACAAACCGAGGCGGCCAGCACCAGCGCCGTAACGAGGAGGAAAGCGTTGCTTTTAGCCACGGCCAGTGCCGCTTTTTCTTTTTCAAGGGAGAAGCCCTGCTCCGCAATGATCTTCTCTTTTTCGCTGAGTCGGAGCTTCTGCTCTACCTGATGAATGCTTTTCACCTTTTCGAGGTTGAAGAGGGAGTCATCCAGCAGCTTGTAGCGTTTCAGCGCTTCAAAGGCCCCGGAGTAATTCTTTTCCTGCTCATAGAGGCCCACCAAACCTTCGAGCGCATCCTTTTCTTCCACCAGCAGCCCGTGCTCCTGTGCCAGGGCAATAGCGGCCCCGTAATTTTCGCGGGCCTTAACCGCCTGGTTCAATTGGCGGTAACAGTTGCCCAGCAGCGTCATCCCTGTAATTTCGCTGTCGATCATCTTATAAGCGGAGGCTGCAAGCCTGGCTTTTTCATAATAGTATAACGCCTCTTTATACTCGTGTTTCAGGTAATACACGTTGCCATAGTTGAGCGCGGTATAAAAATCGGTTTCGCCGGGAGGAAGGTTCATGCGCCTGATGTCTTCGAGCGTAGCAACGGCCTGATCGTAAGCGCCGATGCCGCCATAGGCGTTGGCAAGGTTGAGCAGCACAGGTACGAGCCCGTCTTTGTCAGAAGCATTGTCGTAAATGGCTTTGGCTTTCAGCAGGTAGTCGAGCTCCTCTTTGGTTTTGTGAAGGCGCCCCAGGGCAATGGATTTGAGAGAATAGGCTTTGGCGAGGCCCGTCAGCTCCCCGTGTTTTTCAAAAAGGGCGATCGCTGTGTTCAGCTTTTCGACCGTGGCTTCGAGGTCGCCTTTCAATAGCAGGTAGCGGCACTCACAGTGCAGCGAGTAGGCCAGCTGTACATCGAGGTGGTATTTGCGGCTGATGCTTTCGGCCTCTTCGCAATAGCCGATAGAAGAATCAGGAGCGGAGCTGTAGATGCTTTTGGCAGCAGCGATGAGCAGCATGGCTTTTTTTGCCGGTACTTTTTCGAAAAGAATCCGTTGCCTGAGGCTGTCGAAAGCCCCTCGCTGGGCCATCAAAGGAATGCACAGAAGAACATAACAGGCCAGGAGCAGGACGTGCTTTTTGATGGGGGAGATCATAGAGCCTAAAGTAATGAAAAATGCCCATCATCACGCTGTTTACCTGTAATTTTTCCGTCAGTTCCGCTGTTCCAGCACCCGGGTAATGTCTTTTAAAGCAAAGCCCTTTGCCTGTAAGAGGATCAGGTAGTGAAACAGCAGGTCCGCAGCTTCGTTTTTAAAGAGCTCTTCCTGGTTGTCCTTGGCCTCGATCACCAGCTCAACAGCCTCCTCTCCCACCTTTTGCGCTATTTTATTGATGCCTTTGGCAAAGAGGGAGGATACATAAGAATGGCTGTTGGGATTGTTCTTTCTGTCGCGGATGATAGCTTCCAGCTTGTCGAGAAAGTTAGCAGAGCTGTTGCTTTCAGAAAAGCAGGTGTCGGCTCCGGTATGGCATACAGGGCCTTCGGGCCTGGCTTTGATCAATAAGGTGTCGCGGTCGCAATCGCAGAGGATCGTGTCTACTGTCAGAAAAAAGCCGCTTTGCTCACCCTTGGTCCACAAGCGGTTTTTGGAACGTGAGAAAAAGGTCACGCGTTTTTCCGCCAGGGTTTTTTCATAGGCTTCAGAATTCATGTAGCCCAGCATAAGCACAACCTGTGTGCGTGAATCCTGGACAATGACGGGCAGTAAGCCATTCGTCGGTTTTGAGAAATCAGGTGTTGTCATATCGTTTTAAAGAAAATGGGTTTAGAGCCTTACCGTAAGGCCCTCTTGTTTTAAATACTGTTTTAATTCCGGAATGCGGAGCTCCCGGTAATGAAAGATACTTGCCGCTAAAGCCGCATCGGCGCTGCCTTTCAGGAAAACGTCCCTGAAATGCACTGCATTGCCTGCACCACCCGAGGCAATGACCGGAACGCTCACAGCTTCCGCTACCCGTTTGGTAATATCCAGCGCGAAGCCCGATTTGGCGCCGTCGGAATCTATCGACGTGAGCAGGAGTTCTCCGGCTCCAAGGGCAACAGCCTGCCTGGCCCAGGCCAGGGTTTGCCACTCCGTTTTCGTGCGGCCGCCACTGATGTACACGTCATCACCGCTTTCGCCGGCCTTTGTGTCAATGGCAACTACCATGCATTGCTTTCCGAAGCGGGCCGCCAGCTCCGAGATCAGACCGGGATTTTTCACAGCCGCCGAATTTATGGAGATCTTATCGGCACCGGCATGCAACAGGAGGAATGCATCTTCCACAGAGGTGATACCTCCTCCTACCGTAAACGGAATGTTAATGTGTTGCGCAATCCGGGTGACGAGCTCTGCCAGTGTTTTGCGTTTTTCCTGCGTAGCCGTAATGTCCAGAAATACCAGCTCGTCGGCCCCTTGCCGGCAATATTCAAGGGCCAGCTCCACAGGATCACCGGCGTCGCGGAGATGTTCGAAACCGGTGCCTTTCACCGTTCTGCCGTCTTTGATGTCGAGGCAGGGAATAATACGTTTGCTAAGCATAATGGATAAAAGATTTGATCTCGTTCATGGAAATTCTGTTTTCATAAATGGCTTTACCGACAATGGCACCTTTACAGCCTATGTCTTTCAGGCGGTAAAGATCGTCGGCAGAGGATACCCCGCCGCTGGCAATTAATTCCAAACCGGGAAACTCAGCGATGACCTGTTGGTAGAGTTCAAAGGACGGTCCCTTTAACAGCCCGTCTTTGGAAACGTCCGTACAGAACAGGTGCCTGATTCCCTGCTGCATGGCTTCCCGTATAAAATCCGCCAGGGCGAGTTCCGTGCTCTCCAGCCAGCCACCAATGGTGATGTAGCCGTTTTTGACATCTGCCGCCGGCAAAATCTTTTCCGGCCCGTAACGCCGGATCCAGGAATGGAACAGGGGCTTGTTGCTTACGGCAATGCTGCCCGCTACGGCCATGTGGGCGCCCGCATCAAATACACCCTGGATATCTTCATCCGTTTTAATGCCGCCTCCGAAGTCAATGATGAGCCCCGTCCTGGAGGCGATCTGCTCCAGCACGTATTGGTTCATGATCCTTCCGGCCTTTGCGCCATCAAGGTCTACCAGGTGAAGCCGCCGGATGCCGGCTTCTTCGAAGGCCATCGCCATTTCCAGGGGGCTGTTGGAGTATACGGTTTTGTGAGCGTAATCGCCCTGTGAGAGCCGGACGCATTTTCCGTCAATTAAATCTATAGCCGGGATAATTTCCATCTGTCAGAGTTTTATAAAATTTTCAAGAATAAGCTGTCCGGTATCTCCCGATTTCTCGGGATGGAATTGCGTTGCATAAAAGTTGTTACGGTTCAGCGAAGCGCTGAATTCAAGTCCGTAGTTTGCCCTGGCAACGGTGTGCTCGCAGAGCTCCGCATAATAGCTATGCACAAAATACACAGGCTGCTGTTCGCCCACAGAACGGTACAGCTCTGTTTCCAGCCCGTAAATGCCGTTCCAGCCCATGTGCGGAACCTTCAGGCTTTCACCGGTTTTTTTTTCTGCCGACGAAAAAGATTTGACTGCGGTATCGAAAATGCCAAGGCAGTCGGTGTTGCCTTCTTCGGAGTGCCGGCACAAAAGCTGCATCCCCAGGCAGATCCCCAATACCGGCTGTTTCAGCGATACGATCAGCTCGTCGAGCTTTTGCTGCCGGAGGTATTGCATAGCAGAGCCCGCTTCTCCCACTCCCGGAAGTATAAGTTTGTCGGATGATGCCAGTGTATCCGGATCGTCGCTCACCCCTGCCTGAATACCGATACGCTCAAGGGCGAAAAGCACGGATCGAACGTTGCCGGCTTTGTAGTTGATGATAGATACTTTCATAATGATTTTTTCTGTAATTAAATAATGGTGATTTACAGCAGCCCTTTTGTGCTTGGCAGGCTCATATTCCCGGGATCCCGCCTGACGGCCATTTTCAGGCATTTTGCCAGTGCCTTGAAGATCGCTTCGATCTTGTGGTGCTCATTTTGTCCTTCCGCTTTGATATTGAGGTTGCATTTCGCGGCATCGCTGAACGATTTGAAAAAATGAAAAAACATTTCCGTAGGCATGTCGCCTATTTTTTCACGCTTAAATTCCGCATCCCATACGATCCAGCTGCGTCCTCCAAAATCCAGTGCCACCTGGGCCAGGCAATCATCCATGGGCAGGCAAAAGCCATAACGCCCGATCCCCCGCTTATCGCCCAGCGCTTTCAGCAATGCTTCTCCCAGGGTAATTCCAACATCCTCAATGGTATGGTGCTCATCAATGTACAGGTCGCCTTTAGCGGAGATCTCCAGGTCGATGCTTCCGTGCCGGGCAATCTGCTCAAGCATGTGATCAAAAAAAGCAAGCCCGGTTGAAACAGACGCGTCCCCTTTTCCATCCGGATTCAGTTGAATGCGGATATCCGTTTCTTTGGTTTGCCGGCTGTGCGCGACAAGGCGTGGCGGCAATTTCAGAAACTGATAGATCTCTTCCCAATGACCGGCCTCCAGCGCGATTTCGGATTCAACGCCTGCTGCGGAGTCGTAGTTCTTTATAAAGATCGCCTGGCAGCCCAGGTTTTTTGCGAGCTTCACATCCGTGATCCTGTCGCCAATCACAAAGGAATTTGCCAGGTCGTAGTTTCCATTCAGGTAAGCGGAGAGCATGCCCGTATTGGGTTTTCGGTTAGGGCTGTTGTCTTTTTCAAAGCTACGGTCAATGCATTGCTCTGAAAATACGATCCCTTCCCCGGCAAGGGTATCAATCATGAGCCGGTGTGCCGGCCAGAAGTTCTGTTCAGGAAAGGAGTCTGTGCCCAGTCCGTCCTGGTTCGTCACCAGAACCAGCTCATAACTGAGCTCGCGTGCTATTTTTCCCAGCCAGGTGATCACGCCCGGAAGAAATTTTAATTTTTCCAGGCTGTCAACCTGGAAGTCATCTGGTGGCTCCTGGATCAGGGTTCCGTCGCGGTCTATAAACAGTACTTTTTTCATGTCAGGCATATCGATTTAATAAAGTGATTAGTTTTTGGTTTTCGGTGTCGGTCCCTACGCTGATGCGGATATGGTTGCCGCAGTTTTGCAGGGCAGAGCGGTTGCTGATCAAAACTTTGTGATCGGACAGATAAGCCTGCAGGCTTTTGGCATCCGTCACTTCCAGGAGAAAGAAATTAGCATCGCTCCCGACGATCCTTTTGACAAAAGGAAGCCTTTCCAGTTCTTTTTTCAGCCATTGCTTTTGCTGAAGGACAGCCTTCACCAATTCCGGAAACTGGTCTGCTTTGTTCAGGGCCTGCAGCAATACTTGCTGAGAGGTGCCGCTGATGTTGAAAGGCGGCCTTACTTTGTTGAGGATGGCGATCACATCGGGGTTTCCATAGGCTGCTCCGATTCTCAGGCTTGCAAGGCCCCAGGCCTTGGAGAAGGTTTGCAGCACCAGGAGGTTCGGAATATCCTTCAGCAGGTCCAGGGCTGATGCCTTCTCCGAGAAGTCGATGTAGGCTTCATCCACCACCACAAGGCCTGAGAAATTTCCGGCAATTGTTTTCAGCTGGTCCCTGTTGATGCTGGTTCCTGTTGGGTTATTGGGAGAGCACAGAAACAGGATGGTGGTGTGAGCTTCTACGCGTTCCAGGATCAGGGCTTCGTCTGCCAAAAACGTGAAGGGCAGGAGAGGGGCGTTCAGCACAGCAACATCATTGAGCTGCGCATAGATCCTGTACATACCGAAAGTAGGCTCGCACACCAGGATCGAGTCGCGGCCCGGCTCGCAAAAGCAGCGGATCAGAAGGTCGATAAGCTCGTCACTTCCGTTTCCAAGGGCGAGGTTTTCTGTATTCACCTTTTTGTAGCCGGCAATTGCCGACCTCAGCGCAGCCTGCGAAGAGGAGGGATAGCGCTCATAACCTTTGCCCAGCGGAGAGCCATAATTGTTTTCGCAATTGTCCAGGAAAACCATTTCGGGATCTTCGGCGAAGCGGTCGCGCCCTACCTGGTAGGGCTCTATGGCCCTGATATTCTTTCTGGTGATCTTTTCTAAATCAAACATGTTAGAGGGATTTAAGTCTTAAGCTTACGGCTTGTTTGTGTGCTTCCAGTCCTTCTGCTTCCGCCATCAGCTCTATGGCCGGGCCGATACCGGCGATGCCTTCCCTGCTGAGTTTCTGAAACGTTATTTTTTTTACAAAGCTATCGAGCGATACGCCGCTATAGGCTCTTGCATAGCCATTCGTAGGCAGCGTGTGATTGGTTCCCGAGGCATAGTCGCCTGCACTTTCGCAGGAAAAATTTCCGAGGAAGACAGAGCCCGCATTCGTGACGCCTTCCGCCAATGCTTCATCGTCGCGGCAGGCAATGATCAAATGCTCGGGGGCATACGCATTCAATAATTCCAGGGCTTCGCCTTTATTTTTCACAAGCACGGCTTTGCTGTTGTCAAGCGATTTGGCCGCAATCTCTTTCCGTGGAAGCACCGCCAGTTGTTTTTGCAATTCTTCATTGACCGCAGCAATCACCTCTTCGGATTCCGAAACGAGGATCACCTGCGAATCTTCGCCGTGCTCGGCCTGTGATAGCAGGTCGGCCGCCACAAATGCCGGGACGCAGCTGTCGTCGGCCAGTACGGCCACTTCCGAAGGCCCGGCCGGAAGGTCGATGGCAATGCCTTCTTTGGCAACCAGCTGTTTTGCGCAGGTCACATAACGATTGCCGGGCCCAAAAATTTTATCGGCTTTGGGAATAAGAGCCGTGCCATAAGCCATGGCACCAATGGCCTGTATGCCGCCTACTTTAAAGATCGTGCTGATGCCGATAAGCCGCGCGGTGTAAAGAATAGCCGGGTGAACCTTCCCGGACTTGTCGGGTGGCGTGCAAAGCACAATCTGCGGGCAACCCGCCAGTACTGCCGGAATGCCAAGCATTAAAACGGTGGAGAACAGCGGCGCCGTGCCTCCCGGAATATAAAGCCCTACGCTTTCGATGGCTACGGATTTTCGCCAGCAGCTGACCCCGGGCATTGTCTGAATGGTTTTCGGCTGCTCTTTTTGCGATGCATGAAAGGCCTCAATGTTTTCTTTCGCCAGCCTGATCGCCGCTTTCAATTCTGCGCTTATTAATTCTTCAGCGTCTGCGAATTCTGCTTCCGATACCTTCGGCTCCTTAAGCTGCACCTTGTCGAAGCGCAGGCTGTATGTTTCTACGGCCTTCTGCCCGTTCTGTTTGATATCCCTCAGGATTTCCTCAACGAGAGGCTCAATAGCGCCTGTGTCGGCCGAAGGTCTGGCAAGCGGCCCGCTAAGGATGCCGGGGCCTGTATATAAAATGGTTTCCATCAGATTCATGTGTGTTATGGGGTTAATTACAGGATCATTTTTTCGATCGGCACAACCAGGATGCCCTGGGCACCTTCGCCTTTCAGCTTTTCGATGATCTCCCAGAATTTATTTTCCTCTACTACCGAGTGAACCGAGCTCCAGTTTTCTTCAGCCAATGGGAGAATTGTCGGGCTTTTCATGCCGGGCAGAATATCACAAATCGCTTTGAGCCTGTCGTTTGGTGCATTCAATAAAATGTATTTGTTGTTTTTTGCTTTTCTGACAGCCCGGATCCTGAAGAGCAGTTGCGACAAGAGTTTTTGCTGCTCATCAGCCAGCGCTCTGTTGGCGACCAGCACGGCCTCCGATTTCAGGATGACCTCCGCTTCCTTCAGGCCATTGGTAAATAACGTGCTGCCTGAGCTGACGAGGTCGCATACCGCATCGGCGAGCCCGATACCCGGAGCGATTTCCACCGAACCGCTGATCTCATGGATCTCGGCTGATACATCCCGTTCGGCCATGTAGCCCGAGAGCAGGGAAGGATAGGAGGTGGCAATGCGTTTTCCTTCCAGGTCTTTCAGCGAGCCGAAAGCCTGATCTTTAGGAATAGCCAGCGATAGCCGGCACTTGCCAAATCCCAGCCGGTCGACGATGTCCAGGCTTTTTCCTTTTTCCAGCAGGACGTTTTCGCCTACAATTCCCAGGTCGGCAACCTTGTCCTCTACGTATTGCGGAATGTCGTCGTCGCGCAGGAAGAAGATCTCCAGCGGAAAATTGGAAGCCTCTGCCCTGAGTTTGTTCAGTCCGTTATCGATGTCGATCCCGCATTCTTTTAGAAGCTTCAGGGAGCTTTCGCTGAGTCTCCCGGATTTCTGAATGGCAATTTTTAATTTGGTTTGCATGATGGTTTAGTGTAAAAAAATGAAAATAAAAAAGGCTTACCGTGTTGGTAAGCCTTGTGTATGTTGAGTTGTGGGACCTCTGGATTAACTACATATCATCATTGCCTACCATGTGGTAAGTGATGATGATGCATATTTGCAGTGAAAAACATTCGCGACAAATGTAAGCGATATTTTGGAACCGCCAAACACTTTTTTATTTTTTTGATAATAAGCGCTTCGCCTCCTGAAAAATCAGGGCTTCCCAAAGGGCATATTCTTTGGCGGAGGGATGAAGCCCGTCGCGGGCAACGAGCTCTTTCTGGTTGAGCATGCCTTTGGACAAAGGAAAGATGTCAACACAAGAGAGCCCCCGATTTTTTGCTTCCGCTTTGATGATATCGTTGAATTCCGTAATGCCTTTGGAAATATCGCGCTCTCCGCCATACAAAGCCCCTTTGGGGGTTACACCGAAATCAGGAATGGTAATCAGGATCAGCCGTGATCTATCGGGAATTGCTTTCTGAATTTCATCGAGGATGTAGTTCAGATTTTTATGGTAGGTTTTGGCATCTACCTCACGCACCCAATCATTTACGCCGATGAGCAACGTTGCCAAATCGTAGTTCCCGGTTTTTAATAACGGCAATTCGTGGTCGATGAGGTTCTGCGTGCTGAAGCCATTACGGGAAGGATTATCGGCAAGCTCCACGGGAATGCCTGCTTTGCTGAGATGATCGGCCAGGATGTCGGGCCAGCGTTCGCCGGCATCGCTGGTACCGGTGCAGATGGTATAGGAATCACCCAGGGCAATGTAACGCAGGGGCTTTTTGTCGGGCTTTATAAATGACATGAATGCCATGAGGGGAATGTATAACAATCGTTTCATGAACTCATATACGTAGCAGCGATCCTGTTGGTTTTATCCATCAACTACGGAAATTGAATTTGTCAAATAGTCACATAAGAAAGCCTGAGGAACGTTATAGGATTAACCGGAACACCTTCTTATGCGATCATGTAAACCAGAACAAGTAAGTCTTACCGGCAATTTCAAAAAAGCAGAAGATGAGGTCGCTTACAAAACGGACAAGAAGCCTTAACCGACATAACGCATACCTCCAGCCTGGTATGGTCTCATATGCTTTATAATGGTTTTAAAAAGTGCTTCGCTTATAACAGCCGCATTAAAATCTCACCAAAGCGGTAGATGTCCTCAAACGAATTGTACATTGGCACAGGTGCGCAGCGGATCACGTTCGGCTCACGCCAGTCGGGAATCACACCGTTTTCGATCAGCTTCGTATAGAGCGCTTTTCCATGCCCGTGCGCCACAATACTGATCTGGCAGCCGCGGTTGGCTTTAGGTGTTATGATCTCGAGGCAGTTGTTTTTTTGCCGGTTGATCTCCGTAACGACAAACTCCAGGTAAGCGGTAAGCTTTTTGCTTTTTTCATTCAACTTATGCATACCCACCTCATCAAAAATATCCAGCGAAGCTTTGTAAGCAGCCATCGAGAGAATAGGCGCATTGCTCAGCTGCCAGCGTTCCACGCTTTCTATCGGCCTGAACTCTTTATCCATCTTAAAGCGTGTAGCCTTGTCGTGGCCCCACCAGCCCGCAAATAAAGGCAGGTCTGTTTGTGTGTGATGCTTTTCATGAACGAAGGCGCCTGCTACACTGCCCGGGCCGGCATTCAGGTATTTGTAGCTGCACCAGGCAGCAAAGTCCACGTTCCAGTTGTGCAGCTCCAGCTCCAGGTTTCCGGCTGCATGCGCCAGGTCGAAGCCAACCACCGCACCAGCCTTGTGGCCCGCTTCGGTAATCGCTTTCATATCGAAGACCTGACCGCTGAAATAATTGACGCCACCGATCATCACCAGGGCCAGCGAGTCTTTGTGTGCTTCGATAGCCTTGTAAATGTCCTCGTGCCTGATCTCATATTCACCTTCGCGTGGCCCTACTTCAACAAGGGCCTCCGCAGGATCGAAGCCGTGAAACTTCACCTGCGATTGCAGGGCATACTGATCGCTCGGAAAAGCTTTGGCCTCGCACAAAATTTTATAACGTTGTTTGGTTGGCCTGTAGAAAGACACCATCAGGAGATGCAGGTTCACCGTGAGCTGGTTCATCATCACCACTTCCGAAGGAAGCGCCCCAACGATCTTCGCTGTTTTATCCGTCAGGATCTCGTGATAGGACAGCCAGGGATTCTTCGCCAGGAAATGCCCTTCCACGCCAAAGGTGGCCCAGTCGTTGAGCTCCTGCTGTAAATACTCTTTGGTGGTTTTGGGTTCTAAGCCCAACGAGTTGCCGGTAAAGTAAACCATATCGGAGCCCTCATGCTGCGGGATAAAAAAACGGTTCCTGTAGGAGCGTAAAGGATCCTGTTTATCGAGTTGGCGGGCAGATTCCAGAGAATTGGTATAATGTTCCATAGGTATGATGACGGGAATTTGAAGCGTCTAAATTAATCATTTTTGTCCGTACTGCCGGAGCAAATCCTACAATGTTAAACGCGGAATGGAATTCGTGATTAATGGTTACCTTTGGCTGTGTCCTTTTCCAACAATATCCGGTTGTTTAAAAAACTAACGTTCAGGAAACTGTATAACGCTTCGAAGGTTTGGCTCAGCTATCAGCTGTCGAAGCATGTTCACACCCTGCCGGCGATGGGCTTTCCCATCAGCATGTCGGTGGAGCCAACCACCAGCTGCAACCTGCGCTGCCCCGAGTGCCCGAGCGGGCTCAGGCAATTCACCAGGCCTACCGGAATGCTGGAGCCGGCCTTTTTCAGATCGACGATCGATGCCGTGCATCGGGATCTGATCTACCTCACCTTTTATTTCCAGGGAGAGCCTTACCTCAATCCGCATTTCCTGGAAATGGTCAGCTACGCTTCGGGCAAAGGCATTTATACATCCACCTCTACCAACGCACATTACCTCACGAAAGAGCAGGCAAAAAAAACCGTGGAAAGCGGCCTCGACCGGCTTATCATTTCCATAGACGGTACCACGCAGGAAACCTATGAGCAATACAGGGTAGGAGGAATCCTGCAAAAAGTGATCGATGGGACAAAGCATATTGTTGAAGCGAAAAAGCTGCTGAAGAGCACAACGCCGCATGTGGTATTCCAGTTCCTGGTAGTGAAGCCTAATGAGCATCAATTGGAGGACGTGGAAAAACTAGCAGCTGAGCTGGGTGTGGATGAGGTGGTATTTAAAACAGCCCAGGTCTATGACTTCGAACAGGGAAACCCGCTCATTCCTGTCAATGAAACCTATAGCCGTTACAAAAAGCAGTCAGACGGCACTTACCGCATTAAAAATAAAATGCTGAACCAGTGCTGGCGGATGTGGAGCGGCTGTGTGGTTACCTGGGACGGGATCGTGGTGCCTTGCTGCTTCGACAAAGATGCCAAACATCAATTGGGAAATTTAAAAGAACAATCCTTCGCCAAAGTATGGGCTTCTGAAAAATACCAGGGTTTCCGTCAGGCCATTCTTAAATCCCGGGAGGAAATCGACATCTGTAAAAACTGCAGCGAAGGGACCAAGGTATGGGCCTGAGCCCGCATCTGTATTTAGCTTCGCATCTGATTGCGCCCAAAAAACGGACATAAAACGGCTCGGTTGAAGGGCTACTCTACTCAAAATTAGCCTCTTTTGGCTAAGTAATTCTGCTTTTCACCTCTTTTTAGAATTAGATTTGTTAAATTAGTGGACTATAAATGCAAAAATTCATATCATGAAGAACAGTTTCTGTACCTTATTTTTAGCTGTCGGCACCTTATTATCCTTTCACATGAATGCCCAGAACCGGATATATGGAGGGGATTCTCTGAAAGGGTTTGACGAGCGTGCGGTGATTAATAAAGCGGTAATCAAAGGAGTATCGGGCCTAATGCTGAAAGAGGAGTTGGTTGTGGCTAAAAAAGAATATATCTATGCTACTTATTATAAACCTGCTGCTGACATTGCTGCAGCAGCAGCAGCAGCGGCTCCTGCGCTTCCTCATCCCACAGTTGTGCAGCCTTCCTGCACTAACATGGATTTTGAAACCGGTACCTTTTTCGGCTGGGATTTATCCAGCGGCTTTGTTACCAACTCCCAAACTATGCTGGGCTGCTGCCCAACAGTGGGTGCTCCGGCTTCAGCGATCATCAATACCAGCACCACGCTTACCGATCCGATAATTCCCGGCCTTAACCTGACCTCTCCCCTGGGAGGCACCTATATTGCCAGGATCAACAATTCGGCGACAGGCGCCGTGGTGAACAGGATCCAGCAAACATTCAGTGTAACCACTCAAAACTCGGCCTTCCAGCTGGCTTTTGCCGCTGTACTGAACAGTACGGGTAACCACTGCTGCGATGAGCAACCTAATATCAACATCACTCTGCTGGACAGTGCAAATAACGTATTGACCTGCCCTTTCCTCTCTTTCTCAGCGCCAAGCGTGTGCTGCCCTAACTCCGACCCCAACTGGGTGGCATTCGGCCAGGGGCATTACAGGAACTGGACCTTACAAACGATCAATTTAGAGCAATATATCGGTACGGCGATCACGGTACAAATCACCGTTTCCGACTGTACACAAAGCGGTCACTATGGCTATGCTTACTTCGATATGAAGTGCGTTCCTTTGCAAATCACAACCAATGGAACGCCTTATGATGTATCGCAGGTGGATTCGGCTTTCATTTCTCCTTGTGGCGCCACGAGTGCTATCATTGGTGTTCCTGATGGCTTAGGGCCTTACTTATGGCAAGGCCCTCCTACCAGCACGGTAACGGGCGTTACCACCTCTACCATCAACACGAATGTAGCGGGAACATACACGGTAACCATGTCGCCTCCGGGCGCCTGCCCTTATCCCGGCAGCCCGAACGGTGCGATTGTGAGGAGAGCGATCTTAAGATTCACACCGAAGCCTGTGGCCACAGCATCTGCTGCCCAGCCAACCTGTTCCAACGCCACAGGTACCGGCCAGATCAATGTGAGCAGCGGTACCGGGCCTTTCACCTTCAGCTGGACGCCGGCTGCCTCCAACAGTGCAGTGGCTAACGGTTTGAGCCCGGGAACAAGCTATACGATCATCGTCACGGACAGCATGGGCTGTAAGGATACCACGGATCTTACTATTAACCCTTTCCCGGATGCGCCGACCTTTACCATCACGCCGCTCAACGGTGTGCTGACCTGTGCCTCGCCATCCCTGACCTTAAGCGCCATCACCGGAACCAATACAACGGCTGTCTGGACGGGCACAACGACGCCTTCCATTGATGTGACCAGCCCGGGAACTTACTCCGTTGTTTTAACCAATACTGCTTCTGTGGGCCAGTGTTCGACTACGGTCAACGTCACAGTCACGGGAAACACGGTCCAACCCACGGCGAGCTTTAGTGTAAGTTGTAATACCACCACCATTACCTTAATAGCCAATTCGCAGCCGGGAGTGGCGCTTGGCTGGCTGGCACCGACGCTGCCGAACCCTAGTCCTGTCGGTAATCCGGGTACATCAACGGCCATTGGAGTATACACCTTAACGGCAACAAACCTGGCAACAGGCTGTAAGCAAACGTATACAGTATCCACTGATATTCCGGATATTTCGGTAACAACGAATCCAACCACCAACTCTATTACCTGTAATACACCTACTGTGCTCGCCACAACAACTTCCACCAACGGGGGGGTATCCATTACCTGGCTCGATGGGGTAGGAACATCAACGGTAAACCCTTACGGCATTACAGCACCCGGCACTTATACAACGATTGTTGCCTCACCGGGCGGTTGTACGACACAAAGCGTGATCACGATTACCGAGAACAAGGCAGCCGATGTGAATGTATCTTCCATCACAACAACGATCTCTTGTGCTACCGGAACACTCGACCTGATGGCCAACAGCTCCTCAGCCGGAAACTATACCTACAACTGGACTCCATCAACACCGTCACCTTTTGTCGGAAATGTGTACAATGTGTCGAACGCAGGAAGCTACACCGTAACAGCAACCAATGCGGTGAACGGCTGTACGGCGCAAGCGGTATATGCGGTCACTCACGAATCCATCACGGCGGCCTTCGTGCCAAGCCCAAGCACGGGGTTGATGCCGTTGCCGGTAACCTTTTCCAATACGAGCAGCCCTAATTCGGTAGACTATCAGTGGACTTTAGGAAACTCTTCGACAACGTATACCACAGTGAATGCTGCAACCGTTTACCAGATGCAGGGTACATACACTGTCACACTGATCGCGAGAAACGGTGTCTGTTATGATACGGCAACAAAGATCATTGTTGTGGATATGGTGTCGTTCATCACTATCCCGAACGTGTTTACACCGAATGGCGATGGTATCAATGATATCTTCTCGTTGAACCCAATCAACATCGGTGATATCTCGATGACCATATTCGACCGTTGGGGATTGAAGATGTACGACACAACAACTACGGGAAGTCTCACCTGGGATGGCAAAACCAAAGCAGGAGCTCCGGTAGCCGATGGAACTTATTTCTACATCATCAATGCAAAAGGCCTTGATGGGCAGGATTTTAATTTCCAGGGAAGTGTCAATATCTTCCGCTAAGAATTGAAAACCGAATGATAAAAACCCTGATGATTTTTTCATCAGGGTTTTTTTGTGTCTTGCATCGTGCCTCTGCTTTCCTTTGTGGATAAGGGATTCAGGCTATGCAGCCACTTCGGCAACTTCGCTTTTTTTCCAGTCTTGCGTGCTTAATCAGATATACGCGGACTCGAAGAAATCATATTGATATCTTTATTCACTGAAAATTGTTAACGTTTTTTTAATGTTTAAACGTTGAATTTAAAGATACTTAAAATGAAGAAGAGATCTACCAAACTATTAACAGCGCTGCTTTTCATGAGCTTTTTTTCCTCGAGGGCCCAGCAGGCAGCACACGAAGACCACCAGCATCCGCACCGTGATGCATTTTATCTGCCTATGGATTTTGATAAAGATTCCCTGCGTGGATTTGATGAGCCGGCCGCGAAACTGGAAGCAGCGCGATACGCTGATGAAGCATGGGAGCAGGAGCGTATTGTAGCTGTGCTTAAGCGAAACTATATCGATTATACGTACGGGCTTACGGCGCCTGTGCCTAATCCGAATGTGCAACAGGCATGTACCAATACTGATTTTGAGAACGGCACCATTTCCGGCTGGACAGCAGCTCAGAGTAACTTCAGCAACTCCTTAACCATGGCGGGCTTCAGCCCGGTTGCCACTACACAGATCATCACGGTAGGTACAGGGAACGATCCAAACCTTGGAGCGGCTTTACCGACAGTGCCTCCCGGAGGAGGGAACTTTGCCGCCAGGCTCGGACCAACAGGAGCAAGCCAGGGCGGCAAGGCTTATCGCTTATCCCAGGTCTTTACGGTAACGCCAGCCAACTCTGTATTTATCTACAGGTATGCGGTTGTATTGAATAAAGCGCCGCATCAATGCACTGAGCAACCTTTCTTTAATGTATCTTTCAAAGATTGCAATAACAATGTTATTCCATGCGGATCGTATAATGTGACTTCGGCGGGTTCTTCCTGCTCAACAGGCGGCGACCCTTCCTTTATTACAACCAATGCTACCTGGGCCTACAAACCCTGGACGACAGCGGCTTTCGACCTTACCGCCTACATCGGGCAGTGCGTGAAGATAGAATTCACGGTTGGCGGCTGTGTGAGCCAGCAGGGTGCGCACGGCGGCTACGCTTATGTAGATGCTTCCTGCGCTCCGATGACACTGAATCTCAATGGTACTGATATTCCTATCGGGCAAACCACAAGTGCTGCATGCGGCGCCGTGTCGAACAACACTTTGTGTGCTCCCCCCGGATTCGGCTATTCCTGGACAGGGCCCGGGGTCACGGGGCAGGTAGGGCAATGCGTCAATGCAGCTGTTGCCGGGAGCTATTCAGTATCCCTGAGTATTGCCGGTACGAGCTGTGCCTTTAACCCGATCCTGTATTCAAGTTTCACTTATTCGCCGAATCCAACATTGACGTCTAATGTCATTCAGCCGACCTGTCCTAGTCCTTCAGGTTCTGCTACCGTGACGGCAAGCGGCGGCAGCGGCTCCTATACCTATAGCTGGACACCCACCGCACCATCCGCCTCCGTCAATGTCAATCTGCCTACCAATACCATGTATACGGTCACGGCCACGGATGCCAGCGGATGCCAGGGCTCGACGACCTTCTCCATCAATCCATATCCGCCGGCGCCGGCCTATACCCTTTCCACTGTTCCGGGATTGGTGCTATCGTGTCAGAACCCAAGCATTACCATGAACTTTGCGCCTACAAATACAAATACCACGACGCAATGGTCGGGGCCTTCGGGGCCTATTACCGGAACCACCTCGACCATAACAAATGCGGGCGTATATACGTATACGGCCATTAATACGGTGAGTACATGCTCGCTCGTCGGCAGTGTGAACATCACAGGATCCGTCATTTATCCTGTGCTTACCTCAACACTTACGCAACCTACCTGTACGTTGCCGGTGGGTTCGGGAACGGTGAATGCCACAGGGGTAGGGCCATACACCTACACCTGGACATCAGCCACGGGACAGCCAACGGTAGCAACTCCTTATTTCACAGAAAATACCAACCTGCCGCCGGGCTCAACTTACACCGTTTATGCCACCGATCCGTCGGGCTGTACCGGATCGACCACCGTGGCGGTGAATCCGTTTTCGGGCGCCGCATCTTACACCCTTACCAATTCTCCGGGAGGCCCGCTTACCTGCCCGTCGCCAAGCACAACGCTTACCTTTGCACCTACCAACACGGCTACGTCCACGCAGTGGGAAGGGCCTTTCGGCCCGATCACCGGGACAACCACCATTGCCACGCAATCAGGTGTTTACAGCTATACGGCAACCAACAGTGTCAGCGGTTGTATGATTACAGGCACCGTCGGAGTTGTCAGCAACATTGCGCAACCGTCGGCCACGCTGGCTATTCAGTGTAATACCCTGGGCATTCACCTCAATGCGATTGCATCCGATCCCGATCATACATTGAGCTGGGCGGGTCCTACAAGTACGGTATCCCTGGGCAATCCTGCGAACTCATCGGCTGTGGGCATATTTACCTTAACCGTAACCGATCCGAACAATGGCTGTGTGAGCACCTACACGGCAGTATCGGGTTATCCATCCGTAGCGATCACCAACTCTCCGGGCAATACGATTACCTGCACCAATCCTACTGTCAGTGTAATGGCAGTACCAAGCCCAACCATTGCCAGTGTGACCTGGAGCAACGGAACGAATACCGTCACTACCAATCCTTACACGGTAACATCGGCAGGCACTTATACGGCCTTTATCCAGGTTCCTAACGGATGTGCCACGCAATCGGTGATCACCATTGGCTCCAACACGAATGCGGATGTATCCATCAGCTCGACCTCCTCGGTGATCCCTTGTTCAACGGGCTCCCTGGCACTGAATGCAAGCAGCTCGGGAAGCAACCCTTATACCTATTCCTGGACACCGGCTAATCCGGCATTCGTTGGAACACCATACCAGGTAACGAGCCCCGGCTCTTATACGGTAGTCGCTATCAATTCTGTCAACGGTTGTACTGCCACGGCAACGCAATCAGTGAGCCAGGAGTCCATCAATGCGTCCTTTACCAATAACCCGGGACAGGGCCTGATGCCATTAACAGTGACCTTTACCAACACCAGCATCAATCCTACTTCTACATCGTACGTATGGAACATGGGTAATGCCATGTCCTACACAACAACCAATGCGGCTACCGTGTACAATGCTGCCGGAAGCTATACCGTTGTGCTGACAGCAACCAATGGCGTGTGTACGGCTACTGCATCAACGGTCATCCTGGTAGACCTTGTTTCTATGTTTGAAGTGCCGAATGTATTTACACCAAATGGTGACGGGAAGAACGATGTATTCCGCCTGAATGCTGTGAATATGGGTGAGATCAACATGACGATCTTCGATCGCTGGGGGCTTAAAATGTTTGAATCGACCGACCATGGAAAAATGGAGTGGGATGGAAAAAACAAAGGCGGCAGCGTGGTTACGGATGGTACTTACTTCTATATCATTCATGCAAAAGGCCTCGACGACCAGGATTACAACCTGCAGGGAAGCGTTACCGTATTCCAGTAAGCAGTGAACCAACCTTTAAAACCCTTCATGAATGAGATCATGAAGGGTTTTTTTATGTTCTCCGGCAGGGTACGTTCACTAAGTGAGAATTAGTTTTTACCAAGTATGGCTTTTCCGGCATCATTTTCCGGAGTAGTTTTGGTTCATAAAAAATGAACACATGAAACACTTACTACCCAACCACAACCATTACGGATTCACGACCATGATCCTGCTATGCGCGCTTCAATTCATAACTTACAGAGCCGATTCCCAGGAGCAGACGCTCAACATCAACGTGAACAATACGTATCATAACATCAATGTAGCAGGCAACCAATCGCTGAACAGAAATGCCTTTTTTCCGACAGGACCTAACGGGCCTGGTGGCACACGGGGGATGGCCATCAATGTAGTTGTGTTGGATAAGGGTACAGGCCTTAACATTGGCGGAGGACCCAATGTGAGGGGATATACTCCTTCGGTCCAACGCCTAAGCAATCAGTCCGCTAATAAGCCAAAAACGGCCCGGCCTTCGGTTCAGCAGGTGGCGAAGCCAAAGCGTCAGGTTGCAGCAACACCGGCGGTTCAAGGGCCAAAGCCTGAGACCACCGCAACATCGCCAAGACAAAAGGGAACAAGACGAGCTGCGCCTGCGGTAGCGGTTCCGGCACCTGCTCCGGTACAAGTGGCTGTAAGCAGCCCGGTTATCAACACTGCAAATGAGCCGCTTGTGGTACAACAGGTAATGAATGATGACCATAACACGATGCCGGAAAATGTGATATCTGACCAGGTATCGGTTCCGGCCACTTCTGCGGGGAGTGCACCCGCTGTGCGGAGCAGCGCCGCATCCTCTGGTTCCGGCTCTTCCGGCAGACACCGCTTTGGAAGAAAAAAGCATGGAAGTTTTTATTACAGCACCAATAAGAAGGTGAGAAAACTTTTTGCTAAAACCAAAGGCCGGAAATTCGACCCTGCGAAATGTTTTGTATGGAAGTAATCAGCTGTTTGTTAGATGACAATGAAACCACAAAGCAAAAGGTCCTTGCGTATAACGCAAGGACCTTTTTTTTATAGCAAGGGTATATTTGTCATTCTATTTTAAACTTGCGCCGATCATCTCGCGGTTCATGCGGGCAATGTTCTCGAGGCTGATCTCCTTAGGGCATTCCGCTTCGCAGGCGCCGGTGTTGGTGCAGTTCCCGAATCCTTCTTCGTCCATTTGCTGTACCATTTTCAGAACGCGCTCTTTGCGCTCTACCTGCCCCTGAGGCAAGAGGGCCAGCTGGGAAACCTTGGCGGAAACGAATAACATGGCTGATCCATTTTTGCAGGTTGCCACGCAGGCACCGCAACCGATGCAGGCTGCAGCTGCAAACGCATCGTCTGCTGCCGGTTTCGGGATCAGGATATTGTTGGCGTCTTTGGCGTTTCCGGTATTTACCGATACGTAGCCGCCACTTGCCACGATGCGGTCGAAAGCGCTGCGGTCAACGACGAGGTCTTTAATCACAGGAAATGCGACGCTTCTCCATGGTTCCACCACAATAGTATCGTTGTTTTTGAAAGAACGCATGTGAAGCTGACAGGTGGTTACCGCACCTTTAGGCCCATGCGGCCGACCGTTGATGTACATGCTGCACATCCCGCAGATTCCCTCGCGGCAGTCGTGATCGAAAGCGATGGCCTCTTTTCCTTCGTGGATAAGCTGCTCATTCAATACGTCGAACATCTCAAGAAAAGACATGTCCGTTGAAATGCCTTTCAGCTGATGTGTTTCAAAGCTTCCTTTGGCTTTGCTGTTTTTTTGACGCCACACTTTCAGTGTGAGGTTCAATAATTCTCCGTTTCCTGATCCCATAGTTATGAGTGATTAATGGTTCACTATTTATAGCTTCGCTGTGCTATTTTAATGTTTTCGTATACTAATTCTTCTTTGTGCAATTCCCAATTGCTGGTGTTTTTAAATTCCCAGGCCGCTACGTATTTGAAGTGCTCGTCATCACGCTTGGCTTCGCCGTCCGCTTCCTGGTGCTCTTCGCGGAAGTGTCCGCCGCAGCTCTCCTCGCGGTGCAGGGCATCTTTACACATCAGCTCACCCAACTCAATGAAGTCGGCTACGCGACCTGCTTTTTCAAGATCCGGGTTGAATTCATTGGCATCACCCAGAACGCGCACATCTTTCCAGAACTCTTCACGTAAAGCCTGGATCTCACCGATGGCTTCGGTCAATCCCTGCTTGTTACGCGCCATACCGCATTTTTCCCACATGATGAGGCCTAAACGTTTATGGAAGCTCTCTACCGATTTGGTACCTTTGATCGACAGGAACTTATTGATCAGAGCTGTTTGCTCTTCCAGGGCCTTATCGAACTCAGGATGCTTGGTTTTTAATTTGTCGATGGAATCCGCTTTGTCTTTTTCGGCGCTCATGCGGGAAACCTCTCCCGACAGGTACACACCTAAGGTATAAGGGATCACGAAATACCCGTCGGCCAGGCCCTGCATCAGGGCAGAAGCTCCGAGGCGGTTGGCTCCGTGATCGGAGAAGTTGGCTTCACCCAAAGCGTACAGGCCCGGAACCGTTGTCATTAAGTTATAATCCACCCACAGGCCGCCCATGGTGTAATGCACAGCCGGGTAAATACGCATCGGCACCTCGTAAGGATTTTCTCCGGTGATCTGCTGATACATATCGAAGAGGTTGCCGTATTTTTCTTTGATCACTTCTTTACCCAGGCGAACGATCTCTTCCTGGCTTGGGTTATGAAGGTTGAGCTTTGCCGCTTCTGTTTTTCCGTAACGGATGGTATTGAAGGCAAAGTCGAGGTATACCGCTTTTTTGGAAGCGCCTACGCCGTATCCGGCATCGCAGCGCTCTTTGGCGGCACGTGAGGCCACGTCGCGCGGCACCAGGTTCCCGAAGGCCGGGTAGCGGCGTTCCAGGTAGTAATCCCTTTCCTCTTCCGGAATATCGGTTGGTTTACGGTTGTCGTCTTTCTTTTTAGGAACCCAGATCCTTCCGTCATTACGTAATGACTCCGACATCAGGGTCAGCTTCGACTGGTGGTCGCCGGAAACCGGGATGCAGGTCGGGTGAATTTGTGTATAGCAAGGGTTGCCGAAGAAAGCGCCTTTTTTGTGGGCTTTCCATGCAGCAGTGACGTTGCTTCCCATGGCGTTGGTCGACAGGTAGAATACGTTGCCGTATCCGCCGGTGCATAACAATACGGCATGTCCGAAATGTTTTTCCATGGCACCGGTGATGAGGTTTCGGGCAATGATGCCGCGTGCTTTTCCGTCGATGGTTACCACGTCGAGCATCTCATGGCGTGCGCACAATTCCACGGCACCCATGCCCACCTGGCGCTGTAAAGCCGAATAAGCTCCCAGTAACAATTGCTGGCCTGTTTGTCCGGCAGCATAAAAGGTACGTTGTACCTGGGTTCCGCCGAAGGAGCGGTTACTCAGTAAGCCGCCGTATTCGCGGGCCAGTGGAACACCCTGTGCTACACACTGGTCGATGATGTTGGAAGACACTTCTGCGAGGCGGTACACGTTTCCTTCACGGGCACGGTAATCTCCCCCTTTGATTGTATCGTAAAATAAACGGTACGTGGAGTCACCGTCGTTCTGATAATTTTTAGCAGCATTGATACCGCCCTGTGCAGCAATGGAGTGCGCACGGCGCGGCGAATCCTGGAAACAGAATACTTTTACCTTATACCCCATTTCTGCCAGGGTAGCTGCTGCCGAAGCACCTGCGAGGCCGGAACCAACCACGAGTACTTCCAGGCTGCGTTTGTTGGCCGGATTTACAAGGGCCACTGTAGAGCGGTATTTCGACCATTTTTGGTCTATTGGTCCTTCAGGGATTTTTGAATCTAATTTTGGTGAGCTTGCCATATATTCTTAGTTAAGAATGTTGTGTGTGTAAAAATTATTTAATAATGCCGGCGTACATCAGGATCGGCATTAACGCAAAGATGAAAGGTACGATGATGGAAAAGCCAACACCGATTGCTTTGATCGCAGGCGTGTATTTCTTGTGGTTGAGGCCAAGGGTTTGGAAAGCAGACTGGAAACCGTGCAACAAGTGGTAAGCCAGTGAGACCATCGCTAAAACATAAACGATCACTACCCAGAGCTGGGTGAACGTTGTCTGCATCACCGCATACAGGTTTTCATGGCCGTTGGCATCTTCACCCGGAAGGCCCGTAATGCGCGATTTTACCCAGAAATGAGCTAAGTGAATAATGAGAAACATTAACAACAGCGTCCCCAGTAAGCCCATGGAGCGGCTGTACCAGGAAGAGTTGGCGCTGCCCCCGGCCACATTGTAGCCTACAGGGCGGGCTTTCCTGTTTTCCATGGTCAGGATCAGGGCCTGGACCATGTGCAGGATCAGCCCCGCAAACAATACGATCTCCATTGCACGGATCAGCCAGTTGGTAGCCATGAAGTGAGCTCCTATGTTGAACATTAAGCCGCCGTCGTTAAAAAATATAAAGCTGTTGAGGAAACAGTGAACTACCAGGAAAGAAATCAGGAACAAGCCGGTGAGGCCCATAACTACTTTTTTTCCGATCGATGATTTTAAGAAACCTTTACTCATAAGAAGAGATGTGATGTTGTTTTATAAGGGCAAATGTATCATTGCAAAGCTTTTAAAGCAACATTTTTTTGCTTTATTATCCTGTTCGTAAGCCTTATTTAGCCCAATAAAGCCTGTGCTTAGAGTAAATCGGGCTTATTTGGAATTGTTCTAAATTTATGAAGGCTTTTTAACCTGAGAAGGCGTAAAGAAAAGAACACCGGTGCGTAAAGTCTTTTCATTTTTCAGGTTTTCTTTTTTCTCCGCATTCGCCGCAGGCCTCTCACGTTGTAGCCTTTGCGCTTAAGCTGGACTTAATTTCCAATGAGTACGAAAGCGCCCCAATGGTAAGGATGCGGGTAGTGTTTCCGTACCTCCAGCTGCGCCTTATGCAGTGCTTCGCGCTTTGCGTCGCCCGTGGCAGTGTTGCCAAGGTAATTTTTATAGAACTCCGTCATGAGCTGCTGTGTGGCGTCATCGTCCACCACCCAAAGGCTCATCACTACCGAGCGGGCACCGGCAGTGAGGAAGGCGCGTTGCAGGCCATAGACGCCTTGTCCGTTGACAAGGTCGCCCAGGCCGGTTTCGCAGGCAGAGAGTGTGACCAGGTCGGTATTTTGCAGGTTAAGCAGCGAGGCTTCGTAAGCCGTCAGGATCCCGTCGTCCTGTTTCAGCAGGCTGTTTTGCCGGGCTGCAGCACCCGCCATCAGCAGTCCCGAGCGTAGCAACGGATTTTGCTTCACCTGCTGTGTCGAAAAGCCAAGGGTTTTATCATCCCCCGACTCTTCGTCCGGAAGAAAAAAGCCATGGGTGGCAATATGCAGGATCGCCGGGCTGCCGAGGGCTTTCACTTGTTCTTCGGTAGCCTGAGCGCCCAGGTAAAGGCTTATGTGCCTCTTATAGGAGGTCAGCAGGGCACCGATGGCCTCGGTTTCTTTTTTGGTGCCTGGCAGTTCGGGAATGTCGCTGAAAACTGATCTCGAGGCGAGCTCCGGGGAATCCGTGGTTTTTTCGCCGGAAGTTTTCAGCTCATAATCCGGAAAGCCGAAGAGGGCGGCCTCAGCTGTTGCGGCAGGCGCTGCCTTTGGATCCAGCAGGTCTTTGAGGCTGTTGAGCTGGCTGATGGACATTGTTTCCAGCAGGTATTTCCCGGTGGCAACGTCGTACAGCGTATACAGGTTCAGCTTCTGGTAAACCCCGTCTGCCGAAAAATAGATATTGGAAATCCCCTGGCAGTATGGTTTCAGGGCTTTGAAAAAACGCTTGTAGGAAAGAGCATCTATCAAGGTGTCTTCGATGCAACGCTTGTAATGGTTGATGAAAAGCGTATCGAAAAAAGCGCAGCTGTCGAGGGGCACCAGTTTGGGAGCCTTGTAATCCTTGCCGATCAGCAAGGCGGCATAATTCACGGTTGCTTTCCCACGGTCGTCGTATACTGCCGTGCGGATGATCTCTACCCCGAGGTCGCTTTTGCGAAGCTTTGACTGTAACTCCGCAAAGGTATTTTTGGCTGTGGTTGTTTTCCGGAAGGTGGCAGAGGAAGCGCTTAGTTGTTTTTCGAGGGAATTTTTCAAAGACTCTTCCGCATCCAGGTCAATGTTGTTTTGAGCCAGCTCGGCCAGCGAATATTTATACAGTTCCTGCAGGTAGCGCTTTTGTTGAAGCCACTCGCTGAAGACGCGCGCTACCGCCGTATCGCTGCCGTTCAGGATCGTTTGATTCACTGCACGGGCCTCGTTCAGCAACAGCGATTTATCTACCAAACGCACATTCAGCAGGGTTTTCAGCAGGCTGTCGTTCCGGAATCCGGCCTGGCGCGAAAGCCCGATCACATAATTGTAGAAGGTTTCGAACCGGTTGGAAAGGACATAATAGAAATTGGTTTTTTCCTCTTCGCTCATGGACACAAAGTTGTCTTCCATAATGCTTTTATAAGCGCCCATGGCACCCAGGTAATAGCGTGTGGCCTCGCTTGTGTTTCCTGCCCGTTCGTGCACATTGGCCAGGCTGAACTGCATATCGGTGTAATTGAAATTCCGGCTTCCGAAATTGCTTTTGAAGATCTCTGCCGCCCGGCCAAAGGTTTCGGCCGCTGCGCTGTAGTTTTTCATGTTGCACTCCACAGAGCCTTTGCCGCTGAGGTACAGGGCGTATTTATCGGTGCGGGAGGCGCCGCTTTTTTCCATGAGCCGCAGGCAGCGCGTATTGTAGTCGAGAGCTTTGCTGAAATCCTTTTTGCGCGCATAGACAGAAGAAAGAAGGCTCAGGCAATTGGCATAGCGCGGGTTATCTTCTCCCAGCCTGTTTTTGTAAATGCTTTCGCACTGAAGCAGGAGCTGCTCCGCTTCATCCAGGTAATCAAATTCCATGTTCAGTAGAGCCAGGTTGCTGAGGGCATTGGCATAGTACTCGTGATTTTCGCCACTGGTAGCTTTGCGGATTGCGATGGCCTGTTCGATGCAGGATACGGCTTCTTTGTAGTTTGCGGTAATGCGGTACAGGTCACCCAGGTTGTTGAGCGGGTTGGCAAACGCCACATGTTGCTGGTAGTTGGCCGCTTTGTACAAACCGATGCTTTTCAGGAAACAGCTCTCCGCTTTTGAGTAATTGCTTTGTGCTTTATAGAGCAGCCCCATGTTGTTGAACAACACTGCCAGCGACTCTTTCGTCGTTGCTGCGTATGCCGTTTCCAGGCGAAGGGCTTCGAGGTACATCGGTTCGGCAGCGGCATAGTTGCCCATCAGGCGGTAGCACTCGGCAATATTGTTGTGCATCGTCGAAAGGGTGACGGTGTCGCGGCTCTGGTATTTCAGGTTCGTGTTCAGGATCTGAAGAAAGAGGGAGGCCGCTTCCGTATAGTTGGCCTGGCCCTGGGCAATGCGCGCTTTATTGTTGAGGCAATGGAGGTAGTCGGAAGAGTGCTCTCCTTTTTCCATCCGGTAGAAATAGATCAGGGCATCGTTCATAGGTGTGGCAGCGGCATAGTCGCCCATGTCTATTTTCATTTCCACGTAGGTTCTGTAGAAGCTTGTATACTCCCCGCTCGAGGCGCCTAAAAACCGGCCCAGGATAGGAAGCGACACAGCGTAATACTGTTCCCCCTTTTCATAGTAGCCAGCAGTTCCGCAGACATAAGCCAGGTTATACAGGTAAAGCCCGTAGTCGAAGCTGGTATCCGCTTTTACGGAGTACACCTGGTTCACCGCCCGCGAGTAGCAGTAAATAGCGCTGTCAAATTGCGAATTGTTGAAATAATAATGGCCGTTTCCATTCTCGAGCTCTGCATACCATACCGGGTCTTTCTGCAATTCGCCGTGGTACTGCTTTATCAGAAGGCCTGCTGTTGCAAATTGTTTATCGCTGTTCCCCTGCTCCTGGTAGCCTTTATAAGAAGCACAGAGCTGCTTATAGGATTGCGGGAAGGAAACAAAAGGGAGTAAAAAAAGAAGTGCGAAGAACATCCTGCTCTTTGCATGCCTTTGAAGATGATACGTACTGCCTGAGCTCATGGAAATGCTAAGGTAAAGAAATATCCGGCTTCAGCCTGCTTATTTCATGTAGAAGCCATCTCAAAAATAGGTTTTAGGCTATTTGCGCAGGATTTTTCATTCAGGCGAGGCTCTTTTCGAAGTTCACACTCCCACAGTCCGGGCTAGAAAAGAAACGAAGCATGAATGGAAAAGAGGAGCAAAGAGGCAACAGGTATTTCTGAGACGGCTTCTAATATGGTTGCTGTCCAATGCCTGTCCTGCTCTTTAATGATCAATGTCCTGAACCCGAATTTTTCAGCCTCTATGCCCACGCCCTCCGAATCATCGATGTGCAGGTCGATGCCGAACATGGGAGGGTATTTTGAAGCTGTAACAGGCAGGTCCCAGATTCGCTGGTCGTGAAGCGTCTTGTTGAATACCTTATCGACAGATAACCCATGAGCCCAAAATAGCAGGCGGATCCTGAAAGGACTTCTCAGCGAGGTAGTGTAGATATAGATACAGTGGCCGCGCGCGCGCAGGGTTTTAAATAAGATGGAAGTGCCGAGGCGCAACTGCTCGGAAGTCAGCATACGCGTCAGAAGCCCTGTCTTTTCTACCTCAAAGCGTTTTACGCCATTGATGAGCAAATCGTCCAGATCGAAAGAGATGTTCATGGAATTGGGTTTTCGGTGAAGATAATAAATGAACCAAATATTCGGATAAGATCCCCCACCTTCGGCCAAAGGCCCTTCAAAGAGGGAAAGAAACGCCTCACATGTATGTTTTTTAAATAGAAACCCCGATCATACACACGTCGTCGATTTGCTCATAGCCTCTGCGCCAGTCTTCGAAGAAGGTGTTGATGGATTCTTTCTGTGCAGGCATGGGTTTATCGTAGTTGTCGAGCAACAATTTGCGGAAGGCATTGTACTTTAATTTTTTGCCTTCAGGCCCGCCGAACTGATCCACAAAGCCATCGGAGAAGATATAGATCTTGTCATTCGGTAACAGATCGATGTGGTGGTTGGTAAATTCGTAATCGCCCACACCCACGAAGTTCCCGATCGGGTGTTTATCGCCGCGGGTTTTCAGCACAGCGCCATCGCGTACAATGAACAGGGGGCTGAAGGCACCGGCAAACTCCAGTGTGTTATTATCCAGGTCGATGGAACAGATGGCCACATCCATGCCGTCCCTGATCTTCGAATCCTCCACCTTCTGCTTCAGCGTGTCGCTGATGTTCTTATTGAGCAGCGTCAGGATCTCGGAAGGCTTGGTATAGTTGTACTCGTTCACGATCTGGTTAAGCCCGTTGAAGCCGATGATGCTCATGAAAGCGCCAGGCACGCCATGGCCGGTACAATCCACTACGGCAAACAGGATCTTATTGCCCTTCTTCTCAATCCAGTAAAAATCGCCGCTGACAATGTCCTTGGGCTTATACAGGATGAAGGCATCTTTCAACAGGGAGGTCACCGTTTCTTCGGAAGGCAGGAAGGCTTCCTGGATGCGCTTTGCATATTTGATGCTGTCGGTGATGTGCTTGTTGGTTTCTTCGATGATCTCTTTCTGCTTCACCACTTCTTTGGTGCGCTCTTCCACCTTGTCCTCCAGGGTTTCCACGAGGCTGGCATTTTCGAGGGCAATAGCCGTATAAGAAGCGAGGGTTTTCAGGATGTTCATGTGCAGTGGCACATAAGCATTCTTCTCAAAGCTTTGCACGGTGATCACACCTACCACTTTTTCACCCACGATCATCGGGCAGAACAGTAAAGAGCTTGGCATCTCGCCCGATGGCACAACGATCTTGTTGGTGTATTTATGGTACTCGTTCAGGTTGTCGTTAATGAAGATCTCTTTCCGGTGCTTCACACACCATACCGAAAAATTGTCTTCGTTACTCATCGGAACCGTCAGAGGTTTCAGGAGCTCGCCCTTTTCGATCTCGTATTTGTATTCGATCTCCTGCTTTTTGGCATCGTAAATGCGCACGCCGAAACAGTCGGCATTCATCAGTTTATTAATGTTCCTGTGCAGGTTCCCGAAAATAGAATCGAAATTGATGTTGGAAATAATGTGCTGCCCGATCTCGCTCAACAGGCGGGTATTATCATGCGCTTTTTCAATTTCCTCTTTTTGCCTGATCACCTCCCTGGTACGCTCGAGTACCCGCTCTTCCATGCCTGTGTAGAGGCTGGCATTTTCGAGGGCGCTTCCTACATACACCGAAAGGCTTCTCAGCATGTCGAGGTGAAAGTCTTTATAGCTGTTTTTTTCGAAACTCTGAACGGTGATCACGCCGATGGTTTTTCCTTTCGAAACCAGGGGCAGGTAGATCATCGATTCCGGCATTTCGCCTGCTACCGCAGTATAGGAGTTCTGCACATACTGGCTGTACTCAATTTCCCAATCGTTGATCACAAACTCGCGGGAGTTCAGGAAGCACACCGTCGCTGTTTTTTCATCATTCAGGCTGTAGGCAAAGTCAGGAAGCTTCTCTGCTTTTTCCATCGAGCCGGAAAAGAAGAGGTCGTTTTTTTCGGGCCTGTGGATGCCAATCCCGAAAATAGTGGCGTCCATGAGGTTGTTGACACGCTCATATACTTTGGTAATGATTTCGTTCACCGAAAGGGTAGAGGCGATTTCTTTCCCGATCTCGCTGAGCAATTTGTTGTTGCGCAGGCTTTTTTCGATCTGCTCCTTCTGGCTTACCACCATTTCGGTACGCTTGGCTACCTGCTCTTCGAGATGCTCGATGAGGTTGGCATTCTCCAGGGCGATAGCAGTATAAGTGCCCAGCGTTTTGAGAATATCCATGTGCGAAGGCAGGTAGGCATTCTTCTCGAAACTCTGCACTGTGATGACGCCGGTAATGCGGTCGCCGATGGTCAATGGGCAAAACAGGAGCGAGTTTGGCATTTCGCCTGAAGGCACGACGATCTTTTTGGTGTAGCGGTGGTACTCGTTCAGGTTGTCGTTGATGAAGATCTCCTGGTTATGGCTTACGCACCATACCGAATAATTATCCACATCGTCCATCGATACACTCAGGGGAGTTTTGAGCTGCCCTTTTTCCATCGAGTATTTGTACTCGATCTCACGCTTCTCCGGGTGATAGATCCTCACACTGAAACAATCGGCGTTCATCAGCTTGCCTACATTTTCGTGCAGTTGCTGAAAGATGGAATCGAACTCTGTATTGGCAATGATCTGTTGGCCGATGATATTGAGAACGCGGGTAGCCTCCTGCGCTTTTTCGAGCTGGAGCTTTTGATCCGTGACTTCCCTGGTGCGCTCGCTTACGCGCTCTTCCAGCTTTTCGTAGAGAGTGGCATTTTCGATCGCAATGGCGCAATATACTGCCAGGTTCTTCAGAAGGTTTACCTGGTATTCGTCGTAGGCGTGTTTATTAAAGCTCTGCACGGTGATGACGCCCAGCTTTTTGCTGTGCATCTTCAGGGGCAGGTAAATGATGGACTGCACCGGCTGGCCCATTACCGGCTTTAATACTTTTTCAATGTACTTTCCCGATTCGAGCTCATGGTCATTGATGAGGATATCGATCTCCCGGTTAAAACATACCGTGGCAAGGCGGTTGGTGTCCGTAAGCTCGTAGCCCGAAGAGGGGAGCACCACGCCCTGCTCAATATAGCCCGGGAAGATGAGTTCGCGGCCGTCTGCCGAGAGAACCCCGATGCCGAAGCCTCCCGTGTCCATGATATTGTTGATGATGTCGTATACCTTTTTGTTGATGGCCTCCACCGATAGAAGGGATGTGATCGTGTTCCCCAGGTTGCTCAGGGCCATCAGGTCGTTCGATAGCAATTCCAGCTGCTTGTTCTTCTGGCTCAGGAGCTCTTTCTCCTTTTGCATCTGCGAAATGCTCACCTGCATCTCCACGCCTTTCAGCTTCTGCTTGTTCTTTTCGCTGAAGTATTCTTCCTTCAGTGAATAGTAGTTTTTGAAATGCTCGATGAACATCGCCGTGTTGGCTTGCTTTTCGTACAGGCGCGATAGCGACTCGTGTGTTTTATAAAGAACTTCTTTGGTATTGGTTTCCCGGGAAATGCTCAAAGCCTTGTTCAGGTGCGCCAGGGCATAGTCGAGGCGGTTGAGGCCCAGGAAGAGGTTGCCAAGCTGAAAATTCGTTTCAGCGATTCCCGAGCGGAAATTGAGCTCTTCGCGGATGGTGAGGCATTCGCGGAACTGCTTCTCGGCGTTGATCATGTCGCCTGCAGCCAGGTATATTTTTGCCAGCCCGTCGAGGGCGTAAGATTCCACATGCTTGGAGCCCACGAAGCGCGCCACTTCCAGTGCACGCTTTTTCATGGCGATAGAGCGGGGCACATCCTTGAGGTTGAGGTACGCAGATCCCAGGCCGTCAAGGATACGTGCCAGCAGGTTTTTGTCGCCCTCCTGCTCAGCCAGCTCAAGCCCTTTGCTAAGCGCGTCCACGGCCTTTTGGTTTTCGCCCGAAGTATAGTATACAGAGCCGATGCCATTGAGGGCATTGGCCTGCGCCAGAATGTTTCCGCTCTTTTCCGCTCTGCCGAGCATGTCGTGCGAATACTTCAGGGCATTGTCGTAATCGGCCAGGTAATAGTAGGCACAAAAAATATGGTAAAGGGTATTGGCTTCATAGGTGTTGTCACCCTCTGCTTCTGCCAGAGCCAGCGAGTCAAACAGGTCATTCAGGGCGTCTTCGTAATTTCCGAGCCATACATAACAGGCGCCGCGGGCGGCAATGGCCTGTGCCCGGATCTTATCATCCGGCGAGGCAGACAGGATCTCTTCTGCGAGCTCAATCCCGGTCTGTGGGTGGCTACGGCAGATCCCGAATGCTTTTTCGATCTGTATTCCGGCCCGTTGCGGGTCCATGACACGATGGTCTAAATCAGACATAGGTTTCGGGAGTTCTTTTTTTCTAAAATTCAATTTAGAGATTAATCTTTCTAAAAGCAAGAAAATCGTTGTAAGGTGTTTTTTATTCGTCTAAACCCCGAAATAGTTCTTTGGAAAACAGGAAGAAAAAAACAGGATTAGTAGCAATAGTCAACTATTTACCCTGAATATAAAGCAGATAGAATTTATCTTCCGGAAAATCCGGGCATCTGTATTATGCGTATATTACGATTAATTAACACACCCGAACAGTATGAGTCCTTATTTCTTTATTCCTTTAGTTTCCTGGGCAGTATTAGCGTTCATCATGACGCTGGTATTTATATGGGCCCTGCGCATCAAGAACTATGGTGTTGTGGATGTTTTCTGGGCCTTTGATTTTTTGGTGATCGCGGCCATCATCTGGTTTTTGGCCGATGGCTTTGCGCTTCGCCGGCATATTGTTTGCGGCCTGGCGGCTCTATGGAGCCTCCGCCTGGGCTTATACCTTTCAAAAAGAGTACTGGGACATCTGCATGAGGAAGAAGGGCGCTATCAGCAATTGCGCACCGAGTGGGGCACCTCCAAATTTTTTATTTTCTTCCAGATGCAGGCTTTCTCCAATGTCGTTCTGAGCATTCCCTTCTTCATCATCGCTCTTAATAAAACAGAAGCGCTTTCGGTCATCGAATACATCGGTGCAGCACTTTGGTTCATCTCCATCTGTGGCGAAGGCCTCGCCGACCGGCAATTGCAGCAATTCAAAAAAGATCCGGCCAACAAAGGAAAGGTATGCCAGGCGGGCTTATGGAATTATTCCAGGCATCCGAATTATTTTTTCCAGCTTTCCATCTGGATTTCTGTGTTCATCTTTGCCCTGCCAAGCCCTTATGGCTGGCTGGCCCTGATATGCCCGCTCTCGATAGGCTACCTTATTTTTAAAGTAACGGGTATCCCCATGACGGAAGAGCAATCCCTGAGGAGCAAAGGCGAAGCTTATAAAGAATACCAGCGTACAACCAGCATATTCGTTCCTTTACCAAAAAAGAAATAATTTAAAAGAAGGAAGGTGGAAAAAGATGACGCCAGCGTTTTCTATGTTTACATCCTTCCCGGTTTCCATAATTAAGCTATATGTGGTATCAATCCTTATTAGAGAAAAACAGAATTCCGGATCCGCTGATCCGGATGGGCATCCGTAAACTGCTGAAGCAGCGTTTAAATGACGAGCATAAAGGAAATGTGGAGGCGCAGCAGGCGCACCTCATGGCCCTGATCGAAGAACTGAAGGCAACGCCAACCATTGCCATCAACACACAGGAGGCCAACGAGCAGCATTATGAAGTGCCTACGGAGTTTTACCAGTACTGCCTCGGAAAGCACCTGAAATACAGCAGCGGCTACTGGAAGCCGGGTGTGACGGATATCGACACATCCGAAAAAGACATGCTGGAGCTGACCTGCGGGCGGGCGGAATTGCAGGATGGGCAGCAGGTGCTGGAGCTGGGCTGCGGCTGGGGCTCGCTGTCTTTGTTTATGGCTGCTAAGTTTCCAGGAAGCAATTTTACCGTGGTGTCCAATTCGAAGACGCAAAAGCAATACATTGATGAGCAGGCCCGCAAGCGCGCTATCACCAATCTGCAGGTCATCACAAACAACATCAACGATTTTAAGCTCGACCAGACCTTCGACCGCATTGTGTCGGTGGAAATGTTCGAGCACATGCGCAATTACCGTAAGCTGATGAAACTGGTGGCGGATCTTCTGAAACCGGATGGAAAGTTGTTCGTGCATATTTTCACGCACAGGGAATATGCCTACAAATTTGAAGTGATCGATGAGAGCGATTGGATGAGCAGGTATTTCTTTACCGGCGGTATCATGCCCAGCGACGATCTGCTCTTGTATTTCAACGAGCACCTGTCGATCGCAAAGCACTGGCATGTAAGCGGCCTGCATTACAGTAAAACATCGGAGGCCTGGCTGCGAAACATGGACAGGCACAAAGCGCAGATCATGCCTTTGTTCAAAAGCACCTACGGAAAAGACCAGGCCCTGAAATGGTGGGTGTACTGGCGGATCTTCTACATGGCCTGCGCCGAACTCTGGGCTTATAATGGCGGCGAGGAGTGGATCGTAAGCCATTACCTGTTTCAAAAAACAGGGCCAATTCTTAATTCATAACAGGCAACTTACATGCAGACAGTAGCGATCATAGGAACAGGAATAGCCGGAATGGGCTGTGCGCATTTATTGCAGAACCGTTACGAGCTCACGATCTTTGAAAAGAATGCTTACATCGGGGGCCATACCAATACCATTTCCGTGGAAGAAGAGGGGAAACCGGTATACATGGATACGGGCTTTATGGTCTTCAACTACGAAACCTATCCTAACCTGTGCAGGCTCTTTGAAGAGATCCAGGCGCCGGTCAAAAAAACGGACATGTCTTTCAGCGTTCAGCATGTGCCTACAGGCCTTGAATACTGCGGCTCAGGACTGAATGGCCTGTTTGCCCAGCGTAAGAATATGTTCAGGCCCGCGTACATCAAAATGCTGATGGAGATCACGCGCTTCAATAAAATAAGCGTCGAAATCCTGGACAAGCCGGAGTATGCCAATCACTCCCTGGCGGATTACATCAAAGAATTTAAGTTCAGCGAAGAGATGCTCATGAAATACCTGGTGCCGATGAGCTCGGCTGTGTGGAGCACCCCCATGGATAAAATGCTGGACTTCCCGGCGGTGACCCTGATCCGGTTTTTTAAGAACCATGGCTTTTTAGGATTAAATACCCAGCACCAATGGTACACCTTGCAGAACGGCAGCCAGGCTTACCGTGAAATTCTCATCAAACCGTTTAAAGACAAAATACAGGTGAACAACGGGGCCGTAAGCGTAAAACGCCTGCCGGGCGGCAAGGCCCTTGTTACTTCGGCTAACGGGCAGCAGCAGGAATTTGATAAAGTGATCATTGCGGCCCACGCCAACGAAGCCCTGAAAATGCTTTTTGACCCTACAGCCGATGAGCAGCGCCTGCTGTCCGTATTTCATTACGAAAAAAACAAAGCCACGGTGCATACCGATGAATCCGTCATGCCGAAGAACAAACGTACCTGGAGCAGCTGGAACTACCGCATCGAAGAACGCAACGGAAAGCAGGTGCCTACGACCATCTACTGGATGAACCGCCTGCAGGGAGTGTCGGAACGAAGAAATTACTTTGTATCGATCAATGCTATCCCCGGCACTGTAGCCCCGGATAAGCTCATCCGGGAGATAGGGTATGAGCACCCTTTGTTTGATGTGGCGGCGATCAGGGCACAGGATGAATTATATCGGTTAAATGAGAGCGGACCTTTGTATTTTTGTGGAAGCTATTTCAAATATGGCTTTCACGAAGACGCGTACAAGAGTGCCGTTGACCTATGTAAAATGATCTTGTAAGAAACCATTTAAGAAGCATATCCCCCTCTGGAGAGCTTGTCCCGAAAGCTTTCGGGAGGGTAGGTGGAGGACAAACTCTCCGAATTCTAATACAAATAAGTAACCATCCCATGAACTCCTGCCTCTATAAAGCTACCGTGATGCACCACAGGCTTGCTCCTAAAAAGCATCGCTTCCACTATAAGGTGTTTATGTTCTATATCGACCTCGATGAGCTGGAGCTTTTAAGAAAAAAACTATTCCTGTTCAGCCACAATCGTTTTAATATGTTTAGCTTCCGGGACAAAGAGCATTTGCAGTTTCCCATAGGTGAGCCGGATACAGGTAAATCCACAAAAGCGCATTTGCTGGATTACTTAAAGCAGAATGGGATGGATAGCCCGGTCGGGAAGATCATGTGCCTCACTAATCTCAACATCCTGGGATATAACTTCAACCCCGTGTCCTTTTATTTTGTATTCGATGCCAATCATCAGCCTCTGTGCAGTGTGGCTGAGGTAAGCAACACCTTCCATGAAATGAAGCCTTATTTTCTCGGCGCACAGAACTTCTGTGAAAATAAATTTCAACTGAATACCACAAAGTATTTTTACGTGTCTCCCTTTTTCGACCATGACGCTAATTTTGATTTCAGCCTGCACGTTCCCGATCAAAAGCTCAATATCCGCATTGATACTTTCCAAAAAGACGAGCGTGTCTTCATCAGCACCCTGGCGGGGATCAGAAAGCCCTTAAGCAACATAAACTTGTTGTGGTATGCCATCCGATTCCCTTTCCTGACGCTGAGAATCATCACACTCATTCATTGGAATGCTCTGCTCCTGTGGCTGAAAAAAATCCCGTACCATAAAAAAAATGATTTGTTAAATCTGCAAAGGGATGTGCATCGTAAATACAACGGAAAATAAAAAATAGATTATATTCGTACATGTCAACATCACTTAGTATAGCCAGGCCCAAAGAAGGGTTTTACCGGAAAGTGATTTTAGGATTGCTCTCTAAGATGCCTCTTGGAAAAGCCTTGATCAGCCTGCCTGACGGGTCGGAGATGGCCATCGGGAACGGCGAGGGAATAAGCTGTCACATCCGCATACAGAACCCTGTTTTTTTCAGGCGCTGTGTCTTATATGGCGATATCGGTTTTGGAGAAGCTTACGTGGATGGCGACTGGGACACCGACAGCATCACCAACGTCATTAAATGGTTCCTGCTCAATGTGGATCATGCACCCACGGTATCCGGCAGCAGTACAAGGTCACTGGTGCTCAATCTTCTGAAAGCAGTCAACAAACTGTACCATATAAAACGCGGCAACAGCCTCAGCGGATCGCGTAAGAACATTTCCGAGCATTACGATCTCAACAACGATTTTTTTGCCCTTTTCCTCGACCCCACCATGACCTATTCCTCTGCGTATTATACGAAAGAGGATATGACACTGGAAGAGGCTCAGCTGGAAAAGTACGACAGGCTGTGCAGGCAGCTGCACCTGAAGGAGAGCGATCATGTGCTGGAGATCGGCAGCGGCTGGGGAGGAAACGCCATTTATATGGCTAAGCATTACGGTTGCAGGGTAACCACGCTTACCATTTCAGAAGAGCAGTACCGGCTTGCCAAAGAGCGTATTGCCAAAGAGAAGCTGGAAGACAGGATCACCATCCTGGTAAAGGACTACCGCCTCATGGAAGGGAGCTTTGACAAAATCGTTTCCATTGAAATGCTGGAGGCAGTGGGAGCGGAATATTACAATGAGTATTTCAAAAAATGCAGCGATTTGCTCAAAAAAGACGGCATCTTTGCGCTCCAGGTCATCACCTGCCCCGACTCGCGCTTCGAGAGCCTGAAGAATGGCGTAGACTGGATCCAGAAGCATATTTTCCCGGGATCGCTCCTGCCTTCGGTTGCTGCCATCAACCAGGCGGTGAACAGTACCGGAAACCTCACATTGGTAGATCTCAAAGACATCGGCCTGCATTATGCACATACACTCAATGCATGGCATAAAGCCTTCAACGAAAAGCTGGAAGAGGTGAAGCAACTGGGTTTCGACGAATACTTCATCCGAAAATGGAACTATTACCTCTGTTACTGCGAAGCGGCTTTTGCTATGCGCAACATTCACGTCATGCAATTGGTATATACCAGGCCGAACAACACGCTCCGTTAAGGTCAGGACGCGTTTCTCAGGATCTCATCCTTCTCCGTTGCAGCCGGACTGAGCTCATAGTGCATGGCGCCTATGCACCTGGCGGCATGCTCATGCGCCAGTTTTTCTTTCCAGGCATACCAGCGCAGGGGCATGGTTTTTTTCATCAGGGTATCAATGTTTCTCATGCCCAGCAGCTTCCATAATGCATGGAGCTTCCCGCTAACTCCGGGCTGCATGGCCCGTAAGCTCATGGCAAATCCACTGTCGATGTATTCCATGTGGTGCCAGTAGCCGGCAGGCATAAAGAGGGTGTCGCCGTGTTCAAGCACCAGGTCGTAGCCCCGGGCATAGCGCAGAGCAGGAAATTTACCATAGTCGATGTGGCTGTCTGCCGAAGAATGGTAGCTGCTGAAATCGGCAAGGCTTAGAACCTCAAAGGGCTTGCGGTACAATTTGTATTGCTCACTGAACGGGAACAGCAACACGCGTTTTCTGCCGGCAAACTGTGTATGCAGAATATGGCTCAGGTCCATGTCGAAATGCATATGGGTGATACTGCCCTGGCCGCCTACAAAAAGCATGGGAACGCGCTTGACGAAACCGCCCATCAGTTCATCGGGCCAGCTAAAATCCCTGGTGATCTGGGGTGCGTGGCTGAACAGGTTAAAGAGGAAGATCCGCCAGGAAGCGGGCCCCCGGCTCACCATGTCGATGTAGTTCCCGAAGGTAGTATAGTCGTCGGCTGTATTGACAGGCGTATGCGCATCGCTCTTCACATTGTTATAGATCCCTACTTTCGTGTCTCCGAGCAGCTCCTTGAAATAGTCCCAGTTCCATTTGGAATAGGCGGGCCATTGTTTTGCCAGGTTTTTGATCACCAAAGGCTTGCCTGTTTTATAATAACGTTCTTTGAAGTCTTCCGGACTGATAGAGTCTACGGTATCAACGGTTTGTAAGTTCATGGCTGAATGAATTGCATACAAACCTGTTCCAATACAATTTAATGCCGGATATTGGGTTTAGGGTGTGCCTGCTTTTTCCGTTTCGCGGAACCTCAGAAAGATCAGCGCTGCCAGGAAGCAAAGCCCGAAGCCTAAAAGCCCGTTGAGGCGCACTCCGAAATCGTTGCCAACGTCTTTACCATAGTTGAGCGACATTACAAAAAGTGCGGTGCCCATGGTCTGGGCGATCTTTACAAAAAAGTACCTCACGGCAAAATAGAGCGCAGCTTTGTTTTCGCCGGTATCGTCACTGTCTTTTTGAACGATCTCCGAAAGAATGGCATTGGGCAGGATATTGAGAGAGGCCAGCGGAATGGCCGCCAGGCCTATCAGCAGGAAAATCTGCTTTTCGGGTCCCAGGGGAAAGCGGCCAAGGTAATAGATGCCCAGAAAGATGAAGGACAGCAACACAAGGGAGATAAAGACGATCCGTTTCTTTCCCGTTTTTTTGACCAGCAGGTTAATGATCGGGTAAAAGATGAAGGAAACCAGCACCATGGTCATCATAAGTTTGTTTCCGAGCGCTTCCGGCAGCTGCAACAGTACTTTGAGGAAATAAAGCAATCCGGAAGTAATAAGCGTTACGGCAATGAAATATGAAAAGTCGGCTACAATGAAGAGAAGAAAATTGCGGTTCTTAAGGGCCTGCTGCAATGCCTGTTTCAGCGGCACCGAATGCGGAACGGCTGTCGAATAGTGTTTTTCGTTGATGGCCAGCACGGGGATCAGCAAGGCGATACCGGCCAGCAGGGCGAAGCCCACCACGGAGACTTGCAGCGCCGCCAGGCGCGTTTCCACTCCGAAATGGCTTTGTACAAGATCGGTCACATTGAACACGTTGGAGCCGATGCCTATCCCTACCACAAAACCCACCGACTGCCAGGTGGAAAGCCTCACCTTTTGCGCAGAATCCGGCGCTACCTCGGGAAGCAGGGCATAATACGGAATTACATAGGAAGTGGTGGAAATGTAAAAAAGCACAAGCATCACGGCCAGCCAGGCAATATTAACCCCAGATTCATAATGGTGCAAGGGGAAAAAGATGAGGCAGCAGAAAAGAACGGAAGGCAACACCGCTTTTTTCATCAGCGGAATGCGCCGGCCCGAAGGGTTTCTGCTTTTGTCGCTTAGCTGGGCAATGAATGGATCGTACACGGCATCTATGAAGCGGCTGCTGGTGGTAATGATGGTCATTACATTGAAAAAACCGAAGATGACCATTTGTGTGATTAGAGGAGGCAAGCCGCTGGTTTCAGGAGGTACATACAGGTAAACCAGGATCACGCTAATGATATTGATCAGGATGCTGTAGCCCATCATGCCAAACGCATAAGCGATCTGTCTGGAAAGGGGCAGGGCTGGCTTCACGGGATAAAATTAACCATTCCCTGCACTTTTATTGTAGATATTTTTCCCCTGTTTTGCAACTTTTAACGTATAAAATTGGTTTAGATGATTAAATCTGACATAGTTTTGTTCTATCAAATTTTCTTAAAGCAACTGGTATAGAATTGTATTTACATTTTCAAACCCAATTTTATGAAAACTTCTTCTATTGACACCGTAAGCGATATTTCGCCTGAAGAATTCAAAAAACAATTTCTCATCCCACAAAAACCTGTAGTCATCAAAGGGCTGGCAGGCCAATACCCCGCGGGAAACAAATGGACCATCGATTATATCAAAAACGTCTGTGGCGATGTGATGGTCGATGTGTTTGACAACAGCAACAGCAACAAAGGCTCGGCCTATACCATTGCCGATCTCAAAATGCCTTTCAGGGACTATGTCACAACCATCGAGGAAAACAAGCCGACCACACTGCGCATGTTTCTCTTCAATATGTTTAAATCAAAGCCTGAGCTCAGAAAGGATTTTCCCTGCCCTGCGATCTTTAAAGGCATTCTGGGCCGCATCGGCTATATGTTCTTCGGCGCACGGGATATTAAAGTGCGCATTCACCAGGACATCGACATGAGCAACGTGTTGCTCACCCAGTTCTATGGCCGCAAAAAAGTGGTATTGGTGCATCCTAAATATTCGGAGCTTCTTTATAAATTGCCATACAACACCTATTCCCTGGTAGACCTCGATCACCCCGACTACGAAAAATACCCTGGCCTGAAATACATTGAGGTGCAGGAGTGTGTGCTTGAGCACGGTGATGCGCTTTACATGCCGAGCGGATACTGGCACTTTATTACGTACATGGATGGCGGGTTTTCGGTGAGCTACCGTAAGATCGCCCAAAGCTTCAAGGCTAAATGGGAAGGTATCCTGAACCTGGCGGTGTATATGCCTTTCGATAAGATCATGAATAAATTGCAGGGCGAAAAATGGGTGCTCAAAAAAGAATGGATGGCGCAACAAAGGGCCAACAGGATCATTGAAAAATTAAAACCTGAAACACCCGCTATCGAGTTACCAATCAATCCTCAGGAAAAAGCAACACTGGCGGCCTGATACGTTATTTGGCCGTTAGCGTGACAAACCCTCTGTATTCCACATACAGAGGGTTTTTTAGTGAAATGGTGTTTCGGCCGGCCGGAGTGAAGCGTCCCACGCAGTAAAGGCAGGCCGAAAATAGCGTAGCCCAAGACATGCTTCGGGCTTATTCCGCGTTGGGTATGGCTTAAATGACGAACGGCGTTTATACAATAAGTAAGCGCTTGATCCCTTTTTCCGGCTTTTATGGCCAATCTGTAGCGAAATTTGAGGTATAATTTTAAAACACTATGAGCGCTACAGCAGTCAGATTCAATAACACCAACCGTAATTTTCAGAATGAGCTTCGTAAACGGGTAGATTCTTATTTTAAGGATCGCCAGATCGGTAAAAGCGGAAACATCCACCTGTACCTGAAAACAGTGGTCATGTTTGCGGCTTACCTGATCCCTTTTCTCCTGATCACCTTCCGGGTGACAGACAATAAAACCGTATGGTTATTTTTAGCGGTCCTGATGGGCTTCGGCATGGCCGGAATCGGCATGTGCGTGATGCACGACGCCAACCACGGGAGCTACAGTAAAAACGATGCGCTGAACCGCTTCCTCGGGTTCTTCTCCATCAGCCTCCTTTCCGGAAATTCCCTCAACTGGAGGATACAGCACAACATCATTCACCATACCTATACCAATGTGCATGACCTCGATGAGGATATTGCGCCGCTGGGCTTTTTGCGCTTCGACCCGCATGCCGAAAAAAAATGGATACACAGGTTCCAGTTCCTGTATGCCTGGTTCTTTTACGGCCTCATGACGCTGATGTGGAGCACTACCAAAGACTTTCAGCAGGCTATCCGGTACAGCAAAGAAGGCCATTTGAAAGCAGCCAAAACCACACTGGGTAAGGAACTCCTGATCATTGTGGTTTCCAAGCTCCTGTACTTTGCCTATATGCTCATCCCTTATTTCGTGGTTCCTGAGATGACTTTCCTGAACTGGATCACAGGCTATGTAGTCATGCATTACATTGCAGGGTTTACGCTCGCGGTGGTGTTCCAGGCTGCACACGTTACCGATGAAACTGAGTTCCACCAGGTAGGAGAGAACAACCAGCTGGAAAACAACTTCATGGAGCACCAGATGCGCACCACCATGAACTTTGCCACCGGCAATCGCTTTATCTCTTACGTGCTGGGAGGCCTGAATTACCAGGTAGAGCACCATTTATTCCCTTCTGTGTCGCATGTGCATTATCCGGAGATTTCCAGGATTGTAGAAGCCACAGCGCGGGAGTTTGACGTGCCTTATAAAAAAGAAAGGACTTTTGCCCGGGCGGTTTTACTGCACGGAAAAATGCTCTACAAACTCGGGCAGTAAGCTTCCGTTTTTTTGGATACGATGATAGCAGGCACAGGGATAGCATCTCTGTGCCTGTGTTTTATGGCTCCAGCAATACCGAATATTTGCGTCCAATAGGCAGGACAACCTTATTCGACAGGGTAATTTCTGTTTTCCTGATCTCCGCAATGGCCTCACGCTTTACGATGTAGGATTTATGCACTCTGGTGAAATGGTCACGGGGCAGCAGGGAACCGATGTATTTCATGGTTTGGGTCACCAGCATGGGCTTTTCGTCCTCGAGGTGAATCCGGATGTAATTGCCAACCGCTTCAATGAACAGGATGCGCCTGGTATTGATAATTTTCAGGATCCCGTCGTACTTCAGCTCGATGTCCGGGAATGCAGTTTCCTCTTCCGGTTTACCGCCCTGTTCCGCGCCCATTAGGCGGATAGCTTTGTTGATGGATTTGAGGAAGCGCGGGTAAGAGATAGGCTTCAGCAGGTAATCCACCACATCATGCTGATAAGCTTCGAAGCCGAAATTACTGTAGGCTGTTGTGAGGATCACCGGCACAGGGTAAGGCATGCATTGGAGAAGCTCTAGGCCCGAAAGCTTTGGCATGTCTATGTCCAGGAACAAAAGATCTACCTTGTTGCTCCGCATGAAGTCAATGGCTTCCTTGCCATCATACACATCGCCCGCAATCTCGAGCAGGTCCGTTTTGTTGATGTGCGATTGCAGCACTTTATGTGCAGGCGCTTCATCATCCACTATCAGGCATTTGTATTTCATGGAAACTCGTTTCTGTCTGTGGTCATTGTTTTAAGGTCAGCTCAACACTGTAAACTCCCTTGTCCTCGGTAATAATCAGCTCATGCTTTTTCCGGTACATCAACTCGAGTCTTTTCTTTGTGTTGGAAAGTCCTGTATTGGTGCCTGAAAATTTCCTGCCACTGTCGGTATAATTATTCTTTAATTTAAAGATAAGGGTCTTCTTATCGGCGGCGATAAACAGGCGGAGGAAAGGCTTATCGGTGTGGCTGCTGTATTTAATGGCGTTTTCAATAAAAGGCATGAAGAGCAGGGGCGATAAATTGAAGCGCTCCGGGGGCATGTCGGTAGAGAAGTCGATGTTCAGCTTCGGATTCCGGTTTTGTTCGTAGCTCAGGTATTTCCTGATAAATGCTACCTCATCTTCCAGCGACACATGTTCCTTTTTGGAAGATTCTATCTGGTACCTCAGCAGCTCCGAAAGTTCCAGGATCTTGTCGGGCGTTTCTTCCGGATCCGTCAGCGCCGTGCCATAGAGATTGTTTAAGGCATTGAATAAGAAGTGAGGGTTGAGCTGTGCCTTTAAATGCCGGATCTCTTCGTCTCTTTCGATGAGCTCGTTCTCGAAAAGAAGGCTTCGTTCCAGGATGTTTTTGTGGATATAATAAAAGCCAAGACCGATCAGGTAAATCAGAAAGATGGAAACACCCATCGTCACAGGCCCTTCCTGCTGCATGAATCCGAAGCGGGTGAAAAAGTTGATGAGAAAATACGTGGTAAATAAGATGAGCGTGCCTACAATGTATTTTACATGGGATTTGCCGAAGTAGTTTTTATACAACACGTTGTGAACATACACCTGGATATGGGCTATGAGGATAATCACAGCGCCCCTGGTAAGCACATCCAGCGCCCCGCCCTTTATATGGATGGGATTGTCTTTGTCGAGTAGTACCATCAGAAGCCCCAGCAGGCAGAAGAAGAGGTACAGGATGCCATTCCTGATCCAGAAATTGAAATAGGAAAATTTCATACGATAAAAGTAGGGCTTATTATTTGTAAAATGCGGCATGATGAATGGCGATTGTCAATTAACGTTAAAATGAGAGGGCTTCACTCATTCGCAGGCGAGGTCTTGTCAAAAAGCTCTACCTTTAAGCGTCATTCTAAACCTTGAATCCATGAAAAAACTCATTACCTTTTTAGTAGCGATTATCTGCGGGCTTGCAACAGCCCAGGCTCAAAAGCCGGTAGCCAGCCCGCGCGACAGCGTTAGCGGGAAAGTAGCAGGGGCCAACATCAGCATTAATTACGGAAGCCCGGCCGTGAAAGGGCGTAAGATCTGGGGCGATCTGGTGCCTTATGGCAAAGTATGGAGGGCAGGCGCCAACGAGGCAACCGTTTTTACCACCGACAAAGCGATTACAGTGGAAGGCAAGCAGCTGCCTGCCGGCACTTATAGCTTTTTTGCCATTCCGGGAGATAAAGAGTGGACCATTATTTTCAATAAAACCGCTAAGCAATGGGGTGCTTACGATTACAAGGAAAGCGACGACGCCCTGCGTGTGACGGTGAAGCCGCACGCTGTTGCGCCATCAGCAGAACGGCTGAAATACAGCTTGGGCAATAACAGCTTCTCCCTCATCTGGGAAAAAATAGAAGTGCCGGTTTCCGTTAAATAAACCAGCCTTAAAATCAGAAAGACTGCCTCAGCGGCTGAAGTCATCCTGTCCAATGGCAGTTATGATCGTTCAGGACCTTAAGAGGCAGTCTTTTTTTATGCTTGTCTTTTTCCGCTTGAGGAAGCTAGTTTTTAGCTTCTTGTTTGGCAGGCGAGCTGATCAGCCCCGTTTTATCCACGCATTCGCCGGCTTTCATCGTTGCCTTTAATCCGTTGGGATAGATGACCCTTCCATCTGTTTTCAGCTCTACGCCATTTTCAAACACAATGTCATTTGTCAGGACTTCGCCATCGCGCATGATGACGAGCTTATCGTTTTTCAACTCAGCACAATAGGTGTTTTCGTTGCCCGGCCTTCCCGGGTCAGCTCCGGCATTCAAATCGATGTTAAGCATTAGCATGAACGCCCCGATCGCTATTACTAAATTTTTCATGGGTTTTGGATTTAAAAGATGAATAACTGTTTTGAAGAACCGGTAGCAACGAAATGGACAACCTTACCGGTTTCATAGAGGCATTTGATAAGAACGTGCCCGGCAAAAAAATTATTTTCCAGCCGGTTGTGTGGCGGAATTTCTATTTCCTGTTCGTACAATTCCACAGAGCCCGGGCGAATTGTAGATAAAATCAGCTATTTTTAGATCACGCAGTTTGCAGGATTTTTATAAAAGAAACGATGAAACAAAGCGCCGGCATTTTAGTGTACCGCTACCATCAGAAGGCGCTGGAGGTGCTGCTCGTGCACCCCGGAGGCCCCTTCTATGCGCGTAAAGACGAGGGCGCCTGGACCATTCCTAAAGGAGAGCCCGGTGCAGAAGAAGATTTGCTCCAGGCAGCCAAGCGTGAATTTGCCGAAGAAACAGGGATGCAGCCGGAAGGAACATTTCTCAGGCTCACACCCGTTAAGCAAAAAGGAGGGAAGCTGGTACATGCCTGGGCGCTGGAAAGCGATTTTGAGCTGAGTACATTAAAAAGCAACACCTTCGAAATGCCCTGGCCGCCAAAGTCGGGGAAGATGCAGCGCTTTCCTGAGATTGACAAGGCAGCGTGGTTTGGCATCCCGGAAGCACTTGTTAAAATCTTACCGGCGCAGGGAGCTTTCATCGAAGAGCTTGTAGGGATTTTAAGCACGGATCAACGTCTGCCACCAAGGTAGGTCCTGAAATAGCCACATTCCCGGATGATCTCCTGGTAATACTTTGTGGCGCTGTAGTCTTTTTTCAGGGTAGCGAAATACGCTCCCGATTTGAAATCGCCTTTGTAGTTGGCAGGCATGTTCATGAAGAAAGCGTTCTGCTCGCATTTAGCAGCCATGAAGGTGCACTTGGCTTTGAACTCCTTATCCGTTGTGTTTTGTAGAGCCAGTAAATAGTATTTCAATGCCAGGTCGCTGTTTTCCTCAGGCGTCACCGCATGCTCGTAATTGTAGATTGTATTGTCCACGCGGTTGTCGTAGAAAAGGCGCGCATTTCCAAAATAGGTCATGTTATAGAAGCCATTCGCTACCAGGAAATAATTCTGGGCAGCCTCGGCGGGTTTATTCTGCGCAATCCCTTTCATTTCGATCATTTTCTCTACGAAAGAGGCCTTGGTGTATTTGGTTTTCTGTACGGCGGCATGGTCGCAGTCGTGGCAGTCTTTAATGTGTATGGTGAAGGGGTTCCCATAAAGCGTTTCCTTGTTGCCGGCTGCTTTCAGGGCGGCGAGGGCTTCTTCCAGCTTGTCCTGCTGGGCATAGCGAATGCCCAGGAGCTCCTGGTAGTCTTGCTTCTGCAGGAATGCCTGCTCGAAGAATAGTTTTTCAAAAGCGGAAGGATTCGCCTTTTCATAGTAGGCGATCATTTTTTGGATGTGCTCTGTGGTGTTGAATTGCCTGGGGTCGATACCCGGAAAAATGAGCTCCGCCTTTTCCGCTTCGCCTTTTTTCAGGTAAAGCTCCGCCAACGTGCGGCGGGTCCAGGTGCGGGCTTTGTTGCTCCGGAAATTATCGAGCGCTCCGGTTTCCTTGCTGAACAGGATTTTCAGATCGTTCAGCAGGGCCGTTTCCTGCTTCTCATTCATGTCTGTGATTTTTTTCAAAGAGCCATATACGGCGATAAGGTGGTATTGTGCTTTGGTGAACGGGCTATTGGCCTTTAATTTTTCCGCACGTTTCATCTGTATTTCCGCCTGGGCATAATCGCCCTGCATGTCGTTGAGGTAGGCTGCTGCCAGGTGCCAGGCTGCCGCATTCGGCGATTGGATGGTGGCAGAGGTTTCATTGAGAAAAGCCAGCAGGTTCCTGTTCACGGAATACGCCTTGCCTGTTTTTTTTGCTTCGTAGCTTTCCGATTCCATGTTCCACTCTTCAATGTTTACTGCCCGTACCAGGAGCAGGTCGGCGAGGGGGGAAGAAGGATTCAGCTTCAGGATTTCCCTCATGGCTTCCACCTCATTACCATACAAGCCTTTGAGCTGCCACAGCACTTCTTTGTCGTGCGTGCTCTTGGCAAGGGCCAGGCATTGCTCCCATTCTGCTTTCGGCAGGGGATGAAACGAGAGGTAGGCTGATTTCCGCATCGGCTCATAACGGTCGAAGATCGTGGCATACAGCACATTCGACTCCGCGTATTTTTTCTGCCGGTAGAGGGCGGCGGCTTTATAGCCCAGGCTCCTCCATTTCATGCTGTTGCCTGTCGTAAAAAATTTTTCGTTTTCATTGAAAAACAAAATCGTCTTCTCGTATTCCTTATTAAAAAAGTAGAGCCGTTCCAGCTGGAAGGCATAGCGCTCCTTCAGGTAAGGATCGGCTGCTTTGGCGTAAAAATTCAAGCCGCCTGCGATTTGCTGCGCGATGTTGGCAACAGGTACAGCGGCGGCCTGGCTGTCCCAGGTATCTGCCGGTTTGGCAATGGTTTCGTTGCGGCGGGCGAAGCCGGTATAGTATAAAAAAGAATTCGCTTTCGCAGCGGGAGCCGTTGTTTTCAAGCTGTATTTTCTGGAGAGCTCGTCGAGGTTGGCCGTTTTGCCCTTGAGTTCGAAGATCATCTGATCGATCTGTGCCAGAGAGGCATCATACAGCCAGTAGTTAATGGCTTCGGGGCTTACCTTGTTCTCAAAGAAACCGTCCCACTCCTTGCTGTTCTGCGTGTGGAAGGCGCTGCCGCGATCGTCATCGTAGCCGTCGTAAAACGGCGTTTCCAGCGTGCGGAAAAAAGCCACCGATTGTTTCTGGTTGATGATGTGCGGCGTGAACATGGAGCCTTCGCTGCCGTCCCAGTCGCCGCCGGCGCAAGCCAGGGCTGTGAGGGCCGCGAAGGCCAGGAGGCTAACGGAAGGTAGAAAAAAGGCCTTGAAGGGTGTTGCTTTCATAGTAGCTTAAATTAATAACGTCGAGGTCGTATAGTGCAATCCGCCTGTTTGCGTCAGGCAGGCTCTCTTGCAGGAGCTTCGCAGCATCCAGCAGCGCGGCATCGTCGAGGGCTTCGTACTTTAAGGCATCTCCTGCCTCATACGAAACGCCGTTGAGAACGCCCGCCCTTTTAAGCACATAACTTGCTTTGGCGCTGCTGTAAAAATAAGAAGTATCTCCGATGTCGGGCAGATGTTTTTTTGTCACAAGCCCTTTTACCTGTCCGTTTCGGTAATGCACGTACCAGCGAAATACCGGCAGGGCCGCATCCAGATGAAGCGTGTAGCTTTTCACATACGGTAAATATGCCGAGGCTGTAGAGGCATCAAAAATAGAGTTCGGGGCATCGGCATCCTGTAGCCTGCCCATGTTATAAAACATCAGCATGCCGCCGTCTACCGGTGGCACGCCGGTGCGTACCGGGTACTTCACCTGGTGCAGGCGGATCGTGGCCGTCAACTTCACGTGTGCAGGCAACTCTGGCTTTAAGGACCTTAGAAACAGAAAATAGCGGGCCTTTGTTTTGTCCGACCAGTCGCAATCGATTTGCAGCTCAGGGTATGAGGCGCGCAGGCCATTGATTTTTTTCAGGACTCTGCGGGCCAGAAGAACAGCTTCGGTATCATGCTTCATTCGCAGGAATGTGCGATTGGTGATGAACACCACCGGGATCACGGAAAGCTGTTGCGGCAGGCGATCCAGGCTGTCGGCCACACCCAGGGGCTCCGGCCCGCTTTGTTCGTCCCGCGTGTCTACGTCGAAGAAGCGGACGTACAGCGTCTTTACGCCATAGGTTTTCAGTGCCTCACGTTCTCCCGGCGATAAAACGGCCTTTGTCCGCCAGAAGTAAAAGGAAGCTTCCGCCGTATGCTTTTGGCACGACGGTAACAGGATAGAGATGCAACACAAGGCGGCAAAAAGAAGCCTTGCAATACAGGGCTTATTCAATGCGTTTAAGATGAAGCTCTTTGGGTTTGCTGATGATCATCGGGAATTTTTCGATTTTCACAGAGCTGCTGTCCAGGCCGAATGCCTTGGCTTCGCTTAAGCTCAGGCGTTTGAGCAGGAAGTACACATTCAGGATCATCTTCTCGAAGAATGGCAGGTCGTTCTCGTACGACAGGAATTTTTCCAGCACCACGAATTTGAAATCGCCGATCACATTATTTTTGTTCAGGGATTCGTAGCGGCTTGTAATATCCACTTCTTTGTTCTTCACCATATCGGCCACCACATGCCTGAACATGAGGTTGATCTTAGGCGCTACCCGGAAGCCCAGCCGGAAATCGATGCGGATAATGTCCTCGCTGGCAATGTGCGTCACCTTATAGTCCATGCGGTAAGGCTCATCCACCACATCCACGTGCACAAACCAGTACACATCGGCTTTCTTGGGCCGCTTCTGCAAGATGGAGTAGATCACTTTCGACTCGATGGTGGCGGGATTGTTGGCACTGGTCATGTAGATGAGGTGTGTGGCGTATTTCTGGATCGATGGGTCGGAGCTGAGGTCGACGAGCATCTGCTTGTAGTTGGCCAGAGGAACAATGTCGGTATAGCGTTGCCTGATGAGCTTGGCCATGTACCAGCAGCCCATCACCGAAGCCAGGAACAGGGCGATCAGCAGGGTGATGTAGCCGCCTTTCGGGAATTTTTCGAGGTTCGCGATCAGGAAAGAGCCTTCCACGATGATGTAAACCACTACAAACACATAAATAAAGAGGCGCGGGTATTTTTTGAGGCGCATGAAAAAAGCCAGCAGGCGCGAGGACATGATCATGCCCAGGATGATGGTGAGCCCGTAGGCAGCTTCCATTTCCTTCGACTCTTTGAAGAACCATACGATGAAGATGCAGCCGATGTAGAGCAGCCAGTTGATGGATGGGATGTACATCTGTCCTTTCAGATCGGTCGGGTACTTGATCTCCACCTTCGGCCAGAAGTTGAGGCGCATCGCCTCGTTGATGAGGGTGAAGGACCCGCTGATCAAAGCCTGGGAAGCTACGACGGTGGCGATGGTGGCAATGCCGATTCCCACAGGGAGGAACCATTCGGGCATGATGGCATAAAAGGGATTGTCGCCGTCGAGCAGCTTGCCGTCGTTGGAGATGAGCCAGGCCGTTTGGCCCATGTAGTTGAGCACAAGCATGGATTTCACAAAAATCCAGCTGATGCGGATATTCTGGCGGCCGCAGTGCCCCATGTCGGAATAGAGGGCCTCGGCACCGGTGGTGCAAAGGAACACCGCGCCGAGGAGCCAGAAGGCGCCTTTGTGTGTAAACAGCAGGTGCAGGCCGTAGTATGGATTGAGGGCTTTCAGAACGGTAAAGTCGTGCGAGAGGCTGATCACGCCCATGGTGCCGAGGGTGAGGAACCATACCAGCATAACGGGCCCGAAAAATTTACCGATGAACTTGGTGCCAAACTGCTGGATGAAAAACAGCACGGTGATGATGGCAATGACGATGGGGATGGTGTGGATGTGGCTGAAACGTGGAATCAGTTTTAGACCCTCTACGGCAGAGGCCACAGAGATAGGAGGCGTGATGATGCCTTCTCCCAGGATGCAGCAGCCGCCGATGATGGCCGGAAAGATCAGCCATTTGCGCTTGGCTTTTTTGATGAGGGCATAGAGCGAGAAAATACCGCCTTCCCCTTTATTGTCGGCCCTCAGTGTAAAGATGACATACTTAATGGTAGTTTGCAGGGTAAGGGTCCAGAACACCAGCGACATACCTCCAAGGATCACCTCCGCGTTGATAGGGCCATCGCCGACAATGGCCTTCATCACATAGAGGGGGGAAGTTCCAATGTCGCCGTAAATAATGCCGAGTGTAACTAACAAACCGGCCGCAGTCACTTTACTCAAATGGCCATGATGATGAGAGCCCATGTATATGAATTGAATTAAACCACAAAATTACTACTAAAAGCGTTGCAGGGCGGCATTTTCGTTAAATTATTATAAAATAAAGTCAGCGAAAAATTTGACTTTGCAGGCGATATTCCTTTTACTTGTAAAATCCGTAATTTAACGCTCCCGTTAGGTTTTTTTTGTACCTTTAAATACTCGGTCAGAACATCCTCAAAATATTTAATTATAGACAACATGTTTAAGTGGCGTTACCTTCTTTTTGTTCTTTTTATTATTGGTTTTTTTAATACGGCAGAAGCAACCCATAACCGCGCCGGTGAGATTACCTATACCTGGCTTTACGGCTATACCTACCGCATCAAGGTGACCACCTATACCAACATCGGCGGTCCTAACCTGGCCGACCGCTGCTATGATACGCTTTATTTCGGCGACGGTACGAGGGCTGTGGTACCGCGTACCAACGGCACGACCAAGAACCTTTGTCCTGGCGGACCTTCCAGCCAACCGCCTTTTGATGGCGAGCCGCTGACCTCTACGATCAAGAAGAATGAATATGTCATTGACCATACGTACCCCGGTCCCAGCACTTACAAAATGAGCATGACGGATCCCAACCGGAATGCCGGTGTGATCAATCTTCCGAACTCTGTGAACCAGGTGTTCTACATCGAGTCTTACCTGGTGATCTCCACCTTTATGGGGCCCAACAGCTCGCCCGTGCTTACCATTCCGCCGATAGACAAGGGCTGTGTGAACAAATGCTTTCTGCATAATCCGGGCGCTTCCGATCCCGACGGCGACAGCCTGTCTTACGAGTTGACCTATTGCCGCGGCCTCAACGGCCAGATGTGCCCGGGTTATAACTACCCGGCTACAGGTGCCGGAGGAACCTATAATGTGAATGCGACTACCGGTACGCTTACCTGGTGCTCGCCACAGCAGCAGGGCGAATATAACCTTGCCATGTTCATTAAGGAATGGCGCAAAGACAATGACGGCATCTACAGGCTCGTGGGTTATGTGATCCGCGATTTACAAGTGGATGTGGGCGTGTGTAACAACAACCCTCCCAACATCAGGCCCATCACCGATACCTGTGTGCTTGCCGGAAGCACTGTTACCAAAGGCATCCTGGCTACGGACCCGGACAACGACGTGATCAAGCTGACGGCAAACGGCGGGCCGTTTAATGTGTCCTCTTCTCCGGCAACCTTCGCTTCTGCTCAGGGCTTTAGTCCCGTGAGCGGAACGTTCAGCTGGCAAACAAATTGCTCTCACATTCGCAAGTCGCCTTACCAGGTAACGGTAAAAGCGGAAGACCAGGATCCGGACATCAACCTCGTGGATTTCAAAACCTTTAATATTACCGTGGTAGCGCCGCCGCCGCTCAGCTTTACCGCTACGCCTTTGGGTACGAGTGTAAAGCTGACCTGGAAAAAACCGGCCTGCCAGAATATTTCCGGCAATAAGATCAAGTCCTATTGCGTGTACCGGAAATCGGATTGTGTGCCCTGGGTGCATGGCTTATGCGAAACCGGGGTTCCGCCATCGTCGGGTTTTACGAAGATCGGTTGCACTACCGGCATCAACGATACCACCTTCCTGGATACGAATAATGGCAACGGCCTGTCGCAGGGAACCAATTACAGCTACGTGGTGGAAGCTGTGTACGACGACGGGGCGCTCAGCTATGCCTCTACGCAGGTATGCGTGCAACTCAAGCGCGATGTGCCGATCCTGATCAATGTCGATGTGCAGACGACAAGCTCTTCTACAGGCTCCATTTTTGTAAGATGGATCAAGCCGCTGCTGGGATTCAATGCCCTGGATACGATTGCGGTTCCGGGCCCTTACGAGTTCAGGCTGATGCACCACGACGGCTTTACAGGCACCTTCACGCAGGTAGCATCCATCACGAAGCCTTATTTCAAAGCGTTGAACCAGCTTACGGATACGACCTTTATTCATACCGGCATTAATACGGAAGGGCTTCCGCATACCTATAAAATTGAGTTTTATGCCAACGGGCAGTTCGTAGGCAACGGGCAAAAAGCGTCGTCGGTATTCCTTACGATCGCTTCCAGCGATAATACGCTTAGCCTGAGCTGGCAGCAGCAGGTGCCATGGGGCAACTATAAATATTACATCTACAAAAAAGATCCGACCCAAACCAGCTTTGTGCTGAAAGACAGTACCACGGCATTGAGCTATACCGACAACCCGCTGGTGAACGGGGCTTTGTATTGCTATAAGGTCTTGTCGAAAGGGCAATATTCCGATCCTAATATTTACAGGCCGCTGCTCAACTACAGCCAGGAAGTGTGTGCGAAACCGATCGATACCACACCGCCTTGCTCTCCGACCCTCACCATTCAGTCCGATTGCCAGAAGCCGGCCCTGTCGCTCATCTGGAACAACCCGAACCATGTGTGCAGCGACGATGCTATCAAATACAAGCTCTATTTTGCCGAAACCGAGGATGCGCCACTGGTACTCTGGGACTCCATTATGGCCATCAACGATACGGTGATCCATTTTGATCAGCTGGAATCCATTGCAGGCTGCTATGCCATTACGGCCATCGACTCCTTTAACAACGAAAGCCTGCAAAGCGCGAAGATCTGCGTGGACAACTGCCCGGAATACGAGCTGCCGAATGTGATCACGCTCAACGGCGATGGCGTCAACGATTTCTTCAAGCCTATCGTCAATAAGTTTGTAAAAGACATCGATCTCAAGATCTATAACCGCTGGGGTAACCTTATCTACGAAACCACGGATCCTAAAATCATGTGGGATGGAAAATCCATGCAGATGAAAGAGATCGTGACGGAAGGTACTTATTTTTACGTCTGCCAGGTGAACGAGATCAGGGTAGCCGGTATTAAGAAGCGCTTCCTGAAAGGCTTTGTACAGGTCTTCCATAAGTGACGGGCTCCATGTCGAAACGCACCACGCTGATATTTTCAGGGCTTGTAGGCTACATTGTGCTGCAGTTTTTGTGGTGGGAGGTGTTGCTCGTGCGCCAGTCGAATGCAAATATTTACAACGAGCAGAAGATCGCCGCCCTGTCTACCACGGATCCCGCTATCATCACCCGCGACATAGCCCTCCTCGAGCAAAAGAAAATGAAGCGCGTGTACATGATCGTGGGCGAGGGCTCCGTGTTCCTGCTCATCCTTCTCTTTGGTATCAGCCTGGTGAGGCGCTCCATTAAGCGGGAAACCGAGCTGGCGAATCAGCAGAAGAATTTTATCCTCAGCGTATCGCACGAATTGAAAACGCCCATTGCCGCCAGCAAGCTCCAATTGCAAACCTTACTGAAACACGAGCTCGGGCGCGAGAAACAAAAGCAATTGCTCGGCAATGCCCTTAACGAAACCGAGCGCCTGCACAAGCTGGTGGATAATGTGCTGCTCGCTAACCAGATCGAGAACGAGAACCTGGCCCTGCAAAAGGAAACGATCGATCTGAGTGTACTGTTTCAGAATACGCTGAGCCGCTACTTTCAGCCACAGCTCGATTCCGGAGCGCTGCGTTACGACATCGAAGCGGGGATCTTGTATGCGGGCGACAAGGATCTGCTGCCTTCAGTGATCATCAACCTGGTGGAAAATGCATTTAAGTATTCTTTCGAAAAGCCTGAGGTGAGGCTTGTGCTGAGCATGCAGAACGCCAAGCCCTTACTGGAAGTGAGCGACCAGGGCTGCGGCATAGCAGCGGGCGAAAGACAGAAGATTTTCGAGAAATTTTTCAGGAGCGGCGATGAGGAAACACGCAAAACCAAAGGCACCGGCATCGGCCTCTATATCGTAAAACGTATCTGCGACCTGCACCAGGCGAAGATCACAGTGCTTGGCAATCAGCCTAAGGGAAGTGTTTTCCAGGTTCAGTTTTGAGGGTGCGTCATTGCGAACCGCTTTTAGCGGTGAAGCAATCTCTCAAAAGAAGATGGCTTCGCTCTGCTCACAATAACGGATTTAGTATATTTATCTTATGACTAAAGGCGGCGCTATTTATATTCTGACAAATGAGAATAATTCTACTCTATATACAGGAGTGACATCTAATTTGGGAAAGAGGTTATTTGAGCATAGGTCCGGAAAGTATCCTAATAGTTTTACCAGCAGATATGGACTAAACAAGTTGGTTTATTATGAGGTGTTTCTGAGAATAGAAGATGCTATCGCAAGAGAAAAGCAAATAAAAGGAGGCAGTAGATTGAAAAAAGAAAAACTGATCAATTCTATAAATCCTGAATGGAAAGACTTATCTCATGAAATTGGTGTTGATTGGGAGGTTTGAAGAATTCTATATAAAATGAGATGCTCTGCTCCAATCGTTCCTCCTGATCCGGGAAATGTCTGTTATGATGGGAGATTGCTTCTCCCGCCGGGGCGCGGGATCGCAATGACGCTGAAGCATGAAACCGCTTTCCGCGATGAGGTATCTCCAATAATGGAAGGTTGCTTCGCTATCGCTCGCAATGACGTGTATCACTATAATTTAGTATGTTTGTGTGCCGGGCCAATCCGGCTTTACAAAGAAACCTTTATGATCAGGATCATCATTTTGTTTGCAGCCATGAATCTGGTATTGGCTTCCTGCCAGGGAAAGCACCCGGAAACTAAAGCTGCTCAAAACCCGGCGGTGACACGCGACAGCCTCCACTATGCCAAACGCTTTGCCATCAGGCATGAGAAAGAGTATACGATCCTGGAGATCTACGGGAACAAGGAGAACCGGAGCGTGACATCCACCTTTATCCTCTACCCGGATAAAAAACCGGTTTACAGCATTGACGCTTACTATGTGAAGATCCCGGTGAAACGGGTGGCCAGCATGAGCTCGGTATACAGCCTCATGCTCATGGCCCTGGGCGAAGCCAACAGCATTGCGGCCATTGACAACGTGGAGTATTATACGGATGCTTTTATTCAGAAACAGGTAAGCGATGGTAAAGTGCTGGAGCTTTCCAAAGGCCCGCAGATCGAAGTGGAAAAAACGCTTGCGCTGAAGCCCGACCTGCTGCTCACCTTCGGCATGGGCGACCCTGCTGCCGACCTCGATAAAAAATTGTTGCAGGCACAGGTTCCGGTAGCCATCAGCCTCGACCACCTCGAGGAAACACCGCTGGCCCGTGCGGAATGGATCAAGTTCTACGCCTGCTTTTTTGACAAGCAGCGCATGGCCGATTCCATCTTCAGCGCGGGAGAAAAAAAATACAAGGAGCTGAAAGCCCTGGTAGCCAATGAAACCAGGAAGCCGACTGTGCTTACGGAGATCAAGTACGGCGATACCTGGTATGTGCCTGCAGGGATGAGCTACATGGCCAATCTCATTGCCGATGCGGGCGGCGATTATTTCTGGAAAGACGACCACAAAACGGGAAGCACGCCTTTGTCGTTCGAAACGGTGTATGCCAAAGCCAAAGACTGTGATGTGTGGATCAACACCTATAACCTGAACTCGAAAAAGGAATTGCTGGCCTTCGACACGCGTTACGGGCTTTTCAACGCCTATAAAAAAGACAGGGTATATAATAACAACAAGGTGCAGAATGCCAAAGGCTACAGCAACTATTGGGAAACGGCCATGCTGCAACCCGAAGCCGTGCTGGCAGACCTCATTGCTATTTTATACCCGGAGCGCCTGCCAAACCATGTATTTACCTATTATAAAAAACTGGAATAACAATGTATCACGATGTTCACCTGATGGTTCCGAGAGCCTCAGTCAACGAATACTAATCACTAACCACTATTCACTAATCACTACTCACCAGCAACTATCCTTGTCCTCATCCAGATTCATAACGACTGCCCTTTGCCTGCTGCTGCTGGTGTTGGCTCTGGCGCTCGCCGATCTCAGCTTCGGGAGTGTGAGCCTTTGGTCTTTGGAGAGCGGTGATGAGATGTTCCCGACCATCCTGTACGACATCCGCCTGCCCAAAACACTCACCTGTATCGTTGCAGGCTCGGGCCTGTCCATGTGCGGCTTATTGTTGCAGAGCCTCTTCCGGAATCCGCTCGCAGGGCCTTATGTGCTGGGTGTGAGCAGCGGTGCCAGCTTGTTTGTAGCCCTCGCGACGATGGTACTGACGTCTATCAACATTTCGGGAGTGTTCTTTGCGGGCAAGGCGATCATTGCCCTGTATTCCATTGCCGGTGCTTTTTTTGTCACGATTATTATTTTGGCGATTTCGCGGAAAGCAAAAAGCAATGTCACCATTTTGCTGGTGGGGCTCATGCTCTCGCAGGTGCTGGGAGCGGCGCAGGGCCTTATCGAATACCTGAGCAGCGCCGATAAGCTGAAAACCTTTGTGCTGTGGAGCATGGGCAACGTGAGCAGCACAACATTATCCGATCTGGCCATCATCGGCCCGCTGTGTGCGCTCATTCTCCTCACGGCTTTTTTCCTGGTGAAGCCGATGAATGCGATTCTCCTCAACGAGCAATACGCGCAGAACCTGGGTATCAACGTGCAGGGCCTGCGCATCAAAATCATCGTCATTACCTCGTTGCTGGTGGGCATCATTACCGCCTTTTGCGGGCCCATTGCCTTTGTGGGCATCTCCGTGCCCATTGCTTCGCGCTTGTTCTTCAAAACCTCGCACCATTTGCACCAGATGACCTTTTGTGTATTGCTGGGCGCCTCTGTGTTGCTGGGCGCCGATCTCATCTGCCAGATCATCAGCACGCAGTTTACCCTGCCTGTGAATACGGTGACGACGCTCATCGGTTCGCCCGTAGTCATCTATTTATTGTTTAAATCAAAGCTCAGCATCGGATGATAGCGCTCAGAAACTTGCAGATAGGCTACAGGCAGCGGAAGGAAACCATTTCGGTATTCTCCGGGCTCAGCGCGGAGTTCAGGGTTGGGGAGCTGGTGGGCCTCATGGGCAATAATGGAGTAGGGAAGTCGACCCTGCTTAAAACCGTAACAGGTACTTTGCCGGCTTTGTCGGGGGAAGTATTATTGAACGGAAAGAACATCACTGCATACGCCGCTTCCGAACTGGCGCAGCAGCTTTCCATTGTGGTGACGGAGCGCATCGGTGGCTTCAACCTCACGGCGCGCGATGTGGTAGCCAGCGGGCGCATTCCATACATCAACGTGTTCGGGAAGTTGAGCGCAGAAGATGAAGCCATTGTACTGCAAAGCCTGGAGCAGATGGGCATTGCTTCGCTGAAAGATAAATTTGTGGATGAGCTCAGCGACGGGCAGCGCCAGAAGGTGATGATCGCCAAATCGCTGGCGCAGCAAACGCCGGTGATCGTCCTCGATGAGCCCACGGCTTTCCTGGATTACAATTCCAGGCACCAGCTCTTCAGCATCCTCAAAACGCTGTGCGAAGAGCAGCAGAAGCTCATCCTCGTGTCCTCGCACGACCTCGATCTGATGAAACCCTACATTAGCCGCTCGCTTACGATGGAGGAGGGGAATGTGATGAGGTTGGAATGATTTTTCTTTCTTCCTGACAAATTAAAACCTCGGTTTAGGATAATGTGTTATCTTTTTAAGACTATTCTTTCTTTTTTCCTTGATGAAAAAAGAAAGAAAAAAATCAAGGCAAAACGATTCCCCGCGCTCTTCCGATTTTTATGATTTGTTAGCCGGAAAACACGAAAGGTTTTCCGGACAAATCTATAAAAATCGAAATTAATAATGAGTTATATTTTTTTCTTTAGGAATTATTGAATACGCTTCACTATTTCACAGCTCCTCAGCATCGCGTTTTGCCAGCTCACGCGCTGCATCTACAATCAGGAGCGCTGATCAGGGAATCTTTACTCCAAGAGCTTTTCCTGAGCCGTTGCCTGAGGCTCTCGAAGGCAACGGGATTCCGCTAATGGCTAAACTTTCCTGTTCCACAGCGGCTTTTCCTTCATTACCTTTTTATACACGGGGCAGCTTTCGCTGTGGGCGCCGGGGAGCATGCCGATGCTCATGAGGAACTCGTTGACGATTTCGCCGCCGGTAAATTTGAAGGTCTTTTTAAAGAGCTTCACCCATTCCTCTTTCGTTTTGGGATGATGGGCTTCGAGCCAGGCTTCGAAGGAGCCGTGTGATTTTTGCAGTTGTAAGATTGTCTTCGCATTTTCGATAGCGGCGTTTATTTTGAGGCGGTTGCGGATAATGCCCGGATCGGCCATGAGGCGCTCGCGGTCGGCCTCGGTATAGGCGGCTACTTTTTTGAGCTTGAAGTTGTGGTAGGCCTTGCGGAAGGTCTGCTCCTTTTTGAGGATGGTTTCCCAGCTGAGGCCGGCCTGGTTGATCTCCAGTACAAGGCGGCAGAAGAGCTCATCATCGTCGTGGATAGGGAAGCCGTAGGCCTGGTCGTGGTAAGCTTTGTGGATGGCCCGGCGCTCTTCGGGCATGGAGGGGATGGCGTGGCAGTATGACATAAGGAATGGTTTAAGCGGTAAAGATGCAGGCTTATTGCCGGAAAGAAAAGAAACGGAGCAGAATGCTACAAACTATAGCATTGCACTGAGAGGATAATACCATTTTACAGAAGTATTTTTTGGGCGCCTGATCGGGCTGCGTCGGGCTCCGCTTCGCTGCGGTTCTTTACCGCGCAAAGAACAGGCGCAGTAAAGGAACCAGGCCCTTTGCATCCCGGGCGCAGAAACCTACCCAGGAATAACATCTCCGATGTGAGTTTAAAGCCGCGTGAAGGATTGTAGTGGAAATCCTTTTGGAGGCTGAGGTACTCGAAGCCCCAAAAGATTGAAACGGAAAGCCTGACGGTCACGAAGCATCGTGACGGCACGCCCACCTGAATGATGCAGGTGATCAGTCCAACCGGTTATTACAATCCTAGTGCAGGACATTGACCAATAATAACCTAATGCGATAATCCGGACAATTATCGGAACATTCGCCCTCATCCGAAAAATGCGTAGCTTTGCTTGATGCATCCCAGCCTGAAAGCGCATATTCGCAAATGGGTCGACCTGCCCGACGAGGACTTCGAGACCATGAGCCACTACTTTGAGGAGCTGACGGTGAAGAAAAAGCAGAACCTGCTTACCGAAGGCAAGGTGTGCGGGCACAGTTACTTTATTGTGAAAGGCCTGCTGCGGCTCTTCTTCATTAACAGCAAGGGCATGGAACAAACCACACAGTTTGCCATGGAAAACTGGTGGATGGCCGATTACCATTCCTTTGCCACGCAGCAGCCCTCGGAGTTCTGCATCCAGGCGGTGGAGGCCTCTACCGTGCTGAAGTTGAGCTACAGCGACCAGGAGCAATTGCTGGAAGAATTCCCGAAGATGGAACGGTATTTCCGGCTCCTGCACCAGCGCGTGCATGCGGCCTCGCAGCTGCGCATGAAGCTGCAATACGATTTTTCGCGGGAGGAGCTGTACCACGATTTCAACCGGCGCCACCCCGACTTTGTGCAGCGCATCCCGCAGTACCTCATGGCTTCCTACCTGGGCTTTACGCCCGAATACCTGAGCGAGATCCGGAAGAAGCGCGTTTCTTAAACGGGTTTAA
>DGQK01000026.1 GCA_002390745.1 Bacteroidetes bacterium UBA4416 | reverse complement strand
GTTCCAGGCCGTTGCATAAGTTGCTACAGGATTGCCATAGCCGTTGTAAGCCGCCGTATTTCCTCCGTTGGCGCCGCCGCCGCCGCCCGAATTGTGCGAAGTGCCGCCCCCGCCGCCATTGGCCAGCGCGCCTCTGCCGAATACACTCGAGAACTGGCGGTAGACACCTGTATCACCTGCAATGGATTCTCCTTTATAGGCGCCCTGGTCCGCTTTGCTGGATCCCCACTTCAGTCCGCCGAAAGCACTGCCGAGATAGCTCTCCGTGGCTCCGCCCCTGAAGCCCTTGCCGGATGCATCGAAAGAACCCGCACTGTTTAGCAGGGCGTTTGTTTGCACTTCCACGGCCACAATACCGGCAGTGGAACCGTTCCAGGCCGGGCAGGTAATGGAGCCTGCACCGCTTACCGTTAGGGCATAGTACCTCGGAACCCTGATCACCTGAACCTTTCCCGGCAAGGTAATGCCATGCGGAAAAGGATTGGCTGTTGTCGCCAGGGACACATCATAATTATGTTTAAGCCCGCAATCCAGGGTCATCGTTGTGCCATTGACGATCGAATTGACCTCCGCGAATTCATAATTCCCGCAGTTGTTGTAGGTGTATATCTGTCCATGCGTCGTGTTTTCAGGGATCGAGTTCGTGTAGTCCCCCGAATTATTGTCAAAGCTGGCCAGAACACCTGCTCCCTGCATCTGAATGATCATAACCAGGTCGCCAACGCTGTAACCGGCGGTGTTAGCCACATTGATCGACGTAGCGCCGGTAGTGGCATTCGCAGTTAAAGGCGTATAGTTATTGACAATCGTATTCGCTGCTGTAATAGTTACGGTACCGTCTTTACCTCTCTGAGAAAATAAAGACGTGCTGCACAGCAGGAGCGATATATAAAGAAATGGTTTCATGAGCAGATTCTATCGTCCTAAAATAAGGATTTTGAGGCAAATTATAAAATCTACCGAAAATTAACAGAAAGAGGTTTTACCTTCCAAACGCCCGTTATTAAAGGCTTACAGAGCCATAATCCAAGCCGGAGATAAAAAAGGAAATGATCAGGGGCTGTTCCCGGTTGATTAAACCGGAAGAAGGCTTCCTGAATTTGCTCAGGCAGATGCCTGTGTTTTCTTAAATCCCAGCAAAGCCAGCAAAACCCAGCCGGCAATAAAGAACAGGCCGCCGATGGGAGTCACAGGCCCCAGTACCCGGAGGCCTTCCGCGCCGAGCAGGTTGCGGGTGCACAAAAAATACAGGGAACCGGAGAACAAGACCATCCCGGTAAAAAAACACCAATAGGCCCAACTGATGAATTTATGGGAAATATGCCTGGCCATCAGGATGAGGGCCAGCATTGCCAGGGTGTGGTACATCTGGTATTTCACAGCCGTGTCAAAGCCATTCAGTTGGTCGGGAGTGATCAGGCCCGTAGCCAGTTTGCTTTTCAGGTAGTGGGCGCCTAAGGCTCCCAAGGCAACAGCCTTGGCGCCTGAGATGCCGACAATGATCAGTTTAATGTTTCTCATCGGTGCATTATTTGGAAATGAATTTTAAAAAATCCTGTTTGGTTTCTGTAAACTGGAACTGGTTCGCCAATTGCGCAGCGTGTTCTTTGTCCACCATCACCGGGTAAGCACATTTCAGGCATTCCAGCTTTTCCCTGTCGTGGGTAAACAGCATCGCCAGTTTCTGGGCCTGCTCCGAAGAAATGCAAACATTGATCAGTGACTTTTTGGCGGCAGCCAGTTTTTCATTTTCGTAGCCGCTGTTTTTAATGTGGCTATGGAGCTGATCGAAGGCAGCTCCGTCAATAGCCTGGCTGCAATGCAGGCTCTTCTGCTTCAGCAGGTTTTCCTGGTCTTCCACATAGGCGGCATAGTTGTCTATGATCGACTGGTATTTGAAAGCAGGATTAAGCACTGCAATATTTTTCCTGTCGCTGAGGTGCAGGTAAGCCGGTTTCGCTATTTCCAGGCGGTCCATCTCCGACGGAAAGAGGAGTAGCAACTGCTGGAGCTGTGCTGTACTGTAGCAATTGTTATGCACGATGCTTTTCGCGTAGCTCATCTGCCTTTCCTCATCATTTACAGTTTTCAGGAGCCTCACGGCATAGGAAATATCTTTGTCGGTTAAGGCTGTTTTGCAGGAAAGCGTCTCGCTATCGTAGTTCTGAAAAAAGACAGGCTTATTGTTTTTAGCCTGATAGAGGTTGCCATAGATGCTATTGTCCGCTACAGGAATTGTTTCTTTCGGCGCTTCGGGCACAGGCGGGAGGGCAGGGCCCGAGAGCTCGGAAACGGATTTGAATTGCAGGGAAAGCGTATTGCCGGATCGCACCAGGGCATAGGTAAATTCCTTGTTCGCATATTTGGCTTCGTTGACGAATAGCAGCGAGTCTTTCAGGAAGTGAGGAGCATTGGCCGACGGCATGCTGATCTCAATGGTGTGACGGCCCAGGTAAAGGTCAAAGGCTTTGACGTTGGATTGAGGAGTCGTATTGATCGCCTTGTGATCGACCGTTACTAAAAAAGGATCGCCCGAAGCGCTGAAAATAACGAGGGAGTTGTTTTGTGAACGGGCGACACAGCTGCATAAGATACTCATAAGGGCACATATGTATTTTTGCAGCATGTATTGTATTAGAGATACCAAATTTAAGGTTATTTTTGCCATACAATTACCGTTATGAGCAAAATTTTAATTATCGGGGCCGGACGCTCTTCTTCAAGTTTAATTACCTATTTACTTACAAATGCAGGGATCTACAACTGGCAGATCACCATTGCCGATGCCAACAAAGCGGCCGTGGAAGCCAGGATCGCAAACTATAAAGAGCATGCCACCGCTGTGGAATTTGATGCTACCGATGCTGCCCTTCGTGAAAGCCTGATCGCGCAGTCGGATTTGGTCATCTCCATGCTGCCGGCTTTTATGCACGGTGATGTGGCCCGCGATTGTGTGAAGCTCGGAAAACACCTGGCCACGGCAAGCTATGTGAGTGCCGAAATGCGCGAGCTGGACGCGGAAGCCAGGCAAAAACATATTTTACTGTTAAATGAATGCGGACTGGATCCCGGGATCGATCATGCTTCCGCGATGAAGGTCATCGATCATCTTAAAACCATCGGCGGAAAAATCACCGGCTTCAAATCATTTTGCGGTGGCCTGGTGGCACCCGAAAGCAATGATAATCCATGGGGTTACAAGTTCAGCTGGAACCCGCGCAATGTTGTACTGGCAGGGCAGGGGACTGCGCAATTCATCGAAGACGGCAGCCTGAAATTCATTCCTTATAACCGGATCTACACACAGGTAGAAACCATTGAGATGGACGGTTACGGGAAGTTCGACGGTTACGCCAACCGCGACAGCATCAGCTACAAAGAGCCTTACGGTTTATCGGATACAACTACCATGCTGCGCGGAACGCTGCGGATGCCGGGCTACTGCAAGGCCTGGAACGTATTTGTGAAGCTTGGCCTCACCGACGATACCTACAAGATCCGGAATGCGGATACCATGACCTACACACAATTGCTGGAAGCCTTTCTGCCTAACGGCCATGCCAGCACCAAAGTAAAACTCAGCGCCTTTATGGGAGCGGAGATGGATGATGAGGTGATGGAAAAGCTGGAATACCTGGAGTTATTCTCCAATAAGCCCATCCGCATGAAAGAAGGCTCTCCGGCTGAGCTGTTACAGCAATTGCTGGAAGAAAAATGGCTTCTGAAGCCCGGAGATAAGGATATGATCGTGATGCAGCACCAGTTCGAATATCAGTTGAACGGTGTTTACAAGCAGCTTAATTCCTCGCTGGTAGTCATCGGCGACGATGAGGTGCATACGGCGATGGCCAAAACAGTGGGCCTGCCCCTGGCTATTACGGTGAAAAATTTCCTGACCGGGAAGTTCAGCCTCTATGGCGTGCAAATCCCTACGGTGAAAGAAATTTACGAGCCGATGCTGGCAGAGCTGGAAGCACTTGGTGTGGCATTTGTAGAAAAAGAAATGATGTAATTATTAATGAAATTATGGAAGAACCAATATATACTCCCTACAACAGCAGCAATAGCAATCGCTCACCTGTAGACCTGCCGAATTCAACAGCGATCCTGGTATTAGGCATCCTGTCCATTATTTTTGCCGGCCTCATCGGCATCATTCTGGCTATCATTGCGCTTAGCATGTCAAGAAACGCACGGCATGCTTATGAAGACTATCCCGGCGACTACACACAAGCATCCTACTCCAGGGTCAATGCCGGGCGTATTTGCGCCATCATCGGGCTTTCCCTCGTAGCACTTTTGCTTATCATCATCCTGGTCATCCTGGCATTCGCCGGCTAAAACGTGTTGAACCTGAAAATAAAAGAGGCTGTCACATCTGACAGCCTCTTTTTGTTTGTGGAAAAAATGGGTTAATTGGCAACCACAATTTTTAAATGCTGCGGGTATTGTCCTTCATGGTTTACCAGGTAATAGATACCTGCTGCCATGCCGGAAATATCTGCTGTGAACTGATTGGAGGCATTCAATACAACCGTTTTCATTTCCCTGCCCAACTGATCGATGATGGTCAGGTTCAAGGCCGTGTTCGATTGAATTGTATAAACCCCGTTATTCGGATTAGGGAATACATTCAGCAATACCTCGTTCTGTGCCAGGTCTTCCAGGCCGGTACAAAGCGATACGGATTGGGTAAGGATGCTGCTGTTGTTGCAGCCATTGCTGCTCCGGCCATTGATGGTATAGGTGGTTGTCACCGTCGGAGAAACAGAAACCGATGTTCCGGTGAGGTTACCGGGAGTCCAGGTATAGGTAGTGCCGGATGTGCCCGTAGCGCTGAGGGTGGTCGTTTGCCCGCTGCAGATCATAGTGCTTGTCAGTGAGCCGACAATCGCAGGCAGGGTGTTGACCGTTATGCTGCGTGTTGTTTTGGCCTTGCAGGTCGTGAGGGTATTGGTGCCGCTGATGCTGTAAGTTGCAGAAGCAGTAGGCGTAAAGGCTACGCCGTTGGAGATCCCGCCTGTAAAGGTATACGTATCGGCGCCGCTGGCGGTGATCGTTACGGGCTGTCCTTTACATACGGCAGTGCTGGTAGCGGCTACGGTTAATACAGGAGCCGGTGTCACGGCAATGTTCTGGCTTAGGGATGAAGTGCTGCAATTGGTAGTGCCGGTGATAGACACCATGTAATTGCCGGCTGTTTTGGCATAATAGGTATTATTCGTAGCGCCTGTAATATTTCCGGCACCGTTTTTCCATTGGTAGCTCACACCACTTTGTGCCGCTACGGAAAGCAGGGTCGAATCGCCCTGGCAGAACAGGGTATTGGTACCTACCGTTAAGGCAGAGTTCAGAGGTGTGGTGCAGCCGGGGATACCCCAGATCGATAAGGTGCTGCTCACTTCGTTGGCTGCAATCACGATGTGTTGCCCGTTAGGGCTTTGCGATTGAGGAATGAAGATAAGGCCTTCCGCCCCCCTGTCAGGGCCATTGGTGGCGAAGCTCCGGTTGTTCACATAAGTCACATATACCGGTGCAGCCGGATTGCTGATGTCATATACCATCACACCGCCGATGCGCTCCAGGGCGATGAAGGCATAAGGCGTGGTTCCGATCATACCCACAGTCACACCTTCCGGCTCAGGGCCTTTATCGTCGCTGCGGTCTTTCGGAGCAGGGCTGTTGCCATTGCTGGCGTTAAACATCACGGAGAAGCTGCCGGTAGCTGTGATGCGCTCAAAATCGTCGCCGCTGTCATATACCAGTTGTCCGGTAGTTGCATTCCAGATAGAGAACGAGCGGGCTCCCATGCAAAAAATAGAATCAATGTCGCCGTCGTTATCCGTATCGCCTGATTTGTCCGTTACCGTAAGCCTTCCGAGCGTATAATTGTTTTGCAGCTCGGCGGCGTTAGGAAATTTAGCCGCATCGAGGTTGAGCTGTGCCACACGTTTTTCTTCGCTAAAGCCGGCGTAGGCACGGGCATCGCCTTCATTCGCCGTCAGGATATAATCCACGCCGCCCACTTTGTATTTAGCGATGGCGTCCGGAAGGTATAAGCCTTTCACCGGAAAATTGGAGAGGTTGATGCCTTTGGTCATATTCGACGCATCCATGCCAAAAGGCGATGCTGCGTAATTCTTAGAACCTAAAGCGCGTAAAGCAGTAATTGTATTTGAGCTCAGGTTCAATTCCACCACCGCGTTGTTTTCCTGCAAGGTTACCCAGGCTTTGCTGTCGTCGTCGGCAATGCTTATGTATTCGGGCTCGAAGTCTTTGGAGGCGCTTGCCCCCAGACCGTATATTCGGATGCCTTGTGCGCGGAGTGTCGCTTCCTGCCCGTTGTAAGCGGTAAAGGTGATATGAGTCCTGCCGGCATTCATCACACCGTTTGTAATGTCCACAACACTGATAGAGCCATCCGGATCGTTGGTGTAAGCCGCATTGGGCTCTCCTTCATTGGCCGTATACACTTTGGTGCCGGCGTGGTTGAAGGTGATCATGTCCGGCATCATGCCCACATTCACCTGTTTCAGAAGAACGCCGTCTTTGTCCAGGAACACCACCTTACCGCTGTCCTGGGGGTTAGTGCCGTTCTCGATCGCCAAAGCAACCGTTCCGTTTTTCACCGCCACCGAGTTGATATTGCCATAGGCCGAAATGCTCAGGCTATTCAACAGTACCGGGCCCGAAGGGTTAATAAAATCCACAATGTCCAGTTTGGCGCCTACGCTGTTGGCAATGTAGAGGCGCTGTGTACTGGGGTCATGGGCAACGATCTCTGCCGAATTAGTACCGCTGCTCCCGTTGCTGAAGCTGGATAATAAGTTGAGTTGAAGCGCATTGCTTGGAGCAGGGCCGGGTTTATCGTTATCGCCTATATAGAATACAAATTGTGTGATACCCGTAATAGTAGCATTCACCGGGCTTGTTAATTTCAGGATGATGTACTCCGAATTTTCCGGAAGCGCATCATCATTAATGGCTATGCTGACAGGCTGTGTGCTGTTATTGGAAGAGCCGGCAGCAAAAGTAACTGTAGTGGTGGATAAGGTATAGTCTGTTGCAGAAGCGTTCGATAAGGCAGATGCGACAACATTCACGGAGCTTGCCAGGGAATTGGTGCTGGTAATTTTCAGATATACCAGGGCATTTCCGGCACTTTCCAGAACGGTGGTGTCATTGGAGAGAAAGCCGATATTGGCAGGCGTCACGACGGCCGCCGCACTTACTTTAAAATCGTCGATCTTATAATTGGAGCCCGTTCCCGTACGGTTGAAGGTATAACGTAAATACAGGTTTGGCTGGTTGTTGGCGCCGGCAGGAAGACTTAGCCCTGCACCGCTTGCCAGCCCCCAGTTGCTCACCGCATCCGTATAGCTTATCGGTGTATAGTTAATATTATCCGTGCTCCATTCAAAAGCGTAGGTCGCATTATTCGTATAGCTGGCCGAAGACATCCTCATCCCAAAGGAAACGGTAATGTTGCTATACGTGAGGGTACTGATCTGCAACACGGCAGTTGAAATGCCTACAGGCGATACTGTGTAGGTATTGCCTGACGTGTTGGTAAAGGTCGTGGAATTTCCTTCTCCCAGGTAGGCGCCCCCGGACGCACCGGCATAACCGCTGGAGGGGCTGTTGGTGCTGATGTTCATGCCAGCACCTGTAAAGGTCCAGTTGGCAGGGTTTACATTGGCTACAGTCCCGAAATCGGTACTGTAAATAACGGTTTGCGCGTTTGCATAAAAGCCCAGGAAAAGGCAGAGGCACCAGGTAATGATGATGCCCTTGTGCTTAAGTAACGGTTGGTTCATAGTTTGTGTTTTTTTGCGGCAAATATCTCTTCTTGATTATGTGTTTAGTTTATCGCAGTATCATTAAAATATTAGCGCTTGGTTGCCGCAGGTTAAGGCTGTGTTTAAGAATGCAGGATTCACCTGATGATTTATTTACACAGTCAGGCGCTTTGTAAATAAACTGTTAATAAGATGTTGACGATATGCAGGAGGCTTTTAACGTTTAGATAACGTGATTCGGCTGCTTTTTTTATATTTTTGGCGATCATAAAACCTTTAAAACATGATAAAAACATTACTTTCAATTGCATTGATCTTTTCAAGCGTTGCTGTTAGCGCTCAGGCGTTTACCGCTACGTATGATTTTTCACTGACGACTACGACGTCCGGAACCATGGACCCTACGCCGGTTCCGACAGCAACAGGTATCACCTTCAGCCCTTTTACGGCCGTAGGAACGCCTTCAGCTAACCCTAATGCAAGCGGTCGTTTTTCGTTCGTTGGTTGGCCTACAGGCGCTACAACTGGAAATGACCTTTACAGTTCCCTCACAGGAAGCATTAACGCGGGAGAATATTATGAAGTAACCATTACTCCCCAGGCAGGCTATACAGTGGCTTTAAACACGATGGCTTTTACGGTACAACGTTCCGGTACTGGTATCAGGAGTTATGCGGTTAAAACCAGTATAGACGGCTTTACCAGCAACCTGCCTGCTTCTGTAGTGAGCAATGCCACCTTATCGGTTGTGGGTAGCAATGAGTTTTTCTGGAATTTCGATGCGGCTACAACAGCTCAGAACGGAAGTCAGATCAACTTTTTTGGTGCAACTATTACCACCCCGACAATATTCCGTTTCTACGGATGGAACAGCGAAGCGGCCGGAGGAACATTCAGTATCGATAATGTGGTGATCAATGGTACGGTAACTGCCGCCTCTTCCTGCACCGCTCCGGCTATCACTTCTATTACCAGCAATGCACCGATTTGTTCAACACAGAGCCTTGTCTTACAGGCAAATGCTACCGGTACAGGCCCGTTAAACTACTCCTGGTTTGGAACCGGCTCTTTCAGTTCTACCAGTGTGAGCAATCCTACCGTTACCGGAGCCGCATCAGGAGACTATACGCTTGCTGTGACCAATAGCTGTGGTACGGCTACTGCGGTTGTCACGGCAACGGTAAACCCAACGCCGACGGTGTCTGCAACAGGAGCATCCATCTGTTCAGGAGGTTCGGCTACCTTAACGGCCAGCGGCGCAACCACTTATAGCTGGAGTACAGGAGCCACTACCTCTACTGTGTTGGTTAGTCCAACTTCTACCACTGTGTATACAGTTACCGGTACAAGCAGCAGCTGTTCTTCTTCTGTTACAACAACCGTAAACGTCATTGCTTCTCCGACCTTAGCGGTCAACTCTACTTCCATTTGCGCAGGTAGCACGGCAACTTTAACGGCTAGCGGTGTTTCTACTTATACCTGGACATCTCCGGTTTCCAACAATGCTTCTATTTCGGTGAGCCCTGCATCTACTACGGTTTATACTGTATCAGGAAATGCGGCAGGCTGCGCAGGTACCTTCACCGCTACAGGCACCGTGTCTGTAACTGCATTGCCGACACTCACTATTGCTCCGGTAAGCCCTACCATTTGCGCCGGACAGGCCACTACGCTTACTGTAACAGGGGCTACTTCTCAAACATGGGCTCCGGGCTCTCAAACAACAGCTTCCATCTCTGTCACTCCAACTGCAACAACGATTTATACGGTGACAGGAAACAACTCGGCCTGTGCCAATACAAAAACGGTAACGGTCACTGTCAATCCTTTGCCAACGCTTACGGCTACGTCAGGAACAGTGTGTACAGGTAAAACCACGACTTTAACTGCTTCCGGAACATCTGCGACGTATTCATGGAATCCATCCGGGGTGACAACCAATACCATATTGGTATCAGCAGCTAATGCCGGGCTTTTTACGTTCACAATTACCGGAACATCATCGCAGGGATGCAGCAAGTCCATCACAGCGAATTTAGTAGGTATTGCAACTCCTACCATTAACGTTACGGCAACTCCAAGCGTGATCTGTGCCGGTTCAAGCACCACGCTTACTGCTACCGGAGCTACCAGCTACACATGGTCTAATGGTGTAGCCAATGGAACAGGATTCACGCCAACAACAACTGCTACTTATACAGTAACCGGAACAAGCGCTGTTGGCGGTTGCACAAACACTGCCGTTAGTACGGTATCTGTAAATCCTTGCACAGGCATCCATGAGAATATGAATAATACCCTGTTCTCTGTATATCCGAACCCAAGCAACGGTAACTTCACCGTGCAGTCTTCTGTATTCCCTGCTACCCTGGTGATGTATGATGTTACCGGCAAGCAAGTAACCAGGAAAGACATCACGGAGATGGAAACAGCTGTCAATGTTTCACAGCTCAACAATGGGATCTACTATATCTCGTTGATCGCTGAAAGCGGTTCTATGAACTATAAACTGGTAATCTCCAAATAAGAGTATCACTCGGTAAATAAAAATCCCTTCATGATTCATCGTGAAGGGATTTTTTTATGCCTTAGGATTACTTTGCTATTTCTACAGGCCTGCGAGCATAATAGAAATCAAGTGTAACGAATTGTTTCGTGTGCCGTAGGTGCGCAATCGGTTCTGATTTCTGTTGATATGATTCTATAGATACGACGCGCCGCTTCTAAGGAGTAGGTTCTTGGCGCGGTTCGCATTCCTGTAAATAGATTGCTCCTCCGGAGCAATGACGATGACACAATTTAGGATCATTCATGACAATAATCAGATTCACGTTGTCATCAACGAATTCTTGTTGTACTCAATGTATTATTTACCGATAAAAGCCAGGTAATCCTGCAGGAGGATGGTGGCGCTTACCATATCCACGGTTTCCTTATTGGCGCGGTCTTTCTTCTTCAGTCCGCCCATCAGCATGGCCTGGTGGGCGAGGGCGGAGGTGAAGCGCTCGTCATAGCGGACGATTTTTACATCCGGAAATTTTCGGATGAGGTGCGTTACAAACGGATCGATGAAGCGGGCGCTGTCAGAGGCTTCGTTTTGCAGGGTTTTGGGTTCTCCCACCACAATACATTCTACACTTTCCTTTTTCAGGTAGCCTTCGAGGAAGCTGATGAGGTCTTTGCTGTGCACTGTTGTAAGCCCCGAAGCAATGATCTGCAAGGGATCTGTTACTGCCAGCCCTACACGCTTACTGCCATAATCTATTGCCATGATTCTTGCCATCAGGTAAAAGTAGGAATAAAATGCGATGAAAAAATCGTTAAAAAACTTGGACTTCAGAAAATAAGCTATAACTTTGTGTCGCAAAGTGCTTTTAAATATGACGACAGAAGACAGCCAACACCTCGAAGCGATACAGGATATCCGCAACATGATGAGAAAATCAACCCGCTTCCTTTCACTTAGTGGCCTTTCGGGTGTGTTTGCCGGTATCTTTGCCATGATAGGCGCTACCGTTGCCTGGTTTTACCTGGACTTTATCCGCGAGCATAATCCTTATACAGGCGATGGCACCGTTACATTTAGCCTCAACGAAGTCTATCTGAATTTTATTCTCATTGCCGGAAGCGTTCTGCTGTTATCAGTGCTGATGGCCTACTATTTTTCCAATAAAAAGGCCAGGAAGCAGGGCCTCACCCTTTTTGACCACACGGCGTTGAGAGCCCTTGTCAATTTGTGTATTCCCCTGGGAGCAGGCGGTGTATTCTGCATCGCTTTATTGTATCATGGATCGGTGGTATACATAGCGCCGGCGATGTTATTGTTTTATGGAATGGCCTTAATTAACGCCAGTAAGTATACGTACACGGATATCCGTTATTTTGGTATTTGCGAAATCGTGCTCGGCCTGGTCAACTCGTTTAATCTGGGGCATGGCCTGCTGTACTGGACAATTGGCTTTGGTGTGCTGCATATCGTGTATGGCGCCAGCATGTGGTTACGATACGAACGGAAAGAAGAGGCAAGGAATTGAAGAAGAGATAGAAGGGGCTAAAGAGGGAGAAGAGACGAAAAGGATAGCAGGGATGAAGAGAAGGCGGTGTCGGGTATATCCTGAAGCCGTCCTTAACCAAAACAAAAGTAAGATTGAAGTATAATATACATAATTTAAATAAGGCATTTGAGAACCGGATCCGTTTGGGGATCATGAGTGTGCTGATGGTGAACGACAGTGTGGACTTCAGTTCAATGAAAGAAACCCTTGGGCTCACCGACGGCAACCTTGCCAGCCATATCACCGCGTTGGAAAAAGAAGGCTATATCCATGTGAAGAAAGAGTTTGTGGGGAAGAAGCCACTTACCACCTATTCGGTAACCAAAGTAGGGATGAAAGCGTTCAACGAGCACCTCGATGCGCTCGAAACATTGCTCAAAGGACGCTGATCTTTTTTTTGAATTTAAACTTTGAAATGCAAAGTACTTTTTAAATAAGTTGTCATGAAAACGATTAAGATCTATTATGGTACACAGCACTCGGTGAGAGCGAAGGCCGTGCTGTGGCTCCTGGAAAAAAGCACGCCTCTGCATGCGCTGTTCAACAGGAAACGCAGGGCCTGGAACCTGAAGCCCGACGATTTCCTGAAATTCCGTCCTGGTAGCCTGGGCCACACGCTCGGCACTTTTTACAGGCGGGAGCAGTTTGAGCCGGTTGCCCGGGCCGAGCGTCATGACGTATTTCATGTGCTGCTGGGCTACAGCACCGGTGTGGTGGATGAGGCGGCCATGCAGTTCTTTTTATGGGGGAATGGAAAGCCTTCCTTGTTCACAGTTGGCGCCTGCCTCATAAGCGCCCTGTTATTTCCCAACAGAGTTTCTTACTTCCTCCGTCACTATCGTAAGGGAAAGCGCTCGACGCCTATCGGCGGCTGGGATTTCAGACAGCTGCTCTCCGAAGACCTCCGCGTATTGAAAAACAGAATATTTATCTAAAACTCAATCCTATGCAAACCACAGAACTCAAACAGATCCGCAGAATGGTCATGGTATTCATCCTTCTTTTAGTGTTAAGCGGCCTTACGGCTTTTCCCCTGATGACCGAAATGAAATTTATGATGTCGCACCTCGATGCCTTTCCCGTTTTTTTTCATCCCTGGATCATTCGCGTGTATGAATCGGTGATGAGCACGCCGGGCGTGATCTTATACGGCACCGACTGGCTGGCCTTTGCGCACATCATCATTTCCCTCTTCTTCGTGGGTGTTTACCGCGATCCCGTTCGCAATAAGTTTACCGTCGATATCGGTATTGTCGCCTGCTTCGTCGTTTTTCCGCTAGCCTTTATTTGCGGTCCTATCCGTGGCATTCCCTTCTATCATCAGCTTATCGATTGCAGTTTCGGCGCCCTTGGCATGATTCCTTTATTTTATGTGAAACGCAAAATCCATTCGCTGGAAGAAAAAAGAATCCTTCAAACGGTATAAGCACTTAACCATTCATTAAATCATACGACCATGACACCAACAACAAAAAAAACATTATTGCAAAAAGGACTTGATCTGTTATTTCAACTGCATCTCAAAACCTCTACCTGGGTGGCTAAGCTGATAGGGCCCATGGTCTTTAATTTCGGGACTAAAGACCGGAACTGGAACATCAGCACCAGGGAGCTTCTGAGGTTTCCTGAAAAAAGTCTTGGAAAAGCTCTGGGTGAATTCCTCGCAAAAGACGGGTTAGAGCCACTTGCGGGAGCCGAGTACCATGATGCGCAGCATGTGCTCCTGGATTACTCCGTATCATTTAAGGATGAAGTAGCCTTACAATTCTTTCTGCATGGCAATGGTAAAAAATCGATTGCCTCCGTGAGCACTATGATTGGCGCCTGGTGCATTCTCCCTACGCAATGGAAATACCTGAGGACAGCCTACGAACGCGGGAAGCAGGCAAGGGATATTTCGACGCTCAACTTAAAGGCGATGTTGGGTGATGATCTGGACCACACCAAAAGGATGCTGTTTAATGAGGCTTCGTATTAAAAACATAGAGCGATGCAAAAAATCCTTTTAGGTTTCGAAGAGTATTAGATTATTCTTTTGAAGTTGATAATTTAATTTATGAATAATTCCCCAAACAAAAACACAAATACCCTATGAAAAAAAATGATTATTTACTGCTGATAGCCACAGGCGCTTACAGCATTTTGTTTTACAGGCAGACGGCCGGCCTTAATTACTTGCTGTTTACGCTTATCTTCGTGAGTGTATTGGCTTTGAAGAATACAAAGCTGCTCCGCAGCCGGAACTGGCTCTGGTCTGCCTTGCTTTGCCTGGTGAGCGCGGTGTCGGTCTTCGTGTATTCGAGCGACCTGAGCATCCTTGCCAATATTTTCAGCTTGTTGCTTTTGTCGGCCTGCTCTGTGAATGTGGCCACCTCTTCTCTCTTTTCGTTTTTATTCGGCTGTTATTCGGTTCTCTCATCGCTCATCTACATCATCCTCGATGCGGTGCAGCGCTGGCAGGGGAGCGGGGAGAAGCCGGCCGGAAAGAGCGGTATTAAAGTGTTGGTGACCTTCCTGGCATTGTTGCTGAGCATTTTGTTTTTTAATATGTACAAAAGCTCCAATCCCTTATTTGCGGAAAATACCAAATGGCTCAATTTTGATTTTATCAGCGGAGCCTGGATCATCTTTACTCTGGGCGGATTCCTGCTGGCTTACGGACTCTTCTATTCGCGAACGATTGGCCTGGTGGAGCGCTGGGAAAATCAGATCCCTTTAGCGAATGCCGCTGCCGCACCAGATGAAGGCCAGGAAAAACGCTATGAAACGGAGCGTTACGGAGGATTGCTCCTGTTCATTCTGCTGAACCTGATGCTTGTGGTTCTGAATGCCGGTGATATCCAAACCCTGTATTTCAACGGTGGCCTGCCTCCCAACATGTCCCATTCCGATTTTGTGCATCATGGTGTCGGAATTCTTATCCTTTCTATCCTCATCGCTACCGTCCTCATCATGTATCTGAGCCGCCGGGAATTTGACGGAGTGAAAAATAATAAGGCCTTGCTGATCTTTATTTACCTCTGGATTTTTCAGAACATCCTCATGCTTTCCTCAACCGCTTTCCGCAACCAGATCTATATCCACGATTATAATTTTACTTACAGGCGCATAGGAGTGTATGTGTGGTTGCTGCTGGCCATGTGCGGGCTGTGCATCATGTTCTGGAAAATTTACAAGAAACGGACCAACTGGTACCTTATCCGCACCAATGTTGCGCTTTGGTTTTCCGTGCTTGTCCTGGCAGGCTGCTTCAACTGGGATAAAATGATCACACGGTATAACCTGAGCAATAAAGCGCTGGCCAATGTGGATTTTTATTACCTGTTCAGTCTGTCTGAAGCTAATATTCCGGAGCTGATCGCGGTGACCAGGAAACCTGAGTTCCCAACACTTAATGCCCAACTCCGTAATTATACGGCAACGACCCTGACGCGTTATCATACCGAAACCTACACGATGTTACTGAATGATAAAATCTATGCATACCTGTCGAACTACAAATCCGATTGGCGGAGCTTTGATTTGAGAAATAAGGAAATTTTGGAAAGTATCTATTAAGTTTGATCACCGGAGCAATTAGTTTGTATATTTTTTAAATTTAATAATTGTTAGAATTCAATAAAAAGCACTTATCACGATGAAAACACTATTTGCAGTGGGCTTTGCAAGCCTTTACGGATTGATTGTCAGGCTTCTGTTTGGCTTCATGGAAGACTTCATGGGAATTATGAGCATTACCTTTCTGGTGCTGGTGCCTGTGTTTATCGGTTTCCTGACGGTGATCCTGATTCCGAAAGTATCAAATGGTGCTGTTGCTTTTTTTCTTCCCTGGCTCACCAGCCTGGTAATCCTGTTTATTACAATCTCGTTTAATATCGAGGGCGCAATCTGCTGGATCATGGTCTTTCCTTTTTTTGCTGTTCTTGCGGGTATAGGAGGCTCTATTGCGTATAGCATCAAGAAGCGTAAAGCCGGAAATAAAGGCCTAGATAAGCATAACAACGATTGGGGAAAGCCGAATACGCTGAATGTTTCTGTGCTTTTTTTTGTTCCCGCTTTGCTGGGATACCTCGAAGGAGAGCGCACTCTGGTACCTGTAGAGTATACGATTACGAAACAGATGGAGATCGCCGCTCCTCCGGCGGAAGTGTGGAATCAGCTTACGCATATCAATGAACTGAAAGAAACGGAAAGGCGTGCGTCTTTTTCAACGGTGATGGGCTTCCCGAGGCACCTGCGAACGGTAGCAGATACCTTTGCCCCGGGAGGAACCCGCTTTGCGGTCTATGAAAAGGGATTGTATTTTAAAGAAACCATTTCGGAATATGTACCGGGCAAGCGGATGGTGTTGGCCATTAAAACAGATCCGGATAATATTCCGCCAACCGTGATGGATGAGCATATCCTGATCGGTGGAAAGCACCTGGATATCCTGAAAGATGAATACAGCCTTGAGGAGTTGCCGGATGGAAACAGCCGCCTGAGCCTGTCGAGTCGCTTTCGCATCAATACGCCGCTCAACTGGTATGCGGGGCTCTGGGCCACCTACCTGATGTCTGATATCCTGACAGGAGAATTGGAACTGGTAAAAAACCGCGCCACGAAAGCTGCCGGGCAATGTAAAACAAATTAAGTATTTTTTCCAAATCATTCAATCATGGCAACAAGCCGCACACTTCCTCAAAAACAAAGCCTGGCAAAAAGCCCGCGAGGCTTTATAAGGTATTACCTGTCCCTGATCCTCTTGTTTGTACCCGCCGTTTTATTTGTGGTGCTGCTGATCGTTTTTAAAGGCGAGGGCAGGCTACAGCCGGAAGCGGGATTTCCCTACATTCCCTGGCAATTTTTGGTAATCGCTGTCTTTGGAGTCATTGCCACTATTGGCGGCGTGCTCGACTGGCGCTTTCACCGGGATCCGCTCAATATGAAAATCCCGAAGAAGGAGCGCGATGCGGAAGCGGCGGCTTTAGGGCTTGGAGGGCTTCCCATGTTCATCGTCATGTGGCTGGCAATGATGAGTTCTCAGCCAAACTTATACCTGGTGCCCGTGGTGCTGATTTTGGTCTACACAGTTGTAGCGATCAGTTACGACGAATTTGTATTTCATATCAAGCGCTGCGGACCAAAGGAGAACAGTTACCACCGCATGCTGGTATTCGGAAACGGCATTGCCTGGCTGGCCTGGTTTCATTTTATTTTTTGCTAATGGAATTGAAAGACCTGATCCGCCAAAGCTCCCTGTACCTTGCGCAGAATGCGCGCAGGATAGAGAGGCCATTCTCGGGGGATGTATTTCAACAGGGAGGAGAATGGATGCAGGCCTGGCTGGTGGAGTGGGACCCCCTGAGAAAATGGAACAGCGGCGCTATTGCTTTCAATGCCTATGGTTGGGCCAAATACCTGATCTCTATGGCGGCATTCCTGGGTTCTGCATGGGTGTTTTATGCCTTTGACCCCTGGCTTTTGCCTCTATCGGTCATCGTGTTCTATATCGTGGAAGTTCATTTTTTATTCCTGTTTCCTTTATTGATCGATGGTGTTGAGCATCCCTTGTGGCAAAGCATCAGTATTACTTACAGGATAGGTTTGTGGCGCGTGTTGGCAAAGGTGATTCCCCTGGGACTCTTTATGATCCTTGGTCTGTTTCAGCGTTCCGATCCTTTGCGTAATTGGTATAAAGGCTGCCTGGCACTATTGATCTGGTATGAGCAAGAGGTTAGAGATAGGATATAACAGTCGCTTCGAGATCCGCATGGAGCGGGTGGCCTGTGCAGTTCGTTCTGCTATCAGGATCCTGTACCTCTCCGACCTGCATTTTACGGGGCGCAGCGCGGAGATGGCTGGCAGGCTGGTGGAAGAAGTTAAGAGGCTGTGTCCTGATTTGGTATTGCTTGGCGGCGATTACACCGATAGTTATGCGGGTCTTGTTCCGCTCGGTCATCTCCTGCAGGGTATGTCAGGTGTGGCGCCCGCACTGGCCATTGCCGGCAACCACGATCGCTTTTTCGGGATAAACACGCTTAGGGAAATGATGGAGACACACCGGGTACAATGGATCGAAGGGGCTTCACATGATCTGTATATAAAGGGAACGCATATCCGCGTGGATGGCAACGCCTGCGCCGAAAGAGATCCGGGTAGCGCCATCCGTGTGTTATGTCTGCATAAGCCCCTGGATCCTGAAGGGCTTCGCACAGGCTATCACCTGGCATTTGCAGGGCATCTGCATGGCGGTCAATGTGTGCTTTGGGAAAACAGGAAGGGGCTTTTTCCCGGAAGGTATTTTTATAAATGGAACCGGCTGAAGGCGCAGGTAGGTGATTGCCATTATTACATCAGCAGGGGTCTGGGAGATACGCTGCTCATTCGCTACAATTGCCCGAAAGAGCTCATCGTCGTCGATCTTGTGCCTTATTGATCGCAACCATTTATAGGGTTGAAAAAAACAGAGAACCATAAAAGACATATAGCGCATATTAAGAATAAGCGGTTATAAAATCTTTATATGATCTCCTAATCCTTCTATGGTAAAAAACCAGATAATTTCTTTCATACGATAAACAAAATCATCATGATCAAACTCAATTTCAAACAACTCGTCTACGGCTTTACAGTATTTGCCGTATCCCTTTGCCTCCTCCGCATGTTTAAAAGCGACGCGCGCTCTTATGTTTTCATGCTCTGGAACCTCTTCCTGGCCTTTGTTCCCTGGTGGATCAGCTCTTATGTTAAGCAAAAGCACAGCCTGCGTTGGAAAGATGCGCCGCTGTTACTGGTGTGGCTTCTCTTTCTGCCCAATGCGCCATACATGCTTACCGATCTGTTCCACCTCAAGCACAGGCCACCCATTCCTCTGTGGTTCGACCTGGTGCTGATCCTGTCCTTTGCCTTTATCGGGCTCCTGGTGTTTTACAGATCATTAAAAGACATGATCACCTGTTTTAAAAAGTACATGAGCGCAGGGATGCTGGCCTGTACAACTTATGCTGTTTTCGGGCTCATTTCTTTCGGTCTGTACCTCGGGAGATTTCTGCGGTTCAACAGCTGGGACATTATGCACCCCGGATCGCTCGGGAAAGCCTGTTGCCGCCTGCTGCTCAACGAGCGCTCGTTGAAAGATGTGACGGCATTTACCCTGATCTTTTCGGCTTTCCTGCTCTTCCTGTTTTTCATGATCACTCAGCTCGAGCGGAAGGAAGAGGCTGTTAAAAACGCAGATGGATTGTGATGTGGCGCCTGTCGGACACTAAAAACTGGTGTGCCTCTTTCCCGAAATAACAGGATGAGTAGCCGTGGCGATATCTGATTTGTTTTAGGACAGCGACCCAGATATTTTCAACATAAATGTTTGTTCGTATTCCTGTTATTTATATATTTGTTAACATCCCTGTTATTTTATAACCTTAAATAACACCCATCGTTCTATGAAAACGTATTTACCTCTCATCATTCTTACTTTGTGGGCTTTGACTCTAAGCGCCCAGGTAAACTACCCGGAATGCGCAACGGCTCCCAGCCAGGCCTGGGCTACTCAGCTCAGGAGCAGAATGCCTTCACTTCAGCCTGCGGATGCAAAAAAAATGACGCCTGTACAGATTCCTTATCAGATTCATCTCTTCAAAAAATCAGACAGCACCTCTGTGTTGACGCTTGCCGATATCTACCACGAGATCGATACCGTGAATTCCTTTTACAAAAATGCCAACATGTTCCTGTACGAATGTGCGCCTCCGGAGCTGATCTTCGACGACTCCTTGTATAACTATGATACTTCCGAAGAATCTATTTTATTAAGTAGTCATTACACGCCCAACGTGGTGAATATTTATTTTCCGAATACGGCGAAGACCGGGAATACGTTGGTTTGCGGGTATTCGCGCTATCCGCCGAGTGCGGACCTGGCGGTGATCTCTGCCAGCTGCGCCAAAAACGGAAGCACACTGCCACATGAGATCGGGCATTACTTCGGCCTGATGCATACACACGAAACCTTTGCCGGCGCCGAGCTCGTGGATGGCTCCAACTGCTCCTTTGCCGGCGACCAGATCTGCGATACCCCGGCGGATCCGACGCTGGATTATTCCAACGTCAGTATTTCCTGTGTGTACACAGGCACAGCCACGGATGGCAACGGCGCTCCTTATATGCCTGATGTTACCAATATCATGAGCTATTCGCGCAAGGAATGCCGCAACTATTTTTCGCCTATGCAATATGCTGTACTGAATGCAACCATGCAAAACGAGCGTTCGTATTTATCCTGCAGCTTCGGCGTAGGCATCAAGGAACTGCAACAGGGATTGTTCTCTGTATTTCCAAACCCGGGGAGTGAGATTCTGAACCTGAGCCTGAAACAGGAAGCGGAAGGAAGTCTGTTCGACCTGTACGACGCCCGGGGGAGCCTGATACTTTCGGCGCCTGTTTCAAAAGAGCATCGCGTTGATACGCATCACCTGCCTGCGGGGATGTATTTTTACACCCTGAGGATTTCCGGGAATACTTACAGCGGAAAATGGGTAAAGGAATAAAACCTCTACGGCAGCCAACGATTATGATACAAAAAAAGCCTACGTTTATACAGTCGATGTCTTTTGCCATCAAAGGCCTTCGCATCGCCCTGGAAGAAAAGCATGTGCGACTCGACTTCCTGATTGCCGTGCTGGTGAGCGCCGCCGGATTCTATTTTCAAATCACCCATACCGAGTGGCTCATATGTATTTTATTGTTTGGCCTCGTGACAGGCCTGGAGGTAATGAACACAGCCATTGAGCGCTTTGTGGATATGGTACAGCCCGACTGGGACGAGAAAGCAGGAAAGGTGAAAGACCTCTCGGCAGGCGCTGTCTTATGCGCTTCTATCTTTGCAGCCATTGGCGGTATCTTGATTTTCGGGAAATATATCTTAGCTTTGTTTTAACGCATTTACTTAACGTATAATCCATTTTTTTATGAGTCAATTTCCAGAAACCGAGCTGATCCTTACCAAAGAAAAACGCGTCTATCACATCAACCTGAGAGCGGAAGACATAGCCGATGATGTGATCGTGGTGGGCGATCAGCACCGGGTCGCGCAAATTTCCAGACTTTTCAGTAACATAGAATTCAAAACCGAACACCGGGAGTTTGTCACTCATACCGGCATGTTCAATGGTAAACGCATTACCGTGCTCTCCACGGGCATCGGGCCGGATAACATCGACATTGTGCTCAATGAGCTGGATGCCGCAGTCAATATCAACCTCGAAACCCGTGAGCTGAACCCTGTGCACCGCTCCCTGAACATTGTGCGATTGGGCACGAGCGGTGCGCTTCAGGCTGACATTCCCGTGAACGGGATCGTGGTAAGCTCGCACGGGCTGGGCCTGGACGGCTTGCTCAATTTTTACGACAATTGGGAACGGGTGGGAGAGAAGCCCATCAGCGAAGCCTTTATCCAGCATACAGGCTGGCTGCCGAACCTGCCTTATCCGTACTGCGTGAAAGCTTCCGACGAGCTTATTTCTAAATTCCGGGAAGGGACCCACATCGGCATTACAGCCACGGCCCCGGGCTTCTATGGCCCCCAGGGCAGGCAGATCCGGTTAAAAGCCGCCATGCCCAATCTGAACGAAATGCTAACGGCTTTTCGTCTCGGGGAGCACCGCATTACCAATTTCGAAATGGAGACCTCGGCCCTTTATGGTTTAGGAAAGTTATTAGACCACCGCTGTTTAACGGCCTGCGTCATCATCGCAAACCGTGTGCGTAAGGAGTTTACAGCCGATTACGCCCGAAGCGTAGAGATATTAATAGAAGAAAGTTTACAACGATTAACAGCCTGATTGTTAAGAAAATCTAATTAACATCTCAAAATGGCCCCTTTTCGGGGCTATTTTTGTTTATAGTATGCGAGCCAAGAAAAACGAAATGAACCTGAAAGAGGTAATAGCCCTCATTACTTTGCTGGACGATCCTGATGACGGAATTTATTCGGAAGTAAAAAACAGGTTCATCGTATTGGGCCCGCCGGCTATTCCGCACCTGGAAACAGCCTGGGAAAACAGCTTTGATGCCCTGATGCAGAAACGGATCGAGGGCATCATTCACACCATCCAGTTCAAGGCCCTGCAAAATGCCCTTAAGCACTGGGCGGAGAACGAGCAGGACGATCTCTTCAAAGGGTGCAGCATTATTGCCCGTTACCAATATCCCGACCTCGACGAGAATAAGCTGAAAAAGCAGCTCAACCAGATCAAGCAGGATGTATGGCTGGAGCTTCATGACGACCTCACGGCCCTGGAAAAGGTTAAGATCATCAACCACATCCTATTTGAAGTGCACCAGTTTGGCGGGAATATTACCAATTATCATGCTCCCCAGAACTCCTTTATCAACGTAGTCCTCGAAACCAAAAAAGGAAATCCGGTGATGCTGAGCGTGATTTATACGCTTATCTGCAAAGAACTCAACATTCCTATATATGGGGTCAACCTGCCGCAACACTTTGTGCTGGCCTATGTGAACGACCTTGCCAATTTATTCGATCCTTCCCACAAGACCCTTTCCGATAATATTTTATTTTATGTCAATCCTTTCAGCAAGGGTCTGATCTTTAACCAATCCGATATCGATTCCTTTATCAAACAGTTGAAAATAGAGCCTGAAACGAAATATTACCTGCCTTGCTCCAACCTCGACATTATCAAGCGAATTCTGAATAACCTGATCTATTCTTTTGATAAGATGGGTTATGCAGAGAAGGTGCGGGAACTGAAGGACCTGGATAAGCAATTATAAGCATATAAAAAAAGCAGCAACGTAAAATTAACAGTGACGGTATTGTCAGGAAATTGTAGATAAACTAAGAGATTATCTGTCTTTTTAACCTTAATTTTACACGATTTTAGCAACTATTTTTTTGAATCATGATCCCAAAAGGCAAATTAATCATTATCGGTGGTGCTGTTGATAAAGGAAGTTTTACCGACAGTGATATCAATAATAAAAACAGCGACAAACACATTAAATTCTTTGAGACAGGGATCTTACGCCGTCTGATCAATGAATCTAAACATAAAGAGCAGTCGAGGATTGAAGTCATCACAACTGCTTCTAAAATCCCGAAGGAAGTAGGTCCTGAATATGTGAAGGCCCTGGAGTCATTAGGCGCCACCAATGTGGGAGTGCTCGACATCGAAAAACGCGACCAGGCCCTGCTGCAGGAATCGGTTGACAGGCTGCGTGCAGCAGACGTGGTAATGTTTACCGGTGGCGATCAGCTGCGACTGACCTCTATTTTAGGAGGAACGCCTTTCCATAAATTAATTCTCAGCAAATACCAGAACGAGGAATTTATCTTTGCCGGTACATCGGCCGGTGCTGCGGCAGCTTCCAATAATATGATCTACCAGGGAAGCAGCAGCGAAGCCCTGCTGAAAGGCGAGGTGAAGATCACCAGCGGGCTCGGCCTGATCGATGATGTGGTGATCGATACGCACTTTGTGCACCGTGGCCGCATCGGCCGCCTGTTCCAGGCAGTGGTCGGAAATCCTATTGTACTGGGTATCGGCCTTGGAGAAGATACAGGCTTGCTGATCACAGACGGGCACATGATGGAAGCCATTGGCTCCGGATTAGTGATCCTCGTCGACGGGCAGCAGATCAAAGATACCAATATTACCCAGGTTGAGATGAGTCAGCCCATTTCGATCAAGAACCTTATTGTACACGTCATGAGCATGGGGGATATCTATGACCTGCAAACCAGCGAAATGACCATTGGCGCTGTGGCTTATCCGCAGCTGGTGAAAAAAGAGGATCCGGACGATTATTAGTGCACCGCTTTAACGCTAAATAATGAAAAGCCCTCCCGATGCATCGGAAGGGCTTTTTGGTTGTATCATTCCGTCATTGCGAAGGAAACGAAGTGCAGTGAAGCAATCTCATGTAATGCGGGATTGCTTCACCGCGTCCGCAATGACGCTCTAAATCACTTTGACACTTTTACCCGGATCCCTTCGCTGTGGCTGGTAAACTCAGGTGCATACATGCATTGGATCGTTGTAATGCCGTTGCTGAAATCGCCGTAATGGTTCACCACCAGGGGATACTCGAATACGTAGGTGCCTTTATTCAGGTACGAGAAAAAGAAATTCGTGGCAGCATCCCTGGTGCTTTCGTAGTAGCCCAGGCCGTCCTGGTATTTATAGCCACTCATCACGTTGACAGGCTCGAAGCCCGAAGCACGCATGTCTTTCATGTGCACATAGCTCATGTCCCTGTCTACCCGTAGCTCGATCCTTACCTTGATCTTATCACCTAAGTGCAGTTTGGTGCCTTCGCTGACCGGTTCAATGACCGGGCCGCTGGCCGTATTCTTTTGCAGGAACAATTGTTTTTTGATCTTCAGCGGTGTTTCGTGCGGAGTGATTTTATCCAGCTGCTCGAAATACTGCCAGTACATGGCGCCGTAGCTCACACCGGCGTCTTTTTTCTCCACTTTAATTTTTCCCATAGTCGCAGGTTTGATGTCGGAGCCTGTCCATGTTTTTTTGAAATAACCGGTGCCCGGTTCCGCATTTAAGCTCTTGTCATTCTTCGGGTCGAGCGTGATGTTGCCGACAGTGATCACCACATTCGGCTCAGTTGCCAGCCAGTCGGTACCTTTCAGCAGGAGGGCGTACACGGCCTCGGTGGTTGAGCGAGTGGTTCCCCAATGCTGGGTTTGTTTGCTTTTCACCAGCCAGGTTTTCAGGTCGTCCACTGCCTTCAGGTCGTTGTCGATCTCATCAAAAGCCTCGATCATCAGGGCCTGCATCTCGATAGGGGCCTCGTACCAGTAGTAGCCGTAATTCTCTTTCCAGTACATGCCCATTTCCTCGCTGTTGATGCTGTTCTCTTTCAGCGATTTCAGGATGTCTTTCGGCGTTTTCGGATCTTTATAGCGGTGCAGGCTCAAGGCAATCATGCCCTGCATGTAACGGCTGTTGCTGAGCCAGTAGTCACGCTCCTGTTTCCGGTAATAGTCATAATGCTCATTGTCCTTGCCGCCCGGAACAATATCCTGGAAGTTGCTGCGCATGTAGAGGTACTGGATCGCCATATAACTTAAATGGTTTTCCGTTTTATATTTCGGATGGTGTTTCTTCATGTACTCGTATTCCTCACGCATGCGGTCGTCGCAATACCTTACGGCACTGGTAATCATGGCCCATACCTCCTGGTTCTCGCGTACTTTTATCACGCCCAGCTTATCGAGGTGCGAAAAGCCCGTCATGATATGCTGTGTGATGTACCAATCATCAGGGCCACCGTCAAACCACACAAAGCCTCCGTTCGGCGATTGTTTTTTCTGCAATTTTTTAAAAGCCTGAAACTGCTCGTTGCTCATTTTGTTGAGGTCGAACAGAAGTCCCACGCGCTTTTTATTTTCACTTTCGCTGTTGGCCTGCAACACCCAGGGCGTTTCTTCCAGGATCAGCGACTTGAGCTCCTGGTTCTTTTCCAGGTTGGATAAAAAGGCATCGGGGCTTGCCATTTTCCAGGCGTCGAATATCTGTTTGATTTTCGGTTTGGAGTTTACCACATAGCTTGCCAGGCTATTGGCATAATAGCGGGCAAAGGTTTGCTCTGCACACTCATACGGATATTCCATCAGGTAGGGGAGGGCCTGCACGGCGTACCAGGCAGGATTTGCCGTGAACTCCAGGGTATACGAATGGTTTTTGAGCGTGGAGGAATTGTTATTCTGGGAGATGAACTTCGTGAAATTAAATTCCTTCGTCTGGTTGCTGCGGATTGGCATCGGCATGCTTTCCGTCACCAGCATCCGGTTCGTCAGTACCGGTACTGCCACTTCCTCTCCATCCGTGAAATTGCCGGCCTTGGCAACAACCCTGTACTTGATCGCAGAATACCCTTCCGGGATCATCAGTGTCCACTCGACGGCGGTGCTCTGTCCTTTTTTTACAGAGAAATCGCGCGAGCCAATGGTCGGGAATTTTCCACCAACAGCTTCGATCAACTGGGAGGAAATCTCCTGGTCGGTGAGTGCATTGTAAAGTTTCAGCTCAGCCATGCCTGATAAATCCTTTTCGGATACATTGGAGATCTTGGAAATGAACGTGATCTTATCATTCTCCCGGAAGAAGCGCGGCGCATTGGGCTGTACCATCAGGTCTTTCTGGGTCACCACTTCTTTTTGGAAGCTGCCGCTCTTTAGGTCCTTCGTATGGGCCAGGCCCATCACCTTCCATTTGGTCAGGCTTTCGGGTACAGTGAATTTAATGATCACTTCGCCTTTGTCGTTGGTTTGCAGCTGAGGAAAGAAGAAGGCCGTTTCGTTGAAGTTGCTGCGGGCTTTGATATCGGACAAGCCGCCATCGTTACTTTTTGTGTTGGCATTCTCTGCAACATCCTTGGCGCCCGGCGCTGCGGCGGTCTCATCGCCATCCCGGTTTTTGTCGAAGCCGCTTTTCTTCTGAACCTCGTTTCTCAGGCTTTTTTCCATGGCCGGAGCGGCAGCATTCGCTTTGGTTTCGGTAACAGACATTTGATCCATAGCGATACCTTCTTCCTCTGCCAGTCTGCCGGCTCCCCGAGCCACCGATGGGTAGCCCCCATAGTATTCGTGTTGGTCATAAAATCCCAGTCCGAAGTAATTCAGCTGATCATAGGCACGAAACGGAACAGTGGCATAATCGCTGGAAAGCTCATAGAACTCTGTGGAGCTCGCCATTCGGCCAATGCCGGATGTCCAGCGCAACCTGGCGTAATAGCTTTGGTAGATCCCGAAATACCAGTTGTTGGGCCTGAAAGCATCGAGTGAGGCATCGTACATGGTGGCAACCATTTCGGCAGCCGCTTTTTCTCCTTTTTTATCTTTCAGGATAAGCTTCCACTCTTCTGCCTGCCCCGGCAGCAGCTTATTGCGGAAGGTTTCAAACTGTATGTCGAGTTCCTTATTGGTGTATGGAACCGTGATGATATTGCTGCGTGTGTAAAAGCGGTTGTTCTTCATAAAGGTTGTATGAAAGGCCAGATTGCCGCGGTGGATCTCCTCTATGGCAATTTCATTTTCTTTCATCGAAGCATCCATCAGTTTTGTGGCACTTGCTTTTCCATCATGCTCCAGCTCGTAGAGGTAGTGCACATCCTTATAGCCTGAGGCGAGGATGAAGCTTACCTTTTCTCCCGGTTCGGCTTTGGTTTTCGGATAATAAAACCACTCGGCTGTCATTTCAGGAAGCTCGTTGCTGCTTTTGCTGAACACCGTGATGTATTGGTATGCTTTGACCTCTTCCCCGAATTTGTCTTTGCAAATGGCTTCGATCACATACACGCCGGGTTTAAAAGACTTAAGCTCCGAAGAAAGATCGTACTCTTTTTTTGTGCCGGTGTCAAAGCTTTTCTCCAGCACTTTGTTTTCTCTTTCCCATTTGTATTTGTTGCTTTCGTCGGCATAGAGGTCGTTCGGGAAAGTCTTATAGTAGTCTTCCTGCGAAAGGCTGTGCCTGTCGGGCTGCTGCCACAGGCGGTTGCGGAATACTTTCTGAGGCTGTTTTAATTTATAAAGCGCAAAATTGCCTTTTGTACTTTCATCCACACCATTCAGGTTGGTTGTTGAAATACGGATCGGTTTCGGGTTTCCGGTTTCGATGATCTCATCGGCAGAAACGCTGAGCTGTAAAGCCTGGTAGCCAACCACCACCGTAGCGGATGTGCTGTGGGTTTCTCCGTTGATGTCGGTGACATCGGCGCTCAGCTCATAATGGTAGGTGGCAAAGCTTTTTTTGGAAACCGTTTCATCCGGCAGGGCCTTGAAGTTGATGATGTAGGCACCCGTATCGTTCGTTACCGTTTCGCCATTGGTGATCTCTGTTTCTGAACTGACGCCGTAAGGCCTGTACCACCAATACCAATAAGGGTAGTTGACACGCCTTACCACGCGGTAGCTTACCCTGGCGCCATCGATGGTATTGCCCGCATAAGCCCTGGCAAGGCCCGTTACAGTCACGTCATCATTCAGTTTGTAGCTTCCTGTCACCGGCTTAAATTCGGTTTCAAACTTAGGGCGCTTGTAATCTTCTACCGATATATATACATTGCCGTAATTGTCGGTGATGCGCATTTGCCCGTTGAGCCCGGTCTGTGGAGCGGTAAAGGAACCGCTCACCGTTCCGTACTCATTGGTGGTGAGGTCCAGGGAACTCACTTTCTGATAGTTCACATCATAGAACGTTACCGTTACAGGATAATTGGTTTTCAGTTTGTGGTTCTTTCCGTTGGTGGATTCCAGTACAATGGATTTGAAATACACCGCCTGTCCTGGCCTGTAGATCGCGCGATCCGTATAGATAAAAGAATGGGTGGTCGTGCGCTCGTTGTTGCCCGGCTTGTAAGTATAATAGCTGTTATTGCTGAAATAACGGTCGTTGCCATTGGTAAATTCAACAAAGAACTGCCTGTTCTCGATCTGCGAATAGCTGATGTTCAGGAAGCCTTTGTCGTCTGTTGTATATGCCGGGCCTTTTCGGATGATATAATCCCGCACTTTGTAATCGTAAGTTTCATACCACACCTGGGCGGAAATCTGTTTCAGGGCCTCACCCGTCTGGCGGTTCAGGACGTAAAAGTCATAAGAGCCATCCTCCTTTTTACGCTCGGTGCTGGCAATGTTGGAAACGATGCAGGTGCTGTAAGCGCTGAGGTTATTGCTGTACCTGAAGTCTTCGCTTAACGAGCTCAGGATCACATAATATCCCGCAGCAAGCTCCGGAAGCTTTATTTCCGTGGCATGGGTCTGGAAATCACCGTCATCGCTAAGGTCCTGAGAGAAGGTGCTTGCTGTCGGGAAGGTTTTGAATTTATCGAAAAGCTCTTTGCCATATTTTTTGCGGAAGAGTTCACGCAGCTCCTGGCTTGTGGTTTTCACCACTTTAAAATAAATTTTAGAAATATTCTGCGAGGTCACGAGCGCCCGGAAAGGCTTTCCGGGTTCATTCACTTCTTCCGTGGAAATGTTGAAGGTTTTTGTTTTGATGCCCGCGATGATATTTTTGCATTCTATCGCACCATACGAGCCCGGAAATTTGGCAATAGCCGCTTCGCAGATCTCTTTAGCCGTTTGTTTATACCACTTGTAAGAATCTCCCTCCAGAGGTTTGTACAGTGAGGCTTTTTCCAGGTACCAGCTGGCCAGGCGGCTGTCTATTTCGGTAACGCGCAGGCTTTTCGAAAACTTCGATTGAAGCGCTTTCAGGGAATTGAAGTACAGCGTGTCTTTTTTAGCGTTCTGCGAATTGTTACGGATGTAGTCCAGCCGGAGTAATTCCACATCAATGAGGGCATCCGGTTTCTCATCGTTTTTATGGAAACGCGTCAGGTCCTGCATGAGTTGCAGGGCGTAGTATTTGGTTTCCAGCGAGTCGGAAGGGTTGATAATCGTGGTATTCAGGAAGTCGCTGTAAGGTTTCAGGTAGTCGTCGTTGTTCACAGTGAAGCGAGCTGCCGGTCTGGATACATCTACCTCCGAGCTCATAAAGAAACTGAGCGCTCTGTGGGCAAGGAAATCATACAGGGTTGGTCGCCATTGGCGGCATTCGCTGGTCCCCTGGCTAAGCACATCGTCGTATATATCTACTTTGGTACGCTTGAGGCTGTCTGCATTTTCAAGAGACGCTTTATAACTGGAGATGATAGCATAATTGATGGCTTTGAGATCCCAGGTTTCGATATCATCATTTTTGAAATTGGTGGTGCTGGTCCGGTCATAAAATTTCCAGCGGTTGTTCTGGAAGTACTGGTTGAATGCGTCGGCCAGGATGCTTTGTAAGACAGGCTTTACCGGGTATTTGGCTGCTTCCGCTTCCTCCCTTAACTGAAAGATGGATTTCTCCAGCGAAAACTCTTCTCTATAGCTTTCAAATTTCATGCGGTGAATGACCGCTTTCACAAACTGCGCCGCATTGTTTTCTGTTTTGGCTTTGGTGTAGAGCGCGTTCACAACCTTTAGCGCTGATTCTGTGAGGCCTTTCTTTTCGCAGCTGTCTACGCGTTTCCAGAGCTTCTCGTAGCTGTCGCCTTTACCAAGTGTTAGCATCGTTTCAGGTTTAGAGGTGAATGTTTTAGAGAAAAATCCTAATGAAATCAGCGTGGTCCCTGCCAGGATCAACGCTATCGTAATCAGTTTTCTGAGAGTCATAATACATGAATTTTTTGGTTAAGATGCCATACGGGACGTATTTCCATAAGGACCGGAAAAAAATGCGGAATGGTTATTCTGGACTCGCCATGTTCCAGGCAGCCCATTCTTCTTTGCTCGGGCCATATACGCCCGGAACGCTTAGTCCGTTCAGCCGCATCAGAACGGTGAGTTGCCCGCGGTGATGCGCTTCATGCCTGATCAGCACCGTCAGGATCGTGCCTTTGCTCCATTGTTCACCATACATATTCACTTCCGTAGAAAGGTCGGCATCAGTCCAGTGCGTTTTAACCTGTTCGAGTACTGAATGAGCAGCTGTTTCGTAAGCTTTGTATATGGTGGCAATATCATCGGGAGGAGCGGAATGCTCATCCGGACAATCAATGACAAGCCCCGCTTTTCCAGGCATTTCTCCTAAGGTCATGGTGATGTGCCATACCAGCCGCCGGATGGAGCGGATATTGTCGTGAGGGCTGGCCAAAAGCGCCTCATTACTGATGTTACGGAATACCTTGAGCGTAGAGCCTGATTCGTATTCAAATTCCCGGATAAAATCGTTGATGTGTCTGAACATAGTGTTTGGATATAAAAAGTGGATTTACAGATAGCCTTTGAGCTTATAGGTCATATAGCCTACAATTTCATGTATGATGAGGTTGAGTGTGGTGATGGCTTCCGCATTGGGAAGAAAGCAATAGTCGAATTCAAATTTCCGGTCGCCGGTAAATTTGTTCGTCACATAAGGCGTGATGTTCTGATAGCCTGCCTTTTTGAAAATGGCCAGGGAACGGCGCATGTGGAAGGAAGAGGTGACGAGCAGGATGGATCCCCTGAATTGCATGCTGTCCAGGATATGCTTCGTAAACAGGGCATTCTCATACGTGTTTTTCGAATTGTTTTCGATCATGATCGCACTGTCGGGGATCTGTATGCTTTTCAGGTATTTTTTTATATACGTGGCTTCCCGGTGGCCGGGATGGCTGATGCTTCCGGAACCGCCGCTGATGATGAGTTTGCCGACACGCCCCTTGTAATACATGGGCAGGGTCTGGAAAAGCCTGTCGCCGGAGCAGGTGAAGTCAATGCGCTGCTGGCGCTCATCCACGCGCCCCATCCCGCCAAGTACAAGGGCCAGATCGTAGCGTGTGTCTTTCAGGTAGATGTCGTCGTCTTCATATTCCCAGGCACGCACAAGCTCGTCTACCAGGAATGAATTGGAAAATACATAAACGAGAATGGTCAGGATGAGCACAAATTTTTTAAAGGGCGTGTACCACACTTTTTTGAGCAGAATCAATAAGGCTATAAAGAACCAGGTATAAGGCGTGATAAGGAATGCCAGTATTTTTGACAGGAAAAAAAACATAGTCAAATCTAAGGAATTTTGATCTCCCGGGAAGGGCTATGTTTCAAATGTTTCTTAACAAGGTTTGTGATTGTGTTCTTTTTTCAATGCCTCCCTGTTGGTGATAACACCAACAGGGGGCGGGGAACAGTCCGTCATTGCGAGCGCAGTGAAATGAAGCGAAGCAATTTCCTGTGTTAAGAGATTGCTTTATTTCATAGGGTGTGATGTTACTCAATGATCATCTCATAAGGCAGGCGCGCCTGTACGCCTTTGCTGTTAAGCACGTGCTTCAGCTGCTGAAGGTAAATGTACTGCTCGCCCAGTTTTGATTTGATGGCGCGTGTTTCCATGTCTTCCTGGCTGGCGCCCAGGATTTCCAGCAGGGGTTCCTTACGTTTCGGGTAGTCTTTGATCTTATAATCCTTCAGGTTTGCTTTTTTAGCTGCATAGCTCACCGCATCGTTCAGTCCTCCCAGCTCATCCACCAGGTTGATTTTAAGTGCATCCGCCCCGCTCCACACCCTTCCCTGGCCAATGCTGTCCACATCGCCCTTATGCATGTTCCTGCCTTCGCCTACTTTGGTGATAAACACATCGTAGATTTTCTCAATGCCCTGCTGAATGTAAGCATGCTCTTCCTTGGTCGCTCCTCTCAGGATCGTTCCCACATCGCTGTGTTTGTTGGTATTGACAGTGTCGATGGTGATGCCGAGCTTTTCTGACAAGGCTTTCTGGGCATTGGGGATGAGGCCGAATACGCCGATAGAGCCGGTGATTGTATTGGGTTGCGCAAAGATCCTGTCGGCGGCGCAACTAATGTAATAGCCGCCGCTGGCAGCCACATCTCCCATCGATACCACAAAAGGTTTGGCTTTTTTGGCCAATACGGTTTCCCGCCAGATCACGTCGCTGGCCAGGGCGCTTCCTCCCGGAGAGTTCACACGCAGCACAATGGCTTTGATGTCATCGTCGAGCCTGGCTTCCCTGATGGCTTTGGCAAGGCGTTCGCTGCCAATGCTGTTGTCATCGCCATCGCCGCTTTCAATTTCACCCAGGGCATAGATCACTGCGATCTTGTTGGAGGAGTGGTTGAGGGTGTTGCCGGAGTTAAGGTAATTGTCGAGCGATACGAAATTGATCTTGTCTTTTTCCTCAATGCCTATGCTTTTGCGAATGCCTGATAGCACCTCATCTTCGTATTGAAGCTGATCCACCAGTTTGAAGCTGAGGGCGTCTTCCGCGCTTCTTACCGACATATTATCGGCCATGGCATTGATCTCGCCGGCTGAGATTCCCCGTTGCTCGCCGATGCCTTTTACCATCTGGTTCCAGATAGAGCCCAGGTAAATTTCTACCTGTGCGCGGTTGGCATCGCTCATCTTGTCGAGCATAAAAGGCTCGATGGCGCTTTTAAATTTGCCATGACGGAAGATCTGCACTTCCACATTTAATTTTTCGAGCATATTTTTATAGAACATCAGCTGCGAGCTCAAGCCTTTGATCTCCATGCCGCCCTGTGGGTTCAGGTATATCTTATCGGCTGTTGTGGCTACGTAATAGCCCTTTTGTGAGTAGGTTTCGGCGTAGGCATAAATAAATTTCCCGGAAGATTTGAAATCCAGGAGGGCATTCCGGACCTCTTCAAGACTGGCAAACCCTGCCGAAGGATTACTGACTTCGAGGTAAATGCCTTTGATCTTTGGATCGCTCTTGGCCTTTTTCAGATTGTCGATGATGTCGTTGAGGCCAATGTTCCCTTTGGGCATAAACGGACCGAGGTCAAGGTCTCCTAAAGGATTTCGGGTGCCGCGGTCTCTGATGATCCCATCCAGGTTCAGTTTTAAGACCGCATTGTCTTTAAGCGCAAATGTTTTTTCTTCTCCCATTTTCACGGCATCTTTTACCGAGCCGATAAGGGAAAAGATGATGATGAGCGTTATCACCACGCCTGTCACCAGGATACCGAGGCAGGAACCGAAAAAGGCGCCGAAAAATAACCTTGCCCCGGAGTATTTCGGAATGACCCGGATGTTCTGGTGATCAGTGGAAGGATGGTTCACAGGTTTTTCGTCTTTAGATGGCTCCATGAGTGTTGATAATGTATAATGTTAAGGTAAACAGGGTTATGGAATTATTGTTTTTCTGCCGACCGAAAATAAGCTTCTTTCTGTTATTTTTACATATAATTTTTATGAACACAGCATATTTGTGCCTGGGCGGCAATATCGGCGACAGGGAAGCTTTTCTGGCGGAAGCCAGGCAGCGGATAGGAGAGCGGGCGGGTAGTGTGAAACAGGTATCGCCTGTTTATGAAACCGAAGCCTGGGGGGTGAGTGGGCAGCAGGCTTACCTGAATTGCTGCATATCGGTGGAAACAGCCCTTGCTCCTGAAGCGCTTCTCCGCGTATTGCTGGAGATCGAAACCGGGTTGGGAAGAACGCGCGACCCCTGGAAAACGTATGAGCCGAGAACGATCGATATCGATGTACTCTTGTATAATACGCTTGTGATGGCGCAGGAGCATTTGGTACTGCCACACCCGCGCCTGCACCTCCGCAAATTTGTTCTGATTCCCCTAAGCGAAATTGCCGGAGCGTATTTGCATCCTGTTTTAAATAAAACGATCTTTAATTTATTGCGGGAGTGCCAGGACACTTCCAGCGTCACATTATACCAAAACACCTAGCATGTACATTTGCATAGAAGGAAATATCGGTGCCGGAAAAACCACCCTGGCCAAAGAACTGGCCACTTTGCTGAAGGCAGAATACCTGCCCGAGCGCTTCGAGGAAAACGTGCTGCTGCCCTTGTTTTACAATAAGCCCAAAACCTTTGCCTTTCCTACGGAATATTCCTTTCTCATCGACCGGCATAAGCAGCTGTTCAACTATTTTGAAAAGCCCTGTAAAAAAACTACGGTTGCCGATTTTCACTTTGATAAATGCCTGTGCTTTGCAAAGGCAAACCTGAAGGCAGATGATTTTATTTTTTATAAAAAGCATTTCAATGCCATGAAGCAAACGCTGCCCGTGCCTGACCTGATCGTGTACCTGGAAACGTCGCCCCGACTGCTTCTGGAAAATATCCGGAAACGTGGAAGAGAGGTAGAGAAGAGCTTAAAGCCCAAGTACCTTCAAAAGATCCAGAGATCCTTTGATACCTACTACCTGGCAAAGCAAAAATCGGGAGCGCGGATTTTACATCTTCGCATGGAAGAATATACGGCAGCGTCTCTGGCAGCTTCCTGCAAGGCGATACAGGCTGCGATGAAACATCCTGCGCAACATCCATGAGGGTAAATCTGGCAGAACGGGAATTCGCTGATCTCCCGGTTTGAAACGGAGAAAAAGCAATACCTTTGACGGCTGTTTTTAAACAGGTACCTGGAATTTAAACCGACATTAAACAACGTAATGATGTTTGCACCTGAAGAATTGATAGAAGAATCGCAGATCCTGTATGAGGACAATCACCTGATTGTGATCAACAAAAAATCGTCGGAGATCGTGCAGGGGGATAAAACCGGCGACATGCCGCTTTCGGAGAAAGTGAAGAATTACATCAAGCAGCGCGACAATAAGCCAGGTAACGTGTTTTGCGGCGTGTGTCATCGCCTCGACCGCCCCGTGTCAGGTATTGTGATCTTTGCCAAAACGAGCAAGGCCCTGGCGCGCATGAACGAGCTGTTTCGCGATAAGACCATTCAAAAAACCTATTGGGCTGTGGTGAAGCAAAAGCCTCCGCAACTTTCGGAGCGCCTGACGCATTACCTGATTAAAAACGAGAAGACGAATACCAGCAAAGCCTTTAAGGAAGAAAAAAAAGGATCCCTGAAAGCAGAACTGAAATACACGCTCATCGCATCTATCAGTAATTATCACCTCTTGGAGATCAACCTCTATACCGGCCGCCACCACCAAATCCGGGCGCAGCTCAGCGCCATCGGTTGCCCCATCAAAGGCGATGTGAAATACGGATTCGACCGCACCAATCCTAATGCCTCCATTCACCTGCATTCCTACAAGGCGGAGTTCATGCATCCCGTGAAACAGGAGCCGGTCGTTATCATTTGCAGGCCGCAAACCACGGATACGGTGTGGAATGAGCTAGTGAAGCTGGTGTAGATCCGATAGAGCTGCTCAGGCTTTTTTAAAGGAGCATGTTCCGTATACAATATTTCTGGAAATATGGCCATATCCTACAAAGCGACCTATCAGCTGGCCTTCTACCTTATCGAGGTCGAAAAGGAAACAACCGAACTGTCGGAGGTACGATAACTTATTGTCGTAATCCATTTTCAGAAAGCGATCGTTTCGGAATATACCACAGAGGGTAATGTGATGAAGCTGCCCGTCATAAAAGAGAACTCCTGTACCAACTATTTTTCTTCGTTTTATTTCCAGGTTAAGCTCCATCTGCATTGTCATGATAGAATCGTCCGTTCTGCTTTGCACAATAATTCCTTTCCAGGTTCCTTTCAAAAAATCCTGCCTGCGGCAGGGATTTCAGGATCCCTGTATTCTTCAATGATTATAGGAATTATAACCGCTACAATTGTACATATTCCTCCGATAATACTTGCTAATACTGTAGAATTCATCAGTTATTGCTTGATCAGATAGATGACCTCGAAATAAGGAGGCAAAACATTAAGTGGCTTTGCCGATAAATTATACACAGGGTTAGGCCCGCCGGCCCAGGGTGTTTCTCCCCAATGGAAGTCGCTTCCTTTTCTATCAGCGCTAAAAGACAGGTCGGGTGTTCTTACCGGATTTAAAGGATCAGCGCCGCCTAAAATGCCCGCCTGGTCATTATTAAAGGCACCGCGTGCAAAACGACCGGTTAAATTAGGTGTTTGATTGCTCCCGTCGCAAATAGCCCAGCCCTTTGGAGGGCTTACTTTGTTTTGGCCGGTAACCGGATCTTTGACGATAGACGATGCATCGGGGAACCAGGAAATAATTGTGCCTTTAGGGACACCATAAGGAGACAAAGCCAGGGTGCCTTCTTCCGAAATTTTGAAAATATCCTTGCTGTTTGGATAGGAAGTTAAGGTGAAGCGGTATGATTTTAAATTGCAGGAAATAGGGGCATTGGTTATTTTGATCTTCCCGTTTTTCAGATCCGTCAGGAAAGCCGAGATGTCGTCAAAGCCCCTTAATACCATCGATGATATGGGTTTGATAGAACCCGCTGTAATGACACAGGTGAGCTGGACATCCGACGACTTTAAAATGTCGGAAGATGAGCCGCCCGCCCCGCCACTGGCTCCCCAGGCTTTGAAAGCTACGGAGAAATTCGTTTGCTTACTAATGTCGGTTGTTTGGATTTTACCTTCAATGGCTACCCTGAAACCATAATTGATGGATTGAATAAAATGGGTGCCGTATTCTTCAATGAATTGTCTTTTGCGCTCAGTAAGGTCCGTTATTTTTTCGGAGCTTGGCTCCTTCACCCATTTTAATTCCTGGAGGTCAATGCTTGGAGCCGTGACCGTATTTTGCATAATGAACTGGATGGAACGGTGTGTGTTACGCTCATTCTGGATCTGGCTGTAGGCCGCATTCAGATTGAAAAAACCATAGGCAATTTTGAAATTAAAAAACAAAGACCGGGCTTTTTCGTATTCCGATTGATTTTCTACGAAATAGGAAGAGGCTTGAGTGATAATACTCTCATTAATGGGATTTGAAAGGGTAATGGTTGTATTATCCTTGTTGATGCTAAAGGCATTGAGTGTAGACAACCTTGGATTGGAAGGGTCGGACAGATCGATGCCACGCCCTAAGTTGACATTGCCTCCGATGTCCTGAGGTATGACATCAATGGTATAATCCGGCAAGGTTTGGTAGTAATTTGAGTTGGTTTGCCCGAAGGCCTGCATACATCCTATTGCCAAAGCAATGCATGTATAATGTAGAAATGGTTGTTTCATGGGAGTTGGTTTATTTTTCTGAAACAAAACTCCACATATCCTGCTTAGCCCGAAAGCAGAAAAAGCCCGAAGGCTTGCCGTAATTTTCCCGTATGAAAGCCGGTGGGTGAATGTTTGCACGCGACAGGGCTACCAGGTCCATGTTTTTTTCCGGTTTTTTCGCCACCCTCAAAACCGATGCCGGTCCTTCACGTAATAATACGTGCTTTTTACTCATTGAGAAGAGGTGTTCGTACAAACTAAGAGCAATTTGTGGTACCTTTAGGGGCTAAACATCAGATAAACTATGGAAAGAAAATTTACCAGACCCACTCTTCTGGCATCGCTGTTCCTGGCAGGAACAGCACTGGCGCAGACCAATTCAGTAAACCTTAAAGACGGCACAAATGCAGTGATCAGCTCGCATAGCTCCATTACGGATGCTTATACGGCTATCCCTGCTACACTCACCCAGGCCTATACGATAGAGCTCACCAGTGCCTACACCGGAAGCACAGAAACCTATCCGATTGCATTTACCGCAAAAACGGGTGCCAGCGCTGCTAATCTTATTACCTTACGGCCGGCGTCGGGTGTTACGACCATGTCTATCCAGTCCAGCGTTTCGGGGAGTCCGGTAATCAACCTCAATGATGCCGATTACGTCATGATTGACGGAAGAGCAGGGGGAACGGGCAACGGTATGATGGTAGTGAGGAACACCGCAACAACTTCCAGCTCCAACAGCATCCAGCTGATCAACGGCGCCACCTTCAATACCTTCCGCAACCTGGATGTATACAATGCCACAACAACCAACACGGGCCGTGCCATTGCTATTTCTACCTCTGCCTCGAATCTGACCGGCAACTCCGATAACCTTTTCAGATACTGCAACTTTACGGGAGGCCGTTACCAGTTCAACAACAGCGGAACGGCAGCCAATCCTAATGCGCGTAATACCGTGTTTGGCTGTAATTTCAGAAATGCCAACTTTGCCGCCTATTGGGGGCAGGCGGGCTCAGCAAAGATCCGCATCGATTCCTGCTCTTTTGCATGTACCACACCTATCAGCGAATCCCTGTACTTTGGGATATTGTTTGATTCCCAGGCAGATTCCGCCATCATCGTCAATAACCGCTTTTACGATATTCAGAATACATCCTCAAGCCTGCGTTACATCCACGTAAGGTCTGTTCTTTCAACGGGCACCAATGTAGCCGAGATCCGGAACAATTTCTTTGCCATGACAACCGGCAACACCAATGTGCCGAACATGGCGGCCATCGAGATCAGCAGCGGAGGTAGCCTGTACACGGCGCGTGTCGCTCACAACTCGGTACGTTTCGGCGGCACGCTTGCCAGCGGAGGCACTGCCGGGAACGTGGGGTCTTCGGGTTTGCTGGTTTCGGCAACCAATGCCGCTTCTACATTCAGCATCCAGAATAACCTCTTTGTGAACGAGCGTTCCGGTGGAACAGCAGGCTTGCAGCACCTGGCCATGGCCCTTACCACAAGTACGGTTGCCGTGATCAATCTTTCTGGAAACACTTACAATGCCACCAGCGGAAACCTGACGCGCTGGGGTGCTACCGTGAATACCAGCATCGCTGCACACCAGGCGATTGTTACAGGTGGAGAGCCTACCGCAAACAGTACTACCGTGCAGTACGTGTCAGCCAACGATCTTCATATCGGCTGTGCTGCTGTCGGAAATGCATCCCTCATGGCAACCCAGCTTCCGGGCATTACCACCGACATCGACGGGGACCCTCGCGGCAGCACGACTTATCGCGGAGCCGATGAGGCAGGCCCGGTGGTGACTCCTACCGTAAGCATTGCCGCACAAAACAACATTACCTGTAATGGACTGACTAACGGCACGGCAACTGTGACTGCTACCGGAGGCAGCGGCTTTACCTATAGCTGGTCGCCGGTGGGAGGTACTGCTGCTTCGGCCAGCGGCCTGGGCGCCGGAAATTATACGGTAACGGCTACAACATCTGCGGGATGCGTGGGAACAACGACCCTGACGATTACGCAGCCTGCGGCTGTAAGTGCTACCCTGGGCACCGTAAATAATGTGACCTGTAATGGCGCCAACAACGGCTCTGTTACTGTAAATGCGGCTGGAGGAACAGGAAGCCTTACCTACAGCTGGATGCCATCAGGCGGCAATGCCGCAACGGCCAGCAACCTGGCCCCGGGAAATTATACCGTTACCGTGAAAGACGCCAACAATTGCACAACAAGCCGCACGGTAGCCATTACCGAGCCGGCAGCCATTGATGCCAGCGTTACGCAAAGCGGGGCGGTGCTTACGGCCAGCCTGAGCGGCGCCACCTACCAGTGGATCAATTGCGGCACAGGCAACTCTCCGATAGGAGGCCAAACAGCGCAGAGCTTTACGGCGACAGCCAGTGGCAGCTATGCGGTGATCGTCACTTCGGGAGGATGCTCGAAAACATCAGTCTGCACAAGCATCACCATCAGCGCTACCGGCATCGTCGAACAGGCGCCTGTTTCAGGATTACAACTTTACCCGAACCCCGGAACCGGTTTGTATACGCTTGTTACCAACGAACAGGCAGAAGTCATGGTCAGCAATGTGATCGGTGAGATTATAATGAAACAAACACTGGTGAAAGGCAGCAACAGCCTGAACCTGGAAAGCTATCCTAACGGGATTTACAGCGTGCATGTCATCGCCGCCGGAAAATCCTCTGTGGTAAAAGTTGTGAAGCAATAAGCTTACAGCACCCAAACTAAAATGCCTCATCAAACGATGAGGCATTTTTTATTATAGGTCCGTTTGAGATGTTACAGAGTAAATGGATCATGACCCATCCCACTGTTTGAGGCTATTTAAAACCTTCCCTGTAATCCTAAGCCGAAATTCACACCTCCGCCGTTCAGGCTCACCACATCGTCGAGCCGGGTAAACGTATTGGTGAAATCCATGTTGTTGTAAGCGTAATGCACATAAGCGAGGTTGATGAACATGCCCACATGCTTGCCGAAATAGAAGCGCGGCTGGATGTGGATATCATACATAAAGCCGCCGCCTTTGGCATTGGAGATGAACTGATCTCCGGCGGAATAGTTCATGTATGAATAGCCGGCATTGAAACCTCCCAGCATGTCCACGTATTTGGACCTGACGAAATGGGCATTGACCAGGAGCGAAGCATCGATCGCTTTGACGTCAGCTTTATCACCCGAAATACTGTCCCTTTCCGTGAAATAGTCGGAAATACCTACTTTGGCGCCTATGCCCAGCCAGTTGAGCACGCCGCGTTCATAATGCAGGCTCAGGGTTTTGTTGAGCGAGGCGCTGGAGCTCGACCTTGGGTTGGTGGCTACTTTCGAGGTGTAGCTGTACAGGCCCAGGTCTGCGCCAAAGGCAACGACGTTGGTGTTTTGCTCGAAGCTTTTTTGTGCAGAGGCATTCAAGGAAGTCATTAGCACAGCTGATGCAAGGATGTGTTTGATCATAAAGGGGATTTTCTATTAAAGATACTATAATTAATGAACAGAAAAAAAAAGAAAAATTTCCGCGGAGAAGTATTACCATGCAAGCAAAGCAAGTTCGGGGTAACGAAGGAATGCAGTATTTTCATTAAAAGCTTCGCCAAGCTCTTTATATTCTATCCCATTTGTAGGTGGTAGCCCGCTTCCAGTCCTGTTCATATAGGCCTGATAGCTACAATAAGCAAAGCCTTCGTAATTAGAAAGCAATTCTTTGACGCAAATAAAAAACATGGCCCGTGGATAATGAACAACCGTGTAGAAATTTGCTTTACCCTGCGCAATCAGCCAGGTACGGAAATATTCAAAACAATCGTCGGAGCAGCCTCCATTGAGTGCATAAGCAGCCTCCCATAGTTTAGAACTGTAAGATTCCGCCATTAATAATTGAAAGGTTCTATTAAATTGTATAATCTCGTTTGAAGGGAGGGAAGATAAATACTCTGTTAAGACATCGCATTGCATCCTATAGTTGCGTTTACTGAATTTTCGGGTATGCTCTATGATGTCCCAGAAATCGTTTTCATTCATCAGGTTGTCAATGCCTTTATGGCTAAAGTGAAAACCTGCTTTAACATGGGGTAGATTTAAAAATCTTCTGAATAGAAACCGTACGCAAATAATTAACGCAATTCCACATGCAATGAGTTTAAGCATCATTTTCCTGTTACTAAAAACTCCGTGCGCCTGTTTTTGGCCCTTCCTTCCTCGCTGCTGTTGTCGGCAATCGGCTTTTGAGAGCCGTAGCCTTTTGCCGTGATGCGTTTCCCGTCGATGCCTTTTTCTTCCAGGAAGGCTTTTACTGTATAGGCCCTGTTGGCGGAGAGCGCTTCATTGGCCGCAGCGCCGCCCACGTTATCCGTGTGGCCCTGGATCTCGATGGTTGTGGTCGCATTCTCTTTCAGATACTCTGCAAAAGCCTCCAGTACGATGAAGGATTCGCTTTTGAGGTCGGCGGAGTTCGTGTTGTAATATAAATTGTTGATCACAAAAGAGCTGCCGGGCTTGGCCTCGCTCACCTCCAGCTTCACGGGTGCAGGCTGTTTCTCAAAGGAGGCCTCTTTGATGCTCACGATCTTTGAGCTGAAGGCATAATCGTTTTTCTTCACGGTGACAAGTACGTCGTCTTTCTTTTTCAGGTTAATGGCCACCATGAATTTTCCGGAAGTAGAATCCACCACAGCCTCTGTTTTTTCTTTGGTCACGGTATTTACCACTTCCACGCGGGCACCCTCTACCGTATTGCCGTTCTTATCTTTCAGGTCGCCGCTGAGGAAGGTCGTTTCCTGTGGCCTGGCTTCCTTATATAACTCAAACGAATAGAGGTCGTATTTTCCAATTCCCTTTCCCCTCATTTTTCCTTCGTCGTACGAAAAGAAATAGCCCGTTTTGCTGTCTGTACTCACGAAGAAGCCCACATCGTCGGCTTCGGTATTGATCGGGTAGCCGATGTTCTCCGCATCTTTCCACTGTCCTTTCTCGTCTTTGCGTGTGTAAAAAATATCCATTTTTCCGAAGCCGAACCATCCGTCGCTGCTGAAATACAACGTTTCGCTGTCGGAGTGAATGAACGGTGTTTTCTCATTGCCAGGGGTGTTGATCTTAGGGCCGGCATTTTGCGGCACGCCCCACTGGCCCGTGTTGGGATCGCGTTTCGTATACCAGATGTCGATGCCGCCTTTGCCGCCCGGCCTGTCGCTGGCAAAGTAAAGCGTGTTGCCATCAGCGCTGAGCGTAGGCTGCGAATCCCAGTATACGGGATGGTTTACATTGGCGCCCATTTTGCGGATCTCGCTCCAGTTGCCGCCCTGGTTCTCGCTCGTGTAGATGTCGCAGTTGGGTTGTGATCCGCCTTCATCGCGCGACATGGCAAAGAATAACCGCTTATTGTCGATCGAAATGGTGCAGCCGCCCTGGTTGTCGTCCGTTACGTTAAAAGGGGGCGACATCGGCTCCCCGTTGTTGAACAGCCCCGTCTTATCACGTTTGGCAACCATGAATACTTCTTTCTCCTTGTCAGAAACATAAACCTGGTTCATGTTTTTTACCGGTACCTTCCTGGTAAAAAAACACAATTTGTCATCCGGCGATACATAGGCCAGGTATTCGTCGCTGGCTGTGGACACACCTTTCACCACCTTTGGGTCGAAAGGCACGATTTTCTTTTTGAGCTCACTTTCTTTTTTGGCATACTTCACCATTTCCCTTGCCTGGTAGATTTCCGCCTCATAATCCTTCGCGAATTTTTTCTCATCATCGTCTTTAAACTTGATGAATTTCTCCAGGTATTTGATCGCCGAATCATTTTTCATCGCTTCATAATAATCGAAGCCAATGAAATAATAAGGCTCCGAATGTACCTGCGGGCAGGCGGCGATGGCTTTGTAGAAGTAAGGAACGGCAGGCGTAAAGGCCTTGTTCTGCAGCTTGCAGGTCACCACGATCTCGTTTCCCATCAACAGATTTGCTTCTGCAAAATCGGGTTCCAGCTCCAGGCATTTGCGCAGGAACTCCAGGCGCTCCGGTTTTTTGTATTGCTTCTTATCCAGGGCTTTCTCGTAGAGCTTCAGGGCCTGCTTGTTATCCATCTCCTGGCAGAATCTGGAAGATTTCTCATCATCGTCCTGCGAGAATAAAGTGGTATTAAGGAGGAGTAGGCTGAAGAGGAAGAGGTGTTTCATAGTGGTGTATGTAGAGCAAATTGTTGTATGGCTAATGTAAGGAATTTATGTCAGTGAGAGAGATTTGATTGCAAACCAGTGATGATTTATAGGTGTGACAATTTTAAATACCTGGGCGTCCACCACGGCGCATTGTGAGGGGAGAGCTCAAGCAGATCACTTCATCCCCGACGCATGCTTTCTCCAATAACCGGGGCTACAGCCTGAAATGCTGCGCTAAGCCGCGTGAAGGATTGATGCGGAAATACTCCCACGACGCGTCGTGGGAGATTGAAGCGGAAAGCCTGGTCCCGCCGCCTCTTTGCGGGACACGCCCAAAAAAATGTCAGGTTAAAATGGTTTTATTTCTACAAAAAAGTGGCTTACTTCGGCTTATACACAGGCTTCTGTTTCTCCGGCTCAGGCTTTTTTACGTTATCGTTCTTGTCTTTGTCCTTGCGGATATCAATGGCCGCTTCGTAGACCCAGCGCCCTTTCTTCATGCTCAAAGCATCAAAGCTTCCGTCGGGACCGTAATACTGGTATTGCCCCACCAGCATAGGATCCAAAGAGTTGGGGGCAAGGTGGCTGAAGATGATCTGCTTGCGGCCATCGTTGTATTTCAGCGACATGGCTACCTCTGAGGCATATTCAAACATCACGCGCTTGCCGAATTTCCCGGGAATCTTAAAGACATCTTTGCCAAAAACCGGAGTGCCGTCGGCTTTGAAAGAGAGCACATCGATGAATTTTCGCTGAACCAGCTTATCATTGCCATCCCATCCCAGGAGCGTGTAAAAATCGTCGTCGGATTTAATGACCTCGTAATACAGCATACCGAACCATTTGCCAGGGTCGGATACGTAGTTTTCAGGAGTCTTCACGGAAGCCGATTTGTCTACCAGCGGAAACACTTCGTATTGCGTGCTCGTCTCTTTTTTGAAAAGCCCTTTTTTTACCGTTTTAGAGTTGTTCACCTGGATGAAGCCAAAATAGGCATGTGTGCCGTCTTCCTTAAAGATATTCCAGGTGATGATCCTGAATTTTTTGTCGGGAGATAAAAGCCTGGATACATCGGTGAGGCTGTCGAAAGGATACTGGATGGATTTTTCTTCCTTCAATACGGAAGCCCAGGCTGCCAGGAATTGCTTGTTGGCCTCGAAGCGGTCGGCGATCTTTTTGCTATAGAACACCCGCAGTTGAAGTTTTTTCAGGGAATCTTCCAGCCCGGAAAAGTGTTTTTTCTCAGGCTCGCTCAGCTGTGCAAAAGCGCTGAATTTTAAGAAAAGGATAAGAATGAACAATGAAATTCCCCGCATGGTTCTATAACTGCTTTATGAATCGAAAGTTACAGATTTTTTTAGTCTTTTGCGGGAAGAAGAAATCTAAAGAATGGTAAATTTCCCGGCGAAAGCCAAAGTCCAAATCTTCAGGAACGTACCGGTATATAAAAACTTATTGGAAATATTCCAGCTTTCTTTCATAGATATAGTTAGGCGTGTCATTGGTGGAATATGTACTGTTCAGCCAATTGGCATGCGAATCATACTCGTACGTTATTACTGTTTTAAATTTAATAATGCCCTCAGCATTGGTCTCCGTAATTTCCGTCTTGTTTTTCTGGGCATCGTAGGTATAGGCCACTTTGGATTTCACGCTTCCATCGTCATTCAGGACATTGTCTTCTATTTTATTCCGGTTGGCATCGAAGCGAAACGTTTGTTTGTATACCGGCTTTCCGGGGTCATAGCGGTCGAGCCCGATCCTGTTCCCCTTGGCGTCGTAGCTGGATGTCCAGGTAACCTCCAGCGGGCTTGGCTCGACGTTATTCAAATGCTCTTCGGTCAGGTAGCCTTTATCGTTGTATACATAGGTCGTTTTCGTGGTCATGCGGCCATCGGGGCGGTAAACGATAAGTTCCGTCTGCTTTCCCTGGGCGTTGTAATGATTTTTTATTTTTGAAGATACGCTGCCATTCTTGTTGTATACCGTTTTACCTGTCACGTAGGTTCCTGTCATATCATAATCGTAGGTACAGAAGTAGCTCAGGCCTCCTTCGTCATAGCTCTCATAGGCCAGTAGTCTTCCGGATTTGTTATAGGTGTATGTTTTTCTCCTGAAATCGTTGTTGATGTACATTTCCTCCTCCAGAAGGTTCCCCTCCGCGTCGAAGCGGTAGCTCTCTTTCTGCAAAACTTTTCCCTTTTGTAAACCATTCGTGGATTGTTGGGCGCTGTATTTTATTTCCGCCATATAGCTTACCTTTCCTTTCAGGTTATAGAAATCAAGGGTGTATTTCTCCACATTCATCTGGGCGGCAACCATCAAAGGCAGGAAGATAGTCAGAATCGTGAAGTATATCAGTTTCGGCAGGACTTTTAAAAAGAGGGACATGTGTTTTGGTTTTAAAATGACTGTCAGGGGATTAACCATCGCAACGGTAATATTAAGAACTAAATATTAAGCTTCCAATACTATTTAAATGGTGATTTTTCCCTTTTTCAAAAGAAAAGTTCTAACGAAAAAAGCCCTGCCGTATCTTACCGCAGGGCCTGTGATTTTTCCAAAACAATATTTACCTTATACCAAAGTGCCGTACAGCTTCGCACGCTGCTCCTTCACCGAGGCATTTTCCAGGTACTCATCGTAGGTCATGCGCTTGTCGATGATGCCGTTGGGTGTCAGCTCGATGATGCGGTTGGCTACGGTTTGCATCAATTCGTGGTCATGGCTGGTAAACAGCACACAGCCCGTGAAATCCTTCAGGGCGTCATTGTACGCAATGATACTCTCGAGGTCTAAGTGGTTGGTTGGCTCATCGAGGATCAGCAGGTTAGGGTTGAGCTGCATCATGCGACTGGTCATGCAGCGCACTTTTTCGCCACCCGAAAGCACCGAGCATTTTTTCAGAACCTCTTCGCCGCTGAACAGCATTTTGCCTAAAAAGCCGCGCACATAGCTCTCGTCCTTATTGGTGGAATACTGGCGAAGCCAGTCCATCAGGTTCATATCGCCGGTAAAATATTTGGCATTGTCATTCGGAAGGTAGGCCTTGTGGATGGTCGTCCCGAATTTATATTCCCCGCTATCGGCTGTTTCTTCCTCATTAATGATGTCGAACAGCGCTGTGATAGCCAGGTGGTTCTTGGCGATGAAAGCGATCTTGTCGCCTTTGGTGACGTTGATATTTACGTCTTTGAAAAGCAGGCCGTCGATATTCGATTTCGATAAATTTTCGATGTGCAGGATCTGGTCGCCTGCTTCACGCTCCTGTTTGAAGATAATGCCCGGGTATTTACGTGTGCTTGGCGGGATCTCGTCGACCACCAGCTTATCGAGTAATTTTTTACGGGAAGTCGCCTGGCTGGATTTACTGGCGTTGGCGCTAAAGCGGCGCACGAATTCCTGCAATTCCAAACGCTTGTCTTCGATCTTTTTATTGGCGTCGCTGCGCTGTTTCAGCGCCAGCTGGCTCATCTGGTACCAGAAGCTGTAGTTGCCCGTATAGGTTTTTAATTTGCCGTAATCGATGTCGCAGGTGTGCGTACACACGGCATCCAGGAAGTGCCTGTCGTGGCTGATCACGATCACCGTGTTCTCGAAGTCGGCCAGGTAGTTTTCCAGCCAGGAAATCGTTTCCACGTCGAGGTCATTCGTAGGCTCATCGAGGAGCAAAATGTCAGGGTTCCCGAAAATAGCCTGGGTCAGGAGGATCTTCACTTTGTCCTTGCCCGTCAGGTCTTTCATTAAGGTATAATGCGACTCTACGGGTATCCCGACGTTGGTCAACAACATAGCGGCATCGCTTTCTGCATTCCAGCCGTTCATCTCGCCGAACTCCGCCTCAAGCTCCGCTGCGCGGTTGCCATCAGCTTCGCTGAAATCGGTTTTGGCATAAATGGCATCTTTTTCCTTCATAATCTCATAAAGGCGCCTGTTGCCCATCATCACCGTGTCCAGAACGCTATATTCGTCAAACTCAAAGTGGTTTTGCTTCAGTACGCTCATGCGCAGGCCCGGTAAGATGCTTACCTGCCCTTTGGTAGGATCGATCTCGCCCGAAAGGATTTTCATAAAGGTAGACTTGCCGGCGCCATTGGCACCGATCAGGCCATAGCAGTTGCCCGGGGTAAACTTCACGTTTACCTCATCGAAAAGAACACGTTTGCCGTATTGAAGGCTCACATTAGAAACAGAAATCATGTATCAAAAAAAATTAGGCGGCAAAGATACGAAAAAAATAGGACCTGGGATCGTCTTAAGAATGAGTTAAATAACGGTTTAATTTAGTGTAGGATTCCAATCTTAATGATTTTTTTGTTTAATTTTATGAAAATGCTAAACACCAAATGCTATGGAGAAAATCTTACGTTTATTTTCAGTAGTTACGATTTTTTGCTCCCCCTTCAACGTATCTGCGCAGGCAAGCCATCAACATGTGCATCACAGCACGTCCTCTCAGGTTTTGCATGCCGTACAAAGTAATTTCGATCCTGATTCCCTGCAGGGATTTGATGAGAACGGGGCCAGGCAGCATGCCAATCTTGGTGGTGTTTTAGGAATGGACTTTGATCAGTTCATGAATTACGCCAGGAGAAATTACATCAACCGCAAATACAACCTGAACCAGGCGCAGGCAGCAAGGCCCTCGGGCCCCGGCGGAGGGAATACTCCGCAGGCTCCCTGCACGAACGTGGACTTCGAAACAGGCACAACCACTGGCTGGACCGTTACCGGGGATGTGGTGACGACCAGCGGCGCAGGGATAGACCCTTACGGAAATTTCCCGGTTGTATGTCCCGGCGGCAATTTCTCGCTGAAGCTCGGCAATGCGACGAATCCGGCTACCAGTACGGCCAGGCAAACCTTTGCGGTAACACCGGCCAACTCCTATTACCTGCTTAAAATGGCGATGGTGATCCTGAACTTCCCGCATACCGCCGGGGATGCGGCCAAAGTATACATCCGCTTCAGAAACCAGGCCGGTAATGTAGTGGCATGCCCGTACTTCGAATGTTATTATGCCAGTAATAACATTGGCGGCCCTGGTCAGTCTTATGGCCTGACCGGATTTCAAACGGGGTCCAATGGGGTCAATATCGGGAACCAGAGTTATCCTACCACGTATATTCCCTGGACCAATGTAGGTTTTGACCTCACTCCTTATATCGGACAGAACATCACCATCGAAATTGAGAACGATTGGTGCGTGTACGATTACGACTGGGCCTATACTTACATCGATGGCCAGTGCTCGCAGCTCACTACTAATGTTGTCAGCGGATGCTCCGGAGCGGTCGGCACCCTTTCAGGGCCTACAGGGATGACCTCTTACACCTGGACCGGGCCGCCGACAAGTACAGTGAGTACCGTGCATGCGCAAACAGTCAATTCAACGGTATCAGGCATCTACACGGTGCAATGTACGCCTTATTCCTCCTGCGGATCTGCTACCTATACCTACACGATGAACATGGTGAGCAGCAATAACCCGATCGCAAACTTCAATTTTACGACTACTCCCTGCCAAAGCACTTATTCTGTGCCTTATACAGACAACACCAATTTAAACGGTGGACCGGCTATCAGTAATTACTACTGGGACTTCGACAATAACGGAGTGGTGGATAATACTACCGCAAATCCTACCTTTGCCTTCCCCGGTCCGGGTACCTATACAACCAAGCTGAAAGTATCAAATGGAGGTTGCCTCGACAGTATCAACAAAACAGTCACGATTATTTCGGCGCCAACGGCGAACTTTAACCTCGCTGATAACTGCCTGAATGCTATTTCCAATTTTACCAGTACCAGTACACCCACGGCGGCCATTGTGTCGCAGGTATGGAACTGGGGCGATAGCACACCCAACGGAAGCGGAGCAACGCCGGGCCATACGTTTGCAACATCGGGGCCGCATACGGTCAAGCTGATTGTAACCAATTCATCGCTCTGCAAGGATTCCATCAGTAAGACCATCACCATCTTTCCTAATCCGGTGATCAGCTTTACAGCAGCCAATGTGTGTATAGGTACTGCTGTGAGCTTTACGAACACATCGAACATTGCAACAGGTTCATTGACCTATGCCTGGGATTTTGATAATAACGGAACAACGGACAATACCACACAGGCCCCGACCAATGTCTATGCGACGCCGGGAACGTATACCGTAGAGCTGAAGGCAACGAGTATCAACAATTGCAGGGATAGTTCGACCATTGCGGTAAAAGTCAATGCGCTCCCAACCGCCACCTTTACGCCTGTAAACGCCTGTGTAGGAGCGTCTATCGTGTTAAACAATACGTCAAATGTTCCCAATCCCGACAACATCAGCCAGTATAACTGGGCTTTCGGTACAGGCGCTTCTTCGGTAGCGAGCACCAATCAGAACCCAACGGGTTTAAGCTATACAAGTAGCGGTGTGAAGACGATCACACTCAACATCACGGCCAATACAACCTGTACGGCTTCGATTACGCAAACAGTGACGGTGCATCCGACACCTGTAGCTAACTTTAGCGCCACGGCGGTATGCCAGGCAACCCAAACGGCTTTCACGGATCTGTCTACAACCGGAACAGGATCCATTAGTGCCTGGAGCTGGGATTTCACAGATGATGGTACTGCGGACAACCTGACACAAAACCCAGGCTTCACCTATCCATCTTCCGGAACATTTACAACATCGCTGCAGGTTACTTCCAGCAATGGCTGTGTGAATACGTTTAGCCTCCCGGTGAATGTATGGGGCCATGCTATTCCCGATTTTACGCCCGATAATGTTTGTTACGGCACTGCCACCACGTTTACCAACCTGACCAATACAACGACCAATGCCAATGTGGGCACTACCCCTGCATACAGCTGGTCTTTTGCCGATGGCAGCCCTAACGACAACAGCATCAGCCCGGTGCACACCTATACCCTGGGAGCCAACGGCAATGCTACTTACAATGTGACGCTAACGGCTACCAGCAGCCATAACTGTGTGGATAATGTTGTGAAGGCGGTGAACGTGTATGCCTTACCTACAGCTGCGTTTACTTCCAATACGGTGTGCCTCGGCAGCCCGTCGCAGATGACGGATGCCAGCACAGGGAACGGAAACGCCCTCAGTAATTACCAGTGGGATTTTTTAAGTAACGGCACAATAGACGTGACAGGCGTGCCTAACCCGAACTATACTTTCCCGGCATATGGCATCAACACGGTAAGCTATACGGTATCCACCACGCCGGTAGCAGGCCTTACCTGTTCCAACAGCACCAACACACTTACCGTGTATGTGGATCCTAACCCGGTTCCCGACTTTACCTTTGTAAATACCTGTATCAACGCTCAGCCCAATAGCTTAGATGCCAGCGGTACAACCATCGCTGTGGGAACCACTACGAATTATGCCTGGGCTTATGGCGACGGGGCTACAGGCAGCGGACAACTCACCAGCCACACCTATAACAGCGCGGGGATTTATAATGCAACGCTGACCGTAACCTCTAACAAAGGCTGTGTGAAAACGGTAGTGAAACAAACAGAAGTGTATCAAAAGCCAATCATGAATATCAGCAGTTCCTCTGCCTGCGCGGGCGCTGCCATGAGCTTTACCGCCAACCAGCTACCCGGAAGTGGAACGGTTACGGATTGGTATTGGGATTATAACAACAATATCAGTACTATAGAAGCCCAGGGCCAGATCGTGAGCTACATTTACCCGGCAGCGGGTAACCAAAGCATCGGCCTGGTAGCGGTATCCAACCCGGGGCAATGCCGCGACACGGTGCGCAAAGCGGTGTATGTGAACTATAACCCTGTGGCTGCCTTTTCTGCCGACGATCCGGATGGCTGCAGCACCCACTGCGTGACCTTTACAGATGCCTCTACCGTTACCGGCCCGGCCCATATTACGAGCTGGACATGGAGCCTGGGCGATGGCGGCAGTCCGGTATCATCGTCGAGCAACGCCGCGCAATCGCATTGCTATGACAATACAACCGGCAACCAGCTGAAATACTATGATGTGAAGCTGGTGGTGGTGACCGACAGCGGCTGTACGAATACCAAAGATAATAAGGCGATGATTACGGTATACCCTTTACCTTCGGCCTCCTATGAGATCAATCCAGATCCGGGCAATGTAGTAGAGCCCCTCGAATTCTTCACTAACTATTCGGTGAATTACAGCTCCTGGTATTGGACTTTCGGAGATGGCGGCTACAAGACCGATTCGGTGAACGTGAACCCAACGCACTTTTACAACAGTGAAACAGCCCAGACCTATTACACCAACCTGATCGTGCTAAACCAGTACGGATGTAGTGACACAGCCTATGTATCCATCGAAATAGGCCCTGAATTTGCGTTTTACATTCCCAACGCCTTTACGCCTGCCAACAGCGACAACATCAACGACCTGTTTTCGGGCAAAGGCATCGGTATCGAGAAATACGACATGTGGATCTTTGACCGTTGGGGCGAAATGATCTATTATACCGACGATATTGCGAAAGGCTGGAACGGCAGGAAAAGCGGAAAATCGGAAGAAGTGCAACAGGATGTGTATGTGTGGAAAGTGAAGATCAAGGATGTACTTGGTAAAGACCACAGCTATGTAGGGCATGTCACGTTGTTACGCTAAACTCAAGGCCTGAAAATTGAAAGAAGCCCGTCGCAAGCTTTGTGACGGGCTTTTTTGTGAACGGATGGTGCGTGGTTTCAAGTCACGGTAAAGCTACGTTAGGAAAAAAAGAACCCTAAGAAAACAGATCCGGCTCCTATGGCATAAAAAAATATGCCCCTATAAACACTTGCCTTTCTTATCTGTTATTGTTAAATAAATTCAGGAAGGAATTCCGTAAAAAACGGTAATTTCGCTCATCTAAAAAAAAGAGACCATGCCAAAAGGAATTTTCAAAGTGCCCGTTGCGGTAAACGAACCGATCAAGAACTATGCTCCGGGCAGTCCGGAAAGAAAAGAATTGCAGGCTATGCTGGCTGAGCTGCGCAGCAAAGAAATCAATATCCCGATGTACATCGGAGCCGAGGAGGTTGAGAGCAACGTCCTGGTTCGTCTTCATCCTCCGCACGATCACCAGCACGTTCTGGGGCATTTCCATAAAAGCGATAAAACCCATATTGAAAAAGCCATTGAAGCGGCCTTAGCGGCTAAAGAGAAATGGGCGAACCTGAGTTGGGAGCACCGCGCCAGCATTTTCCTGAAGGCGGCAGAGCTGATAGCAGGGCCTTACAGGGCTAAAATGAATGCGGCTACGATGCTCGGCCAAAGCAAGAGCGTATATCAGGCAGAGATCGATAGCGCCTGCGAGATCATCGACTTCCTGCGCTTCAACGTGCAATACATGACCGAAATTTATGCTGAGCAACCGATCTCTTCCCCGGGCGTATGGAACCGTTTGGAGTGGAGGCCGCTCGAAGGATTTATTTATGCTTTGACACCGTTCAACTTCACCGCCATTGCCGGCAACCTGCCAAGCAGCTGTGCCATGATGGGAAATGTAGTGGTTTGGAAGCCTAGTAATACACAGGTATACAGTGCCAATGTGCTGATGGAAGTATTCAAAAAAGCCGGTGTTCCGGATGGGGTCATCAACCTTATTTACCCAAGCGGGCCGGATGCGGCTGAGGTGATCTTCAATCACCGGGATTTTGCCGGCATCCATTTTACAGGAAGCACCGAAGTGTTCCAGAACATCTGGCAAACAATCGGGAATAACATTCACAAATACCGCTCATACCCACGAATCGTTGGTGAAACAGGCGGTAAAGATTTTATCATGGCGCACAAATCGGCTGAGGCCAAGTCGCTGGCAGTGGCTATTACGCGCGGCGCCTTCGAATACCAGGGCCAGAAATGTTCTGCTGCTTCCCGTGTGTATATCCCGTCCAATTTATGGGAAGAGGTAAAAGGCTATATCCTGGCAGATCTGAAGGATATGAAAATGGGGCCTACCGAAGATTTTACAAATTTCATCAATGCCGTTATCGACGAGAAAAGCTTTGATAAACTGGCGAAGTACATCGACAATGCGAAGAAGGACAAAAACGTGGAGGTGATAGCCGGTGGTAACTACGACAAATCGAAAGGTTACTTCATTGAACCGACGATCATTCAAACCCAGGACCCGAACTATGTGACGATGTGTGAAGAGCTCTTTGGCCCGGTATTGACGGTATACGTGTATGACGAGAACAAATTTGAGGAAACGCTGGAAATTGTGGATAGCACCTCGCCTTATGCTTTAACAGGATCTATCCTGGCGCAGGACCGCTATGCGATTGAGCTGGCGACCAAAAAGCTAAGCAATGCTGCAGGTAACTTCTACATCAACGATAAGTGTACAGGCGCCGTGGTAGGCCAGCAGCCATTCGGCGGTGCCCGTGGAAGCGGAACCAACGATAAGGCAGGGGCCAGGATGAATCTGCTGCGCTGGGTATCTCCACGCACGATCAAAGAAACGTTTACACCTCCAACCGATTACCGATATCCGTTTTTACAGGCAGATTAACCGGCTTACGTTTTTCAGAAAATCCCGCCCCATCTGGCGGGATTTTTTTATCGCTTAACGGTGAAATGTTAAATGTTAAAATGTATATTTGTTCGAATTAAACTTATATACGTCCTTAAAAAACATGTCTTCATCTAATACGGCCTCATTTAAAAATTTTAGATTGATCAAGCATGCGGGCTTATACGAAGTAGATGTTTTTGCCAATTCGGAATTCGGAATTAAAGAGCTAAGGCAACTGATTGAGGTTCAGAAACAAATGGGAGGAGACTGCCTGCCGGTACTGGTATTGTGCGGTGAGTACACAACCTCTGACGTTAGTTTTTTAAAGCATCTTTCCAAAAACGGGAACGATCCTTATTCGAGTGCAGATGCCTTTGTGATCCAGTCCATTGCGCAGAAGCTGGTTGCCAACTTTTATATTAAGATCGTAGGCCCTGAGCGCCCTACCAAGTTCTTTACCAGCAAAGAAGATGCGCTGAAATGGCTGAATCAGTTTATGGGATAAATGCGTATCTTTAGCCGTCTTGAAAACGCTCGTCTGCATACTGTTTCTTATTCCCCTGGCATTGTGCAGCCAGGAAAAGTCCAATACATTTAACCTTCTTCTCACAGCTGGTGTGACGCCTTCGCAGGTGCACGGCGATGCCTACAGTGGTTTTCATAAACTGGGAGGAATGGGTGGAGTAGGTGTGGAACGTGTATTTTCAGATCAATGGAGCGCCAATATGTCGTTCTGGTTTATCCAGAAGGGAGCCCGCAAGAACCAGAACGCGGAAAAAAACGACCTCACGTATTATTATCTGAACATGAACTACCTGGAAGTACCGCTCATGGTCGTATACAAGCAGAAAAAATTTTTATTTGATGCAGGCGTTTCCGCCGGCTACCTCATTAATTACTACGAAGGCTCGGAGGCCGGCAACCTTACGGGGATGTACCCTTTCCTTAAGTTTGAGTATTCCGTGAAGATCGGCCTGGGCTATGCCATCACACCGAACTGGTCGGTGAACCTCAGGAGCAGCAATTCATTCATTACCACCAGGCCCAATCGCACCAGGCAGGCTATTTATTTCAACAATATCATTGCCCGTACGTTTAATAAAGGCTATTACAACAATATCCTGGAATTTGCACTAACTTACAGGATCCGCACCAAAAAAGCATCATAGAGCGTGACAGAGAAACAGAAGATCATAGTTGCTATTACCGGCGCCAGCGGAAGCATTTATGCCAAGGTACTGCTCGATAAATTGGCAACGCTTTCGGACCAGGTAGAGAAAGTAGGAATCGTGATGAGCCATAATGCGAAGGATGTCTGGAAGCACGAGCTTGGCAACGAGGACTATAAGCTCTACACGGACTTTACCTTTTATGAGAAGATGGATTTTTATGCGCCCTTTGCTTCAGGCTCGGCAAGGTACAAGACCATGATCGTATGCCCCTGCAGCATGGGAACCATGGCGCGCATCGCTTCGGGTATAAGTAACGATCTTACCACCCGTGCTGCCGATGTGATCCTCAAGGAAAGGCGCAGGCTCATTCTTGCCGTGCGCGATACACCTTACAGCCTCATTCATATCAATAACATGAAAGCGGTAACAGAAGCCGGCGGGATCATTTGCCCGGCCTCTCCGTCTTTTTACAGCAAGCCTTCCACCTTCGAAGCATTGGCGGCTACCGTAACAGACCGCATCCTCGACCTCGCGGGATTAAGCATCGATAGCTACCGCTGGTCGGAATAGCCAGCTCGCAAAAACAAATTCAGCCTGGCCCAACAGACAAGCATCAGGGATTTGCTTTTACCGGCGCCATCGGGATCTGGTTTTTGGCAAACACGCGCTTGGCCATTTCCACCAGCTCTGAATTTACCTTTCCATAATCCGCCGCCAGCGCATAAGGCTTAAGGGCCAGAGTAACGCCATTGTCTACGATCTTCAGGGCAATCACCTCCGGCAAAGGATTTTTCAGGATAGCCGGAAGTTTCATCATCTCATCGATCAGCAGGTTTTTGACGAGGTCAACATCGTTGCTGGCTGCAATGGTAACATGCACATCGCAGCGCAGTGTGCCGTATTTGGTATGATTGACGATGGTGCCGTTCGACACTGAGCCGTTAGGCAGGATGATGGTTTTGAGATCGCCGGTAAGGAGAATGGTATTGAAGATCTGGATCTCTTTGACAGTGCCGGTTTGCCCGAGTGCTTCGATGGTGTCGCCTACTTTATATGGCTTAAAGATGAGGATGAGCACACCGCCTGCAAAATTGGACAAAGAACCCTGTAAGGCCAGGCCTACTGCCAATCCCGCAGCGCCGAGGATGGTAACGAAAGAGGTTGTGCCGATGCCGAGCATGCCGGCTACCGTAACGATCAGGACAATTTTCAGACCGATGGAGATCAGGCTCTTGACAAAGGTGCGAATCGAGATCTCCAGGTCCCGTTTCTCCATCCGGCGGATAGCGATCTTCGAAAAACGGTTAATGAGCCACATCCCGACCACCAGGAACAGGAAGGCTCCGATCACACGCGGGGTGTATTCTATGACATTGGCAATGAAGCGCTCAATGTGCTCGTCTATTTTTGAAGTGTAGTTATTCATATTCCGAAACGTTTTTTTCAGGGTCAAAATTATTATTTATTTTTATATGCAAATTTTTTTCCCCGTCTTGATGCTCCTGAACCGGTTGATATGGATTATTTTGGGCTTTGGTCCGCTTTTTTTGCATGCTCAGAACTGGGACACCACCTATTACCGCAAGTACAGGGACCGGCTTGTCGTCTCGGTTTTTCAGTCGGTGAGGTCCTACGGGATGGATATCACACAAAAACTGAATAAGGACAGCACCGGGCAATCGAAGGTTGCCTACAAGGCCGAGGCCAATAACATCACGGGCATTGAGCTCAATTACGATAAGCTGAATATTGCCTTCGGATTTAAAAGCACGCCTCCTCAGAACCAGGCATCCAAAGGGGATACCAAATATACCAACCTCGCGCTGAATGTGGGCGGCAACCGCTGGATCCTGGAAAACAGCTACCGCAGCTACACCGGATTTTACAACAACAATACATCATTTTATGACACCACCTTTAAAAGGGACGGTGTCTACACGCAATTGCCGACCCTGAAATCGGAAGCCTATAAAACCAAATTCCTCTTTTTCACCAATGCCAATAAATTTTCCTTCAAGTCGGGATATTCCTGTAGCCAACGGCAGTTAAAGCCTGCGTTCAGCTTTGTGCTCACTGCCAATATTTATTACAACCGCCTCAACTCCGACAGTTCTTTTATTCCTTTGCCGGTAAGGCATTATTACGATGACTACGGTAATGTGAATGGGCTGAATGTATTTGCGTTCTCCATCTATGGCGGCGGGAGCTTTAACCTTGTGCTCTGGAAAGCGTTTTTCCTGAACCTTACACTCATCATCGGGCCCGAGGAGCAGTGGCGTACCTATCACTATCTGGGCGAATCGCCCCGCAATTTATTCTATACCTCCCTGTCGGGCGATTTCCGCTCGTCGTTCGGACTGAACTTCAAAAAATTCTTTGTGCTTTTTACCACCAGTTCCGATTTCAGTTATTACAACAGCAATGTGATGGAATACTTCTCAAAGTATGGCGCTGTCAATTTCTCGATCGGTTACCGGTTCAGGATGAAACATCCGAAATCATACACACGCTTCCAGCAAAGTAAGCTCTACAAGATGCTGTGAGGATATCCCTTAACGATCAACACCAGCTGATCGCGTTATCCTAAAACTTCAAATGCTTCACCGAGATGCCTGCTTTTTGCAGTTCTTTGAGAGAGTCAATGCCGATCCTGAGGTGGTCGTCAGCAAAGTTGGAAGTTACTTTTTTGTCGCTCTCCTCTGTTTTCACGCCTTCCGGGATCATCGGCTGATCGCTCACCAGCAGTAGGGCGCCTACGGGGATTTCGTTGTGGAAGCCCACACTGAAAATAGTAGCTGTTTCCATATCAATGGCCATGCTTCGCAGGGTTCTGAGGTAGTCTTTGAATTTCTCGTCGTGCTCCCATACCCGGCGGTTGGTGGTATACACGGTGCCTGTCCAGTAATCGCGGCCGCTGAGGCGGATGGTATAGGAAATGGCTTTTTGCAGGTTAAAAGAGGGGAGGGCCGGCACTTCGCTCGGCAGGTAATCGCTGGATGTCCCTTCGCCGCGGATGGCGGCAATCGGCAGGATAAGGTCGCCGATCTGGTTTTTCTTTTTCAGGCCGCCGCATTTGCCAAGAAACAATACCGCTTTGGGCATGACTGCCGTCAGGAGGTCCATGATGGTAGCAGCCATCGCACTGCCCATGCTGAAGTTAATGATCGTAATGCCTTCGTGTGTGGCGCTCTGCATAGGCTTGTCGAGGCCTTCGATCTGCACGTTGTTCCATTCCGCAAAGGTTTTTACATAGCCGCTGAAATTGGTCAGTAAAATATATTTACCAAAATCCTCTATTTTTTTGCCCGTATATCTTGGGAGCCAGTTGTTGACAATTTCTTCTTTCGTTTTCATATATCTCGTATCTCTATTTTGAAAATGCCCGGAGGCATTGCTTAATATAACTACTAAATTACTAAGTATTTGCCATTCGCGTATCATAATTATTTTACTTTATCTTTATGCTTTGATTATTTTCAGGCTGTTTTTTGAAGGCGCAGCCAAAAGAAGGCATCCACTTATATTGCATAAAATTTTAGATCATCCCTATCGTGTCTCTTCCTGTATTGAATTTCCCCGCCATTGATGTCCGCTTCCGGAACAACGAAACCGGAGTGTTGCAGGTATTCGACATGGTTCGCCGGAAATTTGTGGTGCTGAGCCCGGAAGAGTGGGTAAGGCAACACCTGATCCATTACCTGGTGTATCACCGGGAAGTGCCCTTGTCGATGGTATCGGTAGAAAAACAGCTGATGCTGAACGGAACCCGGAAGCGGACAGATGTGGTGGTATTCAACAGTAAGCTCAAGCCTTTAATGATCATCGAATGCAAGGCGCCATCGGTAGAACTCGATCAAAAAGCTGTGAACCAGGCCCTTCGCTATAACCTTACCTTGCAGGTACCATACCTCTTTATCACCAATGGCCGCCAGCATGTATGCCTCAGAATTGACGGACAGGAGCCGGAAATTTTGAAAGAATTTCCTCCCTATGCAGTTTTGACAGAAATTTGACAGAATTCTAAAACGCTGATTAACAGTGAAAATTGCCTTTGACTGAGTGGATTGTTAATAACTTTGAGTGTGTTAACAGCAATTAACACTTGCTTTATTCACAAAAAAGAACAAATTTGCAAAACTCAAAAAAAATTAATGATCACAACAAAAGGCATAATCACTTCAGTATTAATGAGTACCTCGTTAATACTGAGCGCTGTTAGCCCCGATAGGGCCATTAAGAACTCCTCAACTATTGCGCCAAACGTTTCTGAAACTTACCCGGACGAAAAGCCTGTTAAGGACGACGGAAAAAAGAAGGCTGTAAAAAAGGATGACACGACCAAGGTTGTCCTCGATCCGTCTCTGCTGGTTTTGCAGGATGATCATGAGCATGAGGAAGATGAGGTGGATTCGCTCCTGGCTTTTCCTTCCAATGATTTATATTCTTCCTGGGATACTTCGACCATTCACCCTTACTCCTTTGCAGCCAGCTTTAAACAGGATTCGGCAGTTATTCGCCTCACTGAGCCTACGGATTGTGGATTTGTAGTCCCATGTAAGGGAAATCTGACCTCATTATTCGGTTGGAGAAAGAGAAGGCCTCACTATGGCACTGATATCGACCTTGAAACCGGCGATACCGTTGTTGCGGCATTTGATGGCATGGTGCGTATTGCCAAGCTGAACAGAAGCTATGGCAATGTAGTGATCATCAGGCATGCCAACGGACTGGAAACGGTTTATGCGCACTTATCAAAAATCAATGTAGAAGCCGGACAGATGGTGGAAGCCGGGCAGAATATCGGGCTGGGCGGTAACACCGGTCATTCCTTTGGTTCTCACCTGCACTTCGAAATGCGTTACCTGGGCCAGGCGATGGATACGGAAGATTTTATCGATTACGCTTCCGGAACACTGAAAAAGAACGAGTGCATGATCACACGTTCTGACGTGGAAAATAAATACGACCTGCGTGCGCTGCACAGCCGCCACAGAAAAGACCTGAGCTATGCCAGAAGCAGTTCCGGCAAAGCGAAAGCAAGCGCTAAAGGTGGCAAAGGAAAAGTATATGTCGTGAGAAAAGGCGACACGTTGGGCAAGATCGCACAACGCAACCATACTACCATTTCTGCCATCTGCAAAAAGAACGGCATTAAGCAGACCAAAGTTTTGCAACTCGGTCAGAAATTGAAAATTTAAAAGAACAGCATTCTGTCAGAAAATCCCGCAAAAAAATGCGGGATTTTTTTGTGGGCTGCAAGGCCTCTGTTCACGCGGCATTGTTAAAATATTGTGGGTTTTGTGAATTAAACTTTTTAGCTCTAATGGGGTTATTGTTGTAATTTTGGGCATAGACGCGTAAACATTTAAAATCAATATATATCATGGAAGTAACAGGACAGTTAAAAGTAAAGTTTGACACACAGAAAGTAAGCGAGAAATTTCAAAAAAGGGATTTTGTATTGGCTACAGACCTTAGCACACCCTATCCACAATATGTTAGTTTTCAGATCACTCAGGATAAATGTTCTTTACTTGACCAATTTAATGAAGGAGAGGAAATAAAAGTACAGTTCAACCTGAGAGGCCGCGAATGGAACGGGCCACAAGGCATCCGTTATTTCAATACCCTGGAAGCCTGGAGGCTTGAAAGAGTAGGTGGCGGACAGTCTTCCCCTGCGCAAAACAGCAATGCAGGAATGAACGAGAGCACGAAAGCGCCGGTATTCAACAGCAGCATTTCCGATAACGACGATTTACCGTTCTAAAAAAATAAAAAGATCATCTGAGATTGAGGCACAGGATAAAAGATGTAAGTAGTTACGGTCTTTTATCCTGTGCCTTGTTTCTTTTACAGCCTTTATGAAAAAAACATCCGTTCTACTGATCTATACAGGCGGCACCATTGGGATGATGCAGGATGCGCGCACGGGTGAGCTCAGGCCCTTTAATTTTAAAGCCCTCACCAGGCAGATCCCTGAACTGGAAAAATTCGACATTGAGCTTTCTTCGATTTCTTTTTCCCAGCCGATCGATTCCTCCAACATGCATCCCTCCGTGTGGATCGAGCTGGCCACGATCATTAAAGAGCAATACACGAGGTACGATGGCTTTGTGATCCTGCACGGATCGGATACCATGTCGTATACGGCCAGCGCGCTCAGCTTTATGCTGGAGCATCTGGCAAAGCCGGTGATCCTCACGGGCTCTCAACTGCCTATCGGGATCATCCGCACCGATGGAAAGGAAAACCTGATTACGGCCATTGAAATTGCTGCCGCGCAAAAAAACGGGAAGCCGCTGGTGAATGAGGTATGCGTGTATTTCGAGTACAAGCTTTACCGCGGCAACCGCACTTATAAATATAACTCGGCGCATTTCGACGCGTTCAAATCGCCTAACTATCCGGAGCTGGCAGAGGCTGGTGTTACCATTCAGTACAACACAAGCGCTTTGCTGAAGGTATCGAAAAAGCCGTTTACGGTGCATACGCAGCTGGATAACGACATTGTGGTGCTAAAGCTTTTTCCAGGGCTGAGTAAAAAAATCACCTTGTCCATACTCACCACTCCAGGCATCAAAGCGGTGATCATAGAAACCTTTGGCGCGGGGAATGCAAGCACCGAGGCCTGGTTCATCAACGCTCTGAAAGAAGCGATTAAAAAAGGGATCATTATTTACAATGTCACGCAATGCTCGGAGGGTAAGGTTATCCAGGGGATGTACGAAACCAGCAGCATGCTCAAAAAAATGGGTGTGGTAGGCGGCGCCGATATTACCTTCGAGAGTGCTATAGCCAAGCTGATGTTTGTGCTCGGCAAAAAGCTATCTTATGCCAAAACCAAACAACTGCTCGAAACGGATCTGCGGGGAGAGATTAGTATTTAGGGTAGTCGATAGCGTTTCCTGTTCTGTGTATTTAAACTGCCAGTCCGGGCGAATTCGGGAACAGTTCTTAATACTCTTTTTTTGGTTCCAGACAGCCACGATGCGTCGGCAGAGCCCGGTGTGGAGGCTTTGGCAACACTTATAAAAAATAAAATTGCAATGAAAAATCATATTACGATAGAAGGCGTCAGGCTTTATGCCTACCATGGCTGCCTCGAAGAAGAAGGAAAAATCGGTGCTGAATACATTGTGGATGTGTACATGCAGACTGACTTTATGGAAGCAGCAGAAACCGATGATCTGTCCCTGACGATCGATTACTGTGCAGTGTTCAACATTTGCCGCGAAGAGATGGCCATCCGTTCCAAACTGATCGAACATGTAGCGAAGCGCATTTATGATAAGCTGATCGCCACCTTTCCTCAGCTGCTCCACACCAAAGTGGTGGTGACGAAATTGCTTCCACCCATGCACGGCCCGGTGGATAAGACCACGGTAGCGATTGAGGGTTGATGACTGAACATGAATATTGGTTTCGATAATCTTCATGAACATATCATTCCAATGGATGATTTTGTTCTAAAATGGCGATTTACCGATGAGAAGTATGATAAACTCCCGGATGATCATCTAAGCCAGCTGAAGCCACTGGATCGCAAAGCGGCTATCTTTTTATGGAGTTATATTTCTGATAATTCCCTGCATGAACATATTCCTTTTAAGAGAGATTATTTTAATATCATCGACAAGGCAAAAATACGGCAGGATAATAAGCCTGAAATAAAAAAATGGCTTTATCGACGTGGATTTCCTTTTGATAAATCAGTTTACCTTTCCTGGCAGCCGGAGGTGGCGATGATCGTGCCCTGGAAGCTATTTGTGAAGTATTTTGATAGCTTTTATTACAGCGATGATCTTACGATTATCGATCAGAGTTTAAACTGGGCACTTCTTTTTTATCATGAAGACGAAATCTATTTTGGCACGAATGAACCTTACCTTGCCGGTGAGAGTTTTGCTGATGAAGAGTTTATCTGGTAAAGTTCTCAGGAGCGATTTACATGTTGAGCATGGTGCTTTCGAGTCACACCACAGCGAGATCAACCACCACTCGTTGACTGAGGCTCTCGAAGTCAATAACTGTAAATTCCACTAACTCTCCGCCTTCCGTTTCACCAATAAAAAGTAATTCCCTTCAATGGGCAGGTAGCCGTATTCGTAGCAAAATTTATATTGCTTGCCTTCTTTGGTGGTAACGATGTTGGTGTAATAGCCAAAGTTAAAGCCTTTATCCGCCAGCTTTTGCTGCGATACTTTCGCGGTTTCGGCCGGCACCAGCTCTTCCATGATACGTCTGTTGCGGCGCAGGATATTGTTGATGTTGCGGATATAGTTGTTCGAGCTGCCGTTCAGCTTATTGTTAAAGGCATTGCGGCACATGTCGCTGCAAAATTTCTTATCAGCGCGCCCGTGAAACGCTTCACCGCATTCGGCGCAGGTTCTCTTTTCCATGCTCAGTCAAACAAATGTTTAGGAATAGTGCATACCGGGATCGGATCCATTTTGTGCTTATTGGCTTTGTGCCGCGCCTTGTAAATGTCCAGCGCCTTTTGCTGCTCATCCGTAAGCGCATACGATTCCTTGCGTTCAATATATAACATCGCCCATTCCAACATATCATAGCTGGCGCCAATCTGGTCTTCGTCCGTTCTGCCATCTGCAAAGAGTCCGTCGGTAGGCCTTGCCTTCAGGATAGAGCCCGTGATGCCGAGCTCTGCGGCCAGCTGGTATACCTGCGATTTCATGAGGTCGGCAATAGGGCTGAGGTCCACGCCGCCGTCGCCGTATTTGGTGAAAAAGCCAATCCCGAAATCTTCCACTTTATTGCCTGTGCCCGCCACTAATAGTTTGTAATGCCCGGCGTAAGCATAGAGTGTGGTCATGCGTAGCCGCGCGCGGGTATTGGCCATCGTTAAAAAGTCCTGGATGTTCTTGTCGTAGGAGCTTTCCATTTGCTCGAAGATGGGAGTAAGGTCTACTTCCGCGCTGCTGACATTGCTGTAAGCTTCTTTAAGCCAGGAGATATGCTCGTTGCCACGGTCGTATTCGTTTTTGATTTGCCGGATAGGCATATTGAGGCACATCACTTTTTTGCCGGTCATCGCGCAAAGTGTGGAGGTAAGCGCAGAGTCAATGCCTCCGGAAATGCCAACCACAAAGCCATCAGTCCGCGAAGCATTGGAATACTGTTTAAGCCAGCCGACGATGTGGTCAATGATCTCTTTCTTTTTCATAGAGGGTAAACGTTAAAAAAGCATGGCATAAAAAATCCCGGTGAAGGCCGGGATTCTTATACAATCGTATTTGATTTAGAACATCACGCCAACATTGATGCGGATAGCACGCATCATCAGGCCTTGTTTTAAATTGGTGAATTGAATAGCGCCGGTGTTCGGATCGGTGTCGGCAGACGTGTAGATGTATTTAGACTCTTTTCTCATGGTGTTGGTAAACGAGTGGAAATAGTTGACATTGAAAAATACAGCCGTGGAGCCACTCAGTCTGTATTCCGCACCGAGTCCCACATTCAGGCCGAAGCGCAGCGGAATGAGTGAGCCGTCTTTGCCGATGTTCACATTGTTGTTGGTTGTGCTTACCAGGTTCAGGTAAGGAGGCGTCGTTGTTACAGCAATCTGCTGAACTTTATCGTCTGCCTTTAAGCCTGTTCTGATCCCAAGCTCACCGCCAAACATGCCGAAGTAACGGAAACCGCTGATCTCTTTGGTCATCATTTTTAAAATGATCGGAACAGTGATATAGGTTGCTTTGATCTTCCGGGAGGTTAAGAGGTAATTTTCGCTGCCGGTGGTATAAAATGAATTGGCATTCGTACCGTCTTTAGCCTCCTTCAGATCCCCATTGGAATCAGTCGTATAGCCAGCCCCCACGCCTGATGGAGGAAACAGCGTCGCTGTATTTTTATATTTCACAAAGCCCCTCTCAAAATCGCCGCCGATACCGGTTTGTAAATGAATAATATCCGACAGTTTAAATTCCGTTACAAGTCCAAAGCCATATCCGAAACCTGTTTTATCTTTAACAGTAAAGTTATCAGTGGAAGACATCCAGGTCGGCTGTGCGGCTACTTTCAGTCCAAAGCGGAATTTTTTATCAAAATTGCTGTCGTCCTGCGCTAAAAAAGAATTAGCTAACAATAGGCTGCTCGAAACTATCAGTAATATTTTTTTCATATACTTTGGTTTTTATGTAATTTAACATTGGTAAAAATAAGATAAAAATTAATACAGAATCGTTGATTTTCAAAGAAAAAACCACTATCCGACATTTTTTCATGAACCATCGTTTGTCAATTACCGCCACAGTTTTTTTAACAGCTGTTGTTGTCTTTAGCTTCTTTTCATGCGGCCATAGCCGCTTCGATATCGATACCAAAAATATCAGTATTCCACCGGTTGTTTTTAAGCGTATGGATAAAGAGCTGTTTGCGTTGAACCAGGGCAGCATCGCTTCCCAAACACCGGTGCTGGAAAAAAAATACGGTGCTTTCTACAACCGCTTCATTAGCTCCATCATCAACAACGGCGGCGTGCACGATTCTTTGTATTCCCAGAGCCTGCTGCGTTTCCTCAACGACAAGGATATGAGCATTGCCGGCAGCGATGTTGCAAAAGCGTATAGCGATAACGATGTGGAGCTGATCGGCGACCAGCTTAGCGAAGCGATGAAACGTTACAAAGCCTTGTTCCCCAAAAAGCAGGCGCCGCAGCAATATGTTACGTTCATGAGCGGCTTTAATTACAACATTGTGTATGTCGATTCCACCCTGGCAGTTGGGCTGGAAATGTACCTGGGAAAAGATTATAAATATTACAGTGCTTTGCAGCTTCCGAAATTCAGAACCAGGACCATGACGAAGGAGCACATTGTGCCGGACGCTGTGCGTGGTATGATCTTAACGGAATTCGATAACAGCGATGCCGTCAATAATTTGCTGAACCACATGATCTTTTACGGGAAGGTATTCTACCTGTGCGACGCGCTCTTACCTGATGTGCACGATTCGCTGAAGCTTGGCTATACCAAAGCCCAGCTCGACTACTGCGATACCTATGAGAAGAATGTGTGGGGCTTTTTCGTGAAGGACGAAAAGCTGTATGCCAACGATTTGAAAATCATCGGTGAGTATACAAGCGACGGCCCTTTTACCGGCTCCATCAGCAAGGAATGCCCGCCGCGCATTGCCATGTGGCTCGGAAGACAAATTGTGAAATCCTACATGGAGCATAATAAAGATGTTTCTTTTGAAGAGCTGATGAACGAGAAAGATGCTCAGAAAATATTGTCCCGCTCAAAGTACAAACCATAATTAGATGTGAGTATTGAGCAAAAGATATGAGATAGAACAGCTTATCTCACTACTCACTACTTACTCTCATTACTCCTTCAATGGATCTCCGCCAGCAACAAATAGCACGCAACTCGGAAATATTGAGAAAATATATTCCCGAATTTGCTGTGCCTACGATCGCACGCTGGATTATCGAGTTTGATTTTAAGCTCAAGATCACCAAAGAGCGCAGCACCAAGCTGGGCGATTATACCGCTCCGCACAATGGCTTGAACCATACGATCACGATCAATCATAACCTGAACCCGTATTCTTTTTTTGTAACGCTGGTGCATGAGATCGCCCACCTGAAAACTTATACCCGCTACCGTAACAGCGTCATGCCTCATGGAGCGGAATGGAAGCAGGCTTTCCGGGATCTGATGTATCCTTTCCTGGATCCCGATCACTTACCGCTTGATGTGCTGTACGCGCTCCGGAAATACCTGCAGAACCCGGCAGCGGCGAGTTGCAGTGATGCCACGCTGATGCGCACCCTGAAACTCTATGATACCCACGACACCAACGGGCACCTGATCCTGCTGGAGCATCTGCCATTCCGCACACAGTTTTTGTACAATGGTTCCCGCGTGTTTGAAAAAGGCGAAAAGCTCCGGAAGCGCTTCCGTTGCAGGGAACTCAGCAGTGGTACAGTTTATCTCTTTAGTCCGCTTGCCGAGGTGGAAGTGTTTGAAAAAGGATAGTGCTAATTGCCCTATAAGGCATACGAGACCCTATAAGCAGAACAGCTTACAATATTTTCTTTTTCTAAGTCTTAAAATAGTCTTACACGTTGTTTTAGGGTTTATGTTCTCATGCATTTCTCTTGTTTCTAAAGGCGCACGGTTCTTGTCAATGGAATTTCCATTTTTAACATTTGTACGTCCGGCACTCTTAGTGTCTGAATCGTTTTTTTGTATATTTATATATCAGGTGTTTTTTCATCATAATCGGTTATTGCTTTTCCTGTGCGGTTGTGGCGCAGCCCGGCAACATTATGTCCAATACCAAATACGGTGGCGAATTTACGGTGGCCGATTGTTTCAGGCGCTCTGCCATCAGTAGCAAGTTCAAGGCAGATACCATCAAATCCAATTACATCCTCAAAGGCGAAAAGATCTGGCGAACCATCAGCCTCGATACGCGCCAAAACCGCCAGGTATTCAGCAATGGATCCAAATGTTCGGAGGTAGGGCTGTTTGAGGTGATGAAGTACGGCCTTTTCCAACAGAAGCTCAACGCCTTTTCCTCCGATGATTTTAACGATACAAAAAGTAATCATCTGAGCAACGGGCAGATCCTGGAGAAGCTGGCCGTGCATGACACGTCGGTTGTGGAAGTGTTTGATGCTAACGGTAATCTGACCTCAGAAACCATCATAAACAACCGCTATCTGTACGACACCGATGTCATCTGCTATTTGCTAAAAGAAGATTGGGTGATCAATACCTACAGCGGGAAAACGGAAAAGCACATCATCGGCCTGGCGCCGTTGGTATTCGATAAAAAGCTGCAAAAAACGGTGCCGCTCTTCTGGCTCTATTATGCGGAGTGGAAGTGGCTCTTCGATTCATTTGAGTCCCGGAATGTCTATAGCGATGAGCCGGTTTCCTTCCACGATGTGTTCACCAGGCACTATTTCATCTCTATTGTCAGCAAGCAGAGCAATATGACCGACCGCAGCGTCAAGGCTGTTAACCATGGTAAAGACATTTACACACAGGGCGAGGTCATTGAGGAAAAACAGAACACGGACCTCGACGACCTCTTTCAAAAATAGGCTGTTGATTTCTCAGGTCGGGGCTGTCAAAAAGCAATTGATTTTCAAAAGCTTATCTTTTAACTTGTTAATAAAATCAATGCTTTCAACGGTTTTATAAAATTATCTTTGCTTGGAAGGGAAGCATTTTCCAGGATATTTTTAATTAATTTTTGAATTGACTACATGACCGATACGTCTTTATTTATTAAGATCGCCGCAGAGTTGACGATTGATGTGAAACAGGTGAGAGCCACCGTGGAATTGCTCGACGAGGGAGCAACCGTACCCTTTATTTCCCGCTACCGGAAAGAAGTAACAGGGAGCCTGGATGAGGTGCAGGTGATTACCATCAAGCAGGAGATTGAACGCCTGCGGCAGCTGGAGCAACGCCGCGAAAGTATTTTGAAGTCCATTGAAGGGCAGGGTAAGCTCACACCTGAGCTTGCCGATAAGATCAATGCCGCAGAAACGCTGTCTACGCTTGAAGATCTTTACCTGCCTTATAAGCCGAAGCGCCGCACAAAAGCCACAATGGCCCGCGAAAAAGGCCTGGAGCCACTGGCCCTGTTGATCATGGCGCAGGAAACCAGGGAGCTGTTTCCGGAAGTCCTCAAATTTGTGAACAAGGAATTGGGGGTAGAGCATCCGGATGATGCCCTACAGGGCGCGCGCGATATCATCGCTGAAATGATCAGTGAAGACGCCGTCGCGCGGGAAGGCATGCGTGTGCTCTTCAAACGCTCGGCTATTATTAAAAGCCGCGTGATCAGAGGCAAGGAAGAAGAGGGGCAAAAATTTGAAGACTACTTCGAATGGGAAGAGCCGCTGATGACATGCCCGAGCCACCGGATGCTGGCCATGCGCCGCGGCGAGAAAGAAGATGTGCTGATCCTGGATATTGTGATTGACGATGAAGTGGCACACGAACAGTTGAAAAAGCAATTCATTACAGCCCGTAATGAATGCAGCGAGCAGGTGGCACTTGCTATCGAGGATGGTTACAAACGCTTGCTGCAGCCAGGCATTGAAGCCGAGATGCGGATGTTCACCAAGCAGATGGCCGATGAAAAAGCCATCCAGGTATTTGCGGATAACCTGCGCGAGTTATTGCTGGCTTCGCCTTTAGGCCAAAAATCCATGCTGGCGATCGATCCGGGATTCCGTACAGGATGCAAAGTGGTGGCGCTGGATGCCCAGGGCAAGCTCCTGGAAGACACCGTGATCTACCCGCATGAGCCGCAGCGCCGTGTGATAGAGTCGCAGCATGTAGTGCTGGCACTTTGCGCCAAATACGAGCTGGAAGCTATTGCCATTGGCAACGGAACAGCATCCCGCGAAACGGAGCAGTTTATCCGCGGCATCGAGGTACTTCCCAAAACCATTCCGGTGATCATGGTGAGTGAGGCGGGAGCTTCGATTTACTCGGCTTCCGATGTGGCGCGCGAAGAATTCCCGGATTACGACCTTACCGTGCGCGGCGCTGTGTCCATTGGCAGGCGTCTGGCTGATCCGTTGGCGGAGCTCGTGAAGCTCGACCCCAAATCGATCGGCGTAGGGCAATACCAGCATGACGTGGATCAGACGGCGCTGAAACATAAACTGGATGACGTTGTGATGAGCTGCGTGAATGGCGTAGGCGTGGAGCTGAACACGGCTTCCAGGCAGCTGCTGTCTTACGTGTCGGGCATTGGCGAAACGCTTGCTAAAAATATTGTGGAGTACCGGAACGAGCACGGCGCTTTTAAATCACGGAAAGACTTGCTGAAGGTAAGCCGCATGGGCGACAAGGTATTCGAGCAATGCTCGGGATTCCTCAGGATCAGGGACGGTGTGCATCCCCTGGATAAGAGTGCGGTTCACCCGGAGGCTTATCATATTGTGGAGAAAATGGCGGCAGACCTGGATTGTAGCATCGACGACCTGATCCGGGACAAGGAGCTGCGTAAAAAAATAAACCTCAACAGCTATGTGACAGAAACAGTAGGGCTTCCGACACTGAAAGATATCGTTGCCGAGCTTGAAAAACCGGGACGAGATCCGCGGAAATCTTTCGAAGTATTCAGCTTCGACGATAGCGTGCATAGCATCGAAGACCTGCGTGAAGGCATGCGCCTGCCGGGCATTGTCACGAATGTAACCAACTTCGGCGCCTTTGTGGACATCGGTGTTCATCAGGATGGGCTGGTGCATATCTCACAGCTCAGCGATTCCTTTGTGGATGATCCCAACACCGTGGTGAAAGTAGGGCAGCAGGTATGGGTGAATGTCACGGAGTGCGACGTGAAGCGCAAGCGGATTGCCTTATCGATGAAAGGAGAAGGGGGCGTCGCTAAAAAAGCGGCGCCTAAAAAACAGGAAACAGCCGGCTATGATCCTAACGATATGAAATCGGCCCTGGCTGCCCTGAAAGGGAAATTCGGAAAATAAATGACGGAAGTAAGAAAGATCCAATGCCCGTCCTGCGGCTCCAACAGCACTTATAAACTGTTTGACGGCAGCTATAAATGCAATTACTGCCAGGGCAGCTTCATGGTACACGAACCACAAGGCCCGGCGCCTATAAACCGGCCCCAGATAACTATACCGGCGGCTAAGCCTCAGATGATCATTGCCCTGGTGTTAGGGATCATCGTGCTCATGGGAGCCGGGGCGATCGGATTTTTCGTCATGGCCTCAACAACTGCAAGTCCCGCGGAAAGCCATGTGGCCCTTACGCCTCAGCCTCCGGCTATAAAAATGACAAAGGCTTTTGCTGGAAAAGCAGGCGGCGTTGTCTGGATCATCACGGCCAATAGGCGCGGCGCAGACAGCCTGTGTTATGAGTTAAGGGTGGTCGAGCCTCTAACCAATACCTTGAAAGGAAAGCGGATCATCGTTCCGGCTTTTAAGCAAGATCCCGGTTTTGACCTTAGCAGAAAGCTGTCGAACGACTTTTGGCAGTATGGCGACCTCGCTTATAACCTGAGCGATGACAATGGACTGCTTGCATACGACATTTACACAGGAGAAACGGTATGGGATGCAAAACGGCTTTCTGAAAAGATCCCAGGCTTGAAGTCCGGGATATTAAAAGTAGAACACCGTGCTTCGGAAAAATTGTTTGAACTGACTACAATGACCGGCGATGTATTTAAGTTCGACCCTTTTTCTCAAACGCTCCTGCCGGCTGTTGCTCCCGCCAAAACCAGACAGGAAGAACCACTGACGCAGGAGTTGTATTTGTCCGACGGCTTAAAGCATCAGCTCTATCTGTTTTCCAAGCGGGGAAATGGCTTTCCGATTGTCTTCGGTAATTTTGTGCAGGAATCGCGCTTGCCGGAGCCCGGTGGAAAAAAACAACATAACGTGAAGGATATTTTCGGGAATGATCATATCGAACAAATATCTGAGAAGAATTATTTCCGCGCCCAGCCTCTGTTGAGGGACGGCCTGGGGAATTTGCTCGTTCTGTATAGAGCCGATCTGTCGGCAACAGCGCCGGTGATTCTGGAAAGTGTAAATAAGGAAGGTAAGGCCAACTGGAGCCTTCAGGACACGTCTCTCATGCACATAGGGAAAGCCTTTGCTTCGGATGACCTTGGCTGCTACTATACTTATTCTGATCGCATCATCATCATCGGCCTGGATAAGACGGTGCGGCAATACATGGCCATCAACATCGCTACCGGGAAGATTCTCTGGCGCTTTGATCCTCAAAGCTATTTGGAAAAACAAAGCGCCTGAACCGCTGAGCAGGTGAAACGGGTGATCCGTTGCCATCAGTCTGCTGAGCGGTCAGGCTGCTACTGTTGTTTGATGCGTATTTTGCTTAAAACAATTTATAGATCTCCATAATATCGGCCAGGATCTTCGGGAAATCAATATTGAGGTCGATCAGTTTGCCCGTCTGGATATCGAACACCCAGCCATGCACCCTCAGGCCGCGGTCCTTGTAGGCCTCCTGTACAGCCGCCGTTTTAATGAGGTTCACGCATTGCTCCTGCACATTCAGCTCTACAAGCCTGTTATAGCGCTTGTCCATATCGTCGATGGCATCAAGCTCTTTGCGGTGCAAACGGTACACGTCGCGGATATTGCGCAGCCAGGGATTTAAAATGCCCATGTCCTGCTGGTTCATGGCAGCTTTTACACCGCCGCAGTTATAATGACCGCATACCACCACGTGATTTACCTTCAGGTGACGGATCGCATAATTGATCACAGACATCACATTCAGGTCCACATTGTTTACCAGGTTGGCAATGTTGCGGTGGATGAATACCTCACCCGGCTTGACGCCCATCAGGTCTTCAGCAGTTACCCGGCTGTCGGAGCAGCCAATGTATAAAAATTCCGGTTGCTGGCCTTTAGCAAGGTTTTCGAAATAGTGACTGTCGCCGGCGAGTTTTTCATTCACCCAGGCTTTATTGTTTTCAAAAATTTGGTCGATGGTTTTCACTGCTTTTTGATTTGGTTGGTTAATGAATTGGGATCACCTTTCTCAGATGTTGTGTGTGTTGCGTTATGCATATGCCCTTTTGCAGCAGCTCAACCGCTAAAGCCGTTATGCTGATGAGAGCCATCGCAATAAGGCTTGTTGGAAGAAGCGCCGCACCTGCAAAAGGCCGTCACTTTATTTTGTAAGGAGGAAGCCTCGTCCTTGTGCTTTAAATGAATATTGCCATGGATCAGCAAGGGCCCGTTCGGCAATACTTCCACAACAGGTTCGCTGCCTGGTTCTGTTGCCTGCTCTTGCGACCTGTCATTGTAGTAAAAGCTCAGCGCACCGGATGGGCAGGCTGTTATGCGTTCGATAATGGCTTCCGTTCCTGCCCCGTTCGGTTTGATCCATGGCTTTTCCATTGGATTGAAAACGCTTTTCAGGCCGCTTTCCCCTTTCCAGCACCGTGTGGAATGGATGCATACGGATGGCTTCCACACGATCGTGATCTCGCCGTTGCTATACGTTTTGGTGATATCCGTCATGGTTTATGCTGTTTGTTCCTGTGTTTCTATTTTTAGGATAAGGTCGCGCAATTGCTTATCCAGGTCTTCATTCGTGATCCCCTGTCCGGCCTTAAAATTATCATTGAAAGACGGGAGGGAGAACAGGCCTTTGATATCGGCACCATAAAAGGGCAGGTGGTGGCTGGCGAATTCCAGTACAGCAGCGCCACCTCGTTTTCCGGGAGATGTTGCCATCAGGAGCATCGGCTTGTTATGAAACACCTTTGCCTGTTTGCGCGAGATCCAATCGAACGCATTTTTGAAACCGGCATTGTAGCACTTGTTATTTTCGGCCAGCGAAAGCACAATGAAATCGCAGGAAGCAATTTTGTCAATGAAGCGGTCCACACTTTCCGGTGAGCCGATCTCCTTTTCCAGATCAACGCTGAACAGGGGCATTGGGAAATCGTTAAGATGAACGACCTCGATCTCATACCTGGTGAACAGGCCGGCAGCGTAAGCCGCCAGTTGCTTATTGATGGAGCCGGAGCTGTTACTTCCGGCAAAAGCTAATAATTTCATAATTGCTACGAAAATACGAATTATGCACGCAACTCCGAAAAACAAATGCGGCATGAGGCATGTGTGAAAAAAAGAAATGGGCTTCGTGTAGCGATCAATACCAATGCCTATCGCAACAGGCAGTCATTACCTGCACGGGTACAGAGGTATTACGGATACACCTGGAATTATAGCCACACGATGGGGTCTTCCTGGATTACACAAGGAACGATGGGATTTGCTGCATAAAACACATCAAAACAGCAACGCGGACATAGAAACCCTTGCACGCTTACTCTTCGATGTCGCGGCTGGTTTGCTCTTCTTCCAGGTCGATCAGGGGCTGGTCGAGAAGCTCTTTCTTGGTGTTCCTGCTGTCAATGGATAACAGGATCGCCGGCAGGAGCACGAGGTTCGTACACATCGACACAATAAGGGTGAGGGATACGAGGATGCCCATAGCCACTGTACCGCCGAAGCTGGAAGCCGCAAAAATAATGAAGCCGAAGAACAGGATGATATTCGTATAGACCATGCTTAAGCCGGTTTCTCTCACGGCAGTGGAAATTGCCTGAGGCGCGCTGAAGCCCTTTTTAAGCTCCTGGCGGTACTTCGTCAGGAAATATACCGTGCCATCGGAAGCGATCCCAAACGCGATGCTGAAGATGAGGATCGTGGAAGGCTTGAAGCGGATATCGAGGAAGCCCATTACCCCGGCGGTAATTACCAGTGGGATCAGGCAGGGCAGCTTCGACAGAAGGATGATGCGGATAGAGCGGAATAAGGCCATCCCGACGATCGCAATTAAAATAATCTCGATGATGAGGCTCTCGTAAAGGTTCGCCAGGAGGTAATCGTTGTTTTTCAGGAACACGAGGCTGTGGCCTGTAAGCGTCACCTTATAATCCTTCGGATTGAAAATAGAATCGATTTTCGGCCTTAAAGAATCCACTAACAGTTTCATGTCTTTAGAGCCGATGTCGGAAGCCTGGAAGCTCACCCGCGTAATACGCCTGCTGCTGTCCATAAAGGTCTGCATCACATTGTTCTGGTTTTTCGCAGTTCCCGGTTTGAAATATTCCGATAAGGCTTTCAGGTCGGTTACCGAAGGCAGCTTGTAATATTTGGGTTTGCCATCGTTATAGGCCTGGTTCGAAAATTTGATGGCCTCCACGATCGACAGCGGCCTGGAGAAAACACTGTCTTCCGCAAACAGGCGCTGCATGGCCTGTATCTTGTACAGGGCTTTGGCATTGTTGGCAAAGAGGCCATACTCTTTTTTAGTATCGATGGAGATCTCGAACGGAAGCACGCCCCTGAAATTCTTTTCAAAGTATTTAAGATCCACATACACTGGGTCTTTCTGAGGAAGATCGTCTACCACATAGCCTACCACATTCATCATGCTCATTCCCCAGAAACAGATGATGGTGATAACTGTAATGGTAATGTAGATGGCGGGCCGTTTGTGCTGCACCCAGCCGTCTACCCGGTCGAGCAGGGAATTGATGCGCTTGGCTTCCAGGTGGTGCAGGTGCTTGGCTTTAGGCTCAGGCAGCAGGTTTAAAATGATCGGGATCAGGATCAGGGTAATGATGTAGGTGGTCATGACGCTGATAGCCGCTACCACGCCAAACTCTACCAGCAGGGAGCTGTTGGTGAAGTAGAGCACGCCGAAGCCGATGGCCGTTGTTACGTTGGCCAGGAATAAGCTCACACCGATGGTTTGAATGGTGCGCGACAAGGCTTTTACCTTATTGCCGTGCAGGGCAAACTCCTTGTGGTACTTGTTGATGAGGAACACGCAGTTAGGCAGGCCGATCACCATGATCAGCGGCGGGATCAGGCCTGTGAGTACCGTGATCTTGTAACCAAAAAGTTGCAGGGTACCTACCGACCATAACACACCAATGGCCACCACCAGCACCGAAAATATCACAGAAGAGAACGAACGGAAGAATACCCAGAGAACAATCGCCGTTACCAATACTGCCAGCGCCAGGAACAAGGTCATCTCGCCCGATACCTTTTTCATGATGGCCGAACGGATATAAGGCATGCCTGAATAATGCATCTGCACATGGTGCTTTTGGGCAAATGCTTCGGATACGCGCTTGATATCGTCTACAATGGTCAGGCGACGCTTGGAATTCAGCTCATTTTTGTTGAAGGTAATCGCCATCAGGTTGGCGCCCGTTTCCTGGTTAAAGATCAGGCCTTTGTAAAAAGGCAGCGAAAACACCTCGGTTTTAAAGCTGTCGACCTCCTGCTGGTTCGTAAAAGGATGGCTTACTAAAGGCACAAACTCAAATTTTTCGAGGCTGTCGTTCTTTACGATCTTATAAAGGGAAGTAATAGACATCACGCCCTTGATCCCCTGGATACTACGAATGCTGTCGGTAAGCCTGTACCAGTCGTTGATCTTGTTCAGGCGGAAAAGATCTTTGTCCTCGAAGCCGATCACCATCACATTGCCATCTTCCCCGAATTGCTTTTTGAACCTCACGTATTCCACATAGGAGCTGTCGTCATCAGGCAGGATCTTGGCAAAATCATAAGATAACTCGATCTTCGAGGTCTCGTAGACCATGAAACCCGTTACAGCCAGCAAGGCGAGGGTGAATGCTAATTTATGCCTGAGTAAAACGCCTGAAAAATACTTCCACATCGTATGTAAGATCTTTAATTATACCTATAACCTTGTGCCAGCCCGTTAGGATCCCCAAAGGCTCAAGGGGCTAAAGTTAAAAGATAAATTCTAACTGTTTGGAAAAAAATACTCTGTTAAACTTTAAAAGTGTTAAAATTTCAACCCTTAGCTGTTGCTTTTCTTCACTGTTTTCAGGTTCAGCAGGTTCATCGGGTTAGTCGTAAGGCCATGGATGCGCTTGCTCACCAGGCGGATCACCTGGTCGTAATACAGAGGAACCACAGGAGCATCGTCTATCAGCATCTGGTCCATTTTCTGGTACATGGCATTTTTCACCTCGCGGTTCTGCTCACGGATCACTTTCTCGAACAGGATGTCGAATTCCGGATTTTTGTAGTGTGTATAATTGGAGCCCATCGGCGCGAAATTCTTGCTATAGAACAGGCTCATGAAGTTTTCTTCATCGGCATAATCGCCTACCCACGATTTCTTGAAAAAGTTGTATTCGCAGCTGGCCACCGCCTGGCGAAGCACCGAAGGCTTGTCTACACTGATCTTCACTTTAATGTTATTGTCTGCCAGTTGCGACTGGATGAACTCCGTTTGCTCAAGGTAATTATCTGTGGTGTGCAGGGTGATCTCCGGGAGATCTTTCCCTTCCGGGTATCCGGCTTCCATGAGTAGCTGCCTGACTTTTTCAGGATCATAGGAGTAGCCCTTCACGATCTTATCATTGAAGGAAGGAAGACCATTAGGGATAAAGCCCGCAGTAGCCGGGTAGCCCACATTCTTACGGAAATATTTCACCATCTTTTCCCTGTCAAATGCATAATTGATGGCCTTGCGGATCGCCTTGATCCTCAACGGTGATTTCTTCACCAGCTCCATATTCTCATCAACCAGGATCCCCAGGTAATCCGTTTTAAGAAAGGTTTGTTTCTGCAGCGTGAATTTTTTGGCATAAGCCTCCTGCAGATCCCCGTTCTTGTCAAGCACCTCATTGATGTTGAACGCATCGGCTCCGCTGAGCATATCGTATTTTCCGTTCAGGAGCTCCATAAAGGCCGTTTCGCGGTCTTTCACAAAGGAGAGGGTCACAGCATCCAGGTAGGGCAGGCGTTGATTGCCTTCAAACTCAAAATAATTTTCGTTTTTCAGCAGGACCAGCTTGGTGCCTTCTTCCCAAAGCTTGAACTTAAAAGGCCCTGTTCCTACCGGGTTCCGGCGGAAATCCTGGCCGTACATGTCGGTAGCTTCCGATGGGATCACCGAAAAATACTTCATGGTGAGTACACTCAGGAAGGCGCTGAAGGGCTCTTTGAGGCAGATGATCACCGTGGTGTCGTTGGGAGCCGAAAAGCCTTTATAATTGGTCTTCTCTGAGCGGTCGATGTTGGTGAGGAGCGACATGGCGCTACTGGTTTTGGCGTCGTACAGGCGGTTGAAGGAAAACACCACATCCCTGGCCACCACCTTGCGGCCCTTACCCTTCTCAAAGCAAGCATTGTCATGAAAAAAAACATCGTCCCTCAGCGTGAAGGTGTAGGTAAGGCCGTCATCGGAAATATACCAGCGTTTTGCAATACAGGGCTTTACGCGGAGAGAATCGTCCATTTGCAGCAAGCCGTTAAACAGCTGATTCACAGGCCAGATGTCTTCCAGGTTGTTGGCGGTAGCAGGGTCGAGGCTGGTTGTGCCGGCCATCTCGTTATAGTTGAATACCGTCCGGGTGTCCTCTTCTGTTTTAGTCGTACCGCAACGGTTCCATAACGCAAGAACCATAACCGGGAAAAGGAAATAACGGAGTATAACCGAAGCGAATTGCATGGGAATAATTAAATATAGTGTATATCAATATTAAGCAAATAGCCGCCTTGTTTTTTTAAACTATTCAACAGTTTTTCACAGGATTGTGTCAATTCTTACAAATTGCATAAATTAGTCACTTATAAGCAGGGAGGAACGCTTGTGGGGATTTTCATGCAGTTTTAAAAGCAGTACTTAACGACATTAAAAAAATATGGCTATGATCAACAAAATGAACCCGCTGGCACTGATCTTATTTTGCTTGTTTCCGGTTATTGCAGAGGCGCAGGATGACGCCCTGGTAAAAGTAAGCCCGGAAAATGCCGCAGCCAAGCTCAAGCTGGGAAATTACGAAGATGCCCTGGGCGATTACCTGCAGCTGCTCAATGAACAGCCCGACAACGAAAACTTTAATTACAACGTGGCTGTTTGCTACCTGAACAGCAACGTCAATAAAGCCAAAGCGGTTCCTTACCTTGAGATTGTCACGCGCCGCGAGAAGCACGATCCCAATGCCGATTACCTCCTGGGCAGGGCCTATCAGTATGCCAATCGCTTTGATGATGCTTCCAATACCTTTAAGAAATTCAAAGCCGATGCGAGAGGAACGGTGTTCAACCTGGTGGATGCTGAATTGCAGATCCAGCATTGCATCAATGCAAAAGAGCTGATGAAATACCCGGTAAATGTGACCTTCCAGAACCTGGGCGCCAACATCAATTCAGCTTACAGCGACTATTATCCTTTTGTTACCTCCAACGAATCCTTCCTGGTGTACAATACCAGGCGACCTGAGAAGAACGCCGAAAAAATGGATAATGGCTTGTACCGCAACTCGATTTACCTGTCGAGGGTGGTGAACGGTGAGTATATGAAAGCGGCTCCGATTGGTGCTCCCATCAATGCCGGCAATGGCGGCATGGAAGTGATCGGCTTAAGCGCAGAGGGCGATAACCTTCTGCTGTATCTGCCCGAAGGTGCGGGCAAAGGAAATATCTTCCTTAGCAAAGCCGATGCACAGGGCAACTTCGGAAAGCCTGAAAAGCTGGACGCGAAGATCAATTCCGGTGGCGACGAAATTGCCGCATCGATTTCGCCGGATGGCACCATCCTCTTCTTTGCCAGCAACCGTAAAGGTGGCTATGGCGGTACGGACATCTACCTGTGCCGTAAGATCGGGATGAAATGGTCGGAACCACAAAACGCCGGCCCGGCGATCAACACTCCTTACGACGAAGACTTTCCGAATATTTCTCCGGATGGGAAGATCCTCTATTTCTCTTCGAAGGGACATACCAGCATGGGCGGCTATGATATTTTTAAATCCGGCTTCGATGAGAACAATACTTTCTCCAAGCCGAAAAACATTGGTTATCCCATCAATACCACCGATGACGATATGAACTTCCGGATCTCCAAAAACGGAAAATACGGCTACATTGCTACTGCCAAGCCCGGCGGGCAAGGCGATTTGGATATATACCGCGTATCGTTCAGCGAAGTGGAAAATGATTATTCTGTTGTGATCGGTGAACTGTCTACAGCAGACAATGCCACCATTAATTATGCCGATGTGTTTATTTCGGTGAGCAATCATCTTACGGGGGAAATAGTAGGAAATTACCTGCCTAACGCAGCAACCGGAAAGTTTGTGGTGATTCTTCCTCCCGGCAAATACCAGATGAGGATCGAAGCCCCCGGATATAAAACCTACACCAAAACTATAGAAATCTATGACAAAGCCTCTTACCAGGCAGAAATCGATGCAAAGATCGAACTTTCCAAATAGGAAATTGTTTTAGTACAGAATGGAATTCAGCTCAAAATTAATCGAACAGGCCGTCGCGCACTTCTCGGCCCTGCCGGGTGTTGGTAAAAAATCGGCCCTACGTTATGTATTGCATCTTATTAAGCAGGACGCTCAGGAGGTGGGTAATTTTTCGGACGTGTTGAAAGCCCTGAAAAGCGATCTGAAGTATTGCAACAACTGCCACACCATTTCCGATCACGAAGTATGCGATGTGTGCTCCAACCCGGCGCGCAACCACCAGCTTATTTGCGTGGTGCAGGATTACAGGGACGTGATGGCGATAGAAAATACGGGCTTTTACAAAGGCGTATACCACGTGCTGGGGGGACTTATCTCTCCGATGGAAGGTATCGGCCCTGGTAACCTTACGATCCAGTCCCTGGTCGATAAGATCGCTTCGCAACAGGTGAAAGAAGTGATCCTCGCCCTGAACGCGACGATGGAAGGAGAAACCACCAGCTTTTTTATCTTCAAAAAACTTGCTGCTTATGAAGTGACGCTGTCTGCTATTGCACGGGGCATTGCTGTAGGCGATGAGCTGGAGTACACGGATGAAGTGACCCTTGGCCGCTCCATTGTGAACAGGATCCCATATAACAACAGCCTGGCGAGGTAAGTGCTTTATGGAACGCAGATGAAGCCGATCAAGCGGATTGTCACGGATTAAGAACAGATTGGTTTTATGAAAGGGCAAGTCTTACTCGATCATAAAAAACTGCATGATCAGCGTTCCGATCTTTTTTCAATTCCCTTTATGGAAATGTGAGCGTCGTTTCATCCTAATGGAAATTTCTTAAAAATCCATTCGTATGAAGCAGCTTGTTATTCTTGCCCTATTCTTAAATACAGTTAGTGCAAAGGCCACCGAAACAGAAAAAGTACTCAAATCAAAACCGGAGAAGATCATTGTGTACACGCAGGGAGCGCAGGTACACCGCTCTATCGCTGCCAACCTGGTTGCGGGGCAGAACACCCTCATTTTTTCAGGGCTGGAAAACTGCATCAATGCATCCGCCATTCAAGCTTCGGGTAACGGCAATTTTATCATCGCCGAAATTCAACATGAGATCCATTACCCGGAGCTCGACAAGGCAAAACTGCAAGGCGATGTGCGCTATGGCAAGCTGGTAAAGAATATCAACGACAGTATTAAAGAGCTGGCCTATACGCTCGAGGATGTCAACAGCAAGATTGATGTATTGAGCACCGAAAAAAATGTGCTGATGAGCTACAACCTCTACAAAGGCCTTTCAAAAAAAGACAGCATCGCTCTCCTGAAAGAAGGCTTGACCTACCTGCGTGAAAAGCTTTTCAACATCAATGCCGAACAGCTGAAGCTGAAGCGGGAGAAGGAAAAGCTGGAAGCAAGACGGGAGAAGCTCAATGAACGTTTGTCAACGATCAATAACGAGCTGGCAAACCAGGACCCCAACGGTGAAGTGGAAAAAACGGATTACCGCATCCTGGTGCATGTGATTGCCGAACAGGCGGGCCCTGCCACCATCAACCTCAACTACTACATTACCAATGCAGGCTGGCAGCCTTCCTATGATCTGAGGGCTGTTTCCAACGAGCAGAATGTGAAGCTTACGTATAAAGCTCAGATCCACCAGCAATCGGGCATCGATTGGGGCAATGTACGCCTCGTACTTTCTACAGCCAATCCAAACCGCTCATACACTATCCCCGAATTATCGCCTTACTATCTCGGATACAATGCCTATCCGCGTAAAACAAACAAAATGGCCTATAACGGCGTACCGGCCACTGCCAGTGGTTATGCCGCCACAGACGATATGAAAACTATGGATAAAGAAGCGAACAGCGAGTATAAAGCCGCGAAGGATGCTTTTGAATTTACCGAGGTGAGTGAAAATGTGATTGAAACGGAATACGATATCAAGTTAAACTACAATATTCCAAGCGATGGCAAAGAGCATTTCGCGGCGATTCTGGTGAAAGACCTTAAAACCTTTTACAGGTACAAAGCCATTCCGAAGATCAATGCAAACGTTTACCTCACGGCCGTTCTGCCCGATTGGGAAGATGCGATCACGATCGGCGGGCAGGCTTCCGTGTATTACGATGGTTCTTATGTGGGCTCTACAAGCCTGGTGCCGGGCGGTACGGAAGATACCATCTCGCTTTCGCTCGGCATCGATAAGAACATTGCCGTCAAGCGCCAGAAGATCAAAGATAAATGCTCTCAGAAATTGTTGGACAACGACATCGTGCATCAATACACCTTTGAGATCACCATGAAAAATTCCCGCAGCTCGAAGATCGAGATCGAAGTGGAGGATCAGCTGCCGCTGGCTTATGACAAAACGGTGAGCATAGATCCGAAGGAACTCTCAGGCGCCAAGCTGGAAGAAAGTACCGGCATGCTCACCTGGCGACTGGCAGTGCCGGCCAAAGACAGCAAACGGCTCTCGCTGGTATACCAGGTGAAAGCGCCTAAGAGCATGCCGGTAGCGATTAATTGAGTAGGGGCATGCACCAGGTGCAGAGTGGTTTGTTTGAGCCACGATGGCCTCATGACCCGTGGTGACGGGCGCTCAAAAGATCAATGTGACTAACAGGAAGTGCTCATAAGATATTCCGGCTGTATTGCTTTGTTGTGATGAACAGGTAACGTACACGCTCTGCCATTCCTTATAGTTGAAATTAAATAAAACAATTTCCCCTCAGCATGTGTTATCTAAACAGCTGCATTCCGGATGCAGCTGTTTTAATTTGGGTACAAGACGCTTATGTCAAACAGATTCTTATTTTTGTAACATGTTCGAATACGAGGAAGCATTAAACCACATGTATAAAGGTGCAACTTACGCGCCCCTTATCAGCTGGGATATTTCCTGCAAGCACATTTACGGAGCCATCAATACCGGTCAGGAACTGCAATGCCTGAAAGTACTGGAGAAAGACCTGAACTGGGTAGAGTTCCCGGAGCTGCGCCTGCCGCTGTTGCATAAAAAAACGGTAGTGATCACGAATCTTAAGAAAGAGATCATATGGGTAAGCCGCCGTTTCTATCACCTCACGGGCTACCTGCCTGCCGAAGCAGTAGGAAAAACACCCAGCTTTTTGCAGGGATCGCAAACCTGCAAGCTGGCGATGGGCAGGATCCGGGAAAACCTTAAAGCTTTGCAGCCGGTAAACGATGAGCTTGTGAATTATAAAAAAGACGGGCAACCTTATCTTTGTAAGCTGCAGATTTACCCGGTCTTCGACAAATCGCATACGCCGGTCAATTTCGTTGCCATTGAGTCTGCCGAATAATCCTTCTCCCAAAGCCTGCACGCGTTGCGGTGCCGCGTTTGTATGCCGGCCCGATGCTATTTCGCATTGCGATTGTACAAGCATAGAGCTGAGTGCGGAAGAAACGCGGTTTGTTTCGGTGCAATACAGCGACTGTGTATGTAAGGCCTGCCTGCAGGAATTGAAAGAAGCTTACCACAGCGGTGAAAAGACAAAAGCTATTTTCTGTTGGAGCGGGGGCAAGGATTCTGCCTATGCCCTTTACCAGGTTATTTTAGAGAGCCATTACGAAGTGAAGTACCTGCTCACAACTGTGAATAAGACCTTTCAACGGATCTCGATGCATGGTGTGCGGGAAGAGCTCTTGCAGGCGCAGGCTGCTGCGCTGGGTTTTCCTTTGCTGAAAGTGGAAGTGGAAGAGGGGAGCAATGAAGAATACGAGCGGCAGATGGAGGCAGTGTTGCTGAAAGCGAAAGCAGAAGGGATACAGCATGTGATCTTCGGCGATATTTTCCTGGAAGATTTGCGGGCTTACCGCGAAGCCAATCTTGCCAAAGTAGGCATGCAGGCGGTGTTCCCTCTTTGGAAAAGACCCACGGAGGAATTAGTGCGTGACTTTATCAACCGGAAATTCAAAACGGTGCTTTGCTGCACCAACGATGCTTACCTCGGTGAAGAATGGGTGGGGCGTGAGATCGATGACGCTTTTCTCCGGGAATTACCCTCAAATGTAGACCCTTGCGGTGAGCATGGTGAATACCACTCCTTTTGCTATGACGGCCCTGTTTTCAGGCAGCCTGTTCTGGTGAAGGCCGGCGAAAAAGTGTATAAGCCTCTTGCACTAACGCTGGCGGCACCTTCTGAGAAGCCCGCCACCAAAGGTTTTTGGTTCATCGACCTTCTTCCCGCATAGGGCCTTGCAACATCCTTCCCCTCGAAATACCCTAATTTAGGTATTATCCATACCTCCCTTTTTGTATATTTTTGTGTTTAGAATTAATCTAAATAACAATTTTGTCCCAGGCCCTCCCCATAAAGATCATCGTAGCAGATACTGCGTTTTTAATCCGTAAAGGACTCCGCACCCTGATCAGGGAAGATACGAGATTTGAATACCTTGCGGAAGTAGTTGATACCAAAAGCCTGCAACAGGCCCTCAGAAAAGAACTTCCGGATGTGCTGATCGTGGACCATTGCTGCGATGATTGCTTTTCGCTGAACGTTATCAAATCTATCCGCCGCGAATACCCGGGCTTGCATGTTCTGGTGATCTCGCATGAGAAAACGGCGGAAGAGATCAAAAAGATCATCGGCATCGGCATCAGGAATTACCTGCTGAAAGATTGCGATGAGCGCGAAATCACAGAGGCGATCATCTCCTGCGCCAGGGGAGAAAAATACTTTTGCGGGCAGATCATCGATGTGCTGCTGGAGAAGGAGATCTCCCCGAAAGACCACTGCATGACCGGAAGCATCACCGAGCGGGAGATCGATGTGATCCGCGAACTGGTATCGGGCAAACGGCCCAAGGAAATAGCCGATATTTTAAATATCAGTTATTATACCATAGTGACGCACAAGAAAAATATTTACAGGAAACTGGGTATCAACCACAGCATCGAGCTGGCGCAGTATGCGGTGAAGACAGGATTGATGAAATAATTCCGGGAAGGCGATACCTAAATTGTGGTAGGCAGATTACCCCCATTTAAGTATTGCGGCAGCAGGATTCCAAAACGATCTTTGCGGAAATTATTTATAATCATTCTAAACAGTATAATAACATGAGCAAACAATTACTTTCCCTCGGGATCATTTTAATAGCCACCTTGCAGGTCGCTGCGCAGACTACCGTGGTAGATACGGTTTCCGTAGGGGCAGGTTATGCCAACCAAAAATGGTACAGTTTAAAAAACGATGAGCAGGGGACCCAAAGCAAAGACAACTGGGATATCGCCTTTGAAATTTCGGGATATACAGCTGCCATCCTGGCTAACGTTCAGAAAACAGATTTCACGGTTTATAAAGCGCCTTACAAAATTTCAGATTATGCAAGCATTGATACAACAGGTATCCGTAACTGGCCTAAAATGTATAACAGCGACACGACCTGGACAGTTGGGGCTTTCAATACCGGCGGAAACCCTGCAAATCCTATGGATCTGGGTTGGGGTACTTATAATTCGACAACTCACATCATTACCGGCGACAGTACCTACGTCGTTAAATTATCAGCGACATCTTATAAAAAAGTGAAATTCATTGACCTGAACGGAGGCGTGTATTCTTTCGAGTATGCCAATATTGACGGGACAAATGCGCAGGCAAAAACCATAACGAAAAGCAATTATACCGGAAAAAACTTTATTTATTTTGATATGACGGCCAACACGACTGTGGACAGGGAGCCGGCCAGCGCCAACTGGGACCTGACATTCGTGAAATACATGTCCTACGCGCCAACCATTTATGCGGTAACAGGAATCTTAAGCAATAAAGGTGTTACGGTAGCCCAGGCCAATGATGTAACTGCTCCGGCGACCTATACAGCTTACGGCTCGCACACATTTACCACAACCATGAATGCCATCGGACACGACTGGAAAGCGATTAACATGACGACCTTTCAGTGGGACATCCCGGCCGATACAGTATATTTCGTGAAGGCAAAAGACGGCGATATCTGGAAGCTTCGCTTTAAATCCTTTGGTGGCTCATCAGGCTCTGCAGCGGGTAACACGGTATTCTCCAAAGAAAACCTGACGTCTTCCTCTGTAGGCATTGCCGGCGTAAAAGGCAACCTTGCAGCTTCCGTGATCGTATTTCCGAACCCGGCTTCTTCCGTGGCTAACCTGTTATTCTCTGCAGAACATGAAGCAGTGGTTTCGGCTACGCTTACCGACATCAGCGGGAAAACCGTTGCGCAGGAAACCCTGCATGTGGGCGCAGGCTTAAATCAACATGCTTTAAATATCAACGATCTGCAAACGGGTGTATACTTTATTCACCTGAATGGCGGAAGCTACTCTGTGACACAAAAACTGATCAAACAGTAAAACATACTGGCCGGAACTTATAGAAGGCTTGCCTGTTATAAGGTGATTTTTTTCATAGGTAATAAGTTCCGGCCTTTCCACTTAAACAATGCAACTTATACAAAAAACCAAGAACATGACGAAAACATTGACTACGCTGGTCGCTCTGGCATTCACGCTCGGACTTTCCGCACAAACCAAACAACCTGCGCCCGCACCTAAACCCTCAGCCATTGCGGGAAGCAAAATGGATCAGGACAGGGCTTGTATTAAGAGTATGGTGGGGATCTATAAAGTGTCTTTTAACTTTGCAGAGACCTTTTCGCCTGATACCGGCTACAAATTTCACAAGCCCTATGCCGAACAGGCGATCGAGTATGTAACGCTGATCGAGGATTCCCCGAATAAAATTGTGTTGCAGCACCTGCTGATCATCAACGACAGTACCATCATCAAGCACTGGAAGCAGGATTGGATATATGAGAACAAGGTACTGTATAATTTCTATAAGGATAACGAATGGATTAAAAATACCATTACGGCGGAGCAGGCCAAAGGCACCTGGACACAGAAAGTATACCAGGTAGACGATAGCCCGCGATACGAGAGCTTTGGTACCTGGGTTCACGTGGATGGCAAGCACTTCTGGGAAGGGGTGAACGATTCTCCGCTGCCACGCCGCGAATTCACCAAAAGAAGCGACTACAATGTGATGAAACGTCATAGCCGTATGGAGATCCTGGCTGACGGCTGGGTACTGGATCAAAACAACGAGAAGATCATCCGTAACAATGGCGTTGATAAATTACTATGCTGGGAGCGCGGGATCGAAAAATTCACCAAAGGAAATTACGATGCCACGCCGGCCATCAAATACTGGGAGCGTGAAAAAAATTACTGGGCTGATGTGCGTGCCGTGTGGGATGAAGTGTACGCCGGCACTGCCGACCTGAAGCTGAAAGCCAAAGTAGATGGCTCCAGGTTATACGAAAGCTTATTTGAACTGGGCGAAAAATCCTGTACCGGAAAAACTTACGTGGCGGGTTCTGCTAAGGCGGAGATCAGGAAGATCATCGATGCGTTTATGAAAACCGCTTAAGAACAAGAACATGGCTGTGCGCGGCGCTCATATCATCCAAAAAGGCCTTTCAGGCAAAGTTATGTGCGCCGCGATGCACCATGCGATACACGATGTTAAGCATCAGCTTGCGGAAGGCATGCTATGCCTGGGTATTCCGGTGGAAAGGCACTGCAAACCGGTGCCGCTCAATGCCGGTTACCGTATTCAACATGGCAGGATACATCATGTGCAGGCATAACCTATTGGCACATAACGGGCAGGGCTACGTGGTTTCCTGCCGGGGCTGCGGAAGATATCAGCTGGCATTCGGCACGAGCCTGATCAGCTTTGATCCCGCTGCTTATGAGTGCTTTTGCAAACAGGTAAGCGGGCTGGCCGAAGGCAGCTGTTGCATAAAAGAAGAAGAGAACAGAAAAACAATACACCTCGATCTTTATTGCAACCAGGCCATGATGGTGCTCAGCGCCAGAGAACTGAAATTACTGAATGCTTTGCTCGATGAAGCTGAATTTACCAGGCAAGTCGGATTTTTATTACAGGAATCATCTATTAAATCACCGGAGAATTGAAATACAAGGCACTTACCCTCTACCTCTGTTCAACAGGTCTGCTGTCCTTTGGTCAGCAGATCCGGATCCTGTCGGCAGGCGATTCGTTGCCGGTTCCTTTTTCCACGCTCATCGTCAAAAATAAATTCATCAGCCTGGGGCAGACGGCTGATGAGAAAGGGGTGATCAGGTACCGCGAAAGCGAAACAGATAGCAGCAGGTATACCATGATCGCACAGGCAGTAGGTTTCGAACGTTATGAGAAAATGGTCACAGGGATTGAGATGAATAAAATCAAAAGTATTTATCTGAAACCGGTGACCAACCTGAGCGAGGTGGTAGTGACCTCGCAATATGCACCTACCACAGCCGAGCGATCCGTTCAGAAGATCCAGGTGATCGATAAGGAAAAAATTCAGCAGATGGGAGCCGTAAATCTGCAGGATGTGCTTTCCAACCAGCTGAACGTGCGCCTGCAAATGGACAATGTGCTGGGGGCAGGGATGAGCCTGCAAGGCATCAGCGGGGAAAATGTAAAGATCCTGCTCGACGGTGTGCCGATGATCGGCCGGCTGAACGGGAACATCGACCTGTCGCAGATCAACCTGAACCATGTGGAGCGCATTGAGTTTGTAGAAGGGCCTTTGTCGGTGCAGTATGGTACCAACGCACTGGCCGGAACCATCAACATCATTACCAAAAATCCGAGCACAAAAAAATACATTTTAGGCGTTTCCGGATATTATGAAAGCATTGGAACCTATAACCTGAATGGGGAAGCGGATGTTTACTATAAAAAACACAACATCCAGGTGAGCGGCGGCCGCAATTACTTCGACGGTTGGAATCCAACGGATGCGCAGTTCCTGATGCCAAAGGATCATATTGCCGACAGTACACGCTACAAGCAATGGAAGCCCAAGGAACAATATTTTGCCGGCTTCGCTTATAATTATACTTACAGACGCCTGAACGTTGGTTTCAAAAGCGCTTACTTCGATGAGAAGATCACCAACCGCGGCTATCCGCGTGCGCCTTATGCGGAGAATACCTTTGATGATTATTACTACACCAAACGCCTGGATAATCACGTGTTTATCAATGGCAAGCTCTCCGACAGCTGGGCGGTAAATGCACTCGCGGCCTATAATTATTACAACCGCGTTAAAAAAACATTGTACAAGGATCTCACAACGCTCGAAGAAACGCTGTCGGCCAACAGCTCCGACCAGGATACCAGCAACTTTACCCTACTGATGAGCCGGGCCTCCTTTGTGCATACCAGACCGGCATCCAAATTGAATTACGAGATCGGCTACGATGTGAATTATGAGTCGGCTTTCGGAAAACGCATCACCAACCAGCTGCAATACATGGGCGATTATGCGCTCTTTGTGACAGGAGAATACAAACCCTGGCAGAAGCTGATCCTGAAGCCGGGATTGCGCTATGCCCACAACACTGCATACAACACACCGCTGGTCCCGTCCTTCAACCTCAAATGGATGCTGAACAGCCGCCATACCATCCGCGCCAGTTATGCCAGGGGATTCAGGGCGCCCACGCTTAAAGAGCTGTATTTTGTGTTTGTAGATATCAATCACAACATCGTCGGCAATACCAACCTGGGGTCGGAGCAGTCGAATAACTATTCAGTCGCGTACAACTACAGGACCAGCGTAGAAGGCTGCCGCGTGAAGTTCGATCTTAATATGTTTTACAACGACATCCACAACCTGATCACCCTCGCACAGATTACAGGCACAGAATACTCCTACGTCAATATCGGACGTTATAAGACGCTCGGCACGCAGTTTACCAACACCTTAACGTTCAAACGCTTCAGCATGCAAACCGGCTTCAATTATACGGGCAGATACAACCAGTTGTCGGAAACGGAAGATGTTCCGCAATACGCCTTTTCGCCTGAGCTGTTGGAAAATCTCTCCTATAAATTTATCAGGGAAAAGCTAACGCTTTCCGTATTTTATAAGTACAATGGCAGCTTGCCCGGTTTTGCGGTTGTGAATGATGAGGTGCGCCAAACAGCCCTGGCAGCCTATCACACAATGGATGCCACCCTGTCGAAATTGTTTTATAAGGATCGCATCGGTATTACGCTGGGCTGCAAAAATATTTTTGATGTCAGGAACCTGAGCTCTACCCTGGTGTCAGGAGGAGCGCACAGCTCATCGGCGACATCGGTTCCTCTGTCTACCGGGAGAAATTATTTTATCAAATTGTCACTTAGCCTTACCAAAGAATGAGATATGTATTGATCCTTGTTTTTGCTGCAGTATCCTGCTCCTGCGAGAAGAAAGAACTGCCGGCGCCTGCCTTCGACCGGGGCGACCTTATCACCAGCCAGGTAGATATGGGCGCTACCTATAAAAGCCAGATCTGGTTTTCATTACGAGAGAACAGGATCATCTCCGCAAATGTGCGGACAGACTGGGACCTGGCCTTTGAAGCAACGGCTGGCGGAAATCACATCATGCTCAACGGCTCCAAAGGGATGAAGGTTTATAAGACCCCGCACACCGATCTTTCCCAGGTAACGGATACGGCCGGCCTTGAAGCAAATTCAAGAATAGATGCGCCGAGCGGAAAGCTTGACAGTACTGCTTTTGAAGGCTGGGAGAATCCTAATACTGTTTATATTATTAACCGCGGCTATAGCGAGGCAGGTGTTTACCAGGGATCCTACAAGTTGAAAATTGTTTCCGTGAATACCGGCAGTTACAGCTTTGAGTATGGGGATGTATTTAGCTCACAGATCACACAGGGAACAGTGACCAAACATCCCGATTACAACTTCGTGATGTTTTCCTTTACCACCGGGCATGAAGCTTACATTGAGCCGAAGAAAACGGATTACGACCTGTGCTTTACCGTCTACACGCATTTCTTCACCAATCCCTTTCAGTATTACCAGGTAAACGGCGTGCTGCACAATCCTTACAAAACCAGGGTTGTGAATATCAGGGACAAGGCGTTTACGGATATTGTGATTGGCGATACCTTGGGGAGGTCATTTTCGACCGACCGGAATGCCATCGGTTATGAGTGGAAAAGCTTTAGCCTGAACACAAACCTTTTTACCATCGACCCGGCGCATTGTTACATCCTCCAGGATAGTAAAGGCTATTTTTACAAGCTGCATTTCATCGACTTTTACACAACAGCCGGTATCAAAGGGGCTCCTAAGTTTGAGTTTAAAAAGCTTTAGTGAGAGCGCCATTCGCATAGAACATTCGTTCTCTCCCGCCGTGGCTTTGAGGTAAAGCTGGCAAACACCAGCAAGGATTTACTCCTCGCTGGCATTCATCATATTCATCTTACGCAGGAACTGTTTGCGTTTTTCAGGACTGGCAATCGTATACTGGAAGCCGGGGCCGGATTTCACTTCCTGTTTGCGGTCCTTCGGTTTCATGTTTTTGATGTCGTTGTTGAATTCGGCATTGCTGCTCACCACACTCATCACACCTTTGAAATAGCTGAAGAAATACCAGGTCTGTGGATCGAGCTCAAAATACATATTGAATGTGTCGCCGCCTTTTTTCTTGATCACCTGGATATATCCCGGCACCTGCTTGTATACTTCCGACTCATTCACGCTACCGATACCTATTTTTCCTACAGAGATGAAGGAACGTGTCTTCTCATCGTATTTAAGCTGGACGTTCGTTAGCATCAGTGTTTTGGAGAATTCGTCCGGAAACTTTTTGATGTTGCCGTATAACTCGAGGTCGGAAATCGCTTTATCCGATTTTTCCTTGCCCAGGATCTCGGTGATCCCCTTCCGGAATACCGGGTTTGAGAAGTCAACCGGAGCCATTGTATTCTCATACACCATGATGTCTTTGTACATTTTCTTCAAAGCACCTTTATCGAAGAAAAAGTCGACAGTGGTCATCATTTCAAACGTCGCGGAATCGTTGATCGTACTGTGGGTAGCCACGCCGATGCTGTTGAGTTTTATCTGCCCGAGGTCTGCGCCCAGGTCCATTTTGCCTTCGGCATATACCTTACAGTTTGTCGTATTCAGGCTTATCAGGTTGCCCGGGAGGCTCTGCTCCACAAATTTTTCCTTGTTGGTAATAATGTATTCCCCTTTTTGCTTATTGAATCCGAGGAATCCGCTGGCACCGATCACATCCACATCTTTACGACCCTCTCTCAGGGAAAGGAAGGTAGAGTAAACCTTTCCGGAATCAGGCCCATACACGATTGCCGAGCCGATATCCTTGCCCCCTACATCCGTCGCATTGGAGTCGATCGGGATCAGGATTTCCTTAGGATCGATCTCCCCGTTGAATTTCAGGTAAGCTTTGCCGATCCTTCCGCAGTTATGCACGATCTTCGTGCCGCCCTGGTAGGTGAGGAACTTGTTAGAAGCAAAGAGGAACACCTTTCCGGCAAAGCTGAAATAATCGTTGAACTGGAATTTTGCTTCCTCACCGATAACGCCCTCCGAAACCGTTTGCCCGGTTGTGTCAGGCTTTATCGTATTGAACTGGATCAGATAGGGCTTGTTGTTTTCATCCAGGTATTGGTACTCGCCCTTTGCGATATAGTTTTTGCGACCCGTGATATAGCTGCTCACATTCCGGATCGTATGGTATTTGGTAACCGTGTTGGCCAGGATCACCGCATTTTTCAGAGTATCCATCACCGCGTTTTTCCTTACCACCACTTTCCCCGAATCCGGGAACATCCGCGCATCCGCCACATTGATGAAAGGTACGTTGATACAGCTGATGATATATTTCCGGATATTGTAGTTGGCCGCCGGCGCAATAAAGCGCAGCGAGTCCTGTTTCGGGTGTACCGAAATAAATTCAGGCCCTTCGAGGTCGAGTGCATTCTCCGCATTCGAATCCAGTTTTTTCTTATCGTCGCCCAGCTGGATCTCCTCGCTGTCCATAAACCATTTAAAACGGTCCATATAAGCAATGTACTGGTTTTTCGGGAAGCGTACCGTAGAACCCTTGCCGTTGGCCACAAACTCGCCCACACGCTTGTCCAGGTCCATCTTGGTGTTCACATTGTCCGATGCAAAGGTGAGGCCCTCCTCTTCAATCGCTCTCAGGTGGAAATCGGCTGTATCGGAAAAGAACTGGTGCTGCTTGAATAAAATATTAACGGCCTGTATATCCGCTTTCACCAGATCTACTGTGCCATGCCCGTGAAGCTCCTGAGGGCTTAGGGAATACCGGCCCTTGAAAGTGCATTTCCCGTTATACGTTTTAAAAGCGCTGGCTTTATTGGTGGCATCCATCACATCCTTGTAAGGCATCCAGTGCACATATACCGTATCGCCGTGCACTTGCGGGAACTCGATCGGATCGACCTGCTCCTTGATGTCGTAGGAAGTTGCCATCGTATTCATGCTATCCGGGAAGAAAATAAAATCTTTGGATTTTGTGGTCGACGTGATATAGTTCAGATCACCATCAGCCCTTAAGCCCTTGTTGCTTAAGCGGATCTCGTTCTCAAACTTCGCTTTGCCGCCATATACCTGGTAACCGCCGGGAGGCGTGTTCCGCACAAAACCCAGGGAGTAATCCGGCTGTAACGACAGCTTTTCCCTGAACGTAGGGAAGATGCCCGCTGATGAAAACTCTCCTTCAAAAACGAGGCCCTCATTGCGGAAGTTGTCGAGGCTATCCATCGTGAACGGATCCAGCTTGTAGTAGAACTTATCGCGGTTATAAACCCCTTTGAAAATGGTTTTTTTATCATAGTAGGTATAACTTTCCTTGAAGCTTTGAAAGGTCGGGAAGGTCGGCGCTTTGCCATAGCCGCTGTGATTTTTAGGAGCGTCGATGCGCAGCTCGCCGTTCATATTCTCGATGACCGACTGCACCCTCTTGAACGGGTAGTTACCGTTAATGTCCGGCTCACGGGCCACAACAAAGATGCGGCAGGAGTCAATGGTCTTCATTTTTACTTTGAACATGTCGTAGTCAAAGACGAACTCTTTCCCGTGAAACTCAAACTTTCCGGAAGAAACAGAGCCTGAAAATTCAAAGGTCCTGTTCTTTTTCAAAACCAGCTCTCCCTTCTTCGGGAACACAAACACCTTTTGCGTATCGCTCAGCAGGATGCTTTCCACCCCACGTACCGTAATATCGTAGGAATTGTTGATGAGGCTCATGGTCGCATTGTCCTTATTTGGAAACACCGAGTGGATCGTGATGACGTCGTGATCCCGTTCGTGACGTGAGTTTTTGATATAATCGAACAGGCGCGGTTTGATGGTGACCATATCCGTTTCCGGGTCGTAATTGATAAGACCGAAAATAGCCATCTTGAAAATAATAGGGCGCAGGTCGGTTGCCATGAACTTGATGTACTTCGCAAAATCTACCACCGTAAAGCTCATGAGATTGCCGTTGTTTTCATAGTACTCATTCATTTTCAGCACAGGGCTTATTTTTTCCTGACCTTTGATGTCCTCCAGTCTTGCCCTCGAAAAGAAGTCCTGGGATTCGAAGAAGGCCTCGCCCTGCGTATTGTTCGGCAGGAAGTTGAAGGCGATCTTAGGCTCATCGGTTTTCCATACCAGCTGCTCGAAATACATATCTATCTTGTGGTACGTATTGAAATAAGGAGACTTTTCAAGGCCGTCATCCGTGCGCAGCAGCGTGATTGTCTTTTGAGGCACCTGGTATACGAAGCTTAAGCCCGGGTGAACGATCGAATCTTTTTCCAGGTATATTTTCACACCCGCAGGCTTTGCGTTGATCTTATCTTTCGTCATTGAAAACGTTCTGGCCGATATTTCCAGGAAGCGGGCGTTATTGCGTTTAAACAAGAGCCTCGCAGGGTTCTGCGCGTTGCCGTAGCCCACAAATTTGTTGCCGCGCATCCCGAATCCCCCGTCATAATCCACATCCGGGTAAATGTTTTTCACGATCAGGCGTTTGTTGTAAGAGTCAAAGCGCGGGTAAGTCGGATCGCCGTTTTCCGTTACGATCTTGTCGGTAAGGCGGCCCATTTGCGGCTGGTCGAAGTATTGCTTGCCGGTGAATACTGCCGAATCAGCGGTATAGCCGCCAGTTTTGCAATCCAGCGTGATCCGCTTCAGATCGGCGTATACACCGTCGCCCACACCCGTGCGCTTCCAGCTTACACGCCCCCCTTTACCCGAAAATCTTCCGGTCGACGGATAGTAGGTCCCCTGGATGCTTTCAATGCCGATCGAGTCGCCGCGCGGGCTGGCGCCAATCAGGTCGATGGTTGTAAACACGACTTTGGGCACCGAGTCGAACTCGAATTTGTAATTAGGCTGCACGCTCCGGTAGCTGTAGGTAGGCGATTTATAAAAAACATTGTTGGAAAAAATGTTTTCGCTCATTTCCAGGTAATCGCCGTAGCTCTTCAGATTTTTAGAGCTGAAGATCTTTTCGATGCAAAGCTGCCAGTTGTCAAACACTGCAGTGTTTTGTTTGGAGTCGATAAAGCTTACCACGGCATTCAGGTAGGAAATAAAGTAAGGATAAGGCTTCAGCTTACGCTGCAACATGGCATTGCTCGTTTTGTATACAGCGGCCTTGTATTTGGGGCTAAATTCCGGAGATTTCCACACTTTCTGAAAATCTGAAATATAATTTTCAGCGTCTTTTTTATTAGCGGAAAAATCGTAAAAATACTCATTCAGCTCCTTGATGAACTTCACGGAATCCTTACTGAATTCCGTTAGTTTTTGAGCATGTGAAATTCTGCCGAAAGCAAGGATAATGGACAAAAGACAGATCTTTTTTAGCATAGGTAGTGGTTTTGTTGATTCTCAAATATATCAATACTCGTCAAGAAATGATTCACATTTTACAAACAAAAGTCATACTTTTATGGAAAATTAACCATGACTGAACAGTGCCGGTTTTCTATAACGAAAGGCATTCGGAAAGTCACACACAGCATATCAATTCATCAGTCGGGCATTCGTTATCGCTCATCAAAAAACAAACGTCACACATTAATCAAAAATCATTAGTCAGGAATCGTTAATCACCTAATCACTAATCACTTTTTCTATCTATGCCATCATTCGATATTACCAGTAAGGCCGATCCCCAAAGCATGGACAATGCCTTTAATGTTGCCAAAAAAGAGATCCTCAACCGCTTCGACTTCCGCGATTCCAAAAGCGAGGTCGAGCTCAACAAAAAGGATATGATCATTAACATTACCACCGAGCACGACATGAGGCTTCGGGCGATCATTGATGCCATTCACAGCCGCATGATCAAGCAGGGCCTCGATCCGCGTTGCCTTGATGAAAGCAAGGAGCATTATGCATCCGGGATGTTCATCAAAAAAGAAATCAAGATCCGCCAGGGCATTGAACGCGAAACCGCCAAAAAAATCATGAAAGATATCAAAGACAGTAAGCTCAAAGTAACCGCACAGGTAATGGATGATATCATTCGCGTGTCTGGCAAAAGCATCGATGATTTGCAAAGCGTGATCGCCTTGTGCCGCAGGGGCGATTACGAAGTCCCCCTGCAGTTTGTCAATATGAAGTAGAGCAGGGCCTGAGCTTCACTATTAGCTGCTATGCACGATGCATGCCCTGAATAAAGCATGCGATCCGTTCATTACATACTTAAATATCTTTATTATAAATCATCAGGCGCCCGCTCTACATACAGCGGGCGTTTTTTATAATGAGTACTTTTCTTTCCCGATGCCTGGCCATAAGTTCTTTTTTAGGCAGAAATCCTGTTTAATAAGGGAAATACCTTGCTCCGTATGGACAAATGTCAAAGACGCAGGCCTGTATGGCTCTGCTGGAAGCAGGTATTCTGTTTAATCCCTCACGATAGTATCGTAAACAATTAAAATAACATCGTAAGGAATGGCACAGGGCTTCAGGATCAAATCGTCTAGGATTTACCGGAACAACTCATGTTTTGTGTATGGATAAATACCGGTACTGCCGGCGGAATGTAACTGGACGAAAAGGCTTTTTATCTTAAAAAGAGAAAACATGCCTGTTAATTTCGGTGAATAAGTAGAGAAAAGATAAGTCTTAACTAAAAAAATAACAGGGCTTACTCGTCCGGAATATCATTTCACAAAGCCTTAAATTGCGAAAAGAGCTAAAAACAGATGGTTCATAAGCTAAATTGATGTAAAAATAAACTACACAAAATCAATACTTTACGTGGGATTTTGAAAAAACTCAAAAAAACATTCCCAAAATCCTTTGAATCTCAGAAAAAGTCTATACATTTGCAGCCCGTTATTTGAG
>DGQK01000025.1 GCA_002390745.1 Bacteroidetes bacterium UBA4416 | reverse complement strand
GGCACCGCCGGAAGATTAGCGGTAACCTCGACGGCAGCAACTGCCCAGCCGGGCCTCACCCAAACCTTCACACTGGCTTCTCCGGCTACGGTAATGATCTGGGCAACCATCGGAACGCGAAACACCGCAACTACCGCGGGAGCCTGGTCTAACGTGGATATGATCATTTACCTCAACAATAACTTCCTGCCTAACGGAGGCTGGAACCGTTTTTCCACAGTAAATCCTTCTTCCAGTGCCAATGGATTCAATACATGCGCCATCAACACCATGGTGAGCCTGCCGGCAGGAACCCACACCATCGATCTGCGCACCGCACGGTCCAACGGTACCGTATCGGTTGATATCGGAGGAAATTCCTCAACCGATACGAATCCGGGAGAACTTACCATTATGGTCGTTAACTAAAGATCAGGAACATGAAAACACTATGCTCTCTTTTATTCCTGTGCGCTTTTGGCTGTTATAAAGCCCAGGCTCAGCAAGCAGTTTCTTCGAAGAAGAACGGGCAAATGCAGGCTTCATCAGAAACAACAACCGCTTCTCCCGATAAGCCGGGGACAGCAACATTAGTATCCGGGGCTAAGCAACCGGTTGTACAGGAAGTGCCATTAGAAAAAGAAAACAGCGAAACAACGACCGTAACGCCGACACCGGTTTCTTCTTCTAAAAAACCGGATTGATCTACGATCAACCTGGCAGTTTATTAAAAAATCCCGTCACGATTTAATCATGACGGGATTTTTTTGTTGGTTTATAGAGACTAAGAAAAAAACAGCGCATGTCTTACACCGTTGCCGGCAGCAGCTTCGCCTTGCATTCTCCGAAGCCGATGCGCACACCGTTTTTTTCGCAGTGGCCTTTGATGATGATCGTGTCGTTGTCGTTGACAAACTTGCGTTCTGTGCCGTCTTTTAAGGTGATGGGTTTGGTGCCGCGCCAGGTAAGCTCCATCATGCTGCCGTATTCATGTGGCTGAGGGCCGCTGATCGTGCCGCTGGCCATCATATCGCCCACATTGATGTTGCAGCCGTTCACCGTGTGGTGCGCCAGCTGTTGCTCCATCGTCCAGTACATGTATTTGTAGTTGGACGTGCAGATCAGGTTCTCCTGTCCGTTTTCAGGAACCAGCAACACCTCCAGCTTAATGTCCAGGTTTTTATCACCGCTGTATTCCAGGTAAGGCAGTACTTTCGGGTCCTGCGTATAACCCGCTGTGCGGAAAGGCTCCAGGGCATCGAGTGTGACTACCCAGGGAGAGATGGTGCTTGCAAAATTCTTCGCCAGGAACGGCCCCAGCGGAACATATTCCCATGTCTGGATATCGCGCGCGCTCCAGTCATTAAATAAAACCATTCCGAAAATATAGTCGTCGGCATTCGCCGTGCTCACGGTTTCGCCCAGCTGCGTGGACTTCCCGATGATGAAAGCCGTTTCCAGCTCAATGTCCAGCAGCTTGCTCGGGCCGTAAACAGGATTATCGCTGTCGGCAGGCTTTTGCTGTCCTTTGGGGCGGTGAAAAGTATGACCGCTCACGCAGATGCTGCTGGCCCTGCCATGGTAGCCTACCGGCAAATGTTTCCAGTTGGGCATCAGCGCATTTTTAGGATCGCGGATCATGGTGCCGATGTTCACAGCGTGATCGATGCTGCTGTAAAAATCCGTATAATCACCTACTTTTACGGGCATGAGCATTTTCACGGCATCCTGTTTTTTGAAGATGCTTTCAAAAATTCCTTCTTTACCTTTCAGCTCAGTGTTATCAGCCTCCAGCAGGTCGGAGAGCCGGTTGCGCAATGCACGTGTTGTCTCTTTTCCCAGCGCCATCAAATCGTTCAGATACATGTCGTCAAACACTTCCTTCGGGATCTTGACCGAATCCAGGTAGCCTTGTTTTGCCAGCTCGTACAGGTCGATCACATAATCGCCGATGGCAGAGCAGGCATGGTGAAGCACCGAAGCATCGCTGTATATGCCGAAAGGAAGATTCTGAATCGGAAAATCTGAATTGGAAGAAGTTGCTATCCAGGATTTTAACTGGGGATTGTTGGCTTTAAGAGTCATGGTGTATTTGTTAAAAAAGGAAAAATTGCTGCATGTAATGATAAGCAAAATTATACATTTGTAACATGCAATGTAAAAAACTTATTTTTCTTTTTTTGACCTTTTCCAGTTTTTTAAAAGCCCAGACCTACAACGATTTTTCCTTCGTTCTGAATGAGAAAGCCATCAACAAGATCTTCTCGGTGATTGGTGAAATAAGCGGTAAAAATGAATATGAAGTGATGATGATGAAAGGTGAATACACCTGGGTCGTTTCCAATCCAAAAATCAATTTATTGCCCGACAGCAGCGACTTTACCTGCGATGCGAAAGTTACCGTGGGGCCTTTCAGCTATAAATCGAAAGTGATCGGCAATGTGAAGATCAATTACGATAATAAAGCCAACGAAATTTCGATCAAAATTACCCGCGCTATCTTTGAGCTCTACACCATGGTGCTGGGAAACAAAATCCACATCAAGGACATCCACCTCGAGGAATATTTCAAAGATCCGTTTGTGTTTGAAGGGCCCAAGAGCTTTGCCACGGATATGGAATTTACCATGCCCGACAGTACGCTTAAAAAGATCTATGTGCAGCCTACGGACTGTGTGATGCGTGTGATCAGGCAATCCATCATCACCTCCTGCGAGATTGCCGCCAGCGACAAGCCTTTCAAGTCTTTGATCAAAGTGGTGCCCCCGATCCAGGCAACCAACGATAAAAAAAGTCAGCCCGCCGCTGCCACGAATACCTCCACCACTAAACCCTCCAAGCCCTGATGAAATTATTCCTGAAGCAGAACGGGCTTTACCTGTTTGTTTACGTTCTTGTATTGGCCGTGTTGGGTTACATCTTATTACATCACGGCAAAGTTCAGATCCACATGGTCATCAACGCCTGGGTAGGAAACCCTGTGTGGGATAACTTCTTTAAATATGTAACCCATGTGGGCGATGGTATAGTGGCATTTGCCATTGCCTTTGCGCTGCTGTTTATCAATGTCCGGAAATCGGTCTATATTTTAGCGTCCTACCTTGGCGCCGCAGTGATCTCATCTTTTTTGAAATACGTCCTGTATCCTGACACATTCAGGCCGCACGCTACATTCGGCTATTTTATCCGGGATATGAAGCTGCACGAAGTGGAAGGCGTGGAAATGGCTTCTATCCGATCCTTTCCCAGCGGGCATGCCCTGTCTTCTTTTGCCTTGTTCTTTTGCCTGATGTTTATGACCAGGAACCAGGCACTCAAAGCGCTGTTCTTTCTGCTGGCTTTCATTTCCTCTTTTAGCAGGCTATACCTGTCGCAGCACTGGCTGATCGATGTGTATGTGGGCTCGATGATCGGTGTTGGATTTTCGCTCCTGTTCTATGCCGTGTTCTATAGCAGCAATGATCCGCGCTTTGTGCGGCTCAATACCAC
>DGQK01000005.1 GCA_002390745.1 Bacteroidetes bacterium UBA4416 | reverse complement strand
CATTGTTGAGTTCTTTCAAATCCCAAGCGATGCATAAACAGTTTTGCCTGCCTAAAAGGAAGGAAGCCAGGTAGTGATTGCATAGAAACGTTTTCCCAAATCCCTGCTTTATGCCTCAGGAAATCAAGATAGGAGATATTCCGATAGCGACAGGTTTGGGCGAGGCTAAGCATTTCCAGATATTCCCGAAATCCCTTTTCACCTACCTGCCCGTTTACACCGCGCCTGTGCTGGGCAAATGCCTTTATAGCCGTTTCTGCATTNNCCACATCTCACTCCAATGCTTCCTCAAACGTTTGGTATATTTAACGCTTAACTCACCCTTATGCTCAGGTATTAAAAACTGCTGATTAAATGCCTCTGTGTCCTTCTGATGTTTTTCCAGCCACTTTTTTTGAAGACCGTGTTTGTCGATGGTTTCAATGATGCCCCGTAATAATTTGCTAAATGCAGCGACCAGTATCTTAAACTCTTCATCAAAGGGATTTTTATAGAGATCATCATTCAGATCGCGGATCAAATGGATCAAGCATTTTTGCCGTTTTACCGGCAAGCTGTCATAACCCGGAAAGAAATCCGTAACAATAATCCCATTATAGCCTTTAAGCCAGTCTTTTAAGAACTCAGCCTCTCTGTTATAGGTAAAATGATATAAGACCGAATGAGGGGTTGCAAAAACCCATACATATCCTTTGTCTTTGGAAAGCTTGACATTGGTTTCATCTATGTGAATAACCGGGCTGTTGAGAATGATCTGCCTTATATAATCAACTTCCGGCAGCCAATTCACCCACCATTTATATTTCCGTTGCTGCAAATACATCGGATTTATCCAGATGCCGAATTGCTCCAGCACTAGACGGCTAATCATATGATTACTGAGGTGGTAGTTCACATACATGTGGATGATCCAGGCAAAAAGATTATCGCCGTATAATAAATAACGAAGATTGTTATTGTTGAACTTTTTAAGACATTTGGCGCATTTGCCTTGATGAGAGCGGTATTCCGTTGTATGTTGCTTGATACCGGTTGATGTGAATTTAAGGTCTGTTTGCTTTCTTACGGTGAGGCTTTTTTTTAGCTGATACAATTTTGTATGCCCGCAAAACGGACATTTGTTTAAGACGGGCATGAGGACTATTTCCTGTGCCTTTTGAGGTGCCCACGCGGCAATACCTTTTCCGGGATGTTTTTTTAGCTGATGCTCTCGCGAGTTAATGGCTGATGGTGGCGCTTTTTCATTTCTCCAGTAAATTTTATTGCGTTGATAATCAAAATAAGCGGCTTTGCTAATATAATCGTAATCCTCTCCAAAGTGAAGATTGGCCTGAAACTTNNTTATAAGGGCTTTGCCTTTTCATTTCAGTAACCTGCTGCACACCGTCCTGTGATCCGTTTAAAGTTAACTGCACAAACCATTGATTAACCCTTTCTAAGGCTCTACAGTCTTCTTGATTATAGCGTAATAGTTTGTCTTTCCAGTCCTGTTCTTTTGTTAACTTCCATTGGTTGCGCCATTGAATACTTTGTAAGCTGCTGGCTTTTGGTTCAGACCAGGAAAAGCCCAAAAAGCCAGCCAATTCTTTCAGGCCGTTTCCATAGATCGGGGGATAAAAGTATGTTCTGAGGTAGCTTAATAAGTTGACTAGTCGCTTTTCAAACTTCGCAACAGCCTGCTTGAAAGAACCTCCATACTTCTTAACAGCGTGCTTTAAGGCTTTGCTTTCATAGCTACCGTAATGGTAAACCGGGGTTTCGGGATGGCGCTCCAGTATCGCAAATAGCTTTTGGTAAATGTCTTTCTCCTGATTAATGGTGTCTGCCCAAAAGGAAAACGTTTCATTCGGCTTGTTCTCCTGTTTGACAAGAACGCCGATCAGGTAAATAAAATTTTGTTCAGGTAATCCTTCAAAATCTATGTAGATGGCGTTTGAGATCTCGTAAGGTTCAGGAGTATACATGACAAAGGTTTTCTGCTCCCGGAGGGCCAGAGCCTTTAATTCCCACATATAGTTTCCGGCAATTTTAGGTTTCCGGCGGCTTCTTCTCCTGGGCCGAAATTGGTGAGAAAGCTGCATAATGGAAAAGATGCCCCGTTTATGGTACTTCGCTATGATGGTTTGAGAGATGCTGCCCAGCAAGCTAATACAATCACGTTCCTTTAGTTTCTGATAGCAAGTGTCTTTAAACTGGCATTCAGGACAATGCTTGTTTTTGTAGAAAGGTGGTGGATTGCTTTGGTTAACAATTGTTTTAGTCTCCGCTAATAACTTCTCAGCTTTTTTCGTTGGTTTGATACGAATGGTGGTGGGCTGAGTGAGTTGACCCAACAAGACCTCTACCTGGCTATAGGGAGACTGGGTTTGATCTTGCTCTAGTAGAACATAAGCTGTTAAAGCTGTTTTATCATTAGTACTGATCTTTTCCGGAGGCAAAAGCGGGTATTCAGGGATCGCTGGCGATTCCTTTGATAATAGCCACGCTTTGTAAGTGCAATCGAGCATGGCACGTAATGTGTCCAATCTGACTGGCATGTTTGCTTTATACAAAGTTAGGCGATTTTAAGCTTTCTTTTAGGTCTGATTTGTCTTAGTGAAGACTATAAAAGGAAAAACCTTATATCTTTGAATAACAGATTTTTAGAACATGAGTAAAAAGAAAATTGAAAGGAATAAGCTTCTTGCCAGATTAATCGCCTTACATGGGGTAAGGGGATTGGTACGCACAGAGCTTGAAAAATTGCATACAGGTATTTTTCCATCAAGTAAATCAGGAGATTATACAGATGTAAAAGTGGTTACTCCTTATGGAGAAATTCCATGGTGTGATCTTAGTCGTATTAGTGACCATGAGATGCGCGTACTTATGCTAGATATTGAAAAGCGTATTTATAGTACGTTAAATAAGATTCCAATCTTTGAAAAGGAACTCGGATCACCAGAAGCATTTGAGGATATGATAAAGGCAACCTTGTTTGATGTGGGAGGGGTTTCCTGGGACGTCCCTAAAGAGGAAATGATTAATAGGTACAGCCCTGATTATAAAGATAAATTGAAACGAGGTAAATGACATAAGCGCTATGCTACTTTTCGGATATTGACCATAAGACGAAGAAAATCTATATGTCCATAACCACTCCTCTTACATTCCGCATAATTCGTCTATATTTCCACATGGCTCCTCTATAGCTCCACGAACTTTGCCAATTGCTCCATGTGTCGTCCTGTATCGTCCTAAATATGTTACCAATTTATTTTGTATCGTCGTGAAAATAAGTTAATGAACAAGCCATTAAAGTTAACTATCAAATTAAAGCCAAGCTTCAATGTAAAGTTCGAAGAAAGGATTCTTAAACTGAAAAACATCCGGCTTTTTAGTTTTTGGCTTCAAAAATGGCCTTTTAAAAACCTGAGGATGGGAAGTTATTAACAGGAATAATTCAAATAATAAATATTACCCCCTAATTCCACCCCAAAAATTCAATTATTCAATGTTTACAGGACTTTGGAAGTCAAATGTCAAGTCCCTCCGGAGCAATGGTTTGAGTAGAACGTTAGTCCTGTAGGGACTTGACATCATAAACTGTAGATGTCTGAGTGTTTTTCTGGCTGCGTAGGAGCCAAACATTTATTTAAAGTTCACACCTATGCAGTTTTTGGCAAATCATAAAAAGCGCCTGGCCATATCTTTGTCCGGCAGCATGCAGCTTTCCGCCTTTCCGAACCATTTGTAGCGGTGTTTGGCAATGAAGTCGTACACGAAGTTCCGGATGAAGGGAGGCACGATGAGCAAGCCTTTCAGCAAAGGATAAAGCCCTTTCATGTATCTGGTGGTTCTCAGTGCTGCCCCGGATTTTACATAAGCCTTGTCGTTTTCGATCAGTACCAAGCTGTCGGTCGTTGCAGGATCGATCCCGTAATGCGCCAACAGTTCCCGGCCCACCGGAGATTGCAGCGACGTAAAATGCATGTGATGGTTCTTTTNNGCCATAAACTGTACGGCTGAGCTGCAAAGATTACAGTAGCCGTCGAACAGCAGAATGGATTTATGTCTTAGCTCTTCTCTGATCATGGCCTCACCGTTAGCGAATAAGGGTCGGAAGCGACTTCCGTTTTTTTCGTTAACAAATTCATGGTATTAATGTTGAAATAATTCACAAAGCCGTTCCGCCCACATACGCCCGTATGGTGCGGCGTAGGCCCGCTGGCTAAAATATTCCGGTTCGATACGATCAATACCTGGTTTACTTCATCAATTCCAATGCCATGCGGCTCGTAGCCTACTTTATAATTATTCACGCTGTAGGAGTTGATGTCAATGACGGAAACAGAGCCTTTGATCTTTGGATTAGGGTTAGGGTCTTCCATACAGGTCACATAAAGCTTGTTCCGCTGCGGACTGATGAGCATTTCCACAGGGTATTCTCCCGTTTGTATCGCATAAAGAAAAACGTCGCCGGCGGTTTGCATGACCCGAACCTCGTCGGAACCCTGGCAGGAAACAAAATACCTGCTGCCGTCCGGCGAAAATACGATCTCATGCGGATCCATCAGCGGGCTGCCTACCGGTGTCGTTCCGGCCACATCCAGCACCACCGTGTTGAGTGAGGAGAAGCCTGTGTCGATTTTATAAATGTAATTTCCGGATTGCTTGGTGATGTAAATGGTGTCGTTGTTGGCATTTAAGGCTGTGCCATGCGCATCCGTAATTCCGCCAAAATTGTGCAGCAGCCGCATGTTCTCGAGATCTACGGCAGCAATACGGCTATTGGTTTGCCAGGAAGTGACGTAGGCCCTTTTATTGTCGTTGCTGATAGCGAAGGTATTCCAATTATCGTACGTCGAATTTCCACTTCCTCTTCCCAGGTCTACTTCTCCCACCAACACATCGTCGGAGGCACGGAATTTCTGAAGGATGTTGTTTGCCACAAAGATCACGTACCAGTAATTTCCATCGTGTGAGAATTTGATCATGTGCGGGCTTTCCGCCACCGAAGGCCTGTTGCCCACGTTGATGTAGCGGATCGGCAATTGGCTTTTCATATCGAATACCGTTACCACATCGCAGCCCTGGTTGAGCACATAGTATTTTTTCCGCTTAGGATCGTCTGCCCACATCACATTGCCTTTGATGTCAGGCGCGCCCTGGTCTATCCAGTCCTTGATGGTTTTCACCTCTTCCCTGCTGAGAGCTGTGCCGTTCAGCGGCATGGTCGGTGTGTTTTTAGGCCCCAGGTCATCGTAGGTATTAATGAAGTAGCAAAGCGACGAAAAATCGCTCCGGAACGGGATTACGGGAGAGCCACTGGTGGAGCCTTTGAAGAGGGTGGAGTAGCTGCTGAGGTCAAGGCCTGCCGAACCTGCGGCACTGGCGGTATTGTGGCAGCCTGAAGTTGCGCACTTATAGGTCATGATCCTGCCGATCTCCGTGGGGTAATCTCCGAATTCAGGCGGGGCCGAATCCTTGGTGCAGGAAACCAGTGTCACGGCAAAGGAGACGAAAAGAAGAAGAGCTGTACGGATGGCTATGTGCATAACAAATTAAAGATACAAAAGCATCGGTGGATTTAAAAATTAAATAATGGTAAAACAGGTGAGTATCCCCTGTAAAACATGTGAGATTGCTCATCCCAGAACCAGTCAAACAACGGGAATCCCGGCGCTCAAACGGGTTATTCTGACCAAACAAAAGAAGCTGTAGGGAGCCTTCCCGGCAAGAAAATGTAAACGCTTAGCGGCAGGCGGCCAGGAGCATCTGCATGTAGGAAAGGCCTTTACTGCGGGCAAAATCCACATTTTTTTCAGGAATGGTTTCCGGGTTCGGAAAGAACTTAAGCGCTTTCTCTACGCTTTCCTCTCTCAGGAAATGCAGCATCGGGTAGGGAGAGCGGTTGGTGTAATTGGCAGGATCGTCTTCCGCCGCATCCCGGAAGCAATAGTCAGGATGAAAGCTCGCCACCTGGTAAATGCCTTCGTAGCCGGCTTTCACCAGGAGCCTGTCCGCTTTTTTTACCAGCGACAAATACGCATCAAAATCCCTGAAGCCTTCCGTGAGAATGAGAAAGGCTGTTTCTGTTTTCGGGTCCTCATCCAGCAGGTCAAACAAGGCCTGTATGAGGGGAAGCACTTTCCCGGCAGATTGCAGGCTGCTCACCTTGTAGTGGATTGTCTGGTTTTGATACACCTTGGCTGCAAAGGGGCAGAAATTGCAATCGATCACCACCGATTTGATCCAGCGTTGGGTTTGTGCTATGGCTTCTTCTGTGGGTATCATTTAAAACACGTCGAAATAGGTTTCTATCAGGTCTTCTTTAATCCATTTGCTGTTGTGCAGCTTTTGGCCTTCCTTAAATGCTTCAAAGGCATTCACAGGGTCATTGTTGCATAAGGACACGATGCCATATAAAATGTACAGTTCCCATTTCTGGTCATTGAGCTTATAGGCTGCATTAATGTATTCGAGCGATCCTTTGTAATCATTATTCTGGAAGCGGATCAGGGCCAGGCCGAGCAGGGCATCTACGTTCTCTGCCTCCAGGGCCAGCGCCTTCCGGAACCAGGCTTCTGCTCCTGCATCGTTTTTCCTGCTGATGCTGATTTTGCCGGCGGTGATGTAGTCGGAAGCCGAGGGGTCGATAGCAGGTTGATCCTTGATTTTTTCAAGAATGACCTTCTCATAGCCAGCCGTATCTTTCAGGAGGAAATGGGCGGTGATGAGGTTGTCGTAATCCTCCGAGGCATTGTTGCCGACCGTGCTGTATTTCACCGGTTTGAGGCGAATGGCTTTTTTCAGATAAGGGATCGCTTCCTTCGGTTGGTTCATCAGGAGGTAAATATTGCCGAGCGCCTTATGGGCGAGGTATTTATTTTTCAGCTCTTTGCGGCGCAGGCATTTCCTGAAAAATGCTTCCTGCTGTTTTAAATTGGAGGCATCTTTGAGGGTCGTTACAAAACGGATCTGCTTCACATTGAAGAGGGAATCGTTCACGGTCTTGTAAGTGATGAGCGTGGAATAGCATACCTGGTAAGTAACCCTGTAGAGGTACTCCCGCCTGAAATCGCCGGGATCGCGCTCGTAATAATCTTTCAGGAGCTTGAGCGTCATGATATTTTCGGGCCTCAGTTTTTCCTCTTCCACTGATTTCAGCTGGCTGTACCTGTTCAGCTGATCGTAGAATTTATAAATGTAATACACGGGTAAGGATTCATGAACCTCATAATTATCAGGGTAACGGTTGATCTGCCGGACGATAAAGGCATAGGCCGAATCGAAACGGCTGTTGAGAATATGCATGAACGGGATGAGGCGGTTTGCCTCCTTATTGAGCGGGTTTTGTGCAAAAGCCTGCCTGTATTTCGACAGGGCGCTGTCCATCTGCAGGGCGCTCATGTATATTTCTCCGAGGGTAATCAGGGCCTCCGTGCTGTCGGGATGCTCTGCCAGAACAAGGCTGATGGCATCAAAGGCTTTTTTGCGGTAGTCGCGCGCTTCATCCGGGCGCTTGAGCCTGCTGTACATTCCGGTAAGCTCCGTATACAGGTTTGCATTCAGCGGTTGTTTTTCCAGGTCTTTTTTCAGGAGCTCTGCATTCTCTGAAGTAGCCGCAAGATCTCCTTTTGCGGGCTTATCGTTGCTGAGGTCGGTATTGTTATACGAAAACTGTAGCCGCGGGTTGAAATGGAAGCACTCGGTAGCCGTTCGTTTCAGGAGCGGAAGGTCTTCCTCTTGCAAAGGCCTTTTTAAAGTGCCGTGCTGGGCTCTGAGCAAAGCGCTGTAGCTCAACAACAATAAAATAAGCAGGCATTTAGGCATGTCCCGAAGGTATTAATAATTTCAGAACAGGGTAACGAAATAATCGGCTATTTCGTGTGTTTGTTGTGTATATGTCGCTTGCACCTGTCTATTTCATGGGCTTGGATTACCTTGTCTGATATCCTGATATGGGTTTATGTCTTGTCACCCTGAGCGGAGTCGAAGGGCGTTCCTGTTTTATTGTAATTTTTATGAGAAGAATTATTATTACAAACCGCAAGCTCTTTTATCTTATCCCAATTCTTATCAATCAGGGCTTCTTTCTTTTTTCTTGTCCAACCTTTTATTTGTTTTTCAAATGCGATAGCTTGGTTTACATCATGAAAAGCTTCATAATACATCAAAATTGTTGGCCGTTTATCAAATGTGCAAGCAGAATCGTCTTTTGAATGATTGTGTTCATATAGCCTTCTTTCGAGATCATTGGTAACTCCTGTGTAATAGGAATTATCACTGCATTTGATGATATAGACGAAATAATTAAAGATTCTCATGATATAGTCTTTAATGGGCTTCGACTCCGATCAGCCTGACATTATTATTTGTTCTCACTACTTAATAATCCACTTCCTGCTGTTTCTGCAGCACGATGGTTTTCATGGAATGGTTTTGCAGGTAAGCTTTGATGAGGTTGTTGCTGTCCGGGTAATAAACCTGGTGCTTGATGAGGTCTCTTACTTCCTCTGCGGTGTTGCATTGCGTATACTGATCGATATAACCGTAGCCTGCATAGCATCCATTTTCCACAAGCACCACCGCACGCTCGTCGGCTGTGCGGCCTTTGTCCATCAGGATAAAATCCGGGTGCTCGTAAGAGTAGCGCTGAACCACCCTGGCTGCCCGTTTGTTGTAGTCTTCGATGGCTTCCTCACCCGCACAGATGCCCTTGCATTGCCTGATCTGGTGGTTGAAGCAAATGCTCCCTTCTTCCGTGAGGTGGCAGTGTTGCAGGCACAGAGTATATTCCTCAATCCAGGCGTCGAGGTAACTGCGGGCTGTAGAATAGGTGGCGCAGGACACCAGCGCATGTTCCGATTCCTCGTAAGGCACGATCTTAAACTGGATCACCTTTTGCTTGCTGATCACCACATCCACTGTATGGGTAAAGGTATCCGCCTTGCTTTTCCGGTTGTACAAAGGCTTATGTTTCTTGATTTCCGCCGCTTCCAGCAGAATCGCAATAAGCTCGCTTCCCGTTTCCACAAAGCTCACATTGTAGAGGTCGTTCAGCATGCTCTTTCCCTTTTTGGCATCGCTGTTGAAGTGGCTGATGGCGCGGTTATACATGTTCACGCTTTTGCCAATGTAAATGATCTCCTGCTCCTTGTTGAGGAAATAATATACGCCGCAGCTTTCCGGTATTTTGTTGAGGATGTATTTTTTGATGTTATCGATGCGGCGCGTCATCAGCTCCGTCACGCCTTTGTTTTTATAGCGTGGGTCGTCGTTCTTGAGCCTCAGCAGCAGATCAAAGAGCTGTGCCGTAGCCAGGGCGTCGCCCTCTGCGCGGTGCCTCCCGAAGATCTCGATGCCCAGTGTGGCGCAAAGCCGGCCCAGGCTGTAGGATACCTGGTTGGGGATCAGCTTGCGGCTTAAACGGACCGTACAAAGGGTTTCACGCTTATAGGTGTAGCCCAGGGATGCAAACTCATCGCGGATGAAGCTGTAGTCGAAGCCTACATTGTGCGCTACAAAAACACAGCCTTCCGTCAGCTTAATGATGGTTTTGGCAATTTCATGAAATTTCGGCGCGTCGGCCACCATCTCGTTGGTAATATTCGTAAGGCTTGTGAAATAAGGAGAAATGTAGCACTCCGGGTTTACCAGCGTGGTAAATGTTTTGACCACGCTGAGGCCATCGTGAACCAGGATGCAGATCTCGGTGATCCTTCCTTTTTTGAAGTCGAATTTACCGCCGCAGGTTTCGATGTCGATGATGGCAAACATGGTGCAAAGGTAAGGCTTTGAGGGCTTTGGTGAATGCTATGAATCGTAGCATTCTCATCCTTTTCCGCTCCTCGCAGACATCACCAGCTCCCGAACCTCCGCAGGAATGTGCTGATCCTGCCAGCTTCGCTCATCATCCACCAATCTGCCCGCTGCTTTGGCGGCCTTTAGGGCGTATTGCGCCGCCTGCAGCGAATGATCGGCCATGTGTGCCGTGGCAACGGCATGTCCTGACGACCTGGCAATAGCAAGGGAAGCGGGATCATTCAGTCCTTTTGCTAAAGCAATCATCTCAAAAGAGGCATTTCGCGCATCGCCTACAGATGCTTTGCCCTCCTTCCATGCTTTTGCTGTATTCAAAGCTTGTGTAATACGTTCGTCCGGCGTTTCGGTATAAAGCGGGAGAGCATGCAAGATGCAGTCATGAGCCCATTAAATTAAAAGGCGGTGATGTTCTTTACCCAAGGGGCCGCCGCGGTGTGCAGCGATGAAGCGTTTGTCGCGTATGGAGTTAGTTTAATGAGGGTGGTTTCGAGAGCCTCAACCACCCTTCGTTGACTGAGGCTCTCGAAGTCAACGGTAGCATATTCGCCATGCGCCGGTTTTTTTTTAAACAGCACTCAAAAAAGCAGCGGTCAGCTCATCTGATCCGTGATTTTTCTGCAGCACATCGAACGGAATTACAAAACGGCAGTCTTCCTTAAATCGGCTGCATCCCCAGGCATTTCGGCCTTTCATCATGGTGCCGGTTTTGCATTTCGGGCAGGTTAAGGGACCGGCAGGTTTCGCCGGTTCTTTGGCGGCTTCCGGTTTTAATACCGGTTTAAAATGCTCATCCAATATCACCATACCATTCACCTTTTTTCCGTCTATCGTAAATCCCTTGATAACAGATGTTTTCCCTTTTTTAATGAGCTGTACCAATTGGCTGTCGCTTAGTTTTTTTCCGGCAAATTCAAACTCTACTTTAAAGCTACAGCCTTCTTTGTAAGCGCTGCAACCATATGCAGCCTTGCCTTTGAGAATCTTTCCCGATTTACATTTCGGACAGCTGATCGCCTCATCCGCCGGCGCCGATTTTTTCTTCGGCGCTTTTGTTTTTGTGTCAGCTGTCTTCTCCGTTGTTTGAGTTGTTTCTTTCTTATTGGCGCCTGCTGTTTCTTTGTTGGAGGCTTCTATCGTAATGCGTGAGCGGTGTTCCAGCTTGACTTCATTCACCAGGCCGCTCACCATGTCCTTCATCTCCTGCAAAAAGAGCGGTGCATCGTATTCTCCCTTTTCTATCTGGCGAAGCTTTTTTTCCCATTGTCCCGTCAGCTCTACCGATTTTAAGAGCTCGTTATTGATGGTTTGGATGAGCTCGATGCCGGTGATCGTCGGGATCAGGTTCTTTTTTTGTCGCGCAATGTAATTGCGTTTAAACAAGGTTTCAATGATATTGGCGCGTGTCGATGGCCTGCCGATACCATTGTCTTTCATCAGCTCGCGAAGCTCCGCATCTTCTACCTGCTTGCCGGCTGTTTCCATCGCCCTCAGCAAGGTTGCTTCGGTGTGGTGCTTGGGTGGCTGGGTTTGTTTCTCCTGGAGGTCGGGAACATGCGGGCCTTTTTCACCAATCACAAAATTCGGCATTTCCTGGATCTCGTCCTCTTTGTCTTTGTCCTTCTCCTCATCAGTTGCTGAGCCTGTGGAGTTGCCGGTAGCTGAGCCTGTCGAAGGTTTGGGATACACCGCTCGCCAGCCTTCTTCGAGGATGATTTTTCCGGTGGCGGTAAATTCGTGAGTTTCTACTTTGCCGACCACCGACGTATTGGAAGCAACACAATCCGGGTAAAATGCCGCAATGAAGCGTTTGGCAATCGTATCATACACCTGCTTCTCCTGGAGCATCATGCCCGGAAAAGGCTCTACACCGGTAGGAATAATGGCGTGGTGATCCGTGATCTTTTTATCATCGAATACCTTTTTGCTTTTGCGTAAAGGCTTCGCCAGTATGGGAGAAATTAAAGCAGCATAAGGCCGGAGGTTTCCCAGGATCTCCGGGATCTTCGGGTACATATTCTCCGGCAGGTAGGTCGTATCTACCCGCGGGTAGGTGACCAGCTTTTGCTCGTATAATTTCTGAATGTATTTGAGCGTATCGTCGGCGGTGAAATTGAATTTCTTATTGCATTCCACCTGAAGAGCCGTGAGGTCGAACAGGGGTAAAGGGCTTTCGTTGCTGTTCTTTTTGGTAACGGAGCTGATCTCGAAGTCCTTGTTTTTGATCTCCGCCAGGAGTGCCTGCGCCTCCTCCTTATTTTTGAATTTCCGCTGGCTTGAATTGAAATGGACACCGCGGTAATTGGTCTTTAATTCCCAATAGGCCTCAGGCACAAAATTCACGATCTCCTTATAGCGGTTCACGATCAGAGCCAGGGTAGGGGTTTGCACACGGCCTATGGAGAGCACTCCTTTTCCCTGGGCATATTTCACGGTATAGAGGCGGCTGGCATTCATGCCGAGCAGCCAGTCGCCAATGGCGCGCGCATTGCCTGCGGCATAAAGCAGGTCGTAGGCAGAGGCATCTTTTAATGTTTCAAAACCTTCACGGATCGCTTCATCCGTCATGGAGGAGATCCATAACCGCTTGACGGGCTTGTTGCACAAAGCTTTGGCGAGCACCCAGCGTTGGATGAGCTCACCTTCGATGCCGGCATCACCGCAATTGATGACTTCGCTGCACTGGTCTATTAAGTTTTTCAGGATGCTGTACTGCTTCTGTACACCGGAATTGTCGATGAGCTTGATCTGGAATTTGGGTGGCACCATCGGCAAAAAATCCAGCGACCAGCGTTTCCAGTCGTCGCTGTAGTCCTCCGGGGATTTCAGGGTGCAGAAGTGACCGAAAGTCCAGCTGACGAGGTAGCCGTTGCCTTCGTAAAAGCCGTCGCGGCGCGCATTGGCACCCAGGATGCGGGCAATTTCCTTTCCAACACTTGGCTTTTCGGCAATACAGAGCTTCACAGGCGTTTAAACTAGGGCCTAAAGATTCAAAAAAATCAGCTGAATTCCGTTGAGCCGGAATGCTAGTTTTCAAAATGTTTTCCAATGCTTCCGACTCTTTGCGTGCCGGGAACTACTTACCCCTGAAGATTGAATACGGTTAACAGCGTAAGGCCCACCATCAGAGCCACAAACAGGGTCATGTTGATGGAAAGCATGAGTGTGGACCTGACGAAGGCGATGATCCATGATTCCTGGTACATCTTGCGATTGGCCCTGTAAAAATACCAGATCACACAGATCAGGATAACCAGGAATAACATGAAGAACGTGACACCGGCATTGGATTCATCATTGAAGAATAGCGGCGTACCGAAAATGCGGGATATGATAGTCATTAGCGTAAATGCGATCAGCAAAAAAGGAAAAGCAATAGCGTGTAAAGATGGCATGGTCGAAGAATCTCTGTTTTTTGTGACTGTGAAGCATTCATAATGCCGGCGCAGAGAGGGGCATATACCGGAAACGACTAAAAGTTGGCGTTCATTGTACAAGTGATGTGCTTTGCATAATATGCTCCAGGGCTTTGTACAGGATGTCGATATCCTCCTGGGTATTGAACGCCTGGATGGAATAGCGCAGGTAGCATTGCTCTCCGTGCCTCATGATCGGGACCTCGATCTTATAATCGGTAAAGAGCAGGCGCTGTAAGGTTTCGGGCTCTTTGGTGCGGATAGGAATGCTGATCATCTGCCCGATAAATTCTTCGGTGAGGGGAGAGAGGGGCCTTGTGCCCAATAGGGCAAAGAAACGAGGCGCGTTTTCCCTGACCAGCTTCCGGCAGTCGGCGGCTTTTTGTTCCCATTGGTGCATCTCCATAAACTCCAGGGCTTTGCTCACCGTCAGGAAAGCCGAGATGTCGCGGGTGCCCTGCATTTCATGATAATCCTGGAATTGCGAGTGCGAAGGCGCCACACTTTCGTATCCCCAGTTGACGACCAGGGGATCGACCCAGGATTGGTTTTCTTTATTCANNAGGAACGAGCAGCCCTTGGGCGTCATCATCCATTTATGGCAGGCGCCGGTATAGATATCGGCTTTTAATTCTGTAAGGTTCAGGGGGATATGGCCTGCCACGTGGGCGCCATCTACAATCGTGAGCAATCCTTTTTCTTTTGCCATTTCACAGATTTCCTTTACCGGCAGGATCAGTGCCGTGGCGCTGGTGATCTGCCCCAGGAAAACGACCCTGGTCTTTGGCGTCAGGCCTTTCCAAAAATCGGCAAGAACCTGCTCCCTGGACGTGATGGGCAGGCCGATGTGCTGCCTGATATATCTGGCGCCGGTTTGCTTGCAGTAGTGATTCCAGGCCCTGTCCATTGCGCCGTATTCCAGGTCGGTGCTCAGGATCTCGTCGCCGGGGTTCAGCTTCAGGCTCTTTGTAATAATGTTGATGGCATAGGAAGGATTCGGCGTGAAGACCACATCGTCTTCGTGGCAGTGGATATAACCGGCAATGGCTTTGCGCGATGTTTTTAAATACCGGGTGCTGTTGACCGCAACAAACTGTACGGGTTCTCTTTCAAGCTCGAGCTGATAGCGCTGGTATTCTTCAAAAACAGGTTTGGCGCAGGCACCGAAGGAAGCGAAGTTCAGATACGTGATGGCAGGGTCGAGAAGGAATTGGTCTTTCATAACAGATCGGCGCGGAAATATAAAATTTACTAAAAATACCTTTAATTTTTAAAAAATAAAACAGGAGCGCCCTTGCACTAGGATTCGGGCATGATAGGGCGCCAGGGTATGATCTGCCGGCGCTTCCTTTGATTTGCAGAAGGCTTACCCTTAAATCCAAAACATCCCGGTTGACGTATATGCTTCAGAGGTAAAAGATACATCAAACTTTGTATCGCTTCTATTGTTTAACTTTATACCAAAAATCAACCTGATGACAACCGAGCCATTTCTTCCAAAGCAAACCACCAGGCATGCCATGTTTATGAGCATTTTATTTTTGCTTATCGGATGCTACACAACACGATGCCAGACGGCTGGCAATTCAAACAACATCACCACCACCAAATCAAACGGAACTATGAAACTCAACAAACTGACGAAAGAAGAAGAGCGGGTAATCGTGAATAAAGGCACGGAACGGGCTTTTACGGGCGAGTATACCGATAACTTCGAGAAAGGGACCTACATCTGCAAACAATGCAATGCGCCTTTATATAAATCGGATTCCAAATTTCATTCGGGCTGCGGCTGGCCGAGCTTCGACGATGAGATTCCGGGAGCCGTTAAAAAATCGCCGGATATCGATGGCAGGCGTACCGAAATTACCTGTGCGACCTGTGGCGGCCACCTGGGGCATGTGTTTTATGGAGAAGGCCTCACCGATAAGGATACCAGGCATTGCGTGAATTCCATTTCCATGAAATTTGTACCCGACCAGGCAAATGCGCAGGCAACGGCTCCGTCCGCAAAAACAACGGAAACAGCCATCTTTGCGGGCGGCTGCTTCTGGGGTGTGGAATATTATTTTCAGAATGCCAAAGGTGTTTTAAAAACAACGGTAGGATATACCGGCGGGCATAAGGACAATCCAACCTATAAGGAGGTGTGCAGCCATACTACCGGCCACATCGAAGCCCTGGAGGTGGAATTTGATCCGTCGCAAACGAGCTACGAAACCCTGGCGAAATTGTTTTTTGAGATCCATGATCCGACACAGGCCAATGGGCAGGGCAATGATATCGGCGAGCAGTATCTGTCCGTGATCTTTTATGAAAACGATGCGCAAAAGAAAACAGCCGAAAACCTGATCGGTATCTTAAAGCTCAAAGGCTACAGGGTAGCTACGCAATTGCGTAAGGCCGGAAAATTCTGGCCGGCAGAAGAATACCATCAGCAATATTATGAGAAAGAGGGCGGTACGCCTTATTGCCACAAGCGCGTAAGCCGGTTTTAAACAGTAAAAGGAAGCTGAAGCTTCCTTTTTTGTTGTGTGTCGTTTTGTAACAAAGGGTGGTTAGTTTTTATAGCTGTTCTCCTTTGCGATGATCGCATGGATCTCCTCCACGCCCTTGCACCAGTATTCGGTGCCGCCGCGGTTGAACAACTGATTCACAAGGGTGAAGTGCTCTGGTTCTGGCTTAATGGGTGCCAGGTCGTGGCGCAGCAGGCAAAAGGGACGCTGGTCGCAGGAAAGATGCAGGGCCAGGTGTTTCTTATACATGCCTAATTTTTCATACTCTTTCGTGTAAATACCTTCGCAGCTCCAGCTTCCTTTGGCCAGCTCGGCCATCCCGGAAGGAAAATCAACCTCGATTTGCAGGCTGTTGTCGGAGCTGCGGGATACGCGCAGAACGCCTTTGGTGCGGTACCATATAGCAATGATGGCTATAATGCCCGCAACAAAGAGGATGAGCCCGAAAGGCAGGAAGGCTTTGATAAAAAGCTTATCGCCAAAAGAGGCGTTCAGAAGGTTGATGATCAGGTAAGCGCCGAGCATCCCGGTGGGTAAGGCCAGGTAGATCTGAGCGTTCCTCGAAGAACGGCTTTGGATGTCACATTCGAAAATGGATTGCATAGTGAATTTTTTTAGGAGTAGCCCGTTAAGCTGGTGTGTTCTCAAAGGTAATCATGAGGGATAAGCCTGTAAGAGGCAATGAGCAAGCGTTTGGCATGAATGAATAGCTGCAGGAAGCTGTTGAACAAATGCATGCCTGATGATGAATGGTGTCAGGGAACAGGCCCGGATGCCTCTTTGCTCAGGTAAATGTAGATCTCATGGATATCGTCCCTGCTGAGCTGTCCTTCAAATACGGTCATCGCCGTCTTGTTGTATTCCTTATAGATCTTTTTGGCGTAAGCATCGCGCGAACGCAACACCTTTTCGCTGTTGAGGACCCAGGCGGTGAACCATTCTTCTGCAGGTTTCGGAAGCCTGTCGGCTATGCCAGCTAAGCCCGGTCCGGTAAGTTTCTGATCGGTGACTGTATGGCATACGGCGCAATTTTGTTTGAAGAGCTTACTGCCTTGTGAGTTTGATGTCAGAGCGTTTCCGCACAACCACACTTCTTGACGGGAGTTGGTTTCAGGGGTTTGTTCGTATGGTAAACTAAAATAACTGACCAAAAAGGTACCGGTAACGAGAATGAGAATAACGGCGCAGAGCAGGGCAAAGCTGCGCGATCTTTTCATAAGGAGATTGACTTCCTGATCAGTCATAAAGAAGAGATAATGAAATGAAGGGAGCGCTGAATTCTCCCATAACAACAACGGACTGTATTATGCATCATACCGGCTTACTTTTACCATAGTCAAAATAAGAATAAGGACTTGTACCAGGCAAAAACAATAAGCGATAGCTGCCCATAGGCCCGGATGCCAGGTGTTTGATAATTCTTCAGCAATAGCACTCAAAGGGGGATATATGGTTGCATCCGACAATAGAAAGACTATGTGGTTGATAAATGCCGCTACTAGCAAGCTTACCATAAGAGATGTGAAGCTGACAAACAAATGGAAAATAACCAAATGCCTTAACGTGAATTTATGGATGAAAAGCCTGATCGTATTGACAACAAACAATACCGGGAGGAAGAATATAGTGCCGGCAGGAAAATTTAAGTTCAGGAAGAAGTCATACCAATTCCCTTCTATACTCTTTGTTCCCACATAAATGTCACTGACATAAAAACTTCGTTGATGGCTTGCTAAAGAAAAAATAAGGAGGGACAGGATAAAAGACCCCGAAACAAAAATTCCCTCTTTGATGATCTGTTTATGCGTCATAGCATCGAAAGGTAAAACATATCTTCAAATCAACATCAGGTTTTACCAAATAATATCCGGAAATCATCTCGTATTGAAATAAGAAAGCCGCCACACCACAGGTATGACGGCTTTTTCTCAGAGCAACCGAAAACTAAGATGCTTTATATATTTCTTTCAGGTACTCTTCGGCGGTCACCGGCTTTCTGCCCAGGATGGTTTCTATAAAGTTGCTGGTATCTGCAAATTCGCCCTGCCTGATGGCTTCCCCGAAACCGGCAAACATCCTGGCATATTCCATCGGCATGCCTGCTCCGGTCAGTGTGTTGATGTACTCGTCTGCTGTTGGCGATACATAGCTGATCTCACGGCCGCTGATGCTTCCCATGATCTTTGCGATCTCAGGATAGCTGTATGTCGTTCCCGCATAAGCTTCGTAGGTCTTATTTTCGTGCCCCTCCGTAGTCAGGATGGCAGCGCCTGCTTCCGCGAGGTCTTTCCGCAGGGTATAAGCTGTTTTTCCGTCTCCGGCAGGCTGGTAGATCTGTCCGCTCTCCAGGATCTTTTCCCCCAGGAAAACCGGGAGCATATCCATGTACAGGCCGTGTTTCAGGATCGTGTAGGCTAATCCCGATTTTTTTAGCGCTTCTTCCGCAACCAGGTGCCCGGCAGATACGGCAGCAACAGGCGAGGAGGCGGTTTCGTTGCGGCGCTGAAAGCTGGTGTACACCACATGCTTTACCTGGGCTTCCTTTGCGGCTTTCACCACGTTCTCATGTTGCCGGCTCCTGTTGGCAATATCGCTGCCGGAAACAAAATACAAACTGTCAATGCCTTTGAATGCGTTTACCAGGGAAGCTTCGTCGTCGTAGCTTCCTACCCGGATATCAACGCCCTTCGCTTTCAGGTCCGCTGCTTTTGCTGCGTCCCTTACCAAAACCGATATGGCACCGGCAGGTGTTTGTTTCAATAAGGCATTGACTACCTCTTTCCCTAATTGCCCTGTGGCGCCTGTTACTAAGATGTGTTTCATGTTGTTTGTTTTTTTTAATGATTGTATTACTCTCTAAAAGTTTTTTACTTACTTTTGGAGAGTAAAGGTGCGGCATGCGAAATTAAGAAACAAGAAGGCACTTTTTTGTGACATGCTTACCAAAAGGAAACTATTGCTAATAATGAAGCAGTTATGAAAGAAACTATTTTGAAAAAAAATAACCGGGACCTGAAAAACTGCCCGGTAAGAAGCATTTTAGACAGGATTGGCGACAAATGGTCCATCCTGGTGCTGATACTGCTGGAGGAAAATGGTACGATGCGTTTCAATGAATTGAGCCGGGAAATAGAAGATGTTTCTCAGAAAATGCTCACGGTTACCCTTCGAACGCTTGAAGCGGATGGTTTGGTGAAGCGTACCGTTTTTCCGGAAGTGCCGCCCCGGGTGGAATACGAGCTCACCGCGGTCGGAGAAAGCTTGCTGCCTCATATCAATGGCCTTACGGCATGGGCCACCACTCATTTTTCCGCCATCCGGAAATCACGGGCCAAATTTGCCTCCTGAATGCTTGGGATTCTCTAGCCGGCTTTTTTCTTCAGCTCTATTTCATCCAGGATACTGTTGAGCTCACCAAAGGTAAAGGGCTTGGACAGGTAGTAATCGTAATTCACCTCTAATTTCCTGATGAAGCTTTCACCGTCGGATAGTGCAGACATCATAACCACACAAATGTGATCGCTCCTGATCAGCTTTCGCATTTCCCAGATAAAGGAAGGACCCGAAAGTTCAGGCATCAGCACATCGCAGATCAACACATCGAAGTGTATACCTTGCTTCACAGTTTTTAAGGCTTCCTGACCGTTTTCCGCGAGGATAACCTCATGCCCGATTTCTTTTAACCGTAGCTCAAGGGTTTTTTCCAGGAGCCTGTCATCTTCAATAATCAGAATATTCATAGCAGGATATATTAAGATGTGAGCGTGTGACCGTTTACTTTGATGGTTCAAACCTTATGCCACCAGTCATAAAGAATATTTACTACATTTACGATAGACAGATGGCAACAGATTTTACGAACGACAAAACGCTGGCTCCTTTTCTTGCAGGGAAATCAGAAACAGCCATTTCGCTCCTCCGTCACTTCATGGAGCGCTACCAGGCCATTGGCACTGTGGAGCTCATCCCTGCCAAAACCATGATCGGCATCAGCAACGGGCAAAAGCGCATCGCCTGGATCACGCAGCTGGGTAAGGGTTTTGTGCATGTGGTATTTCCTTTTGAACGGGCTTATGAGGATAACCTTTGCTTTCAGAAGATTGCTCAGGTGCCGGGAGATGCCCGGCAGTTCAACCATCATTTTCGCATGCTGCTGAAAGAGGATGTGAATGATGAAGTGCTGAAATTCATGAAGCTCGCCTACACAGGCGGAAAAGCTTAACGCATGAGCGATCCTACTTGTCATAGGCGTCTTTCACATGCTGGCTGATATAACCAGACAAGCCTTTTCCTTCTGCGGCCAGCAGCTTCATTTGCTCCACGTGTTTTTTTCCGGCGCTTTTATAGGTATAGGTATAACGGGCGCCTTCCACGAATTGAATCCGGATAAACGTTTTGCCCGTTTCATAAGCCACTACGCCGGAGTTCCCGGATTTATTCTGATAGAGCTTCATACAGCCCGTTTAATCAAAGCAAATGCCGCTACAATAGTTCATCAACGAAGATGCCATTGTTTTTTTGTCGGATATAAAACAGAGCCGGAAGCAAAAATAAAAGCATTCACCGCACTTTCCACAATCCACACTATGGGGATCATTGGGCGTTCCAACCGCCATCTACCGGTAGCGCTGCCCCGGTTAAGGTTTTGGCAATATCGGAAGCAAGAAATACCGCCAGGGCGCCCAGCTCTTCCACAGCTACGAACTCTTTCACTGCCTGCTTGTAAAGCAAGACCTTGCTTACCACATCCGCTTCGCTCATGTTATGCGCTTTGGCCTGGTCGGCAATTTGCTTTTCCACGAGCGGTGTTTTTACATAGCCCGGGCAAATGGCATTAGCCGTGATATTGAACGGCGCTCCTTCGAGCGCAATGGTTTTGGTAAAGCCAACGATGCCATGCTTGCTGGCAACATAAGCGCTTTTAAATTCGGAGGCCACAAGCCCGTGTGCCGAGGCGATGTTGATGATCCTGCCGAAGCGGCGCTCCTTCATGCCTTTCCAAACGGCTTTGGTGAGGTAAAAGGCAGATGTTAGGTTGATACCGATGATGGCATTCCATTTGTCGTCCGGGAAATCTTCAATCGGCGATACGTGTTGAATGCCGGCATTGTTTACCAGCACGTCGATCTTGCCGAATCTGGCAACGGCGTCATCCACCATTTTTCTTAACTCTTCAGGCTTCAGCATGTTGGCATTGCTGAACATCACTTCGATGCCGTAGGCTTTTCCTACGCCCTCCGCTATTTCAGCCCCATTAGGCTCCAAGCCGTTGAATACGATGTTGTACTCTTTTGTTTTGGCAAATTCCGTTGCAATGCCCAGGCCAATCCCGCTGGTGCTTCCTGTGATTAAGATGGTTTTCATAGTCGTGTTGGTTTAACCGCAAAGTTCGTTGTCACGCTGTAGTGATTCGCACCGAATGCGGAGGGTTTATGTAATGGTTTATAGAATCTGAAAAACGCGTTTTCCTGCGCTTAAGCTATCATTAGAAATTCGGTTTCAATAAGTACTTGCTGTAGAAATCCACGATGTGTTTCACGGCTTCTTCGGCAGTATCCACAATTTTAAACAAGTCGAGGTCGATCACATTGATGTTACTTTCTTTAGCCAGCATCGTGTCCTTGATCCAGTCGATCAGTCCCGACCAATATTCTTTCCCCACCAGCACTACCGGGAATTCCGCGATCTTGTTGGTTTGTACGAGAGTCAGGGATTCAAATAGCTCATCGATGGTGCCAAAGCCGCCCGGCATGCCGATGAAGCCCTGCGAATATTTCAGGAAGATCGTTTTACGAACAAAGAAAAAATCGAAGTCGATGTTCTTGTCACGGTCAATGTAATCATTTGGCTTTTGTTCGAAAGGTAGCTCGATATTGAGGCCTACCGATTTCCCTTTTCCGCGTCTGGCGCCTTTATTGGCGGCTTCCATAATGCCCGGGCCGCCGCCTGTAATGATGCCATAGCCCTGTTGCGTGAGCTGGAAGGCGATCTCTTCAGCGAGGATGTAATATTTGTTTTCAGGTTTGGTGCGGGCCGATCCGAAAATGGAAACGCAGGGGCCGATCTGCTGCATTTTTTCAAATCCGTTGACGAACTCGCTCATGATCTTAAAGATCTGCCAGCTGTCTGATGCCTTTATTTCATTCCAGTCTTTCTGCGCGAAAGCCTTCCTGATTTTTTCTTCTTTGTCGTGGGTCATATCGTTTTATGCTTTATTTAGTGCTGCGAATATCATACGAATATACTAATCCGCATCTGTAAATACTATTTCCGCAGATGAGGATCGTTGTATGTATTGGCTGTGATATTTCTTTTTTATGGGATACGCTGCAATTGTCTGAGGCTGGCGCTCTTTCCAAAGCATGCAATTTAGGGATTTGGCATTAGATTTATGCCCGGTAAACTCTTAAAAAGAATCAAAAGAGCTTATTCCGTTTTATCACGTCAGATATTACGTGTTTTGTCAGGCTCACCCGAAATGTGGTTTTACTCATACAAGTGTCTAATAAGCGTCGATTAATAATGGAATGAAGGTAGTTTTTGTATATTTGTTTAAAGCTGCGATCCTTAAGGTATTCAACCTTGTATCCGGTTCTTTTTTGTTACAAAATATCTTTTCATGCTACACAGAATCTCCTGTGCTGCATTTTTAGGTTTAAATATCATCCGCTACTGATATGAAGCTGAAACTATTTTTCTTGTTTATCACGCTCAGGTTCTGTTTAAGTGCTCAGCCCTTGCAGGAATATTTCTTCAATAACAATTTCAATGGAACCGCGGGTGGGGGCACCCTGACAGAGGTTCTGGCCTGTGGTGCAGGGCTGGGAAGCTTTGGCACCCAAACCATTACCACGTCTGCGGGGTATTGTTCGTACTCCACGGCCTTCTGCTTCAACGATGGCGCCGGCCTGAGTTATCCCAATAACTCTGTCACATCCCAGTACACGATCAACCTTTTCTGTAAATTCAATGCCTTAAGTGGTTACACCCGCATCATTGATTTTTCGAACGGGGCCTCTGACAACGGCATTTACCTCCTGAATAATTGCCTGAATCTTTTTCCGAACGGAACGATAGGGCCCTGCCCTTATTTTAATCCCAATATTTATTACCTGTTCACCTTTGTAAGGGATGCAGCCACCAATACCATTTCTGTCTATGTGAACGGAACGTTTTTTTCGAGCTATGTGGATGCAACCAATATGTACAGGCCTGCCACCATCACCACGCCCATTATTTTTTTCAGGGATGATGCGGCTGTGCCCTGCGAAGCTGCTCCGGGCTGTATCCGCTATGCTTCCGTTAGTTCGGGGACTTTATCGGCTGCGCAGGTGAATACGGTATGGACAAATATCTGTACGACCATCAGCACCTGTACGGTCACCGCATCGCCAAACAGTACACTGTGTGCCGGCGCTACGGCAAGCCTCACGGCCGGAGGTGCATTAACCTACACATGGTCGCCTGCTGCCGGCTTAAGCTCTGTAAATGGCGCATCCGTGTCGGCCTCGCCAACTGCAACGACCATTTATACCGTCGCGGGAACAGATGGGTCGGGCTGTACCAGCAGTGCTACCGTTCAGGTTACCGTAGCGGGCAATCCCGTTCTCACGGTTTCTCCCAATGCAACGGTTTGCCCGGCAGGCTCAACAACCTTAACGGCTTCGGGTGCGGTGTCTTATACCTGGTCGCCTGCCGCCGGTTTAAGCTCTGCGAGCGGAGCCTCCGTTACAGCGTCACCGGCAGTAACAACTACCTATACGGTGAGCGGCACAAACGCCACAGGCTGCGTGGGCACTGCTTCTGTGCAAGTCACCGCAGGCAGCAATCCCGTATTGACGGTTTCTCCGAATACAACGATCTGCCCTTCTGGTTCCGCCACCTTAACGGCTTCGGGCGCTGCATCTTACACCTGGTCACCTGCCGGCAGCTTAAGCTCCGCCAATGGAGCCACCGTTGTTGCCACTCCCGGGGCAGCTACAATTTATACCGTAAGCGGACTCACTGCCGGAGGCTGCACCGGAGCCAACACGGTGCAGGTTTCCCTTGGGGCTAATCCTGTGCTTAGTGGGTCTTCCAATGCAACCATTTGCGCTTCTGCCAGCACGGTCTTAACGGTAGCCGGAGCTGCATCGTACACCTGGGCGCCTTCCGGCAGCTTAAGCTCCGCCAACGGAGCAACCGTCACAGCAAGTCCTGCAATAGCAACGGTATATACGGTTACGGGAGCTAACGCATCAGGCTGTACAGGAACCTATACTATATCGGTGTCCGTGACCAACAATCCTACGCTAAGCGTCGCGGGCGGAAGCCTTTGTGCGTCATCTTCTGCTACGCTTGGCGCCTCAGGCGCTACATCCTATACATGGTCTCCCTCCACCGGTTTAAATACGACCAACGCCGCCACAGTGATTGCATCACCGGCGGCCACCACCAGCTATACCGTCACCGGTTCAACGGGCGCCTGTACAGGGTCGGCGGTGGTCACGGCGAGTGTCGTTACTGTAACTCCTACTATTACAGCCAGCTCAGGCACCTATTGCATCGGTGGCGCAGGCATTACCTTAACTGGTACCGGCGCTTCTGCTTATTCATGGTCGCCGGCTATTGGGTTAAGCGCCACATCGGGCGCAACGGTATCGGCTTCTCCAACGGTGACAACCGTTTATACCGTCACCGGAACTACAGGCGCCTGTACCGGTACACAAAGCATCAACGTTACCGTAGCACCGGTTGCTTCGCTCAGCATTGTTCCGGGCGCTACGCTCATTTGTCCTAACAGCACCGGAACGACTTTAATAGCTTCGGGCGCTTCTACTTATACCTGGTTACCCGGAGCGCAGACAACTGCCACTCTCCTGGCAAATCCTGCGACGACCACAACGTATACAGTTGCCGGGCAGAGTGCCGCCGGCTGTGCAACCTTTCCGGCTATGGTAACCGTAAGCGTGAGCCCGGCCATCAACGCTACCGTAACAGCATCCAGCCCCTCCGTGTGCCTTACAAAGACCGCGTCCATCAGCGTAGTGCCAACAGGCGGCGCATATACCTATACCTGGCTCCCTGTTGCATCGATCCAGGGATCCAATGCAGGCTCATCCATCGTTGCCAAACCGGTATCAACGGTCACGGTTATTTATACCGTCACCATCTCCAACGGTTCCTGCAGGGAAACCAATACCGTTTCCCTACAGGTGTTTGACTGTGTGCCTCCGGTGAGTCAGTTCACAACGTTAACGAATGACAGCATCTGTACCAAAGGCTGCGTCAGCTTTACAGCAACATCAACCGGCATTCAGCCTTTTACCTACCAGTGGCTGTTTCCGGGCGGAACGCCCCCAACTTCCAATAATCCGGATCCCATCATCTGCTATCCTTCATCCGGTACTTACCCGGTATCTTTAATTACAGGCAATGCTTTTGGAAGCGATACGCTGGTCATGGCGAACTACATTCATGTGGTGGATACGCCATCTGTCCGGGCGTTTGGAGATACCCTGCTTTCGCTGGGGCAAACGGCGCCTGTGAGTGTCACAGGTAATGCCACAGCATATTACTGGACGCCGGATAATGGAACGATTGCCTGTGCCAGCTGCACCAATACCGTTGTTCAGCCGACAGTGACTACAAAATACATGGTCACGGCCTCTAATTCGCCTTACTGCAAGCGCCGGGATTCCGTTTTGGTAAAGGTCGATTTTGTTTGCGGCGACTTTTTTATTCCGAATGTTTTTTCTCCGAATGGCGACGGCCTGAATGATGATGTGAATATTCATGGCTTTTGCATCGCGACGTTTAATCTCAGAATATTTAACCGTTGGGGCGAGCTCGTTTTTCAAACGACGGATAAAACGCTGGGCTGGGATGGAAGCTTCCGTGGAAAACCGATGGACACAGGTGTCTTCGTCTATAGTGTTGACGGGATGACGATAGAGAATAAGCCCTTTTCGCAAAAAGGAAATATTACCTTGTTACGGTAATTCCAGTGGTATTGGGAAGGATAGACATTTTCCCTACAACCTGAAAGGAAAGTGTTTTACTTTGTCTTTCTCGACTGCGCTCGAAATAACAAAGCTCTTTCTTCTGACACTTCGAGTGCATTCAACGAATGGTGGTTGAGGCTCTCGAAACCACCATAAAGATTCAGTCTTTTTTGTCTCTTCAATCCCTTCTATCCCTTAAGTCTCTTCTATCTCTTTTATTCCCTAAAGCTCTTTTTTCAGGTAAGGCGCTGTATGGCTTTTCTTGATCTTCACCAGCTCTTCCGGAGTGCCCGTAAACAGGATCTCGCCGCCGCCTTTGCCACCTTCCGGGCCCACGTCGATGATATGGTCTGCTACTTTGATGATGTCCATGTTATGCTCGATGACCAATACCGTATTGCCGCTGTCCACCAGCTTATTCAGCACTTCCAGCAGGATGCGGATATCCTCGAAGTGTAAGCCTGTCGTTGGCTCATCGAGGATGTATAGGGTGTTGCCGGTATCACGCTTGCTCAGTTCGGTAGAAAGCTTCACCCGCTGGGCTTCACCACCGCTTAAGGTTGTGGCCTGCTGCCCGAGGGTGATATAGCCCAAACCTACATCCTGCAGGGTTTTCACCTGGCGGTATATGGAAGGCATGGCTTCGAAGAATTCGCAGGCCTGGTCGATCGTCATGTTGAGCACATCCGAAATGGACTTGCCTTTGTAACGGATCTCGATCGTTTCGCGGTTGTAACGTTTGCCCTGGCATTCGTCGCACTGTACATACACGTCCGGCAGGAAGTTCATTTCGATGGTTTTAACACCGGCGCCACCGCAGGTTTCGCAGCGTCCGCCTTTCACGTTGAAGGAAAAGCGCCCCGGCTTATAGCCCCTGATCTTGGATTCCGGCAGCTCGGCAAAAAGATTCCGGATGTCGGAAAACACATTGGTGTATGTAGCAGGGTTACTGCGTGGCGTACGCCCGATCGGCGATTGGTCGATGTCAATCACCTTGTCGATGAGCTCTATGCCCGTAAACGATTTGTAGGGCAGGGGACGTTTCTCCGAGTTATAAAAATAGTTGCTGAGGATCGGGTAGAGCGTTTCGTTGATCAGGCTCGACTTCCCGCTGCCACTCACGCCGGTCACGCAGATAAACTTCCCGAGTGGGATCTCCACGTTCACGTTTTTCAGGTTATGCCCGGTACAACCCTTGAGTACCAGTTTTTTGCCATTACCCTTGCGGCGTTGCTTCGGCACCTCAATGCTTTTTTTGCCGGTAATGTAGTTTGCCGTCAGTGTATTGAACTTCAGCATCTCCTTCGGAGGAGCCGCTGCCACCACGCGTCCGCCGTGCACGCCCGCTCCGGGGCCGATGTCGATCACGTAATCGCTGTCCACGATCATGTCCTTGTCGTGTTCTACGACCAGAACGCTGTTACCCACATCACGCAGGTTTTTCAGGGCCTCTATCAATCGCGTGTTGTCGCGCTGATGAAGACCTATACTCGGCTCATCGAGGATGTATAACACCCCCACCAGCTGCGAGCCTATCTGCGTAGCTAAGCGGATGCGCTGCGCTTCGCCGCCACTCAGGGTTTTGGAAGAACGGTTGAGCGTTACATAATCCAGGCCCACTTCCAACAAAAAGCCGATGCGTGTCCGGATCTCTTTCAATACTTCTTTCGCAATGATATTCTGCTGCTTGCTCAGGCGCTTCTCGATGTTTTTGAACCAATCGCCCAGCAGGCTGATGTCCATTTCCGAAAGCTCCGAAATGTTCTTGCCGTCGATCTTAAAATACAGCGCTTCCTTTTTCAGGCGGGTGCCTTCGCAAAGCGAGCAGTTGATCTTATTGGTAAATCCTTCCACCCATTTGCTCATGGCCGGCGACGGATTTTCTTCGGCCTGCCTGGCAATGTGTGTGGCGATGCCATCGAAGGCAGCGCTGTAGCCGTTGGCATTGGTATCCGATTTCACGGTAAACAATTCTTCGCTGCCATTCAACAGGATGTGCACCGCTTCTTCCGGAATATCCTCGAAAGGCGTATCGAGGTTGAATTTATATTTTTCGCCGATGGCCTCAATCTGCTTGAACACCCAGATGCCTTTGGCAGGGCCGAGTGGGGCAATCGCGCCTTTGCGGATCGAGAGCTTCTGGTTCGGAACGATCTTGCTGATGTCCACCTCCGATACCACGCCGAGCCCACTGCAATGCGGGCAGGCGCCATAAGGAGAGTTGAAGGAAAATAAATTAGGCGCAGGCTCGTCGTACGAAATACCACTGGTAGGGCACATCAGCGAGCGGCTGAAAAACTGCACCTTGCCGAAGCCGAAAGCATCGTTTTTCTTTTTTGATTTTGTCACGCCCTGGCGTGATTCTTCATGCTCCAATACCATGATGGTACCTTTGCCTTGTTTCATCGCTGTTTGCAGGGATTGGTAGAGGCGCGATTGAATGTCTTTGGTAATCTCCAGGCGGTCGATCACGATCTCGATGTCGTGGATCTTATAACGATCCACCTGCATTTTAGGAGTGATGTCTACCAGCTCCCCATCAATCCTCACTTTTGTAAATCCTTTTTTGCGGACATCCTCAAAGAGCTCGCGGTAATGCCCTTTACGGCCCTTAACGACCGGTGCCAGCAGGTTGATCTTTTTCCCTTTGTACTTTTCCATGATCAGCGCAATGATCTGCTCATCGCTGTAGCGCACCATCTTTTCTCCGGTCACATACGAAAACGCTTCTCCCGAGCGGGCAAACAGCAGGCGCAGGAAATCGTAGATCTCCGTGATGGTACCTACCGTGGAACGGGGATTTTTATTCACTGTTTTCTGTTCAATGGAAATAACCGGGCTCAGGCCCGAGATCTTATCCACATCAGGGCGTTCCATGTTGCCCAGGAACTGCCGCGCATAGCTCGAAAAGCTTTCGATGTAGCGTCGCTGGCCCTCGGCATAGATCGTATCAAAAGCCAGGGAAGATTTTCCGCTTCCGCTGAGCCCTGTCAGTACAACTAATTTATTACGGGGTATGGTTAATGAGATGTCTTTCAAATTGTGCGCCCTGGCGCCTATCACTTCAATGTATTCTTCTTCCATGTTATTGTTAAGATTTGAGTAAAGAGTATTAAGTAGAGAGACTTGTCCTCTCTCACATCTCTTATCTCACTACTCACATCATCTTTTTTAAGGTATCTTTCTTTGTTTTTAAACTATCTGTATGCGGCTGTTGCAGGCTTGTATCTTGCACTGCTTCCTGCGGGAATACATCGTTAAAGTAAACACTCAGGTCTACGTTTTTGTTCTTGGGAATCTTAAAGCTGTAGGTTTTTTTTTCCGGGTTCAGGAGCTTGTCGCCGATCAGCCAGGGATTAAAGGTTTTGAGAGTGATCACGTTGGTATTGAGGTGTTTGGCAAAAGCGCGCAGGTTGGTGATGGAGGAATCCACTTTTACGAGCTTATGCGCCGGAAAACCACCGGATTTTTTCAATTTGTTTTTCACTCCGAAATGTTCCGGATTGGAAAGCAAGGTCTTGTAAGCCAGGATCCGGTAGATGAAGCTTCCCGTTTCCTGGTTCAGGAGCAGGTCGTAATAGCTGTCTGTGTTTTGTTGTTTCAGGGCGTTCTGGATGCCGCCAATGCCCACGTTGTAGGCCGCTGCCGAGAGCGTCCAGTTGTTGAAATACTTATAGGCATCTTTGAAATGTTTGCAGGCCACAAGGGTTGCTTTTTCCACATCGTAGCGTTCATCTACCTGGTCGTCTACCGTGAGGCCGTAATTACGCGCCGTAGCAGGCATGAGCTGCCAGAAACCTCCGGCGCCCATCGGAGAGATCACATTCGAGAGATGGCTTTCGATCACCGCTACATATTTAAAATCGTCAGGCACCTTTTCGCGCTTCAGAATAGGCTCGATCAATGGGAACCATTTTTGCGCCCTGGCAAAGAGCGTCATCGAGGAGTTTTTCCAGGATTTGTTCGAGAAGAATTCTTTTTCAAGGCTTTCCTTGATCTCGTAATCATTTTGCGGAACACGCTCCCCCGCAAAAGCCAGATGGGCAGGGATGTTAAGTCCAAGGACCTTGAAATTGGCATTTGAGAAATCAGCCGCCGTGAGATCAGGCTGAAAGGAATAGAATTTAAGAAACCAGATAAAGGCCAGCCATATAACCAAAGCCGCCGCTATTTTTTTATAGGGGAGCCGGTAGTGCTGAAAAATAGTTGCTATCCTGACCGTATAAGTCACTTTTTCTTTAATATCGTATTCAGATATAAAGATACAAAAGTGAGCGCACAAAAAATAATGGAAACCGTCAGCCATTTTGCCTGGTAATTCAGGATCTGGTTAAGCGCTAACGATAAGCCAATGAGCCCGATACCAAAAAAGAGGATGGCGATCCGCTTTTCGGTGATCCCTTTGAAGAACAGATGATGCGTGGTATGGTCTTTACCGCCGATGAAAGGCGATTTGCCTTTGCGGATGCGATTGATACTTACGGTGATCGTATCGGTAAGGGGCAGGATGAACACAAGGGCCACCATGGTAAAGCCCAGTACGGCTGGGTTTGCAGCCTGCCAGATGTTATTTACAAGAGAGAACGAGTTCCAGCAATAATCGATACCCACTACCGCCAGGAAACAGCCGAGAAATTGGCTGCCCGTATCGCCCATGAACATTTTGGACGGATGCCAGTTGTATATCAGAAAGCCGAGCAGGGCTCCCAGGATCCCCAGGCTAAGGATGGGCAAAGGTGTCAGTAAGAGGTTTAGCTTTTGGTTGAGCGAGATCACGAAGCAAAGAATCACGATCGACACAATGGTGGTGATGCCATCCATGTTGTCCAGCATATTGATGGAGTTCATGAGGCCTGCCACCCAGATTACCGTTAAAGCCATGTTCAGCGTTTCCACAGAAAAAATACTGATCCGGGTGCCGGTAAAGTAGAGGATAAGCCCGCAGGCGATCTGTGTCAGGAATTTTAGAAGGGGCTTGGTATTATAGGCGTCGTCTGCCAGGCCCATAATGAAGGCAATGGTACATACAACGAAAATGCCGATCTCTTTCAGTCTGCTGAAATGAAGCGGCGTCAGGTTGTTGATGAATCCAAGAACGATGAAGGAGATCAGAAAGATCACAAAAAAGGAAATTCCTCCCAGCGAAGGTTTCACATTGGGATTCCAGCGGATGTTATTATGGTTGTTGTGATTCCTGTTCCCAAGGTTTTGCGAAAACTTGAGCAGGATGGAGTTGATGAGAACGGAAAAGATGAAGGCAACAGATAAGCCAAGAACAATAAAGAGAATGGTGTTTTCCCGAAAAAAAGCCATGATTAAAAAGGGCTGACAAATGATTGAAAAGGCGTTCCGGCGATATCTTTTTCAGACAGGACCGGATTCGCACAATTCCAGTCAATGCCCAGGCTGGCATCATTCCAAAGCACACAGCCTTCCGATTCCTTATTGTATACGTTGGTGCATTTGTAAGAGAAGATGGTGTTGTCGCGCAGCGTCAGGAAGCCATGTGCAAAGCCCGGAGGAATAAAGAACATGGTTTTGTTCTCTTCATTCAGTTCCAGTGCTACGTGTTTGCCGTAAGTAGGCGAGCCCTTACGGATATCGACTGCGACATCGAGCACCGAACCCGTGATCACGCGTACCAGCTTCCCCTGGTCGAAGGGTGGGGCCTGAAAGTGCAGGCCTCTGAGCACATTGGACGAGGAAAGGGATTGGTTGTCCTGCATAAAGTGAGCGTTGATGCCATGTTTCTTAAACACCTGCTCATTATAGCTTTCAAAAAAATAACCACGGGCATCGGCAAATACCTTTGGTTTTATGATTAACAGATCTTTTATTTCGGTTTCTATGACTTCCATAATTTTTTTAACTTGTTTTTTTTGCCATCATGCTCACTGGTGTAATACCCGTTGCCGTAACCATATCCATAGCCATACCCGTAGCCATATTTGTAGCCGTAGGCGGAGCGCGATGTATCCACGCCGTTCAGGATGATGGAAAGATTTTTGATCGTGGTTTCGTGTGAGAGCTTATCGAGAATCTGAACAAAGGCTTTTTTCGAATAATCGGCCCTGAACACATAGATCGGGTAATCTGCTTTCTGAATGGTGGTAACCCCATCGGTTACCAGGCCTATCGGTGGGTTGTCGAATACAATGTAATCGTATGTCTTTTTAAGCGCCACGATCAATTCATCCAGCTTATCGGCAATGATCAGCTCCGACGGATTCGGAGGGATCGGCCCTGCGGTGATATAGTCCAATCCCGGGAAATGGCTGGTGTGAATACAGGTTTTGGCATCTGTCATGCCCGTGAGGATGGTGCTCATGCCGGTGTCGTTGGAAACGCCAAAGCCCTTATGGATCTTAGGCTTTCGCATGTCGAGGTCGAGCAGGATCACTTTTTTGCCGGCATAGGCCAGGATACCTGCAATGTTCAGCGCTACAAAGGTTTTTCCCTCCCCCGAAATAGAAGAGGTTACCGCTACGATCTTAGGACCTTCCGTATTGTTGATAAACTGAAGGTTGGAGCGGATCGTCCGGAATGCCTCGGCTATCTGCGATTTCGGATTTTTGTCGACAACCAGCTGCGATACAGGAACGTTGCTTTCGTAGATCGGTACAATGCCGAGCACAGAAATCGAAGCATCGGTGTTCTTGACGATGTCGTTCAGCGAGGTGATCTTATCGTGAAACACATAGCGGATAAAAATAACGAGGGTGGAAAGAAGGAGGGCGCTCAGAATAGCAACCACAATGGCATTGCGGCGGTTCGGGGAAACCTGTTCCCCTACATGGATGGCTTTTTCGAGGATCACGTTCTGCGAGACAAATCCCGCTTTGGAAATCGAGAATTCCGTTTTTTTCTCCAGTAAAAGCGTGTAGTATTTTTCGCTGATGCTGAAAAGCCGCATCAGGCGGGCATGCTCCATATCCACATCCGGCGAGCGGTCGTACTTCTCTTTGAATTCCGATGATTTCTTCAGCAGGTTAGTATACTTCGACTTATACTTCAGGCGTACAGCATTCAGGCTTTCGATCAGCAGTTTCTTCTGCGTTTCGATGTTATAGTTTACCTGCTTGATGTTTTCGCTGTTTGGTGTTACCTGGTAAAGCAGGTTCTCCTTTTCCACCAGCAGCTTCTTAATGGTCTGTGTGTATTCGCGGATCGATGCCTCGTATTCGGTGCCTGCGATCAATGAAATAAGCTGGTAAGTGTCGATGCTCACATTTTTACTGATATCCGCCTGGAGTTCGGCCAGGAGCTTTTCCTCCAGCTCTACTTTCAGCATCTCGTCCTCGATGTTGGTGAGGCGCATCATGTCAGCATTGATCAGCTCGCTTTTTTCGGTGTAATTTTTTTCCTTCCTGAAATCCTGCAGGTTGTTTTCCGAAGCTTTCAGCTCATCGTATACCATTTTCAATTGCCCGTCGATGAAGCTGATGATGCTCTTAGAACTCTCGCTTTTGCGCTCCACATCGAAGTACAGGTACTCTTCGGTTACCAGGTTCACCAGGTCCCTGGTTTTTTGGGCATTGATGTCTTTCACAGTTACCAGGATCGTTTTCGCCGATTCATTCAGCAGACGTATCTCCAGTTTCGATTGAAGCTCGGACGTCACATCGTCAACATTCTTGATCACGAAATAAGCATTGTTGCCTGAATTAAAATGGCTCTGGATCTGCTGCTTATCCATGTCCGTATTCAGGGAAACACTGATGTCGAAAAATTCCGAATTGATCATGTTATTCGTGCTGAACGGAATCGTATGCTGGCGACCTTCTGCGTTGAAGTTCAGCGTGCCGGAATTGAGGTTGTTGAAATGAATGTAGATGTTCGTCCCGTAAATGCTGTTACGTTTGATGTTGAACTTAACGAAGTAAGGCGAAGCTTTGTAAAGCTCATTATTTTTAAAAGTACCTTCGTTGAAATAGCTGATCTGGACATCGGATTTTTCAACCACGCGCTTCAGGAAAATTTTGGAATGGATCTGCTCAATGGCTTCTGCAATCTTGTTGGTTCCACCATCGAATTTATTGATCTGCAGGATCTGTGTCGCCTCGCTGTTATCGTTGATCTGAACAATGGCCGAAGATTGGTATACCGGCTGGCTATAGCGCAGGTAAATAATTGCCGTGCTGAGACAAAGGATGAAAAAACCAATGGCAAACCAAAGGCTCCGGCGGATGATGTAAAAGATCAGCCCAAGGTCCAGCTCGCTGCTGAATTTGGATACGCGTTCCCTGTAACTGTCAATGCCTGTATCTGACTGGTTTTGTAACAACTACCTTTTGATTAATGTGTATAACAGTAACGTGCTGGAAAGAAGCGTGAGCACCGGGGTGAGCTCTCCTACCAGGGTTTTGGCAAGACGGTAACGGGGCTCCACGTAGACGATGTCATTGGCAAGAACCACGGTGTTGCCGGCGCTTAACCCGCTAATTTCCGACAGGTCCATCAGGAATACCTGCGGTTTCTTTTTGTCTTCGTTCCGGATGAGCTTTACTTTATAGGCCTTTCCATCCTCGGCAATCCCGCCGGAAAGTGCCAGCACCTCGATTACCGTTGTATTATTGTTGGTGAGCGGCACAACCTGAGCTTTACCGCCATTTCCCGGGAATACAATGACACGCCGGTTGATCACCTTCATCGATACAAAAGGTTTCACATAAAAGGTATCATATACCTGTTCCAGGTAAGTTTCGCTTTCTCTGATCGTCAGGCCGGCCAGTGGCACACTGCCCACCAACGGCAGCTTTACATAACCGTTACGGTCCAGCACGTAATTGATCTCGTATTGGTAGTTCTGGTTTACGTTGGCAAGATCGATGATCTTGAAACCGTCATTGGAGAAGATCTTTACCGTAATGATGTCGTTAGGAGCCAGCTTATAGTCCTGGCCTCTGAGAGAATCGCTTAATTTGTCATAAGCATAATCTTTAGGCGTTTTAAGCATCAGGTTCGACCGAAACACTTTGCAGGAGGATAACGAGATGATAACACTCAAAACCAGGAAATAATTAAAAAAACGCATAAGCTACGGTTAAGTGACAAATTTAAGATTTATCCGGCAATATCAAAAACCATGCTGTTTTATTAAGTTGCCGTACAAGTGCCTCATATCGCTCACCAGGCGTTGGTAGCTGAACCTGGATAGCGCCCATTCGGTGCCGGCTTCCGGAAGCCTGTCCTTGTTCCCGAATTCGCGGCAGGCCTTTGCCAGGTTCCGGAAAAAGCCTTCCTTATCCTGTACATCCGAGAGCAGCCCGCAATCGGGGTGCAGCACATCTTCGATGCCTCCCACATTGGTGGCTACCACATACTTTCCGGCAGCCTGGGCTTCGATGATGCTTACCGGCGTGCCTTCATTGAGAGAGGTCAACGCTACAATGTCGAGCCCGTGCAGTGCCCATTCCACCTGTTTGATCCAGGACGTGAAGATCACCTCTGCATCCGGTTGTGCGCCTCCTTCCGAAAAAGAAACACCCAGCTCTTTACAACAGGCCATGATCTCCTCACGGGTTTCCCCGTCGCCAATCACAAAAGCCCTGAAATGGCCGATGCCCTCTTTTTTCAGATGAGCAATAGCTTCGATGAAGAGGCGGTGGTTCTTGACGGGAGCCAGCCGGCCTATGATGCCGATAGCGATCTCACTGTCTTTGAGCTGGTACGTCTCCCGAAAGGAGCGCCTGTTCTCCGCTTTGTTCTCTGTAAAGCGCTTCAGGTCGAATCCCAGCGGGATCACATGCATCTGCTCCGGCGCTGCAATGCGGAATACACCCGTAAGCTCCTGTCTTTGTTTATTGCTGATGGCGACAATGGCGCTTGAACGTTTTGCCAGCCAGCGTTCGATGAAAATGTAAAATCCTGTTTTCAGTTTTCCGAAATAGGAGTGGAACACATGCCCGTGAAAGGTGTGCACGATGACCGGCACCTTGCAGTGAATGGCTGCCAGCCGCCCTACAGCCCCGGCTTTGGAGGCATGCGTATGAACAATATCCGGCTTGAATTCCCGGATCAGTTTTTTGATTTCCTTGTAAGCCCGGTAATCGGCCCTGAAGCTGATGCTCCGCTGGAACTGTTGGAGCACGCGCGGCTTTAGTCCCAGGCCCTGAGGGATATACAGCGAACTGTCCTCGCCCGCTTCCTCCGGGCCGCCCACCAGCAGGGTTTCGTACTCCGGCTCCAGGAACTTCGATAAGTAACTTACATTGTAGGTGATTCCTCCAATATTAAAACGGTTGATGATGCGCAGGACTTTAGGCAAAGCTTAATTGAAATGAAGGTGCGAAGATAAGTCTTTAAAGTCAATCCCATCAAAATTCCCTGAGCTCATCATTAACAGAACGTTATCTTTTAAGGATTTCGATTTCAGGTAATCCTGTAATTTTCCGCTGTCGGTAAAGACCCTGAGGTCTGTGCGGGCGAAGAAGTCAAACACCTGCTGCTCCGTGATGGGCTTTAGCTTTTTATGGGCAATGGTGTGCGGGTTGAAGTAGACGATGGCTTCATCGGCATCGTTCATCGCGCCCTTGTATTCGGCCAGGAAGGTTTCGTTGAGGCTGCTGAAGGTGTGTAGCTCCATGCAGGCAATGATATAGCGACCGGCGAATTGCTGCTTCACCGCTTGGGTCGTGGCTTTCAGTTTGGAGGGCGAATGGGCAAAGTCCTTATAAAAAGCAAAGTGCTCGTTTTTGTATACAAGCTCCAGGCGTTTGGCTGCGCCCTTGAAGCTTTGGATGGCTTCATAAAACTGCTGATCGCTCAGGCCGAGCTTCAGGCATACCAGCCTGGCACCATTCAGGTTCATCAGGTTATGTCTGCCAAATACCAGTAAGGGAATATCTCCGGTTTCCGTCTTCAGGATAGTGGTGCCGTTTTCAATGCGGTGGGCCGGAACAGAGTAGGGGATCTTTTCAATGCCATTGGCCATGCCCGCTTTCTCGGCCACGTCTTTCAACACGGCGTCTTCAACACAGTAGATGAGGCTTCCCCCGGGTTCGATCAGGTCAACGAACATCCGGAACTGATCCACATACATATCGAAGGTTGGGAATACATTGATATGATCCCAGGCAATGCCGCTGAGGATAGCGATGTTTGGTTTGTACAAGTGAAACTTAGGCCGCCTGTCGATGGGAGAGGCCAGGTACTCATCGCCTTCGATAATGGCAATCGGAGCCTCTTTTGTCAGCCTTACCATAGTATTGAATCCTTCCAGCTGCGCCCCCACCATAAAGTCGGCGTCTTTGCGGTGGTAGTTCAGCACATGCAGGATCATGGCAGTAATGGTGGTTTTGCCGTGGCTTCCGCCAATCACCACACGGGTTTTATCCCTCGTGGCCTCGTAAATATATTCGGGATAGGAATAAATTTTTAATCCAAGCTCCCTGGCGCGGATCAATTCCGGGTTGTCTTCCCTGGCGTGCATGCCTAAGATCACGGCATCGATCCCTTCCACGATCTTTTCCGGAAACCAGCCGATGGCCGGGGGAAGGATGCCGGCCTGCTTCAGGCGGCTTTTCGAAGGTTCATTAATTTCATCGTCGCTGCCCGTTACCCGGAATCCTTTTTCGTGTAAGGCCAGGGCCATATTATGCATCGCGCTTCCGCCGATGGCAATTAAATGTACATGCATGATCGTTAAATTGGTTGTACGAAGTAAGCGGAATTAACTAAAAAATGCAGGCCTGTAGGACCTGCATTTTAAACACCCTTGTGTTAAGTATTATGCCATTGCGGTGCTTACCTGAGGCTCGCGGCCAAGGGCGTATAATAGCCTGGCATGGCTGGCGAGGGCGCCGATGAACGTTTTTTTGGAGTGGTAAGGCAGGTTAAATTCCCTGGCAGTTTCCCGGATGATCGGTGCCAGGTCTTTGTAATGGATATGGCAGATGTTCGGGAAGAGGTGGTGCTCTACCTGAAAGTTCAGGCCGCCTACGAACCAGGAGAAAGCCCAGCTCTTTTGCGCGAAGTTCATCGTGGTTTTCATCTGGTGAGCTGCCCAGTCGTCGGCCATATTGCCCTGGGAGCACGGTAACGGAAATTCGGTAAGCTCAACCACGTGTGCCGGCTGAAAGATCAGAGCCAGGATCATGCCACAGGTAAAGTGCATGATCGCCCATCCGGCGATGACCAGGTACCATGGCGCATTCATCAGAACCAATGGCAGGCCGAGGCTGAAGCCTAAATAGAACATCTTGTTCAGTACAAGCAGCATAAGTTGTTTCTTGTAGGTGGTTTTTCGCACCGTCAGCAGGCCCATTCTGTTATAACGTTTCAACTGGGAAAAGTCTTTGGTGGTTGCCCACATCATGGTCATCAGGCCATAAAAGAACCAGGCATAAAGGAACTGGTATTTATGGATCTTTTTATATTCGGCATGCGGGTCGAACCTCAGAAAGCCCAGGGGCGCGATGTCCTCATCATGGTCGTGGATGTTCGTATAGGTATGGTGCAGGGTGTTATGCTGCAACTGCCAGTTGATGGAGCTCCCCCCTATAAAATTCATACTGCGGCACATCAGGGCGTTCAGTTTGGCATTACGGGCGTAGGTGCCGTGGTTGGCATCATGCATTACCGAAAGGCCGATACCGCTCATGCCAAAGCCCATCAGAACCCATAACAGGCTCTGGATCCAGAAGTTATCCGTCAGATTTAATAAAAGAAGCACAAAAGGACTTAAATAAAGCGTAAACATAAAAATGGTTTTGATCACCATTTTGTAATTACCGTATCTGGAAATGTTATTTGTTCGGAAATATTCGTCAACTCTTTTTTTCGCGGTTAAGTAGAAAGATCGGTTCGCGGTATTAAATCTAAGTGTATTACTCATTTATATTTAAAATTATTAAATTAACATTGGCAAATATACAATTATAACCCAAACATACAATTTGCTAATCTGTTAATAATGAATATCATAAGGTTAATAACCCGCTGGCATGTGAATTGATGTATTTTTCGGACGAAACTCAGCTGTAAAGCGATAAAATTTGCTCCGCGGCTTCTTCTACCTGTTTTAAGGTATTACCTGTTCCAAAAGAAAACCGGATGCTGTTCTCTGCCTCATGGCTGCTTAAGTGCATGGCTTTCAATACATGAGAGGGAGTTGCCTGTGCCGATGTGCAGGCGGAGCCCAACGATACCGCATAGGTATTTTTAATATGGCTGAAAAGGCTGCTGCCGTCTTTCAGGGGAGGGAAATACAAATTGGAGGTATTGTAGAGCCGGTGCCTTGTGGATCCGTTAATGGTCAGGCCGGGGATCTCAAGGAGCTGGTGTTCCAGGTAAGCCCTGATTCGGGAAATCTGGCTGTTGTTATCCCAGAATTCGTTTTTGGAAAGCTCGCAGGCTTTACCCAGGCCTACAATACCAGGTACATTCAGGGTTCCGCTGCGCTTCCCGTTTTCGTGGCCACCGCCGTGGATCAGGGGAATCAGGCTTACACGCGGCCCTTTCCGGCGTACGTACAGCGCCCCGATGCCTTTAGGGCCATAGAGTTTATGGGCAGAGATACAGCATAGGTCCAGCTTCATGTCCTGAACATCAACCGGCAGCTTGCCCGCCATCTGGGTTGTATCACTGAAGAAAAGCACCTCGCGTTCCCGGCAAATAGTTCCAATGCCTTCCAGATCCTGCAAGACCCCCGTTTCATTGTTGGCAGCCATAAGGGCGACGAGGATGGTCCCCGGCCCGAAGCTGTTTTTCAGCTCATCAAGGTCGATACGGCCTTCGCGGTCTACAGGCAGGTATGTTACTTCGGCGCCATGTTCTTCCAGATAAGCACAGGTATCCAGTACGGCTTTGTGCTCTGTCTGGCAGGTAATGATGTGATTGCCTTTGCTGCGGTAGGCTTCAAACACGCCTTTCAGGGCCAGGTTAACGGCTTCTGTAGAGCCGGAGGTGAAGACGATCTCCGATGCTTCTGCATGGATGAACTCTGCCACCTGCTGCCGGGCCTTTTCGACCGCGCCCTGCGCATACCAGCCAAAGGCATGGGTGCTGCTGGCGGCATTCCCGAAGTGATCGCTGAAGTAAGGAAGCATCTCTTCCAAAACCCGCTTGTCGACCGGCGTGGTGGCGTTATAATCGAAATAGGTCATTGTCTAAATTAGTTGTCGGGACTTCGACTGTGGTGCCTTCGAGAGCCTCTGGCACCACAGTCGCCGGAATACTCCTTCAATCCCTTCGGTCTCTTTTCTCCCTGTAGTCTCTTCCGTCCCTTCTCTACATTCTCTCCGGAACTTCAATGCCAAGGCTCAGCATGCCGTTTTTAATAACCAAAGCCGTGCTTTCGATCAGCTTGATCCGGAATTCCCGGACGGCATTGTTCTCCTCTTTCAATACCGGGCATTCGCTGAAGAACTGGTTAAACAGCTTGGCCAGCTCATACGTGTAATTGGCCACATCCGAAGGGTTATAGGTCTTTGCAGCCTCCTCCAGCACTTTAGGGAAATCGTAGAGCAGCTTCACCAGCTCCCGCTCTTTTTCGTGAAGGTGGATATTGGCTTCAATCACCAGGTCCTTGGTCGGTTTATTATAATTTCTGAGGATGGATTTGATCCGCGCATGCGCATACTGGATAAAGGGCCCTGTATTTCCCTGCAGGTCGATGCTTTCCTTAGGGTCGAAAAGCATTTTCTTTTTCGGATCCACTTTCAGGATGAAGTATTTTAAAGCGCCCATGCCGATGGTGGTAAACAGCGTATCTTTTTCCTCCTGGCTGAAACTGTCGATTTTTCCGGAAGCTTCGGTTACCTCGCGGGCCGCCTCCACCATGCCGTCCATGAGGTCGTCGGCATCCACCACGGTACCTTCGCGGCTTTTCATTTTTCCTTCCGGCAGCTCTACCATGCCATAGGACAGGTGGTAGCACTCTTTCGCCCAGTCGTAGCCAAGTTTTTCGAGGATCTTGAACAGCACTTTGAAATGGTAATCCTGCTCGTTACCAACGGTATAGATCATCTGGCTGGTCTTCGGGTATTCCTTGAACCGCTCAATGGCAGTGCCAAGGTCCTGGGTAATGTATACCGAAGTGCCGTCGCTCCGCAGCACGATCTTCTCATCCAGCTTATCGGCGCTGAGGTCGATGGCAACGCTGTTGTTTTCTTTTTTATAGAAGATCCCTTTTTCCAAACCTTCCTGCACGACTTCCTTACCCAGCAAATAGGTATTGCTTTCGTAGTAGGTTTTATCAAATTCAACACCGAGCTTCTGGTAGCTTACCTTAAAGCCATCGTATACCCAGTTGTTCATCATCTTCCAGAGCTTGATGGTTTCAGGGTCACCGGCTTCCCATTTCAGAAGCATCTCTTGCGCCTGGACCATGAGTGGTGCCTGTTTTTCGGCGTTCTCCTTGCTCATGCCCTGGCTTGTCAGCTCCTGGATTTCTTTTTTATAAGCCTTGTCAAACTCCACATAGTATTTCCCTACGAGGTGATCGCCTTTCAAACCGCTGGATTCAGGCGTTTCCCCGTTACCAAATAATTTCCAGGCCAGCATGCTCTTGCAGATGTGGATGCCGCGGTCGTTTACCAGGTTTACTTTCACCACATCGTGGCCCTGTGTTTTCAGGATAGAAGCCACCGCGTATCCTAAGAGGTTGTTGCGCACATGGCCCAGGTGCAAGGGTTTGTTGGTATTGGGAGAGGAGTACTCGAGCATGATCTGCTTTCCGCTGCTGTTGGCAGGTTTAATGCCGTAATGTGCATCGGCGCTGATCGTTTTGAATTGCTTTAGCCAGAAACTTGTGGAAAGGGAAATGTTTAAAAAGCCCTTGACCACATTGTATGTACTGATGTCGCTGTTGAGCCTGCTGATTTCTTCACCGATGGCCTCACCGGTTTTTTCAGGGCTAAGCTTAGCGGCTTTGATGTATGGAAAAGTAACGAGGGTGAAGTCGCCCTCAAATTCTTTTTTTGTTTTTTGCAAAATGACGTCTTCCGGCTTCGTGTTGAGCGTAAAGAGCTGGTTGACGGCAGCCGAAATGGTTTTGGATAAAAAATGTTCAATATTCATAGCCTTCAAAAATACATATTATCCCGCTGGGAATCATATAAAATAGTCGAATGCCGTGTTATTATTCCATACTGCACCGATTGGAAGCCGGTAGCAAAAAACAGCTACAATTCATAAGGATTTAAATTTTGAAACATCTCCATTTCATTATTTGGGGCCTGTCTGCCGGCGGCCAGGTAATGTGGATGTGTGGTGTACCGAATGAGTCTTTTGGAGAACGTAAGGTTTACAGGTCCTGTACTTTTTGGGTATGAACAGGCAAATGGCGGGCACGACAAATTATCAAGACAATGAATTTTTCTCGTATCTTAGCGGGGTCTAAATTTTTTATGAAGAAACTATTAGTAACCGGAGGGGCGGGGAATGTGGGAGGCGCATTGGTAGAGAAACTAATCCAGGACGAAACTAATTTTGTGGTAGTGGTTGATAATTTATCGACAGGCTACCTCACAAAACTCCCCCAAACAAACACCGGAAATTGGAAATTTATTAAAGCAGACGTCAATAATTATGACGAGATCTCCCCTGTGCTGCTAAACGAACATTTTGATTATGTCTTTCACTTTGCTGCGGTAGTGGGCGTTGCGCGCACCCAGGAAAACCCGATCAGTGTGCTGAACGATATTTCAGGAATTAAGTACATCCTGGAGTTGTCGAAGCAGTCTTCCGTGAAGCATGTGTACTTCTCGTCCTCATCGGAGGTGTATGGAGAGCCTATGGAACTCCCTCAGCACGAGCATCGTACACCGCTCAATTCACGCGTTCCTTATGCGGTGGTAAAAAATGTTGGCGAGTGCTTTTTCCGGAGCTACCAGCTCGAATACGGATTGCCTTATACCATTTTCCGTTTTTTCAATACCTACGGGCCTAACCAAAGCACCGATTTTGTGGTATCGAAGTTTCTGGCGGCAGCCCTGAAAAACCAGGATATTACCATTTATGGCGATGGTTCGCAAACAAGGACCTTTACCTATGTGGATGATACGGTGGATACCTGTATTGCGATCCTCAACCGACAGCTGTTGGTGAACGATGTGGTGAACATTGGCAGCGACAAGCTCATGAGTGTGCTTGATCTGGCAAAGCTGGTCATTAAGCTTGCCGGCAGCCAGTCGAAGATCATTCATCTTCCTGCCCTGAAGGAAGGCGATATGACCCGCCGGCAGCCGGATAATACCAAGATGAAGCAGATTCTCGGCAAAGAGCTGATTTCGGTGGAAGAAGGCATTCAACGGATGATGCAGGATAAAAAATATTTAGCCTCGATCGGCTTGTAAATTCTTTTGTAAGGCATGTGCGGAATAGCAGGAATAGCGGGACACGACATTGATCAGCCAACCTACCGGTCGGCTATTCAGCAAATGACGGATGCCCTGGCACATCGCGGGCCCGACGCCGAAGGGATCTGGAACGATGCACATTGTTTCCTGGGGCATCGCCGTCTGTCTATCATCGACCTTTCGGCAGCCGGTAACCAGCCTCTTATTTCGCAGGACGGGCGCTATACACTGGTGTATAACGGCGAGCTGTATAATTACAGGGAGCTGAAGCTTGAGCTCCAGCGCGCGCAGCACGGCTCAGGCCAGCTGCCGTATTTCTTCAAAACCAACACGGATACGGAAGTGATCCTTGCAGCCTATCTGCGTTGGGGGATCGAATGCCTGCAACGCTTCAACGGCATGTTTGCCTTTGCCATCTGGGATACGCAGGAACAGAGGCTGCTGGTAGTGCGCGACAGGCTGGGCGTGAAGCCCCTCTACTATCATTTCAAAGATAATGTGCTTAGTTTTGCATCCGAGATCCGGTCGCTCATGCGTTCGGGCCTGACGGCAAAGAAAGCCTCTGCGGCTTCTCTGGCCGAATATGTACAATACGCGACAGTGCATGCCCCTAACACCATCCTCGAGGACGTGTTCATCCTGATGCCGGGAACAATCCTCGAGTACAGGCAGGGCGTAGTGACGATGTCTGAGTACTGGAACATCAACAAACATACTAAAACCATCGGGGATCTTTCCTATGAAGATACCTGTAAAAGCATCAACCACCTGCTCACGGCATCTGTAGAGCGCAGGCTCGTAGCAGATGTGCCTTTCGGGGCTTTTTTGTCGGGTGGGATCGATAGCAGCGCTATTGTGGGATTGATGAGTAAAGTGTCTTCTCAAAAGATCCGGACCTTTAACGTGAGCTTCGACGAAGGTGAGTTTTCGGAAGCGGTGTATGCAAAACAGATCGCGGAGAAATTCAATACGGAGCATCACGAGATCAAACTAACACCCGGAGACTTTTTGAAGCAGCTGCCCGAAGCCCTTGCAGCGATGGATCATCCCGGAGGCGACGGCCCCAACAGCTATATTGTTTCCAAAGCTACCCGGGAGGCCGGCATTACCATGGCACTCTCCGGATTAGGCGGCGATGAGCTTTTTGCCGGCTATGATATCTTTAAGCGTTTTCACGAATTGGAAACCAAAAGCTGGCTGAACCTGATTCCGGGCTTGGGGCGAAGCCTGGGAGGAAAGTTACTCGCTGCCAGAAAAAAATCGGTACAGGGCGATAAAACAGCGGAAATTCTGAGGCTCGATCAGATCAACGGATTTAATGCTTATCCGGTAAACCGCAAGCTGTTCAACCAAACCGATTATAGCGCTTTGCTGAGGCAAAAATTCAAAGACGATGCGTTTATTAAAAACATCATCCAGAAAAGTACAACGGATAAGCAGCATAAATTAAGCCGCGTATCGTTGTTCGAGATCCAAACCTATATGCAGAACGTGTTGCTGCGTGATGCCGACCAAATGAGCATGGCTGTGGCGCTCGAAGTGCGTGTGCCTTTCCTGGATTTCAAGCTGGTGGAATTTGTGCTTAGTATCAGGGATGAATACAAGTATCCGCATTCTCCGAAAAAATTACTGGTAGATTCGCTTGGCGATCTCCTGCCGGCCAATATCGTCAACCGCCCTAAAATGGGCTTCGTTCTTCCCTGGAAAGACTGGCTGAAGAATGAACTGAGGGATTTCTGCGAAGAAAACATCGTCCAGTTTTCAAAGCGGCCCTTTGTGAACCGTGAAGCCGTGCTCGTGATCTGGAACCGTTTTCTGAACAATGATCCCAGGATCACCTGGAGCCGGGTGTGGCACCTGATCGTTTTAAACCATTGGATGAACACACACCAGGTTGAATGCTAAGCCTGACATAATCATTTTGTGCGACTGGTTCCTGCCGGGTTATCTGGCTGGCGGGCCCATCCAATCCATTGCCACGCTTACCGCTCAGCTGGGCGATGACATCAATTTCAGGATCATTACCACCGATCGCGATTTTCAGGCGGATAAGGCTTATGCCGGGGTTCCCGCCAATACCTGGACCAGCTATGAGGGACGCGAGGTGTTTTATGTAAGTCCGGAAAATATGAACCCTGAGTTCGTCCTCGATCTTTTATTAAAAACACCGCACGACGGTTTGTACCTGAATAGCTTGTTTTCACGCCTGTTTACCGTGTATCCGCTCAAATGGAAGCGGCAGGGCAAACTGAAGAGCCGTATTGTGCTTGCACCACGTGGCATGCTGGGCGATGGGGCTTTGAAGATCAAGCCCCTGAAGAAAAAAATCTTTTTGCTGACGGCCAGGTCTTTAGGCTTGTTTAAAAACATTACCTGGCAATCCACCTCTGCGCAGGAAAGCTTGGAGATCAGGAAGCGCATCGGAAAAGAAGCCCGTATCTGCGAAGTATCCAACCTGCCCAAACCGGCAGGGCAGGAGCAGCCCCTTGCCAAGCAGCCCGGAGAGCTCAGCCTCTGTTTTATTTCCCGGATCTCGGAAAAAAAGAACCTGAACTTCGCCATCGATGTTCTGAAAGGCGTGAAGGATACCAAGATCCGTTTTGATATGTTCGGCCCTATTGAGGATGAAGCCTATTGGAGCAGCTGCCGGGAAAATGCCAAAACACTTCCTGCACATATTGCCTTTAGTTACAAAGGAAGCCTGAAACCGGAAGCGATAGGCGATGCGCTTGGTCATTACCACGCCTTGTTTCTGCCGACCCGGAATGAGAATTACGGCCACATCATCGTAGAGGCCTTGCAGCATGGGCGACCGGTGATCTTATCGGATCAAACGCCCTGGAGAGATCTGAAAAAAGCAAAAGTTGGCTTCGATATTCCGCTCGCGCATAAACAAGGGTTTATAGATGCAGTGACAACACTTGCCGGCACAGACCAGGCTGCTTTTGATAGCATGGCTAAAGCGTGTACGGTATACATCAGCAAAGCCCTGAATACAGAGGCCATTAAAGAACACTATAAAACGATGTTCGGATCATGAATTACTTTGTCAGCGGTATAGGCACCAATGTCGGCAAAACACTGGTATCGGCCATCCTCGTGGAAGCGCTGAAGGCCGATTACTGGAAGCCTGTGCAAAGCGGGACCATTGAGGGCATGGATTCTGAAACGGTACGCGCGCTCATCAGCAACGGGCAAACGGTGATCCACCCGGAAAGCTACCTGCTCCGGGAACCGCTTTCTCCTCATTTTGCGGCAAAGCTGGAAGGTGTGGAAATTGAGCTTTCGAAGATCATCAGGCCGGAAACGTCGAATACACTGATCATAGAAGGTGCCGGTGGCCTGATGGTTCCGCTGAACCAGGCAGATGCCGTGATCGACCTGGCGAGAAAATTTGATGCTGAGGTTATTTTAGTAATCTCCGATTACCTCGGCTGCATTAACCATGCGCTTTTGTCCCTGCATTATTTACAAAGCCATCATTATAACATTCATTCGCTGGTATTCAATGGTAAGTTTGCTCCGGAGGTGAAAGAAGCGATCGTCCGCAAAGCCGGTTCAAGCTGCCGGATCCTTTCCGTTCCGCGCCTGGAAAGCCTTTCGAAGGAAACCGTACTGGAGGTCTCAAAAGGTATTTTTTGAGCCTGGTGACCCCGAATCAGGGAGAAATCATACCATATAATGCGTAGAAGGTTATATAAGGGAACATGAAGACATCAGCAAAAGCCCGTTATTTTATCTATTTGGGGCAATCTATGTTTTATTTTCCTTGCCTTCAAATACGCTCAGTCAACGGTTGTTCTCTCTGTTCTAATCTGTGCTGAACTGCTTAATCCGCGTTATCAGCGTTCCATTTTTGCTCTTATACCACATAATATTCCCTTTTTAGAGGAGGATTCTTATCTTTGTGCCTTATGATGAAACCTATGATCAAACCAATCAAGTTAATTGAATTAAAAAGTGAAATAGGAGCGGGAACCCGCGGAGCGAGTATGGGCGTAGATGCTATTAAGATCGCTGCACTCGACTTCGGAAGTAATTTCTTTAAAAAATTCAAATCTGTTGAGGTGCAGAACGAAAACCACCTGTTGCTGGAACCTGTTGTCAACGATTATGCCAAGCGGATCAAAGGCATCTATACCCTCAATGAAAGGCTGGCCAACGAAATCAAAAAAACCTTACTGAAAGAAGAGGTGCCGATTGTGCTGGCGGGCGACCACAGCTCGGCCCTGGGGACCATCAGCGGCATTAAAATGGCTTATCCGAATAAGCGCGTGGGAGTGATCTGGATCGATGCGCATGCCGATCTGCACACGCCTTATACCACACCAAGCGGCAATATGCACGGCATGCCCATTGCCTGTGTGTTGGGAGAGGATAACAAGGAAAGGCAGCAGAATAAGCCGGATGATGAAACGATAGAATACTGGGAAAAACTGAAAAACCTGGGGGGTATTTCTCCTAAGATCCAGTATAACGACCTCGTATACATTGCACTTCGTGATTTTGAGCCACAGGAAGACTTCCTGATCAAAAAGCACAAGGTAAGGGTATTTAACCTGGCGGAGATCCGTAAAAAAGCGGTGGAGCGTGTGGCGATCGAATCGCTGAACTACCTCGACCATTGCGATATTATTTATGTAAGCTTCGATGTGGACAGTATGGACAGCCGCATCAGCAGCGGAACCGGAACGCCTGTGCCAAATGGCATCACGGAAAAAGAAGCGGGGAACCTGATCTATTACATCATGCGTTCCAAAAAGATCGTGTGCTTTGAAATGGTGGAGATCAACCCAACGCTCGACAAGGAAAACCTGATGGCTGAAAATGCCTTCGAGATCCTGCAAAAAGCAACCAACCAACTGAATAACGATTTTTAGGATTTGCTTGGTGCGCCGGTCGCCCTTGCCTCTTTCCGCATTCAGGTTTAAAAAAGCGTTTAATAATTAGTATGCGCCGCGTTGACGTTGAGGGCCTCAGTCGACGAATGGTGGGTGAGGCTCTCGAAACCACCGCGAGAACATGAAAGCACTGCAATCCATTAATGTTTATCTGATCAGGTATAAATGGCATCTGTTGTTAGGTGCCGTGTTTGTTATTTTATCATCCGTTTTTTCCATCTACCAGGGTGTGGTGGTACGTAATGCCACCAATGAGATCGCCAGGCTTATTTCGAGCCATGCATCTATCGACACAGGAAAGTTCATCGTTTTTGGCTTAACCCTGTTGGGGCTTGCGCTCACCAGCGGCCTGTTCCTTTTTTTCCAGCGGCAAACACTCATCGTGATGAGCCGCCACATCGAGTTCGACCAGAAGAATGAGCTCTATGCTCACTTTCAGACACTCGACGCTTCCTTTTATAAAAATCACAACACGGGCGACCTCATGAACCGCATCAGCGAGGATGTGGGCAAAGTGCGGATGTATACAGGGCCGGCCATCATGTACCTCATCAACACCTTTGCCACGACGGTGATCATCCTGATCTTCATGCTTTCCATCAACTGGCAGCTGAGCCTCCTGGTATTTGCGCCTTTGCCGCTGCTGTCTTATGCCATTTATAAAGTATCGGACACCATTAACAAGCGCAGCACCATTGTACAGCAGGAGCTGTCGAAGCTTACCTCGCATGCCCAGGAAACGTTTTCGGCGGTGCGCGTGATCAAGGCGTATGCACGGGAAGAGCATTACACGAATGAGCTGGAAAAGCTGAATGCGCATTATAAAAAACAAAACCTGAAACTGACCCTGGTGGAAGCTTTTTTTCAGCCGGTGATGGTGCTGATGGTAGGGATCAGTGTGATCGCTACCGTGTGGTATGGTGGGCATCTCGTGATCGGGAAAACCATCGAGATGGGAAATATCACGGAGTTTATTGTGTATGTGTATAAGCTGACCTGGCCTTTTGCATCACTGGGTTGGGTGACCTCGCTGATCCAGAGGGCTGCCGCTTCGCAGGAACGTATCAATGAGTTCATGCAGTACAAAAGCGCTATTCAGAATACACCCGGGGTGAGCGCGCCGATCGAAGGCAGCATCAGTTTCCGGGATGTGAGCTTTACCTATCCGGATACGCACATTGAAGCGTTGAAGCATTTTAATATGGATATCGCGAAAGGGGAAACGGTAGGCATCAAAGGGCAGATCGGCTCCGGAAAATCGACCCTGGCTAACCTCATCACGCGCCTGTACGATGTAAGCTCCGGCCAACTCCTGATCGACGGGGTGCCTATTCAAAAGCACGATTTATCGGCACTCCGCAAAAGCATTGGCTACGTACCGCAGGAAGTGTTCCTGTTCTCTGATACGATTAGGAATAACATTGTTTTTTCCGTTGACCGCCATTATACGGATGAGGATATCTACCAGGCAGCCAAAGATGCAGGCGTGTACGACAATATTATGTCTTTCCCACAAGGCTTTGATACGGTGGTTGGAGAGCGGGGCGTCACGCTTTCGGGCGGACAAAAACAACGCATCTCCATTGCGCGTGCAATCATTTCGAGGCCACGTATCCTCATTTTTGATGATTGCCTTTCGGCTGTGGATGTGGAAACGGAAGAGCTGATCCTGCGGAATCTGCAAACGGTGATGAAGGACAAAACCTCGATCATCATTAGCCACCGCGATTCAGCCCTGCGCTATGCTGATAAGATCATCGAGCTTTAGAATATAAGCTGTTCGCCATAGAAGCAACATATACATCGTTGGCTAAACAGATCGTTTCCAGTAGGAGGCAATGCGTTGCCGTAGGCGTTTGCAACATTATTGAGCATACATTTGTCCCGGCGTGCTATCTGGCATTAAGCACAATCAAAAAAGCAGGGTAGTAGCCCTGCTTTCTTTCTGAAAATGTATTGGTACTGATAAGTTATTCAATGACCTGCTTGACAATATACATCGGCTTTTTCTTGGTTTGCTCGATGTTTCTCCACATGTATTCGCCTATGAGCCCCAGCATACATAATTGCAGGCCCCCCAGGAGGAGTATCAGCATCATGATAGGTGTCCAGCCATTGAAAGGCGCATCACCCTGGAAATAGTTAATCACCAGCAAGCCGGCATAAATAACCCCAAGGATGAAGGCGATAATGCCTACTAAAGAGAAAAAGCGGAGCGGTAGGTAAGTATAATTGATGACAGCATCGAGTGTGTAATTTATTTTTTTCGAAATATTCCATTTGGAACTTCCGATCTCACGCTTTAGTCGCTCATAGGGAATGAAAGTAATAGGGTAGCCACTCCAGAACATTTGTCCCTGGATCCATGGTTTCACATCTTCGAGTGAAAGCAGGTAATTCTTTACATCCTGGTTAACAATAGCTATATCGAAGCCGCCCACAGGCATTTCCGGGAAAGCCGTTTTTTTCATAAAGCCATAGAAAAGCTTTGAATAGGTGTTGGCAAAAAAACCGTCATCACGGCCAATGCGCTTGCCGGCCACCAGAGGAGCGTTATTCTTCACGAAGGTTTCGATAAGGTCCTTGATCAGAGAAGCTGGCTCCTGTAAGTCGGCAGAAATAGCCAGATAGCCGTCGCCTTTGGAATTTTTCAGGCCGGCATAGTACCCTGACATTTGTCCGAAATTACGGGTGAACTGGATGATCCGGATCTCGTCGTTGGGATAGCTGCTTTTCAAACTCAGCATTTCGTTATAAGAACCATCTTTGGATCCATCGTCAATAAAGATTACCTCGAACTTCAGGTCCGTGAAATAGGCGAAGATCTGCTCCTTGAGCAGCTGATAAGTTTTTATAATGCTTCCTTCGTTAAAATAGCAGGGGATGCCGATCGTAATAAGTTTCATTTAAATTCCTAATAGGTTTGATGTGTGATAAACGCTCATGAATTTTTGGAAATAATAGTGAGCTTCTCTTTGTAACGGTAAAATACCGTAGCCTGGTTTTCCACATCCTTATCAATGGTCATGCCGGCCTGGATGATATTGTCGTTGCCGATAGAGACCCCGGGGATCACAGTGCTACGGATACCGAAAAAGTTATTGTTGCCCACGGTCGAGTTACCTGCTAGTCCGGCGCTGGAAAAAAAATTGCCGTTGCCAACCCGGCAGTCGTGGCTGATGAAGCTGTAGGATGTCAGGATATTAAAATCGCCTATAGAGCAGCTTGGTCCTATTACGCAATATGGATATACGATGTTTCCTGTGCCGATTTTGGCATGTGGAGAGATAATAGAGGAGTGATGGTAAAAATTTCCGATCCTGGCGTGGCGCTGACGAAGCTTTTCGATCATGCGATTCCTGAACATAATATTGGAAATGCCAATCAGCACTTCTGTGCTGGGATCCACCAAAAATGAGTCAATGTCGCCGATCACCTCTTTGGTGAAGTGGTATTTGCTCCAGTATTTGTCAATATTTTCAGCATAATCGATATAGCCAAGGATGTTCCTTTGCCCGGCACCGGGTGTCCGGTTATTATCTTCGATATAGGAAGTCAACTCAGCCGCAGAAGCTCCCGTACCTAAAATTAAAATATTTTTCACAGTTCAAAAATAGTAATCAATCACTCAAAAGCTCAATCCGGAGGTAGAGCATTCTTACCCAAATGTAATCAATTTATTCTTGCGGAAGGGCTAGCCTGTAATATTTATAGACCTGCCGCCATCCACGGTTATTTGCTGGCCTGTGATCCAGGCTGCATTTTCAGAGAGTAGGAACTCCACTGTACGGAAAATATCATCGGCTTTTCCTAATCCCAATGGGTAAGTGGCTTCCATACGGTTCCTTACCTCTTTATTTTCGAAGATCGCCTCGGTCATTTTGGAAATAATGGCTCCCGGCAACACTGAGTTTAATCTTACCCTAGGCGCAAGCTCTACGGCGAGGCAGCGCATCAACGTGTCGAGTGCGCCTTTGGAAGCACCGTAGGCGCTCATGGCTTTGGCTCCCCGATTGCTGATGTTGCTCGATATGAAGACAACTGAATTGAGGCGGTCATTTAGTTTTTTCTGAACGAGCATTTTGCAGATCAGGGCTGCTGAAACCACATTCGTGTTAAATGTGGTTGTGAACAGATCTGCTGAAGATATCTTGAGAGGAGTCATTTTCATAAACCCTGCGCAATGCACGAATTTGGAAATAGCGATTGCATGGTTGGCGATGAGCGAGCTCAGATCAGCTTCGAGTTTTGAAAGATCGCTGAGGTCGTACTGCCAGACGATCTGCCGGAAGTTTGGTGAACATAGGGCTTTAACTTCCTGCAGTCTGGCAGCATCGCGGCCATGAAGAATGATATTAAAGTTTTTGGAGAGACCGATCGCGATATCTTTCCCTATTCCCGAGGAGCTGCCCGTAACTAATACAAAAGAATCTTTCTCGTTATTCATAACTTATTGTGCAGTAAAACCTCCGTCAACATTCATGATCGAACCAGTAATCCATGACGACATATCTGAAAGCAGGAAGGCAACGGAATTTGCAATGTCTGAGGCATTGCCAAGTCCCAGAGGATGTAGACCCGAAATCCTAGAATGGTACTCCGGATCGAAGGAAGCGGAAATGCCGTCCAGCATATTGGTTTGAATGAAGCCGGGCGCTATACAGTTCACCCGTATCTTTTTTGGTGCCAGCTCAATGGCCAGGCTTTTTGTAATGCCATGCAGGGCAGATTTCGACATGGCATAACCCACATTGGCAGCAGAGCCCACATGCCCGTAAACGGATGAGATCAGGACAATGGAGTTTCCGTCTTCCGAGCAAACGTTGCGATGGATGAAAGCTTTGACCAGCTCCAACGCCGCCATCGCATTGAGTGCAAACACATCTTCAGTGGTTTTGATGTTCATGCTTTTCAGAGGAGCAACATAAGACCTACCGGCGAGGTGCACCAGGCCGTTCAATTTGCCATATTTTTCCGCGGCCTCCACAATGGCCTGCTTGATACTTTTTGTATCTGTGAGGTCAAGGGGAAGCAGCGCTGTGTCGGAAACACATAGGGTAGCTGTGTCCCGTAAGCCCGGCTCGTTTATGTCAACGAGTATCAGTCTGGCTCCAAGCCTGGAAAGCAGGATGGAGGCGGCTTTCCCTAGTCCGGAGGCGGCTCCCGTTACCAGGAAGCGTTTCTCCTTCAGGCTCATCGGATTGAACTCCATGTTTATTTTTTTGATTGGATAAGCTTGTAAATGCCTTCTACCGTTTTAGCATCAGCCACTTCCCTGGCAGAAACAGATACGCCGTATTCGTCGTCGGCCAAAGCAATGATCGACAGACAAGTCAGGGAGTCCCAGGCATCGAAAGATTGTATCTCGTCCGCATCATTCACTGAATCAACTTCGAGGATCTCGGATAGTTTGTTTTTAAAATTTTCCATAATTAATAATTTATTTGTTCGCAAAAGTTTAGTTTTCCCATACTCAGAATAATCGATGCCCAGGTAAGACCTACACCGAAACCAGCCAGGCAAACCTGGCACTCTTCGTTCAGAAGTTCGTTGGCTATACTTGTTGTAATGGCCACAGGAATGGTCACACCACTAGAGTTACCATAATTCTCTACCACATGGCTTGGCATTTTTTCTCTTGGCACCCCAATCTTGTCGGCCAGCTTATTTAGCATAAATTTATTGGGTTGGTGAAACAAGTAGTAGGCGATCTCATCTTTGGAGATTCCAGAAAAGTCAAGGTTTTCGAGAATGAGCGGAGGTACTTCGGTTTGCACGAAGTTAAATACCTCGTCGCCCTTCATCACCAGGTGATCCTTGCTTCTCAAATTTCCCGCAGCATCTTCTTCCATCACCGCTGTTTCAGGACTTGAAGGCATCCTGGCGCCGCCTGCCGGGATCTGTAGGGCAAAAGCACCCTGTCCGTTCATTTTTGCCGAGCAAAAAATATCGCATGGTACGGTTGTTTTTTCAACGATCGTGATGGATGCTGCATCGCCAATGATTGGATTACTATTACGGTCTTTCTTGGAAACACGGGGGCTGAGTACATCAGCGTTCAGCATCACCACTTTTGAAATTGCCTCCTGGCCAAGCAACATAAAAGCCTGGCATAGGCCTATCACATAACCGGCGCAACCCTGGTTAATATCCAGGCAGATCATATCTTCTTTCAGACCAAAATGTCCCTGGATCACATTGCTTGTCGGCGGCATGATATAATCACCCGATTGTGTGATCAGGATCAGGGCATCGATGTCCTCTTTGTTCAATTTCCCGTTTTCAAACAAGTAATTCAGACCATGGATGCAAAGATCCGCCGAAGTAACGCCGTCTTTCACGACCCGCTTCTTATTAAAGCCCATGGCTTGTTTCAGCTTTAAAGACTTCGCAATGGAAAAATTATAATTTTCCATCTCATCTTCAAACAGCACCTCATTACCGGGTAATACGGTCAGGATGCCTGTAATCTTTTTGTCTGAGAATTTTAAGTTCATTTCACACCATATTTGGAGAGAAGTTTGCTGATCGAGTCGATGCTGGAAAAGTTGTCGGGGATGATCTCCGTTCCTTCAATGGAGATATGGTAAGCTTCATCGAGGCTACTTACCAGCGACACGATATCAAACGAATCCAGCATACCTTCCTCTATAAAGTTCACGGACGTATTAAAATCAAATTCGGGTCTGATCTCTGTCAGGATCTCAATTATTTTCTCTTTCATGTTCTTGTTTATTGATCATTACGAAGTTAAACATATTTTCCTCTAAAAAGCCATAATGTTTATATCGTTTTATGGCATTGTCGTTCGAGCGGACCACCCAGAATATTTTCCGTACAGAATCTTTGCCTTTAGCTAAAAAATGCCGGAAGAGTGCTGAGCCTACTTTGCGGTTGCGGAACTCCGGATGCACGAACCAGTATCTCAGGTATTGGGTTTGTCCATTGATCTCGTAGATGATGAAACCTGCTGTTTGCCCATTGATCTCGCATACGAGCAGGCTTTTTGCTGCAGCCCACGCCTCGAGTTTCTCAATGGTAGGAAGTTGTTCGGACAGTGGATTGAAGTAAGTATGCAGGAGTTTGTGAATATCGGGGATCAGGCTGATCTCTGCTTCCTTCGTTGAAGCCTGTTTTCCCTCTTCGCTCACTTTCATTGATTCTCTAGGAGCGCTCATGCGAACCAGAGATGTATAGAGCGCAAAACCATGATTTTGTAGTACCTCTAACAGTTCGGGCTTTTCTTCCCGGGCTACGATGTCGATGACCAGGTTTCCTGCCGGGGCATGGCTTAATAGGTCTGGGAGCGAAACATTCAGGGATTCAAACGATGATGCATAAAAGTAAATATTACTATGTACACTGTTTTTCCTTATCAGGAAAACGACTTCGCCGGTCTGATATTGAAAAAGCACCTTATCGCGAATAAGTGTCAGGCAGTCCTCTTCCTGTAAAAAAAAATTGGTAATACTTTTTTTACGAAAGCTTTTTGCAAAGCTATGGGCACGGTGTATATCGGAATAAGATTCAACTAACTGCATCAGGCTGGTTGACTTTTTGTTTCAGGTATAAGCGATCTATCTTGCCGTTCGTATTGCGTGGCAGCTTATCAAGCCTGATGTATACCGATGGGATCATGTATTTCGGCAGGATTGTGGCCATCTGCTTCCTGAACTCAGTAGCGCTGATGTCCGGATCAGCTTCATAAAACAGAGTGATTTCTTTTTTTTCTGTATGGTATACCACGCAGGCATTTTCTACAAGATTCAGAGTGTTTACAAGAGCATGCTCAATCTCGCCGAGCTCGATTCTATAGCCCAGGTGCTTGATCAGGCTGTCTTTGCGGCCTTTGAATATGATCTCGCCGTGAGTATTATAACTTACCACATCGCCTGTCCTGTAAATAATTTCCGGGTAAGACGTATTGAGCGGATTTTGAACAAATGCTGCTGCTGTTTTCTCTGGATTGTTGTAATAGCCCATCGCCAACGAAGTGCCACGGACACAAAGCTCTCCTTCTTCGCCTTGTTTGATGGGTTGGTTCTCCTCGTTCAGTATGAGAATATCAGTATTGCGATACGGAATGCCTATCGGCAAAGGCTCATCGTCGGGAATTTCCCTATTCACAATAAAATAGGTGCAGTCTAGGGTGATCTCGATCGGGCCGTAGAGGTTGGCAAACAATGTATGAGGCAGGCTTCTTTTCCAGTAGTTGAACTGCTTTGTAGGAAATACTTCGCCTGCAAACCACACAGTCCGTAAGTCGGGGAGGGCAATGTTGGCGAAGAGGTTCATATTCGCAATGTTCACCATAATAGTTGGCACCCAGAAAAGATAGCTTACTTTTTCCTGCGCCAGGATATGAAGTATCTTTATCGGGAAAGCCGCCAGGTTATCAGGAAGAAGCACAATGGTGGAGCCGTAGGCCATTAACATGCAAAGTTCGTAACTGTAGATATCAAATACCAGCGGGGAAAGCGATCCGATGATTTCATTGTTACCGAATCGAAAAATCTCATTCGACACTTCTGTAAAATCAATAAAGCTCTTATGATTTAATACAACTCCTTTTGGTGTGCCGGTTGAGCCGGAAGTATTGATAATACAGTACGGATCGGTATCGATCTGCGAATCAAGGCGCTTGAGCAGGGGAGCCTCATCACAGGTCGCTGAAAAATCCACCTCATCGATGTTGATGATATGAAAATCTGCCTGGAGGTTTGTGATCGTTCCCAAATGAGCAGAATCTGTGATTAAGATTGTCGGCTTGATCAGCTCTAAGATGTTCCGGATACGCTCTACCGGCGTTTTGACATCCAGATTCATGTATATATTGGCGCTGTACGTAATGGCCATGTCGCTGATGACACTATTGATCGTCTTGGGTATGTATACTGCTACTGGATTATTGCTTTGGCTGTTCTTAGCAATAAGGGTAGTGGCCAGTACGCGTGCTTTCTGTTCAAGTTCACCGAAGCTGATGCGTTTATCGCCTTCGATTACCGCTGTCTTGTTAGGTACCTCTCCGACAGTGGTAAAAAAATAATCTAACAGGTTCTTTTTCATGGGAAGCGCTGGCTAATGTTCAATACAAATTTATTCGGTACTAAAGATTTTGTTTTTTTTTGTTCTCCTGGTTATCAGAAAAAGCGCAATGAGCAGAAGCCCTAAGCTCACGAGAGATACTATGATCCCGGCCTTTAGTTTTACCGGAACATAGTTTAGTTCCACTGTATGTTTTCCTGGAGGGAGTTCACAGCCAATCAGGCCTCCGTTGACGATGAGTTTTGGTACATCCTGTCCGTCTACTTTTACCTTCCAGCCATAATGGTCGGGAATAGAAGAGCAAAAGATGGCAGTACCTTGGCTTTCAGTGCTGAGTTTAATACGGTCAGGCTTGAATTCCGTAATATTGACGCCTGGCGCATTGAGATGCTTCACCTGCTGGAGAAGTGTGTCGATGCGGTACATGCTGCTGTCTGTTTTGGCAGGTGCGTGGCTTAATTTATTCAGGTCTTCATCGTTGAGAGTGACATTGTAAAACATCATCAGCCTTCTTTTTTCAGGAGGAAGAGCCATCATCTCCGTTTTGCCGATAGCCCTGTTTTGCAGGTAGAAGAGCGGCACAGCGAGCGTACTTCGCAGAATACCGTATTCATTGTTGTTGAAGGTTTTAACCGGCTTTAAGAACATCGTGTCGTACTGGAAAGGTTGCTTGTACAGCACATATTTGGCGCCGGCGAATGCAGCGAAATTAAGATCAGAAGTCAGCTTATACGACCATTTCAGCTCATTCTGATCCGCTTTGTTAAAGAATCCCGCCAGGTCCTGAAAGCCGAGATAGCCCTTCTTTTGAAACTGGCTATAGCTGACAAGTCCCATAAAATCCTGGATAAGGCCGTCGTTGAGGCTTCCATGTATGGCAGGGCCGCTTGCATACAGCTTGGCAATGCGGTAGTAGCCCGGATCCGTTTGCCTCAGGTAATCCATAGCATCCACGGTATAATCGAAATACCCGGTTTTGGTGTGAAGCTCTTTGGTACTGAGGTGGGTCCGGTTGTTGACCGTTTTATTGGTAAACATGGAAAGCTCCAGCACCAGCAGCACCAGGAAGGTAATCTGGAGCTCTTTAATGGATTTGTTTTTCGATAAGAGAAACAGGAGCACGCCATACACAATGATGAGCCCGAATACCATGCCGCGCACGGTGGTATTGATCAGCGCTTTAGGAATAACCGTGTTGCCGAACAGGATAATGGCAATGACCGGAATAGCAATATAAAGGAACAACTTCTTGATTTCCTGCTCGATCAGGATCCGGTCGAACGTACGGATGCCGATAAAGAAAAGGAAGAAGGCCAGGAACATACTGTAGATCCTGAAATAATTGAGCTGAAAGCCCCAGAAGGCATAGCGCACATAAGGAAACGCAAAGCCGATGAAAACCAGGATAAACAGGAAGCGGTGGATTTTAAGCTCTTTCTTATCGCCTATGAACAAGCCATAAAAACTGAGGATAAAAGGAATGAGCCCGAAGTAGGTGAGTGGGGATTCCAGGTAGTTCATCCAGCCTTTGAAATTAGTACCTGAGCCAAGAAGGTCGTTGGAAAAGAAACGCGACATGAGCGAGGAGAATTCCACGCCGGGCATCAGGGCAAAGAGGCTTTCATCCTTCAGGCTGCTCGTGGCGCTGGTCATCTCGGCCCTGCCGCTTGTCAGTACCAGATCCATGTAATTAATAATGAAGACACCCGCTGTTAAAAAGCCAAGCAGAAAGAATACGCTGAAAATCGCTTGTTTTACAAGCGTTGATTTAAGGGCTATTTTTAGTTCGTTCAGTTCGATCTGCCGAATCAGAAAATAGAACGAAAGGAAGGTAAAGATCTGAATTCCGATGATGGCATTATGAGTGCCCAGCAATAAAGCTGTGATGGCGATCGGAAGCACTTTTTTTTGGTTCAGGAAAGATTCTACGGCATATAGCCCTAATGTAAAATAAAAGAACTGCGGAGCCATGAGCCATCCCGAGGATGTTAGAACAATATAACCCGAAAATCCAAGGATCAGCGAGCCGAAGATGGCTGTAAAATTCTTAAGTTTCAGGAGCTTCAGGTATCTGAAACCGAAATAAACAGTGAGCAGAATAGCAAGCATCTGCATGTAACCAGTCGCAAATTGCACATTATTTTTACCGCAAAGAATAATGAGCATGGTAAAGGGATCACCGTAATACTGATAAAAGGTATCACCCATGCCGAAATGGTGAGACCAGAAAATAATCCCATTTTTATAGAATTGGTCGGACAGATGATAAAGCAGGGGCCAGGTTTCGTTGACGGAGTCACTGCCAATGTCTTTGAAAAGAAACGCTTTTTTCAGGGTAATAAAATCCCAGTAAACGTAAAGGATCATCAGGAACGCCAGACCCATTGCTACATAAATGGCTTTGTTGCCCAGGCTTTCAAAAAAATCCGTAGAGTCTTGTTTTTTAGTATTGTCTTTTGTGCTCATGAGCTACGCTTAATGTTTTAGTAGTATTCAGAATCTGGTAGTGAAAAACTCAATAAAATCATCTATAGATATAGTATTTCGCGATAAGCTGTTTGTATTTCCTGCAAATATAAGATTGATCCTTTTATTTAAGCTATCACTAGCCTCATATTTAAGTGATGGAATTCACGATCTCGCAGACCCGTTCGATATCCTGTTTCGCAAGATCAAAATACATCGGCAGGCAAAGGACACGCTTTGAAACATCCTCCGAAACAGGGCATGGATAACGATGATCCAGGAAGGGCAGCTCGTTCAAAGAAGGATAGAAATAGCGCCTGGTTCCAATTCCGTTTTTCAGTAGCATTTCACGCACCTTGAAAAGCGTTTGCTCGCTGTCGAATACCACCGGGTAATAAGCATAGTTATACTTCACATGCTCCGGTATCGTTGGCCTGGAAACCACTGCCGGAGAGAGCAGCGAGCTGTAGAGCTTCGAATGCTGCTCGCGGGCAGCCGTCAGCATTTCCAGTTTCGGAAGATTGCACAGGCCCATGGCGGCATGAAACTCGCTATTCTTGCCGTTGACGCCCTGTGTGAAATAATCATCGCCAATATGGCCGAACGAATGGTAGAGCGACAGGGTTTTGAATACTTCGGGATCTTTGGCTGTTGCAGAGCCACCTTCCACAGTATGAAAAAGCTTGGTGGCGTGGAAGCTGCATGTGCTTACATCCCCATAGCTGAAGATCGACTTGCCTTTATATTCCACGCCAAAAGCGTGCGCGGCGTCGTAGATCACTTTCAAACCGTGCTTGTCGGCTACCTGTTGGATCTTTTCCACATCGCAGGGAATCCCGTAGACGTGTGTGGCAAGAATGGCCGTGGTTTTCGGTGTGATCAGCGCTTCGATCTTATCGGCATCCAGGCAAAAGGTTGCCGCGGAAATGTCGCAGAAAACAGGCTTACATCCTTCCCATAGCAGCGAGTTGGTGGTGGCTACGTAGGAAAACGGCGTTGTGATGACCTCTCCTGTAATATTCAGGGCCTTGATGGCCAACTGGATGGCAATAGTGCCGTTGGAAACAAACAGTAAGTTATCGAGCTTTAATTTAGCGGAAATGTCTTTTTCTAATTTCTGAACCAAAGGTCCCCGGTTTGTCAGGTGAAAATTCTGCCAGATCCCTTCTATTATCTGTTGGTATTCTGTCAGAGGCGGCAGATAGGACTTCGTTACATTAATCATACGGGTATAATCTAATGCATAAATATATTCAAATTGCCCGATTAATTCACCAGCTTTGAAGATAAATTATTAAAGATTCGGTAGGAATGCGCCCAGGCCCGCAGTACATGAGTTAAGCAGTTGGTATAGAAACCTGATTACTCCCTTTGCCTGCTATCCATGAGAATGGTTACCGGTCCGTCGTTCACGAGGCTAAGTTTCATATCGGCGCCGAAGCGGCCGGTTTCGATAGGCTTTTTTAGCAAAGCGCTGAGCTGCGAAATGCAAAGCTCATATAAGGGAATGGCGTGCTCTGGCCTGGCCGAGCGGATAAAGGAAGGACGGTTGCCTTTTTTTGTAGAAGCGAATAAGGTAAACTGGGATACCAGCAGGATATTTCCTCCAATGTCCTGCAAGGATAAATTCATTTTATCGTCCGCATCAGAAAAGATCCGCATTCCAACCAGTTTCTGGCAAAGCCATTCGGCATCTTCGGGAGTATCAGCCTCCTCGACGCCCACCAACACCAGGAAGCCCTGTTTGATCTCCGAATACAAGTGCCCGTCAATGGTCACACTGGCTTCGCTTACCCGTTGAATAACAAAACGCATGCTTATTTTTTATAATTGCGGATACCTTCGTCCAACCATTTAATGTAGTCTTCGATGCTGGAGTTATATCCGCGTGCACTATTCAGAGGTTTTTCGTTTTCATCAACCAGCACATACAATGGCTGAGCGCTTTGCTTATAAATAGATTCCTCCATGTACTTGAATTTATCTCCGATGTCGGTAATCTCTCTTTCTTTGCCGTACCAGTTTACGGTCATGTAATCTTTTGGGTCGAGGGAGCGTTTATCGTCTACATACAAAGATACCAGCACCACCTCGTTATTCAGGCGTTTGATCACTTCCGGATCCGGCCATACATAATCTTCCGTTTTCCGGCAATTGGCGCAGGCATGTCCCGTGAAATCGATCAGCAGGGGTTTTCCTACTTTCCGGGCATAGGCAAGGGCCTTGTCGTAATCATTTTTGAAATGCACAATGCCGTTCTTATTGATCTCCATGTATTTGTCAAACTCGTCATCCTTGGGGATATTGGCAGTGGTGGCCTTTGTGTGCGATCCTCCGAAGCCATGAGGCGATTCGGAGTATTCGAGAGGAGGCAGAACACCGCTGAATAATTTCAAAGGAGCGCCCCATAAGCCGGGGATCATGTAGATGGTAATGAAGAACGCACAAAGAGCAACCAGCAGGCGCGATACCGAGAGGTGCTTCACATCGCTGTCGTGCGATGTTTTAAACATACCCAGCAGGTACATGGTCAGCATGGCAAAGATCACGATCCATAAGCCGATGAATACTTCACGTGTCAGGATCCCGGCCTGAACCACAAGATCGGCATTAGACGCAAATTTCAGCGCCAGTGCCAGTTCCAGGAAGCCAAGCGTGACCTTTACCGCATTGAGCCAGCCACCCGATTGTGGCAGAGAGTTCATCCATCCGGGGAAGGCCGCAAATAAGCCGAAAGGCAAAGCAAGCGCTAATGAGAAACCGAACATCCCGAAGAAAGGCCCCGACATATTGCCTGTGGAAGAAGCTTCCACGAGCAGGGTGCCAATGATCGGCCCGGTACAGGAGAACGATACCAGCGCCAGCGTAAAGGCCATAAAGAAGATGCCCATGTAGCCGCCCTTATCGGATTTGGCGTCCATTTTATTGACAAAAGAACTTGGCAGTGTGATCTCAAAGGCGCCCAGGAAAGACAAGGCAAATACCAGCAGCAATACAAAAAACGCGAGGTTGAACCAAACATTGGTTGACAATGTATGCAGTGCGCCCGCGCCGAAGATCATCGTCACGCCAAGCCCAAGCGTCACATAAAGGATGATGATGGAAATGGAGTAGAGGAAGGCATTCCGGATGCCCTGGCTTTTTGTTTTGCTCTGCTTGGTGAAAAAGCTCACATTCATCGGGATCATCGGAAACACGCAGGGAGTGAGCAGCGCGGCAAAGCCACCGATGAACCCCGCCAGGAAGATGCCCCACCAGGAGCGGGACTCATGCAACGGTTCCGGGGAAGCAGCAGGAGCAGGCTCTACAACCGTTTTTTGTTCGTGGGCAGGAGTCGTTGCAGTTTGCACAAGGCTATCGTCCACTGGATTGGCAGCAACAGATTCTGTTGTGGTAGCAGTGACTGCCGCTTCGGCAGCAGCGCAGGAAGGCGTCCCCTGAAGGCTGAACTCAAAGTCCTCGGCAGGCGGAAACACGCACTGGGACTCCGTACAGGCCTGGTATTCGGATTTGCCTTTGATACTGATCTTTTTATCCGTATGTAATTTAATGCGTTGCGTGAATACGGCAGATTTTACAAAATATTCCACATCCACATCAAATACCTTGTCGTGCTCTTTAATGGTTTTGCTTTCCTTTACTTTTCCGACAAGCTCATAATCTTTAGAGCTTTTGAAGGTGAAGGAGGTCGGGTTCGGCCCGTCCTCGGCAGATTTCCGGACAGAGTATACATGCCAGCCTTCATCGATCGTCGCACTAAATACAAGATCATACTCACAATCCGAAACTTTTTTTGTTGAAAGCTTAAACGTTGCTTTGTGCTCCTGCGCCATAGCAAGGAGAGTGCTTGTAACGAATACAAAAAGGAGAGATAGTCTTTTTAGCATAATCGGGATGTTGGGGGTAAATGTAAAAAATGATTGTGAAGCTCTTGGGTACGTTTTATAGAATTATGAGATTCCTATTTCTTCGCCGGAACAGTGACAGTCAGATCTACTGTTTTGGGAGGAAGGCACTGCCTGTCGTTGCAGGTCATGTATTCTACCGCGGCGCTGATGGTAGCGCCCGCTGTCGTTTTTCGTTTGATTTTCTGTTTAAACACAGCTTCTTTTTCAAAGATAAAGACCTTGGCATCGAAGGCCGCCACAAACTCTTCATGAGCGTCGTTTTCCTGCACGTGTCCCAGGAGCTCGATACCGGCAGGGGAGATGATACTGAAGGAGGTCGGAATCGGGCCGGCATCCGTAGGGCGCTGGGAATAGATGTGCCATTTCGGGTCTATCTTCGCTTTGAAGACGATCTCTCCTTCATTGTCCGGCAGATCGGTATAGCTTACCGACCAGGAAACAGGGCTCAGCTGGGTTTGTGAAAATGCAATAAGATTTACCAGGAGAAAGAGGGAGAGGAAAAGGTGGCGCATGGATTTTATTTTTTAGTGAAAGTAGACATAATCTCAGGCATTCATTCATGCAAAATACAAAAAATTGTTAAGCCTAAACGTCAGTAAATTGTATTAAAATCAGACAATTAGTCGGTTGTTTTGTATTGAATGCGACTAAATTTCAGTTACCTTTATTTGGAATATAATTTGAACACATAACGCAAAACAAAACGCTTATGAACTTAAATAATTTCACTATAAAATCACAAGAGGCCATTCAGCAGGCAGCTCAGATCGCCGCCGGGAATGACCAGCAAGCTATTGAGAATGGACATATTCTCAAAGCCATCCTGGAAATTGACGAAAATGTGACACCCTTTATTCTCAAAAAGCTGGGAGTCAATCAGTCCGTTTTCTCAAAAGCAGTAGATGCCATCGTCAAGTCCTATCCTAAAGTAACGGGTGGGCAACCTTATTTATCCAACAGTGCCAACCAAACGATGGGGAAGGCGACTAACTATCTGAAAGATTTCAAAGACGAGTACGTTTCCATTGAGCATCTGTTGCTCGGGATCCTGGCAAGCGGCGACTCCGTGTCTCAGCTCATGAAGGATAACGGCATCCGGGAAAAGGAGCTGAAAGCTGCTATCCTGGAGCTGAGAAAAGGCTCTAAGGTTACCAGCCAGTCGCAGGAAGAAACGTATAACTCATTAAACAAATATGCGATCAACCTCAATGCGCAGGCACGCAACGGCAAGCTCGATCCGGTGATTGGCCGTGACGAGGAGATCCGTCGTGTGCTGCAGATCCTGTCGCGCCGTACCAAGAACAATCCTATTCTGGTGGGTGAGCCGGGTGTGGGTAAAACCGCCATTGCCGAAGGTTTGGCGCACCGTATCATTGCAGGCGACGTTCCGGAAAATTTAAAAAGCAAGCAGGTATATTCCCTCGATATGGGAGCCCTGATCGCAGGTGCCAAGTATAAAGGCGAATTCGAAGAACGGTTGAAATCGGTCGTGAAAGAAGTAATCGGCAGCGATGGCGACATCGTGCTGTTCATCGATGAGATCCACACACTGGTGGGAGCCGGCGGTGGCGGAGAAGGTGCGATGGATGCAGCTAACATCCTGAAGCCTGCCCTGGCGCGTGGCGAGTTAAGAGCCATCGGTGCAACGACCCTGAACGAGTACCAGAAATATTTTGAAAAAGACAAAGCCCTGGAAAGGCGTTTCCAGAAAGTGATGGTGGAAGAGCCAAGCGCAGAAGATGCCATTTCAATCCTGCGTGGGATCAAGGAAAAATACGAAGCGCATCACAAAGTGAGGATCAAGGATGAAGCGATCATTGCCGCGGTAGAGTTATCACAGCGATACATCAGCGACCGCTTTCTGCCGGATAAGGCCATCGACTTAATGGACGAGGCCGCTTCCAAATTGCGGATGCAGATCAACTCCATGCCGATTGAGCTGGATGAGCTGGAACGCAAAATCATGCAGGTAGAGATCGAACGTGAAGCAATGAAGCGTGAAGATGAGGAAGAGAAGGTGGAAGCGTTGAACAAAGACCTGGCCGATCTGAATGAGAAACGCCTTGCGCTGAAAGCCAAATGGCAAAGCGAGAAAGAAGCGATTGAAGGTGTGCAGAAAGTAAAAGCGCAGATTGAAGATTATAAGCAGGAAGCGCTCAACTACGAGAAGCAGGGCGATTTCGGCAAGGTAGCGGAGATACGCTACGGCAAGATCCAGGAAGCGGAAACACTTTTGAAAAGCCTTGAAGAGAAGCTCACGGAAGCCAAAACTAATGGATCGCAGTTGCTGAAAGAAGAGGTGGACAGTGAAGACATTGCCGACGTGATATCTGCCTGGACCGGAATCCCCGTATCCAAAATGCTACAGAGCGACCGGGAGAAGCTGTTGTTCCTGGAAGACGAATTGCATAAACGTGTGGTAGGGCAGAGTGAAGCCATTGAATCTATTGCAGATGCCGTAAGGCGCAGCAGGGCAGGGATGCAGGATGCAAAAAAACCAATCGGTTCTTTTATCTTCCTCGGAACTACCGGTGTCGGTAAAACGGAGCTGGCAAAGGCCCTGGCGGATTACCTCTTCAACAACGAGAATGCGATGACGCGGATCGATATGAGTGAGTACCAGGAACGCCACGCGGTAAGCCGGCTGATCGGTGCACCTCCGGGATATGTAGGGTTTGATGAAGGCGGGCAGCTGACGGAAGCCGTTCGGAGAAGGCCTTACAGCGTGGTCCTGCTCGATGAGATCGAAAAAGCGCATCCCGATGTCTTCAATATTCTGTTGCAGGTGCTCGACGACGGGCGCCTGACGGATAACAAGGGCAGAACGGTGAACTTCAAAAATACGATCATCATCATGACGTCTAATATCGGTTCGCACATCATCCAGGAAAATTTTGAGAAGATGACCGATACGAACAAGGATTCCGTTCTTGCCAAAACCAAAACGGAAGTCTTTGAGATGCTGAAGAAAACCATCCGTCCGGAATTCCTTAACAGGATCGACGAAGTGATCATGTTTGAACCGCTGACCCGGGAAGATGTGACCAACATTGTGAGGATACAGTTCAGGCACATCGCTGATCGCCTGGCCGAGCAACACATTAAAATCAGGGCTACCGAGGAAGCCATCGAATGGCTGGCCCAGTTGGGATACGATCCTCAGTTTGGTGCAAGGCCTGTAAAACGGACACTGCAAAAACAGTTGCTCAATGAATTGTCGAAACAGCTATTGGCTGATAAGGTTAATAAAGACAAAGAAATCATTGTGGATATGTTCGATAACCAGATCGTTTTCAGAAACTAATCCGATTTCGTTTGTTTAACACTCATAAAAGCTCCGGTCTTTTGGCCGGAGCTTTTGCATTATAAAAGGGTATGAAGCGGTCAAAAAGGATAGTTGTAAAATAAAATAGTTGCATCGTTAAACCTTTTCGGTTTTGGCACGTCAAACGGGCGCTAACGATACAGTCATGGCCATACGTGTTCTTCTTCTTGCCGACATTAATTCTGAGCATACTCAAAAATGGGCTATGGGTCTGGCAGACAGTGGTTATGAGATCGGGATCTTCAGTTTTACAGCTCCTAAAAGCGATTGGTACCATGTGTATGGGATCAAATGCCTGCATCAGCCTGCCGCATCTTCAGGCGCCGGCAGGTTCTGGCAAAAGCTCGGTTACATCCGTTTTTTGCCTAAGCTGAAAGAGGCAATCCACTTGTTTGCACCGCACATTCTGCATGCCCATTATGCCAGCAGCTACGGCTTGCTTGGCGCACTCAGCGGGTTTAATCCTTACATCATTTCGGTATGGGGCACCGATGTCATGAAATTTCCTTATAAGAACCTGTTGGCACGCAGCATCGTCAAATATAATCTTTACAAGGCAGATGCCGTTTGCGCTACTTCGCACACCCTGGAAAGACATGTGCACAGGTTTACCGATAAAGCGGTGGAAGTCATTCCCTTTGGGGTTAACCTGGATGAGTTCGTCAATAAGCCTTCCCTGAAAGACCGAAGTGTTTTTACCATCGGCTGTGTCAAGTCGCTGGAAAAGAATTACAACATCGGATCAGTCATCGTTTCGTTTGCAAAGCTGAAAGGCAGGCATCCGGGCAAGAACCTGAAGCTGGTGATTGTGGGGGATGGTGAGGAGCGTGTCAGGCTACAGGAGCTCGTAAGAGAGCTGCGCATTGAGGATCAGGTGGTGTTTGAGGGAAAGCTGCCGCATCATCTGGTGGCTGACAAAATCAACGAGCTGGATGTGCTCGTCAATATTTCGGAATACGAAAGCTTCGGAGTGAGTGTGGTGGAAGCCATGGCCTGCCAGGTGCCGGTGATTGTGAGCGAGGCAGAAGGATTGAAAGAAGTAGTGGACGATCAGAAGAATGGAAGCATTGTTGCCGGCCATAACATTGAAGAGATCGTTGGTGCACTCGAGCGGCTGATGCTCAGCGAAACCCTGCGCGAGGTCATCGGATTAAATGCGCTGGAGCGTGTGCGTATGAATTACAACTGGGAGCACAACCTCAGGAAAATGATGAGCGTGTACGATCGGATCTTGTAGTGTAAGGTTTGGCCGCTTCGGAGCCTGGCGATCAGCGCGTGTGGTGATGGCAGCGTTCAAAAAAGCAAAATTCAATTGTTTGGGCATGCTGGAGTGATGTAGGTGCGTAAAAGTAACAGGTGTTTTAACCTCGATTGAGGACTCCGGAAATGAAATCATCTTTTACGCAGAGTGCCCATTAAGGAAGCTGTGATAATTTTCTATGCATGCACCAGGTAAACCTGCTCCAGGGCTTTGAGCTTTTTATAAGGCATGTGCTCGTGCTCTTTCTGGAACAGCGCCGGGTCTTTGTATTCCATCAGGATGCCTACAGGGTAAGAATTGTCAATGCCTTTGATGTGCCGTGTCAGAGGCTTCAGCAGGTAAATGTCCTTATGATCATCTTCTCCCGAGATCTCCATCAGGTAAATCACCACATCGTTTTTCAGAAAATATTTTTTTAGCAACCTGGCACGCTGCGACCTTTTCACAAGTGTATTTTTCTCTGAAACCGGGTGAATGTAAATGTCTTTGCCCATGTATTCCAGGAAGCGGAATTCGCGACGGTTCTCGCCCCTGATCTTGATGGGGATCCCCAGCAGCCGGAAGTCTTCGTCATCGTTGACTGAATAGTAGATCGGTATCTGGATCTTTACCGGGAAATATTTTCGCTTGCTGATTTTCAGGCGGCTGATACGCAATAGTACAATGCTGATGAGCACACCTTCCTTGAGGATATTTTTTAAGAGATCGTTAGCAGCGAACATGAATCCTTTGTAATAGAAGCCGTAGCAGAACTCAATGGCCAGCAGCACCATGTACCAGAATAGCACGCTGCGGTAGAGGGCGGTCAGCGAGCCTATTTTTTTGTAATTGAAAAAGGGCGAAAAATTGATGCAATTATTGATCATCTGGATCCAGAAGTTGATGCCTGCGAGGTACACCAGCGTTGCCAGGAAGGGGGTGATCTTTCCGATCACCGGCTGTGTCAGGAAAAAATCGAACAGGCCGTGCGAGCCCACGGCAAGGCTGATGGCCACAAAAGCGTTCAGGTACCTGTTTCCTTTGTGGAACATGGAGTAGCGGTAGATCCCATACACGCAGATGCTCGTATTGATGATGTGTGTAAGGCTGGAGATAAAGGTGCGGCCTGTGATGATCTGCGAGCCATAGTTGTTATAGTAGATGAAGTTTTCGCGCACCGAAAAGCCCAGGGCAACAATGCCTGCAAACAGAAGGCGGTCGAGTGGCTCGTTGATGCTTTTCTTAAGCACTGCGAAGGCAATGAAAACGCCTGCCAGCTTCACCAGTTCTTCGGTGAGCCCGACGCCAAAAATGGCATAGAGGAAATCGTTCCATAACAAGCCGTTGAAGTTGATGCCTTTTGTTTCGAGGAACTTATAGATCCATACAGCCACGGAAGGTGTGAGGAAGCCGATCACAAAGGCCACCATCATATCGCGCACGCGCTCGCCCTCCAGGATGTCGATGCGCCTGAAATAAGACAGCCACAGCATCGCTCCGGCTACTGCGCCGAGAATCGGAAATATGAGGTAAATCTGGTATGGGCTCCACATAAGCATAAAAAAACCTCCATAGGAAAGGAGGTTTTTAAAAAATGACCGGCATGCAAAAATTAGTTATTGATGCTTATTTTTTTATCCAGCTCTTCAATATAAGCTTTAAAGCGTTTGTCAGTATCCATGAGGTTATTCACGGTTCTGCAGGCATGTAATACGGTAGCGTGGTCTTTTCCTCCGCAATGCATGCCGATGGTAGCCAGCGATGATTTGGTCATGCTCTTGGCAAAGTACATGGCTATCTGGCGTGCCTGAACAACCTCGCGCTTGCGCGTTTTGGATTTCATCAGGTCAATGTTCAGATCGAAGTAATCGCATACCACTTTCTGGATATAATCGATGGACACTTCGCGGGCCGTAGACTTCACGAACTTGTCGATCATCTGCTTGGCGAGGTCCAGCGTGATGGTTTTTTTATTGAGGGAAGACTGTGCTAGTAAGGAGATAAGCGCCCCTTCGAGCTCGCGCACGTTCGATGTGATGCTGTAAGCGAGGTACTCGCATACTTCTTTCGGCAGCTGAATGCCTTCGTTGTACACTTTTTTCTCGAGGATCGCGATACGCGTTTCCAGGCCCGGAGTTTGTAAGTCGGCGCTCAGGCCCCATTTGAAGCGGGACAGCAGGCGTTGTTCGATACCCTGCATCTCTACCGGCGCGCGGTCGGCAGTAAGGATGATCTGCTTTCCCAGCTGGTGCAGGTGGTTGAAGATATGGAAGAACACGTCCTGTGTTTTTTCCTTACCTGCCAGGTACTGAATATCATCAATGATCAGTGTGTCGATCATCTGGTAGAAGTGTACGAAATCATTTTGGTTATGGTTCTTGATCGCATCGATGAACTGTGCGATGAATTTCTCGGACTGAACGTAAAGAACCGTTTTGTTCGGGAAGTTCTTTTTGATCTCGATTCCGATAGCCTGCGCCAGGTGGGTTTTTCCAAGACCAACACCTCCGTAAAGCAGAAGCGGGTTGAATGCAGTGCCGCCCGGTTTTTGGGAAACGGCATAACCGGCAGAGCGTGCCAAACGGTTGCAATCGCCTTCTACAAAATTTTCAAAGCTGTAATTCGGATTTAACTGCGATTCAACTGAAACTTTTTTAAGGCCGGGAATAATGAACGGATTTCTGATCGCACCATTGCTGATGTCGATAGGCATAGAAACCGGATTGTTTTTCAAATTGGTATTGATGTTCGGAACTTTCAGCATCACTGCTTTTTCAGATTTGCCTGTTCCGTTATCCATCACGATGCTGTATTCGATTCTGCCTTCAGGACCTAATTCTTTGCGGATAACTTTTTTAATGATTGTAATGTAATGTTCTTCTAACCATTCATAAAAAAACTGAGAAGGTACCTGGATGTTTAAAACATTATCCTGGATCTTAATTGCTTTAATAGGTTCAAACCAAGTGGTAAAATTCTGCGGGCTTACATTATCCTGAATGACTTTCAGGCAATTCTTCCACACGGTTTCAGCAGTTTTTTCCTTCATATTCGAGAAATAGTTTTAAAATATATTGGTTAGCGTTATGAACAAGTCCGAGTTTGTAAATATATAGCGATTATTTAATCTCACAACAAAAAAAGAGATAAATAATTTCAAAAAAATTTCCGGCGCCTATTGTTTTTTCAAATTTTTCTATTATCTGAATTATGTGAGATTTTTTTCTTATTATAAGAGAAATAAACATCGAGTTTTCCGAGCCAGATTCCGGCCCATCCCACTTGCGTTACAAAAACCTCCTTACCCGCGCGGTTGGCCATTTTTACTGGGTGTTCGAGAAATGTGTGTGTGTGGCCTCCGATAATCAGATCGATATTTTCGGAGAGAGGCGCCATGCTTTTGTCGCTGATTTTTTTTTCCGGAAAATCATATCCCAAATGCGACAATGCGATCACATAATCGCAACCTAAATCCTGCTTCAAAAGTTTAGCTGTTGCATTCGCAATTGCAACCGGATTTTGATAAACGGTATCGCCGTACATTTTTTTATCAACAAGTCCTTCCAGTTCAATACCATAACCCAAAACCCCGATTTTAATGCCTCGTTTGCTGAAAATTTTGTAGGGCGCTATTTTACCTTTCAGATCGGTATTCGAAAAATCATAATTGCAGTTGATGAAAGAGAATCCGGCATGTGGCATCTGCCTGATCAGGTTGTCGATACCCAGGTCAAAATCGTGGTTGCCGATAGTCGTCGCATCGTACTGCATTGTGCTCATAAGCTTGTATTCCAGCTCGCCGTGAAACAGGTTGAAATACGGCGTTCCCTGGAAGATATCGCCCGCATCCAGCAGCAGGATATTGTCGTTCTCTTTACGAACCTGCTCGATCACAGCCGCCCTGCGCGCGAAGCCTCCCAGGTTGGCAAATTTGGGATCGTTGGCAGGAAAAGGCTCGATGCGGCTGTGTACATCGTTGGTGTACAAAATCGTCAGGCGCTCGATATCTCTGGCCGCGAGCATTTCTTTCGACATAGCCGGAAAACCGGCAAGCACGGCGGATGTTCCCATGAAGTACTTCAGGAAATCCCTTCTATTTTGATACTTGAATCCTTCCATCTAAATATGGTGTTAATGTTTTTCCTTGTGCGGTAATACGTGTACAATAGGTGATGATCATGTCGCGGAGCAAGACATTCAAGGGCCTGCGTTCTTTCGCATTTTTAAAAAAGATATAATTGTCGCCGCCGTTGGCAAGATAGTCGGAGGTCACCACCCAGTAATCCCTGCTGGCATCAAATGCTTTTCCCTGCACGCTGATGTCCTTTGCAAAATTATCCTTCATCGTCATGCGCATGCCGCCAACAGGAATGCCGCCTTTCTGGACAATCATGTTGCACATGCTTTGGAACTGCTCTCCGCTCAGCTTCAGAAGCACCACTTCATTTTCAAAAGGCATCAGCTCGAAAATGCTTCCGATCGTGATGTTCCCTTTAGGCAGGGAGTTTCGCAGGCCGCCTTTATTAAAGATCGCTGCATCGAGCATGGCCGAATCCTTTGCCAGCAGAAGTTTGGTTTCAGCCATGACCGCATCGCAGAACAGGTTGCCCAGCGTACTTTCCACATCCGCTTTCACAAAGGCATCAGTGCTTGTCGCAACGACTTTCGCCATCTGCTCATCGTGCGTTTTTTTGTAAGGCAGAATTGCTTTGTAGCTGGTGCTGTCGATCGCATTCTGGTTAATGATATAATGCGTTTCGCTCACATTGGTTACAAGCGGCCTGTGTGTGCAGGAGATCGCCGCAGCCAGGAACAAAACAGGAGCAAGCCTTAGGAGTTTCATGGATAAATTTGTTTGGAATGTGTTTTCTAATGATGGAATAAGAACTAAATTAGATGCTTTAAATATAATACAAAATCGGATGATTAAAACAGAAACAACGTTAAGAGTTCGTTACGGAGAAACCGATCAGATGGGTTTTGTGTATTACGGAAATTACGCACAATATTATGAAGTGGGAAGGGTGGAGGCCATGCGCAGCCTGGGTTTCAGCTACCGTGAGATGGAAGAGGGAGGCATTCTGATGCCGGTGATCAACCTTACGATCAATTATAAAAAGCCGGCTCTGTATGATGATGAAGTGCGTGTAGTGACGATGGTGAAAGAAATGCCTAAAGTGCGGATCACCTTCGACTACGAATGTTATAATCAGAAAAACGAACTCCTGAATACCGGCTCTGTAACCCTTGTGTTTATTGATAAAGCAAGGAACAAACCGACCATTCCTCCCGATTGGTTCATGGAAGGCTTCAGGAAAAAATTCCAATCTGATAAATAGAATATGTTCAGGGCAGGAAGATTATTGCAGATCAATGCCAAAAATACAAATCATGCTTTGTCATCCGATCTGTATATTCGTCATTGAACATCTGCTCTCTATTGCCTCGCGAATTCTTCGCATTCCTCCGTTTAAAATCAGGTAACACTAAAACCGGATCTCGCAGCCCGGCAGAAGGGCTTTGAGTTCTTCGATGTATTGCTTCGAAAAGTTGTTTCCGCGGACATCCAGTAAAGTCAGGTGTTCCAGCTGGGCAATGGAATCGGGAAGCTTTTGCAGAAAATTATTTTTTACCGAAAGCAGGCGCAGCTTTTTGGCCAGGTAAATTTCCACCGGAAGCGTATTCAGCTTATTGCCGTCGAGCACCAGCACTTCAAGGCCCGTGAAGCGCTCAAAATGTTTGGTGATGTAAAACACATTGGCATTGCTCAGGTTCAGGTAGGTCAGGTTCGGGATTTTAAAAATATCTTTCGGGAAACTGTCCAGCACGCAGTTCTCAATCGTTAGCTCTTTCAGGTTTTTCAGGTATTTCAGCGTTGGCGGAATTTTCAGTGTATCATTGCTCGACGAAAATTTGAAAGTTTTCAGCTTGCTCAGGTAAGCAATCTGGCAGGGAATGCTGTCGATCTTTGCGCCAAAAAATTCCAGGTAGTTCAGGTTGCCGAGTTTTTTGAATTCAGGGAACTCCGAAAATTCATTGTTGTAAGTAGCAAAATAGATAAGGTTGGAAAGATCACTAAAACCAGGAGGGAAGGTGGAAATTTCATTGCCGCTGAGCTTAAGCGCCTGCAGGTCTTTCAGCTTTCCGATCTTCGCATACAGTTTCGGCTCCAGTTTTTGATAGCTCAGGTCCATCTTATAAACGTTCTTTTCCACGTCCAGCGCCAGTTTCAGATCAGTAAACACCTGTGAGCCAAAAGGACCGTATTTATCGAATTCATTTTGCGCTTTGCCGCACAACGAAAAAAATACTATCAGAACTATTAACTTATACATAACGGGTTAAAACGAATATATGTATAAAATTTAAAAAACAGAATTTTTTTATCAATTGCAGAATGCTTGTCTATACAAGTCCATTGCGCTTTGATCAATAAGGTAAGATTGTACAGGTAGTTGTTACAGGTAGATGGTGCCTGTTGCTTTTAATGCTTGCCGGCACACTTTTTTGTACCGGTTGCAGTGCTGTTGCCTCGCTCCGAAGCTATGACAAGCCCATCTTCGCCAGGAGCTCCAGCTTATAGTGCATATCGAGCGAGTAATTGATGGTGGCGTGTTCTTTTAAAAACAGGTAGATGATGAAGGCCTTGCGGTACGCATTGTCCGAAGCCACACCTGCGCCTTCGGTATGGATGTAATACTCTGCTTTTTCAAACAGCAGATCTGCCAGGAATTTCATTTGCTCGTCGTTGAGCTTTTTATCCTCTGTCAGATCTTTGATGAGCGCATCGTTTTCCTGTTGCTCGATGTACAGGATTTCCTGAGCCGTATAGGTTTGCGAAGCCTTGTAGATCTCTTCGAGCATCTCGGGGAAACGCCCGTTACGCTTCAGGCTCATAATAGCAGCCAGCACTTTGCCGAATTCCTCGACTTGCTTCACAAAGTAATCACGCCTGAGCATGTTTGCGGAGTTTAGTAAGTATTTCCAGTGCCTGCGGAATCAGCGCCTGGTTATCGGCATTGCCGATCACATAATCTGCCAGGTGTATTTTCTGCTCATCGGTCCACTGTGCCTGCATGCGTTTTTCCACTTCTTCTTTCGTGAGCTGGTTGCGCACCATCACGCGCCGGATCTTTTCATCCAGGGGCGCCGTTACCAGGATCGTTGCCTCAAGGTCTTTATAAATGCCCGTTTCAAATAAAATCGCGCTTTCCTTAATGATGATCTGTGAGGAAAACCGCTCCGTAAAATTTTCGAAATCGTTTTTTACGGCAGGGTGAATGATCCCATTCAGCTGTTGGAGCAGTCTTTTATCAGAAAATACTTTTTCCGAAACGTACGCCTTGTTCAACTCGCCTTTTTCCGAATAGGCCTCTGCGCCAAGCAGGGCCAGCACCTTCGCTTTCACGCCCGCGTCGAAGTACAGTTCTTTGGCGCGTTCGTCGGAATTATAAAGCACGCAGCCCATTGTTTCCAGGAGTCTGGCAACTACTGTCTTTCCGCTTCCTATGCCGCCTGTAAGCCCTATGGTCATTACTTGTAAATTAAATAGGAAATGGTGGCCGGTTCTATCCGGATGATCTTTACCTCGGAAGGACTTCGCGCAAGGTCGATCGTCAGCCTTTTGTTCTTGGCCAGGATGTCGTCGAAGTTCACGGTTGCCTTAAAGGAGTTGACGTCGATGTTGTCGTATTCCTTCATCGCCACGAGGTAGTGGATGGTGACGTACTCCGGCAGGAGCTTCACCGTTTCGCTGCTTGTGCGGTTCATGATCTGCACCGGTACTTTTATGCTCGTTTCCGCAAGGCGGTCTACCGTAAAGTTCAGTTGCACCTCTTTGGCGCTGTAATTCAGGTTAGGCAGTTTTTTGATGGCAACGGTGCTGCTGTAGTTCTCATGCACATCTTTCAGGCGAACCGTTTGTGTAAAGATCGTATCGATGTTGTCGATGTCCGGAGTATCGCCGGTTACGGTAATGTAGGCGGGAGTGAGGGTTGGCTTGCCAATGGCTGAATAGCCCGGAAGGAAAGAAGCCTGGAGATTTGCCTTCACCGGGATCAGGCGCGAGGTGCCTTTTTCGGAAGAAAAGAATAAGGTGTCAGGGCGGATCTTTACCACGTCTACATCAAAATTAATGATGTTCTGAACGTTGAAGTTTCCGTTGCTGATGGAGTAAGCTTGTGATTTCGCGTTGGTTTTAAGCGTATTGAAATCGATGAGCACTTCCGAAGGAAGCTTGCGGAGCTTAATGAACAGGAGCTTCAGCCCGCTTGTTCTGATATCCACCTGGAGCTTTTCAGGGAGCTCCCCGATGATCAGCTTATTCTCCGGGAGCCGGGTGAATTTGACGGGAATCGTCAGCGTGTATTTGTAATTTTTGTTGAGTGCATGCACCACCCAAAGGAGTGATGCAATGCACAAACAAATCAGGAATGTAACAATTTTAGTATTGAGAAAGCGGCGCCGAATGCGCAATATGGCATTTTTCCGGCTCACGCGCTACGATTTTGGATTTAAGCCAGCAGTCGCATCATTGGAAATAGCAGTTTTAGCTATTTTCAATTTACCACCGTCTTCCACAGCGATGATGATTGTGCCGTCTTCGTTTATTTTGAAGATCGTACCGTAAATACCGCCGATGGTGAGGATTTTATCTCCGATTTTCAGTGCCTCGATGTATTTCTTTTGTTCCTTTTGTTTCTTCATTTGAGGACGGATCATGAAAAAATAAAATACGACCACGATCAGGATCAAAGGTAAGATCTGTGTGATAGGATTTCCTCCCTGTGCTCCGCCCGCCATTAAAATAGTTAAGTTGTTCATGTGTGATTGGTTCTTGTGTTATGGTTGTTTTAAAATTAGTGTGTGAATGTCGGCGACTCATTGGAATTGGTGCTCGTTGGCACAATGATGTTGGCCTTGATGTAAATGATCTTCGTGCTCGGTTCGCAGTTCGTCACCAGGGTCACCGATTTTTCGGCAAGGCCCGATTTGCCTTCGCTGTTGAATACCACGTCGATCGCCGCTTCTTCGCCCGGCGCGATAGGCTTTTTAGGATAATCCGGGATCGTGCATCCGCAGCTTCCGTTGGCGGCAGAGATGATCAGGTTGGAGGAGCCCGTGTTTTTGAACTTAAAGGCGAAGGCTACTTTTTCGCCCTGCGTGATGCGCCCGAAGTCGTGTGTTTCTTCTTCAAATTTCATGTCAGGCAGGCTGCTCTTCGCGCTCCCGTCTGCAGTCTGCGAATTGCTGATATCGTTTGTCGAAACCTCTTTGCTTTCCGGAGTGCAGGAAGTTGCCAGCAGCATACCCGTAGCAAAGACCATATAGAGTGCTTTCATAGTTCTGTTTTTTTATTACAGGATGTAAATTTAGGCTTTTATACCGATTTACAATAGCTAAAAACCCATAAAAATAAGTGAAACGAGCCGGGCCAACGTTACGGCAACGCTTCGCGCTTATGAAGAACAGCGGAACACATCACGGATTCAGTCCGCCTGCTTAGGTTTGGCGGAGTTGTCCGGTGAGCTCACGTACCGCCGCAAGATCGTTAAAGCCTGCTCCGGATCCCATATTCAGATCGAGCGCGAAAAGCTGCCTGTACTGTGGCAGAGGAGATATCTGGCTGATGAACCCGCTCAGAAAGAAAGGAATATCATGAGGATACTGCTGTAAAATGTCATCCGTAGAGGAATCGTTCCTGTCGCGCCCGTCAAACAGAAAATAATCGACATGCGGTATGTAACGTTCGAGAATCTCAAAATTAAAATGCTCTGTTAGTTTAAATGCCTTCGCAATTTTAACATAAGGTTTTAACTCCAGGCAAACAGCCGGGCATTCGTTCCCCTGAAGCTGAACCAGATCGAGGTCATAGCGCGCGACCGCGCTCAAAACGGAGTAGCTGTCCTGATCTGCAAACACCCCGGCTTTTCGGATGTGCTTAGGAATGCTTCTTACAAAATCAAAGCTGATGCGGTCGCCGATAAAGTCCGGCGACGCTTTGTGAAAATGAAAGCCAAGATAGCTGATGTTCATCTGGCAGATTTGTTCGATGTGTTGAGGCTCTCTGAGCCCGCATACTTTTAGTTTCATGATGATGTTTTTTGAATGGTGGAAAAATAAAAAGCCCGCTGTTGGTGAACAGCGGGCCGGGAATATGCCTGTTAAGTATAATAAAAATCTTAGCTGTCCATGTGATTACATGAAAGCCACCAGAATTTATTTACCAATTGATTGAACATGGTTTGTGCGACAAATTTAAAACATCTTTTTTTTAAGTTCCAAATTTGTTTTTGATTTTAATACTATTTTCTTTTTTTTAAGCTCCGAAAGCCTTGCCGTTCCTAGTTCCCTTCCATGAGCCCACGACCTGTTTTCTGGATCCTGTTCCCCTGTTTCAATTCCGAAATGATCTTATCCAGGACGCCGTTGATAAATGTCTTGCTGTTTGGCGTGCTGTATTCCTTGCTGATGTCGATGTATTCGTTCAGCGATACTTTTACCGGAACATTGGAAACATTGAGGAACTCGGCGATGGCCATCTTCATAAGCAGGATATCCATCGAGGCGATGCGGTCGAGCTCCCAGTTTTTTGTTTTCTGATCGATCAGCGTTTCGTATTCCTTATCGCCTGCAATGGTTTTGCGGAACAACACCGAAATGAAATTTTTATCATCTTCAGCGTCCTTGTATAAAGGCTGAAGGTGCAGTGTGCCGCTGGTATAAGCTTCGAAGGTGCGTGATACCATCGAGAAGGCGCCGAAGGTGTCGTCGGCCCAGTGCATGTTCTTTTCTTCAAAGACGTGATTGAGCAGCTCGTGCTCGTACAGGAATTCCGTTGCCACAGTAATCAGGAACTGCTTATCTTCTCTCACCGATTGTTCCGGAGATGCCATGTAAGCCTTATACGTTTCAGTGGCCCTTAATTCAGTGTAAAGCTTACGCACAAGATCGAAATCGTTTTGCCAGGAGATCTTACGGTTTGCCAGCTCTTTTTTCAGCTCGCTGCTGTGCGATAATGCCACCAGCAGGCTGTTATTGATGAATTTTAAATTCGGATCGAGGTCCTCCTTCGAAGGCAGGCGCTTGTTTTTGTTCTCTTCAATCACCAAGTGCGCCGTGTGGTGAATGTCGTTGAAGAGCGCTAATACGTAAATGTACAGATCGTAGATCTTGTCAAGGCTTTTAAAAAGCTCCTTTTCATAAAACCCGATGTCAGCCTTGTCTTGCTGAAAGTAAGAATACAAAGTCTGCATGGTTTTTATCCGGAGATAACGTCTGTTTAGCATAAAGAACGGAGATTAGGAGTTGAGATCAAGGTTAAAGAATGAATATCTGATGACGGATTTACGACTATACAAATCTGTGTGCAGGTGATGTGTTGGTAAGGCCGGTTCGTAATAATCGTAAATCCGTATTTTTTTATAATTATAATACAGCGTTGATGCGGGCTATGCTTTCAATGCGCTGCTCCGCAATTTTATTGGCAGCCGCATACGTTGGGATGTTTTGAGCTTTGGCAGTCTGGATGATGTTCCAGGTAGTTGCATAAATTTTTTCCGCATGAGCCATGGCGCGTTCCCTGTTATAGCCTTCCAGTTCGTAGTATACATTGATGATGCCGCCTGCATTTACCACAAAATCCGGGGCATACAGGATACCTTTTTGAAGGACCATTTCTCCGTGTTTCTTTTCATCGGCCAGCTGGTTGTTTGCCGCGCCGCAGATTACCTTGCATTTCAATTTTGCCAGGGTATCATCGTTCACGGTAGCGCCTAAGGCACACGGCGCATAAATATCAATGTCCAGATCGTACATTTTATCCGCAGCAACGAATTCCGCTTTGTATTTATCTACGGCAGTTTTTACGCGTTCTTCACTGATGTCGTATACGTATACTTTGGCGCCTTCTTTGCTGATGTGCTCTACCAGGTGCATCCCTACATTTCCGCAGCCCTGCACCAGCACTTTTTTTCCGTTCAGGTTATCGCTGCCGAAAGCCTCTTTTGCGCTGGCTTTCATACTCACGTATACGCCATAAGCCGTTACAGGCGAGGGATCGCCGCTGCCACCCATATTTTCAGGTAAGCCGCTTACATAATCCGTTTCCATTTTGATGATTTCCATATCGCGGCTGTTCATGGCCACATCTTCCGCAGTAATGTATTTACCGCCAAGGCTGTTTACAAATTTTCCAAAACGGCGCAGCAAAGCCTCCGATTTGATTTTCGTAGAGTCACCAATAATTACGGCTTTGCCACCACCAAGGTTCAGGCCGGCTACCGAAGATTTGTAGGTCATTCCACGCGATAAACGCAGAACGTCCGTCAACGCTTCCATTTCGTTGTTGTAGTTCCACATGCGGGTACCTCCAAGTGAAGGGCCCAATACCGTATTGTGAATAGCAATGATGGCTTTTAAGCCGGTAGCATTATCATTGCAAAATAAAATCTGTTCGTGGTTATGTTGAAGCATCTGCCCGATGACCGGGTTTTGCGCAATTGCCGAATCTTTTAATTCTTTTACTTCCATGATTTTGGTTTTTACGCCGCTAATTTAGGAGTATTTTTTAGTAATAACCTTATAAAGAAGAAGGATTATTTAAAGAATTATGCTGATTTAAGCAGAAGGGGTGTTGCATGGTATGATTCCCGGCGGCACATCTTTTTTTATTGATGACGAACGATGAGTTTTTTGGTGATCACGTTTTGCTCCGTATTCAGCTTCAACAGGTAGATCCCATCGGAAAACTGACTGGTGACAATCTCCAGTGTAGAACTCGCTTCTTGCTGCGGCTCCAGGAAATAGCACAGATCTCCTTTAGTACCGTAGATCTCAATGCTTTTCGGGGATAAATTACCAAGACCTAAGGTTATGCTTTCATTGGCCGGGTTCGGCGACACCGTGATATCGGGGACAGCATCCCGGCACGAACGATCGGCACTTTCGGCCAGGTTATATGTTTTGGATGTTCCAGAAAAATCGATCTGTTGCAGTTTGTAGTAATAGATCGTTCCTGCCAAAGCCGTCGCGTCAAGATAGTTGTACAAGATCTTCACGTTTGTAGTGCCGTTTCCGGTTACCGTACCGATCGTGCTATAGCTGATCCCGTCCTCGCTTCTTAAAATATTAAATTGCTTGTTGTGCAGCTCGCTGGCTGTTGCCCAGGAAACGGAAATCCCGTTCTCCGTGCATTCAGCAGTCATATAAAGCAGTTGAACCGGTAGCAAGGCCGGAGGGCTGCAAAAGCTCTGCTGGTTGCTGAGCCCGCCCGTAGAACCTGTAAATCCAAAATAAGGAGTCGTCGTGCTGAAGGTCGCCACGGGGTCCAGGGTAGTTGATATAACGCCATAGGTAGTTGTGAGGGCGGTATTCATGATGCGGGCAGTGAAGGTTCCCGGCGAGCCGGTCACCCAGCTCACCCTCAGGGTGTGGTTCATCCCGTTTTCGATATTGTAATTTGTTCCCGGCGGATTCTGAAGCCTGACCGCATTGGCAACTACGGGCCGCTCTCCCGCAGCAACAGCATTGCAGTTCGCATCCAGGTTAGGATTAACCACACCGTTTACCCACAGGTCGAGGTGATCGGGATCTTCTATGCCAAGGCAGCCAATGGTGGGAGATATAAAATCGTCCCTGTCTTCATAATTAATGTAGGTGTCGATCTCAACAATCAGTGAATTGCTGATTCCGCCGGCAGCAAGGCTTCCGCCATTTGATCCGCAGGCACATCTTCCGCGGGGGTCGTTCTGGATCACAAAAGCCATCCCATCAGCTCCGGCATCATTTGATCCTAAATTAACATTGAAATCATAGCTCCAGTTTGAGGCAAAATTTAAGGTTGAATTCACGTCCCAGGTGCAGCCTGTCAGGCCACCCGAATTGGGTGTAACTGTTGCGCAGCCGGCCGCATACACAGCAGATCCGATGACCGTGTATTCAGCGGTATTGGTATAGGAGTTGGTTACCTTATAAGCCAAAACACCGGTCCCGCCCGTTGTGCAGTTGTACTTGTTCACCAGAACTCTATAGGTTGCAGCCACCGTAGAACTGGGTGACCAGGTAAGATAAGAGAGAGAGGCACAGTAATCATCATTGTATCCGCCGGCGTAGGCTCCGCTGTTGTCCAGGATGGTAATTTGCGTATCGGTTTGGCTGTTGCTTCCGCCATCGGCCGAACAAAACGAAAACATGTATATAGGGGCGCAAGGGCTGGCAGGCACCGAAAAGGTGTAATATCTCCCGTTAGTTACCGCCATGGTGCTGGTTGTTGCCGCCGGAACCGGATTCAGGGCGCCGCCATTTGTGCCGCCACTGCATTGGCCGTAAATCGTGTAATTTAAACTTGTTGCAAAAATGACCAGGAACACTGTTATGATTTTTTTAAGTTTCATGGCTTATGATTTACCTTTTAAACAATAGTAACTCATTTTTAGTTACGAAATTTTCTGTAATTTGGCGAAAATAGCATTCCTAAAACGTATTAGTATATCGTGAATTGCGTATTATTACGCTATGCTATTTTTGATAAAAGGCAAGAAAAACGTCGGAAATAGTTGAAAAAACTTCATCTGAATCCAAAATAATAAACTTATTTTTAACGACTTTTTTGAAACGGCTCCCTATATATTTGTTTCTATGCATCATTGGCTCTCTGTCTGCGCAAAAAGGGATGACAGGTTCCAGAAATTTTTACATCAAGATAGCACCTACTTACGGTTTCATTTTTGAGCAGCGCAATACCACCGGTGCTTTGGTAAAAGGATATATTCCGGGAATGGAAGTGGATTTTGTAAAACCTACCTGCGGCAATAAGTTGTGGCATCATGAAAATAACTTTCCCGATATAGGCATCTCTTTTAACTATATTGATTTCGCCAATCCCAAACAATTGGGCAGGTGCTTTGCCCTATCGCCATTTGTGGAGATTCCGCTCAATAAAAAAGTGAGGGCATCGCGACCGGTACTCAGGATTTGCTGGGGCTTTTCCTACCTTACCAGGAAGTTCGATATCAATACGAACCCCAAGGATATTGCCATCGGCAGCCATCTCAATACTTTTGTGCAATGGAAACTGCTATGGCACCTGAACCTCAATGAAAAAGTTCGGCTGGAGCCAGGCTTATCATTTGCCCATGCCTCCAACGGGCGTTCGCAGGTACCGAACCTGGGGCTCAATGTGGTATCGCTTAACCTGGGGATGAATATCAAGTTCGATAAGCACCCGGTCAACTCCACGCTCACGGATTCTTCCTCGGTATGGCCTTCCAGGCATGAAGTGCTGGTGTGGTATGCGGCAGGCTTCAACGAGCATGAGCCGCCGGGAGGCCCGAAATACTTCACCAATACACTCGGCGTCAATTATTATTACAATGCAAGAAACACGCATAAGTGGGGCGCGGGAATAGATCTGTGCTATGACGATCAGAATAAATACCACCTGATGACTTCCGGGAACCCCGCTCATAGCTGGACCGATGTGGCGCAAATGGGCGTCAAGGTATGCTATGCCTATAACATCGGAAGGGTCAGCTTTCCCATCGAGATGGGCTACTACGCTATCTCCAGGCCAAAAGAGGATGGCCCGATATTTCATCGCATCGGTATACGGCATTATTGTAAGAACGGCCTGATGTTTAATTTTACGATGAAATCGCATTGGGTGGTGGCAGCACATTTCGATTATGGGATTGGTTATCGCTTCAGTATAAAAAAGAAAAAGGTTGATGCGTTATAAAGTCTATAGTTTGCTCCTGCTCTTGTTCCTGCAGTTTTTTCTTTCCTGCAAAAAGGAAAACCTATGCGACTGCGTGAAATCTACAGGGCCTACGAATGTGATATACCATGATGTACAGAACTTTACCTGCATCGACGTAAAGGACAAGATTAATCTGTTCCTGACCCAAGGCTCTTATTATGAAGTGAAGGTGGTGGCCGGAAGGAACCTGCAACCGCTCATCAAAGCCAAGATAACGGGCGATACCCTGCACATTATTAATACAAACCGCTGCAACTGGGTGCGCGGCTATAAGCACGAGATCAATGTGTATATCACAGCTCCCCGTTTCAAATACATCCTGCACAATGGTGTGGGGCCCATAAAAACAACAAACCGTATTGTGCAGGATACGCTGACCTGCCGCACCAACAATTCCGGGGAACTCAGGCTTGATGCCGATATCGGTGTGATCATGTGCAGCGCTCATGGCAATGGCGACATCTACCTGACGGGTGTTACCGATAACCTGCAGAACGATTATACAGGCACCAATTATTTGTATGCCGCCGACCTGGAAGTGAGAAAATACATTTACCTGCATAGCGTTTCCATTGGGCATGCATACGTGAATGCACCTCCCGGAGGCGTGATGGACATTGTGCTCGACAGGGCCGGGAACATTTATTACAAAGGCCAGCCAGCGCACATCAATCTGGTAAAAAATGGTAAAGGTGAGCTTATTCAGGAATAGGAAACACTAAAATTCTGGTTTATTCGTTATTTTTAGCCTATGCATTTCAGGAAAACGATGATGGCATGCCTGGCACTGGTGTCTTTTTCCATACAGGCGCAGGACGATTATGCCAACGATAACCAGCTCCGGTACGAAGACTGGGTTTATAAACCTTACATCAAAACCGCCCAGCTTCATGAGGCCAGCTACGACGCGAATCCGGCTATCATCAAATTCAACTCTTCCGAATTACTGGAGCTTAGCTTCGACGACCTGGAAGCCGACAAGAAGAATTACTCTGTCAGCTTTGTGCACTGCACGGCTAATTGGGAACCTTCAGACCTGATGCAGGCTGAATACATGAATGGATTTTTTGACGCTAATTTTTTAAACTTCAGCTATTCCACCAATACCATTCAAAAGTATACACATTATTCCATCACGTTCCCGCAGGCCAATATGCAGTTTTCCAAATCCGGAAATTACATCGCTTATGTGTATGAAGATAATGATAAGGAGAAGCTGGTGCTCACCAAGCGCTTTATGATCTATGATAACAAGGTAACGGTAGTAGCCACCACCAGGCAGGCCATAGGCAATGACGAGCAGTACGAAAGCCAGCACATCGATTTTTCCATCATCAACAGCACGTATGAATTAACGAATCCGTTTACGGATATGAAAGTGGTGATCACCCAGAATAACCGTTGGGACAATGCCGTGCGCGACATCAAGCCGACCTTTACGGAGCCCCGGCAGCTGACCTATTCTCTTGATGACAAATCAACCTTCAAAGGAGGAAATGAGTTCCGGTATTTTGATACACGCTCCTTGCGCACTTATACTGAACGGATAGCTGATATCTACCGCGATAGTGCCTCCATCTACCATGTCGACCTGAAAATAGACGAGCTTCGTACCTTCAAACCGTATTCTTTCTACAACGATCTCAACGGCGGCTACCTGATCAAAAACCTTGATATGTCTACAAATCCGGATATAGAGGCGGATTACGCCTGGGTAAAGTTTTTTATTCCTTACGATAATGCCCAGGGAGAGGGAAATTTTTATGTGCTTGGCAAACTCACGGACTGGCGCCTGAGCAAAACCAATCGTATGACCTATAATTACAAACGTTTTGGCTACGAGTGCACCATGTTTATCAAACAGGGCTATTACAATTACACCTATGTGTACCTGAGAGATGACAAAAAAGGCGGTGATAACACGATGACGGAAGGGAGCCACTGGGAAACCGAGAATGAGTATGCCATCTATGTATACCATCGCCAGCGTGGCACGTATTACGATCAGCTGGTTGCCATCAAACGGTTTAACAGCCTGAGGAAGTAGAGAATGAGAGGGCGACTTCGGGAGCCTCAGTCAACGGTGTGCGATAGCTTACACTTAACGCCTGAATAGATTATCTTGTCTTTCCTGATCCTTCCAGCTTTTCCAAAATATAGTTGAAATCAGGCCTTAGCAGCACTTCATGCAGCAGGCAGATTTCTTTTAGCTGAAAGAGCCCGTGCACCTGTTCCGAATTTTTTTCTTCCGGGTGTAGGTGGTTGAGCAGGTCTTCGACCATGTTCCCGAAAGCCCGTACTTCCAGGCGTTCCAGGCTTTTGGCGTGCGCCGACGAAACCGGGTAGGCGGTGGCTGCGCCGAAATCACCGAAAATGGCATGCCCTGCATCGTTGATGAGTGTATTGTGGGCGTAGAGGTCGCCGTGCATGATGCCATGTTCGTGCAGCCGGCGGGCAACACTTGCTACTGCTGTCAAAACGGAGAAAATCTCTTTTAGTTTAAACGTGGTCCCTTCTTTAAACGTATCGCGGGAGCAGGTACTGAAGCTTGGCGGCAAACCCAGGTTTCGGTAACCGGCAGGAATGAGCTCAAAGATCAATCCTTCTTTATGCTGCGGGTGTTCGCTGATCCTGCCAAGCACCTTCACAAGGTTGTGATGAGCGGGCAGGAGGGAGGAGAGTTTCATTTCATCTTCCGGGTAACCATCGCTGGTGACTTCGCCTTTGAATAATTTTAAGGCGACACTATGGTGCCCCTTAAATTCGCCGGTTGTTATTTCCGCTTTCGAGATGACGCCCGAAGCTCCTTCGCCCAGTGTTTCCATGATCTTCAGGTTTTTCCAGGCAACGGCCGGCAGTGCTTTTTCTTTCAGGATCACAGAGCAGGGGTTTCCGGAATAAGCCAGCCAGGCCAGCTTCGGCATCTGGAGCAGCCAGCCGGGGAGCGTTTCAAACCTGTTGGCTGAGATGCGCAGGAGCGCCAGGTTTTTACAGGCCGACAGTTCTTCCGGAAGGTATTTTAATTGATTCCCGGCAAGGGCTACTTTCTCCAGAGGTTTGCAATTGCCAATGGAGGCGGGTATACGCTCTACCGCATTATTGGTGAGGATCAGCCATTGCAGTGTTTCGGGGAAGGCATGCTCAGGGATAAAGGAAATGGCATTCGATTTAAACCCGATCATGCTCAGGCTGCGGCACTGTCCCAGGATCAGCGGAAATGTGGTAAAACGGTTATTGGAAAGGAAGAGGATCTTCAGCTTTTTAAAGCGGACGATCTCATCCGGAACATGATCAAGCTTGTTATTCGAAAGGTCGAGGATCTCCAGCGTTTCGGTATACAGAAAAAGCTCTTTCGGAAAAGCAGAAAGCTGTGCTGAAATCGTAATCCTGCTCACATGCGGAAACGTGTTGGACTGTAATTGTTCGAGGGATCGGATCTCCATGGTGTGCGTGGCTACAGGACGTTGTAGAGCAGGCGTCCTACCAGGAAATAAATAGAAATGCCGATGATGTCGTTAAGTGTCGTGACAAAGGGGCCTGTCGCCAGGGCCGGGTTTACTTTAAAGCGGTGCATGGTGAGCGGAACGAAGGTGCCTAAAAAAGAGGCGCAGAGGATCACCGTAAATAAGGCAACGCTCACCGTAGCTGCCAAAGCCCAGGATTCATTGATCAGCAAATTATAGCCCAGGATCAGGCCTGAGCAAATCATACCGTTGATGAGGCCTACGCCAAGCTCTTTGAATAATTTCGGTGCAATGCGGTCCAGTACAAGGGTGTTGCTGGCGAGCCCCTGAACAATGATGGCAGACGACTGCACACCTACATTTCCACCGGTGGCGCCAATGAGCGGGATAAAAAAAGCCATTTCCGGACGCAGCTGGATCTGTTGCTCGTAACTTCCGATGATGCGCGAGCCTATGATCCCGCCGCCCATGCCTACCAACAGCCAGGGAATGCGGGCCCTCGACAGGCGCCACAGGCTGTCGTTACTGTCGACGTCGTCGGTGATACCGCTCATCAGCTGGATATCCTTCTCCGCTTCCTCACGCATCACATCCATCACGTCGTCAATAGTGATCCGTCCTACAAGCCTTCCCAGCTGGTCGACTACCGGCAGGACGACGAGGTCGTATTTCTGGATCAGCTCTCCCACATCTTCACTCGGGGTCGATGTTTTGACGGAGATCACATCCGGGTCGTAAATTTCTTCTATGAGGGCCAGTGGATGCGAGATGATCAGTTTTTTCAGCGACAGCATCCCAATGAGTTTCTCGTTATCGTCCACTACATATACCGCGTACATCACATCCACGTTCTCGGTCTGCCGCCTGATCTCGTCGATACAGGCTGTTACCGTTTCGTGGGCGTACACGCTCACAAGTTCTTTCGCCATCAGGGATCCGGCGGTGCCTTCCTCGAAGCTCATCAGGTCGGCGATGTCGCTGGCCTGCTCGATATCTTCGATGTGAGAGAGTACCTCTTCCTGGATCTCTTCCGGTAACTCGTTGATCACGTCGGCAGCATCATCCGACTCCATGTTGTCGAGCTGCTCGGCAATTTCTTTGGTAGAGAAGGTCGCCAGTAAGGCTTCCCGTTTCTCCTCCTCCATTTCGAGGAGGGCATCCGCCGCCATTTCGTCATCCAGGATATCGTACAGGAAGTTGGCTTCCTCTACATCCAGCCTGTTTAGGATCAAGGCAATATCTACAGCGTACAGCTCTTCGAGCTGCGCTTTAATGGTCGCTTCGTCCTTGCGGGCGATGGCTTCCTTTAATTCCTCCAGATATTCGAGACTGAGCTCAAATTGCATGATCCTGTTTTTTTTGAACCTTGCAAAGGTAGGATTTTATGTTACAGGAAAACTACCCTTTGCTAAACTTTTGTTTAAGAAAGGCATTCAGGAAAATGGCTGCCAGGATGATGGAAAAGCTGACGTAGAAGGTGGTGGAAAGGTATTTGTTCTCATGGAACAGCAGGCTTGCCAGCACAATGCCATACAACCCTTCGAGGTTTACGGTGAGGTTAATGGTATAGGGCGTGAGGTGCTTCATGAGGTTAACGCTGGCAATGAAGGGATACACCGTGCATACGCCCGCAAAAATAATAAGGAGGATGATATCCCGGTTGGTGAGAGTGAAGAACTCTGTGGTATAGCTGCCTTTAAAACCCAGGAAGATGCTGAGGCCGATGAAGGCCGCGCTGAGCTCAATGAAGGAAAGCACCGGTGAAGAAACCGGCTCGCGCTGGTCCTGGATAAAGACGCCGTTGAACACACTGAAGATGGCCGCCGTCAGCGCAGCCAGAATGCCAAGGAGGATGCCCAGGCCGTATTGGAATTCTACGGAAAAAATAAGGCAGATGGCGCCAATGATGATCATGCCGATGATGAGCTCGTAGATGACGATCCTGCGCCTGTATACAAGTGGCTCGACAATAGCCGTAAACAAGGTGCCTGTGCTGAAGGCCGCCATCGTTACGGAAACATTGGAAACTTTGATCGCTCCGTAGAAGCAGAGCCAATGGACGCAAATGATGAGGCCAATCACCGAGAATTGCAGGAGCCTCTTCAGCGATACGTTCAGGCTGGCTCTGATGTACAGCAGGTAAAGGCCCATGAGGAAAACGGTAAGCCCGATGCGGTACCATACCAGCGGTAAGGCGTCGATGCTGATCCCCTTGCCCAGGATGGGCGACCAGCCCCAGATAAATACAATGAAGTGAAGGAGTAAGTGGTGTTTGCCGACGTTTTTTAGCACGTGCAAATGTACGGTTTGTAATACGATTACCTGTGGAGAATAAAAAATAAAAATGGAACACAGATAACACGGATCAGGCTGTTAGGCGGAGGATTACATGGCTTCAGGATTGTAGTGCCCGTTCGTGCCGGTACGGATAGGGAAATCCTCCCATGATGCGTGGCGGGTGATTGTAGCGTAAAGCCTGACGCATGTTCTTTGCGCCGGCACGTCCCAAAAAAATGCGATAATGTCCTCTTCTTTAGTTTAAACTTTATTATGGCTGGGTGTTTTTAGGATTCACTGAATTTATTTATGCCTTAGAAGCCTTGATAATACAGCAAATTAAGATTTTTTTAAAAATTTATTTGGAAGTATGGAAAAAACTGATTTATCTTTGCCGCGGATTAGTTACATCCTTTTTGTGTGTAATTAATTTATTAAGAAGTGGCGAGAGAATAGGCTCACAGACCCACTGGCAACCAACTAGAAGTCACGCTTTGGCGGGATTGGAAAACAGGTGCCAACTCCTACTCTGATGAAAAACAGAGAAAAATAAATTAAAACAATAACATGACACACACAACATCCAACAACAAAAGCATCTTTCCTGATCAAACGGCCTTCTCTTTTGGCCTCGTTTCCAACAAAGGCATTACCAGCCCTTTCATGATGATGGCTTGTATGTGTTGCTGCTGCAGCACATGCTAAGCTGATTTTTTCGTTTTCAATTTTACCGGAAAAACACAAGCCTGGCACTCCCGGAACCTCCTGCACATTCTTTTGTGCAATGCCACCTGTTAATTCCCATTACCGAAATCATTAAACCCCATCATCATGAACACACACAGAAACACATATACCCTTGCCAACGTTTCCACGAATCTCATCGGAGACCTGCAACACCGTCAATACATTCGCTTACAGGCTTCGTACGGTGTGGCGCAGAGAGGCGGCGTTGTTTTCCCGCTATTTGAAGAGAAGCATCATGCGCGTCTTGTCAGCGATGTCAACATCCTGTCGTCGCGCGAACACCGCCAGCTTATTTTTTCAGAATCTATTTTCAGCAATTAAATTATTATCAAAGAGAACGGTGGGTAAGTTTTGTTAGGTTTTTAGCCCACTGTTCTTCATCTTTTTATCATGAGTCAGAATTATACATACAAAAAGAGGTTTGCCCTGGAGAGTGGTTTGTCGCTTCCTCAGCTGGAAATTGCTTATCATACTTACGGGAAGCTCAATGCAGACAAGAGCAATGTGATCTGGGTGGTGCATGCACTCACCGCCAACAGCGATGTCTTTGATTGGTGGAAAGGCCTGTTCGGAGCAGAGGATCTTTTTAACCCAAGGGATTATTTCATTGTATGCGCGAACAATCTTGGTTCCTGCTACGGAACAACGGGGCCACTGAGCATCAATCCTGATACGAATGAGCCCTGGTACAGCTATTTTCCGCAGATCACCATCCGCGACATGGCCCATAGCCTGGAACTTCTGAGGCAACACCTTGGAATAGAAAAGATCCACACGCTCATCGGTGGTTCTCAGGGTGGCCAGATCGCACAGGAATGGGTGCTGGAGAATCCGGAGCTTACCGAAAACCTGGTGCTGATCGCCACCAATGCGCAGCATTCGCCCTGGGGCATTGCCTTCAACGAGTCGCAGCGCCTGGCCATTAAAGCCGACCGGACGTATTTTTCGAACCTGGCAAATGGCGGAGAAAAAGGCCTGCTGGCTGCTCGCAGCATCGCCTTGCTGAGCTACAGGAATTATCATACCTACCATAGCACGCAGAAACTTGATGGGGCAGGTCCATTCAATAACCATCCGGCGGCCTCTTACCAGCGCTACCAGGGCGAGAAGCTGGTGAAGCGCTTCAATGCATATTCTTATGTAAGGCTATCGGAAGCTATGGACTCCCATCATGTTGCCAGGGGAAGGGCCTATAGCCTGGAAACAGTACTCAACGGCATCAAAGCGCGCACGCTGGTTGTCGGGCTGACATCCGACCTGCTATTTCCGCCTTCTGAGCAAAAACTACTGGCCAAAGGCATTAAAGGAGCATCGTTTCATGAAATAGACTCGCTATACGGACACGATGGTTTCCTGATCGAAACGGCGAAACTGAGCACCCTGATAGAAGCATTTTATAAGAGCATTCACGAATCAACAGAACAACGCATTCATCAAAACACGAATTAATACCATGAGCAAAAAATTAAAAATAGGATTGTTTGGCTTCGGCTGTGTCGGGCAGGGGCTTTATCATGTACTGAACAAGAGTACGGGTTTTAAAGCCGACATCAAAAAAATAGTGGTGAAGAACAAAGGTAAAGACCGGAAGGTAGAACCGGAGCTCATCAGCTACGACAAGTGGGAGATCCTGAACGACCCGGAAATAGATGTGGTGGTTGAGCTGATCGATAACGCGGACGATGCTTTTGATATTGTGAGTGAAGCGCTGAAGCGGAAAAAGCACGTGGTAACCGCCAATAAAAAATTGCTGGCCTTGCACCTGGAGGAGCTTTACCGCCTACAGGAAGAGAATAATGTGTCGCTGCTGTATGAAGCGGCCGCCTGCGGCAGTATTCCCATCATCCGGACACTGGAAGAATATTTTGATAACGAGGAACTGGAAAAGATCTCGGGGATATTCAACGGCACCACCAACTATATCCTGACCAAAACCATCAACGAGAAATTATCTTACGAAACGGCTTTGAAACAGGCGCAGGAGCAAGGCTTTGCGGAAAGCGACCCGACCAGCGATGTGGAAGGCTACGATCCTAAATTCAAAGCGATCATTCTGGCGCTGCATGCCTTTGGCCTCATCATAAAGCCGGAAGAGGTACTGAATATTGGGATTACCACACTCCAGGATGAGGATATTACCTATGCTTCGGAGAAGGGCTACAAGATCAAGCTGACGCCGGTGATCCGGCGCCTGGAAGATAATAAGGTCAGTGTGTTCGTGCTTCCGCGATTCATCAAAGCAGCCAATCAGCTTTACAATGTGGATAATGAGTTCAATGGCGTTATAGTGGAAGGTGTTTTCTCGGGCGAGCAATTCCTGCAAGGCAGGGGAGCAGGAAGCCTGCCAACAGGAGCGGCTGTGTTATCGGATGTATCGGCCCTGTCGCATGGCTACCGCTACGAGTTTAAAAAATATGCGCAGAAGCATGTGCCCGAATTCACCAATGATGTGCTGGTCACAGCTTACCTGCGGTACAATGTGGCCGAAGACCTCGGGCAGCTTCCGTTTGAAGAGATCACCGAGCGTTACAGCGGAGGAAAGTACCAGTATGTGGTTGGCAGGATCAACCTGCGCCACCTGATTTCGCGAAGGGCTTATATCCTCGAAAACAAGCTCTTTATCTGCCTGGTCAACGAACAGGTGAGCTTGCATGAAAGGGTTCAACAAACGAGCGGCAAAACAGAATTGGTAAGCTATTAACCAACCCTTATTATTTAAAAATTACATTAACCATAAAAAATAAACAATTATGTCAATCAGATTAGGAGATACAGCGCCGGACTTTACGGCAGATTCCAGTGAAGGAAAAATTAATTTTTACGAATGGCTCGGAAACAGCTGGGCTGTTCTGTTCAGCCACCCCGCCGATTTCACACCGGTATGCACCACCGAGCTGGGCAGCGCGGCGAAACTCAAGCCTGAGTTCGATAAGCGTGGTGTGAAAGTGGTCGCCCTGAGTGTAGACCCCGTGGACTCGCATTTGAAATGGATCAAGGACATCAATGAAACGCAACATACGGAGGTGAATTTTCCGATCATTGCCGATCCCGTGTTCGAAGTGTCAAAGCTCTATGGCTTTGTGCATCCGAATGCTTCTGATAAATTCACGGTAAGATCGGTAGTTGTGATCGGTCCTGATAAGAAAGTGAAATTACTGATCACCTATCCGGCCTCCACCGGGAGAAATTTCAACGAGATATTGAGGGTGATCGATTCGCTACAGCTGACGGCAGAATATAGCGTAGCCACACCTGCCAACTGGAAGCAGGGAGAGGATGTGGTGGTGGTGCCATCCATCAAGACGGAAGACATTCCGGCGAAATTCCCGAAAGGCTTTACCGAAATCAAGCCTTACCTGAGAACCACGCCCCAGCCAAATATATAGTCAATGAACATGAAGGCAATGACTAAAAGAACAATGTGTTGTGCATGTGGCTGTATGCACAGAACATACTGATGTATGGACCTGCTCATTCCGGTGAAGTCCCTACATGTTGTATGCGGGGACTTTTTTTGTAACTGGAGCTTTTTGCCCTTGCTACAGGTGACAGCCCGGTATCCTTGACCAGGAAGTGTTCCGGGTCCATTGAACCATTTGATTCTACATTATTCAGGAATATTTAAAACTAAAACATGGAAAAAATAAGTTTAGGAGAACAGGGACCAGAGGTATCACCGGTGATCTATAGTTTCTGGCGTGCGCTGGAAGATCCGGATGGCGTGTCTTACCGCACGGTACAGGCAAAGCTGCATGCCTGCCTCGATCAGGGCATCACTACTTTCGATCATGCTGATGTATATGGCAATTATCAGGTAGAAGCCTTGTTTGGAAAGGCTGTTAAAGAAAGTGGCATCCGCCGGGAAGACATCGTGATATCCACCAAATGCGGTATCAACCAGGTGGATAAGCTCCGTCCGCAATACCGCACGAGGCATTACGACAGCAGTCCGGAGCATATCGTGAAAAGCATCGAACAATCGCTGGAAAACCTGGGAACGGATTATATCGATATCTTATTGCTGCATCACCCGGATCCGTTAATGGATGCCGACGAAACGGCTTCTGCTCTCACGACCCTGGTGAAAAAAGGAATGGTGAGGCATGTGGGTGTGGCTAATTTTACGGTGCACCAGCATCAGCTCCTGCAATCGCGTTTAAGCATCCCGATCATAACCAATCACCTCGAGCTGAATTTGCTGAATGTGAAGGCGCTTACCGATGGCACCATCGACTTCATCAAACAACAGTATAGCCGGCCACTGGCCTGGTCGCCACTGGCGGGTGGGCGGCTGCTGGACGCCAATGATGAGTCCACGTTCAACATCAGGACGGTTCTGAAAAAGATCGCGGCTCAGTACCACATCNNCTGGACAGGCAGGATTGGTACGAGATTTATTTTACGGCAATAAACTCAACTTATCAGAAATAAGGACATGCAAAGTTTCAGAACAGAATTGGAATTGGTAAATCATTCGGGGAAAGCCCTGGTTGAAAAGGATATCATCGATCTTGATCAAAAGATCCGGCAGTTCCGGGAAGGCAGGATTGATGACGATAAATTCAGGAGCCTCCGGCTGGCGCGTGGTGTGTATGGGCAGCGCCAGAAAGGGGTGCAGATGGTCCGCATCAAATTGCCTTTCGGGAAAATTTCCACGAAGCAGCTATTGCGCATTGCTGCCATCAGCGACGAGTATTCCAATGGAAACCTTCACCTGACAACCCGCCAGGATATTCAGATCCATCACGTAAGCCTCGACCGGACGCCGGAGCTCTGGGCTAAACTTGAACAGGATGAGATCACCCTGAGGGAAGCCTGCGGGAATACCGTAAGAAATATTACCGCTTCTGCGGAAGCCGGCATCGATCCGGAGGAACCATTCGACGTGTCGCCTTATGCACATGCCTTGTTCAGTTATTTATTGCGGAAGCCTTTCGGGCAGGAGCTGGGACGCAAGATCAAGATCGCATTTTCGAACAGCGACAAGGACACTGCCTTCACGTATATTCATGACATAGGCCTGATCCCGAAGCTTAATGAACTGAACGAAAGGGGCTTCAAAGTACTGATAGGCGGCGGGCTGGGTGCACAGCCCTTCCTGGCGCAGGTGGCGTATGAATTTTTGCCGGAACACAAGCTGATTCCTTTTGTGGAAGCCACGATCCGTGTATTCGATCGCTATGGGGAGCGGGTAAGCCGGCACAAAGCAAGGATCAAATACCTGATCCACAGGATCGGCGTGGCTGAATTTCTGAAGCTGGTAGCCGAAGAGGAGAAGGCCCTTCTTCATAAAACGTATGCCATCGATACACGTGCCCTGTCCAGGGAGCCTGAGCACAACGAACCGGCCTCAGGCCTGCTTTTGCTGAATGACGTCCGGTATGCCGAATGGCTGGCAACGAATACCTTTAAGCAAAAACAGGAGAAATATTTCGGGGTTTATGTGAAAGTTGGCCTTGGAAATATTTCGTCTGCAAAGGCGAGAGCGCTGGCGGCCCTGATCGAACGCCTGGCTTCACCGGAGGACACGCGCATCACCATCAATCAGGGCTTCCTGTTGCGGTTTGTGAAGGAAGAAGCTTTGCCCTATGTATTCCATAACCTCGAACTGCTTGATCTCGCAGACCCCGGCTTCGACTCCGTGGCAGACATTACAGCCTGCCCTGGAACAGATACATGCAATCTGGCGATCTCCAACAGCACCAACATTTCTAAAGAGCTTGAAAAACTGATCTATTCCGAATTTTCCGAATTGATCTATAACCACGACATAAAGATCAAGATCAGCGGTTGTATGAATTCCTGCGGGCAGCATGGCCTCGCGCAGATCGGCTTTCACGGAAGCTCCTTCAAAGTAGGAGCGCATGTGGTACCGGCTCTTCAGGTACTGCTGGGCGGCGGCACCCTCGGAAACGGCAAGGGGAGGATCGCCGAAAAAGTAATTAAGGTTGCCAGCAAACGTGCTCCCGATGTGCTTCGCCGTCTTTTTCATGATTTTGAAGACCAGGCAGAGGATGAAGAATCCTTTAATGCTTATTACGACCGGAAGGGGAAAGACTATTTTTATCAGTTGCTGAAACCCCTGGGTGACAATAGCAATCTGGCTCCGGAAGATTATTTCGACTGGGGATCTGATGAGCGATTTCAAACGGCTATTGGTACCGGGGAATGTGCNNGGCGTGGTGATCGACCTGGTGGCCACTTTGTTTTTTGAATCGGAAGAAAAGCTGGCCTGGGCTGCGGAAGCCTTTGACGACGGGCGATACGGCGATAGCATTTATTACAGCTATGCCTCTTTCATCAGCTCTGCCAAAGGCCTCTTGCTAGGCAGGCAGCTGCACGTGAATACGCATCATGCACTCATCGCCGATTTCGATAAGCACTTTGTAGAAATGGGATTGATCAGCCTGCCTGGCAGCTTCAAAGAGCTGGTGTTGCAGATCAACCAGAGCGAGCCTTCGGTGGCATTTGCAGAGAGCTACTTTGAGCAGGCCGTTTTATTCCTGAAGCAGGTCAGCTGGTTCAGGGAAACGGAAAAGCAAGCGATACACGGCTGAGTATGGAATACGCGGAGCTGTTGCAGCTCTTTGTCGCGTGTAGTGCGTATCGCTCCGTCTGCACAGGCTGGCAAAAAGAATGGTTCTGAAGGCTCATCATCCGATTCAAATAACAATAACGCATTAACTAAAAAGCATGTCACCTAAGAAAACACCGAAAGTAACGCTGGTTGGAGCCGGACCGGGAGATCCTGAGCTGATAACGGTAAAAGGCCTGCGGGCCATTCGCTCTGCCGATGTCATCCTGTACGATGCCCTGGTGAACCCGGAGCTGCTGGAACAGGCGCAGGCACAGGCCGTGAAGATTTACGTTGGCAAGCGCAACCGTCAGCATGCCTATACGCAGGAGGAAATCAATGCCGCTTTGGTGAGCCATGCTTATGCACACGGTCATGTGGTGCGCCTCAAAGGCGGAGATCCCTTTGTATTTGGAAGGGGGCAGGAGGAACTGAATTATGTGAGCTCCTTTGCGATCGAAACGGAGGTCATTCCCGGTATTTCCAGCTCCATCGGTGTACCGGCTCTGGCGGGTATTCCTGTGACTCACCGCGGTGTGAGTGAAAGCTTCTGGATCATCACAGGTACAACGAAAGACAATGCGGTGTCGAAAGACGTGTTTGCTGCTGCAAAGACCAACGCCACAATTGTCATTCTGATGGGCTTGTCGAAACTGAAAGACATTGTGGAGATCTTCACACAAGAAGGGAAGCAGGACACCGCCATCGCCCTGTTGCAGGACGGCTCACTGCCTACACAACGGGTAGCTCTTGGAAGCATCCGGACCATTGTACAAGAGGCGGAGAAGGAACGCATCCAGGCACCCGCCGTGATTGTGATCGGCGAGGTCGTGAAACAGCACCGGAATTACGAAACACTAACCCAACACTTAACTACCCTTGTAAGCTAGTGGAAA